>NZ_JARFYM010000019.1 GCF_030272705.1 Rhizobium mayense | reverse complement strand
CTACCCCTGCCCCCACCCCCGAAGTCGGCCAGCCGGAGGGTTTCACTTTCAAGCGCAGCGGTCGCGCCACGCGCTTCGTCTGGAGGATCGACGCCGAAGGCCGCTTCAGCGAAGTCTCGCGCGAATTCGCTGAAGCCGTGGGCCCGCATGCCACGAAGGTAACCGGCGTCGCCTTCGCAGACATTGCCAAGCATTTCAATCTCGATCCGGATGGCAAGATCGCAGAGCTGCTGGCGCGGCGCGACACATGGTCTGGCCGGACGATCTATTGGCCGGTGGAAAAGACCAGCCTGATGGTACCGGTCGATCTGGCCGCATTGCCGACCTATACGCGCAGCCGCGACTTCGACGGCTTCAGAGGCTTCGGCGTCGTGCGCCTCTCCGATGCCATCGAAGATCCGATGAAACTCGGACTGACGTTAGGCGGAGAGGAAGAGCAGCGCGCCCAGATGCCGAGCGTTGCAGAAGAGCCTGTCGCGGAGATGGCGGTGCCAACAATTGCTGAAGAAACGCCACAGAGCCCGCCGGAGGAAAGTGCTTCGGAAGGAAAAGAGGCCGCTCACGACGCAGGCCCTGAGGCGGCAGAGGAGCCTGCTCAGCGGAATGAAGAGCCGCCGGCCCTGAAGATTGCCGAGACGCCGAACCGCCGAGAATCCGATAAGGTCATCCAGTTGCATCAACGCCGCCCGTTGATGCAAGGCGGCTTGTCGCTGAGCGAACAGGCAGCCTTCCGCGAGATCGCCCGGCAGCTCGAACCCTTCGGCAAGCGCGCCGAGCCGCCCGCCGATCAGCCCGAAGCGATGGAACAGTCCGAGGAGGTGGTGGACATCTCGCCGCAGCCGAATGCGGCGGATGAGGTTCTGTCCGATACCGTCGAAACGCCGGCCGATGACAATACTGCAGTAGAGCGGCCGCCAGCCGAAGCTCCGTCGGAAGGCGACGAAACCGCACAATCCGAACTGGACATGCCGGCGCTTTCGGCCGAGACGGAAAAGCCGGAAGAGGTCGCCACGCCCGATCTGGAGGAACCAAAAGTCTCCAGTGAGCCGGAACAGGATTTCGATCCGCTGGACGTCTTGAGCACAGCCATTCCGCCGCGCGTGAAAATGCGCGATGGCCTGTCGGCGGAGATCGTCGACCAACTGCCCCTCGCCATTCTTGTCCACGCCGGCGACCGGCTGATCCATGGCAATACCGAATTCCTGCGGCTGACGGGCTATGAGAGCCTCACAGACCTCGAGCATGTCGGCGGGCTGGATGCGCTGCTGCAGCGTCATGACCTCGAAGGCAAGACCGAGCGGCCGGGCACGATGATGGTCGTACGCGCCGACGATACGCTGGTGCCGGTCAACGCTCGGCTGCAATCGATCCGTTGGGAAGACGGCACGGCTTTGATGCTGGCGCTGATGCCGCTCGACAAAAGCGAGACTTCCACGCCGCCATCGGAGCCTGTGCCCGAAGAAGCGCGGCCGGAGCGCATGGTGGAAAAACTTGCGAAGCTGCAGGTCGAAATCGAAGAGCTGCGTTCGACGCTGGAGACGGCAACAGATGGTGTCGTCATCATCGGGCAGGAGGGCGAGATCCGCTCGATGAACCGCTCGGCAAGCGCGCTCTTCAACTATGATGACCAGGAAACCCGCGGCAAGCCCTTCGTCATGCTGTTTGCGCATGAGAGCCAGAAGGCTGTACTCGACTATCTCGCCGGTCTCTCCGGCCATGGCGTGGCAAGCGTGCTGAACGACGGCCGCGAGGTCATCGGCCGGGAGGCCTCGGGCGGCTTCGTGCCGCTGTTCATGACCATGGGGCGGCTGAACTCCTCCAACGGCTATTGCGCCGTCATCCGCGACATCACGCAGTGGAAGCGCACTGAGGAAGAATTGCGCAGTGCCAAGCGTGCGGCGGAGACGGCCAATGCGCACAAGACCGATTTTCTGGCCCGTGTGAGCCACGAGATCCGCACGCCGCTCAATGCCATCATCGGCTTTTCCGACATGATGGCCGGCGAGCGCTTCGGGCCGATCGGTCATTCCCGCTATATCGAATATGCAACCGATATCGGCCGCTCGGGCCGGCATGTGCTCGACATCGTCAACGATCTGCTGGATATCTCCAAGATCGAAGCCGGCGAAATGGACCTGGAATTTTCCTCCGTCGGCCTCAACGAGGCGATCGCCGAAGCGGTGTCGCTGGTGCAGCCGCAAGCCAACAGCCAGCGCGTCATCATCCGTACCGCGCTGTCGCAGGCTGTGCCGAACGTCGTCGCCGACCTGCGCTCGATCAAGCAGATTGCATTGAACATCCTGTCGAACGCTATCCGCTTTACGCCGTCAGGCGGCCAGATCGTCGTCTCGACGTCTTACGAAGGAAATGGCAGCGTCGTCATGCGCATTCGCGACACCGGCGTCGGCATGACCCGCAGCGAGCTGGAACAGGCGATGAAGCCCTTCCGCCAGGTTTCGACCAATGCCCGCAAGCGCGGCGACGGCACCGGCCTCGGCCTGCCGCTGACCAAGGCCATGGTCGACGCCAACCGTGCGACGTTCTCGATCAACTCGGCCCCGAATGAGGGGACATTGGTGGAGATTACATTCCCGTCGCCGCGCGTGCTGGCGAACTAGAGAGCAGCTTCCTTCGCTGCGTGTTTGTGACCATAACGCATAGGTCGGCGGCAAGAAGCTCGAAAATGGAGAGATCGGAACATCAACCATGGCAGATATTGAAAGCCGGTTGGCGGCGCTTGGTTTGCAGCTTCCACAGCCGATAAAACTCCCACCGAATGTGGTGCTCAACTTTCCTTGGGTTCGCATCCATGGCAATCGGGCGTTTATTTCGGGACACGGAGCTTTGGCGCCGGACGGATCGATCGCCACGCCTCTTGGCAAGGTCGGCCGCGACCTGTCGTTGGAGGAAGCCTATCATGCGGCGAAATTGACCGGATTGGCCATGCTTGCGAGCTTGAAGGGAAGCATTGGCGATCTCGACCGTGTCGAAAGCTGGCTGCGCGTATTCGGTATGGTCAATGCGGATGATTGTTTCAATCGCTATCCGCTGGTCATCAATGGCTTCAGCGACCTCATAGTGGAACTTTACGGCAAGGAACGCGGCGCTCACTCTCGTTCCGCTATCGGTGTAGCCGGACTGCCTTTCAATCTCCCGGTGGAAATCGAAGCCGAAGTCGCGATCCGCACTTAAGGCGATGATCCCCCTGGTAAACGGCCGGCGCGGCATTACCGGCATAACCGGCATGGATTACTCGTTTAGCGCGTAGTAACAATTGCGCACTTATGCGCCATTGCCTTCCGTGGGATAGTTCCCCCATCGAGGCCGGCTATCCTGGTCGGTCGTTGGATGCAAATGGGGAGGCTCCAATGTCATCGACTGCAGCAGAAGCAGGCATGGGCGAAATCTCACCCAATCTGATTGTTGATGCGATGTTTGCGTGCCGGAAGACGGCTGCGATCAAGGCCGCCATAGAGCTCGATCTTTTTACGTTGATCGGTGACGGCGGGACTGCAAAATCGCTGGCGGTCGCGACGAATGCTGCCGAACGCGGCATACGCATTCTGTGCGACTTTCTCGTTGTAAACGGCTTCCTGACCAAAACGGGCCATCAATATGCTCTGACCCCATCCAGCCGCGCTTTCCTCGACCGGCATTCGCCGGCTTATATGGGCTCAGCCATCGAGTTCCTCGCCGCGCCGGAAATCCTCAAGCAGATCCTGGACGATCCGACATCCTATGTCCGCAACGGTGGGTCCATTGGATTGGCAAACATGTCGCCGGACAATCCCGTATGGGTGAAGTTTGCCCGCGGCATGGGTTCGTTCACGGGCGGCAGCGCGGTCAGCCTTGCGGCTGAAATGGCCAACTTGCCCGTACCGCCAAAGAAAATCCTGGACATCGCCGCAGGACACGGGCGTTTTGGGATCGAGATGGCGAAGACGTTTCCCTCGGCCGAGATCGTCGCGGTTGATTGGAATTCTGTTCTGCAACTGGCCAAACATAACGCGTGGGAGTTTGGTGTTTCAGAGCGCTACAAGGCCATTCCCGGCAGCGCATTCGACGTCGACTGGGGTACCGACTATGATCTTATTCTGCTTCCGAACTTCCTCCATCACTTCGACATGGAAACCTGCGCCGGATTGCTTGTAAAGACCCGGGCCAGCCTGAGCCGCGACGGCAGGGTGGTCGCGGTGGAGTTCGTGCCCAATGAAGATCTCGTCTCGCCTCCCTTCGCAGCCGCCTTCTCGTGGGAGATGCTCGCCAACACGCCGAAGGGCGAGGCCTACACGCAGAAGGATCTGGCCGAGATGGCCAGGCGTGCCGGTTTTCAAGACGCCAGGGTAAAGCCGTTGCCGCCATCACCGGCGAGCGTGATCTTCTTCGAGTAGCGGCGCCTGAATACCGATCCTCTCTTGCTGAGAGATGCGGAGATCGCAACGAGGGGGCTGTTGCCCCCCTCGAGCTCAGTTACAAGATTACTCCCCGCGCGCCTTGGCAGCCTTGCGCGCGGCCCTTGAATTCGGCTTTCCGCCCTTGGGAGGACCGTCGTTCTTGGCGAAATTCGGCTTTCCGGGCTTCTTTGCCCAGGGCTTCTTGTCCGGACGTTCGGAAACGCTGCCCTCGCCTGTGGGCATCCGTTCCGGCTTGCGGTCGGACTTCCATTTCGGCTTGGCGGCGTCGCTCGAACGGGCGCTCTTCTCCGAGTAAGGTTTCTTCTTGCCGTAGGTTCCTTCCCGCTTGGCCTGTGAAAAATCTGGTACACCGGCAAGTGGTTTGACGCGAATGCCGCGTTCCAACGTCTTGTCCGGGCCGATGGCCGACAGGAAGCGTTCGGCACCTTCGGCCGAAAATTCGACGAAGGTTTCTTCCGGCATCATCTTGATCGCGCCGATGTCGCGCTTGGTGAGATTGCCGTTGCGGCAGAGCATCGGGATCAGCCAGCGCGGCTCGGCATTCTGCTTGCGGCCGACGGAGAGCGACACCCAGACCCCGTCAGCGAAGTCGTTGCGCCCAGTGGAAGGCGCATCATCACGCGGCGCGGAAAACTCGTCGCGGCGGGGTTTCCTGCGCTCGCCCTCAGCGGGCACATCCTGCAGATCTTCCGGCGCGGAATGGCCGGCGCGGTATTGGCGCAGGAAGGCGGCGGCGACCTGCTCGGCACCATGGCTCTGCAGCAGTTGCTGAACCAGGGACTGCTCGTCATCACGCAGGGACGCGGAGAAGATCGGATCGGCGATGAGGCGCTCATCGTCGCGGCGATTGACCTCTTCGGCCGATGGCGGCTTTGCCCAGGTGGCGCGGATACGGGCATTCTCCAGCAAGCGTTCGGTGCGGCGGCGGGCGCTCAGTGGCACGATCAGGGCGCTGACGCCCTTGCGGCCGGCGCGGCCCGTGCGGCCGCTGCGATGCAGCAGCGTTTCCGGATTGGTCGGCAGATCGGCGTGAACCACCAATTCCAGACCCGGCAGATCGATGCCACGAGCGGCAACGTCGGTGGCGATGCAGACCCGCGCACGGCCGTCGCGCATGGCCTGCAGCGCATGCGTACGCTCGCTCTGGCTGAGTTCACCCGAAAGGGCGACGACAGAGAAGCCTCGGTTGTTGAAGCGCGCCGTCAGATGATTGACGGCTGCACGTGTCGAACAGAAGACGATGGCGTTCTGCGCTTCGTAGTAGCGCAGAACGTTGATGATGGCGTTTTCCCGGTCGCTCGGGACCACCGTCAGGGCGCGATAATCGATATCGACATGCTGCTTGGCTTCGGACGCGGTGGCGATACGCACGGCATCGCGCTGGTAGCTTTCGGCGAGCTTTGCGATCGAACGCGGTACGGTTGCCGAAAACATCAGCGTCCGCCGCTCGGCCGGTGCAGTTTCCAGGATGAATTCCAGATCTTCACGGAAGCCTAGGTCGAGCATCTCGTCGGCCTCGTCCAGCACCACGGCCTTGAGCTCTGAGATGTCGAGCGAGTTGCGGCGGATATGGTCACATAAGCGGCCCGGCGTGCCGACGACGATATGCGCACCGCGCTCCAAAGCCCGCCTTTCGGTGCGCATATCCATGCCACCGACACAGGAGGCAATGGTCGCGCCAGTCAGCTCATAAAGCCATTCCAGCTCCCGCTGCACCTGCAGCGCCAGTTCGCGCGTCGGCGCAATCGCCAATGCCAGCGGCGTGCCGGCGGGGCCGAAACGCTCGGCGCCCTCCAGCAGGCCCGGAGCCAAAGCCAGGCCGAAGGCAACCGTCTTGCCAGAGCCGGTCTGGGCCGAAACCAATGCGTCCTTGCCCGCAAGGCCGGGATCAAGCATGGCCTTCTGTACCGGCGTCAACACGTCATAACCGCGCTTTGCCAAAGCCTGGGCGATCGCCGGAACGATGCCTTCGAATTCAGTCATATCTTGTCTTTCGGAATTCTTCGCGCGCCAGCCGGCGCGGATCATCGCGACCCGCACGTTGCAGGCCTCTTCTTCAGGCTTGCACATACTTGGTCGGCAGGCCAATGTACAGAGCGAGCGCGAATTTGTGCGGCGCACAATGAAAAAAAGGCAGCTGAGAGCGCTGCCTTTGAAGTTGATGCTGTCTAACGAAAGCTCGAGTCGATCAACGTCATGTTTCGGGAACCTTGCGGCTCCAAGCCGCTCCTAACTCATGCGAACGGCCCCAAGTTGGATTTTACCTTTGACCAAGGTTTCTTAATACCGGGTTACCACCCATAGGTCATGGTTTGCCCCTCAATTTTAAGAGAGGCTTAGTTTTTCAGCTCATCCAGCCCGGCAAAAAGATCCAGCGCTTCGGGATTGGCGAGCGCTTCCTTGTTCTTCACCGGACGGCCATGCACGACATCGCGGACGGCGAGTTCCACGATCTTGCCCGACTTGGTGCGCGGAATATCGGTGACGGCGATGATCTTCGCCGGCACATGCCGCGGCGAGGCACCGGTACGAATACGGGTCTTGATCGCTTTGGCCAAGTCTTCGGTAAGGGCTACGCCCGCGGCCAGGCGGACGAAAAGCACGACGCGAACATCATCATCCCAATCCTGGCCGATGCAGAGAGCCTCGAGGACTTCGGGCATCTGTTCAACCTGATTATAGATCTCCGCCGTGCCGATACGCACGCCGCCGGGATTGAGCGTCGCGTCCGAACGGCCATGAATGATCAGGCCGCCATGCTTCGTCCATTCGGCAAAATCGCCATGGCACCAGACATTGTCGAAACGCTCGAAATAAGCGGCGTGATATTTGACGCGATCGGGGTCATTCCAGAACATCACCGGCATCGAGGGAAAAGCTTTGGCGCAGACAAGCTCGCCCTTTTCGCCACGCACCGGCTGGCCGTCCTCGTTCCAGACATCGACGGCAAGGCCGAGGCCCGGCCCCTGGATCTCGCCGCGCCAGACCGGCTGCAAGGGATTGCCGAGCACGAAGCAGGAGACGATGTCGGTGCCTCCCGAGATGGAGGCGAGCTGGATGTCGTCCTTGATACCCTCATAGACGAAGGAGAAGCCTTCGGGCGACAGGGGCGAGCCGGTGGAGGTCATCAGCCGCAGGCTGGAAAGATCGTGCGACGTCTTCGGCGTCAGGCCGCCCTTGCGCACCGCGTCGATGTATTTGGCAGACGTGCCGAACAGGGCGAATTTCTCCTCCTGCGCGTAGTCGAAGAGGATATTGCCGTCGGGTGCGAAGGGGGAACCGTCATAGAGGCAAAGCGTGGCGCCGGCGGCAAGCCCGGTCACCAGCCAGTTCCACATCATCCAGCCGCAGGTGGTGAAATAGAAGACCTTTTCGCCCGGAACGACGCCACAATGCAGGCGATGCTCCTTGACGAGTTGCAGCAGCGCGCCGCCGGCGGAATGGACGATGCATTTCGGCACGCCCGTCGTACCTGAAGAAAACAGAATGAATAGCGGATGCGAAAACGGCAGGGGCACGAATTCGACTGCCCTCTCCTCGAAGGGCGCGACGAAGGCGGCGAGTGTCTTTGCATCCGGCGTCGCAGCCACGACCATATCGGCATCGCCCGCATAGGGAACGATGACGGCAGGCGCGCCGAGACGTTGCGCAATGGCGCCGACCTTCGCCGTCACATCCTGCAATTTGCCGCCATACCAATAGCCGCTGCAGGCGATAAACAGTTTCGGCTCGATCTGGCCGAAGCGATCCATGACGCCCTGCTCGCCGAAATCCGGGGAGCAGGAGGACCAGATGGCACCGATCGAGGCGGCCGCCAGCATGCAGGCGATGGTTTCCGGCATGTTCGGCATCATCGCGGCGACGCGGTCGCCCTTGCCGATGCCGAGCGCGCGATAGGCCTGCTGCAGACGTGACACCATGGTCGAAAGCCGATCCCACGACCAGCGATCGCGCACCTTGTCCTCCCCCCAGAAGACCAGCGCATCCCCCTCGCCGCTATTCGACAGCAGGTTCTCGGCGAAGTTCAGCTCGGCATCGGGAAAGAATCGCGCTTCCATCATGAGGTCGCCGTTGATCAGCGCCCTTTCGCCGCGTTTTCCCTTGATGCCACAGAAATCCCACACTGCCGTCCAAAAGGTTTCGCGGTCGGCGATCGACCAAGCGTGCAGGCTGCTGAAATCGGAAAGGGAAAGGCCGAAGCGCCGATTGCAGTCATCCATGAAGACAAACATCGGGCTTTGCCGGCGAAATTCATCCGATGGTGTCCAGAGCGGCTGATTATCTCGCATATTATCTCCTCCCGTTTCGGCTTATATACCATGCTGCAGCGCATTATAAAGTCACTGAGTTGTGTGCATTCCTGCTGTACAATGTTTGCATCCGCCGATCATTTCCTATATCCGGCAAACGCAGGCATATCAGCGCTATCAGTATGAAAGTCTCCGCGGATCATGAGAGCGTCGAGGAATAATAAGTGGTGGTTGACGATGCGATCGGCCTCGCGTTGGCTGCCTGCTGTTGCACGCACCACGGGCATCGCGCTTTTCACCATTATTGTGATCTTCGCCGTTTTCAGGGCAACGGCTCCCTTCCTGATCTCCAGCGGCCTGGTGCGCTCCGGTATCGAGAAGGCGCTGTCGGACTGGACGGGATATCGCGCCCAGATCGAGGGCGCACCGACACTGGAATTCTGGCCGACGCCGCGCGTGACGCTCAACCAGGTCACCATTCGCGAACCGGCAAAAAACGGCAAGGTGCTCGGCCATGTCGACAGCCTCTCGGCCGATTTCTCGTTGTTTGCCGCGCTGCGCGGACGCGCGCATTTTCATGAATTCCATTTCCTGCGGCCAGTGATCTATATCCGCCGTGACGAGGCCGGTCTGATCGACTGGACGAATGAAGGACTGCTGTCCAAGGCGATCGAACGGGTGGGGCAATCCTCCAACCAGAGCATGCCGATGAGCAAGGATCAGGATGCCGCCATCGGCACGCTGACCATTGAAGACGGCAGCGTCGAGATGACGGATGACCGCACCGGCAAACTCTACAAGATGAACGGCGTCAATGCCGACATTTCATGGCCGCGGCTATCCCGCGCGATGACTGCCGTCATCCTGGCTCGTCTCAACGGTCAGGACATCAAGATCGATTTCAATTCCGCACAGCCTCTGTTGCTGTTTGCCGGCAAGCGTGTCGATGCGAAAACAAGCTTCTCCTCGCCGCTGATCAACTGGAGTTATACCGGCGCCACCAGCATTTCCAATTTCGCCGCACTGACCGGAAATCTGGCCCTGAGCGTGCCGAATGTGCCCTCGTTCCTCGCCTGGAGCGGGGAACATATGCCAGCGGCGAGCACGTTGCAGAACGTCTCACTCAATGCCGACGTTGCCACGATCCCCAATGGCCTGCGCTTCAATAATCTGAACTTCAAGGTCAACGACTCCGCTGCGTCCGGCGTCATGGATCTGAGCTATTCGAAGGCTGGCAAGCCGAAGATTTCCGGCACGCTTGCCTTCGACCAGATGAACCTCAATCCGTTCCTGGCGGCCTTTTCCATGCGGCTGGCCGCCGACACTGCCATCGACGCCTTGCTCAACGGCAATCCGCTGCAGCGGCTCGATGTCGATATGCGGCTTTCGTCGAACAAGGCCGTGCTCGGCCCATTTCAATTCGACGACATCGGCGCCAGCCTGCTGGTTGCTGGCGGCACCGCGAAATTCGATATTGGCGACAGCGGCTTCGAGGGCGGAGAACTCACCTCGCATCTGGAGGTGACGCAAGGCAACTTCGAGGGCGGCGGCAAATTGCAGATATCCATCCGCAACGCCGATTTCGGTGGATTATTCACCCGGCTCAATCTTGCGGGACCACTACCGCTGACGACGGGATCGCTCGACCTTTCACTCAGCACATCGAAGCCGATCTGGGCTGCCAATCTCGGCGATGTCGCCGGCAACATGCATTTCAGCTCGGCCACCGGTTCCTTCCGGCAGTTCAACATCTCTACCTTCCGAGCGCTTGCGTCCGGCAAGGCCTTTTTCCGAATGAGCGATATCGCCGACACGGCCTTCGATTTCGACAGCCTCAACGTCGATGCAAGCGTCGCCAAGGGGTCGGTCGAGATCCACAGCGCCAAGATCGTCGGGCGCAACGAAACGGTGATGCTGAACGGCGTCGTTCCCTTCCGTAGCAACGGACTGGCGCTGTCTGGCACGATGCAGGCGAGCGATCCAGCCAATGCGGCGGAGCTGCCGATGCTGCCCTTCTACATCGGCGGTACCTGGCCAGACCCCGTGATCTCGCCGGTCAAGACGCTGCTGCAAAAGTCGGACCAGCAGCCGCAGCAACAATAGCTCCCAGCCTGCGGCTGCCTTCACCTCACCTTACGACCTTACGCCGCCGCAGCCGCCTGCTCATCCCTCTGGCGCTGCACTTCGCGGCGCTTCGTGACGACGGAGGCGCAAATGACGCCGATGGTGACGACGCCGATCAGGATGGTGCAGATCGCGTTGATCTCCGGCGTCACGCCGAGCTTCACCTGACTGTAGATCAGCATCGGCAATGTCTTGGCGCCGGCGCCTGAGGCAAATGTCGCAATCACCAGGTCGTCCAGCGATAGCGTCAGCGCCAGTACCCAGCCGGAGAAGACGGCCGGCGCGATAATCGGCAACGTGATCTCGAAGAAGGTACGCACGGGCGGCGCGCCGAGATCGAGCGCCGCCTCCTCGATCGAGCGGTCGAAGCTCAGAAGCCTGGACTGTACGACTACGGCGACGAAGCACATGGTCAGCGTCGTATGCGCCATGACGATGGTCCAGAAGCCACGATCGATGCCGACGGTGACGAAGAGCAGCAGCAGCGACAGGCCGGTGATGACATCAGGCATGACGAGCGGTGCATAGATCATGCCGGAAAACAGGATGCGGCCGCGGAAGCGGGTGTAGCGAACCAACGTCAACGCCGCCAGCGTGCCGAGCACAGTTGCGATCGTCGCCGAGAATACGGCGATGCGCACGGTCAGCCAGGCAGCGTTAAGCATGTCGCTGTTTCGAAGTAGACGGCCGTACCATTGCGTCGAAAAGCCGCCCCAGACAGTGACGAGCCGCGAGGCGTTGAAGGAATAAATTACCAGCAACAGGATCGGCAAATACAGGAAGGCGAGGCCGAGCGTGACGGAGATGATGTTGAAGCGGGACCAACGGATCATGGCTTACCTCCCCCTCTCGTCGGCTTTCGCCTGTACATGTTGGAAGAAGACGATGGGCACCACCAGCACGAGCAGCAGGATGGTCGCCACCGCAGAGGCCAGCGGCCAGTCTGTATTGCCGTAGAACTCGTTCCACAGCACCTTGCCGATCATCAGCGTTTCGGAGCCGCCCAGCAGATCGGGGATGACGAACTCGCCGACCGCCGGGATGAAAACCAGCATGCAGCCGGCGATGACACCGGGGATCGACAACGGGAAGGTGACGCGCCAGAAGGCGCCAATCGGCGTGCAGCCAAGATCCTGAGCCGCCTCGATCAGCGTACCGTCCATCTTTTCCAGCGAGGAATAGAGCGGCAGAACCATGAAAGGTAGATAGGAATAGACCATGCCAATATAGACCGCGGTGTTGGTGTTCAAGATCACCAGCGGCTGATGGATGATGCCGAGCGCCATCAGCAATTGATTGAGCAAACCGGTCGTACTCAGGATCGCCATCCAGGAATAGACGCGGATCAGGAAGCTCGTCCAGAACGGCAGGATGACCAGCATCAACAGCGTCGGGCGGATGCTGCGCGGCGCCTGCGCCATGCCGTAGGCAATGGGATAGGCGATGATCAGCGTCAGGATCGTCGATATGCCCGCTATCTTCAGGCTCTGGAGATAGGCGTTGAAATAGAGCGGATCGCCGGCCAACCAGGTGTAATTATCGAAGGACATGCTCTGCAGCTTGTCCCACCAATCACTGAGACTGTCCGACCAGCTGAAAGCCGGATCATAGGGCGGAACGGAGAGCGCCTTCGTCGACAGCGAAATGCGGAAGACGATCAGGAAGGGCGCGAGAAAGAAAA
Source organism: Rhizobium mayense (assembly GCF_030272705.1). GTDB lineage: Bacteria > Pseudomonadota > Alphaproteobacteria > Rhizobiales > Rhizobiaceae > Rhizobium > Rhizobium mayense. The sequence goes on along the minus strand of NZ_JARFYM010000019.1, from coordinate 106,074 downwards.
TCAGCAGCCAGGCATAGGGAATGATGATGACGAGGCGCTGATAGATGGAAGAGCCGAACGTCTTCATGATCAGTCCCTCAGCAGCACACCGGCATTTTCGTCGAAGGAGACCCAGACGTCCTGATCATAGGCAAAGGGCTCCTCCACGGCGCGCACCGCATTCAGCGACGAGGCCTTCACGACCTGTCCGCTCTTTAGCTTGACGTGGAGAACCGTCATGTCGCCGAGATAGGCGATATCCCAGATCTCGCCCTCGGCGGCATTGATCGAGGCGTTAGCCGGCGGGCGCGGCGTGACGCGCAGCTTTTCCGGCCGAATGGCGAAGCCGGCGCGGCTGCCTTCGGCGGGCATCTCGCCGGTTGCTGTGCGCAAGGTGAAACCGTTGTCGACGGCGATCTCGACCGTGCCGCCATTTGCGCGGGTGACATTGCCGTCGAGGATGTTCACATCGCCGATGAAGTCGGCCACGAAGCGGGAATTGGGGGCTTCATAGATTTCCGCCGGCGTCGCCACCTGCACGACCCTGCCATGGCTCATCACGGCAATGCGGTCGGCCATGGTCATCGCCTCTTCCTGATCGTGGGTGACAACGACGAAGGTGAGGCCGAGGCTCTGCTGCAGGTCCATCAGCTCGAACTGGGTCTCCTCGCGCAGCTTCTTGTCGAGCGCGCCGAGCGGTTCGTCGAGCAGCAGCACCTTCGGCCGCTTTGCAAGCGAGCGGGCGAGCGCCACGCGCTGACGCTGGCCGCCCGAGAGCTGATTTGGCTTGCGCTTGGCGAATTGCTCCAGTTTGACGAGCTTCAACATCTGCACGACGCGCTCCGCGATCTCGGCTTTCGGCATGCCGTCCTGGCGCAGCCCGAAAGCTACGTTCTTTTCCACCGTCATATGCGGGAAGAGCGCGTAGGACTGAAACATCATGTTGACGGGGCGGCGATAGGGTGGCGTGCCGGCAAGGTTCTGGCCGTCGAGGACGATCTCGCCTGTCGTCGGCTGCTCGAAGCCCGCCAGCATGCGCAGCAGCGTGGATTTTCCGCAGCCCGAGGCGCCGAGCAGCGCAAAGAATTCGCGGTTGTAGATATCCAGCGAAAGATTGTCGACGGCGGTGAAATCGCCGAACTTCTTCGTCACATTCTTGAAGGAAATGTAAGGCTTTGCCGAAGGATCGCTCCAAGGAGCAAAGGAGCGCCGGATGTTACCGAGAGACTTCATCATCTATCCCCGAAATAAATGGATGCCGCTCCGGCTTTTCCCCATCCGGTAGCGTTTCAGATTTCATATTAGCCCGTCCAAAACTGCTGAGCGCCGTCCTGGACCGCTATCCTACTAAGGAAAGGCCCGGGCGTTTCCGTCCGGGCCTTTGTTGACTTATTGACCAGTAACGACCTTGGTCCACAAGCGCGTCGCCAGGCGCTGCGTTTTCGGATCCCACGGCTTCACCGTGAACAGGTTTTTCATGATCTCGTCGGTCGGATAGACTGCCGGATCCTCTAGAACCTCCTTGTTCACGAACTGCTGCGAGGCCTTGTTGCCATTGGCGTAGGCGACGAAGTTGCTGGCCTTGGCGATGACTTCCGGCTTCATGATGTAGTTCAGGAACTCATGCGCCTCGGCCACGTGCGGCGCATCGGCCGGGATCGCCATGACGTCGAACCACATCTGCGCCTGCTTCGGCATCGAATAGTCGACATGCACGCCGTTCTTGGCTTCTTCGGCGCGGTTGCGCGCCTGCAGCACATCGCCGGAATAGCCGAAAGCGATGCAGATATCGCCGTTGGCGAGCGCATTGATATATTCGGACGAGTGGAACTTGCGGATGAAGGGCCGGATCGACGTCAGGAGAGCCTCGGCTTTCTTGAAATCCTCAGGCTTGGTCGAGTTCGGATCGAGGCCGAGATAGGCCAGCGCCGTCGGGATGACGTCCTTCGGCGCATCGAGCATATAGATGCCGCAATCCTTGAACTTGGCAGCGACCTTCGGGTCGAAGATCACATCGAGCGTCGGCTTGTCGTCGGTGCCGAGGATCTGCTTCACCTTGTCGACATTATAACCGATGCCGTTGGTGCCCCACATATAGTCGATCGCATATTGGTTGCCGGGATCGTAAGTGGAGATGCGCTGCATCACCATATCCCACATGTTGGAGATGTTCGGCAGCTTCGATTTGTCGAGCTTCTGGAACACACCGGCCTTGATCTGGCGCTGCATGAAGTCTGCCGTCGGTACGACGATGTCGTAACCGGTCTTGCCCGCCAAGAGCTTGGTTTCCAGCGTCTCGTTGGAGTCGAAGGTGTCGTAGACAACCTTGATGCCGGTTTCCTTCGTGAAATCGGCCAGGATCGAATCATCGATATAGTCCGACCAATTATAGATATTGACGACCTTGTCTTCGGCCTGGGCTGCCGTCACCAGCGAAACGGCGGCGAAAGCCGTTGCTGCGAGCCGCGCGAACATGGACTTCATAGTCTCTCCTGTTTTGTTCAAGGGCATCCCGGCGATACCCAACCCTCTGTTTTTCCCGTTAGACTAGAAAGGAAATCCGAAGGCCACAAGGGGGAAAAGTCAGCGCGTATAAGCTTTCGCGGATTCACTGAAATTCGGTGGATCACGCCACGGGAACAGCCGCGCGCGAGCGCACGCGATTGTGAACGGAAGACTCGCTTCCCGCGTGAATACCGGGATGAGCTTTGCTAACATCCTACCGTCTCATCTCGAATAATCTCCCGCCTGTTTTCGCCGCCCTGCCCAAAGGGCAACCTCAACCCGTGTTTTCCAAGGGTTTCACCATGCAATATCAAAAATTCGGCAATACCGGTCTCAGCGTCTCTCGCCTCTGCCTGGGCACCATGACATTCGGCCTGCAGATCGAGCAGGAAGACATCGCCCATGCCATTCTCGACAAGGCGATCGACGCCGGCGTCAACTTCATCGACACGGCCGACGTCTATCCTCTCGGCGGCGGCGAGCAGCTTGCCGGGCGCACCGAAGAGATCGTCGGCCGCTGGCTGAAGGGCAAGCGCGACCGCTTCATCGTCGCGACCAAGGCCGTCGGCAAGGTCGGTCCGTCCCCCTGGGATCAGGGCGCATCGCGCAAGCACCTTCTCGACGCGATCGACGCATCGCTACGACGTCTCGGCACCGACTATGTCGACCTCTATCAGCTCCATTCCGACGATCGGGAAACACCGATCGACGAGACGTTGGAGGCGCTCGACGTCATCGTGCGCTCAGGCAAGGCGCGCTATGTCGGCGTATCGAATTTCCTCGCCTACCGGCTGGCTCTGGCGCTCGGCCGCGCCGATTTCCTGCGCGCCGCCCGCTTCGTCTCGGTGCAACCGCGCTACAATCTGCTCTTCCGCCAAATCGAACGCGAACTGTTGCCGCTCGCCGAAGAACAGCGCATCGCGGTCATTCCCTACAATCCGATCGCCGGCGGCCTCCTGACCGGCAAGCACAAGCATGACGTCGCGCCGACGGAAGGCCGCTTCAGCTCGCAGATGCGTAGTGCCGGCGCCAACTATCTGCAGCGCTACTGGCACGAACGCGAATTCGCGACCATCGAAAAGCTGCGCGGTATTGCCGATGAGGCCGGCCATTCGCTCACCCGGCTCGCCGTCGCCTGGGTGGCCGCCAATCCGGTGATCACCTCGGCCATTATCGGCGCCAGCCGCCCGGAGCAATTGACCGACACGCTCGCAGCCATCGATCTCAAGCTCGATCCTCAGCTGAAGGCAAAGCTCGACGACGCGACGGTGGAATATCGCTGGGGCGACGCAGTTCGCTGAGCATCCGAGACCAAGATACCGGTAGCCGCCTTGGCTGCCGGTTTTCATATGTAGGTAGGGCGATTGCCGGCGAAGAGGTCGGCATGGCTCTTTAGCAGGCGGGTCATGCGATCGACCACAGTGCGGATTTCGCGGCGGTGGCGATCGGCGTCGTTCATGACGATCCATTGCCCGTGTCGCAGAGACGCGACCTCTTCGCCCACACGCTCGAGCCGGGGCTCCAGATCGCCGACGAAGCAGGGAAGAACGGCGACGCCCGACCCCGCAAGCACCAGATCGTAGAGAGAGCGCGGCCGGTTGACAGTCACCGCGATTGCCTCGCGCTCGTTCTGATGCGGCCAGCGCAGATAGGCGGAGATCGCCTCTTCTTCCGCTACGGCGATCCAGCGTCTTGGTCCGGCAAAGCGCATGTTGCGCGCTTGGTAGGCGGCATAGGCAACATCGCCGGTCTTGACGGCCGCCAGATTGATCTCTTCCGGTTCGAAAGCGCGGATGCCGATGTCGCTTTCGCGATGGGCGAGGCTGGCTCGACGCTCGGCGAGATGGAGATCAATGCGGAAGCCATCCCGCTCGGAGCAGATCGAGGGCATGTTCTGGCTGAGCAGCCAGCCGACCCAGGTTCCGGCAGCGATCCGGACCGCTGCCGCGCCCTGGGCATCACGCTGCCAGGTATCGACTTTGCGCGCTGCCGCTTCCATCTCCAGCAGTTGATCGAACAATTCCTGGCCGTCGGCGGTCAGCACGTAGCCCACCTGGCTGCGCTGAAAGAGCGAGCGCCCGATCTGGCTCTCCAATTCCAGCATGCGCCGGCCGATCGTGGCCGGGCTCAAACCGCTCGAAGATGCAGCGCCCGTCAGCCCGCCGCCGCGGGCGACGTCGAGGAAAAGCTGATAGGAATCCCAGGTCGCATTTTTCATGGCTGAAAAACATAGGGCGGAAACGGGTGTTTATAAAGAAAATTCCTCTGTGTAATTGAAAGGATGCCTTTCAACATGGAGAGTTCCCGTGATCGACAGCATCGCATTTGCAAGAATTATCCAACTGCAGAACGAAGCCCTCTACAAGCAATGGCGCCGCAACGAGGACGCCTTCTACCGAGAATGCGGCCGTGACGCCTGGGCACCGTTTACCTGGTTCGGGAACACTCTCGATACGGGCTGTGCATGGCTCAAAAGGAAAAAGGCGGACCGGCCCGATATGGACCGATCCGCCTGTGATGGTGGCGATTGTTGCGCTCAGGCGGCTTCCGCCCGCATATAGCCCGCGCCCTGCCCGCCTTCGATCTTGAACTGCTGGATGAGATAGAGCAGCGCGTCCGCTTCGGAGGCCAGTTCGCGGCTGGCCGCCGTGGTCTCTTCGACCATGGCCGCATTCTTCTGCGTCATCTGGTCCATCTGGTTGACGGAGGCGTTGACCTCCTGCAGCGCGCTTGCCTGATCGTGGCTGGCGCGCGCGATCATTTCCACGTGCTGGCTGATGGTGACGATCTGGCCGCTGATCTGCGCCAGGACAGTGCCGGCTTCCTGGACGAATTGCGACCCGGAATTGACCTCGTGGGTCGATTTGTTGATCAGCCCCTTGATCTCCTGTGCCGCGGCGGCGGAGCGCTGGGCGAGCTCGCGCACTTCCATCGCGACGACCGCAAAGCCCTTGCCGGCCTCGCCGGCGCGGGCGGCTTCGATGCCGGCATTCAGGGCCAGCAGGTTCGTCTGGAAGGCGATCTCGTCGATGACGCCGATGATCTGCTCGATCTGGCGTGACGCATCCTCGATGCGGGCCATGGCATCGATCGCATTACCGACGACAACGGAACTGTCGTCCGCGCTGCGCTTGGCTTCACGCACGATCGCATCCGCATCCTTGGCACGCTCGGCGGACGAGCGGACGGTGACGGTGATCTCGTCGACGGCGGCAGCGGTCTCCTCCAATGAGGCGGCCTGCTGCTCGGTGCGCTTCGACAGGTCCTCGGCGGAGGCCGCCATCTGGCTGCCGTTGCTCTGGATCATCTCGACATTGTCGCGCACCTGGCTGATGGTCTGCTGCAGGCGCGACAACGAGCTGTTGAAATCCTGGCGGAGCTGTTCGAGGCGGCCGATGAAAGGCGTCTCGATCGTCGAAGAGATATCGCCTTGGGCCAGGCGCTCGAGACCGGCAGCAAGTTCGCTGACAGCAAAATCGATCTGGCGGTCGAGCTCGCGCTTTTCAGCGTCGTTGCGCTGACGCTCGTGCTCGGCAGCAGTGCGCTCCTCGTCGCTCTGCTCCTCGATGCGGATTTTCGAGAGGGCATTTTCCTTGAAGATGCCGAGCGCGCGGGCCATGTCGCCGATTTCGTCGTGGCGCTGCTCTCCGGAAATCGCGGTTTCCAGCATGCCGTCGGCAATGCGGCGCATGGCGGCCGTGATCTGGCCGATCGGGCGCTGCAGGGTCAAGACCAGGGCGATGCCGCCGGCGACCGAGAGGATGATGCCGAGCGTGGTGGCGAGGATCGAGATGTAGTTTGCCTGATCGCGTTCGGTGCCGGCACTCTGCTTCTGCGTTTCGGCAAAGGCGGTGAGCTGGCCCCAGACCTGGTCGAGCTGCTGGCGGGCGCTGGCATATTCGGTGATGCGCTGAGAGATGGTGTCGACCAGCTTGCCGCCGGCGTCATCCATCGACTTGATGGCGGGGCGGATGGCGGTGTCGATATCGCCGGCGAAATCCATCCCCTTGGCGCTCTGGTTCAGCGTATCCATGTCGCCGGCAAGCTTGGCGATTTCCTGACGCAGGCGAACGAGATTGTCCTTATTGGTATTGGACATGAAATCGGCGAGCACGAGCTGCAACGAATAGATCGAGCCTTCGAGACGGCGGGTGTCCTGCAGAACGGAATTGGTCTGGACGACGCGGGCGTCCAGCTCGACGAAGGTCGTCGTCGCCTGGCGCATCATCTGTGTTGCAGTCAGCTGCGTATAGGTCGAGGTCTGACGGAAGCGGGAGAGCAGCCGGCTGATACCGGCCACGGTATCGTCCGTCGGCGTGTCGGCGCTTTCGGTGACGGCCGTAAGATCCTTGATGGTGCCCACCAGCGACTGAACGACGCTCTTCTGATTCGCCGGCAATGCAAGATCGATGGAGCGCTCTGCCTTGTTCAGATCCGGCAAGCGGTCCTTCAGAAGCTTGACCTTGTCCGCCGGCGAGGCCGCCTTGTTGAAATCTTCCGCGACGGCAACCAGCATGTCGCCGCCTTTCAGCAAGCGATCGGCCGAACGCAGCGTCGAGGTCGCGTCGGCCTGGTCCTGGCGCATTTGGTCTTCCAACTGCTGGCCATTATAATCGACATTGAAACGGGCGCTGATCAGCGCTCTCTGCGCATCGTCGATCACTTTGCGGAATGCGACTTCCTGTTCATGCAGCGTCCAGAGCTTGCCGACGAGGTTTGCCATGTCGGCGGTCTTGGTCGTCGCATCCGTCAGATTGTCGCGGCCTTCCGCATCCTTGCCGAGTTGGTTGAGCGTCGCGTTCAGAACGCCCTGCTGCGAATTGATATCCTGATAAAGCTTGTCGCGCTGCTGCTCATTGGTAATGCGCAGGAAATCATCCATTGAACCGTAGAGATTCTTGAAGCCCGTCAGCGATTGCAGCACGCTGTTGGAGATTTCCATACGCCCCTGCAGCAGGCCCGAAGCGTAGAGCCCGGTGAGGCCGACGGCCGAAATGCTGATGACGAAAGGTAGAACGAAGATCAGGACTTTCGTCTTGATCTTGAAACGAGACAGGATCTTGTCAATGAACATGGTGGCTCTGGCCTCTCATACATCGCTCCCCCTGCCGACGCCCACTCGGCGCTGACCGGATGCACAACCATCAATCTTGAGATGTTCGCAGGCGGGGGTCCCGGCCAGCGCCAGGAGGCAATCATTGCTTTCGGCTCTACGTTGTAGAAGCACGCCCCAGAAAATCTTCGCGGATTGTGAGTCCGATTGATTAATTTTCGGATAAGGGGCTGCGGCGGGAAGGCGCAAGGCCTTCAATGCCAGGGGACAGCGCTGAAATGCAGGGGATGTGAGGGCTCGGCCGGGAAGAGGTCCGGCGTATGCGCACATGCCGATCGCCGGGGAAACGGCGACCAAGGCCGATCAGGCCGATGATATCAGAAGCTGCGTACCGCGAGGTATGCGATGCAGGCAGCCGTGGCGCCGGTCGCCAGCATCAGCAGCCGTATAGCGACCAACTTGGCGTTGTCACGGGTTTGAGCAATTGCAATGGCGCGACCGCGACGCTGTGTTCTGTTCATGAGCCTAGATCCCATTTTAGCATTTGCAGGATAACCGGCAAAAGGTCCTTCCGGCAACCATCAATGTGTAGAATAAAGATGTAGGAATGGAAAACGCCGGAACCAGAGCCTAGTCGTAATTGTCGCATGTCGCGAAAATTTGCTCGAAAGGCGTAGGACGTTGTTAGGCGTTCTACTTCGGCGGCACGACAACCGCGATCGCCAATTCCGTCGCGAACTTCAAGCCGCTTCGCCGGCAACATGGCCGGAAGCCCAGGCCCATTGGAAGTTATAGCCGCCGAGCCAGCCGGTGACGTCGACGCATTCGCCGATGAAGAACAGGCCGGGGATGGTTTTGACTTGCATCGTCCTTGAATCGAGACAGGCGGTATCGACGCCGCCGAGCGTGACTTCTGCGGTGCGGTAACCTTCGGAACCCGACGGTTTGACCGGCCAGGCTTGGACGGCGGCGGCGAGCTGCTGCAGGCGCCTGTCGGGTTGATCGGCCATATTGCCCGACATGCCCTCTCCTTCGGCGAAATGCTGCGCCAGCCGCTTCGGCAATATCTCCGCCAGGGCCGTCTGCGCCGATTGCCGGCCATTGGCCTGCCGGGCTGTTTTCAGGGTGATAAAAATGTCGATATCGGGCTCGATCGCGACGGTGATCTCGTCCCCTTCCCGCCAATAGGAGGAGATCTGCAGGATTGCCGGGCCGCTCAAGCCGCGATGGGTGAAAAGCAGGGCTTCGCGGAACGCCGTCTTGCCATGGCGGATCTCGGCGGGCGCGGCAATACCGGCAAGCGGGGCCAAACGCTGGAGAAGCTGCGGGTCGAGGGTCAGCGGCACGAGGCCGGGACGCGTCTCTATGAGCGGCAGGCCGAACTGTTCGGCGACGCGATAGGCAAAGCCTGTGGCGCCCATCTTCGGGATCGACTTGCCGCCGGTGGCAATGACCAGGGACGTTGCCTCCAAGGCGCCTTCCGAAGTGGCGACGCGATAGCCGCCACCGGCAACGGGCTCGATCGCGCCGATTTCGGTGCGCAGCCGCAAATCGACGCCGGCGGACCGCATCTCGTCGGTCAGCATGCGGATGATGTCCTTGGCGCTGTTGTCGCAGAAGAGTTGACCGAGCGTCTTTTCATGCCAGGCGATGCCATGGCCTTCGACCATTGCCAGGAAATCCTTCGGCGTGAAGCGCCCCAGGGCCGATTTGGCAAAATGCGGATTGGCGGAGAGGAAATTCTTCGGGCCGGCATGGATGTTGGTGAAATTGCAGCGTCCGCCGCCGGAAATGCGGATCTTCTCGCCCGGTGCGACGGCGTGGTCGAGCACGGCGACAGAGCGCCCGCGCTGGCCGGCGCGGATGGCGCACATCATGCCCGCGGCACCCGCGCCAAGAACGATCACATCATATCTGCCGGCCACGTTTCATTCCTCTATCGATTGCTGCGCTGCAAAGTCATTTTTCCATCATATGGCGAAAGTCCAACCGGTTTTTCCCCTCGCCAATTGGCAAACTGTGGTTATGATGCGATCACCGATCAACGCAAATACGGTGTTTTATGCCTGCGAGAAAGACCCCGCTGAAAGCTTCCATGCCGGTCTCGAAAGTCGCAACAGTTCCCCCGAGTTTAAGATCGGCGCGCGGCGTGGCAAATTGGAAGGAAGCGGCTCAATGGCTGCGGGCGCGCGGGATCGAAGACATAGAATGCATCACGCCGGACCTAGCGGGCGTGCCGCGCGGCAAGATGATGCCGACGTCGAAATTCACCTCCAACACGTCGCTGGCCCTGCCCTCGGCAATCTATCGCCACACGATTTCGGGCGAATATCCGGAGGAAACCGAAAGCTTCCGCTACGAGCCGCGCGACAGCGACCTGAAGCTGGTGCCTGATCTTTCGACGCTTTCCGTCGTGCCCTGGGAAAGCGATCCGACGGCGCAGGTGATCTGCGACATCGTCAATTCGGATGGCGTGGCGGTGTCCTACACTCCGCGCAATCTCTTAAAGCGGATCATGGGGCTCTATCGCGAGTGCGGCTGGAAGCCGGTGGTGGCGCCGGAGATCGAATTCTATCTCGTCGCCAAGAACGACGATCCGGACTATCCGCTGCATCCGCCGAAGGGCCGTTCGGGTCGCTCTATCCTTGGGGGTCAGGGCTATTCGATCGCCGGCATCAACGAATTCGACGAACTGATCGACGATATCTATCACTTCTCCGAGAAACAGGGCCTGGAGATCGACACGCTGATCCATGAAGAGGGTCCGGCGCAGCTCGAAATCAACCTGCGCCATGGCGATCCGATCGAGCTCGCCGACCAGGTGTTCATGTTCAAGCGCACCATCCGCGAAGCGGCGATGAAGCACGGCATCTATGCCACCTTCATGGCCAAGCCGATCCAGAGCCAGCCGGGCTCGGCCATGCATATTCACCAGTCCGTGGTCAACATCGAGACCGGAAAGAACGTCTTCACCAATCCTGACGGCAGTCCCGCGCCGGAATTTTTCCACTTCATCGGCGGCATGCAGCGCTATGTGCCGAATGCGCTGGCGATGCTCGCGCCCTATGTGAACTCCTATCGGCGCCTGGCGCCGAACATGTCCTGCCCGGTCAACAATGCCTGGGGCTATGACAACCGCACCACGGCTTTCCGCGTACCGGTCTCCGATCCGCAGGCGCGCCGTGTCGAGAACCGGTTGCCGAGCTCGGACGCCAATCCATATCTGGCGCTCGCAGCCTCGCTCGGCTCCGGCCTGCTCGGCATCATGAAGAAGGTGGAGCCGACGCCGCCGACCGAGGATTCGGCCAATGAGGGCTCGATCGACCTGCCGCGCGGCCTTCTCGAAGCCATTGCGCTGCTGGAAGGGGAGCCGGCTTTCGAAGAGGTTCTGGGCAAGGACTTCATCGACATCTATGTCGGCGTCAAGCGCGGCGAATTCGAAACTTTCATGCAAGTAATCAGCCCGTGGGAGCGGGAATTCCTTCTGCTCAACGTGTGAGGGAGGCCCGCCCATGACATTGCAGGAATCATGGCAGAGCCCGATCGCACCGGGCCTTTCCTGGTATCAGGCAACCGTCGGCCCTCGCCCGGCCTATCCCAAGCTCGACGGCTCCCGCCGTGCCGATGTTGCCATCATCGGCGGCGGCTATACCGGCTTGCAGGCCGCCTGCAATCTTGCCAAGGCCGGCGTCGACGTCGCGCTCATCGACGCCAACCGCTTCGGCGACGGCGCATCCGGCCGCAATGGCGGCCAGCTCGGCACCGGCCAGCGCTCATGGCCGGAAGAGCTGGAGGCGAAGATCGGCTACGAGCGCTCCAAGGCGCTGTTCGATCTCGCGGAGTATGCCAAGCGTTACCTTCTCGATTTTGCCACCGAGCATAACATCGACATCGACTTCATGCCCGGCCAGATGAATGTCACGCACAAGCGGAGCTATAAGCGCGACTATGTCGAGAACGCCGAAATCGCCGCGAAGCGCTACGGCTATCCGCATGTGAGCTTCATGGATCAAGCGGAAACCCAGGAGCGGCTTGGCTCGAAGTTCTATCTCTATGGCGTCAGGGACGTGGGTACGGGCCATATCCATCCGCTGAAACTGCTCATCGGCCTGGCGCGGGTAGCGAAGGCCGCTGGGGCGTCGATTTTCGAAATGACGCCGGCAAAGGCGATCCGCCAATCTGGCGGCAAGACGTTGATCGAGACCGAAAGCGGCACGATCACCGCCGACCGCGTGCTCATTGCCTGCAACGGTTATATCGGCAATCTGGAGCCGGTGACCGCGAGCCATGTCATGCCGATTCGCTCCTTCATCGGCGCCACCGAACCGCTCGAAAAGTTTCCCGATGTCCTGCCCGGCGGAGAGGCGGTGGCGGATTCGCGATTCGTGGTGCGCTATTTCCGAAAATCGAAGGACGGACGTCTGCTGTTCGGCGGGCGTGAGGCCTACACGTCCGATAATCCGCGCGACATAACGCAGCACATCCGCCGCCAGATCGCCGAAATCTACCCTGCGCTCGGCGATGTCGCCATTACCCATGCCTGGGGCGGATCGGTCGGCATCACCATGCCGCGCCAACCTTTCGTGCGCGAGGTCATGCCGGGCGTCACCTCCATCGGCGGCTATTCCGGGCACGGAGTCATGCTGTCAAACTATTGCGGTAAACTTTATGCGAAAACGGTCCTCGGGAATGCCGACGACCTTGCGCTTTTCAAGGCGTTGAACATCCCGCCCTTTCCCGGCGGTGCCCGCATGCGGGCGCCTCTCCTGTTCCTGGCGCTCTCGTGGTTTGCGTTGCGCGACAGGTTTTAGACACAGAATGGATTTCCTCCTGCGGCAATCCGCTCTAAAAGCCGAGTCTGAATTTTGCGATGCACACTGGCCTTTTTAAATCGATTAGATTAAAAGGGGCCTTAACCAAGACCGATTGAGAGATAGCTCATGAGCAGCCAAATCATTCCCGTTGAACCATTTGACTATGTCGTTTTCGGCGGCAGCGGCGACCTTGCTGAACGCAAACTCCTGCCCGCCCTCTATCACCGTCAGATCGAAGGTCAATTTTCCGAACCGACCCGTGTCATCGGCGCATCGCGCAGCGCGCTCTCGCATGAAGAATACCGCAAATTCGCCGAAGCAGCTCTGAAAGAGCACCTGAAGAAGGGCGAGTACGACGAAGCCGAAGTGAAGAAATTCTGCGCTCGCCTGTTCTACGTGTCGGTCGATGCCAAGACCGATGCCGGCTGGGATCAGCTCAAGAAGATTCTGGACGAAGGCAAGGATCGCGTGCGCGCCTTCTACCTCGCCGTCGCTCCGGGCATTTTCGGCGACATCTCGCAGAAAATTCATGATCACAAGCTGATCACCAAGCAGACCCGCATCGTCGTCGAAAAGCCGATCGGCCGCGACCTCGCTTCCGCCCTGCAGCTCAACGACACGATCGGCAGGGTCTTCAAGGAAGAGCAGATTTTCCGCATCGACCACTATCTCGGCAAGGAAACCGTGCAGAACCTGATGGCGCTGCGCTTTGCCAACGCGCTGTATGAGCCGCTGTGGAACGCCGATCATATCGATCACGTGCAGATCACGGTTGCCGAATCGGTCGGCCTGGAAGGCCGCGCCGGCTACTACGATACGGCCGGCGCACTGCGCGACATGGTGCAGAACCATATCCTGCAGCTCCTTTGCTTGACGGCGATGGAAATCCCCTCCTCGATGGATTCCGAAGCCGTTCGCGACGAGAAGCTGAAAGTTCTGCGCGCGCTGAAGCCGATCGATGCTTCCAATGTCGAACAGTCGACTGTACGCGGCCAATATCGCGCCGGCGCTTCGGCAGGCGGTCCGGTCAAGGGCTACCTCGACGAACTGGAAGGCGGAGTCTCCAACACCGAAACCTTTGTCGCCATCAAGGCCGAAATCGGCAACTGGCGCTGGGCGGGCGTGCCTTTCTACATTCGCACCGGCAAGCGCCTCGCCGGTCGCATGTCGGAAATCGTCATCACCTTCAAGCCCATCCCGCACAACATTTTCGATCAGGCTGCCGGCCGCATCGTCGCCAACCAATTGGTGATCCGCCTGCAGCCGGACGAAGGCGTCAAGCAGTCGCTGATGATCAAGGACCCCGGTCCGGGCGGCATGCGCCTGCGCAACGTCTCGCTCGACATGAGCTTCGCTTCGGCCTTCAACGTCCGCAATCCTGACGCCTACGAACGCCTGCTGATGGACGTTGTCCGTTCCAACCAGACGCTCTTCATGCGCCGTGACGAAGTAGAAGCCGCATGGAAATGGGTCGATCCGATCCTCAAGGGGTGGGAAGAGGCCGGCCAGCAGGTGCAGGGCTATACCGCCGGCACCTGGGGTCCGAGCCAGGCTATCGCGCTTATCGAGCGTGACGGCCGCACCTGGCACGACGATATCTAAACTGGGACGACGATGATGACAGCGAACATGAATGCTTTCGCCAATGGTGCAGAACTCGCCGGCAAGCTCGCGGACAAGGTAGCTGAGACCCTCTCGGCCGCCATCGCCGCGCGTGGCTCCGCAAGCATTGCGGTCTCCGGCGGTTCGACGCCGAAGGCCTTCTTCCAGGCGCTGTCATCGCGCTCGATCGACTGGGGCAAGATGACGATCACCCTCGTTGACGAACGGTTCGTGCCGGCTGACAATCCGCGCTCGAACCATCTGCTCGTTCAGGAAAACCTGCTGAAGGACAAGGCCGCTTCGGCACAGTTCTTTCCGCTCTACCAGGCTGTGGCTTCCGTCGAGGAGGCCGCCATCATCGCCACGGAAAAGACCAAGAGCATTGGATTTCCCTTTGACGTCGCCATCCTCGGCATGGGCAATGACGGCCACACGGCCTCCTTCTTTCCGGGCGGGAGCAATCTCGCAACCGCGCTTGATCCGAAGACCCCGCGCGGCATCATCACCATGGAAGCCGAAGGGGCCGGCGAACCCCGGCTGACCTTCACCTTCTCCAGCCTTCAGGATGCCCGATTGCTGGTGCTCCATATTGAAGGAGAAGGCAAAAAAGAGGTTCTCGCCAAGGCCGAAGCGCCGGGCGATGAGACCGAGATGCCGATCCGCGCCGTCCTGCGCCGGGCCGCCTCTCCGGTCGAGATTTATTGGGCTCCCTGACAGGCCGAACGGCCATCATCGGACCCTGATAGACACAGCAACCGCTGCTGCGCCGTGCGCCCGAGAGGGCGCGCCGGGGATGCAGTGACATTTGAAGCCTGCGCCTAGTCCTTTCCCAAGATAAGATCGAACTCGATCTTCGGGATTATGCGCAAGAACAGACGGAGGCAGATCGACCATGGCCGCTGACGCCCGCATTTCCGCGATTACCACACGCATCGTCGAGCGTTCGAAGCCGACACGCGAGCGCTATCTGGACCGCCTGCGCAATGCCGCGACGGCGGGCGTACAGCGCTCCGTGCTCGGCTGCGCCAACCTCGCGCATGGCTTCGCCATCTGTTCCCCCTCCGAGAAGGATGCGCTGGCGGGCGACCGTGTGCCCAATCTCGGTATCATCACCTCCTATAACGACATGCTCTCGGCACATCAGCCGTTCGAGACCTATCCCGCGATCATCCGCGAGGCCGCGGCAGAGGCCGGCGGCATCGCCCAGGTCGCTGGCGGCGTGCCGGCGATGTGCGACGGCGTCACGCAGGGACAGCCGGGCATGGAACTGTCGTTGTTCTCGCGCGACCTGATCGCCATGGCAGCCGGCGTCGGCCTGTCGCACAATATGTTCGACGCGGCCGTCTTCCTCGGCGTCTGCGACAAGATCGTACCCGGCCTTGTCATCGCCGCGCTTTCCTTTGGCCATCTACCGGCCGTCTTCATTCCCGCTGGCCCGATGACCTCCGGCCTGCCGAACGACGAGAAGTCGCGCGTGCGCCAGCTCTTTGCCGAAGGCAAGGTCGGCCGCGACGAACTGCTGGAGGCGGAATCGAAGTCCTATCACGGCCCTGGCACATGCACCTTCTACGGCACGGCCAATTCCAACCAGATGCTGATGGAGATCATGGGCTTCCATATGCCCGGTGCGTCTTTCGTCAATCCCGGCACGCCGCTGCGCGAAGCACTGACCCGCGAGGCCACCAAGCGGGCGCTCGCCATTACCGCCTTGGGCAATGAATTCACGCCCGCCGGCGAGATGATCGATGAGCGCTCCATCGTCAACGGCGTCGTCGGCCTGCATGCGACCGGCGGCTCGACCAATCATACGATGCATCTCGTCGCCATGGCCCGGGCAGCCGGCATCGTGCTGACCTGGCAGGACATTTCCGAGCTTTCGGACATCGTCCCGTTGCTCGCCCGCGTCTATCCGAACGGGCTTGCCGATGTGAACCATTTCCATGCCGCCGGCGGCATGGGCTTTCTGATCAAGGAACTCCTGAAGAAGGGGCTGCTGCACGACGATGTCCGCACCGTCGCCGGCCAGGGGCTTTCCGCCTATTCGATCGAGGTGAAGATCGGCTCCGATGGAGGCGTCGTCCGCGAGCCGGCGCCGGAAAAAAGCGGTGATCCCAAGGTGCTGGCCGGCATCGACACGCCGTTCCACACCACTGGCGGCCTGAAGATGCTGCGCGGCAATATCGGCAAGGCGGTGATCAAGATTTCCGCCGTCAAGCCGGAGCGCCATGTCATCGAGGCGCCCGCCGTCATCTTCCACGACCAGCTTGAAATGCAGCAGGCTTTCAAGGACGGCAAGCTGAACCGCGATTTCGTCGCGGTCGTCCGCTTCCAGGGCCCGAAGGCGAACGGCATGCCGGAGCTGCACAAGCTGACGCCTGCGCTCGGCGTGCTGCAGGACCGCGGCTTCCGCGTAGCGCTGCTGACCGACGGGCGCATGTCCGGCGCGTCGGGCAAGGTCCCGGCCGCGATCCACGTCACGCCGGAGGCGGTGGACGGCGGCCCCATCGCCCGCATCAAGGACGGTGATATCATCCGCATCGACGCGATTGCAGGTACGTTGGAAGTGCTGGTAGACGCCGCCGACATGGCCGAACGCGATCCCGTCGTCGCCGACCTCTCCGCGAACGAATTCGGCATGGGCCGCGAGCTCTTCGCCCCCTTCCGCCACAGCGCCGGCCCTGCCGATCAGGGCGCCAGCGTCCTGTTTCACCATTGAGACGGTAATAGCCCAAAAAGAGCCCCGCGCGGCTTTTGCTGCGCGGGGCTCATTTTTTGCTCTCGTTCAAATCAGGCGCGGATATCGAGCACGCGGTCGCGATGCGACGGGTGGGTGCTGTAGACGAAGATCTTGTTCATTTCCTTCTCCGACAGCAGGCGCAGGAAACGGACCTCGATGGTGTTGTTGGGGAAGATCTTCATCAGCATGCAGCCGACCTTGGTGATCCGGGCATCGGGGATATCGAGATAGAATTGCTTCGGCAGATTATATTGGGTAAGGATCGCCAGGATAGCGCTGGTCTGAGATATTCGGATGATGTCGCAGCGGCGTGACGCCAGGTTCATGACGCCTTTTTCGGTATATTCGATCCGCGCTGCGTTCATCGTATCCTCCATTTTGTACCGCACCTCGCGGTCGTACATGAAGGATTCTTCCTTGTTGAGAAAATGGTGGCCAGAATTAGCCGTGCCGGAAGCTGCCATCGTCGTAAATCCCTAAAGTATACTGCGAAACGCAGGCTATCAGTGGGGATTTAACAGAAGGTTTGGAAGCGCTAGACCAAGTGCATTTTATAGGATTTCAATATTTGGACTAGCGCTCCCACGCCTTTGGGAGGATGCCTTATTGCTTGCGATAGGTGTGGCCTTCAGCATCGAAGAGATGCAGCTTCTGCCTATCGGCCGCAAAGCGCATCTTCTGCCCGCGCTTGACGTCCGCGATGCCTGGGATCTTGACGATGATCGGCTCACCGTTCGCCAGGCCTTCGATATAAAGTTGCGTGACTTCGCCGAGGGCTTCGACGATGGCAACCTCGCCTTCGAAGAGATAGTTTTCGTCGGTGGCGACCCGCAGGTCCTCCGGGCGAACGCCGAAGCTGGCGGTCTTGCCCTGCTCGGATGCCGCCGTGGCGATATCGAGCGTCACCGCCTTGCTGCCCGCCAAGGTTACGGTCGTCGTCGCCCCTGTTCCGGTGATCGTCGCCGGAAAGATGTTCATGGCCGGTGAGCCAATGAACTTCGCCACGAAGAGGTTGGCCGGATGCTCGTAGAGCTCGAGCGGCGCGCCGACTTGCTCCACGCGACCGGCCGACAACACGACGATGCGGTCGGCCAAGGTCATGGCCTCCACCTGGTCGTGGGTGACATAGATCATCGTCGTCTCGGGCATGGAGTCGCTGAGCTTGGCGATCTCGATACGCGTCGCCACGCGCAACGCCGCGTCGAGGTTCGATAGCGGTTCGTCGAATAGAAAGACTTTCGGGTTTCGGCAGATGGCACGACCAATGGCGACACGCTGGCGCTGACCACCCGAGAGAGCCTTGGGGAGACGCTCGAGATATTGCGTGAGTTGCAGGCTCGCCGCAGCGGCGCGGACGCGACGGTCGATCTCCTTCTTGCTTTCCTTGGCGATTCGCATGCCGAAAGCCATGTTGTCGTAGACGGTCATATGCGGATAGAGAGCATAGGACTGAAAGACCATAGCAATGCCGCGCCTGGACGGCGGCACCTCGTTAACCTTCTGCCCGGCGATGAGCATGTCACCGGAGGTGATGCTTTCGAGCCCGGCGATCATGCGCAGCAATGTGGATTTGCCGCAGCCCGACGGCCCGACGAAGACGATGAATTCGCCCTCCTGGATGTCCAGATCGATGCCGTGCAGAACATGCACATTTCCGTATGATTTCCGGATGTCCTTCAGAACAAGTCCCGTCATCTATGCTCTCCTCCCCAAAAGCTCAGGCCAGGCGCGCGAAATATGCGCCCCAGGCCGGAATGTCGATCTGATTGCCGTAGTTGTTGCTTGTAAAGCCGTGACCGGCAAGGGCCTGCCAGCTCCCCTCAGGCAGGGTTGCCGCCGCCTCCGTCGCGCTCATGTTGAACATGCAGAGGATGGTTTCGTCGCCATAGTGCCTGACATAAAGCAGCACGTCCCCCTGCGGTTCCGTGAAGGCGATCTCACCCTTGGCAAAAGCCGGGTGCTGCTTGCGGAAGGCGAGGAAGCGGCGATATTGTTCCAGCACCGAATTGTCATCGCCGTGCTGCACGCTGACGGCACGCAGGATATGTTCGACCGGCACAGGCAGCCAGGGCTTCACCGTCGAGAAGCCGCCCTGGGTGACCTGACTGTCCCAGACCATCGGCGTACGACAGCCGTCTCGGCCCTTGAATTCCGGCCAGAACTGGATGCCGTAGGGGTCCTGCAGATCCTGATAGGCGAGATCGGCTTCCGTCAGGCCGAGCTCTTCGCCCTGATAGAGGCAGACGGAGCCACGCAGTGTCAGGAGCAAGGCCGCATATTGCTTGGCAAGCGCGTCGCGATCGGCGACCAGGCTGCCCCAGCGGCTGACATGGCGCATCACGTCATGGTTTGAAAATGCCCAGCATGCCCAACCGTCCGGCGCGGCCTCGGCAAAATCTTCCATCACATCTTCGACGCGCTCCGGCGACAGCGGGTCCGGCGCCAGGAACTCGAAAGCATAGCACATATGCATCTTGTCGTTGCCGGAGGTATATTCGCCGACGATCTCAAGACCGCGCTGGCTGTCGCCGACTTCGCCGACGGCGGCAATGGCCGGATATTCGTCTAGCACGGCACGGAACCGCTGCAGGAACTTCAGATTCTCCGGGCGGTTCTTGTCGTAAAGATGCTCCTGGAAGTTATAGGGATTGACCGCGGGGGCCGTCGACGCGTTGCGGCGCGATGGCTCCAGCGCCGGATTGTCGCGCAATTCCCTGTCGTGGAAATAGAAGTTGATGGTGTCGAGGCGGAAGCCGTCAACGCCCCGGTCGAGCCAGAAACGCACGACGTCCAGCAGCCGTTCCTGAACCTCGGGATTATGCAGGTTCAAGTCCGGTTGCGAGATCAGGAAGTTGTGCATGTAATATTGCATGCGGGTCGGATCCCAAGCCCAGGCAGAGCCGCCGAAGATCGACAGCCAGTTGTTGGGCGGCGTGCCATCCGGCTTGGCGTCGGCCCAGACATACCAGTCGGCCTTGGGATTGTCCTTGCTCGAGCGGCTTTCGACAAACCAGGGATGGTGGTCGGAGCTGTGCGACAGCACCAGATCGATCATCACCTTGATGCCGAGGCGGTGCGCTTCCGTCATCATGACATCGAAATCGGCCAGCGTACCGAAGATTGGATCGACATCTTCATAGTTGGAAACGTCGTAACCGAAATCGCGCATGGGCGAAGTGAAGAACGGCGAAATCCAGATCGCGTCGACGCCAAGGGCGGCGATATGCGGTAGGCGGATGGCGATGCCTTTGAGGTCACCGATGCCGTCGCCGTTGGAGTCCTGATAGGACCGCGGATAGATCTGGTAGATCACCGCTCCGCGCCACCAGTCTTTATCCACTGTCGAAATCGATTGAGAGGCAGTGCTCATTCTGAATAGGTCCTGTATGGGTGCAAAAGTATCGGATCAGCCCCCCTTCACCGACCCGGCGAGCAGACCGCGCACGAGATAGCGCTGCAGACCGAAGAAGACGAGGAGCGGAATAAGAATGGTGACGAAGGCGGAGGCCGTCAGGATTTCCCAGTTGCCGCCGCGCGAACCAAGCAGGGCGTTCAAAGCTGCCGTCAGGACCAGATGATCCTTGTCCGTGCCCAGGAATACCATGGCGATCAGAAGGTCGTTCCACACCCAGAGGAACTGGAAGATCGCGAAGGAGGCAAGCGCCGGGAAAGACAGCGGCAGGATGATCTTGACGAAAATGTCGAAATCGCTGGCGCCATCGACGCGGGCGGATTCGATGATTTCCTTCGGCAGGCCGGCAATGTAATTGCGCAGCAGATAGATGGCGAGCGGCAGGCCGAAGGCGGTATGCGCCATCCAGATGCCGGGATAGGTCTTCGACGGTACGCCGAATGCCTGGCCGATATCGTTATAGATGCGCAGCAGCGGGATCAGCGACATCTGCAACGGCACGACGATGAGGCCGACAACTACCGCGATCAGCACCGCGCGGCCGCGAAAATCCATCCAGGCAAGCGCATAGGCGGCGAAAGCCGCAATCAGGATCGGGATGATCGTCGCCGGAATCGTGACTGTCAGCGAGTTGATGAAGGATTGGCCAATGCCTTCGCCCGTCAATACCGTCCGGTAGTTGTCCTTCGTGAATTCTGGCGGCGTCGCGACTGTCAGATACACGCGTCTGGCGCGCTCATCGGGGGCGAAGGCGCCATTCTTCTGGAGGCGATAGGTACCGTCGGCATTGATGGTCAGGCTTTGGCCTTCGCCGAGGTCGGCCTGCGACCCCGCCTGATAGGCAGCCGGTTCCTGGACACGCAGGCCAAACGCCCTGATCCTGCCGCCATTGTTGCTGCCTTCGAAGACATTGCCTGCAATGACATAGTTGGCGCCGTCCTGGGTTGCCTTGTCGGGACCGGCAAGCCGGACGGCAACCGTCCGCGACGAGCCGGCGAAAGCGGTCCACCAGCCGGAAACGGCAATCTGGTCCTTGTCACGCAAGGCCGTGACAAAGATGCCGAGCGTCGGGATCAGCCAGATCACGACGATGAGCAGCACCGCGAAATGGACGAAGAGGCGAGCTGGGCCGATGCGGCCAAGGTTTCCGAGCATGTTAGCGGCCCTTCGTTTCTGCGTTTGCACGACGGATGTTCCAGATCATGATCGGGGTGACCGCGACCATGATGACCAGCGCGATTACGGCACTACGGCCGGAATCAAAGCCTCGGAACGCCCAGTTGAACATCAGGTTCGCAAGAACCATCGTATCCCACTGACCATTGGTCATGGTCAGAACGATGTCGAAAACCTTGAGCACGAGAATGGTGATGGTGGTCCAGACCGTGGCGATCGTACCCCAGACCTGCGGTACCATGATCTTCCAGAAAATCTGCCAGCCATTGGCACCGTCGATGACGGCCGCTTCAATTGTTTCCTCCGGAATGCCGCGAAGGGCGGCCGAGAGGATCACCATGGCGAAGCCGGTCTGAATCCAGATCAGCATGATCATCAGGAAGAAATTGTTCCAGAGGGGAATGGTGATCCAGACTTGGGGCGTGCCGCCGAAGAGCTGTACGATCGCGTTCAGCAACCCGATCTGTGTGTCGGTGCCGCCGCGATATTCATAGATGAATTTCCAGATGACTGATGCGCCGACGAAGGAGATCGCCATCGGCATGAAGATGACCGCCTTGGCAATGTTGCCCCACCAGATGCGATCGGTCATGACGGCAATCACAAGACCGAAGAAAGTGCAGGCAGCCGGCACCACGGCAAGCCAGAGGATATTGTTGAAGATCGACCGGCGGAATTCGGAATCGTTGACGGCCCAGACATAATTGGCGCCGCCGACGAAATGGTTGCCGTCAGCACCATAGAAAGACAGGATGAGCGTCGCAACGACCGGATACATCAGGTAGACGCCGAGAAGGATGAGTGCCGGTCCGAGGAAAAGCCAGGGGCGGATCAGGCCGCGGCGACGCAGATTGACTGCGATCCGGTGAACATCGCCACCCTCTTTTGTCGGGAATATTAACTCCAGCAGCTTGTTGGAAAAGAGAAAATAGGCGGCGCAAACGGCAACGCCAAATATCATGGCTCCAACCGCCGTCAGTATCTGCGTAGTCATTCTTCCCTCCCGGATTATTGCTTGCTTGAAGCCGCCCGTCCGGCGGGTCAGCGCCCCAAGGCGTCGGCCGCGACAGGGTAGATCGGCGTCGCCGGGAGATGCCGGCGACGCGCTTCCGCGATGTTATGATTACTTGATGGAATCCCACGTCTTCTGGATTTCGTCGGCGGAGTCCTGAGCCGACTTGCCGCCGACAAAGTCCACCATACCGGTCCAGAACGAGCCTGCGCCGATCTTGCCCGGCATCAGGTCGGAACCGTCGAAGCGGAAGGTGGTGGCGGTCGTCAGGATTTCGCCTTCCTTCCTCAGTGTGTCGTTGGCGTAGGCTGCCGTGTTGACGCCCTTATAGGGCGTGAGGAAGCCGGACTGCGCCATCCAGACTTCCTGGGCGATCGGCGTCTGCAAGAACTCGATGAAGGCGCGGGCGGCCTTCGAGTCCTTTGTGATCGTTGCCAGCGTGCCGGCGCCGAGGACCGGCTTGCCCAATTCCGGATGCGATGCATAGGGCGGGAAGTAGAAGAAGTCGGCATCCTGGCCGAGCTTGGTGCCCTCTGGGAAGAAGGATGGAATGAAAGACGCCTGCTTGTGCATGTAGCACTTGGGCGGAACCGCAAAGAGACCCTTCGGGCTATCGCGGAAGTCGGTCGAAGCTACGGCGGCGACCCCGCCGCTGACGTATTTGGCGTTCTTGGCGAACTTGCCGAATTCATCGATGGCGTTGACGACCTTGGGATCATTGAATTTCAGGCTATTGTCGACCCAGCCGTCATAGTCTTTCGGCGAGACGGTGCGCAGCATCAGGTCTTCGACCCAGTCTGTCGCCGGCCAGCCGGTAGCGCCGCCGGAGCCGAGGCCGATGCACCAGGGGGTGCCGCCGTCCTTGACGATCTGATCGGAAAGCTTGATCAGCTCTTCCATGGTCGTGGGGACCTTATAGCCGGCCTCTTCGAAATTTTCCGGCACATACCAGACGAGCGACTTCAGGTCGGCCTTGTACGGGAAGGCGTAGAAGGCGTCCTTGCCGTCCTTGCCCTTGTAGGTGCCGTAGCCGACCCAGCTATCGCCCGCGCCGTAGTTCGTCTTGACCCAGTTGGCGAGATCGTCGCCGAGCGGCGTCAGGTAGCCCTTGCTGGCGAGATTTGCGAGCAGGCCCGGTTGCGGCAGGATTGCGACGTTCGGCGGTGAACCGGCCTGAGTGTCGATGACGATCTGCTGCTCATAGTTCTCCGAGGACGAATACTTGGCGTTCACCCCGGTCGCTTCGACGAAATAGTTCAGAACGCTGGTAAAGAGCGCTTCGTCTTCGCCGCGCCACGGACCAAAGATGGTCAGCGTCTCACCCTTCAAATCCGCATGGGCCGACTTGAAATCGTCCAAGCTTTTCCAGTTGAACTTGGAGTCCTGGCCCGGCTGGAATTTCAAATCGGCGGCCATTGCCGTACCGGCCGCCAAGGCTGCAACGGCAACGGTCATCAAAAGCAATTTCTTCATGTGGTTGTCCTCCCAAATCAATCCCACGAGCCCGAACATGTTTTGCATGCTGCGCGCCCATTTCTCAAAGCGCTTTGGCTACTCACTCATTCCATTGCGGGCAGAGCAAAGTCAAGCGAATTTGTGAATTCGGCTAATATACACCCAAATCTCGCGACGCAGCATGAAAATGAGCATTATTATTTCGCAAATCGCCTTGTTTCGAATGCACCGCCTGCTACATAGTCAAAAGCGCTTTGGAAGCCAGTCGCATGGCAAGAGGAGGCCATTGCACTGCAGACAATGAGCAGATGGAGGAGCGGAGCCACGTGAATCTGAAGCAGCTATCGCAAATGTTAGGCCTGTCGCAGACCACGGTCAGCCGTGCATTGAACGGATATCCGGAGGTCAACCGCGAAACCCGCGAGCGCGTGCTCAAAGCGGTTCGGGAAACAGGTTATCGTCCCAACAAGGCGGCACAACGTTTGGCGACCGGAAAGGCCGGCTCGATCGGCCTGGTCATGCCGACGGCGCCCGGCCATCCCTCCGACGTGCATTTCAGCGAGTTCCTGACCGGCCTTGGAGAAGAGGCGTTACGACATGATTTCCATTTCGTTCTGACGCCGGCCGACCCGAACGACGAAGTCGGGGCGCTGAAGCGGCTTGCCGCGAGCGGCAATGTCGACGCCCTGTTCGTGACCTACATGCGCGGCCACGATCCACGCGTCGAAATGCTGAAATCATTGTCCATGCCTTTCCTGGTGCATGGACGGTCCTTTGGGACCGAGGCGGATTACCCTTATCTCGACATCGACAACGAGGGCGCGTTCTACGACGCCACGAAACTGCTATTGCAACTCGGCCACAAACGTTTTGCGCTGCTGAACGGCCCGATCTATCTCGATTTCGCCATCCGGCGAAAAAACGGCGTGGTCGCAGCGCTTGCCGAACGCGGCCTGACGCTGGACGAGACCTATGTTAGCCATACGCCGATGACCGATGAACAGGGCCTCTTTGCCATGGAGCGCATCCTGCAGCTGGATGAGCGGCCAACCGCCATCCTCTGCTCCAGCACTGTGCTGGCGCTCGGCGCTGTGCGCGCCATCAACCAGGCGAAACTGAAGCTCGGCGAGGATATTTCGCTGATCGCCCACGACGACGTGCTGACGCTGTTGAAGCCGGAGAATTTCACCGTGCCGCTGACGACCACGCGCTCATCGCTACGCGCCGCCGGCATGCGCGTCGCAGAGCGGCTGATCGGCGAGATCAAGCAGCTCGAAACGTTTCCCAAGCAGGAGCTTTGGAAGACCGAACTCATCGTACGCGCCTCGACCGGCGTAGCGCCGGCCGAGTAACCCGTTTAAGTGGTCAGAACTTTGGCGCCGGCTTGCCGGCGGCGCGATGGGCGGCAATGGATGTATTGGCCATTAGCATGGCGATGGTCATCGGGCCGACTCCGCCCGGCACCGGGGTGATGGCGGCGGCAGCCTGCGCAGCTTCTGCAAAAGCGACATCGCCGACTAAGCGGCTCTTGCCCTCGCCTCTTTCCGGCGCAGCGATGCGGTTGATGCCGACATCGATGACGGTCGCACCGGGCTTGATCCAATCCGCTTTCACCATTTCCGGCCGGCCGACGGCGGCCACCAGAATATCGGCACCGCGGGCGACGGCAGACAGGTCCTTCGTGCGCGAATGCGCCGTCGTTACGGTCGCATTGGCATGAATCAGCAGCTGCGCCATCGGCTTGCCGAAGAGGTTGGAGCGGCCGATGACGACGGCGTTGAGACCCGACAGGTCTTCGCCATGCACACGGCGCACCAACAGCATGGCGCCGGCCGGCGTGCAGGAGATCAGGCCGGTGTCGAGATCGCCGGTCGCCAACTTGCCGGCATTGACGACATTCAAGCCGTCGACATCCTTGTCCGGCCGGATCGACTGGATGATCGCGTCGTCATTCAAGTGCTTCGGCAGTGGCAATTGCACCAAGATGCCATGGACGGCGGCATCCTCGTTCAGGGACTGGACGAGTTTTGCCAGCTCATCCTGCGTCGTCTCGGCGGGCAGCGTATGCTGGATGGAATTGAAACCGCACTCCTTGGCCATGCGGCTCTTGGAGGCGACATAGGTGTGGCTCGCCGGATCATCGCCGACGATGACGACGGCAAGGCCGGTCTTCACGCCCGTATCTTTTTCCAGTGCTGCGGTCGCGGTCTTCACCGCATCAATTACCGAAGCAGCCACCTGCTTGCCATCGATCACCGTCGTCACGCCAATCTCCCGATATGGTTTCGGCGGCAATCTACAAGCCATCGGCCCGACGGAATTGCCTGCCAACGCCCTATGGTGTCTGAAAGCGGTAATTGCAAGGAGAAATCCGCCGGGAGATCAGCCGCGCAACGTCTGCCGGCGCGAAGCATAGGTCTCGACTTTTGACCGCAACAGCGCCAATTCGCGCTGGATCTGCGTCAGCTCCTCGGTAACCACAGGGCGATCATTGGCAACGGGAATGGCGGCGTCGAAGCGCGGCTGTGGCAGGTTTGGTCGAGGCTGCGGGGCCGGCTCCACGTCGCGATTGAAAACCGGCTCCGGCGCGACGATGCGTGCCGCTATCTGATCGTCCGGAAGCAAAGCGCCGCCCATCCATTTCCGCAGGAAGACCAGACAAAGCGCTGCGCCGAGACCCATCAGAAAACCCGCCGTCTGGCTGCCCGCAAGATTGTCGTCGAGGGGCGCCTTGGCAGCGACGGCCGGGGCGATAACAGCGATCGGCACATGGACTTCCGCCGGCGGCGTATCGGTGTTTTGAGACTCAGCCTCATAACGGCTCTGTGCCGCAGCAACATCGTCCTGAAGCTGATCAAAGCGGGCCATGTCTATGTCGGTGCTTTCCTGGCTGAGCGCGGTCATCCGCGCGGTGAGCGCCGCCTGGTTCTCAAGTGCCGCTTTCAGGTTCGCATCACCGCTGACCACCAGACGCTGAAGCCGGTCGCGGATATCGGCGCCCAGGCCATCGACCGTCGCCTGCTGCGCGAGCAGACGAGGATGGCGCGGCCCGAGCTGCGTGGAGAGCTGGGTCAGCACGACCTTCGCGGCGCGATAGCGGCTGCGCAGATCGTCGAGGCCGGCAGACGATAGATCACGCGGCAATGCGCCACTCATGACGCTGGCAGGTGTCGCGGATTTGGCGGCCGCAACGCGTGCCTTTGCGTTTTGTGCGGCAGTTTCAGCGGCTTTGATCTCGCCGTCCAATTGCTGGCGCTGCCGCTGAAGATCCAGCGCCGCCTCGATCTTGTCGTCGCCGTATTGCGCCTTGAATGCGGCCAGTGCGGCCTTGGCTTGATCGAGCTCCTTTAGGCTGGGGTCGGCAAGAGGGCTGCTTTTGCCAGCTAGGCCAACGCCTTGCGCGACAGTGGTATCGTAGATGGTCGCATCGGCCAGGCGGTTGGCGATCTCGGCGGATTTCGCGGGGTCGGCTGTGGCAACAGTGAGATGCAGGGTGCCACTCGTCACATCGGCGATCACGGTGATATCGCGGCGAAGGGCAGCCTGCGCACGCGAGGGCGCGTCGGACGCATTGCCGTTGCCGGACAGCAAGTCCATGGCAACTCCGATCGCGCCGGCCTTAGCGCCGGTAAATTCCGGATCGCGGTCGAGTTTCAGCCTGGCAACGAGATCGGAAAGCAGGGACGGCGTTACGATGCGTTTGGCGGTGACATCCACAAGCGCCTGTCGCGCGCTCCCCTGCCCTTCCATCTGCAGCGCAGTATGAGAGGCATATCGCGGCGGTTCCGCCAACATTGCTGGCAAGAAAGCGCCTACCAGCGAGGCGGCGACGACGAAGGCGATGGAGCCGAACCCGAATGTCCAGCGACGATGGGGCAGACGCCCATTCACTGAAACAGCCGGCAGATCGGCCGGAGGTGGCAGGTCAATCCCCATGTCATCGAAACGGGGCAAGGCCGATGATTCAGTGACGGCCGGCTCCGGCTGCCGATCAGCGATCGTTTCGGGCGCGACGGGACGGCTTTGCAGGATATCACGGATACGGTCAGGCAGCGGTTGGGCTTCGTCGACCACGGCCGTCGCAGATTTTTTCTGCCCGGAGACAGGATAAGGGTCGCCATCCAGCATCTTTTGGATGACGACCCGTAATTCCGCATCGTTCGCGGCGTGACGATCGACCGGCTGGACATTGGCAGCAACGAGATAGCCATCCTTGCCGCGATCGAAATGGGCATGGCGCCCAGCGCCGCGGAGGGCGTCGAAGGCTTCCGCATCGTCCGGATGAAGTCTGGTCCTGGCCTTGCTTTCGAACATGGCGGGTTGTCTCGCGCGCATGGTCAGCGACCGATGCAGATGGTTAACCCACTTTAAATTTTCATGGCAAAGAAAAGGTTAACAGCCGCTGCGATAGCGATCAGCTGGCAAGCTTGTCACGCGAAGGAAGCTGCGGCAGAGGCATGGGCTGCGGCTCGGCGGCACGCAGGATGCGCTCCTTGCGGCCGAACTGATGCCGGATGACCTGGAAGAAGAAGAGCGGCACGCCGAGAACGTAGCGACGCCACAGCCTGCGCGGCTCCTGGAGCAGGCGGAACATCCATTCGAAGCGCAATGCGCGCACCAAGGCCGGCGCGCGCGGCACCGTGCCCGAGACGAAATCGAAAAGCGCACCGACCGTCAGCACCAGCCGTGCATGCTGCGCATCGATATGCTCGGCAACCCATTTTTCCTGTAGCGGCGTTCCCATTGCGACGATCAGCACATCGATTTTCCGGCGGTTGACTTCCGCGGTGACCAGATCGCTTTTCGCCTTGTCGAAATAGCCGTCCGCAATGACGATGAACTCATGCCATGGCGCATGGTTGTGGAAATTTTCGGCGGCCCTTTCAACGACATCGCGGCGGCCACCGATCAGACCGATACGCTTCGGCCGATCCATGAAGGTTAGCAGGGCCGGCACGAAATCGGTACCGTTCAAATTGGCCGGAAAGGAAAGTCCATGAGCAGCGCGCGAGGCGATATCCAGACCAACACCGTCGGGCAGGACAAGGTTTTGCACCAGTACATCGCGATAGTCGCCGTCACGCAGCATCAGCAGCATGTTATGGGCATTGACGAAGGAGATGACGGTCTGGCCGACCGGAAGGGATGCCAGCTGGTTGATGAAGTTCAGCGCATCCTCCCAGTTTAGGTCGCAAACCGGCAAATCGAAAATCATTCGACGCGAAGCGAGCACGGCAAAATTTGCGACCTGATTCACCCAAGACCTCCTACCACGGACGCTTCATAGGCGCGACGCGGCAATTTCTCGACGCAAACCCTCCACCGCCTGTCCATTCGGTGCCATCGGAAACGTCGCTGAAAGTGCTTATAACAAGGCCGCCCCAAGCTTCCGTTAGGAGAATCGATCGGAATTGCGTAAGAGAAGCAAGGATTTGTTAAGGCTGTTGCGCGTGATGAACGCGGTAGGCCGCTCCATAGTCGGAGCGGCCATCACCGAGCTTCAACAGATCTAATTTGCCGGCTTTGGTGCCGTGTCCGGCGTCGGATCGCCCTGGACGACCTTTACGGGCTTGACGGTCCTCTTGCCGGAACCGCCACCGTTGTTGATCTCATCCTTGGAGAGATAGTCGAGCTGTTCGACCATCACGTCGGCGATGTAGTCGCCGCCCAGGCGTTCATTCATATTCTTCTTGATGTCGTTGCGGAAACTGGCGACATCAAAGCTGGCCGTATGGCTAATATCGATCGCCTTGTTGCCCACCAGCAGCGAAAAGAGCTCGTCCGTCGTCAGTTCCGTCAGCGGCGTCTGCAGCTCGGCCGCCTTGCCCTTCTCCATCATGAAGGAGATGCGGGTGATGAAATAGCCGTTCACCTGGCCGTTGGCGATGACGGGCACGTTGATCGATTCGCCCTTGACGAATTCCTGCTGCGCCTTTTTGGCGTCGTCGGGATTGGTCGCGGGCGCCGTCGCCATCTGCACCGAAAAATAGACCGAAGCCAATGTTACGGCGCAGACCCACAGGCCGGTGATGACGAGCTTGATCATCCGGCCTCACGGACGCGGAATTGCTCCTGCGAATAAGTGCCGTCCGCATCGGCGTTCTGCACCGCATTCTTCAGGATATCGGCGACGGCGCGGACCGCTTCGAGATGGGCCTCGACGCGACGCGCGTTCAAGACCAGCTTCTTCTTCAGCCCGTGTAATTGTTCGATATGGGTGACGGCGAGTTCGGCCGGATTGGTATCGC
Source organism: Rhizobium mayense (assembly GCF_030272705.1). Classification (GTDB taxonomy): domain Bacteria; phylum Pseudomonadota; class Alphaproteobacteria; order Rhizobiales; family Rhizobiaceae; genus Rhizobium; species Rhizobium mayense. Next base: position 76,081 of record NZ_JARFYM010000019.1, on the reverse strand, counting down.
GAAACAGCATCGACAATTCGTAGAGACAGCGGCTCTTGTGAGCATTCGATACCTTGAGATCGAATTCCGGGTCGGTGCCGATCCGGTTATTCTCGTTGTCGATGATCATCTCCAGGCGGCCAAGGACCGTCTTGATCCGGTAGTCGTTCGAAATTACTTCCATGTCTTTCCCCCCGCTCATACTTTCTTGGACGTCAGCGTGTCTTGATTGGTGACCGTCGTATCGCTGTCACCATTGGTCTCGGCCGCGGCAAGTGTCTTTCGCTGGAAATCGGTGATTGCGCTCAGGGCCATCTTCTTATCGTTCTCATTGGTCGCCGAGTTTATGGCGCCAGTGTTGCGCATCTTGGAAACCTGTTCCTGATACATTTTCTCGGCAATGCCGACGCCGCCATTCTTGGCGACGGTATTGCCAAGCTGCTCGGCCATCATGCCCTTCCAGATTTCACCGGCGGAGCCCTTGCCATAGAGTGTTTCGCTGTTCGGCAGCATGTTCTTCACAAAGTTCTGCAGCACCATGGCTTCGAACTTGCGATAGACCTGCGGAACTTTTGTCGGCGCGGTATGCGTGTTGGCATTGCTCAGGCCGGCCTGCGTTGCGGCGCTGTTGAGCGCGTCCACGGTCGAGGCGAAACCATTGCCGTTTTCCGCCAGGCTGGTAGCGGCGAAGGCAGCCCTGTTGGCCGCGAGCTTTTCCTGGGCCGCCTGCACGTCGGCCGGATTGGCGGCCTGAACGACATCCAGGACCAAATCACTCGGAGGCGAAATAGCCACGTCACGTTTCCTTTCACTGAGCATGCTCCCGAGACGCGTGAAGCGACCATCGGGCAAGAATCGAACTGATAGAGCGAGGCGCGCCAATTCGACGACACGCCATTTTGCTCTAAGATCGGGATGATTATGGTTTTTGAACCTTGCTGGAGGCTGGCGTTACGTCCGCGAAGCGCTGATCGATGATGTCGTAGACGGCATTGTCGTCCGCCTCACGCGTTTCCAGCTCGCGCGCGTCCTTCATATGCTCTTCCAATCGATCCGCTTTGGTGCGCTCTTGCAGGACCTTCGTTTCGATCAGCTTCTGGATGCCGTCAAGCTGCTGATCCTTGAGCGTCAGGCGGCCATAACGCTCGGCGTAGTGGACCGAAAATGCCATATGTACTGGATCGGCCGAGCTGATCGCATCGATCAGCGTTTCCATCGACTGGTTGACCTCGTTGCGCTGGCGGGTCGTGTCCGCAAGCTCGTTTTCCGCCATCCGCTCAAGATGGCGCTGTACGGCGACGAGGCGCTTTAGTTTTTCGGACCGGCTTTTTTCTGCCACGGCTCTTGCCCCGCCCGCTAATGCCCGTTGAAGACGCCGAGGAAGGCACCCGCGAACTGACTGATCATCGCTGCGATGCTGAGATAGAGCATGAATAGCCCGCCCATCAGCAGATAGGGTGTGGAGATGAAATAGATCGGAATCTGCGGCGCCAGCTTGTTGATGAAGCCGATCGAAATCTGGAACATCAAACCGTAGAGCAGAAACGGGCTCGCCAGCCGCAGCATGATGAAAAAGGTGGACTGCAGCGTGTCCGTCGCCGAGACCAGCGAGGTGCGCGCATCGATATGGCCGCCGAAGGGAATGACGGAATAGGAATCGACCAGCGCCTGCAGGACGTAATGGTGGAAATCCAAAATGAACAGCATCATCAGTCCGCAGAAGCTGATCATGCTGGTAAGCGCCGTCTCATTCGAGTCTTCGATGATGTCCATGCCGCCGGGCGCATTGAAGCCGATGAGCATCGATATTGCCGAGCCCGTGAACTGCAGCCCGAGCGTAAAAAGCCGCGCCATCATGCCGTACATCAGGCCGATCACCGTTTCGGTGAAGATCAGCCCGATATAGATAGCGCCGCTTTTGGACACTTCCGGATAGATGGTGTTCCAAAGCAGCGGCAAGACCGCCATCGACAGCGCCGCCGCAAGAAGCAGCCGAATCTGCGGCGGCACGCGGCCTGACGAAAACCCCGGTAGCACCATGATGCAGCCGCCGACGCGGCAGAAGGCGAGAAACAACGCCAGAACGGTGCCCTGGGGGTCTGTTATCATGAGATGGAACCTAGAATCTTGATCTCGATCCCCTTGGCCAATTCTACATGCGACAGGACCGGAAGAGTCGCGAACAGGCGTTCTATGATCATGCGCACATAGGAGCGTGTTTCCGGCGATGTGACAAGCACGAAGGGCAAGCCGCGGTCCATGTATTCACGGATAACTTTGCCCGCCTGCTCGCTGAATTCTTCCAGGTTGCGCGGATCGATGTCGAATTCGACAATCTCACCCTTCTGATCGCGCTTCAGCGCCTGATGGAAGATGAGATCCCACTTGCTGCCGAGGCGGAGGACGCGCAGCACGCCATTGTCGGCCAGGTCGCCGCAGAGCTGCTGCGCCATGCGCACGCGCACATGTTCGACGATCTGCTCGGTCTTGCGCACATGCGGCGCAAGTTCGGCCACCGCTTCCAGAATGAGATGTAGATTGCGGATCGAGACGCGCTCTGCAAGCAGGAGCTTCAGTACCGCCTGCAGGCCGGAATAGGACATATGCGACGAGCAGATTTCGTCGGCGAGCTTCTTGTATTCCGGATCGAGGCGCTCGATCAGGATCTTCACGTCCTTGTAGGAGAGAAGTGCCGGCAGGTTGTTGCGGATCACTTCGCTCATGTGGGTCAACACGACGGAGACATTGTCGATCGGTTGGAAGCCTTCGCGCTTCAAATCCTCGGTGAAGGCTTCGAGGACGGACACGGCGGGCATGCCGAAAGCGGGCTCGCGGATCTCGTCGCCCGGAACGGTCGGCTTGCGGCCCGAGCCGGTGACGACGAGCACTTCGCCGACACGCAGAATATTGGAGGCGACCGTCGTGCCATGGATGCGGATCTGATAGGACTTGTCGGCAATGGCGATGTCGTCGGTCACCTTGATTTCCGGCACGACGAAACCGTATTGCGTCGCGAACTTCTTGCGCATCTTGCCGACACGGAAGGCCAGTTCCTGATGCGCGCCGAGCAGCCGGGTGGAGACGATCTTGCCGAGCGCCAATTCGATTTCCGAGGTCGTCAGAACCGACTTAACCGAATCCTTTTCCATTTCCTTCGTCTGCATCACCTTCTTTTCCTCGGCGTCGCGACGAAGCTTGTTTTCAGCTTCGACTTGCCGGGGGATGAACCAGGCGCCGCCTGCCATGAGGCCGCCGAGAATGAGGAAGGGAAGGAAGGGCATGCCCGGCATGATGGCCAGGATGCCCATGAGGATGGCGGCGACGGCGAGCGCGCGCGGATAGCCGCTCAGCTGATTGATAACCGCCTGGTCGGTAGAGCCGGCCGTGCCGCCGCGCGAAACGAGAAGACCGGCGGCGAGCGAGACGATGAGCGCCGGCATCTGCGACACCAGGCCGTCACCGACCGAAAGCTTGACGAAGACATCGGCCGCCTGGCCGATCTGCATGCCGTGGCGGAAATAACCGATGATGATGCCGCCGAAGATGTTGATGCAGGTGATGAGAAGCCCGGCAACGGCATCGCCGCGCACGAATTTCGAGGCGCCGTCCATCGCGCCGAAGAAGGAGCTTTCCTCTTCGAGCTCCTTGCGCCGCCGCTGGGCTTCCTTTTCGTCGATCAGGCCCGCCGACAGATCCGCGTCGATCGCCATCTGCTTGCCGGGGATGGCATCGAGGGTGAAACGCGCGCCGACTTCGGCGATACGCGTCGCACCCTTGGTGATGACGATGAAATTGATGGTGATCAGGATCATGAAGACGATCAGACCGATGACGAAATCGCCGGACATCACGAGGCTGGAGAAGCCGGCAATCACGCCACCCGCCGCATCATGTCCCTCGTAGCCATGCGAGAGGATGACGCGCGTCGTCGCAATGTTCAGCGACAGGCGTGTCATGGTAGCGATCAGCAGGATGGTCGGGAAAGATGAGAATTCCAGCGGTTTCTTGATCCACAGCGCCACCATCAGGATCAGCACCGAGAGCGCGATCGAAAAAGCCAGACCCATGTCGATGAGGAATGGAGGGATCGGCAGGAACAGCACGCAGAGGATGACCATGATACCGAGGGCGAACCCGATATCACGCATGCTGGGATTGGCTTTGGGAAGTGCTATTGCGGGTGGTTGCGCCATCGACCGGTTCCGTCTCTTCATGAGAGGGGGCAGACGGCTGACCCGTTTGCCCTATTCGGTCAGATCATTAAGAGGCGAAGCTTGCGCGAGAATGGCCTCGCGCGAATCGCCCGGCGCCCTAGAACCCCGATTGGATTCGAGAAAAGACGAGGTTGGTGAAGATCGAGATCTGCGAACCGACGAAGGGCGCCGTGATGCCGACAGTCACCATGACCGCGACGATCTTTGGCACGAAGGTCAATGTGGCCTCCTGCACCTGGGTCAGCGCCTGAATCAAGGCAATGACCAAGCCGACGACCATGGCGGCGAGAATTGCCGGACCGGCAGAAACGAGGACTGTCCAGATCGCCGCCTGGAAGATATCCAATGCATCGGCTTCGTTCATGATATCCTCACCCTTTAGTTCAGCCGGCTCCTCATGAGCCGCTGGCGGCGCTATCGCCGCTGTCAGTTGCTGCTAGACGAATCGCTGCTGCTACTATTATCCGACGACGACGGCTTATCAATCGTCGTTCCCGAAGGAGCGACGGTAACGCCTGCCTGCAGGAGGACTTTGTCGCCCGCATCGGTTTGCGCGATAATACCATCCGAATAGACGGTTACTTCCTTGATAGTGCCGGTCACCGTACCGTCGGCACTCATGATCTGCTTGCCGATATAGTCCGACGCATTCGAAATCCATTGGTTCTGCAAAACCGTTTCCAGGTGCGAGTTCGTCTGGATCTGCTGCTCGACCTGGGAGAAGCTCGCAAGCTGCGAAATCTGCTGGGTCGCATCCATCGGGGAGGTCGGATCCTGCGTCTTCATCTGGGCGATGAGGAGTTGCAAGAAATCGTTGTAATTCAGGCTGGCGCTCTGCTGCGCAGCAGCGCTACTAGAGCTGCTCGAGCTGCTGTTATTGCTGTTGATCTGACTGACCGGATCTACCGCCACGGTGCGATCTCCCGGCGAATATGCTCGATCGTCGCAGCCGGCATTTCCTGGTTGTGGAGGATGTTGTCCTCGATCGGATAAAGCCCGCGGATCGCCTTCAGCGCATCGAAGGCGCGGCCGGTCGCAACAAGGCCGTCGATACGCTTCAGCTCAGCCAGCACTTCCTCATTATGGAAGCACGAGAGCAGCATGACGATCGACTTACGGAACATCGCCGTCGATTGTTCCTTGCCTTCCGGATTGATGAGGATCATCTGCGCGATAAAATAGAGCTGGCGCAGAGGCGTCGTCGCATCTTCCGGCTGGAGAACGTGGTTCTCGAGCAAGAAGGTAACATCATTCAGGAATTCCAGGGCGACCTTGCGGTCAACGCGCAGCACGGCCCCGTTGATAAAAATTCTTTCCCCAGCTTTAAGCGATATGCGAAGCGTACTTTTCATTTAAGTCCATCCCTGATGATGGTGGTGACATCGATGATGCCTTGATAATTTTCCGACTGCCGCCTCCGGATCCGGTCGCATTCCTTCAGGATCCAGATTGCGATCGAGATCAGATTGGCACGCAGTTCGACATTAAGTTGGTTCTCTGGACTTTTCAGATCCTCGATGAAGCTGATCCAAACACGTCGTGTGTAGAACAGCGCCTCGATCGCTTCGCGGCCGTACTTCCCCTTGTCACGAGCCGCGGAGAGAAGAGCTATCGACCGGTCCAGAACTTGACGTTCTCGCTCCTTGGCGTCCGCCACTGCGTCCTGCATGACTTCCGCATATGAGAACTGATACATTCATGCATCCTTCCTGGTCATTACATCCCTTTGATCATCAAAGGTAATTTACAAGGCTCAGCTGCTGTATCTTCGAGACGATAGTATAGGCCGTCTGAAGCTGAGTTTCGAGACTGTTGACCTTGGTCGAAGCCTCATAAGGGTCGACTCCGGTAAGATCACCGATATTAGTATTAATGATGTCTTTCTGTGCATTCAGCGATGTGTTCGCATCTGAGAGACGCGATTGCGACAGGCCGAGCTGGCTCGACTGGTTGTTGATTCCATCGATCGCCTGACGCGTATAGCTTGTCGCCTGGTCGTTGACCGCATTCAACGCGTCCTGGTTCAAGCCCAAACTCGAATCCATCAACGAATTGACGACGGTGGTTGCCAGCGCCAGGTAGCGCATGCCGGGTTCATTGGCGTTGGTCGAGGAGTCGATCACTTCCGAGTTGCTGATGCGGCTCGACATGTTCTGTCCCGACGCGTTCGACCAGCTTGCCCAGTTGTCCGGCGCAGGAGCGCTGTCCGAAGTGAACATCGGCTCGACCTGGGTGGTGATGAAATCCTTCATCTGGTCGCCGGTGAGCTGGTCGACGGTCGTGCCGTTATCGCTGGCATATTGCGTCAACGCCGCCTGGATAGTCGCGGTTGCGTTGGCGCTATTGTCGGTTATCGGCTGCACGTCTGTATTGGTACCGGCGAAAAGATATTCGCCATTGACCATAGTATTGGCATCGGAGACGAAGCTCGACAGCGTGGCACTTGCCGTCTGCTGCGTCAGCGATAGGCTGCTGCCATCGGTATTGCCGCGCAGCGCCACCAGCTGATCCATCAGCTTTTGGGCTTGGGACGACATGTCGCCGAGCGCCGTCTGCGATGAGGACATGCGTTGGTCGGCGATCGAGTTGCTGCTGAGCAGCGAATCGATGCGCGTCACTTCCCGCGTGAGATTGACGCTGAGCGCGGTGTTGCCACCCAGCGCGACGCCGATATCGGCATAGACGCCGGTCGTCGCTTCGGTCGAAGCATCCGTCATCTCATTCTGCGCCTGACGGATCGTCTGGCGCATCGCGTTCTGAATGGCTGCGCTTGAAATGAAGGAAAGTTTCATGGCTTAGCTCGCAATATCCAGTACCGATTGAAGCATCTGGTTGACGGCGTTCAATATCTTCGTTCCCGCCTTGTAGGACTGTTCGATGTCCATCATCAGTGTCAGCTCTTCATCGAGATTGACGCCGGTCTCGTTCGAATAGACTTCCGATGAACGCGACAGCGCCGCGGAGGTATTTTCCGCCGCTGTATTTGCCGAGCTGCGCTGATCTTCCAGCCAGCCGATGGAAGCGGACGCGTAATCCATGATGCTGGCCGTCGTGTCGGAGCCCGCATTGGGATCGAAGTTCATCTTCGTATCCATGCCGGTGACGTAGGAGTCGAGCAACCCCGAATAACCGCTGTCGCCACTGGAATTGACGACGTAGTCGGAACCGTTGATGCCGCCGTCCCGCAAAAGCGTGGGATCGCCGCCTTGCGAGGTGATTAGCGCCGGATTGACGGCAATCGTACCTGCCATGCCGGCGACGGCAGTGGTATCGGTCGGCACGGTACCGCCGCTCCAGGTGAACAGGCCGGGCAGCGCCGGCTGACTGGAGTCCGCTTGATTCTTCTCCGAAAACATCGTCACGAGGCCGCGCGAGATCTCATCGAGCTGCTTCTGGTAGGTCGGAGCAACGTCGTCGCGCACCTGAAGTGCCGCTTGAAGGCTGCCCTGCGCCGTCGTGTCCGCACCCTGGCCGGGATCGAGCACCACGCCATCGATGTAAACATTGTTGCCGACGGTGCCGTCCGTATAGGAATTCGTCGGCGTGAAAGTCACCTGACGCGGTATCGTTTCGAACAGGGTCGCGCCGCCGCTGGTATAGAGCGCCATGTCGCCGTTCGGCCGCGTCACCGTGGTGACGCCAACGATCTGCGATATCTGTTTCAGGACCGAGTCGCGTTGGTCCATTGCATCCGACAGCGCGGAGGACGTGGGGCCAGCGGTCGCCGTCGCGGTTTTGACCGCATCGTTCGCCTGCTCGAACTGCGCTAGCAGGCTGTTCAGCGAACTGACGTCCGAACTGATTTCCTTGTCGGCGTCGGTGCGTATTCCGTTTACGGCCGTCGTCGCATTGTTCAGCGAGTTTGAGAGATCCTGGGCCGCGTTGATCGCTGATTGTGCCGCAGTGATGCTGGAGGGAGAACCAGCAAAAGTCTGCATTGCCGTTTGCAGGGCGGCAAGATAGGTGGCCGGCGCGATCTCGTTGTTATTGCCACCGATCGTTCCGGACTGGATATCCTCGTAGCCCTTCAGCAGTCGCTGCTGGGCAGCATCGTCAGACGTGCTGCCCAGGAAGGCTTTCTGCAAGGAAGGCTCGTCGGCGCGAGCGATCTTTACGACCTGCGCGCCAGACATGTCGGTCGTCAGCATCGCCTGGCGGCGGGTGTAATCCGCGTTGCCGGCATTGGCGATATTGTTCGATACGACACTGCTCTGCGTGCCGGTATTGTTGAATATCGCTTGCGCGTTATTGAGTGCTGTGGTGAGCGACATGGCTGGCTCGGTACCCTATCGTACTGATTAACGTTGCAGGTTGACGAGAACGTCCAGAAGGTCGGAACCAGCTTGGAACACCTTGGAGTTCGCGGTGTAGCTTTTCTGCGCCTCGATCATGTTCGTCAGTTCGGTTGCAAGGTCGACGTTGGATTCTTCCAGCGCGCCCGATTGGATGTAGCCGAAGCCACCGGTTTGTGGAAAGCCGGTAACCGTAACGCCCGAATTACCATTGGCCGAATAGACGTTGCCGCTCTCAACCGTCAGATTGTCGGGGCTTGCCACCGTGGCGAGCGGGATACGATAAAGGGCCTTGGTGGAGCTGTCTTTGAAGACCGCGTTGACCGTCCCGTCCTTGCCGATCGTGACACTCGTCACCGGGTTGGGAGCCTGGCCGTTCATCTTGCCGGTCGCATTGAAGTCAGTGGCGACCTGGGTGAAGCCCGAGAAATCCATCGAGATGGTTTGCCCAGACCCGAGGGTAATGGGGAAGGTAGGGGCTGAAGCAGCGTCTTGCTGACCATTCGCATCGAAGGTCAGAGTGGTGCTGCCGACCAAGCCATCGCCGCCATAAGGGAACGGAGTGTCGCCCGAAGCCGCGTCGGCGTGATTGTAGACCGACACGTCCCACGTGTTGTCCGCCGTCTTGGTGTAGTAGACGTCGAAGGTAACCGCATTGCCCTGGCTGTCGTAACCGGTGATCGAGCTCTTGCTCGTGTCGCCTGTAACCGGCGCCTGATTTTCGGACGGCAGGAAACCGCTGGCGCTGCTGGTCGCGATATTGGCGTTGGAATTGAGGTTACCTTCCATGTCGCCGGTCGTCGTGGCGACGGCGGTCACGCCGTTCTGGTTGACATTAATCGGCACCAGGCCACTGAAGCCGTTGACGACTACCGAAGGAGCCCCGGAAGCATAGGGATAGCCCATCAGCGTGAAGCCGGCGGAATTGACGAGGTTGCCCGACGGATCCGGCGAAAAGTCGCCGGAGCGGCTTAAGAACGTTTGTCCGGACGAGCTCTGGACGACGAAGAAGCCGTTGCCCTGAATTGCGAGGTCGGTGTTCGAGGTGGTGTAGGAGATATTGCCCTGCTGCGAGATCGCATAGTGAACCGACGTCTCGACGCCACCGGAATTGTAGCTGCCGGCGGAGGAAGGCAGAACGAGGGAGGAAAAGCTCGTCGATGCTTCCTTGTAACCGGTGGTGTTGGCATTGGCGATGTTGTCAGAAACAGTGCCCAAACGGTTCGCCTGGGCATTCATCCCCGAAACCGCGGTTTTCATACTGCCGAAAATGCTCATCTGGAATCCTCGTTTTCCTCGTAAGGCTGAGAGTAGGGAGTGGGCCTTGCGTGAAGCTGTCTGAAAAGAGGAAAAGCCGATCGTCATGAAGCAGCTTTTCGGAGGTTGCTGCGACGTGGCCATAGAAGCGCACAAGGGTCGCAGTAACGGTAAGAATCGGCACACCCTCGCATCCGAACATCGCGATCGACGTTCGGAGCCCGCGTATAATTCTGCGAATTTGGGAGGAATTCTGGGAGGGAATTACACGCGGGGTTCAAGCGCCGTTACGCCAGATCCCGATTGAAGCATCAATTCCAATCGATGCAGTAGCCAAGGAAGCGCTTGGAATCGACCGGATCGAAACCGAGCTTCTTGCGCAACTTCTTACGCAGCTTGGAAATATGGCTTTCAACGACATTCTCTTCGACTTCTTCGTCGAAGATGCCGTAGATCGCGTTGAATATCTGCGTCTTGGTGACCCGGCGACCGCGGTTGGAAATCAAATACTCCAGGATGCGCCGTTCGCGCCGCGGCAGGGCGAAGACATCGCCGTTGATCTCCGGGTCGCGGCCATCGGCGAAGACCCGAATCGGACCGATGTCGGTATAGCTGGTGATCGCCTTCAGCCTGCGGCGGATCGCAGCCGCCCGTGCCAGAATCTCGCGCGGATGCACCGGCTTACGCACGACATCATCGACGCCGCAGTCGAAGAGCGCCAGCGTCGATTCCAACGAGGGCTGATCACTGACAGCGATGACCGGGGCCACCGACCGGTCGCGAATCGCCCGAGGCAATTCGTGCACATGCTGTCCCTGTCCGATCAAGAATGCTTCGACCGCGGCAATATCGCCGTCCGCAGCAGTCGTGACCCATTCGCCGAATTCCCGGGGGTCGAACCCGGTCGACGGGATGCCCTCGCGCCCAAAGAGAGAAGTATATCCGTCCTTAACGAGCTCTCGCTCATCAACCACTACGATCATTCGTCCGCCTCCGAATCAGTGTGGTGTTTCGATGAACTATGGGTACGAATCGGGCGAATCACGAACAACTGTCGGAAATGAGTGACGGAAATTAACAATTGATTAAGAATTGGGGGCCGATTTGCACTAGATATAGTGGGTGCCCTTCATTTTACACCGATAAAAATGTAGTTAGTTAGTATATTACGAATATACGTAGTTCAGGCCATTCGAATGTTGTCAACCGTGTCAAAATGGTTAGCGGCGACGTACGCAAAGCGCGGCACAATTTTCGGTTGATTCAGTTTCGACAAAAAGTCGCCGCGTTGGGCGTCCATTTCCCGTATCCGGTTGCGACCAGATTGGCGATGACGCGGCAGACATAGACCTTCTGCTCGGGGTTATTATTTGGGCCTGCGTGGTATCTTGCTACCGCCATCGTCCAGGTCTCATGCCTGTCATGGAGGTCGCGGAGGAACTTGGCGGCATATTCGACATTGCGATGCGGGTCGAACATATCGGCAACGGAGGCGAAATTTTCGCCGTGAAAATACTGGTTGATCTGCATGCAACCGATGTCGATCAACTTCGCGCCGCTCTGTTTCGCCATGACGAAGGTCTGCAGGGCGGCGTTTTCGGACGGCGGAAAGACCGGCTTGCCTTCGATATTGAGAGCGTAAGGATAGAGCGAGCCCTTGCGTCCGGTCTCCGTCAAACCGACGGAATAGAGGATGCCCTCAGGTATCCCGTATTTCGCCGCAGCAGACTGGATCTCGCGCTCGCAAAGGCCGGTGGCACCGGTATTCGGCGGGGCTCCATTGACAAAAGCAGATGCGTCAGAGGTAAACAGCGCCAGAGCGCTGGCGCTGAGCACTGCCAGAAGCGCCATCTTCCGTGCCGCGTTCGCCCGAGCCGCGATTACCGTCATTGCCATTTGTCTGCTGCCCTGAATAGCTCTGTCCCTTTGGTCGTGCGTCCCCACCCTGCCCCTGATTCAACAGGGACTGCTGTTGGGGCTGCCCCTGAAAGCCGGATTGCCTGCCGCTATCCGATTGCTGATCCGCGCTCGGGGCCAGGGTCACGGTGATGGAGTCGACCTGATAACCTTGGGCGCGCAGCGCATCGATCATATGGCTCTGATCGGCATGGAGCTGCCGATAGGCTTCGCTGGTCTGCACTTTGAGATCGACACTCAACTGATCGCCCTGAAGCCGCATGGTGGCGGTGACCTCGCCGAGATCGTTGGGATGCAATTGAATCTTCAGCGTGTTGACGACCTTGCCGGTGCTGGTCCAGCTTGCGGCATTGGAGAGTGCGGAACCCGGCTGCATGGCACCCGACCACTCTCCGTCCCCCGAAAGAGCGCCGGTGACCAGCGCGGCGTTGGAGTTGGCCGCAAGAGCGAGGTAGCGGCGGGAGTCGAGCACGGTAACGGTTTCCACGCTGCCGCCACCCGATGCATTGACGTCGACCTGCGCCGTATCGTTGCTGCCCTTGCTGATCGACATATCGAGCGAGCCGCCGCGCCCATCGGCCCGCATCAGCCGAAAGGTCTGTGCCACGGTTGTATCGTCACTACTGCCGGAAGCTGTCGTGCTAGCGTCCGCGGCGTTGGCCGACGTGTCCTTCAGCGCGGCATCGGCCAACTTCGGCAAAGACTGATCCGGCGCCTGCATCTTTCCGTCAGCGCCGGCAAACACGCTTGCAACGCTCTGCGGCGCACCCGCGACCGTGGCGGCCACCTGCGGGACATTCAGAAGCGACAACGCATCCGACGCCGCGCCCGCGGCTTGGGCATTATGCGTCACCGATGACTTACCATCTTCGGTGGCTGACGCAGGCTTTCCGTTCTTGACTACCGGCGCCTGCGTCTTACCGTCGCCATCATTCTGCACAGGCTGATCGCCAGCGATAGCGTCCGCCAATTGCGGCGCGATATCATTGAGTTGATCCGAAGCTTGAGCCTGGCCTTGGGCTTGGGTCGCATCCGTATTGCCGGCCGCATCGGTCGGCTGGGCCTTGTCGCCAGAGGCGGCAACTGCGGAGACCGGATCTTGCAGACCCATCAGCGATTTTGAAAGATTTGTCGCGTCCGCTCCCTGCGGAAACTTGGCGCCCCCAGTCTGCGTGACGCCCTTAGCCAGCGCAGCGAAACTGGTTGCGGACGGATCGACCGCGCTGTCATCCTCAGCCAAAGCAACACCCTTTGTGTCGTCGGCGGAACTTTTCACCGCGTCCTTACCTTTGCCGGTTTTGGTGTCGGTCCCTGTCCCTGTATCGGCTTTGTCCGCATTGCCCTTGGTGGACGAGTCGGACTTGCGCCCATTGTCGCGCGAGCTGGTCAGCGCGTCCAGAAACCCCTTGCCGTCACTATCATCCTGCTTGGCCGAACGCCCGCCTTTGCCAACAGCAACCAGATCGGCCCCGGGCGGGGCACTGGAGATACCGATATCCATCATGATCAATGACTTTCCTGCTTCAACAGGCCGTCGATGGCATCAAGCTTCGAGCGGCTCGTCGTGACGAATGCATTGAATGAAGAGTCGGCCTCCTGCCTCCCTCCCTCCGGGGTGTGGGCCGCCTTTGCGGTGGCCCCCTCCTCAACACCCGCCGTGCCGGGGGACTGGCCCCCAGGTTGGTTCGTCACAGCAGCATCGTGTTCAGTACTTTCTTGATTAGGCAGATTAGGGGGTGAGACTTGCGTCAGGCTTGCCGGATCCGGCTCACGCAGGATCTCGTCCGCCACCACCTTGGCGGCGTCGCGCAAGGCACGATCCTGCTGGTTCAATTCGCCGGCCGGCATCTGGTCTATGTTGCGAACCGCTGCTCCTAAATCAGGCGTCGACACGCCGGCAACACCGCCGTAGAAGCCCGCCAGCGCGCCAAAAGCGTCACCACTGTCGTTGGATATCGCCTGGGCACGGCCGGAGGCGAGTGCAGCAAGGTCAGCCTTGCCGGCAATCGCTGCACGGCGCGCCATACGCAGATAGATCTCCCGTTGCCGAGGGGGGTCCATGAAGGACAGGATATCGATAATATCCTGTTGCTTGACGTCCGCGTCATGATCGACAACGAGTTGCACGAAGAGGTCGGCGAACTGGCTGGCATAGGGGGAATGCAGGAAGCGCCTGGTATAGCGCTCCGCATAGTCCAGGCCCTGCGGCACCATCCCGATGTCGGCGCACAGAGCAAGGGAGCGACGCAGCGCCGATTCCTCGACGATGGTGCCCGGAGATGTCAGGCGCGCCCAGTCGTAAAGCTGCAGGGCTGCCTTCGGGTTCTTGGCGGACATAACATTGGCGGCAACCAACGCGAGATAGGGGCCGATCTTCTTGTCGCGATATTCCTTGGCGATATCGGCGAGCGTATTGACCACCAACAGCCCCTTGCCGTTCAAATATTTCCTTAGGACATCGGCGACCCGATTGTCGAAATTGCCGTTGACGTCGCGCGACATCAGATATTCCAGCGTCGCCGGATTGCCGCCGCTCATCGCGTAGATCAGCGCGGCATCGACATTGCGGCTGTCGTCGAAGACGGATTTGTCGGCGGTGCGCAGGCGCTCGTCGATGGTCGACAGCATGAAGCGCTGCATCTCGCCAGCCGAGCTATCGCCAGCAACCACGGAATCCTGGATGAATTCGAGCGAGCGCAGCATCTTATAGGGCGGCAGGTTGTCCGGACCCTCAGCACGAACGATCCCCGGCATGAACATGCCGAGGGTCAAAGCGAGCGCGAGGCTATGACGATGCTGAGTGCGCGCCATGGACTATCCTTGTTTGCCTTGGCTCGGCTTGCCTTGGCCTTGTTTACCCGAACCCTGCTTGCCTTGGCTCGGCTTGCCCTGGGCCGGCTTGACCGGGTCCTGATTGCTGCCATCGGGCTGATCCTTGGCGGCCTGGGTTGAGGCGCCCTGAATCAGGATCTCGATGCGGCGGTTGGCATCATTGAAGGGATCATTCGGCAGCTTCAGCCGGCGGTCAGCGAAGCCGGAAACCTGCGCAATCCGTTTCTCGTCCAGCCCGCCGTTGGTGAGCATGTAATAAGCGCTCTGGGCGCGGTCGAGCGACAGGCGCCAGTTGTCGTTGTGGCCATCCACCATATAGGGGCGCCCATCGGTATGGCCGCGGATCAGGATCGAGCCTTTGCGATCCGCAAGGATCTTGCCGATCTTCGCCATCGCCAGCACCATCTCCTGGCGCGGAACGGACGATCCGATGTTGAACATCGGGTCATTGGATTGATCCGAAATCGTCACGAGAAGACCGCCCTCGGCCGGCGTGACCTGGAGGCCTTCGGCAAGCTGACCAGCAACGCCGCTGATCTGCTGCTGGATCGCCTGCTGCAGGTCCTTGGCGTCCTGCTGCTGATCTTTTGTCGGCGCAACGTCCCTGTTCTGCGCTGCCGCGACGCTGTCTTCGAAGGTCGAAGCATCACTTTGCTCGGCGGCGGCAGCGCTGGCACTCTGCTGGTTCTGCGCCTGCTTTGCAGCCTGTTTGCCCTGCTGTTCCTTACCCGGATTCTGCTGGTCGGTCGGCGCCTGCTGATCGCTCAGGGTCGGCTGTTCTTCCGGCGTCTGTTCTTGGGTGGCCGGCTGACCGGAATCGGCAGCCGTCGCCTTGGAGAGGGCAATCACCTCGCCCTTCGGCGACTTGTCGGATTTTGCGTCCTGTTCTTCTTCCGCCTTCTTCGAGGCACTGGAAACCTGAACCTGCTTGGTCCAGAAATCCGGATCGAAAGGATCGCGATAGGCTTGGCCGCCATCCGCGCCCGTCGCAGGGCCCGACTGAGCGGCTCCCCCCTCACCCTTGGCGCTGACATTGGCTTGCTGACCGACCTGCTGCGCGATTTCGGCCAGAACCGAATAGGGATTTTCGAAGAAATCGGCTTCGGAATAGTTGGTCTGGTCGCCCGATGTCGAGGTCTGGTCCTCGCCGGTCTTGGCGGACTTGCCGTCGTTCGGATTGTCTTCCTTGTTCTTCGACTTCGCCTGGTTCTTTTGTCCGTCGGCCTGGTCGACGGGCTTTTTCAGCCCCTTCTCCGTCGGCTTTTCATCGGCGAGCTTGATCGGATTGAAATAGGAGGCGACCGAGGCCTTCGTCTCTTCGTTGGCGGCATTGACCAGCCACATCACCAGAAAGAAGGCCATCATTGCCGTCATGAAGTCGGCGTAAGCGATCTTCCACGCGCCGCCATGGCCGCCTTCATGGTCGCCGCCACCATGCCGCTTGACGATGATGATCTCGTGTTTGCCTTGATTTTGATCGCCGTCGCTCATTTCAATATCTCTTTCAGACTAGCGGCCCAGGCGGACATACGGGTCACGAGAACACTCTCTCCAATGGTCACAGTGAGATCGACGTCTCGGCCTTCGACGTGGCGCAGCAAAACACCGTTTTGGCCGATTTGCGCGTGAAGCATCTCGAAGAGATTGCGGGGGCCGCCGACCGTGATCGGGCCCGCCGCGCCGTCGAGAATAGCCGCCGTCACTCGTTCCGCGAGATCCACCACAGCCTTGGCCGCCAGCGCTTCCGTCATGACCGGCGCAAGCGCAGCAGCAGCCTCCGCGCCGATCGCCTGTCCGAGCACCACGGCGAGCTCTCTCAATCCAGAGGCAATCTTCTCCGCCGCGCGCTCCTCATAGCGGGCGCGCAATGCTTCCATCTCGCCTCGGTGCGTTGTGGCGATCGCATCCAGTTCCGCCTGATGGCTTTGCGTCAATTCCAGCGTCGCGGCTTCGTGTCCCTCCGCATAGGCTTCGCGACGTTCCGCCTCGATATCGACCGGAGGTGCCGCCGGACTTTCCGGGAAGTCCAAGGTCCCCTCGAACGGCATGTCGGGTATGCCGGGGGACGGAGGCGGAGTCTCGGCGCTGAAATCCTTGAGATAGCGGGATAGCGTCGGGCTCATGCTGACATTCTCCCGTTTTCATCCGCAGAAGGCCGCGAGCTGATATCTCGACAGGTCCCTCGAATTCCAATGCTCAAAACGTAGATCATCACGCTTCCGGTTCCGTCCTGCGGCCACACTTTCCGGCGCAACGCCGAACGTCACCGGAAAAATTGCGCAGCCATGCCATTGCGGTGGACCGTAGGGGGTCAAACTTGTGCGAGGATGAATGCGGCAGGCGCGACCCCTTCGGCCGCGGCTGCCCCGAGTTCACTTTGCCTGAAGCAGGATCAACACCTTGCTCGCCATGGTGTTGGCGATCGACAGCGACTGAATGCCCATCTGCTGTGCCGTCTGAAGCGCACTCTGACGCGCGGATGCCTCTTCCATATTGGTGTCGACCAGATTGCCGACACTGGTCTTGATGGCATCGCTGAGCTTCGAGATGTAGTCCGACTGGTCATTGATACGGGATTTCATCACACCCAGCGTCGAATCCGCCGAGGTCGCCGACTTCAGAAGCGAATTCGTCACGTTGATCATGTCGGTGAGCTGAGCGTCCGTCGTGCTGTCGGAGATGGATATCTCGGTACCACCGGCCTGCGGCGTACCGGCATCCGCTGCCAAGAGATAGTAATCGCGAGGCGTCGACGTTCCACCGGATGCGTCAAATGTGCTGGCGTCAACATTCTTCGTCAGCAACCCGCGGCTCGCGTCGGCGCTGTCGATCATCAGGGTTTGCGTGCTATCGTAGTTGACCGTTTCCAGATTGACTTGGCCACCCGGACCACGGGTAAAATTGCTGATTACGGACTGCTTGGTATCGGGTTGCGAATTGGTGTTGTAGAGCCAGTTCTCACCGGAGAAGGACGCGGACTGGGTAACCGACTGCAATTGGTTTTTGAGCTGCTGAATGTCGCCGTTGACCGCGGACTTATCGGTGCCCGGCTCCTTGGCAGAAACCAATTTGGCCTGGATCTGCGTGAGGAGATTGACAACCGTATCCATGGCGGTGGAGGCGGTGTCGACCTTTGAGGCGCCGAGACCGAGCGCGTCCGTGATGGTGGAAAGGCTGTTCTGGTCCGATTGCATGGTCTTCGACATCGACCAATAGGTCGGATCGTCACTCGCGTTCTCGACGCGATACCCGGACGAAACCTGTTCCTGCACGACACCGAGATCTTTAGTGACGCCGCGCAATACGGTCAGCGCGGCCAGGGCGGCGGGATTCGTCGTCACATTGCTCATCGGAAAATCCGTAATTCTATTGGGAAACGGCAGACCGGACCGATCCGGCAGCAACGATCGGCCTCATGCCCGCCAGCGGGAATAATCCCAACGCGGCCCGTCGCTAGATAAAGCCCTGCGGTTCCAACGAAAACTGTCAGACACCAGGGCTTTGCGCAAATACTGCAAATCAGTTACTTGGGAAGGTTAACAAAAGCTTACGCGCGGCGGCAAGAGAGAAATGCCGCCGCGCGCTCCTGACGTAAGCTCCGGTCAAGGCTCACTTAAAGAGCGCAAGAACGTTCTGCGCGCTGTTGTTGGCGATCTGAAGCGACTGGATCGCCAATTGCTGCTGTGTCTGCAGCGCCGATAGCTTGCTCGATTCCTCTTCCATATTCGCATCGACAAGCTTGCCGACACCGGAGTCGATCGTGTCGCTCAGCGTCGAAACGAAGCTGGTCTGCAGGTCGATGCGGGTGGACAGCGAACCCAGCTGCGAGGCGGTGCTCGTCATCGCGTTGAGAGCCGATTGCACCAGGTTCATCGACTTACCGATGTCGCCGCTGGTCATAGCGGTGATGTTAAGACTGAAGACGGAATAAGCGCTGCCGTTGATGTCCTGCGTGGTCCCGAGAATACCGGAGCTGGTGTCGATCGTACCGTCCGGATTGGCACCGAACATGACGTTGCCTTGCGATCCTGAATCGAACGTGTAGCTGGTGCTGTTGACCTCGACCGTGCCGTCGCTGTTGCGGACAAAGGAGGACACGACCGATGCGGAAGCGCCATTGGCTCCGATCATCCAGTTCTGCCCGGAGAACGAAGCGGACTGCGCGATGCTCTCAAGCTGCTGCTGAAGCTGCGAGATCTCTTCCTGAACATCCGCCTTGTCGACGCTGTTTTCCGTCGCGGCGACAAGCTTGTCCTTGATCTGCTGGACGACATTGATGGAGTTGTCCATTGCCGTATACGCGGTGTCGACCTTAGCGGCGCCGAGACCCAGCGCGTCGGAGACGGCGGAAAGCGCGCTGTTATCGGAACGCATGGTGGTTGCGATCGACCAATAGGCGGCATTGTCAGAGGCCTTGGCGACGCGATAGCCTGAGGAGACGCGGTTTTGGGTATCTTCCAGATTGTTGTTGATCGAGCGGAGCGTCTGGAGGGCGGACATTGCCGCGTCATTGGTCAAAATGCTGGTCATGGAGAAGTGCCCCTTGTGGCTGAATTGGAAGGGACATTCCGGTCTTCGGCCGGGAACGGCAATCAGCGTCATGCCTGTTAACCGGCTCTTAGGAGAGGTTAACCAACCGTTGCGTTAGTCGCAGATGACAACATTAGCCTTAATAAAAAGTTAACGACGAAGCCGGAAAGTTAACAAAACCATACTTTTGGAATGCGCTCGCGACCTACGCGGCGTTCGGAACACGGCTTGCGTTTCAACCAGCGGAGGCAGGTCTCCGTCTGCACCCCCACATTTCGAGGGGCAATCGGCGCACCAGGTCAGCTTCGCGCCATCTTGGGCAGCATAAGATTGTCATGAACCGACAACTGTCGGGCCAGAATCGGCGTGGTTGCGAGTGGTACATTCAGCCAATACGGGGTCGACATGTTAAGTTTACAGGACGGCGGATTGCCGTGGGATGCCCCCCGTCAGCGGACAGGCCTTGACCCCGACGACTGGCAAACCTTGCGCAAGCAGGGACACCGGATGCTGGACGACATGTTTGACCATCTGGAAACGCTTTCGGAAAAGCCCGTCTGGCAAGCAGCGCCATCATCGGCGCGCGCTTTGTTCGACGCACCGTTGCCCGTCGAGGCGACCGATCTCGCGGATGTCCATGCCATATTCCGCGACAACATCCTTCCGTATGGCAGCGGCAATATCCACTCCGGATTCATGGGCTGGGTACAGGGCGGCGGGACGGTCACGGGTATGTTGGCGGAGATGCTGGCCGGCGGCCTTAACGCCAATCTCGGTGGGCGCGACCACATGCCGATAGAGGTCGAGCGCCAGATTATCAGGTGGACACAGCAAATATTCTCGTTTCCGGACACCGCCGGCGGCGTGTTCCTGACCGGCACCTCGCAGGCCAATTTTGTCGCCGTCCTGCTCGCGAGGAGCAGGAAGCTCGGGCAAAGTATCCGCGCGCAAGGTCTATCCAACGAACCGCGGCTGGTGGCCTACGCGTCGAGCGAAGTGCACGGTTGCGTGCCGCGCGCATTTGAGATGTCCGGAATCGGCAGCGATCAGCTAAGACGCATTCCGGCCAACGCCGCAGGGCAGATCGACATTGCGGCTCTCGAACGTGCCATCCTGCGCGACAAGAAGGAAGGGCATATGCCGTTCCTGGTCATCGGAAGCGCGGGGACAGTGAATACCGGCGCGGTCGACGATCTCATCGCCTTGCGTGGCATCGCCGACGCCCACGATCTTCATTTTCACGTTGACGGCGCCTTGGGAGCTCTGGGCATCCTGGCCGATGACCTGGCGCATCTCTTCACCGGCATCGAGTCCTGCGATTCACTTGCATTCGATTTCCACAAATGGGGCCAGGTGCCCTATGACGCAGGCTTCCTCCTCGTTCGCGACAGCGCATGGCAGCGCCAGACATTTGCCTCGGAGGCCGCATATTTGAGCCGCGCTGCCTCGGGCCTCGCGGGTGGTGACTGGTGGCCCTGCGACTACGGCCCGGATCTGTCACGCGGTTTTCGTGCACTCAAGACCTGGTTCACCCTTAAGACCTATGGCGTCAAAGCCTTGGGAGATTCCATGGCCGCCAACTGCGCGCTGGCGCAGGCCCTGGCCCACAGGATCGAGCAGGAACCTGCCTTGCGGCTCCTGGCGCCGGTCGCACTCAACATCGTTTGCTTTGCGTATGTGGGTCTTGCAGGCGATACGTCGTCGGAGGTCAATGCACGGATCGTGGAGCGCCTCCACGCGGAAGGCCGCGTTGCTCCGTCGCTCACCCATCTGAACGGGCAGACGGCAATCCGCGCCGCCATTGTAAACCACCGTACGCGGCAGGCGGACATCGATGCGCTGATAAACGGCGTTCTGAAACTCGGTTCTCGACAGGATTTGCTCCAATGCTGATGACATCCGGCCTCGTTGCCGATCGCACCCCTGACGAAATCGAAAGCGCCAGCCGAATCCTGGGCATGCAGAGGATCGTGTCGCTCATCTATGCCGGCGCGGACGTAACGCCGCTTTGGAACGAGCTGATGCAGCGCATCGGCGCTGATAGTGCCGATGCGGCGGCGCTTTTCGACCTGGCGACGATCCTGCAGACCCTTGGTCGCTCCGATGAGGCGCAGCACGTCCTTCGGGGTGCGGTGGAATTGAAACGCGACTTTTGCGTCGTCCATGGAAACGAACAGGGACCTCGGCTGCTGGCCTTCGTGACGCAGGGCAATTTCATGGCGAACACACCGCTGGATTTTCTGCTGGAGGGCAGCGACTGCGTTCTTTGGTTGCATTATGTGGATCCCGAAACGACCGAGCTCAAGGATTTGCCGGACCACGACGTCGCGTTCATGGCGATCGGCGAATCCACCGAGAATGTCCCGGTGCTCGCACGGATGCAGCTGCTGCTGGCCGATTTTGACGGCCCTATCATGAACAACGATCCGGAGCTGATCAGCCGGCTCACGCGCGACGGCGTCAGCGGCATGCTGGCCAACGAGCCCTCCATTCTGTCGCCGAGCACCTATCGCGTACCCCGGGAAGATCTCGTTGCTGTCGGTGCGGGCGTAAAGGCCTTGGACGAATCTGCACCGGGGCTCTCATTTCCGCTGGTCGTTCGCCCGATCAGCACCCATGCCGGCAGCGGGATGGAGCGCATCAACGATATTCCAGGATTGGCTGCCTGGCTTGCCACACAGCCTGCGCCCGAACTCTATGTCGCGCCCTTCATCGATTTCTGCGGTCCGGACGGCTTATACAACAAGCAACGCGTCGTATTTATCAACGGGAAGGCGTTCGCCAGCCATATGGCGCTCTCCGAACATTGGATCGTGCATTACCTCAGCGCTGGCATGGCGGAAAGCCCAGCGAAGCGCGCGGTCGAACAGGCTTGGATGGAGAATTTCGATACGGATTTCGCGATCCGCCACAAGGAGAGTTTCGCGGCGCTCTATCGTCACATCGGGCTTGATTATTTCGGCATCGATTGTGCGGAACTTCCCGACGGACGCCTTCTGGTTTTTGAACTCGATGTGGCGATGGTGGTCCACAACATGGATAGCCCCGACATTTATCCCTACAAGCAGGTTGCCATGCGCAAGTTGTTTGACGCTTTCGTCAATGCCGTTCGAAACAAGAAAGCCGACACAGAGGCAAGTTGAAAAGGAAAACCGCGCCTCTTGGGAAAGCGCGGTTGGTCTGCTGGTTCGGAATTTCGGCCGGCGCGACGCGCGCCGGTTCTTCCTATTAACGGAACAACGACAGGATGTTCTGGGTCGAGGAGTTGGCGATCGAGAGCGACTGGACGGCCAGCTGCTGCTGCGTCTGCAGAGCAGAGAGCTTGCTCGATTCCGCTTCCATGTTGGCATCGACGAGCTTGCCAACGCCCGACTGGATCGCATCGGAGAGCGAGGAAGCAAAGGTTGTCTGCAGGTCGATACGGGTCGAGATCGAGCCGAGACGCGAACCCATGCTGGTCATGGAGTTCAGAGCGGTCTGAACCATGTTGAGGGCGCTGGAAATCTGCCCGCCGGTCATGCCGGTGATGTCGAGACTGAAGACCGAGGCGCCGACCGTGCTATCCACGGTGCCGAGAATGCCGGATGTGGTTTCGATCGTGCCGGAATTCGAGCCGAACAGAACGTTGCCGGTTGCGCTGGAGTCGAACTTGTAGGAGGTCGTGCTGACCGAAACGGTGCCGTTGGTGCCGCGGATGAAGGACGAAACGACCGAGGCGGAGTCGCCGCTGGCAGCCACAACCCAGTTTTCGCCGTTGAACGAAGCGGACTGAGCGACGCTCTCGAGCTGCTGCTGCAGCTGGCCGATTTCTTCCTGGACCTGACCCTTGTCAACCGAGCCTTCCATGGCAGTGACAAGCTTGGACTTGATCTGGCTGACGATGTCGAGGGCGCTGGTGACAGCGGTGGTTGCCGTGTCGACCTTGGCGGCACCGAGACCAAGGGCGTCGGAAACGGCGCCGATAGCGCTGTTGTCGGACTTCATCGTGGTGGCGATCGACCAATAGGCGGCGTTATCGGAAGCCTTGGAGATGCGCAGACCAGACGAAACGGCGTTCTGCGTGCTCTGCAGGTCGGAGCTGATGCCGCGCAGCGTCTGCAGGGCGGCCATTGCGGCGTTGTTGGTAAGGATGCTCGTCATAATATTTTGCCCCTTTGGCAGCGGTTGATAAGGGACATTCCGGACCTAAAAACCGGTAACGGCACTCAGCATCATGCCTGTTAACCCAATCTGTTAAGGTTAACTCGCCGTTTCAATGGTCTTAGAAAACAGCAATATAGTTAAGAAAACCTGAACCGGCCCTGGCATAAAAATATAAAAAAAACCGCGCCTTAGGGAGGCGCGGTTAACTTATTGTTTAGAAATTCGGCCGGCGTCGGGCGCCAGTCTTTCTTCTTAACGGAACAGCGACAGGATCGACTGGGTCGAGGAGTTTGCGATCGAGAGCGACTGGATAGCCAGCTGCTGCTGCGTCTGCAGAGCAGAGAGCTTGCTCGATTCCTGCTCCATGTTGGCATCGACGAGCTTGCCAACGCCCGATTCGATCGAGCTGGACAGCGACGAAGCGAAGTTCGTCTGCAGATCGATACGGCTGGAGATCGAGCCGAGCTTCGAACCCATGCTGGTCATGGAGTTCAGAGCGGTCTGGACCATGTTCAGGGCGCTGGAGATTTCGCCGGAGGTCATGCCGGTGATGTTGAGGCTGAAGACAGAGAACTGGCTGCCGCCGATGGTCGTCTGGGTACCGAGAATACCCGAAGAGGTCGTGATCGAACCTCCATTCGCGCCGAACAGCACGTTGCCCGTTGCGCCGGTGTCGAATTTGTAGGAGGTCGTGCTGACCGAAACGCTGCCGTTGGTGCCACGGATGAAGGACGAAACGACCGAGGCGGAGTCGCCGCTGGCAGCCATGACCCAGTTTTCGCCGTTGAACGAAGCGGACTGAGCGACGCTCTCGAGCTGCTGCTGCAGCTGGCCGATTTCTTCCTGAACCTGACCCTTGTCAACCGAGCCTTCCATGGCGGTGACAAGCTTGGACTTGATCTGGCTGACGATATCGATTGAGCTGGTGACAGCGGTGGAAGCCGTGTCAACCTTGGCGGCACCGAGGCCGAGGGCGTCGGAAACGGCGCCGAGGGCGCTGTCGTCGGACTTCATCGTGGTGGCGATCGACCAATAGGCGGCGTTATCGGAAGCCTTGGAGATGCGCAGGCCGGACGAAACGGCGTTCTGCGTGTTCTGGAGGTTGTTTTGGATGCCTTGCAGCGTCTGCAAAGCGGCCATAGCGGAATTGTTGGTTACAATGCTGGTCATGAGTGTGTCCCCTGGAAACTGAATACGAAATGGAGGACATACCGGACTTCAAATACCGGCGATGACGGAGCGGCTTCATGCTCCTCGGCCCCATTTCCTAGCGGACCAAACCCGTCATGTCGCAGGTAAACTCGCATGCATTACTTGCGAATTTCTTAAACACAGGCGCCACGAAAACAGCCAGCCGGAACTTAGCTAACGAGGCGTAAAGGTATGGTGTCACCAGTGCTTCGGTTTCAGGCAAGCTACGCAAGCGATTATTCCGCGAATCCATGATGACGGTCCTCGGCCCTTTGCCGGAGGCTGTTCAACGTTCGCTCGGAGTCCTCGCTCGTGA
This sequence comes from Rhizobium mayense, assembly GCF_030272705.1. GTDB lineage: Bacteria > Pseudomonadota > Alphaproteobacteria > Rhizobiales > Rhizobiaceae > Rhizobium > Rhizobium mayense. The sequence goes on along the minus strand of NZ_JARFYM010000019.1, from coordinate 51,410 downwards.
ATACGAAAAACGCCTTTGCGACAGCGTCCAGCCTCTATCAAAAGGGGCAATATACGCGCGCGCTCGAAACACTGAACGAGTTGCTCAATGTCGATACATCGCCGAAGACCTATGCGCTGCTCGCAAAGACGCTGCTCAAGCTCGGTTTCAATTCGGACGCGGCGAAATCGTATGAACTGGCGGGCAGGCAAAAGCCTTACCGTGAAGACTACCTGCGGGAAGCCTTGCTGCTGCATTTCGCCAGCGGCGACGAGGACGCTACGCTTTCGATCGGAAACTTGATCCTGCCTCAGGCGCTCAAGGATCCGGAGCTTGCCTATGCGCTTTCCAGCATCTTTCTGAGCCGTCAGCAAAGGGATTTGCTGGTCGGCTTCAAGACGGTCCTCGTCGAGGGACCGGAGCTCAAACATCGGATGATGGCCGCTAAGCTGTTGACCGACAATCTTTATGACGAGGGCAATCGGCACATCGTCATCACGCTGTTCAAGAAGCATCCCGACAACATCATCTTTCGCACGCTCTATTTGATCTTTGCCCGCGAATTTTCCGATCTCGCAATGGTTGACAAGCACATGGCGCCGGTTCTCGCTTCGCTCGCCAAGGGCAACCTTGACTATGTCAGACCGGACAATCCCTTCTTCCATCTGCACTGGTGCGGCGACGAGGCGATCAACAAGTTTGCGGTACACGACACGGTGTCGCTGCCCGCCGGACACGCTGTGGCGCGCCGCAAGGCACCGCATACCTGGGCCGACAAGATTCGCATTGGCTATCTCTCATCGGACTTCTGGCCGAGCCACGCGACAATGAAGCTCCTGCAGCGGATATTGGAACTGCACGACAGGAATCGATTCGAGATTACCCTCTTCGACCATTCGCCCTTGGCGTCACAGCGCAAGGAAGAATTCGATTATTCGAGGTGGGGCACCATGGTCGATATCCGCAGCCTTTCAGACCAGGCAGCGGCAGACGCAATTCGCGCCCGTGGGATCGACATCCTGGTGGATCTCAAAGGACACACCAAGGATAGCCGCGTCCGCATACTCAACCATATGGCTGCGCCGATCCAGACGGCCTGGCTCGGTTTTCCAGGCTCGGCGATCAATATCGACCTCGACTACATCATCGGCGACCCCTACGTCCTGCCGGACCATTCCAAACCGCATTTCCACGAGAAGTTTTGCCGCCTGCCCGAATGCTATCAGCCGAACGACCCACTGTATCGTCCGAAGCCGCGGCCGACGACCCGCGCACAGCACGAACTGCCGGAAGATGCCTTCGTGTTCGCCTCGTTCAATGGCAACCGCAAGATCACCTCACACATGATCGATGTCTGGTGCAACATCCTGAAGCGCACCAAGAACAGTGTGCTCTGGCTGCTCTGCAACGGTCCTCGCGCGGAGGCCAATCTCTGGGCACGCCTCGAGGCGCGCGGCATCAACCGCAAGCGCATCGTCTTCACGACCCGTATCCAGTACGAGGATCACATCGATCGCCAGCAACTTGCCGATCTCGGTCTCGATACCTTCCCCGTGAACGGCCATACGACGACCTCGGAACAGCTCTGGGGCGGTTTGCCGGTTCTCACCATAAGGGGCACGAACTTCGCCTCACGCGTCAGCGAAAGCCTGCTTACCGCCATCGGCGTGCCGGAACTGGTGGCCGCCGATGTCCAGGCCTATGAAGATATGGCCGTGGAACTCGCCAGCCAGCCGGAGCGCATTGCCGCGTTCAAGGAAACATTGGCCGTCAATCGCTACATAATGCCGCTCTTTGACGCCGAGCGCTTCACCCATCACCTGGAGACGGCCTACGAAATGATGGTCGGACGCGCCAGGAAGGGCCTCGGCCCGGATCACATGGACGTGCCGGCGCTGCCGGCGCGTACCGAACCATTCCTGATGGAAGGCCAAAATACAGCGGTGATCGCCGCGGAATAAGGATTTCTAGTCATCGGGAACTCCGCTCCCGATGACTGTCACGCCGGCGGCTGGCGATCAGAGTATCCCGCTTTCAGGTGGAATCATCTGCAACCGGATTAGATGCACTGGATTCAAATGACTAGAGCGACCTTTGCGCGTTCAAATGAACGCACGGCGCTCTAATGGAACGAGCGCACAAGGCTGCCGACCAGCAGGTTCCAGCCGTCGATCAGCACGAAGAACAGGATCTTGAAGGGCAGCGAGATCGATGTCGGCGGCAGCATCATCATGCCCATCGCCATGACGATGGTGGAAACGATCAGGTCGATGACCAGGAACGGCAGAACAACCAGAAAGCCGATTTCAAAACCGCGGCGGATTTCCGAGATCATGAAGGCGGGGATCAGCACGCGATAATCGATCTTGTTGTCGACCACCACCGTCTGCCCACGCTCCTGCGCCAGATCGACGAAGAGCTTGATGTCCTTGTCGCGCGTGTTGTTGGACATGAAGGTGCGGAAAGGCTCCGCGATGCGCTGAACCGCATCTGCTTCCGAAATCTGATTGGCAAGCAGCGGCTGCGCGCCGTCTTTCCAGGCCTGATCGAAGGTCGGCGACATGACGTAGAAGGTCATGAACAAGGCGAGGCTGAGCAGGATCATGTTCGACGGCGTGGTCGACAGGCCCATGCCCGAACGCAGGATCGAGAACGCGATGATGAATCGCGGAAAACTCGTCACCATGATGAGGATGCCGGGCGCAATCGACAGGATCGTCAGCAGCCCAAAAGTGCGAATGATCCAGGCAGCAACAGACCCGTTCACCGGGACGTTCAGGAGATCCGTCGGGAATTGCTGCGGCAATTGCTGCGCCATCGCCAGTTCAGGCGAAAATGCAGCAAACACTAATATTAACAAAGCAAGTAATAATCGAATCATTCGATCACGAAAGTTCTGAACATAACTTTCGATACCCGTCCTTCCGAGCGGAGGTCAACACGTTCCTGAATGTCATCCCGAAGATATTGGAAGCCGCGCGGACCCTCGATCTGTTGCAGGGAGACGGTGCGGACATAGGCGAGAATATCCTGATGGATGGCCTCCGCGAGCTGCTGGTCCGGCGGGCCCTTGAACATCAACGCGATTTCCAGCCTGATCCAGTTTTGCGACGGATAGGCAAGATTGGTGGTGATCGGATCGAGCTGGACGATGCCGTTCGCTTCCGCGGCCGCCGCGGCCTGTTTTTCGCCGGTTGGGCTCTGCGGAGCGGCCTGTACCGCGGCAGTTGCCGTCTTGATCTTCGGCGTGATCATGGTGCCGAGGAACCAGCCGCCGCCGCCTCCAAGGACCGTCAAGACCACCAGGCCGGCAATCATCATGATCAGCGGCGATCCCTTGCCCTTTGCCGGTGCGTCTGCAGCTGCTGCCATGTCTCTATCCGCCTGTTAACAAAATGCCGCGCACTGTCCGTCCGTCAGAGCGGCGACAGCAGATCGACCGCCTGCTGCCCGCGCGGCGGCTGCTGTATTTCAGTCAGACGGCCGCGGCCGCCGTAGGAGATGCGCGCTTCCGCGATCTTGTCGTAGGAGATCGTGTTATCAGACGTGACGTCCTGCGGCCGGACGATGCCGGCGACGTTCAGGATTCGAATCTCCTGGTTCATCCGCACTTCCTGGGAGCCGCTGATCATCAGATTGCCGTTCTCGAGAACGCCGGTGACGACGGCAGCGACAAGCAAAGTGATCTGCTCGGAGCGCTGCATTTTGCCCTTGGCGTCGGTGCTGGTGTCGGAGCCGGAGGTTGCGTCGGCATTGGTGCTCGGCTGCCAACCAAAGATCTTGGCCGTGACGTTCCAGTTCAAGTCGCTCTTGTTCGTGCGACTGCGATTGGTCTCGTTATCCCAATTGGCCTTGTCGTTGATCGAGATATTGACCGTCAGGATATCGCCGACATTGAGGGCGCGCGCATCCTTGAAAAGGGCCGCCTGCGAATCGTTCCACAGCGAGTAGCCTTGCGCCACCTGATGCGGCCGCTTCGGATACTGCAGCATCTGCGGCGTCTGCGCATATTGCAGGCCGCTGCCGATCGGGCTCATGGCAGGCGCCCTGCCGATTTCCCTAAGAGCCTGCGACTGACAACCGGCGAGGAAAACGACGACTGCGCACGTGGCCGTAAGACGCATGTTCATGAGGGGTCCTTCGACTTCGATGTATTCGGATCGGACGCGCTGGAGATGATGTTGGTGACAACAGCGGCTTTCTGCGCATCCATCTCCGCCAGAATAAGACTCGACTGGCGCGGCGAGAGCTTCATGATGATCGCGGCGGCCACGGTGACTTTCACCTGGTCAAGGCTTGCCGCCGCCGCATCCGGCTTCATGTTCTTGTAGATGTCGACCAGACCGGAATCGGCGGTCTTCAGGAAATCGTCGCGCCGCTTCAGCCAGTCTTCGTATTCCGCCTTGCGCTGATCCATGGTGGCGATGCGTTGATTGACATCGGCCTGCAACTTTTCAAGTTCCTGCTTCTGCAACAGATAGCGCTGGTCGCGGGCAGGATCGGCGATATTGGTGCAGAACTGTCTGATTTCATCCTGGCTGGATGCAGGGTCGACGACCGGCTTCGGCGCCTCCTGCGCCGCCGTGGCATAGGCCGACAGCAGCAATGCAGTCATGGCGGGCACCGCCGCAACACGGCAGGACGTCAACATTTTCTTGGCGATAACGATCGATATCATTGCAGAACGAGCTCCGCTTGCAGCGCGCCGGCCGATTTGATGCCTTGCAGGATTGCGATGATGCCGTCGGGCTTGACGCCGATATTGTTCAGCCCGGAGACCAGCGTTTTCAAGTCAGGCCCTTCGAGCACGGCGACGCGGCCACCGCTCTTGGTTGCCGTGATATCCGTCTGGTCTTGAATGGCGGTCTGCCCATTCGAGAAGGGTTCCGGCTGGATCACCTGCGGGTTCTCGCTGACCTGCACCGTCAGAGTTCCGTAACTGACAGCGACCGGCGAAACACGGACATCGGCGCCGATGACGATCGTTCCGGTGCGTTCGTTGATAACCACCTTGGCCGGGGTATCGGTCTGGACGTCGAGATTTTCGAGATCCGCCATCAGCCGTGTCAGGTCCGCCATTTTCGGCTTTGCGATCGCGACCTCCTGCGAATCCTTGGCTTCGGCGATCGGAGCGCCGTAATGGGAGGTTGCCCAGGCATTGACGGTATCGGCGATGCGGATCGATGTAGAGAAATCCGGATTGCGCAACTGCAGGACGAGATTGACGGAATCCTTGAAGCGCGAGGGCAGTTCGCGCTCGATGATGGCGCCGCCCGGCACGCGGCCGGCGGTCGTGGTGCCTTCGGTAACGCTGGCGGCCGCCCCTTGTGCCTGGAAGCCCGAGACGATGACCGACCCCTGCGCCACGGCATAGATCTGTCCGTCGGCACCGCTGAGCGAAGTCATGATCAACGTGCCGCCTCGCAGCGACGTTGCGTCGCCCAGCGAACTGACCGTGACGTCGATGCGGCTGCCGGGGCTTGCGAAGGGCGGCAGGTTGGTGGTCACCATGACGGCGGCGGTATTCTTGGCGGCAGACTGGCCGCCCTGCGTCGAAATGCCGAGATTCTGCAGCATCGCGCGCATGGACTGTTCGGTAAATGGCGAGGAACGCAGACCATCGCCGGTCCCCTGGAGGCCGACGATCAGACCATAACCGATCAACTGGTTGTCGCGTCCGGCCTGCAATGAGGCGATGTCCTTGATGCGCGACTGCATCGCCAGGGCTGGATTGCCGACGACCAAGCTGGGCAACGCCAGCAAGACGGCAAGAAGATGACGAAGTCTTCTCATTTTGCGACCACTCGGATGGTGCCGTTTTCGAGAACAGTGCCGTTGACGATGATGCCGGAGTCCAGATTGCGGGCACGCACGCTGTCGCCGACAGCCCCGTCATCCAGCGGCGTCCCGGCCGCGGTGATCGTCATGCTGCCCATGTTCATGACCAGGCGGACATTGGAGCCGCGCGTCACCGCATAGGGTTCGCGCAGAGCGGAAATCGAGATGGTTCGGCCTGGCAGAAGCGTGCGTTTCGACACCATGCCCGTCACCTCCCGGATCGCCTTGGCGTAGTCGCCGGTGAGGTTCGGATTGGTGACGTCGACCTCTTCGAGCTGGCCGCTGCTGATGATATCGCCGGGATAGATCACCTCGGTCGGCACGACGGCGGTCCCGAGACTCGTTGCGTCGGCACCCGTTGCACCGGCGGGCGCGGCCGACACGAACATGACGGAGAGGCTCGCTGCGGCGAGCCAGGCCATTGCTAAGCTTTTCATCCGGCGAAACCTCATGTTCGGCCCGTCCTCTCGTTTACTTCAGATCTTTGCTGACGATCTGCGCCATGTCGTCGGCGGTGGTGATGACCTTGGAATTCATCTCATAGGCACGCTGCGCGCTGATCAGGTCGGTGATTTCCTTGACCGGATCGACGTTCGACGATTCCAGATAGCCTTGCTTCATGTATGCGTAGCCGTTCGTATTGGGATCGGACACGACGGGATCGCCGGAGGCCGGCGTCTGGGTGAAGAGGTTGCTTCCCATCGGCTGCAAACCGGCTTCGTTGACGAAGTTGGCGATCTGAAGCTGCCCGAGAACGGTCGGCGTTGTCGCGGTGCCGATCGTTGCCGAAACCTGGCCGGATTCGTTGATGACGATGTTGCTGGCGTTGGGCGGGATCGTGATGCCCGGCTGCAATACATTGCCGTCGGCCGTGACGATCTGGCCGGTGTCGCTCTTGTTGAACGAGCCTGCCCGCGTATAGGCCGTCGTGCCGTCCGGCATCTGGATCTGGAACCAGCCGCGGCCGACCAGCGCAACGTCGAGATCGTTCTGCGTCTGCGACAGTTCGCCCTGGATCTGGATGTTGCGGACCGCCGTCGTCTGTACGCCGAGGCCGATATTGGCACCTTCCGGGACCACCGCCTGGTTCGGTCGGTTGGAAATGCCTTTGGCGCGTTCGGTCTGGTACAAAAGGTCGGAGAACTCAGCGCGGGAACGCTTGTAGCCCGTCGTATTGATGTTCGCGATGTTGTTCGCGATCACTTCGAGATTGGTCTGCTGGGCGTCCATGCCTGTCGCGGCAATAGCGAGCGCTCTCATGCCTTCGTCCTTCGAGCTAGGGCATAACCTCGAAAGCCGCCAAGCAGCTTTTCAATAAGATCATGCCAAATCAAATAATGGGAGCGGGAGCGAGGCAACCCGCCCTAAATCTGCATTTTCGTAATATCGAGAAAGGCGCTGACCACCTTGTCGCGCAGCGCAATCGCCGTCTGCAGCGTCTGATCCGCCTGCATGACCTTGTCGACCACTTCGCGGGTGCTCATCGTGCCCTTGATGCCGGCGAAGGAGGCGCTTTCGGCTTCCTTCAGCGTGTTGATGGAGTCTTTCGCCACGTTTGACATGACCGAGGCGAAGCTGGCTCCCGTCGCGTTCCCAAGCGTCGTTCCCGGCGTCGGCGCCAGTGCGTTGGTCGAAGAGGAGCTCTGGTCCGTGGCGATGCTGCCGAGACCGCGGACTGCTGAGAGAGAGGCGACATTCTTGATAGCGTCAATCATTGTGCATTCTTCAAGAGATCAATGGTGGAGTTGATGAGATCGCGCGACTGCTTGACTGTTTGCAGATTGGCTTCGTAGGAACGATTGGCTTCGCGCATATCGGCCATTTCGACGAGAATGTTGACGTTGGGCATCTTGACGTAGCCCTTCGTGTCCGCCGCCGGATTGTCTGGGTCGTATTCCTCGATGAACTTGCCGGTGTCTTCGCCCATCTTCTTCACCCCGACCGTGGTCACGCCATTGGCGCGATCGACCTCGGCGCCGAAGGTCACGGTCTTGCGGCGATAGGGATCGGAGCCGGGAGTGTCGCCGGTCGAGCGGGCATTGGCAATATTTTCGGAGACAACACGCAGGCGGGTCGATTGCGCCTCAAGGCCGGAGCCCGCAATCTTCAATGCGGCTGATAAAGGATCCATAACATCTTCACTTCATCTATTGTTTTACGGTCATCAACATCATGCGATGAAAGGAGCTGACCAGCGCGGTGTTCAAACCGTACTGGCGCTGAATGTCGCCGGATTTGGAGAGCTCGTCTTCCAGGCCGACGGTGTTACCCGACTCCTGGACGCCGATTTCCTGGTTGAGCGAGGCCTCTTCGACATTGACGTCGCCGGTCTCACTGAATTCATTGCCCGAGAAATGCGCCGGGTTGGTCTTCGCCATGCCGATATTCTGGTTATCGAGAACGGCTTGAAACGGCGTGACGTCCTTGGAGCGGTACTTCGGTGTATTGGCATTGGCGATGTTGCCGGCAACGACCTCCTGACGAACCTGGAGCCACTCGGCTTGCCGCGAGGCCAGGTCAAAGAGCTGAATGGGTTGCATAGGCTTCTCTCCGTTCTTACAGCAGGGACCCTAGAGGGATAATCTTGCGTGGGACTTGCGGGGAATGCGTTCTTGCTAAAGTCTTTAAGAAGCTTGGTACACAGGCGATTGCGGGCACTCAGTCATGGCCGTAGACATCGCCCGTCGACGTGACGATGACCCACTTTCCGTCACGCTGCTCGATCGTCGCCAGACGGCTGTTATCTGGAAGGATCGAGCCGACCCGCACGACATACATGCCGGTGTCATCCTCGATCAGCGCCCGGCCGTTTGCGACGTGCAGCAGATGGAACGGTGATTTGCCGGGGAACGGCTGATCCTCTGCCGCCGGGCCCTTGTCGTCCTCAGCCCCGAGACTGCTGGTCGTTGCCGTCGTCAGCGGATCGGGAATCATCTCCTTAGGCGCATTCGGGTTCTTGTTGACCATCGCGAGCGGCGATACGTTGACGATCTCGCGCCCGGGCCAATTCGGCAGATCACGGGTATGATCGCCCTCGGCAACATGAATGCCGAATTTGTCGGGGTTCAAAAATACATACCAGGGGAAGAAGGCCGAGATGCCGGCCAGCAGCAGACCGGTGCCCGCCAGGGCCTTGTCGGTGAAGGTCCGCCTTCTCGCCGGCTTCAGCGGAGCGACCGGTTCGTCTGCATCGGATTCTCTCACGTCTAGCCTCTCTGGGTACGGTTCCGAAATCATGAAGGGGTTTCGGACAGGATCATGTGAAATCAAATCACTGGAGCGAATGGCGTTTGGCCGAAACCTCATCTCGCTCTAGGTTGGGCGGCCGCGACCTGGCCGTTTTTCAAGGCGGTCGCGAGATCGGTGAAGGCATCGGCCGAAGGCCGCTCGCCGGGGGTCTGTTTGAGTATCTCGTAGATAAGCGGCACCTGACGGACGGCCATGTCGAGATCGGGGTCGGCGCCCTGGCGATATCCGCCGATCAGCCGCAGGTCTCGGGTTTCCTCAAAACGGTGCACGAGGGCCTTCAGGCGTGAAACCAGCTTTTCCTGATCCGGCGTCCAGGCCTTGCGCGCCAAGCGCGACACCGAGGCCAGCGGATCAATCGGCGGATAGCGCCCCTCTTCCGCAAGACTGCGCTGAAGGACGATATGGCCGTCGAGAATACCGCGGGTGGAATCGGCAATCGGATCGTTGTGATTGTCGCCGTCGACGAGGATGGAGATGATCGCGGTGATCGTGCCTGTGCCTTCCGGCCCCGGACCCGCGCGCTCCAGAAGGCGCGGCAGTTCGGTGAAGACGGAGGCCGGATAACCGCGTGCGATCGGTGGCTCGCCGGAGGCGGTCGCGACCTCGCGGATGGCGTGGGCGAAGCGCGTGACGCTGTCGACGATCAACAGCACATTGTCGCCCTGATCGCGGAAATGCTCGGCGATGGTGATGGCCGATAGCGGCGCCATCTTGCGCAGCATCGGGCTCTCGTCGCTGGTCGCGACGACGGCGATCGACTTCTGCATGTGAGACCCGAGCGTGTCCTCTATGAATTCCCGGACTTCGCGGCCACGTTCGCCGACCAGTGCGATCACCACCTTGTCGAAAGCATCGGCCCTGGCCAGCATCGACAGCAGTGTCGACTTGCCGACGCCGGAACCGGCGAAGATGCCGAGACGCTGACCAAGGCAGAGCGGTGAGAAAATGTCGATTGCGCGCACGCCGGTCTTGAAACCTGTCTCGACGCGTTTGCGCGTCATGGAGGGTGGTGCGGTATTGGAGATCGAACGCGAAACCGTGCCCGCCGTCAGTGGTCCGAGACCGTCAATCGGCTCGCCCAGCGAGTTGATCGTGCGCCCGCACCAGCTATCCGACGGCGCGATGCGGAAGGCGCCCTTGCGGATGACGACGTCGTGAATGCCGATCGGCTCACCCGGCTCGATCGGACAGACATAGGTCAGCTCCGGCTCGACGCGGACGACTTCACCGAGATGGATGCCGGTGGCCGAACGATGGGCCACGAATTCGCCGAGGCGCACGTGCCTGGAAAGACCGGCGACGGTATAGTGCCCGGCGGCGATGGTGCGCACATGGCCACCATCGGCGACCGTGTTTTCGGCCATCATATATTGCCCGGCCAACGCGCCCATATGTGAAAGCTTCGGCGACATCGCGCCTTCCGGCATTCCATCCTCGAACATGATCCGCCCCTCTTACTGGCTGCCGCCGAGGGTCTTGATCGCGTCTGTGAGGGTGCCTTCACTATTGTTCGTGAGCGTCGAGATATTGTCGAAGGCACGGCTTACTTCGATCAGCTGGGTCATTTCCCGCATGCCGTTGACGTTGGAGTTTTCGAGATAGCCCTGGGCAACACCGACATTGGAACGGTCGACGACGGACTGCGGCGGGTCTGTGGGCAATACGCCGCTATTGTCATAGCGCAGGAAGCCCTTGCTGATATCGGCGCTGTAGAGGCCGATCTTGCCGACTTGCTTGCCGTTTTGCGCGATCGTGCCGTCCGAGGACACGCTGGGCGCGCCGCCGCCGGGGTCGAGCTGGATCGGCGCGCCGCCGGGATCGAGCACTGGATAGCCGCGGGTGGAGACCAGGGCTCCGCTCTCGCTCATGGTAAAGCGGCCGTCGCGCGTCAGGACCAGGCCGGCCGGCGTGTTGAGACCGAACCAGGCATCGCCCTTGACGGCGAAATCGAAGAGATTGCCGGTGTTTTGCAATTCGCCGTTGTCGGTGGAGAGATAGTCATTGCCTTGCGAGACGAAGGCGACCTTGGCGTTGAGCTTGTTTTCGGTATTGCTGAGCACTTGATTGAACTTGACCTCGGTGCCACGAAAACCCGTGGTGTTCACGTTGGCCATGTTGTCGGCGATCGTTGTCAGGCGCCGCTCAAGCGCCATCTGCGATGACAGCGCCACATAGATACCAGACTGCATTTTCAACGCCCTCCGGACATTGGAGAATAACGGGAAAGGAGACGCCAGATTTTGCGGCGCTCCAACATTTCGTTAGCCGGGCGTGGATGCCCTTACCCGATACTCTGCCTGCATTGGCTTGTGCGAAGCTGACACGCGAAAAGCCTGTGCGGTGCACGCCGAACAGCCTCACGCAAGGCAAGTCCCCTACTTGATCCGAGGAAGCAACGTTCAGGTGTGGACTGGCGATGAATATTATTATCGGATTTGTAGTGACCTGCGGCTGCATCATTGGCAGCTTCATGGCGATGGGCGGGCATGTGGACGCGCTGTTCCAACCCTTCGAGTTTGTCATCATCGCAGGTGCCGGCATCGGCGGCTTCATCATGGCCAATCCGATGAAGGTCGTGAAGGATTCCGGCAAGGCGCTGGGCGAAGCCTTCAAGCATTCGGTTCCGAAGGAACGCAACTATCTGGATACGCTCGGCGTACTCTATGCGCTGATGCGAGACCTGCGCACCAAGTCACGCAACGAAATCGAAGCGCACATCGACAACCCGGACGAATCCGTGATCTTCCAGGCCGCCCCGACGGTGCTGAAGAACAAGGAACTGACGGCCTTCATCTGCGACTATGTCCGCCTCATCATCATCGGCAATGCTCGCTCGCATGAAATCGAGGCGTTGATGGACGAAGAAATCAACACCATCCTGCATGACAAGATGAAGCCCTATCATGCCATCACGATCATGGGCGATTCCTTCCCGGCCATCGGTATCGTCGCCGCCGTTCTCGGCGTCATCAAGGCCATGAGCCACATCAACGATTCGCCCGAAGTGCTCGGCCACCTCATCGGCTCGGCACTTGTCGGCACCTTCCTCGGCATTCTCCTTTCCTACTCCGTCTGCGCCCCCCTGGTGTCGCAGATCAAGGTGGTGCGCAGCAAGCAGCATCGCCTCTACGTAATCGTCAAACAGACGCTGCTCGCCTACATGAACGGGTCCGTACCGCAGGTGGCGCTCGAATACGGCCGCAAGACCATCTCCTCCTACGAGCGGCCGTCCATCGATGCGGTCGAGCAGGAAATGATGAACCCCGGCGGTGAGAGCAAGGCGGCTTGACGATTATGAGCCAGCAATCAGCAGCCAAGGTACAGACGATGGATCGCGCTCTCTTCGCCAAGCTGACCGGCGGCCTCGGCGACGGGGCAACCGTCGGGAAACTCGCCGCCGCCTTCGGCCAGGTCTACGGCGAATTCCTCCCCGACTTCATCAAGAGCGAAACCGGCCTCGACGTATCCGTCGCCTATGCTGGCTGCCAGGCGGGGCTGATGGACGACCTCATCGCCGGCCTCGGCACCAACTGCGCCCTCGTGAACGGTTCTCTGCGCAACTGGGCGCCGAAGTTCGTTCTTGGCTGCGGCACGGGCTTCATCATGACACTGATGGAGCACATGCTGGGTGCGCTGCCTGAGACCATCGAAGCACCCGCTCCGCGGCCGCTTTCGGTCATCGAGCTCGATCTCGCTGTCATGGTGTTCGACAAGATCGCCAACGTGCTGCGCTCGGCTGTCAACGCGTCCGGTGGCTTCGAGCCCAACCTGGAGCCGCCCCACAATATCGAGAACCGCCCGAAGCCGGTCGCCGGCCAGGCCGACGAATTTGCCGCGGCCATCACGATGACGATCTCGCTCGGCAAGACCGTCTCGGAAATCATCGTCATCATACCGCAACAGGTGCTGTTGCGGACCGTGGTGACCGCGCCGCGGGCGAAAAACCCCTCAGCGGCATCGGAAGCATGGACGGAACAGCTGAGCGAACAGGTGCGCCGCTCGCAGGTGACGCTCGAAGCCCGCATCCGGCTGCAATCGCTGACGCTGAACACGATTTCCAAGCTCACCGTCGGCGACGTCATACCCTTCATGGACACGGGCGATGTCCGCGTCGAGGTCAGTGCCAACAGCAAGGACCTGTATATCTGCGAATTCGGCCGTTCGGGCGAAAATTACACGGTGCGCGTCAAGGACAATGTGAATTCCGACGACGAGCTTCTGCGACACCTGATGAATTGACCGGCATGCGGGTGCTGCAGCGCACCCACGGCAGCTTGAGGCAAGTTTCAACTGGAATAGTGATTTCATGGCTAGGAAGACGACACAGAAAAGCAGCGAGGATTCGCTGGAAGTTGAAAGCAGCGACGCCGCATTGGACGAGGCCATCGACGGCCTGCGCGGCGTGCTGAAGAAGGACAGCGACGGCGGCGTACCGGATTTCGGTGGCGAGCCAGGCACGGATCTTTCGGCCTTTGGCGGTGACTTCGGCGACGACAACGCAGGCTCCGCTTTTGGCGGCGGCGACTTCGGCGGCTCCTCCTTTGCCGAACCGGCCGCTCCGGGCAGCGCATTGACCGCCAATCTCGACCTGATCATGGACATCCCGATCGATGTTCAGATCGTGCTTGGCAGCAGCCGCATGCAGGTCTCAGGCCTGATGAACCTAACCGAAGGTGCGATCATCGCCCTCGACAAGAAGATCGGCGAGCCTGTCGAAATCACCGTCAACGGCCGCAGGATCGGCCGGGGCGAAATTACCGTGCTGGAACATGACGACACCCGGTTCGGAATCAAGCTCATCGAAGTATCGAGTGCGAAAAAAGCCTGAACCCTGTTCAGAATAAGCCCACTCCCTGTTTGGGACGGAGACGAAGACCATGATGGACTTTGACGATTTCAGCGGTGCGCTCACCGAGAAACCGTTAACTCAGGCTGAAAAGGCCGCAGCCGTTCTTCTTGCCATGGGCAAACAGGTGGCGGGACGGCTGCTGAAGTATTTCACGCAGCATGAATTGCAGCTCATCATCGCGTCTGCGCAATCGCTGAGACTCATTCCGCCGGACGAACTGGCTCAGCTCGTGGCGGAATTCGAGGATCTCTTTACCGAAGGCGCCGGTCTGATGGACAACGCCAAGGCAATCGAGAGCATCCTCGAAGAAGGCCTGACGCCTGACGAGGTCGACAGCCTTCTCGGCCGTCGCACGGCCTTCCAGGCTTACGAAACCTCGATCTGGGATCGCCTCGGCGAGGCGGATCCTGCTTTCGTGGCCAAGTTCTTCCTGCGCGAACATCCGCAAACCATCGCCTATGTGCTGTCCATGATGCCGTCCTCCTTCGGCGCCAAGGTTCTGCTGCAATTGCCCGAAGAACAGCGGGCTGACATCATGAACCGCACGGTCAATCTCAAGGACGTCAGCCCGAAAGCGGCACAAATCATCGAAAACCGCGTATTGGCGCTGATGGCGGAAATCGAAGCGGAACGCAACGCTTCCGGCTCGACCAAGGTGGCGGAGCTGATGAACGAGCTGGACAAGCCGCAGGTCGACACTCTGCTCACATCGCTGGAAACGCTCAACAAGGAATCGGTCGACAAGGTGCGCCCGAAGATCTTCCTCTTCGACGACCTCACGCTCATGCCGCAGCCGAGCCGTGTCCTGCTGCTCAACGACATCGCCGCCGATATCCTCACCATGGCGTTGCGCGGCTCGACCTCCGAGATCCGCGAGATCGTGCTCAGCTCGATCAGCCCGCGCCAGCGCCGCATGATCGAATCCGACCTGCAGATGGGCAACACCGGCATCAACCCGCGCGAAATCGCCATCGCGCGACGCGCCATCGCCCAGGAAGCCATCCGGCTTTCCAACTCCGGCCAGATCGAACTCAAGGCAAAAGACAAGACACCTGTGGAGGAAGCCGCGTGACCTCGGCGCGACTCACCTAAATCGTCTTAGACTGCTCCAAACAAGGCCGTGCATGATGCGCGGCCTCTTTCCGTTTCATGAAGGACGGCTGCTTTGGCTGACGAAGACAAGGACAGTAAAACAGAAAAACCGACGGAGAAAAAACTCCGCGACACGATGGAGAAGGGCAATGTGCCCCACTCCAGAGAAGCAACGATCTTCGCGTCGATGCTCGCGACCGTCATCTACGTCACGTTCTTCCTGCCAGCGCGCGTAGGGCGCATGGGCGAGGTGCTGCGCGACCTTTTCGAAAAGCCCGATCAGTGGCAACTTGAAACGGGATCGGACGTCCTTTCCTTGTTCGTCCGCCTCGGCTGGGAAGTCGGCAACTTGCTTTTGCCCGCCGTTACACTGTTCTTCGTCTTCGGCATTGGATCCTCGCTGTTCCAGAACCTGCCGACACCCGTTCTCGACCGCATCCAACCGCAGTTTTCCCGCATATCGCCGGTGTCAGGTTGGAAACGCATCTTCAGTACGTCAGGGCTTGTCGAATTCAGCAAGTCGATGGCCAAGATCGTGGTGGTCGGCATCATCATCTTCTTTGTACTGCGCAGCCAGTTCTTCCATGCGATCGATTCGCTGGTTTCCGATCCGCAGACGATTTTCGTGCGGCTGTCGACCATCGTTCAGAGAATTCTGACCATCGTGCTGCTGGCAACCGCCGTCGTCGGCATCGCCGACGTCTTGTGGACCCGGTATCATTGGGTCGACCAATTGAAAATGACGAAGCAGGAGGTCAAGGACGAGTTCAAGCAGGCGCAGGGCGACCCAATCGTTAAATCGCGCCAGCGTTCGATCGCCCGCGACCGCGCGCGCCGGCGCATGATGAAGCAGGTGCCGCGCGCCACGCTGGTCATCGCCAACCCGACCCATTTCGCCGTGGCGTTGCGTTATGTCAGGGAGGAAAACGACGCGCCCATCGTCGTTGCCAAGGGGCAAGACCTTATCGCGCTTAAAATCAGGGAGATCGCCGAGGCAAACGGCATCCCCGTCTTCGAAGACCCGCCGCTCGCGCGCTCCATGTTTGCGCAAGTCTCGGTAGATAGTGTCATCCCGTCAGTATTTTACAAAGCCGTCGCAGAACTGATTCATCGGATCTATGCCGCGCAGTCGAATAGAAAACGGGTACGATAAATCGAATGAAAAAATGCCCCTACTCTGCCCAACGTGAACAAATTCTTGCCGAAGCCATCAGCCCGGTCGCCAGCGAACTGCGGCTCCTCGATGCGGCCGATCTGATTTCGCTGCTGCGCTTCGAACGTTACGGCAATCTAGCCGACCTGGTGGCTTCGGCAGCCGAGCTTTATTTCCACCCCGGTACCGTCAATTTCGGGCTCGGTGGCGACTACAAGCTCGAATGGGGCGGACCGGCTGAAGTCACCATCGACCTCGAAATCAAGCCGCGCGGCGTCACCGTCTACGCCAAGCTTGCGCTTGCCGAACATCATGCCGGCATCGAGATCAACCATATCGCCTTCGAGAAGGCCTCGGCCGATCCGGACGAAAACACCGCGCTTCTCGCCCGCAGCCTGTGCGATGCGCGCTATGCCGTCAGCGGAACGACGCAAGCAGCCTGAAGAAGGCTCAATCCATCCCACATTTCATGATGAAAGTCCGTTGAGGAGTCTCGGCGTTAGAAAATGTCGCGCAAACTGCCCGGCTAAAGCGCAGGGAGCGCATCTCAGAGATCGCGATGCGCTTTAGCTGATGTAGCCGAAGCGGATCGCTTTTGCGATCGCCTGGATTCGATTGACGCTATCGAGCTTGATCGTGGCCGAGCCGAGATAGGCGTTGACGGTATGCACCGACAGCCCGAGCTTTTCGGCGATTTCCTCACTGATCCGGCCATCGCCGGCGAGCTGCAAGCAGGCAATCTCGCGTTCGCTCAGAGCCTCGGCTGCCGGCGATCGGCGCTCGTCGAGCGACAGGAGGTCCATCATGATCTGGCAGCTGCGGCCATGCAATTCGACGATCAAGTCGCTCGTGAGATCCATGAATTTCGCGGCAAACACAACATAGCCGTTGCCGACCGATCCAAGGCGCACCGGAAAGGCGACACCGGCAAACGGCAAGAGATGCGGTTTCAGGCGCTGGGTAAAAGAGGCAAAATCCGGCGTCTCGGCCGTGCTGTCGCTGTCGCGGCCATTCCACATCAACGGCAGCAGCGACTTGTCGATATGCTCGATCATCGCCTCGCCATAGGCTTCGACGAAGGCCTTGTTGAGGCCGGGATTGGTCGAACCCCAGTTGTCCAGCTCGCAGACCAGGCGCTGCTTGCTCGGCAAACCGGAGCCGCTGACGCGATAAACCGCGAAATTCTGTGCGTCGATCAGCTTTTGCATCGACACCAGCTTCGGGAAGAGATCGGAGCGACTGGACACCCGATGCGAACGGCCGAGCCTTGTTTCACTCGGCGCGTCCGTCGTCCTAACCGGCTGATATCGCATTCATTGGGCCTTCAAACGAGATTGTTTCTGACAGCAAAGGCGATCGCTTCCGATCGCGTCTTCGTCGCGGTCTTCCGCATGACGCTGGTGATATAGTTGTTGATGGTGTTGCGCGAGATGCCGAGGATCATGGCGATTTCATCGCTCGTCTTGCCTTCTGCGATCCAGAACAGGCATTCCAGTTCGCGCTCGGTGAGATCGAAATCACGCTCGGACTTGCCCTCCACGCAGCGCGTGAAGCTGGCGAAGTAACCCGACAGCAGTCCCACGTCGCGCAAGCGCTCCGGCGACAACGACAGACCATCAGGGGCCAGCAGCATCAGCGAAAACCGCGTGCGTCCGACATTGAAGGTCAACGAGCAATATTGGCGACCGACACCTTCCGGCAGCTCGACATCTTCGGGCAGGAGCGCAAAATTCGGCTGAAACAGCGACATGCATTTTTCCAGCTCGCCGGTGCGGCCGTAACCGCTCGTGAGCTCTGAAGCAAGGCGCCGAACGAGATCGAAAGGCCAGTCGGAGGACACGACGAAATCGAGCCCGCTTTCCTGGATCAGGTCGCAGCGGGCGAGAAGATAATGGGAAGCGCCGACATAGCCCGTCAACGCGCGCAGACCGGACTGAAGATAGGCCGGGCCGGCAATGGCGCTTAGCTGCTGAATGAGCTGATCGCGCGACATGGCGGTGACGAACGCGGCCAATCGCACATCCTTGTCGCCCTTGCTACCCTGCAATATCTGCATGTCCATTTTTTGCATTTCCCGCCGCTGTTAGGCGATCATACGCCAACGAGAGCATTGCTCGGTCTGGACCCAGCGCATAGGCCCGAAAACCGACATCGGTCTTCAGATGGGTGTCTGCGCCAACTCAACTTGTTACTACGCCTTATGTGCATCCGGGCGGATGCAGGCGCGGTTCTAATATTAGTTCCGTTTCGGCAATCGCATTGGCGCGAATCACCGAAACTGCAATCAACTAACCATAGACTGATATTTCAGTGTACCGGCATCTCCAAATTCTTTGAATTTACCAAACACGGATTTCATGATCTGATTCGCGGCGCCTCGACGCTACTCCGAATAGGTAGGATGATTGTAAGTCGATTCTTTCTACCCAGCAACGAAATTTCCGATCGGACGAGATATCGCAAACACCTCTGACGGCTTCATTTCGTTACGTTGGCTTGCAGAGAATATTTTTCTGAAACCCAAGATTGACGCAGTTCGGCCGTCTACTTTCCGATGACATGAAAAGACCGGGAGAAGCTCCCGGTCTCATTATCAGGCAGCGTTGTCGACGGCCCATTTTCTGAGGATCTTTGCGGCCCGTTCTTCGCTGATTTCCACCATGCGCGAGAGGCGACGTTCCGGCCCTTCCTTGACGCGGCGATTGAAGGTGCCGCCGTCTTCGCCCATCGTCAGCAGGTCGTCGGTGCTGTCGAAGCCGAAGTCCGAGCCGAAGCCGTCCATTAGCGCAGCCCCCGGCCCGCCGACGGCCGGCGCGAAATCCGGCAATTCCAGGCCAGCCGCCTCAGGCAGCGCCGCGGCACCGGCTGCATCGCCACCGAGCGAGCGGATCAGCGGACGGAAGCCCATCCAGACGATGAGGAAGGCAACCGCGACGAAAGCAGCCGAATTGATGATGCCGGCCATATTGCGGCTCAGCATGTCCATGATGCTGAAGCCCGAAGAGCTGTCGTCGAGCAGTTGGTTGTCAAGGAAATCCATCGCAGTGACAGTCACGACATCGCCACGGCCGGAGTCGAGGCCGGCAGCGGTCGAGACGATCTTCTGCATCTCGGCAATATAGGCGTCGATCTTGGCCTGATCGGCCGGCTGACCGACCATCTGGGCAATGCGGCCCTTGTTGACCACCACGGCCACCGAAAGCTTCTCGACCCTGTAGCTGTTGCGGGTCGTGGCCGTCGTCTTGCTGTTGATTTCGTAGTTGGTCTGCTCTTCGCGCTTGTCGGACTGGTCGTTCGATGTCGGCCCGTTGCCACCGGCCTGCGGGGCGGCCTGCGGAATGTTCTGCTCGACGGTCGCCGCCGTATCTGACTGGCGCTGCTGCGATTTCTGCGCTTCCTTGGTGGTGCGCACCGAACGTTCGACCTTCGAATCCGGGTCGTAGGTGGTTTCCTGCACCTGCTGGCTGTCGGTGTTGAGCTGTGCCGTCACGCTGGAGCGGAAATTGTCCATGCCAAGGAACGGCGCAAGCGCCTTGTCGATGTTCGATTCGACCGTATCCTGGACATTCTGCACGATACCGAGATTACGGTTCAGCGCGCCATTGCTCGGATCGTCACCCGAGGCCAGCAACTGTCCGGTGGAATCGAGAATCGTAACGTCTTCGACCTCCAGGCCGGGAACGGCGGAGGCGACGAGATGGCGGATGGCCTGGGCTGACTTGCGCGCCGCCTCCGCGTTCGCTCGGATCATGACCGAGGCTGTCGGCTTTTGATCCGCTTTTCGGAAGTTACCGACATCCTGCATGACGATGTGGACGCGCGCCGCGCTGATACCCGAGATGGAAGTGATCGTCCGGGAGATTTCGCCTTCAAGCGCGCGGACGCGCGTCACTTCCTGCATGAAGGAGGTCAGGCCGAGCGAGCCGACATTGTCGAAGAGCTCATAGCCAGCGTTGGTGCTGTTCGGCAGGCCGCGCTCGGCAAGAAGCAGGCGCGCCTTGCCGGTCATGCCGGCCGGCACGGTCAGGCTGGTGCCATCAGAGCCTACCTGGAAATTGATGTTGGCTTCGGCAAGCGCAATGCTGATCTGGTTCAGATCTGTTGCATCCAGGCCGACATAAAGAGTCTCCTGGGCAGGCTTGTTCACGTAAAGGGCTGCAAACAGGATGAGCGCCATGGAGACGACGCCGACGCCGGCCATGATCAGCAGGCGCGTCCTCCCCAGGTTCTGCAGATTCCTGAACAAGGGAACTAATTGATTTAACAGATTCATTCTGTTCTCGCACGATTCGTCAAAGACCTAATGGCTTTGTGCCCTGCAGCGAAGATAGAAATCGAAACTTGTGCGAGCGTTTCGTCTGGGCAGGAAAATCAAAAAGTCGAAGAATTTATGCGAGATAATATAGGAAAAACAATATTAAGCGCCGGCGCTTCCTATCAGAAGAAATCGAAATCGCCGGCGGCCTTCGCCAAGGGCTGAGCGTGTCCGTGGCGACCGCTGCCGCTAAGCGCCTTCTGCATTTCCGACAGCTTGACCAGGCTCAACGCCGTTGCAACATCGACCATCCAGCCATCCGGGATATCGCCGGTGATGGTATCGATGAACTCGGCGATGCCGCGCGTCTTCTGCACGGCCAGATCGATGCCCTGCATGACCTTCATCGAGTCAGGCGATTCCAGCACGTTGACGCCGCCGAGATCGAGCAGTTGCGGCTCGATGCGTTCGATCAGGTAAGCGACATCGTGCAATTCCGAGACGATACGCATGAGAATGGCGGGGAGCGCCTCCTGCATGGCGGATGCTTCGGTGCTCGGGACGGTGGTCATCGGGTAGTCCTCGTTGATCAGAAAAATTCGATCGTATTGTCGACCGGCTTCGGGGCGGCAACGGGGCGCTGTTCCAGAGCCACGGTCTTCTGCGTTTCGGCGCCGGTGAGCGGATATTGCCGGGCACGGCCGGAGATCGGCCAATATTCGATCTTGCGTCCATGCTCGCCGCCCGTGCTGGAGCCGACGACCGGAATACCTTCATCCCTCAGGAATTGCATGGCGAAGGCAGCATTCTGCTCGCCGACATTGGAGAAGGTGGCAATCGTCTTAGCACCACCAAAAACCTTCGCCTCCAGCCGATCACGACGCGCGCCCTGCTTCAAGAGACCGTTGATGAGCAGCTCCATCAGATGCACGCCATAGCGCGTTGCGTCACCGCCGCTCATCGGCGAAGCAGCCGTTCCCGGCAGGAGAAAGTGGTTCATGCCGCCGACGCCAGCGATCGGATCGCGCAGGCATGCTGCCACGCACGAGCCGAGAATAGTCGACAGCACCACGTCCGGGTCGCTGATGACTTTGTACTCACCCTGAATGATGTGCACGCGACGGGCAGCACCCTCGACGATCATTTCAACGCTCCGAACACGGCCTCGATCGCCGCTTTCATCTTTTCAATGGTGAAGGGCTTCGCGAGAACGTTGTTGGCGCCGAGCTGCGCAGCCTTCGTGACCAGCGCACGGTCGCCCTGCGCCGTCAGAATGATAAAGGCCGCTTTCTTCGTCGTCGGATTGGTGCGGACGGCCTGAAGCAGGCCGAGGCCATCCATCTTCGGCATGTTGAAGTCGGAGATCACCAGATGATGCGGCTGCTGCTCCATGATCTTCATGCCCTGCTCGCCATCACCGGCAGCGGTAATCTGCTTGAAGCCCAATTGCGTCAGCGCGTCGCTCAACAAGAGACGGCTGGTGACCTGGTCGTCGACGATCAGAACTTTGATTTTCTCCGCTAGGGACATTATTCGCTTCCTTCCTTACGGGCGGCTGTTACTTTCAATATTTCCTCGCCAATGGCGTTCAGCGGAAACTGCTGTTCGACTGCACCGAGTTCGAATGCGACCCTCGGCATTCCGTAGACCACGCAGGTCTTTTCGTTCTGGCCGATGGTCCGCGCGCCAGCATGGCGCATCTTTAGAAGGCCGGCAGCGCCGTCACGCCCCATGCCGGTCAGGATGACGCCAACGGCGTTGCGACCAGCGAGCTCGGCGACCGAATCGAAGAGCACATCGACGGAGGGGCGATGGCCGTTGACCGGCCCACGCTCGATCAGACGGCAATGCGGCGCCGACACGTTGGCGATCTGCAAATGCCGCTCGCCGCCGGGTGCCAGATAGATCTTGCCGATCTCCAGCCGCGCGCCATCCGTCGCTTCCTGCACGACCGGCGCGCAGAGCCGGTTGAGCCGCTCGGCAAAACTGCGGGTGAAGCTCGGCGGCATGTGCTGGGTGATGACCGTCGGCGGGCAGTTGGCCGGGAACTTCTGCAGGACCGCGATCAATGCCTCGACGCCGCCGGTGGACGAGCCGATCGCGACGATCTTGCGGCCGACACGGAAATCCGCGACCGCAGGCGGCGGAGCATGATTGGCGGCCGGCTTGATATATTGCCGCTGCGAACGAGCCGCCGCCTTTACCTTTTCCGCGAGATCCCCGAAGGGGCGCGGCTCGCCGGGAGCCGGTTTGCCGACGCAATCGAACGCCCCGATTTCAAGGGCGGCTAGTGTCGCCTCGGCGCCGCGATGCGTCATGGTCGAGACCATGATGACCGGCATGGGCCTGAGCGTCATGATCTTCTCGAGAAAATCGAGGCCGTTCATGTTCGGCATTTCGATATCGAGCGTCACGACATCGGGATTGAGCGCCTTGATCGCCGCGCGCGCTTCCATAGCATCGCCGGCCTGGCCGATGACGTCCACCTCCGGATCGGAGCGCAGGACGGCGGTGATCAGGCCGCGCATAGTCGCGGAGTCGTCGACAACAAGAACGCGAGCGGGGGCTGTCATGCTTTCCTCCCGATTGAATTCGCAATGCGGCGATAGGTGGTGATGCCGATATTGTCGAAGAGGTGCTTGGCCTCACCGGAGACGCGCTCGGAATGGCCGATATAGAGATGGCCGTTTTCCGGCAGCAGACCGGCAAAACGCGACCAGATCTTCGTCTGCGTCGGTTCGTCGAAATAGATGACGACATTGCGGCAGAAGATGACGTCGAATGTGCCCTTGAACGGCCATTGCGCCATTAGGTTAAGCTCGTTGAAGGTGATCAGTCGCTTGACGCGGTCATCGATCTGGAATTTGCGGCGCCCCTGGATTTCGACCTCCTGGAACCATTGCTTACGCATGGCCGGCGAAACGGTTTCGAGCGAAGTCTCGTCATAGGCGCCCGTACGGGCAAGACCCAGGATCTTCGGATCGATATCGGTCGCCAGGATCTTGAAATCGAAATCCGCGGCATTTGGCAGCAGCGACAGAACCGTGAGCGCGATGGAATAGGGCTCCTGCCCGTCGGAACAGGCTGCCGACCAGATACGGACACGGCCACCGCTCTTGGCACGCGCCAGAAGGCCCGGCAGAACCTCATCGCGCAGGTGATCGAAATGGTGATTCTCGCGGAAGAAGCGGGTGAAATTCGTCGTCAGATGCGACAGCATCTCGCGCCGCGCCGCCGCTCCCGCCGGCGAGGAGACCAGCGCGCAGTAGTCGCGAAAGCCAGGCAAGCCCAGCGCGCGGATATGCTTCGAAAGCCGCGAATAAACCAACGAGGCCTTGGTCTCGTTGAGGGAAATTCCGGCGTCCGAATAGATCATCGCGGCAATTTCGGAGAGATCGCGCCGCGTCAGCGGATATTCGCCGTTGGCCAGCACCTCGTCCGGTGATGCCTTGATATCTGTCGCTCCCATCGTACTCATGCAGCTTCGCTTTCGCTGTCCGGGAACAGAGTTTCGAGTTCGATAAGGCAGATCATACGGCGGTCGATCGCCAGGATGCCGCGCGCAAACTGCCGTTCGTAGTCGGAAGAGACTTCCGGCGTCGGCTGGATGTTGTCGTCAGTCACCGTCAGGATATCGGACACGGCGTCGACCAGCAGGCCGACGACCTTGCGCTTGACCTGCGCCACGATGATCACATGGCGCGCGGTCGGCTCGGCGCGCTTCATGCCGAGGCGGGCCGAGAGATCGACGATCGGCAAGACGGCGCCGCGCAGGTTGATGATGCCAAGGACATGGGCCGGCGCATGCGGCATGGCGGTCGCCGGCGTCCAACCGCGGATTTCGCGGACCGACATGATGTCGACGCAGAACTCCTGATCGCCGATGCGGAATGCAATCAGCTCACGGGCACCCTGGGTCAGATTCTTGACGGCGTAGGACATAGGTTCAACCTGCTGCTGCGTAGGACATTTCAGCCTTCAGCGACTGGCCGCGCGAGGCGCCGACCACGGCATCGACGTCGAGGATGAGAGCGACGCGCCCGTCACCAAGGATGGTCGCGGCGGCAATGCCGGGGACATGCGTGTAGTTCGCTTCGAGGCTCTTGATCACGACCTGGCGCTGACCCTGGATGGCATCAACCATCAGAGCGCGCTGTCCGCCGCCTTCCGATTCCACCAGCAACGCGACACCTTCGACCGGATTGGCCTGCGTGGCGCGGAAGTTCAGGATGCGACCGACATCGACCAGCGGGCAGAAGCTGTTGCGGATCGAGATCAGGCGATGGTTGGCGCCGAAGGAATGGATCGCGGCGGCTTCCGGCTGCAGGGTCTCGACGATCGCGGTCAACGGCACTACCAGCGTCTGACCGGCAACCGTCACCACCATGCCGTCGAGGACGGCGAGCGTCAGCGGCAGGCTCATAGTGAAGACCGAGCCCTGTCCCGGCTTGGAGCTGATGTTGATGCGGCCGCCCAGTGCCTGGATCGAACGCTTGACCACGTCCATGCCGACGCCGCGGCCGGAAATGTCGGAAATCTTGTCGGCGGTCGAGAAGCCCGGCAGGAAGATCAGGTTGTCGATTTCCTCGTCCGAGAGATTGGCGTCGGCAGGGATCAGGTCGTTGTCGATCGCCTTCTGGCGCACCTTCTCGCGGTTGATGCCGGCGCCGTCGTCGGCAAGTTCGATCAGGATGCGGCCGGACCGGTGCTTTGCCGTCAGGCGAACCGTGCCTTCGGGGTTCTTGCCGAGCGCCGTGCGCTTTTCCGGTGTTTCGACGCCGTGGTCGACGGCGTTGCGGATCATGTGGGTCAGCGGTTCGGCCAGCTTGTCGATGACCGTCTTGTCGACTTCGGTATTTTCGCCCTCTGTGACCAGACGGATCGACTTGCCGGTCATATCGGCGATTTCACGGACGATGCGCGACATGCGCTGGAAGACCGGCTTCACCGGCTGCGCGCGGATCGCCATGACGCTGTCCTGGATCTCGCGGGTGAGCTGCTGCAGCTCCTCGAGGCCCATGTTGATCGAGGATGCGCCGTTATTGTCATTTTCGATGACGCTCTGCGAGAGCATGGCCTGGTTGATGACAAGCTCGCCGACGAGGTTGATCAGTCGGTCGACACGGTCGAGATCGACACGGATGGTCTGGCCGGCACCGGCGGCGGCATTGTTCTGCGCGGCGGCACTGGCGGCAGCGGCGGCGGCAGCCGCATCGTTCTTCTTTTCGACGCGGGCGGCAGCGGCGGCAAGCTGCGTGACATTGCTTGCGGTTTCAGCAGCGGCAACGGCGGCGGCCGCGTCGTTCTTCGGCTTCGGCGCTTCCTCGGCGGCCTCCACAGCCGGCTCGATACCCTCTCCGTCGAGAACGGAGAGATCGAAGGGCACTGGGACCATCGGCAACTCATCATCGCCGGCAGCTGAGGTCGAATCCTCGACCAGCCGGACATCGAGCTCGCAATCCCATTCGGCGAATTCGAAGACGGTGCGAATGGCGTCTTCGCCCTTGTCCGTCTTGATCGAGATCGTCCACTTCAAATAAGCGCCTTCGGGGTCGAGCTGATCGAGGCCCGGGAGAGCGTCCATATTGCAGTGAATGCTCATTTCGCCGACACGCGAGAGGTCGCGCAGCAGCAGCGTCGCATCATTGCCCTTGGCATAGAGATCGGAGCGCGGCTTGAAGCTGACTTCATATTCCGGCATGGCCACGAGGGCCTCGTCACTACCGAAATCATCGTCGAAGCTGAAGGGGATCGGCTGAAAGCCGCTATCATCCGTGGGAGCTGGGGCGGGCGCGGCTTTGACAGGGGCCGGCGCGGGTGCTGTGGCCTTTGTAGGCTTCGGTGCGACTTCGCTGGCTGCGGATGCCGACGGCAATTCGCCGTGAGCCAGCGCTTCCAGTTCCTTGACCAGGCCCCTGCTGCGGGCCTGATCGACGCTGCCGCCGTCGCGGGCGGCGTTGGTCAAGTCCGCCAGAACGTCGGCAGCCTTGAGCATGACCTTCAGGACATCCTGGGTCGGCTCCAGCTTGTTGGATCGAACACAATCGAGCGTGGTTTCGAAAACATGGGCAAAGGAGACAAGGTCGTCCAGACCGAAGGCCCCTGCCCCGCCCTTGATGGAATGAACGGCACGGAAGACGGCATTGACGGTTTCCGGATCGCGGTCGCCATCATTCATTTTCAGGAGACCGGATTCCAGTTCGGCGAGCTGCTCCTCGCACTCCTGGAAGAAAATCTCTTTGATTTCGTTCATATCCATAGGAACAGATCCTGTTTAAGCGGTTACACGCTCGATGGCATCGATCAGCTTGGCGGGATCGAAGGGCTTGACGATCCAGCCCGTCGCACCGGCCTGGCGGGCACGGTTCTTCTTTTCGGCGTCGCTTTCGGTCGTCAGCACCAGGATCGGGATGGCGCGATACTTGTCGTTGCGGCGCACGCCCTCGATGAAGCCGAAGCCGTCAAGGCGCGGCATGTTGATGTCCGTGACGATGACGTCGGGGTTTGCTTCTTCCAAAACCTCGAGGCCCTCGACGCCGTCTTCGGCCTGAATGGTCTCGAAGCCGGCATTGTTGAGGGTGACGAGAAGCATGTTTCGGATGGTCCGTGAATCATCCACGGTCAGCACTTTTTTCTTCATTGCCGGATCTCCTTGGCAAGCAGATGATCGATGTCGACTCCAATCAACTGCATCGTTTTTTGAAATGCGTCCGACACCTTGGAAAAGGTGAAGGACAGCTTGTCTTCATTCCAAGTCTTGGCGGCGGCCATGATGACCTGAACGCACAAGGCCCCGATCCTCTCGACGCCTGATGCATCGATCACGATATGGCTGCCGCGCAGCCCCACTAACTTGCCGCGAAGCGTCGAGGCCTCGTTAAGGTCCAGCACCGCGGCCAGACTGATTGTCTTTTCGCCTTTCCTGCTCGCCATCGCTTTATTCCTTGTTGACTGAAATCGGGCCCCACGGCCCGCATGCGCATAAAACAGAGATGTCAGTAAGCATTCCGCTCGCCTCCAAGCCCGGCCCTGCGAAGCGGAAAATCGAATTCGGCTACATTGCCCTCGTCAGGCCGGACGACGCCTTCGTCGCGCCGAGCGATTGGCGAGCGTGGCACCGCAGCCAGCGGACGCGACACAGCCGCATGGCGACGCTCGCGCTCAAGGCGGAATTCGCGGATCGTCTGGCCAAGTTCGAGGATGACGGTGTGAAGATGATCGGCGCCTTCGTCCGAGCGACGGGCGAGGTTTTCGGTGGCGGCGGCGCGTTCACCGAAGTTGCCGATGTCCGTCGTTACCGTGCGCAGACCGGCCGCCTGTTCGTCGGTGGCGGCGGCAATGCCGGAAATGGCATCGTTGATATCGGTCACCTGGCGGACGATGCTGCCGATCGCTTCCTGCGTACGGCCGACCATCTGCACGCCGGCATCGACCTGCGCCTTGGTGCCCGTCACCAGCGCCTTGATCTCGCGGGCGGCATCGGCGGAGCGCTGGGCCAGCGCGCGAACTTCCTGGGCGACGACGGCAAAGCCACGACCGCTGTCACCGGCGCGAGCGGCCTCGATACCGGCGTTGAGCGCGAGCAGATTGGTCTGGAAAGCGATCTCGTCGATGACGCCGATGATCTGGCCGATCTTTTCCGCCGAGTTTTCGATATCGGCCATCGCGGAAATGGCCTGGCCGACGACGCGGCGGCTGTCTTCGGCCGCAACGCGTGTGGAGGCGGTGGCACGCTCGGCCGACCGGGTGCTCGCGGCATTGTTGCGAACCTGATCGGCAAGTTCGGTGAGCTGCTTTGCCGACATCGCAAGCCCCTGAGCTTGCTCAGTAGAATTCTGGGCGAGGAATCGGGAATCGCGGGCGATGGCGTCCGTTGTCGCTTCGGCCGCCTGCACGCTGGCGGACAGCGCTGCAAATTGATGCTGGATGTCGTCCAGGGCGGCATTCAGCGTCTGCGCCAGTTCGGCATAGGCCTCCGGGCCATCGGCCGGCAGGCGGACGGTCAGATCGCGTTCTGCGAGGCTGCGAATGACATCGGCAAAGAGACCGGCGGCTTCGGCGTGATCCGCACTGCGTTGTTCGGCAAGTGCCCGCTGGTGGTTGAGGCGCAGCTCGTTGAAGCGCAGCGACACGGCGATCTCGACGTCAACCATGACGAGGCGAACGGCGGCGGCGATCAATTCGCTCAGTTCACGGGCACGACGTTTGGCACCAGGCAGGATGGTACGGCCACCCATTTCCTCGACGATACCGGAGAGAACATGTTCCAGAACCACGCCGTGGCCGGCGACGTGCCAGCGCGGGTCGAGCCCCATCTTGCTTTCGGTATCGGAGAGAACCTTGACGCGCTCGGCGTACAGACTGTCGAATCGAGCGTCCGTCAGCACGTCCCAATGCGAGGATTGCAAGTCCTGCAGGCGTTCAAGCTGGCTTTCGCTGGTAAAATTGCGGGCGGCGTCGGGAAAGGTCTGGAGACGGTGAAAGAGATCGCGCAGGCCGGCTTTCAGATGCGGTTCAAGCATCGGCCGGTTGCGGCGCACGATTTGGCATTGCTCGGCATCGAGACCAGCAAAACGCAAGCGGTCGCGAAGGCTGCCCGCCTGCGCCCGTCCTGCCTGATCTGACGGCGAATCCTGCGCCAAAATCGTCCCCATCGAACTGCCGGGCGCAAGCGACGCCGGCAAAACCATTGATGATCCGGCTCAGACCCAACGAAGAGACGAGGAAACGCGCACGTCGCCGCCGGTCCATTGACCGGGACGCTGAAGCTCGCTCGTTCATCAAAGTCTGTTTTCGGACCGTTTGATGACATGGATACCGGATCTGACCCGGTACGACGGGGCGGCTTCATGCCTGGTGAGAACGAGTGACAGTTTTCCCATTCCGACGTGCAGCTTCAATGTTTATGGTTAATTCCTTGCTTGAAGGTTAATAAGTCCAGGCAGCTATTCTGTTTTGATTTAATCTATCCTGGGTTCGATTTTTGCCGACGGCGATTTTGAGTAAAGGCTCAAGTAGCCGCAAGTCACAGGCAAGCTTCATATTCTAATCCGGCAAGTAGAGACACCTTCGATGTCGACACGGAGAGAGCAATGATTGTTCTTGGTTTGACTGCTTCGCTGATGGCCGGCATGACGCTCGCTGCCTTCGTGTTTTTGAGCCTCATCGAAGAGACCCGCGGCAAGGCCGCCCCGCGCGTGCTCTGAGTATTTCCTCAGACGCCCATAGGCGCGCAAATCCCACATCAACTTAGCTTATGCGCGCGGCATCGGGCCGTGCTTACCGTCTTTCTCGCTCCGCCAGAGCTAGCGTCGGGCTCGATAAATCCGTATGAAGCCGGACGACCCGGCACCGAGATCGACCCTATTGATGTCCGATACGACCCATTTTGAAACAAGTCAGCATGCACTTTCCTTGCGGCTTGCCCTTGCAATCATCTTCGGCATCACGCTTTGGCGCGTGGTGATGTTGATCTTCAACACGACGGACCTGTTTGTCGATGAGGCGCAATATTGGTTCTGGGGCCAGAACCTCGACTTCGGCTATTATTCCAAGCCGCCAATGATCGCCTGGGTCGTCCGCTTCTTCAACGCGATTTCCGGTTCGGATTCGACCTTCTGGATCCGCGTTTCCGCGCCGCTCTTCCATCTCGCCACCGCGCTGACGCTGATGCGGACGACGCGGCGACTGATTGCGGGGGACGTCGGGCGCGAGATCGCGCCCTGGGTCGGCGTCATCTTCATCACCCTGCCGGCCGCCTCACTTTCGGCCGTACTGGTATCGACGGACACGATCCAGATCCTGTTCGTTACGATTGCGATCTGGGCCTTTCTCGGCCTGACCAAGCGTTCGTCCGTCGTTGAAGCGCTGATCCTCGGTGTCAGCCTCGGCGTCGCCTTCCTGACGAAATATTCCGTGCTGTTCCTGCTGCCGGGTGTCGGCGTTGCCATGCTGACGTTGCGTTCGGCGCGCATTGCCTGGCGTGACGTGATCATCGCCGCCATAGCCGGCGCCATAGTGGTCGCCCCGAATCTCTGGTGGAATTTCGCCCATGATGCGGCAACGGTGCGCCATACCGAAAGCATTGCCCACTGGAATGGCGACGGAAACGGCGGCGGGCTGGTGAAGCATTTGCTTGGCGCTCTCGGATTCGTCGGGGCGCAATTCGGCGTCGTCGGGCCCATCATTTTCTATGCCATGCTCTGGGCGACATGGCGGATGATCCGCGGCAAAAGCGACGACAGGGAAAAGCTGCTCGTCTGGCTGTCGATCCCGGTCGTGGCGTTGATCACGCTGCAGGCGCTGTTTGCCAAGGCCTATGCCAACTGGGCGGTCACGGCCTATGCCGCCGGCACTATCCTTGCCGTCTGGCTGCTTTACCGCCTGACGAAAAAGGGTCTGGTCATCTCTTTGATCATTGGCTCGGTCGTTGCCTTCCTTTTGCCGGTCCTGACCGTGTTCGCCTATGACATCAAGCTGCCGAATGGCAATCTGATCATGCAGCGCTATGTCGGCCGCAGCGCCATCAGCCTGGAAATCGCCGATATCGCCGCCCAGGCGAACACGCCGGATATCGTCGCCGATAACCGAGATATTCTCGCCGATCTGTTCTACACGCTAAAGGGCAAGCCTTTTCATATCTACGCTCGCAACTACGGCGGCTTTCCGAAGAGCTACTACGAGCAGAAATTTTCGCTGCCTTCCAGTGTAACCGGCGACGTGCTTTACATCGATGACGAACCCTTCGATTGCGCCGCAGGCCGGTCGGAGCTCGTCAAACGCTGGTCGCCGGATTTCGGCAACATGAAAGGCAGGACGCTCTACGCCTACCGTCTTTCGCCAAGCTGCCTGGCCCCCAAACCTCAATCGTGATGTGAAGCCCGGCGCAGGTAGACGCCCCAACCAAGCTCCTGCATTTCCGCGAAGACGACGCCACCCTCTTCGAAAGCCAGGCGCAATTGCGCCTCGGTCGCCCGGTGAATATCATGGTGCCCGCCCTCATAGTCGCGGATCGTGCTTCGTGACACGCCGGCTTTTCCGGCTATGTCCGACTGCGTCCAATCGAGCAGCCCACGCGCCGCCCGGCAGAGCGCAGGCGTGAGAATCATTGGGTTGGCGCCTTGATTCACGATTAAAAACCACCCATATTGGTCAACATACGCCAAATATGTCATAAACTGCACGGGATTTCCAGTATCGAGGAGACTGCAATGCCACACGACACGCCTTTGATTTCGACGATCGTCATGGGCCTCGTACTGGCATTCATCTTCGGCGCCATCGCCAATCGGTTCAAGATGCCGCCGCTCGTCGGCTATCTTCTTGCAGGTGTGCTCGCGGGCCCGCACACACCCGGCTTCGTCGCCGACCAGAGCCTGGCGCCGGAACTCGCCGAAATCGGCGTCATCCTGTTGATGTTCGGCGTTGGCCTGCATTTCTCACTCAAGGATCTCCTGTCGGTACGCGGCGTAGCGGTTCCCGGTGCGATCGTTCAGATCGGCTTCGCAACCCTGCTCGGCTGGGGGCTCGGCGCCCTGATGGGCTGGCCGCTCGGCGGCAACCTGGTCTTTGGCCTCGCGCTCTCCGTCGCCTCGACGGTCGTCCTCCTGAAAGCCTTGCAGGAGCGTCGGCTCATCGAGAGCGACCGCGGCAAGATCGCGGTCGGCTGGCTCATCGTCGAAGACTTGGCCATGGTGCTGGTTCTCGTCCTCATTCCGGCCGCCGCCAGCATTTCCGGTCATGGCACGCCCGAGCCATTGTCGGCCGGCCTGAACCGGATGTTGGGACTCGATCTCGGGATCACCGGCATCATCGCCATGACGCTGCTCAAGGTCGCGGCCTTCGTCGGGCTGATGCTGGTCTTCGGCCGGCGGATCATTCCCTGGATCCTGCACCTCATCGCCCATACCGGCTCGCGTGAACTTTTCCGCCTCGGTGTCCTCGCCATTGCGCTCGGCGTCGCTTTCGGGGCTGCAAAACTCTTCGGCGTATCGTTGGCGCTCGGCGCGTTTTTCGCCGGCATGATCCTGTCGGAAAGCGAGCTCAGCCACCGGGCCGCGCAGGAAAGCTTGCCGCTGCGCGATGCCTTCGCCGTGCTGTTCTTCGTCTCGGTCGGTATGCTGTTCGATCCGAATATCCTGATCGACAATCCGTTGCCGTTGCTGGCGACCGTGTTCATCATCATCATCGGCAAGTCGGTCGCCGCGTTCTTCATCGTGCTCGCCTTCGGCAAGCCGATGAGCACGGCACTGACCATTTCCGCCAGCCTAGCACAGATCGGCGAATTCTCCTTCATCCTCGCCGCACTCGGCGCAGATCTCGGACTGCTGCCGGCCGAAGGCCGCGACCTGATCCTCGGCGGCGCGATCATATCGATCATTTTCAACCCGGTTGTCTTCATTGCTTGTGACTGGCTGCAAAAGATGTTGGAAACCAAGCGGCAGAGCGAGGCACCGGAAAGTAAAGAACCTACTGCGCAAGCGGAACAGTCGGCGACGGGCAAAGCCTCGCCTGCCCTTGTCGATCCACTGGCCAAGACCGTTGGCGATGAGGGACTGCGGGCGACCACACTTGCCGGCCATGTCGTGCTGATCGGCTACGGCCGCGTCGGCAGCATTGTCGGCGAAAACCTCAAATCCTCCGCTACGCCTTTCGTGGTCATCGAGGATTCCGAGAACCGCATCGGCGAACTCAAACAGCAGGGAGTCGAGGCGATCTACGGCAATGCGGCCTCCGCGGCGGTTCTGGCATATGCCAATATCGCCGGGGCGCGCAGCCTGGTCATCGCCATTCCGAACACCTTCGAGGCGTGCAGTGCGGCCGAACAGGCGCGTGCCGTCAATCCACCGATCCTGATCGTCGCCCGCGCCCATTCCGAAGCCGAAATCGACGTGCTCAAGCAATATGGTGCCGATACGGTCATCATGGGAGAGCGAGAAATTGCACTGGGCATGGTTGACCGGCTGGCTCAAGTGCATCATGACAAGCCGCACTATGAAGACGCGAAGCGTGCTGATATCATGATTGAACCGTCGGAATCCGCTCCGGCAAAGGAATGAAGGCCTTTTATACCGTTGGACCCGTTCGAATTCGGCGCCGCCGACAGCGAAGAGAACGATAGCAGGATGACGCGCCGCGCCGGAGCGCGTGTCATCGCCTCGCTTTTCGTCGCTTTCTTCGCCTATGTCGGACTGGCGCTCGGCGGCGGCATCAATCTCGCTGCGCGGGCGGACGCCGAGGCCTTTTCCTCCGGCAAGGACAGCCAACCGCTCTATCTCGCCTTGCGCGATCCGGTGCGCGGCACGGTCGTCGCCGACCGCACGGTTACACCGAAGGCCACCTGGCATGATATTGGGCCGGCGACGCTCGCCGCTCTTCCGTCGCTCGGATTTCTGAGCAATCCGTGGCGGCCGAGCGACCGTGGCGTCATCACGCGGCACGAATCCTTCGCTTTTGGCGCCTATCTCGCTCGCGCGCCGCCGGCTGCTTTCGCCTGACCGGTTCGCGCGCTTAACGGCGCATCTCCGACATGACTCCACGTCCGCCAGCGGTAGGCTCCGCTGGCATTAGCGTATTTCCAAGGATAATACCCATGCGCACCTCACCATGGCTGGTGGTCCTCTATACAGTGATCATCGTGCTTGGCCTTTTCATTGCCCTGCCGAACGCGCTGCCGCCGTCGGTTCTCAGCAAGGTCCCGTCCTGGCTGCCGCATAGCCAGGTTTCCCTCGGCCTCGACCTTCGCGGCGGCTCTTATCTCGTCCTCGAAGTCGACGAGAAGGACTTGACCAACGGCCGGCTGCAATCGCTGATGCAAGACTCGCGCCGTGTTCTGCGCGACAAGAACATCCTGACCCGTTCGATCGTCCGCAATGGCGACCAGATCATCGTCACGCTGACCGATCCGTCGCAGAGCAATGATGCGGTGACCCAGCTCAGAACCCTCACCAACACGATCTCGTCCGGCCTCTCCGCGGGCCAGTCTGATCTGACGATCACGCCGAATGGCGGCACGATTGCCATGTCCTTCTCGCCGGCCGGCATTGCCAGCAACGTCGATTCCGCCGTCCAGCAGAGCTTGGAAGTCATTCGCAAGCGCGTCGACCAGGTGGGCGTCGCCGAACCGACCATTCAGCGTGTCGGCCCCAACCGTGTCCTCGTGCAGCTTCCGGGCGCACAGGACCCGTCTCGCCTGCGCGAATTGCTCGGTTCCACCGCGAAGATGTCCTTCCATCTGCTCGCCGACAATGTCGATCCGAACAATCCCGGCCCGGGCGTCACCATCCTGAAGGATGACGAAGGCCGCAGCTATCCGGTTCTCGATCGCATCGAGCTCGCCGGCGACCGTCTCACCGACGCTCGCGTCAGCTTCGACCCGAACACGCACGAGCCGCTCGTCACCTTCCGCTTCGACAGCGCCGGTGCCAACCGCTTCGCTGAAATCACCCGTGAAAATGTCGGCAAGCCCTTTGCCATCGTTCTCGACAACAAGGTGCTGAGCGCGCCGAACATTCGTGAGCCGATCACCGGCGGTTCGGGCCAGATCTCGGGCAACTTCACAGCTGACAGCGCAACGACCCTCGCAGCGCTCCTGCGCGCCGGTGCCCTGCCGGCCAAGCTGACGGTCATCGAAGAACGCACCGTCGGCGCCGACCTCGGCAGCGACGCGATCCAGAAGGGTATCTATAGCGGCCTGGTCGGCTTCGCCTTGGTTGCCGCCTTCATCTTCGTGCTCTACGGCGCCTGGGGGATTCTCGCGAATGTTGCACTGCTCATCCACACGATCCTGACGTTCTCGGCGCTGACGCTTGTCGGCGCCACGCTGACGCTGCCCGGCATCGCCGGTGTCGTCCTCGGTATCGGCCTGGCGGTTGATGCCAACGTTCTCATCAACGAGCGCATCCGCGAAGAAACCCGCAAGGGCCGCGGCGCCTTCGCTGCTATCGATAACGGCTTCAAGAAGGCTTATTCGACAATTATCGATGGCAACATGACGGCCCTGATTGCCGCCGCCATCCTGTTCTACTTCGGGTCCGGCCCGGTTCGCGGCTTTGCCGTGACTATGGGTCTCGGCCTCATTATCTCGATGTTCACCTCCGTCGCCTTCGTGCGCGTCGTGATGATTGCCATCACCCGTCGCCGCAAGCTGAAGGTGATCAACATCAGGCCGCTGATCCCCTTCAGCCCCTATGACAAGCACATCCAGTTCATGAAGGCCCGCTTCTTT
This sequence comes from Rhizobium mayense, assembly GCF_030272705.1. Lineage (GTDB taxonomy): Bacteria > Pseudomonadota > Alphaproteobacteria > Rhizobiales > Rhizobiaceae > Rhizobium > Rhizobium mayense. Next base: position 15,769 of record NZ_JARFYM010000019.1, on the reverse strand, counting down.
GGCGTCACCGTCTCGGCGATCCTGTCGATCGCCTCGGTGGTCCTGTTCGTCCATCCGGGCCTCAACTACGGCGTCGATTTCCGTGGCGGCATCCAGATGTCGGTCAAGACCAAGGACGCGGCCGATTTGTCGACGTTCCGCGCGGGCCTGAACACGCTCGGCCTCGGCGAAATCGCACTGCAGTCTTTCGGTGACAACAACAGCCTCCTTGTCCGCGCCCAGCGCCAGGACGGCGGCGAAGAGGCGCAGACAGCCGCGGTCACCAAGCTCAAGGCAGAAATCATGAAGATCGACCCATCCGCGACCATCGAAGGCACGGATGTCATCGGTCCGAAGGTTTCGGGCGAGCTTGCCTGGGCGGGCATCCTGTCGGTCCTGATCGCCAGCCTGGCTATGCTGTTCTACATCTGGTTTCGTTTCGAATGGCCGTTCGCGGTCGGCGCCATCGTCACGCTGGTACTCGACGTCACCAAGGCGATCGGCTTCTTCGCGATCACCGGCCTCGACTTCAACCTGACGGCCATCGCCGCGATCCTGACGCTGGTCGGTTACTCGGTGAACGACAAGGTCGTGGTCTATGACCGCATGCGTGAAAACATGCGGCTCTACAAGTCGATGCCGCTGCGCGAGATCATCGACAAGTCGATCAACGAGACCCTGGCGCGAAGCCTCTACACCAACGCCACCGCCTTCCTGGCGCTGGTGCCGATGGCGATCTGGGGCGGCAGTGCCGTCTCCAGCTTCGCGATCCCGATGGTGTTCGGCATACTCGTCGCTGGCGCCTCGTCGGTCTTCATCGCCGCTCCAATCTTGCTGTTCCTCGGTGATTGGCGGCGCCGCCATGCCAAGGCCGCCGTCGATGATGCCAAGCCGGACGACAAGTCCGGCAGGGACAACAAGCAGATCCCCGCCGCCGAATAAGCAGCGGATGGTCATGAATATGGACTTGCCCGGCTTCCGGGCATGTCCACCGCCTCCAGATCAGATGGATGGCATGTGCAGCGGTAGTCCCGGGCGCGGTGCCGTTATTTTCTCCACAACACCATTTTCCTGCTCGGTAATGAGTGCAAATTTGCCATCGAGGGTGAAGGCAATATTGCTCGGCCGCGCGCCATCGGTGCGGATACGGCCGGCAATCTTTCCCGTGGGATCGATCATGCAGATCTCGCCCTGTCCGTAAATCGTACAATAAAGCATGCCGTTGCGATCGAAAGCCATGCCAGCCGGCCCGCACAGCGCCTTCACAGCCGGCGCCGGCATCACCTGCGCAAACAGTTCCTGCCGTCCGCCGACGATCTGACGATAGATTTTCCCGGTCAATGTCTCGCTGTAGTAAAGCAGCCCGTCCGGCCCGAACGCTATGCCATTGGCATAGAGCAAGCCGGTCGCCAGCACGCGCTGCACCCGGCCTTCAGCCGGGTCGATCTGATAGACGCGGCCGTTATAGGGCGCCTGAAAAAAATCGGGATTAATGTCGGAGCCTTCGATCAGGTCGGAGATACGGACGCCGGAATCAGTCATATAGAGCAGGCCGGCAGGACCGAAAGCCAGGTCGTTCGGGTAGAGAAACGGGCCGTCTTCGCCGCCTTCGATCACCTGCAAAGTGCGGCCTTCAGGAGAGATCCGAACAAGGGAGTTTTCCGGACCGCCCGCCACCCAGAAACAATTGTCGCCATCGACCGCGAGCCCGGACGGTCGCCCACCGGGCCGGCAGATTTCACGACGGATGCCGCCAGCGGCGATCATCGTCAGGCACCGACGACTGTCATCTGCCTCCACAAGCGCGATACGCCCATCCGTCAGGGCAACCGGCGCCTTGGGCTGGCGCAATCCGGTGGCGATCGTCTCATTCATATTCGGGAAACCTACCCAGCGCACCGAAACCCCAAATCATCTGTCACAATTGGTAAATAAGTACCCCAAAGGCTTTTTTCGAGCCGGCTTCCATTAAATCTGAACCATCTTCATGACGGGAGGGTCACATCTCTGTGCAGATGCGGTCGATCTTGACAGTTTCCACCAATTCAGAACATTCATCGAACATTCGGATATTATTGCGAACGTGATTCGTCACCGATCCCGTGTTCGCCGACTGCCGTCCGAAGCCTTCAGGAGAGACCATGAGCGCTGCCTATCTGGAGAAGCTGAACCCGGAGCAGCGGATGGCGGTGGAGCACGGCACGACGGTCGAAGGCAGCCATATCGCCGGACCGCTGCTGGTGATCGCCGGCGCTGGCTCCGGCAAGACCAACACGCTTGCCCATCGCGTCGCGCACCTGATCGTCAAAGGCGCCGATCCCCGCCGTATCCTGCTGATGACCTTTTCCCGCCGGGCCGCTACCGAAATGGGACGGCGCGTCGAGCGCATCTGTCGCGAGGTGCTTGGCGCCAATGCCGGCATCATTGCCGACGCGCTCACCTGGACCGGCACATTCCACGGCATCGGTGCGCGGCTCCTGCGCGATTACGCCGAACAGATCGGCCTCGATCCGGCCTTCACGATCCATGACCGCGAAGACAGTGCCGACCTGATGAACCTCATTCGCCATGAGCTTGGCTTCTCCAAGCTGGAAAGCCGCTTTCCGACCAAGGCGACCTGCCTTGCCATCTATTCCCGCGCCGTCAATTCGGAAACGCCGCTCGAAGAGATACTGCGCGATTTCTTCCCCTGGTGCGCGGCCTGGGACAAGCAGTTGCGCGACCTCTTCGCGGCCTATGTCGAAGCCAAGCAGGCACAGAATGTGCTCGATTACGATGATCTGCTGCTCTATTGGGCACATATGCTGCACGAGCCGCTGATCGCCAAAGATATCGGCGGCCGCTTCGACCATATGCTGGTCGACGAATATCAAGATACCAACCGGCTGCAGTCATCGATCCTGCTGGCATTGAAACCGGACGGCCAGGGGTTGACCGTCGTCGGCGACGATGCACAATCGATCTATTCCTTCCGCGCGGCAACGGTACGCAACATCCTGGATTTCCCGACCTCCTTTACCCCCGCCGCCAACATCATCACACTCGATCGCAATTACCGCTCGACGCAGCCGATTCTGGCGGCCGCCAATGCGGTGATCGAACTTGCTTCCGAGCGCTTCACGAAGAACCTGCACACGGAGCGACAAAGCGCGCAACGCCCGCGGCTGGTGACGGTGCGCGATGAAAGCGACCAGGCGCGCTACGTTGCCGATCAGGTGCTGGAAAATCGCGAGAGCGGTGCGAAGCTCAAGCAGCAGGCCGTGCTTTTCCGGACCTCGCATCATAGCGGGCCGCTGGAGGTGGAGCTTACGCGCCGCAATATCCCCTTCGTAAAATTCGGCGGGCTGAAGTTTCTCGACAGCGCCCATGTCAAGGACATGCTCGCCGCCCTTCGCTTTGCCCAGAACCCGCGCGACCGCGTTGCCGGCTTCCGCCTGATGCAACTCCTTCCGGGCGTCGGCCCCTCGACCGCGCAGCGCGTGCTCGACCATATCGGGGACGAGGCCAGTCCGATGGCAGCGCTGGCCGATTTTCCGGCGCCGCCGCGCTCCGGAGAGGACTGGACGAGTTTCGTTGCGACCATGCAGGAGCTGAAGAGCGGCAAGGCCGGATGGCCAGCCGAAATCGGCCTCGTGCGGCAATGGTACGAACCGCATCTGGAGCGAGCGCACGAGGATGCGGCAACGCGCCAGGCGGACTTGCTCCAGCTCGAACAAATTGCCGGCGGCTACGGTTCGCGCGAGCGCTTCCTCACCGAATTGACGCTCGATCCACCCGACGCCACCAGCGACCAGGCCGGCGTGCCGCTGCTCGACGAGGATTATCTCATCCTTTCGACCATCCATTCCGCCAAGGGCCAGGAATGGACGAAAGTCTTCGTCCTCAATGCCGTGGATGGCTGCATTCCGGCCGATCTCGCCGTCGGCTCCTCCTCCGAGATCGAGGAGGAACGGCGGCTGCTTTATGTCGCCATGACTCGCGCCAAGGACAGCCTCGATCTCGTCATCCCGCAGCGTTTCTTCACCCATGGCCAGCATGCCCAAGGCGACCGGCATGTCTTCGCCTCGCGCACACGCTTCATCCCGGCAACCCTGCTGCAGTTCTTCGAGGTCTGCGGCTGGCCGCAAGCACGCGCGGAAAGCGCTGCAGCGGTCCATGCGCGACAGGTGCGCGTCGATGTCGGGGCGAGGATGCGCGGTATGTGGCGGTGAGTTGCGGCTTATTCGTTGAGGTTTGCAGCCTGCCGAGGAGCCCCTCAACTCACTCGATTGTCACGATAATCTTCAGCTCGCTTCCCGGAACATCTCGATGATCGCCGAGAAATCGCGGCCGCCATTGCCGAGCTTCTCGAAGAGCGCGTAGAGCTGCGCCGCTTCGGCACCCAGCGGCGTCGATGCGCCGCTCGACAGCGCCGCCTCCTGCGCGAGCCGCAGGTCCTTCAGCATCAGTGCCGCCATGAAGCCGGGCTTGTAGTCGTTGTTGGCCGGCGAGGTCGGCACAGGGCCGGGCACCGGGCAATAAGTGTTGATCGACCAGCATTGACCGGAGGACGTCGACGCGACGTCGAACAGAGCCTGATGCGACAGGCCGAGCTTTTCGCCGAGCACGAAGGCCTCACAGACGCCGATCATGGAAATGCCGAGGATCATGTTGTTGCAGATTTTCGCCGCCTGGCCGGCGCCGGCATCGCCGCAATGGACGATCTTCTTGCCCATGACTTCGAGCAGCGGCTTGGCGCCTGCAAAACTCTCCTGCGACCCGCCGGCCATGAAGGTAAGCGTTCCGGCCGCAGCGCCCCCGGTGCCACCGGAGACCGGCGCGTCGAGCGACAGGCAGCCGGCATCGTCAGCCATCGCGTGGGCTTTGCGGGCGCTTTCGACATCGATGGTCGAGCTGTCGATCAGCAAGGTACCCTTCGGCACGGAGAGCAGGATATCGGTCCAGAGCGTCAGCACATGCTGCCCCTTCGGCAACATGGTGATGACAACTTCGGCATCCACCAAGGCCTCGGTCAGCACGTTTGCGGCTTTGACGCCCGTCGCCTCCGCAGCCTTCAGCGCATCATGCACGAGATCGAAGCCGACGACGTCGTGGCCTGCCTTGACCAGATTGGCGGCCATGGGGCCGCCCATATTGCCGAGCCCAATGAATGCGATCCGTGTCATGATGCTCTCCTCTCATGATCATTTATGCCTCGAAAAGCGGCGGCCGCGCCGGCACGAAGAAGCGATCGATGGCGACATCATCGACTTCGGCAAGGCTTGCCGGCGACCATTTTGGATTGCGGTCCTTGTCGATAACCGCGGCGCGCACGCCTTCGTAAAAGTCGGGATTATACAATATCCCGAGACAGGCGCCGAGTTCGCGGTTCAGGCATTCTGCCAGGCTCGCACCCTTGCGGCCGGCTCGCAGCAATCTCAGGGTTAATTTCAGGCTGGTGGGAGAGCGCGTGGCGATCATCTGCCGAGTTTCGGCGGCGAAATCGCCGGCCTCTCGCGCCAGCGCCTCCTGAATGTCCTCGACGGTATCATATGCGAGCGCCCGATCGATCATATCGCGGTTGGCGGCGAGCCGACTTTCGCCCGCAGGGGATGCCATACCTGAAATCACCCTGTGCACATCGGCCGGCGACGCTGCGATGGACAGCGCACCGATCGCTTCAATCAGAGCCGGTAGATCGGACGACGCAACACAATGATCGGCCAGCCGCGCGTAGATCGCGTCGGCGGCATTGATGGCCTGGCCCGTCAGGCCCATCCATGTGCCGGCTTCGCCCGACGTACGCGGCAAAAGCCAGGTGGCGCCGACATCGGGAAAATAGCCGATGCCGGTTTCCGGCATGGCGAGCCTGGTGCGTTCCGTAACGACACGATGGCTGCCATGGGAAGAAAGCCCGACGCCGCCGCCCATGGTGATGCCGTCCATCAGCGCCACATAGGGTTTGGGATAGTTGGCAATGGCATGATTGAGGCGAAACTCTTCGCGCCAGAAGGTCTCGGCTTCCGCAGAGCCTCGTTTGCCGCTCTCATGCAAGAGACGGATGTCGCCGCCGGCACAGAAGGCCCGCTCGCCCTCCCCGCTGACGATAACGCTGGCGATTGCGGGATCGGCGGCGAAATCAGCAAGAGCCGATGCAATCGCCCGGATCATCGGCAATGTCAGGCTGTTCAGCGCCTGCGGCCGGTTGAGACGGATAAGACCCGCCGATCCCTGACGGCCGACGATGACCTCTTCTATGCCATGCATTCGAAAACTCCCTCTGCCCGCCTTCTTCAATCAATTGGCGCTTAGCGGTTGTCGGCAAGAATCATCTCGGCGGCTTTCTCGGCGATCATGATGGTCGGCGAGTTGGTGTTCCCCGATGTGATCGACGGCATGACCGAAGCATCGGCGATCCGAAGTCTTGCCAAGGCGCGAAAGCGCAGGCGCGGATCGACCACGCTTTGCGGATCGCCGCCCATGCGGCAGGTGCCGACCGGATGAAAGATCGTCGTGCCGATATCGCCGGCCGCACGCTCCAGATCGGCGTCGGTCTGATAGGACGGACCGGGCTTGAATTCCTCCGGCAGGAATTTGGCAAAAGACGGCTGCGCCACGATTCGCCGCGTCAAGCGGATGGAGCGCACGGCGATTTCGCGGTCGCGCAGTGTCGAGAGATAGTTTGGGCTGATCACCGGCTGGGCCGTGAAGTCGGGACTCTCGATGTGCACAGAGCCACGGCTCTCCGGCCTAAGATTGCAAACGCTGGCGGTGATCGCCGGAAAGGGATGGACGGGATCGCCGAACTTATCGAGCGACACCGGCTGCACATGATATTGCAGGTCCGGCGTTTCCTTGTCGGGGCCGGAGCGGGTGAAGATGCCGAGCTGGCTCGGCGCCATCGCCATCGGCCCCGAGCGGCGCACAAGATATTCCAGCCCGATCGCCGCCTTGCCGAGCAATTTGGTCGCCTTCTCGTTCAAGGTCGGCACGCCGGTCACTTTGTAGGCCATGCGCAGTTGCAGGTGATCCTGCAGGTTCTCGCCGATCGCCTTGACCTCCCGCACCACCTCGATGCCTGCCTGACTCAATATCTCGCCGCGGCCGATGCCGGAAAGCTCCAATATCTGCGGCGAGCCGATGGAGCCGGCGGACAGCACCGTTTCCTTGTCGGCATAAGCGCGTTTCACCATGCCGTCATGCTGGAATTCGACACCAGTGACGGCTTCGTCCTCGACGAGCAGCCGACGGACCTGCGCCTTTGTGAGGACAGTGAGATTGCCCTGTTTCAAAGCCGGCCGCAGGAAAGCCTTTGCGGTATTCCAGCGAACGCCGGAGCGCTGGTTGACATCAAAATAGCCGGAGCCCTCGTTGTTGCCGCGATTGAAATCCGCCGTCTCGGGAATTCCGGCTTCGCGTGCGGCCGCCTGAAAGGCATCGAGCACAGCCCAGCGCACGCGGGCTTTCTCGACGCGCCATTCGCCACCGGCGCCGTGCATCTCGTCCTTGCCTTTGTGGTAATCCTCGGACTTGACGAAATAGGGCAGCACATCGTCCCAGCCCCAGCCGGAGCAGCCGAGCTGCCGCCAGAGATCATAATCGCGTGCCTGGCCACGCATATAGATCATGCCGTTGATCGAGGAGCTGCCGCCGAGCACCTTGCCGCGCGGATAGTTCAGCGAGCGGCCGTTCAGCCCGGCTTCCGGCGCGGTGGTGAAGCACCAGTCCGTGCGGGGGTTGTTGATGCAATAGAGATAGCCGACCGGGATGTGGATCCAGTGGTAATTGTCGCTGCCTCCTGCCTCCAGCAGCAGTACCCTGTTGTTGCGATCCGCCGACAGCCGATTGGCAAGCACACAGCCTGCACTGCCGGCGCCGATGATGATGTAGTCGAAGCGATCCATTCCAGAAACTCTATCGTCCGCTTTCCCCGCCCTGAACTCGTCGAAGGGGCGCGGAGAGGGTTAGGGTGAGGGGCGGGAAGGCCTTGCAAATTCCGTATTCGCTGGAAGTCCGTGCAGCCCCTCATCCGCCCTTCGGGCACCTTCTCCCCGCTCACGGGGAGAAGGAAAGTCAAGCAATCAGCGCCGATACTCAAATCCCAGCTTCCGTCCGAGCCGCGACGCATAGAATTCGCCGATGATGCCGCGGCGGAAGAGCAGGACGCAGACCATGAAGACGATGCCGGTGATGACGGTGACCGGGAATTCAGAGGTCGCGAGATAATTTTCCAGCGTTGCCACGAAGCCGGCGCCGAAAAGCGGGCCGATCAAGGTGCCGATGCCGCCGAGCAAGGTCATCAGGATCACCTCGCCGGACATCTGCCAGGCGACATCGGTCAAGGTGGCGAACTGGAAGACCAGCGCCTTTACCGCACCGGCAAGCCCAGAAAGAGCCGCCGACATGACGAAAGCGCCGAGTTTGTAATGGGCGACGGAATAGCCGAGCGAAATCGCCCGCTGCTCGTTTTCCCGGATCGATTTGAGGATCATGCCAAAGGGCGAATTGATGAAGCGCCAGATGATCAGCACGCCGATGATGAACACCGCCAGCACGAAATAATACATATTGAAGGGGTTATTGAGATCGATGACGCCGAAGAGAAAGCCACGCGGCACCGATTGAATGCCGTCTTCGCCCTGCGTGAACCTCGCCTGCAGGCAGAAGAAATAGAACATGTAGGACAGCGCCAGCGTGATCATGGCGAAATAGATACCCTGCCGGCGGATGGCGACGAAGCCCATCACGAGCCCGAGCAGCGCCGCACCGGCGACGCCGATAAGGATGCCGAGTTCCGGCGGAACGCCCCACGCCTTCACCGTATAAGCCGTGAAATAGGCGGCTCCGCCAAAGAAGGTGGCATGGCCGAAGGACAGCAGGCCGGTATAACCGAGCAGCAGGTTGAAGGCGCAGGCAAACAGCGCGAAGCAAAGCACCTTCATGACAAAGATCGGATAGATAAAAAACGGCGCCCAGATCAGCAGAACCAGGCCGACGATCAGAAAAGTCTTCTGGACTGACGAAGGGCGACGGCTTTCGGATTTCAGCGTATCGGTCATATCGGCCATGTCACGCATCCCGGCCAAAAAGGCCCGCGGGCCTGAGGAGCAGCACGATCGCCATGATCACGAAGATGACGATGTTGGATGCTTCCGGATAAAACACCTTCGTCAGGCCTTCCGCCACGCCAAGCACATAGCCGGTGATGATGGCGCCCATGATCGAGCCCATGCCGCCGACGACAACGACGGCAAAGACGATGATGATCATGTTTGATCCCATCAGCGGCGAGACCTGATAGATCGGCGCGGCCAGCACGCCGGCAAGGGCGGCGAGCGCGACGCCGAAGGCATAGGTCAGCGTCAGAAGCACCGGCACATTGACGCCGAAGACCTGCACGAGCACCGAATTTTCCGTCGCGGCACGCAGATAGGCGCCAAGCTTGGTCTTCTCGATCAGCAGCCAGGTGCCAAGGCAGACAACAAGCGAGACCGCGATCACCCAGCCGCGATAGATCGGCAGGAACATGAAACCGAGATTGACGGCGCCCACCAGCGCGGTCGGCACGGCGTAGGGCTGGCCCGAAGAACCGTAGAGATAGCGGAACGTGCCTTCAATGGTCAGCGCCATGCCGAAGGTGAAAAGCAGGCCGTAGAGCGGATCGACCTTGTAGAGCCTGCGCAGGCACAGGCGTTCGACGACAGCACCGAACAAGCCCACAATCAGCGGCGCCAGCACCAGTGAGGGCCAATAGCCGATGCCGGCATAGGCGAGCAGTAAATAGGCAGTAAAAGCACCGAGCATATAGAGCGCACCATGGGCGAAATTGATCACCCGCAGCATGCCGAAGATGATCGCGAGCCCGAGGCTCAGGAGCGCATAGAAGGAGCCGTTGATCAGCCCGATCAGCAATTGTCCGAGGAGCGCCTGCAGCGGGATACCGAATATCATGGTCATGACGTCAGACCCCCAGAACCTTGTGCAGCATGCCCATCCGCTCGGGCAATTCGCCGACCGGAAATTCCGCAACCATCTGGCCATGATCCATCAGATAGAAGCGATCGGCAATGCGGCTGGCAAAGCGGAAATTCTGCTCGACCAGCAGAATGGTCATGCCGCGCTCCTTCAGCTTTTTCAGCACCTCACCGATGCGCTGGACGATGACCGGCGCCAACCCTTCCGTGGGTTCGTCGAGGAGCAGCATGCGCACACCGGTGCGCAGGATGCGGGCCATGGCGAGCATCTGCTGCTCCCCGCCGGAGAGTTTCGTGCCGGTGCTGTTGCGGCGCTCGTGCAGATTGGGAAACAGCTCGAAAATCTCATCGACCGTCATCCCGCCTTGCGCGACCACCGGCGGCAGCATCAGATTTTCATGAACGCTGAGCGTCGAAAAGATGCCGCGCTCCTCGGGCACGAAACCGATGCCCCGGTGCGCGGTCTTGTGCAGCGGCACATGCATCATGTCGGCGCCGGCAAAGGCGATCTTACCCTTGCGCGCCCGGACGATACCGACGATTGTGCGGAGCGTCGTCGTCTTGCCGACGCCGTTGCGGCCGAGAATGGTAATGGTCTCGCCCTCGCCGACTTTCATGTCGACGCCGTGCAATATGTGGCTTTCGCCATACCAGGCATTGAGACCCTGCACCTCTAGCAGCGCCGCCATCCTACGCCTCCTCCGTGCCCATATAGGCCTCTCGGACGCGCGTGTCCTGGCTGACCGTGGCGTAGTTGCCTTCGGCGAGGATTTCGCCGCGCTGGAGCACGGTGACGTGGTGGCAGATATCGGCGACGACGGAGAGATTGTGCTCCACCATCAGCACGGCCCGGTCGCGCGCCACATCGCGGATGATGGCGGAGACGGTGTTGACATCTTCCAGCCCCATGCCGGCCATTGGTTCATCGAGCAAGAGCACCTTGGGATCAAGCGCCAAGGTCGTCGCGATCTCCAGCACGCGCTTACGGCCATAGGACAGATCGGCGGCGATGGCATTGCGCTCCTTCGCCAGGCCGACCGCTGCCAGCAATTGCTCGGCGCGTTCGTTGAGGCTCGTCAATGCCGAGATCGGCCGCCAGAATTGATGCGCCAGATTATTCGGCCGTTGCAGTGCGACGCGAACATTGTCGAGCACGGAGAGATGCGGAAAGACGGCCGAAATCTGGAAGGAACGCACCAGCCCCATGCGCGCCACCCGGTCCGGCTTTGTCCTGGTGATATCGGTGCCGAGCAGGGTGATCGTCCCGTGCGTCGGCTGCAAGAATTTCGTCAGCAGGTTGAAGACGGTCGTCTTGCCGGCGCCGTTCGGGCCGATCAGCGCGTGCACGCGGGCATGACGCACGTCGAGATCGACATTCTTGACGGCCGTGAAGCCGCCAAAATCGCGGCGGAGGCCGCGGGCGGATAAGACCACCCGCGGCTCTTCGCGTTGCTCTGTCGCGGAGATCGCCATCGGCTGATCGCAACCTTACTGTTTGACGAGATCGCAGCCGCTCTTGGCCGGATCGATGTAGGCTTCCTTGCCGGGGATGGTTGCCAGCACATTGTAATAATCCCACGGCTGCTTGCTTTCCTCAGGCTTCTTGACCTGGAGCAGGTACATGTCGTGGAACATGCGGCCGTTGGGGCCCACCGTGCCGCCGCGGGCGAAAAAGTCGTCGACGGGCATTTCGTGCAGCTCCTTCGCGACCGCTTCGGTATCGTCCGTGCCGGCCTTCTGCACGGCCTTCAGATATTGCAGGACGGCGGAATAGGTGCCGGCGTGGATCATGTTCGGCATTCTGCCCGTGCGGGCAAAGAAGCGTTTGCCGAATTCGCGGCTCTTGTCATCGAGATTCCAGTAATAGCCCTCGGTTAGGGTCAAGCCTTGAGCCGCCTGCAGGCCGAGGCCATGAACTTCGGCGAGCGTAAACAGCAGTGCCGCCAGATGCTGGCCGCCCTGGGTGATGCCGAATTCCGAGGCCTGCTTGATGGCGTTGGATGTATCGAGGCCGGCATTGGCAAGGCCGATGACCTTGGCGCCAGATGATTGCGCCTGCAGCAGGAAGGACGAGAAATCATTCGTCGACAGCGGATGACGGACGGACCCGAGAATTTTGCCGCCGTTTGCCTTGACGAAATCGGTCGTCTGCTGCTCCAGCGAGTAACCGAATGCGTAATCGGCGGTCAGAAAGAACCATGTATCGCCGCCCTGCTTGACGAGCGCGCCACCGGTACCGACGGCCAGAGCGTGCGTGTCATAGGCCCAATGGAAGCCGTAGGGCGAGCATTGTTTGCCGGTGAGGTCGGTCGTGGCTGCGCCGGTGACGATATCGATCTTCTTCTTTTCCTTGGCAATCGCCTGCACCGCCAGCGCTACCGACGAGGTCGTCAGCTCCATGATGGCGTCGACCTTGTCGGTGTCATACCATTGGCGGGCGATGTTCGAGGCGATATCGGGCTTGTTCTGATGGTCGGCATCGACGATCTCGATCGGCACACCCAGCACCTTCCCGCCAAAATCCTCGACGGCCATCTTGGCGGCTTCCACGGAGGACTTGCCGCCGAAGTCAGCATAGACGCCCGACTGGTCGTTCAAAATGCCGATCTTCACTACATTGTCGGAGGCCCCAGCGGCGAAGGCCGCGGTGCTAGTCGCAAGCAGAAGTGCCAGGGACGCAATAAGACTCTTTCGCATATCTTCTCCTCCCAGAGATTTGGCAAAAATGAATCTGTTCAAAATTGGCCAGTCGTTCTCCTCAAAACGACTTTCCTGTCCTTCAAGATCATTGAAATCGTGCGTTGACGCAAGTGAAGTTTACAATTAATTCCAAACAGTGTCTGTTCATTTTTGAACAGAAAGGGAGGCATGAAGACCGCGCCGCATTTCACTTGGGACGATCTGCAGTTTTTCCTGGCCGTGGCCCGGACCGGACAGCTTTCGACCGCAGCACGGCAATTGCGCACCAGCCACGCCACCGTCTCGCGCCGTATCGACCGGCTGGAATTTTCGCTTCAGGTCAAGCTCTTCGAGCGCAATCCACGCGGCTATATGCTGACCGGCATGGGCCAGCGCTTCGTCGATACGGCCGAGCGGATGGAGCAGGAAACCGAGCGGCTGCGGTCAGACCTGACGGTCGGGTCAGCCGCTCAGCGCGGCGTGGTGCGCATCAGCGCGCCGGAGGGTTTTTCAAACTTCTTCTTCACCACCATGCTTTCGGAGTTCACCGAGCGGTATCCGAACATTTCGCTGGAGTTGGTGACGATCCAGCAGATCATGTCGCTATCGCGCAAGGAAGCCGACATCGTCGTCGTGCTCGACCCGCCGAAAGCCGGCCCCTATTTCACCGAAAAACTGACTGACTACCATCTGCAGGTCTACGGGTCGCGGGAGTATCTCGCCAGCCACGCGCGCGTCGAGAGCCGCGACGATCTGCCGGGGCATGCCTTCATCGGCTACATCGAAGACATGATCTTCGCGCCGGGCCTTGATTATCTCGGCGACATCCATCCGCGCATCAAGCCGCAATTCCAGAGTTCCAGCATATTTGCGCAGTTGACGGCGACGAAGAACGGGCTCGGGCTCTGCGTGCTGCCCTTCTTCATCGCCAGCCGGCATCCGGATCTGCAGATGGTGCTACCCGACGAGGTCGACCTGAAGCGCCACTACTGGATCACCTGCCATCGCGACCTTCGGCAATCTCCGCGCGTGCGCACTGTCATCGATTTTCTGGTGGATGCGGTACGCCGCAACGCGCCGGCTTTTCTTGGACACGCGTCGGCTTAGGCATTCGCCATGCGCCGCGCCTCAACGTCGGTCTCACTCGCCTCGGCAAAGGCGATCGCATCATGCAGGCGCAGCGGTTTGGAAAAATGATAGCCCTGCGCCAACCGCACCCCGAAAGCACGCAGCGCCTCGGCAATCGCAGCACTTTCGACGCCTTCGGCGACCGAAGCAATACCGAGATTGCGGCTGAGATTGGCAACCGAGCGGGTGATGTTCATGCAGCGAACGTCGCGATCGAACTGCATGACGAAACTCTTGTCGATCTTGATCTTGTCGAACTCCAGCCGGTGAACATGGCTGAGGCTGGAAAAGCCGGTGCCGAAATCGTCGAGCGCAATGGTAATGCCGGCGGCGCGCAACAGGCCGATGACCTCATAGGCCGTGTCGAAATCCGACAGCAATGCCGTCTCGGTGATCTCGAATTCGATGCGGCGCGGATCGATCTTGGCGGTATGGATCATGGCCAGCAGGGCCATCGAGGTCTCATGGTCGCAGATGTCGCGCGCCGACAGGTTGAAAGACATGCGCAACGCCGAAGGCATGATCGATAACGCCTGCAGCGCCTCGGCGAACAGGATGCGGGTCATCTTGCCGATCACCGCCGTGCGCTCGGCGGCGGGAACGAAGGCATCGGGGCTGACGCGGCCAAGGCGGGCGCTGTTCCAGCGCGCCAAGGCTTCGAAGCCGACGACATGGCCATCATCGAGATCGACGATCGGTTGGTATTCCAGCGACAATTCCCGGGCGAAATTGTCGCTCTGCAATTCCAGCTCGATCAGGTGCCGCTGCTGGAGGATCTCTTCAAGATCATGGGAGAAGAACTCGACGCTGCCATTGCGGCGGCTCTTGACCTGATAGAGGGCGAAGTCTGCCTTTTCATATAGCTGCTCGGCCGTATGGCCGCCGCCCTCCGGCACGACGATGCCGCAGGAGCCGGAAATACGAATGGAGCCACCGGGCACATCATAGGGTTCGCGCAGCGTCGCGCAGAAAGCCTGCCCCAAGTCGGAGACACAATCGCGGCCGAGATCGCGTGGAAAAATCACGCCGAATTCGTCGCCACCAAGGCGCGCAATGGTGCCTTTGCCGCTCATCAGGGCCACAAAACGTTCGGCAGTCTGCTTCAAGACGAGGTCGCCCGCGGCGTGGCCAAAGACGTCGTTGACCGGTTTGAAGCCATCGAGATCGACAAGACCGACGATCGGCGGTTCCTCCGGCCGTTGCTGCAACAGATCCTGCAATTCGCGAAAAAAGCTGCGGCGGTTGGCAAGGCCGGTGAGCTGATCCTGCAGCGCGTTGCGGCTGTTGACGAGAATTAGCCGTTCAGCTTCCGTCTGCTTGTCGACAAGTTCCTCCGTCAGCCGCACCAGACCGGCAAAGTTCCGGAAATAGCTGTTGATGACGCGAATGAAGGGAAAGGTGAGGAAAATGACGCTGGTCGCCGTTGCCACGAACACGGAATTGCCGGAGACCATGAAGGTGACGACCATGAAGGAGAAGGTGATCGCCGTCGTCAGCAATGCGGCGGCCGGCAGATGCATGAGGCAGAAGACGCAGGAGATGCCCGTCACGACCAGAAAATAGGCAATCTGACCCTGCTGATAGGCATTGCCATATTGATAAAGTGCGACGGCCCAGGCGCCGAAAGCAAAGGTCAGCACGCCGCCGAACACGATCGTTCGGTTCATCACCCTATAGGCCCGATCCGCAGTTATGGAGTCCTGGCCGTGTATCTGCCACCAGGCGATCCGGAAAACACAGAATATGCTGAGGCCGACCGGCACATAAAGCGCCAGCCACATCGGCGCGGTGCGGATATGGGTGATCGCCACGGCCAGGGCATTGATGATCAGAAGAATATAAAGAACAGGTATCTGTGACGACAGCGCTTTGTATTGCGCCACCAGAAACGTCGGATTCTCTTTCTGCAGGCGCAAGCCTGAAAGCAAGTTCCTCATGGCTCTCATCCCCCACACATATAAAACCATAAAAAACTTGATTTTCAGTTATTTTTATTTGGAAATATTACTAATGAGTTCCGTATATTTTTG
>NZ_JARFYM010000018.1 GCF_030272705.1 Rhizobium mayense | reverse complement strand
TCGACGCCGCGCGCGCGAGTTTCAAAAAAAGGAAGTCGCGCCATTAACGATCGGTCTCGCCCCATCGATTTCCGCTTCGCTCGTCGTCGAGCCGATCGCAGAGATTCGCAAATTCGTCCCCGGCCTGCATGTCGAGCTGCGGGAAGAGCCGCCGAGTCGCCTCGTCGAGCTTCTGTTGGAGGGCGAGGTCAATGTTGCCCTGGTTGGCGATCTCGACGATAGACCAGAACGAATCGACGTTTGGGCGCTGTTCGAAGAGCGCTATGTCGCCGTTCTCGCGCCATCGCATGAACTGGCAGACCGTCCGGTGATCGGAATGGAAGCGCTTCGCCAGGCCAATATTCTCGATCGCTCCTACTGCGACGTGGCGCCGAAATTTCTCCGTTTGTGCTTTCCCGACGCGCCGCCGCATCACAATCACCACAGTTGCCGCGATCTGCATCTGCAGCATTTGGCGGCCGCGGGGTTTGGAATAGTGCTGGCTCCCGAGCATATGCCGCGGCTACCCACCCTGAAGGCGCTTCCGATCGATGGCGATCCGGTATGGCGGGAGGTCCGGCTTCTTGCGGTGCAGGGCCGGCGCTACTCACCGGCGCTTGACGCCTTCATCAAAGTTGTGCGCTTGCACGACTGGTCTCTTCATGCGGGATCGCCTCTCCAAAGGGCGCACGGTTTATATCGCCGACGCGACGAGAGGATACCGGCGTGGCTACAGTCGAGCTGAGGAAACTATTTGGGGAATACACGATCGCCAAACTCCCTGTGCTTGCGCCGATCCCCTCTTGGTGTGACGGCGCAGGCTTTGTCAACATCAGCCGTGGCGACGACGAGTTGTCTGTGATCTACTTGAGGGAGCGTGCCCGCAACCGTGAATAAGGAGGGCGAATGGATCTGCTTCAAGGTGGTCGGCCCGGTCGTGTTCGAGGAGACGAGCATTGTCCTCTCGGTCGCGGAGCCGGAGTCAGAGAGTGACGTCGGCATTCTCGCGGTCTCCAGTTTCAATGGGAACTACGTCTTAGTCCGGAGCCGAGACGCCGCGGCCGCAGTTAACTTACTCGCCGGCGCTGGGCACCGCGTCGAATATTCGAAACGACCGTCCCAATCCAATCGCGCTCGGTGAGCCCTGTAAAGGCGCCACGCCAACCGATCACCGATTTGATGCTAGCGTAACCGGAACCAGAGACGACACGTATGACGAGACACCTTCCTAACTAAAAACTCAGTGGATCAAGCGTGGCCGAAAACACTCATCGAGAATGGCGATGACGTAGCCGTGATGAAGCGAACCGATCGACGGCCGCGGCGAAGAGCGGAAAGGCCATCCCCAACGTGGAAGCATTTCGGTTTCACGCGATCGGCATGGTTCCACTCTACGACGGGATATTCGTTGTAATCGTAGATGCCCGGCACTGGGGTCGCAGGGAAAATTTTGTGGTTCATCGACTATCGGCAGCCTGGTCAAGATTGAAAAAGTAAGCCGCTCCGCAGGAGCCAACGGGCAGTCGTCTGGTGACGGCTCTATTGGCGAAAAAGCGAGGGCAAATTGCTTATTGGCGTCTCGGTCTGTTTCGGTCGCCAATCGGAACTGATCCAGAAACTAGCCACTGATTTGAGGACGATGGCGCTCGACTGGAGCGGCAGGGCCGATCGCGAGTGCCGGCGCCGAATTGCCGAATTTTTTGTGCAGAAATTCATTGACAAATCAATTGGAACAGGACGGACAAACCTTTTAACGCCAGACGTAAAAAAGTGGCTAAAAAGGGGCTCTCAGAGACATAACAAAAGAGCAGGATCAAAATGCGTGAAACCGATTTCGTAAGCGGCTTTGCCAAAGGATTGAAAACAATTGAAGCTTTCGGCGAAACACGTCAAAAGCTGTCAATCGCCGAGGCTTCCAAATTGACGGGGCTCGACCGCGCCACGGTTCGGCGCTCGCTGCTGACACTCGCTGAACTTGGCTATGCGGACTATGACGGAAAGTTCTTCACGCTGACACCGAAAATCCTTCGGCTTGGCCATGCCTATCTTTCCGCAACGGCGCTTCCGACGATCATCCAGCCTTATCTCGACCAGCTCTCTGAGCGCGCCGGCCAGAGCGCCTCGGCCTCGGTGCTGGACGACACCGAAGTTGTTTACATCGCCCGTGCGTCACAACGCCGGGTGATGTCGATCAATCTCACTCCGGGTAGCCGCCTGCCCGCTTATTGCGCCTCCATGGGGCGGGTCCTGCTGAGTGCCTTGCCGGAAAGCGAGGCGCGCGCGGTGCTCGCCCGCACAGAGCTCAAGGCCAATACGCCGCACACCAAGACGGATCGGGAAGAGTTGATGGCCGAGTTTCGCCGAGTGCGGGCGCAGGGATATGCGGTGATCGATCAGGAGCTGGAAATCGGCCTCTGCTCCATTGCCGTGCCCGTGACCAACGATCGCGGGCTGACGGTAGCGGCCATCAATATCGGCGCGCCGGCGGCCTATGTTACCGCAGCGGACATGGCGGAGCGCTATCTGCCCCTGCTGCGCGAAACGCAGTCGATGTTGCGGCAGCTACTGCGTTAGAGTTTTACATCCCAAGCTTCGCGCGTTCGGCGATGCGCCAGGCACGCGGCGTTTCACCCGTTTGCTTCAGGAAGAAGCGGGAGAAATAGGTAGGATCGGTAAAGCCGAGGCGAAAGCTGATCTCCTGCACGCTGCCAAAGGTGAAAACCAATTCGCGCTTGGCCTCATCGACCAGCTTGCGGGCGATCAGTTCATGCGCGCCATGGCCGATCTTGTCGCGCACGACGCGGTTCAAATGTGTTGGCGAGACGCCGAGCGCTTCGGCATAAAAAGCGACGGGTTTGTGCGAGCGCAAATGCCGATGGATGAGGCCGTACAGTGTCTCCATCCGCCGCTCGCTTTCATCGGACACACCTTGCCCTTCGCCTCCCTGTTGGGAGAGGCGAGCCGTCAGCAGCAGTGCCGAGGTGAGGTAGGCCTCGAGCAGATCGTTGCGACCGCTCTGGCGATTGCCGAACTCGCCGCCGAGCCGCTTCAAGGTTCCGGCAACGTAGGCTGCGTCCTGGTTGCTCATATCCAGTCGCGTCAGATGGGGCGCGGCCAGCCACTCGCCGAGCCGGCTGCGGTCGCCGGGTGCTGCCTTGAGATGCGAGATCAATACGGTGATGACAAAGCCGTCGATGTCCCTGGAAAAACGGAAACCGTGATTAAAGTGCGGCGGGATGGTGATTACCGCTGGAGGCATGATGGCGTGGCTCTCGCCGTCAAACACCGCATCGCCGGAGCCGGCATCTATGTACAGGATCTGAAAGAAGCTCTCATGGCGATGTGGCCGGATCTCCCAATGGTGCAGGCTGCTGCGCGACGGAATTGTTTCGCAATGCAGCCAGAAATCCGGTTTTCGACCGGTATTCTCCCCGTAGAGTTCGTAGGTGGGTACCGATGTCGACACGGCTCTCTCCCTCCGCCATGTTCGATTTGTGCAATTACTTGGGCGAAATGTCCATTGTTGGCGCCCTCTCCGCCGCGCAGAATTGGGAAAAAGTGACGCGCGGGAGGACATCATGCGCACTCAGGTCGCCATCATCGGTTCAGGTCCGTCCGGCTTGCTCTTGGGACAATTGCTGACGGAAGCCGGCATCGACAACGTCATTCTCGATCGTGTTGGCAAAGACCATATCCTCGGTCGCGTCCGTGCCGGCGTTCTGGAAGAAGGCACGGTGGGGCTGATGGAAAAGGCGAAATCCGGTGCACGCCTGCATGCCGAGGGTCTGCCGCATGACGGCTTTTCACTTGCCTTCGACGGCCGCGATCATCGCATCGATCTCTATGGCCTCACCGGCGGCAAGCGCGTCACGGTCTACGGCCAAACGGAGCTTACGCGCGATCTGATGGCGTATCGGGAACAGAGCAGCGCCACAACGATTTTCGATGCGGCCAATGTACAACCCCATGACTTCGAGGGAATCGCGCCTTACGTCACTTATGAGAAAGATGGTGTAACACACCGCGTTGATTGCGATTTTATCGCTGGATGCGATGGTTTTCATGGCGCAAGCCGCAAGTCTGTTCCGGAAAAATCGATCCGCAGCTTCGAGAAAATCTATCCGTTCGGCTGGCTTGGGTTGCTTGCCGACGTTCCTCCGGTCAATCACGAACTTGTCTACGCCAACCACCCACGCGGTTTTGCGCTCTGTTCGATGCGGTCGATGACGCGCAGCCGCTATTACATCCAATGTCCGCTGGATGAGAAAATCGAGAATTGGAGCGACGATCGCTTTTGGGACGAACTACGTCACCGCCTGCCGGAGCATCATGCCGAAGCCTTGATCACCGGCGCTTCCTTCGAAAAATCGATCGCGCCGCTGCGCTCCTTCGTCGCTGAGCCCATGCGTTTTGGCCGTCTGTTCCTGGTCGGCGACGCCGCGCATATCGTTCCGCCGACGGGGGCCAAGGGGCTGAACCTTGCGGCAAGCGATGTGCATTATCTCTTTTCCGGTCTTGCCGAACATTACCAGGATCGGTCCAACGCCGGCCTTGAGGCCTATTCCACCCACGCGCTCGCCCGCGTCTGGAAAGCCGTGCGCTTTTCCTGGTGGATGACGACGATGATGCACCGTTTCCCCGACACGAGCGATTTCGACCAGAAGATTCAGGAGGCGGAGCTGGATTATCTCACCCATTCCCGCGCCGCCTCGACGGCTCTGGCCGAGAACTACGTCGGCCTGCCTTATTAAGGCGACTTAGCTCTTTTTTGCCACTTCATTCGCCGCCTCACGAATCGTCTGCATCAGGATCGACAGCGGCATGGTGGGAATGGCATCTGTGCGCATGGTGAGACCCACAGGGCCTCTGGTCTCGCTGGTGTCGATCGGCAGCAGGCTGAGCAAGCCGTCGTCAACGTCAGTGGCGACGACGCCGGTCGAGATGATCCAGATGGCATCGCTTGATCGCACGAAGGCGCGACCAAAGGAATCCGATACGGTCTCGATCTGGTTCGGCAGGCTGGCGACGCCGTTGGCGATCAGGAAGCTCTCGACGAAAGGCCGGATGATCGAGCCGCGCGTCGGCATCAGGACCGTGTATTTGCCGAGATTGGAAAACAGCGATTGCTTCGCCGCAAGCAGCGGATGCCCTGCCCGCACAACGAAGACCACCTGTTCCGAATAAAGATGCTCGAAGGAAAAGCCGGCCATCTTGTCCGGAGCGGCCAGACGGCCGACGACAAGATCAAGATCGCCGACACGGAGTTGCTCCAGCAACACCGCATTTTCACCGGTGACGATCTTGATGCGGCTCCAGGTCTCCTCCTTCAGGAACAGCTCCATCGCCCGCGGCATGATCCGCGTCGAGACGGTCGGCAAAGCGCCGATCCGAATCGGCGGCGCTTGGCCGGAACGCTCCTGCGAAACGGAATCGAAGCCATGTCTGAGCGCTGTCAGCGCCGCTCCGGCATGGCGCAGGAAGACTTCGCCATAGCGGGTGATCTTGATGCCTCGCCCGTCGCGTTCGAAAACATCGACACCCAGGGCCTCCTCCAGTTCGCGTATGGTCTTGGTCACCGCGGGTTGGCTGACATGCAGGAGCTCGGCCGCCTTGATCACGCTTTTCTGACGGGCAACCTCGACAAAGGTCTGGAGATGGCGGAATTTGACGCGGGAGTCGATCATGGTTTTCATAACTTATTGGTTATTGAAAGGCCAATAAATATCATTTTACCTAACCAGATTAAACCTACAATCTCATCACCGAGGAGATTTCCGATGCAGTTCGCCCGTATCAACGACGTCACGATTCACTACCAGATCATCGGTGCGACCGGCGACAAGCCGGTGCTTGTCTTTGTCAATTCGCTCGGCACCGATTTCCGTATCTGGCGTGACGTGATCGTGCGGCTCGCGGGCGATTTTGCCATCGTGCTCTATGACAAGCGTGGTCACGGCCTCTCCGATCTCGGTCAGATGCCCTATACGATGGAGGATCACGCCACCGATCTTGCCGGGCTGCTCGATCTGCTAGCGGTAAAAGATGCCGTCATCTGCGGCCTCTCGGTCGGTGGTCTGATTGCGCAGTCGCTCTATCAGCGGCGACCGGATTTGGTGCGGGCGCTGATCCTTTCCGATACGGCCCATAAGATCGGTACTGCGGCAAGTTGGGACAGCCGCATCGCCAAGGTCGAAGCCGTGGGCATCGAGGCAATTGCCGACGGCGTGCTCGAGCTTTGGTTCACGCCCGCTTTTCGCCGTCCTGAGAACACTGCTTTTGGCGGCTACCGCAACATGCTGATCCGCCAGCCGGTGGAAGGCTACGTCGCCACTTGCGCCGCTCTTCGTGATGCCGATTTCACCGAGGCGGCAAAGAAGATTGCGGTGCCGACCATCTGCATCGTCGGCGATCACGACGGCTCGACGCCGCCGGAACTGGTGCTGTCGATGGCGAAGCTCATTCCCAATGCGCGTTACGAAGTCATTAAGGGCGCGGGGCACATCCCCTGCGTCGAGCAACCCGAGGCACTGACGGCTGTCATCCGCGCTTTCATCGATTTCGCCTTGCATGGAGAAAAAGGCCCATGAATGATCCCCTCGCCCCGTCCGAGCGCTACCTTCAGGGCATGGCGACGCGACGCGCCGTTCTCGGCGACAGTCATGTCGACCGCACCCAGTCGGGATTGACGGATTTCGACCGACCGTTCCAGGAACTGATTACCGAGGCGGCCTGGGGTCACGTCTGGTCGCGTCCGACGCTCAGCAAGCGCGAGCGCTCGATCGTGACGATCGCGCTTCTGGCAGCGCTTGGTCAGGATGACGAGGTGGCGATGCATGTCCGCGCCACCAGCAATACCGGCGCGACCCGCGAGGATGTCTGCGACGCGCTGTTGCATGTGGCGATCTATGCCGGCGTGCCAGCCGCCAATCACGCGATCAAGATCGCCAAACAGGTTTTCGAACAGATGGACGCCGAAGAGACGGCTTGAAGCGAGGCACACATGTCTGACAAAACCAACAGCAGGCCGGAAACCGGCGCCTTTTTCGCCCGCGATCGCGCCTGGCACGCACCGGCCTTCACGCCCGGTTACAAGACCTCGGTGTTGCGTTCGCCGCAGCGGGCGCTTCTATCGCTCGACGGAACGATTTCCGAAATTACCGGACCGGTGTTCGGACATTCGATCCTGGGCGAGCTGGACAACGACCTGATCCATAACTTCGCCAAGCCGGGAGAAAGCGCGATCGGCGAACGCATTATCGTGCACGGCCGCGTGCTCGATGAGCGGGGCCGGCCGGTTCCCGGTGTACTTCTTGAATTTTGGCAAGCCAATGCCGGCGGGCGCTATCGTCACAAGAAAGAAACCTATCTCGCCGCCATCGACCCGAATTTCGGCGGTTGCGGCCGCGCCATCACGGACGAGGACGGCCACTACGCTTTCCGTACCGTCCGCCCGGGCGCCTATCCCTGGCCGAACGGAGTCAACGACTGGCGGCCGGCGCATATTCATTTCTCGGTCTTCGGTCATGGTTTTGCGCAGCGACTGATTACGCAGATGTATTTCGAGGGCGATCCGATGATCTGGAAATGTCCGATCGTCGGCACGATCCCGGACAAAAGCGCGATCGAACAGCTCATCGCGCCACTTGATTGGGGCAATACCATCCCGATGGATGCGCGCGCTTACAAATTCGACATTGTGCTGCGCGGCCGCCGCTCGACATTGTTCGAAAACCGTTTGGAGGGCAACTGATGGTGCAGGAACTCGGCTACCTCAAGGAAACGCCGTCGCAAACGGCCGGTCCCTACGTTCATATCGGTCTGACGCCGAATTTTTGTGGCATCGGCGGCGTCTATAGCACCGATCTCGGCACATCCATGATCAACGACAAAACGATCGGTGAGCGCATCACGGTCCGGGGCCGGATTTTCGACGGCGCCGATACGTTGGTGAAGGATGCTGTCGTCGAGATCTGGCAGGCCGACAGCGCTGGGTTTTACAACAGCCCTTCGGAACTGCGCGGAACAGCCGATCCCAACTTCACCGGCTGGGGCCGATGCCCGACCAGCGCCGAGGACGGCGTGTTCCGCTTCGAGACGGTGAAGCCGGGTCGCGTCCCCTATAAGGACGGGCGCTGGATGGCACCGCATATCACGCTCTGGATTGTTGCCCGCGGCATCAATATCGGGCTGCAGACGCGCATGTATTTTCCGGACGAGGCCGAGGCCAATGCGGAGGACCCATTGCTCGCCCGCATCGAACATCGTGACCGCGTCGCCACCCTGATCGCCAGCCAGGAAGGCTCGGTCTATACGTTCGACGTGCATTTGCAGGGCGACAAGGAAACGGTTTTTCTCGATATATAGGTCATGAGCATTTCCGCCTTCGATCATCCGTTTCTCTCCGGCCTCCTCGGCGACGAGGAGGTTTCCACTTATTTCTCGGTGCATGCCGATATCCGTGCCATGCTTGCTTTCGAGGCGGCCTTGGCGAAAGCCGAGGCGCGGCATAGCCTTATTCCCCAGGCGGCGGCGCAGCGAATTGTTGAGGTTTGTGCGGTTTTCCAACCCGACATTGCCAGCCTGAAGTCTGCAACAGCGATGGACGGCGTCGTGGTCCCGGATCTCGTGAAGCAATTGCGCAAAGCGGTTGGCGGCGCGGCTGCACATCACGTGCATTTCGGCGCCACCAGCCAGGATGTCATCGATACTAGCTTGATGATTCGCCTCAAGGCGGTCGCCTTCCTGATCGGCAGCCGTCTTTTCGGCGTAACGGCGGCGCTTGGAAAACTTGACAAGCAATATGGTGCAAACCGCCTGATGGGCCACACCCGCATGCAGCCTGCCATTCCAGTCACCGTGTCCGACCGACTGCGGAGCTGGCGCGATCCGCTGGAGAAATATCGTGATCGGCTGACGCAGGAGACCTTTCCCGTTCAGTTCGGCGGCGCGGCCGGCACATTGGAAAAACTAGGGGCCAAAGCGGCGGCCGTTCGCGCATCGTTGGCACAGGAGCTGGATCTCACCGATGAGCCGCAATGGCAGAATCAACGCGGCAAGATCGCCGACTTGGCCGGTCTGTTCTCCCTGATTTCAGGCAGCCTGGGCAAGATCGGCCAGGATATAGCTCTTCTCGCGCAGGCCGGCGAGGAAATCGAACTCGCCGGGGGTGGCGGCTCCTCAGCCATGCCGCACAAGCAGAACCCCGTCGCTGCCGAGGCACTGGTGTCGCTTGCCCGCTTCAATGCTGTTCAGCTTTCCGGCATCCATCAATCCTTGGTGCACGAGCAGGAACGCTCGGGTGCCGCCTGGACGCTCGAGTGGCTGCTATTGCCGCCTATGGTGATGGCGACGGCTGCGTCGCTGCGATTGGCGCAAGACCTGATCGGCAACGTGAAACGGCTGGGGGCCGCTTCTTAGGTTGAAATCCTGGTGCAAAGCATAACCCGATAATTATGAATACGAGCTTTTATTTCATTTTACATTACCATTTCACATGCCAGATTGGCAGTCGCGGAAGTCTATCAAAGCAAGCTGGCCCGGAAGCAGGCTGGCTGTGGGAGGAGAAAATATGAGACGGTTCGTTTTGGCCGCAATCGCGGCCATCGCCATGGGTAGCGCGGCCTATGCCGACACGATCAAAGTCGGCGTCATTGGTCCGTTTTCCGGCCCATTCGCCCTGCAGGGCAAGAATTTCAAGGCCGGTATCGATGCCTATATGGCGATGCATGGCAACAAGGTCGGAGACAACGAGATCGAGGTGATCTACCGCGACGTGCCGCAGGCCGACCCGGCGCGATCGAAATCCTCGGCACAGGAACTGGTCGTCAAGGATCATGTGCAGTATCTCGCCGGCTTCTATTTCACGCCGGACGCCATGGCCGTGACGCCGATCCTCAAGCAGGCCAATGTGCCGATGGTGATCATGAACGCCGCCACATCGGCAATTGTCACCAAGAGTCCTCTGGTGGTGCGCACCTCGTTCACGACCTGGCAGACTTCGACGCCGATCGCCAAGGTCGCGCACGACAGCGGCGTCAACAAAATCATCTCGGTCGTCAGCGATTACGGCCCCGGCATCGACGCCGAGAATGCTTTCAAGGCGGGCTTCGAGAAGGCTGGCGGGCAGGTCGTCGAGGCCATCCGCATGCCGTTGTCGACCAATGATTTCAGCCCGATCATGCAGCGCATCAAGGATTCCGGCGCGCAGGGGGTCTTTGCTTTCCTGCCTTCCGGTCCGACCACTCTCGGTTTCGTCAAGGCCTACAATGAAAACGGCCTGAAGACCGCCGGCATCAAGCTGTTTTCGCCCGGCGACCTGACGCAGGAATCCGACCTGCCGGCGCTCGGCGACGCGGCGCTCGGCATGCAAACGACCTTCCATTATTCGATCTCGCACGACTCTCCGGAAAACAAGGCCTTCGTCGCCGCTGCCGACAAGGCAATTGGCAACCCGGCCGAGCTCACCTTCCCGGCCGTTGGCGCCTTCGACGGCATGCATGTCATCTACAAGATGATCGAGGCGACCGGCGGCAAGCAGGATGCGCAGAAAGCCGTCGATGCAGTGAAGGGCCTCTCCTGGGTCAGCCCGCGCGGCCCGGTCACCATCGATCCGGACAGCCGGCATATCACGCAGAACATCTATCTGCGCGAAGTCGCCAAGGCCGCCGACGGCACATACATCAACAAGGAAATCCAGACCTTCGAAAAACAGGGCGATCCCGGTCTCGCCGCTGCGAAGTAAGGTCGGCCTTCGCCCATCCTCCCACATTCTTATAGAGCGGGCGGCTTGCGTCCGCTCTGGCGGAGGAGGATTAAGGTAGGACCGGAAGAGGTAATCGGACCAGCATCATGCAAACCGTGCTTAGCATAGCAGTGGATGCCCTCGCCTACGGCATGGTGCTGTTCGTGATTTCCATCGGCCTGTCCATCACCATGGGGCTGATGCGCGTCGTCAACCTGGCGCATGGCGCCTTCGCCATGATCGGCGGCTATATCGCCTCCTATGCAGCCCATAATCTTGGCATGGGCTATGCGGCTGCGGTGCTGCTCGCCGTCGTGGGCACGGTGATCATCTCCATCCCGATCGAGCGGCTGCTTTACCGCCGCATCTATGGGGCGCCGGAATTGACGCAGGTGCTGATGACGATCGGCATTACCTTCTGCATCATCGGTATCGCCAATTACGTCTTCGGTCCGACCTTGAAGACCATTCCCCTTCCGATCGAGCTGCAGGGTTCTGTCAATCTCGGCTTCCGGACCATCGGCACGCATCGTCTTTTCGCGATCGTCTGCGGGCTCATCGCCGCCTTGGCGCTGTGGTACACGATCGAGAAGACCTCGTTCGGCGTGAAACTCCGCGCTTCGGTGGACAATGCCTCGATGGCGGCAGCCCTCGGTGTGCGCACGGAGATCGTTTATGCCGTCAGTTTCGCCGTCGCCGTAGGGCTTGCCGCTTTCGGCGGCGTTGTCGGTGCCGAACTCCTGCCGGTCGAACCCTATTATGCGTTGCGTTATATGGTCACCTTCCTTGTCGTCGTGTCGGTCGGCGGCGCGGGCTCCATTTCCGGAGCGCTGCTTGCCTGCCTCGTCCTTGGCTGCATCGATACGACAGGCCGCTATCTGATGCCGGAATATGGCGAATTCTTCTTCTATCTTGCCGTGATCGCGATCGTCTGCATCTTCCCGCGCGGCCTTGCAGGAAGGGCCAAGTGATATGGCGATAACCATGGACAGTGCGGCCATCGCTGCCGCCAGCAAACGCCGGGCACTCGGTCGCGACGCGGCTGCCATAGCCGTTATCCTCGTGTTGGCAGCGGTCGGCTATCTGCTGTTTCCTGACAATCTCGCGCTGCTGACACGGTTGATCGCCATCGCTCTGCTGGTCTTGTCGCTCGATCTAGTGACCGGCTATTGCGGCGTCGCGACGCTCGGTCATGCGGCCCTCTTCGGGGCTGGCGCCTATGCCGCGGGTATCGTATCGGCGCATTATGGCATCAACGATCCCCTGGTCATGACGGTGGCCGGCATCCTTGGCGGAGCGATCGCCGGGTTGATCTGCGGCATTGTCATCCTCAGAGCACAGGGCCTGCCGCAGCTCGTGCTGTCGATCTCGCTGATCTACCTTTTCCACGAATTCGCGAACAAAGCCTCGGATTGGACCGGCGGCAGCGACGGACTTTCCGGCATCTCCGCCGACCCGTTGCTCGGCCTGTTCGAATTCGATCTTTATGGGCATACGGCTTATATCTATGCCGTAGCGCTTCTACTGATCATATTGATCCTGCTTCGTTTTCTTGTGCGCTCGCCCTTCGGCATGCTCTGCCGCGGTATCAAGGAAGATTCCTTGCGCATCCGTGCCATGGGCGCTTCACCGAAGGCAGCGCTGATCAAGATGTATGTCATCTCCGGAGCCGTCGCCGGCGTCGGCGGTGCGCTGAACGCAATCTCGACCCAGGTGGTCGGCCTCGACAGCCTCTCCTTCACACAGTCGGCCGAGGCGCTGGTCATGCTCGTGCTCGGGGGCACGGGCTCATTGTTCGGAGCACTCGCCGGCACCGTGATCTTCATGTTGTTCGAAGACTATGTCTCGGCCGCCAATCCCTTCCATTGGCTGACTATTGTCGGTGCGCTGCTGATCCTTGTCGTCTTGTTCGCGCCGAAGGGCATCTACGGCACGGCCGCAGCCTATCTGGCTCGCAGCGGGGAGGCCCGTTCATGAGCGCGATCTTCGAAGTTGATCATCTGAGGAAGGCTTTCGGCGGGCTGACCGTGACCAACGACGTGAGCCTGTCGATGGCGCCGGGCGATCGCGTGGCATTGATCGGGCCGAACGGCGCCGGCAAGACCACTTTCGTCAATCTCGTCACCGGCAATCTGCGACCGGATTCCGGTGCCGTCCGTCTTGGCGGCGAGACTGTGACCAAGGTCGACGCTATTGGTCGTGTCCGGCGTGGGCTGGTGCGCTCGTTCCAGGTGACGCGGCTCTTTCAGGATATGACGCCCGCCGAGCATGTCGGCCTGGCCGTGCTGCAGCGTTCCGGCCGCTCCGGTCGCATGTTCGGCAATTTCCTGGCCATGCGCGATGTCATGGTCGAGGCCGGCGAGCTGCTCGGCACACTAGGTCTCGGCGATCTCATGCACCGCAAGGTCAGGGAGATTGCGTATGGCCAGCAGCGGCTGTTGGAGATTGCCGTAGCCATGGCGTTGAAGCCGAAAGTGCTGCTGCTCGATGAGCCCGCCGCCGGCGTGCCGCAGAGCGATACCGCCCGCATCGAGCAGGCGCTGGCCGATCTGCCAGCTGATCTTGCCGTGCTGATGATCGAGCATGACATGGATCTGGTCTTCCGCTTCGCCAAGCGCGTCGTCGTATTGGCGGCCGGCACTGTCATTTTTGACGGCTCGCCCGCCGACGTCACCAAGAATGCGCGCGTGCGCGAGGCCTATCTGGGGAGCTACGCCAATGCCGGCCACGCCGCTTGAGGTGGAAAATCTGTGCGCCGGTTATGGGCCGACGCGGGTGCTGGAAGGTGTCTCCTTTTCCGTTCCCGCCGGCGCGCGGCTTGCCGTACTCGGCCGCAACGGCATGGGCAAGACGACGCTGCTTGCGACGCTCGCCGGCCAGACGCGCCGCTATGACGGTCGTATCAGCCTTGGCAGCACCGACGTGACCAGCCTGCCGAGCGCCAAGCGCGCGCATCAGGGTCTCGGCTACGTGCCCCAGACGCGCGATGTGTTCCCGACGCTGACGGTCGAGGAAAATCTCTCCGTCGGGCTGAAGGGACGACCGAAGAGCGCCTTGCAGGAAGCCTACGACATGTTCCCGCGTCTCAAGGAACGCCGCAGAAATCTCGGCAACCAGCTTTCCGGCGGCGAACAGCAGATGTTATCGACGGCACGCACCATCCTTGGCCGTCCTTCCGTGCTTCTCCTCGACGAACCGCTTGAGG
This sequence comes from Rhizobium mayense, assembly GCF_030272705.1. Classification (GTDB taxonomy): domain Bacteria; phylum Pseudomonadota; class Alphaproteobacteria; order Rhizobiales; family Rhizobiaceae; genus Rhizobium; species Rhizobium mayense. The sequence continues at coordinate 113,405 of NZ_JARFYM010000018.1, read as the reverse complement.
GCCTAGCACCGGTGATCTGCGAAGAACTGATGGCCGCGTTCGCCAATCTCGCCAAAACCGGCGACATGACCATCCTGCTGGTCGAGCAACGTATTCAGAGCGCACTGGATTTCGCCGATCGGGTGATCATCCTCGAGCGCGGACGGCTGGCCTGGCGGGGGACGCCGAGCGCCCTCTCTCAGGACCATGACGCCGTCGAGCGCTTGCTCGGCGTCGGCGGCCTGCACTAAACGATCCGCCAACATTGTCGTAAGCCCGCTTTTGTGGCCTATCCTGTACGCCCAGTTAAGTCTGTCGTGATGGGGATTCGCCGTTGACGACAAAACGTCGACGATTTATCGATATTTTCTTAGTGATTATTTGAGCAGTTTGGTGGAGGCGGTCTTGTCAGGCAGCGCAGCGGGGCATTGGGATTTCTGGATCGATCGTGGTGGCACTTTCACCGACATCGTCGGACGCGACCCCGCAGGCGAATTGCATGCCCGCAAGGTCCTATCGGAAAATCCCGACGCCTATCGCGACGCCGCCGTCTATGGCATCCGTCTGCATCTCGGCCTGACAAGTGGCGAACCGATCCCGGCCGGCCTGATCGGCGAGGTGCGGATGGGCACCACGGTCGCCACCAACGCGCTCCTGGAGCGCAAGGGCGAACGTTTGGCGCTCGTGACGACCAAGGGGTTCCGCGATGCGCTGCGCATTGGCTATCAAGAGCGCAAGAAGATCTTCGCCACCGAAATCATCAAGCCCGAAGCGCTTTATGACGACGTGGTGGAGATCGAGGAGCGCGTGCTTGCCGACGGCACGGTAGAGCTTGCCCTGGACGAGCAGACGGCGGAAGCAGCATTGCGGGATCTGCGCGGCAAAGGCTATCGCGCTGTCGCGATCGTCTTCATGCATGCTTATAAATTTCCGGCGCATGAAGCAACCGTCGCCAAGATCGCACGACGCCTCGGTTTCGAGCAGGTCTCGGTCAGCCACGAAGTCTCGCCGCTGATCAAGCTGGTCGGCCGCGGCGACACGACGGTGGTCGATGCCTATCTCTCGCCAGTGCTCGGCCGCTACATCAACCAAGTCTCGAAAGAGCTTGATATTGCTCGCACCGGTGCGCGCGTCATGTTCATGATGTCGTCCGGTGGGCTGACCGCCGCCGACATGTTCCAGGGTAAGGACGCCATCCTCTCTGGCCCTGCAGGCGGCGTAGTCGGTCTCGCCAAGACAGGCGAGCAGGCTGGGTTCGCCAATGTCATCGGCTTCGATATGGGCGGCACGTCGACGGATGTGGCGCATTTCGACGGCGAGTATGAGCGCGCTTTCGAGACGGAGGTCGCCGGTGTCCGCGTCCGTGCGCCGATGATGCTGATCCACACGGTAGCTGCCGGCGGCGGCTCGATCCTGCATTTCGACGGCGACCGTTTCCGTGTAGGCCCGGATTCTGCCGGCGCCTTTCCCGGCCCTGCCTGCTATCGCAATGGCGGACCGCTGGCCGTGACCGATGCCAATGTCATGACCGGCAAATTGCTACCGGAATTCTTCCCGGCGATTTTCGGGCCGAACCAGGACCAGCGGCTGGATGTCGAAACCGTGCGCGGCAAGTTCGCCGAGTTGGCGATTCAGATCGGCGATGGCCGCGGCCCGGAAGAAGTGGCTGACGGCTTCATTCGCATCGCCGTTGCCAACATGGTCGAGGCGATCAAGAAGATTTCGGTGCAGCGCGGCTATGACGTGACGCGCTACGCGCTCAACTGCTTTGGCGGCGCGGGCGGACAGCATGCCTGCCTTGTCGCAGACTCGCTCGGCATGAAAAGTATTCTGCTGCATCCAATGTCGGGCCTGCTCTCGGCCTATGGCATGGGTCTTGCCGACATCAGGGCGACGCGACAGAAGGCGCTTGGCGTACCGCTCGACAATGCCGCGCCCACGGCCATTGCCGCATTGGGGCGGGAATTGCAGCGCGAATGCGTACCGGAACTGCAAACGCAGGGAGTGGCAGCGGACGATATCCGCACCGTCCAGCGCGCTCACATCCGCTATGCCGGGACGGACACGATGCTGGCCGTTGAGGTCACCTTCCCCGAGATCGACGATCCTGCGCGGTTGCGCAGCGAATTCGAACTGCTGCACAAGCGCCGCTTCGGCTTCGTCGCCGGGGATAAGCCGCTGGTGGTCGAGGCGGTCGAAATCGAGACGATCGGAGGCGCGGCGGCCGAGATCGATATCGAGCGGAAAGAAACAGGCAAAGGCGAAGCCGATGCGACCAGCCGCACTGCCTTCCATTCGCAAGGAGAAAGCCATGACGCGGCCGTCGTGCTGCGCGAGGCGATCCTGCCTGGCCAGACAGTGACCGGACCGGCGATCATCATCGAGCCGAATCAGACCATCGTCATTGAGGACGGCTGGCAGGCGAAGCTGACGGCGAAGGATCACATCATTCTGACCCGCATCAAGGCATTGCCGGAGCGCACCGCCATCGGCACCAAAGCCGATCCGGTGATGCTGGAGATCTTCAACAATCTCTTCATGTCCATCGCCGAACAGATGGGCGTGACGCTGCAGAACACCGCCTATTCCGTCAATATCAAGGAGCGGCTGGATTTTTCCTGTGCAGTCTTCGATGCCGAGGGTAATCTTGTCGCCAACGCGCCGCATATGCCGGTGCATCTCGGCTCCATGGACGCCTCGGTCGCAACTGCCATCCGCGAAAATCCGGTCATTCACCCAGGCGATGTCTTCCTGATCAACGCGCCCTATAATGGCGGCACCCACCTGCCAGACCTGACTGTCTGCACGCCCGTCTTCGACGATGCCGGCAAGAAGATTCGTTTCTGGGTCGCCAGCCGCGGCCATCACGCCGATATCGGCGGCATCTCGCCCGGCTCCATGTCGCCACTGGCCACCCATATCGAAGAGGAAGGCGTCTATATTGACAATTTCAAGCTGCTCGACCGAGGCCATTTCTGCGAAGGCGAGCTTGCGAAGCTATTGACCGGCGCCCGCTATCCGGTGCGCACTCTGGCGCAGAACGTCAACGACCTGAAGGCCCAGGTCGCCGCCAATGAGAAGGGTGTCGCCGAGCTGAAGAAGATGATCGTCCACTTCGGCGAAGCGGTTGTCGACGCTTATATGGGCCACGTCCAGGACAATGCAGCCGAAAGCGTGCGCCGCGTCCTCGATCGCCTGCCGGACGGCGAGTTCAGTTATGAGATGGATCAGGGCTGCAAGATCGTCGTCAGGATTTCGATCGACAGGGACAAGCGTGAGGCGACGGTGGATTTCACCGGCACCTCGGAGCAGCGCGCTGATAATTTCAATGCGCCGCGGCCGGTAACCCGCGCCGCCGTGCTTTACGTTTTCCGCGTGCTGGTCGAAGCCGATATCCCGATGAACGCCGGTTGCCTCAGGCCGGTCCGGATCATCATTCCGGATGGTACGATGCTGACGCCGAAATATCCGGCGGCCGTCGTCGCGGGCAATGTCGAGGTCAGCCAGGCCGTCACCAACTGCCTGTTCGGTGCGGTCGGCACACTTGCCGCCGCCCAAGGGACGATGAACAACCTCACCTTCGGCAACGACGCCTATCAATATTACGAGACGATCTGCTCCGGCGCGCCGGCCGGTCCGGGGTTCAACGGCGCAGATGCGGTGCACACGCATATGACCAATTCGCGCCTGACCGACCCGGAAATTCTCGAAACACGCTTTCCCGTGGTGCTGGAGGATTTCCATATCCGCCCGAATTCCGGCGGACGCGGCAGGTGGAGCTCCGGCAACGGTACGCAACGCACCATTCGCACCCGCGAGAAGCTGGAATTCGCCATACTCTCCGGCCATCGCCGCGTCGCTCCGTTTGGCGCCAAGGGTGGTGAACCGGGCCAGACCGGCCGCAACTATGTCCGGCGCAACGACGGTACCATCGAGGAGCTGATCGGCGCCGCCCATACCGTTTTGGACGCCGGCGAGGCCTTCACCGTCGTCACACCGACCGGCGGTGGATACGGCAAGCCGGAGGCGTAGAAGTTGCCTCCTTGGCCGGCTTGGGTGCGGTCGTGTGATCCGGAAAAAGGCCGGTCGAGTATAGTTCAATCTTAGCGATAATTTGTTGACAAATTGTCTTCGTCGGATAGTCTGCTTGACGTACTTCAATCCGAAAATGTGAGAGCTCTTTGGATAAGACGAAGGAACGGAAATCTCCCCGAGAACTGATCGTGTCGTCCGCCCATTTGGCGGGGGGCAGTTCTCCAGCCCTCTCCGAACTTGAGTATGGATTGATCCTTTTTTCACATGCATTTAACCGCTGGATGGTTCGCTGCATGGCGGCCGCCGGCGTGCCTAGTCTCTCGCCGGTCGAGATCTTGATCATTCATTCGGTGCGGCACCGTGGGCGGCCGAAGACGTTGTCCGATCTTTGCCTCGTGCTCGACATCGAAGACACCCATGTCGCCAACTACGCCGTGAAGAAATTGGAGGCTGCCGGCCTCGTCAAGACCGGCAAGACCGGTAAGGAAAAGATGATCCAGGTGACCGACAAGGGCCTGGAGGCGCTGACGCGCTATTCCGAAATCCGCGAGCGGCTGCTGGTCGAGGCCACCAAGGTTTCCGGCCTGTCTCAGGACGATCTTTCCGACATAGCCTCGCATTTGAGGGCGCTGTCGGGCTATTACGAGCAGGCAGCGAGGTCAGCGGCAACCCTATGAGCCTACCGACCGATACCCGAACTGACCCTTCTGCCCCCCTTCTTTCGGTTCGCTCGCTATCGGTAGACTTTCCCCAAAGGTTCGATGCCTTTCAGGCTGTGAAGTCGCTCAGCTTCGATGTCCACGCCGGCAAGACGCTCGCCATCGTCGGCGAATCCGGCTCAGGCAAATCGGTGACGTCGAGGGCCATCATGCGCCTCACCGACTATTCCGGCGGCCGCATCAGCGGCGGCGAGGCGATTTTCCGAAGCCGCGCCGGCCCGCTCGATCTTCTCAAGGCAAGCCCCGAACGCATCCGGCAAATCCGCGGCGGCGAGATTGCCATGATCTTCCAGGAGCCGATGACCTCGCTCGATCCGGTCTTTTCGATCGGCGACCAGATCACCGAGGCCGTGTTGCTGCATCAAAGGACATCCCGGGCCGAGGCCAATCGCATCTCGCGCGATATGCTGGAAAAAGTCCGCATCCCCGACGCCGACGCGATGATGAAGCGATATCCGCATCAACTGTCCGGCGGCATGCGCCAGCGCGTCATGATCGCCATGGCACTCTCCTGCCGGCCCCAGCTTCTGATTGCCGATGAGCCGACGACGGCACTGGACGTCACCATTCAGGCACAGATCCTCAACACCATCAGGGAATTGCAGCGCGAGCTCGGCATGGCAGTGATCTTCATCACCCACGACATGGGCGTGGTCGCCGAGATGGCAGATGACGTCATCGTCATGCGCTATGGCGAAAAGCTCGAGGATGCACCGGTGCGTGCCCTGTTTTCCCATCCTCGGCACATCTACACGCAGGCCTTGCTTGCCGCCGTACCGCGGCTCGGCAGCATGTCCGGAAAGCCCGCGCCCAATAGCGAGAAACTGGAGGCAGAGCGCTCGGGCGCCAAGCCGCCGCTTCTCCAGGTCGACGGACTGACCGCCCGGTTCCAGGCGAAGAAGAACATATTTGGGCGCACGACGCATCGGGTGCACGCCGTCGAAGGCATCTCCTTCGAGATGTCGGCTGGCGAGACGCTGGCACTGGTCGGCGAATCCGGCAGCGGCAAATCGACGACCGGCCGCATGCTGCAGCAGATCATGCAGCCGACTGGCGGCAAGATACGTTTTCGCGGACGTGACATCGCCGAAATGAACGACCGCGAGAAACACTCGCTGCTGCAGAAGATCCAATACATCTTTCAGGATCCCTATGCCGCACTCGATCCGCGTCAGCGGGTCGGTGCCAGCATTGCCGAGCCGATGGTCGTTCATAAGCTGTTGCCAACCAGGACGGCGATCGACGCACGCACCAATGATCTGCTCGACCGCGTGGGCCTACCGCGCGACTATCGGACACGATTTCCGCATGAGCTTTCCGGTGGCCAGCGCCAACGCGTCTGCATTGCCCGCGCGCTTGCGAGCGATCCCGAACTGATCATCGCCGATGAGTCGGTCTCGGCGCTCGATGTCTCGATACAGGCGCAGATCCTGGACCTGCTGCTGGAATTGCAGAAGGAGCGCGGCCTCTCCTACCTGTTCATCACTCATGACATGGCTGTGGTCGAAAAGATCAGCCACCGCGTCGCGGTGATGTATCTCGGCCAAATCGTTGAGATCGGCACGCGGCAGGAGATCTTCGAAAATCCGCAGCATCCCTATACGCGGAAATTGCTCTCGGCGATCCCGATCCCGGATCCTGATCGCGGCATCGACACCTCACTTTTGACCGGCGCCATTCCGAGCCCTGTCCGGAAAATCGGCGACGAGCCGGCGCTTGTCGAATATCGCCGCTTCTCGCCCTCCCACTTCGTTGCGGCCGAGCCGCAGAAGCTGTCCGCAGCCCTCCCATAAGGACAGACCGCCTACCCGAATTGCATTGCCACAAAAATATCAAGGGGAATAAGACAATGAAATTGACAGGATATCGCAATCTTCTTTTTGCCGCCGCTCTTTCGCTTCTGCCGATCGCAACGACGACGCCGGCCCATGCCGCCGGCACCTTGACCGTCGCGCTTGAAACAGATGACGGCAGCTGGGACCCGATCGATACGTTCACCCTCACCTGGGGTCGTATCGGCAGCAACCTCTATGATGGCCTTGTTCTGCGCGGCCCGGATTTGAAACTCTATCCCGGCCTTGCCACCAGCTGGCAATTCCTGGACGACAACAAACGCATTCGTTTCACTCTCCGCAAGGGCGTAAAATTCCACGACGGCGAAGATTTCAACGCTGCCGCGGTCAAGTTCACCTTCGACCGGCTCCTTGGTCCTGATGGCGCCAAAGGACCGCAACAGGCGAACTACACCTCGATCGGCTCGGTCAACGTCGTCGATGACTATACCGTCGATTTCATCCTGAAGACGCCGGATCCGGTGCTGATCACCAAGCTCGCCGGTTATGGCGCGATGATCGTGCCGCCGAAATATATTCAGGAAAAGGGCGACGCCTATTTCAATCTTCATCCGGTCGGCACGGGCGCCTTCAAGTTCGTCGACTATAAGCCGAAGGTCAGTCTGACACTGGAGGCCAACCCCGATTATTGGGGCGGCGCGCCGAAGCTGAGCGGCCTCGTTTACCGCTTCATTCCGGAAGCGGCAACCCAGGTGTCCGAGCTGCAATCGGGCGGCATCGACATTGCCACACTGGTACCAATCAGCCTGATCGATACGATCAAAGGCGACCCCAAGCTGGAAGTGGAAAGCATCACCGGCCCCGACGTGGTTATGCTGCGCTTCAACAGCGCCGACGGCATCACCAAGGACCCGTCCGTTCGCAAGGCCATGATCGAGGCGATCGATCGGGATGCAATCATTGAACAGATCATGCAGGGCAACGCCAAACCGATCGCCAGCCTGCAGAGCTCGTTGTCCTTCGGCTATGATCCGAACTTGAAGCCGCTGCCTTTCGACCCTGCGGCTGCCAAAGCCGCGCTCGACAAGGCCGGCGTCAAGCCCGGCACCAACGTCGAACTGTCCTTCATCGGCACGAATGCCACCTTCCGCGAAGTCGCCCAGACGGTTGCCGCCTATCTGCAAGCTGTCGGCATCAATGTCTCGCTGAAGTCCTATGAATCCAACGTCTATTACACCGATCTGGTACCGCACGGCAAAACCGGTCCGCTCTATCAATATCAGTGGGGTGGCTGGACCTTCGACTTCGACAACACGGCCTATCTGCTGTATCACAGCGGCCAGTTCTGGAATCCCTACATCAAGGATGCCAAGCTCGATCAGATGCTGGAAGCGCAACGCGCAACCTACAATGTCGATGAGCGCAAGAAGATTCTGAACCAGATCGCCGACTACGCCGCCGATCAGGCTTATGAGATCCCGCTCTATAACAGCAACACGCTCTATGCCATCAACAAGCGTGTTCACAATCTGGCGCCGACGCCGGATGTCCGCTTCCGCTTCCTCGATACCACTGTTGAATAGATCGGAACCCGGCATGACTGCCCGCTGACAGGCGAGCAGTCATCGTTTCAGCAGGGGCAAATCATGCCAGTCTATATCTTAAAACGTCTGTTTCAGGCGCTGTTCGTCGTGATCGTCGTCACGCTGCTCGTCTCCTATGCGATCCGCCTGTCCGGCGATCCTACGGCCATGCTTGTGAGTGGTGGCGGCGCCATCAGCGAAGCGGATCTGCAGCGCATCCGCGCTGGTCTGGGTCTCGATCAGCCCTTCCATATGCAATATCTGAATTTCATCGGGGGCGTCATCAGGGGCGATTTCGGCAAGAGTTTCTTCGGCGGCACGCCGGTCTGGACGTTGATTGCGCAAGCCTTGCCCGCCACCCTGCTGCTCTCTTTCCTCTCGCTGATCATTTCTTTCCTGATTTCGATCCCGCTAGGCATCCATGCTGCCGTCAAGGCCGGCTCCTGGTCGGATCAGATTATCCGCATCTTCTCACTTATCGGGCTCTCCTTCCCGAATTTCTGGCTGGCGATCATGCTGGTGCTGATTTTCTCGATCAAGTTCGAGTGGCTGCCGTCGAGCGGCTTCCTCGTCTATCAGGGTCTTGTCCTGCCCTGCCTGACGCTGGCGCTCATCCTTTCCGCCGTCAATGTCCGCATCGTGCGCACTGCGATGCTGGAAACGCTGTCGACGCAATACATCCTCGTCTCGCGAGCAAAGGGGCTGAAGGAACGCGTCGTGCTCTATAAGCATGCGCTTCGCAATTGCCTGATCCCGCTTTTGACCTTCGTCGGCCTGCAGTTCGGCGACTTGCTCGGGGGCGTCGTCATTGTCGAACGCGTGTTCAACTGGCCGGGCATGGGCAGCCTCGCCTTCGACGCGATTTCGGCGCGCGACTATCCGGTGCTGCAGGGGACGATCACCGTGCTGGCGCTGATGATCGTGCTCACCAACCTTGCGATCGATCTCGCCTACGGCATCATCGATCCCCGCATCGGAAGGAAGTGATGCCCATGGCCGTCTCTTCCGCAACACGCATCTCCTTCTTTCGCCATACGCCGCTGGAACTGATCCTCGGTATCATTTTCACCGCCGGCATGGTCCTGCTCGTCGTCTTCTCCGACGTGATCTTCCGTGGCAGCGCAGATATGATGGATCTACGGGCCCGCTTGCTCCCGCCCTTCGTCAGCTTGAAACATATTCTCGGCACCGATCCGCTCGGCCGCGATGTGCTGGCCCGTATCGCCGCCGGCGGCAAGATATCGCTGATCGTCGGCATATTGTCGGTCGGCGGCGCCACGATCGTCGGCACGACGGCAGGATTGATCGCCGGCTACTTCCGCGGTGTTGCCGACATGATCCTGATGCGCATCGCCGACGTTCAGCTTGCCATGCCGTTCATGCTGATGGCGCTGACCTTCATCGCCATCGTCGGCCCGGGTCTTTCCGTCCTGATATCGCTGATGATCATCGCGCAATGGGTGCAATATGCCCGCCTTGTGCGCGGCCAGGTGCTGTCCCTGCGCGATCGGGAATTCATCCAGTCGGCACGGGCCATCGGCGTCGGCAAGGGCCGGATCATCTTCATGCATATTCTGCCGAATATCATCGGCCCGGTGATCGTGCTGATGACGCTCAACGTCGCCAACAACATCCTGCTCGAAAGCAGCCTGACCTTCGTCGGCCTCGGCGTCGATGCGACGATACCGAGCTGGGGCGGCATGCTGGCCGATGGTCGCACCTATGTGCAGTCGGCCTGGTGGGTCAGCGTCTTTCCGGGCTTCGCCATCATGTTCACCGTCCTCGGGCTCAATCTGCTCGGCGACTGGCTCCGCGACTATCTCGATCCGACGAGGGAAAAATGACCACTATTCTCAATCTCGATGTTCCGCGCACGCTCGACGCGCTGGTCTCCCTGCTGCTTTCCAGCCCCCCGAGCCAACCGGTCGAGGCCTGGCTGTTCGACGACAGCCCCTCACGCAAGGCCGCGGAAGAAAAGCTCGCTGCGGCCGGCATCAAGGCGCGCATCCGCAGCGCTTACAAGCCGTTGGTCTATTTCTTCCTGGAAGAGGTCGATGTTTCCTCCCTTGCCCGGATCGAGGTCGGCTACCCCGTTCATGCGGCCGCCGATTCCCATCGTTTCCTGATCGAGGCCTATCCGCTGGGCGCCCTCGTCGGCGATGCCGAGATATCCTTTCACGCCAATGAGCTCGATCTCGTCTATGACGTGACGCTCACAACGAAAGCCGGTGAAACGAACACGCATGCCGTCTTCGCGCCGAACGTCGTCGAGGACGATCATGTCGGCACGCCGGTGCTCCGTTGCTGCGGCTGGCGGCGGGCAGTCGGTGTCGCCGATGCCGGGCAGCGCCTGAAGACTGATTTTGAAACCCTGTTCCTCGCCGCCGTCGATGCCGTCAAGCAGCATCATTGGGAGCGGCAGCAGCCGTATTTCGACCGGCTGCGGATCACAGTCGAGCTGCCGGCCAACGATCGCGATCTCGATTTCTGCAGTGAAAGCATCAGCCTGCGCGAAGCCATGCACGAGGACCTGTTTTTCACCCTGCGCGAATGCCTGAATGCGGAAATGGGCGCCATGGCCGGTCGTGGCGGAGCAAGACCCGGCCAGGTCGTACCGGATATTCGTGCTGCAAAGGTCGATCCGCGGATCGTGATGACGATCGAGGATTTCGGCGAGCATGAGGAGACCACAGGCCCCGACATCGCCATGGAAACCGCCGGCCGGCCGCTAAAGATCGGTCAGATTCGAAACGAGTTATCCAAGATCGAGGGAGAGCCGATCAAGGCCGTTTCACGCGAGGGTCGCGATGTACTCGGGCGTTATCACAAGGGCCCCGGCCCTGCCGTCCTCATCTCCTCCGGCCAACATGCAAACGAGACCAGCGGTCCGGTCGGCGCGCTGAGGGCCGCACAAGCCCTTGCCGCCGATCCCAATTCACATTTCGCCATCATTCCCGTCGAGAACGTCGACGGCTATGAGCTGCACCAGAGACTGATCGTCGAAAACCCGTTCCACATGCATCACGCGGCCCGCTATACGGCCTTTGGGGACGATCTCTCTTTCACCGTCCCGGCCCCTGCCTATGAGCGTGACGCAAGAACAACGGCCCTGGCACTGTCTTCCGCCAAGCTTCATCTTAACCTGCACGGCTATCCTTCGCATGAATGGACACGGCCGATGTCCGGCTACCTGCCACGCGGTTTCGAGCTCTGGACCATCCCGAAGGGTTTCTTCCTCATCATCTGCACCCATCCCGGCTGGGAGACGATCGGCGAGACCTTGCTTGGCGAGGTGGCGCGACGACTTGCGGAGGACAAAACCCTTGTCGCCTTCAACGCCAAGCAGATCGATTGTGTCCGGCAACACATGCCGAACGCTCCGTTCGAGGTCCGCTACGGCATCCCCGTGCTGAAGCAGGTCAGCTCGCTCTATCAGGCGCCGCTGACGATCATAACCGAGGCGACCGACGAGACGGTCTACGACCAGACCTTCATCGATTGCCACGAGGCACAGATGCGGACCGTGCTCTACGCAGTCGAAGCCTATAGGCAGCTGGCCGAAAGCAGCGATTTTCCGGCGGCATGAGGTTCGGCCTTGTCGTAACAGCAACAGGGTGTTTATCCTGACGCAATCTCTCGCACGTTTTCGGCGCGGTCTCCGCGATGTCAGATATAAATCCCACCGCTATTTTGAGAGGATGTTGCGCCATGGAAAATTTGCCTGCTCTTCACACCGGTAAAGCCCGCGTCGAGTTCGGCCATGTTACTCCGATTGATGAAACGGCGATCCCTTTCGCGATCATCGAGAGCGGGCAACCTGGCCCAACGCTTTTGATCACGGCCGGCGTCCATGGGTCGGAATTCTGCTCGATCGAGGCGGCGGTGCGGACAATGCAGACCAAGCCGGAGGAGATCAAAGGAACGCTGGTGATCCTGCCGATCCTCAACGTCCGGGCATTCCACAAGCGCAACATCTACATCATGCCGCAGGACGGCAAGAACCTGAACCGCATGTTCCCCGGCAATCCGGAGGGTTCGACCAGCGAGCGGCTTGCGAACTGGCTGGTGACGAAGGTCTATCCGCAGGTCGACGCCTATATCGATATGCATGGCGGCGATCTGGACGAGGGTCTGGAGCCGTTCACGATCTTCCCGGCCGGATCGGAAAAATCCCAGGCCATGGCCGCCGCCTTCGGCATTCCCGTGCTGGTCGCAGCCGGCGGGGCCGGTTACACGGTCGATGCCGCGGGCAAGCTCGGCATTCCGAGCATCCTGCCGGAGGTCAGCGGCAACGGCCTTTGGGGCGACGCGACCGTCACGCAGCTCACGGATGGCGTCCGCCGGGTGATGCAGCATCTCAGCATGGTCGCGGATGCTCCGAAGAGTACCGTGGGGTCAGGCAAGGTGGTGACCATGTGGGTGCCGACCGCGCCGGTCACCGGCCTCTGGTATCCTCGCAAGGATCTCACCGAGACCGTCGGCGTTGGCGAATTGCTGGGTGAAATCAAGAACGTATTCGGCGAAGCTCTTGCAACTATTCAATCGGAAAAGGCGGGCTTCATCCTTTACCGGCTGACGAGCCTGTCGGTGAATCAAGGCGAGGCTCTCATCGGTGTCGGCACACCGGTTTCGGCTTGATCCGACGGTCTGATTTGATGTGTGAAGCCATGGACAATGCCCACATGCCGCTTGATCGTGAAGCTGCCTTTGGAGAGCTCACCCCGACCGGAAAGCTGAGAGTCGGCATCATCGCCGCCCCCGCCCCGTCCGTGCTTTTTGCCACGCGCGACCGAGATGAGGTCAAGGGTGTGACCGTCGATTTGGCGGAGGCGCTGGCGTCCCAGCTTGGCGTATCCCTGGACATCGTCATCTTCATGAACTCCGGCGCTTGCACCGACGCGCTGGAGCGGGGCGTGATCGATGTCAGCTTCATGCCGGTCGATGAGGAACGCCGCAAGAGAGTGGCATTCGGTCCGGCCTATTACGTGCTTGAAAGTACCTATCTCGTGACCGGCGCATCCGGTATCAGGACGCTTGCCGAGGTCGATCGTGAGGGTATCCGCGTCGTCGGCATTGCCAACACGACGACGATCCGCGCTTCGACGCGCAGCCTGTCAAAGACCGTGCCGACGGCGCAGGAATCGATCGCCGCTGCGGTCGATCTTCTGTTGACGGGACAAGCGGAGGCTCTCGCTCTGTCGCGCGATGCTTTTCATACCCTCCTCCCCAGGTTTCCGAACGCCCGCGTTCTTGATGGCGGCTTCCAGCAAACGGGGATCGCGATCGCGGTCGGAAAGGACAAACCTTCGGCGTTCGCCTTCGTGACGGCCTTCATGAACGATGCCAAGGCGTCCGGCCTCATCCGTAGAGCGCTGGATTCGGCGGGCTTTGCGCACGAGCCGGTTGCGCCGCTTTCGGCGTGAGGCGCGGCAGCCCGATCAGTCCTGAATGACGCTGACGCGGCGCATGAGGCCGATGACGCAGAGCGGCAGCAGCGTGGTGATGACGATGGTAATGAAGGCCGTCGCCATGCCGAGGCCGATCGATCCCTGCTCGAACTGGCGCCAGATGAAGGTTGCGATCGTCTGCATGCCGACAGGCGCGACCACGACCGAGGCGACGAGTTCGCGTGACGCGACAGCAAAGACGAGCAGCATAGAAGTTGCCAGACTGGGCAAAACCAAAGGCAGCATGATGCGACGGAAGGCGGTGAATCTGCTGGCGCCGCAGACGCGCGCTGCCGCCTCCAGATTGTCGCCGATCTGCTGGAAAGCGGCTGTGGTGTAGCGCACCGGCTGCGGCAGCAGCAGGCAGCAATAGGCAAGCAGCAGGATGAGACCGGTATTGTAGGGTGTGAACGGCAGGCCGGGCATATTCCAGGCCAGGATCAGGCCGACGGCCACGACGATGCCCGGCAGGGCATTCGGCAGGATCGTCATGATGTCGAGCAGCATGCGGCCACGATAGCGTGTCTTGACGGTGGTATAGGCAGCGAGAACGCCGATCAGGCCGGTCAGAAACGCGGTTCCAACGCCGAGCGCCATACTGTTTCCAAGCGCCCGCAGCGCGCCGGCGCTGTCTTTGAAGACGGCGAGGAAATTGTTAAAGCCGAGATTGCCCGGTGTCAGTCCGCCGGAAATCGTCTTGGACGAGGCGGTGGCGAGAATGGCGAGCAACGGCACGCCGGTCGCAAGAAAGGCCACGACGGCAAAGGCGATGAGGACGGGAATGCCGAGGGCACCGAGCGGCCGCTTGTCCTTGTTTTGCGGCTTGCCGCCCGTCGTCTCATAGGATCGCCGAGCAAGGATCCAACGCTGCAACAGGAAGGTTATAAGCGACATGGCAAGCAGCACGATCGACAGTATCGCCGCACCCGGCAGGTCGATCGGCCAATCGGAGACGCGCAGATCGATGCCGGTGACCAGTACCTGGAATTTCGTGCGCCCGCCAAGGGCAGCCGGCGTGCCGTATTCCTCGATCGCGGCTGCGAAGACCAGCATTAGACTGCCGGCAAGGCCAGGGGCTGACAGTGGCAGAGTGATGCGCCAGAAGGAACGCGCTGACGAGGCGCCAAAGACGCGACCGATGTCGGCATAGCGCGAGCCGACCGCTTCGACCGTGCGCGATACGGCGAAATAGACGACCGGAAACGTGTTCATCGCCATGACGAAAGTCATGCCGAAGAGTGAAAACAATACCGGCGCCAGATTGAAGCCGGCCAACTGCTGCAGATAACCGCGAGGCTGCAGCGTCATGATCCAGCCAAGCGTGGCAATATAGGGCGGGATCATGAAGGGAACGAGCAGAACCACGTCCCAAAAGCCGGCAAAGGGCACCTTATAGAGTGCCCGGCACACGCCGAGCGGCACAGCCAGCAGCGCGGACAAAAGAACGACGCTGAAACCGAGGATCAGCGTGTTGCGGCTCATCGTCAGTAATGCGCTGTCGCCGAGTGCCGCGAGGAATTGCGAGAAGGGCGCCGCAAAGGAGCCCTGCCCGATCTCCGGAAAAATCGCCTGCAGGACGATGGCTGCGAACGGCACCGCCACCACCAGCACGAGGCCCAATGTCGCGAGCCACGCTGCCGGTGCCGCACCGCTGATGCCGTTCGCCTTCATCCTGTTCAGACCTTATTTCGCGAACTTGTCCGCGAATTCCTTCAGCGTGTCCTTGCGCTTGCCGTAAATCGCCTTGGCGTCGTACTGCAGCACTTTGAGATCGCTGATTAGCGGGCGGTTGGCCGGAATGTCCGTGCGCGAGGGCATCAGATAATCGTCTGCGACAGCCTTCTGGCCTTCATCGGAGAGCATGTAGTCGATGAACTTCTTGGCTTCGTCCTGATGCTTCGACCAGTTGAGGATCATGGCCGGGCGCGGCGCGATGACGGTGCCGGAGGCCGGGAAAATCACGTCGATGTTCTCACCGTTGGCCTTGCTGCCCATGGCGATATAATCGACGGCGCCGAAAACGGCAGCCTTGGCGCCTTGCAGAACCGGGTTCAGCGCATCGGCATTGGCGCCGGCGACGATCGCGCCGTTGGCCTTGAGGTCATCGAACAGCTTCCAGCCATCCGTGCCCTGCAACGCGGCTGTGAGTTCGAAAGAGGAGCCTGACTGGGCAGGGTCCGGAATGTTGACCAGATCCTTGTATTCAGGCTTGGTCAGGTCGGCCCATTCGGTCGGCTTCGGTGTGTTGCTCTTCGGGTTCCAGGCGATACCGAGGGCGGAGACGCCCTGAGCCACGGCGGTATCGGTTTTCAGGAAGTCCGGCACTTTGGCAGCGTTCGGGCTGGTGTAAGGAACGAGCCAGCCGCGCTTGGCGAAGTCGGTTGCTGTATCCCAGGAAGCCGAAATCAGCACGTCGACGACCGGGTTCGACGCTTCCGATTCGATACGGGCCATGACCTTGCCGGTCGTCGCCTGGAAGACCTTGACCTTGATCCCTGTCTGCGTCGTGAAGCCGGAGGCGAGTTTGTCGATGAGGTCCTGGGGACCGGCGGTATAAACGGTAATGTCTGCATGCGCGACGCCGGCCATCATCATGGCCGTCACAGCGGCAAGCGCCATGCTCTTGATCGATTTAAACATCCTCAAAAACTCCCTTTATTTATAAGCTCTGCTTGAAAACCAGCGGATATGCTGGGGATCGATCCGCAGGCCGACGGGCTCGCCCGCGCGAAGTTTGGCCCTACTGATTAACTGGAGTTCGCCGTGGTCCTCGTCCGATCCGATTTGCACGGTGGCGAGATGGCCATCACCGCGAAATTGCGAGCGGAGCACGATGCCGCTGAGCGCTACCTGCGAAGCTTCCACAAGTTCGATGGCGCCCAGGGGCAGCAGCGCATGCGTGGTATCCGGAGCCGCCGCATCGGCAGCCGCAATCGCCGCGCCGCCTCGAACCAGCCGCCAGGTCTCACCATGGCGCTCCACGGCGGCAACGCAGCCTAGCCGCAGGAAATCCGCGACCTCCGGCGTTGCCGGCCGGTCGATGAGGACATCCGGCGGCGCCAGCTGCTCAATAAGTCCGCCACGCATGATCGCCACTTGGTCGGCGAGGCTAAGGGCTTCGCTATGATCGTGTGTGACGTAGATTGCCGTCAGCCCGAGGGAGGAGATCAGATTGCCGATCTCGCCGACCATGGTTTCGCGCAATTCACGGTCGAGATTGGAGAGGGGCTCGTCGAAGAGGATCAGTGCCGGTTCGGCGACGATGGCGCGGGCGATGGCAACGCGCTGCTGTTGGCCGCCCGAAAGCTCGCTCGGCTTGCGCTGCCCATAGCCGCTGAGCCCGACGCGTTCCAGCGCCCTCAACGTGCGGCTCTCGCGATCCGCTCTGTTGACGCCGCGCATTTCCAACGGAAAAGAGACATTGCCGCCGACTGTCAGGTGCGGCCACAAGGCATAGTCCTGAAACACCATGCCGAGCCCACGCCGCTCCGGCGGCAGGAAAGCAGCTTTGGCGGCGTCTGCGACGATCTGCTCGCCGATTGAGATCCGCCCTTTGCTAGGGGCGAGAAGGCCGGCGACCAGCCGCAACAGCGTGGTCTTGCCACAACCGGAGGGTCCGAGCAACGCCAGCGTCTGGCCTGTGGGAAGGGAAAAGTCGATGCCGCGAAGTATCGTTGTCTCGCCGTAGCTCAATTCAAGTTCTGCCGCGGAGACGGCAGCAAGCAAGGGGCGTGTGGGGGCGTTCATTGGCGACCAAAATGTCGTGCGGATTAAATTAAGGCGACATTTAGACAGGCTGGATGACAGTTTTGCGACAGTATGATTGCAGGCTCGTGACATTGCGCGTTAAGGGTGAAGGCAGCCTCGCCGCCTCCACCAGGGCATGATCCGAAAAGGTTTGCCGCGGTATTCTAAGACCGCGCCAACAGATTATCAGGCTGTCATTGCCGCCTTGATCCGCTCGCGCGTCAGCGGCAGGTTGTAGAGCCGCTTGCCGATGGTATCACGGATGGCGTTGGCGACGGCTGCCGACGTCGGCCCCTGCGCCGCCTCCCCGGTACCGAGGAAAGGCTGATCCGGCCGATCGATGATGTGGACGTCGACCGTCTCTGGAACGCTGGTGAAGCGCAGGATCGGATAGCGCGACCAATCGGTGCTGGTGATGCGCGTATCGTCGAAGGTCACGGCTTCGTAAAGCGTCCAACTCATCGACTGCAGGATGCCGCCTTCCGTCTGGTTGCGAATGCCGTCTGGGTTGATGACCTGGCCGCTGTCGATCGCCGCGACTGCACGAAGAACCTGCGCCCTGCCCGTCTCACGCTCGACCTTGGCTTCCACGGCAATGGCGAGATAGGCAGCATGGTTCTTATAGCGTGCAAAAGCGAAACCGCGGCCGTGTCCGTCGGGAAGCTTGCTGTTGCTCCAGCCGAACTTGTCCGCCGCCATTTGCACCACGTCGCGGGCACGCGGGTCAGCCAGATGGCGGAGCCGAAACTCGACCGGATCTGTATTGGCCAAGCGCGACAACTCATCCATCGTGCTCTCGATGGAAAAGACGTTGGCATAGGCGCCAAGACTTCTGAGCGCCGAAACGCGCAAGGGCATGTCCGCCACGAAGTGCCAGTGGACACGCCGGTTCGGAAGGACGTAGAGCGGATCGGCATTGCGGTCGCCGTTGCCGAGCGGCGTTATTTCCATTTTCACCGGCAGCGGCGCGACGGGATTTTCCTTCAGCCGGCCGGCGATCAGTTCGCCCGCCTTGCCGGGGCGGGTCGAATGGGTGTTGCTCCAGAGATCGTAGTCCCAGCTGTCGATCTTGCCGTTGGCGTCGAGCGAAGCCTTGACCTTCATCACCATGGCGGGGCCGAAGGGTTCCCAGCCATGCTCCTGATCGCGCATCCATTGCAGGCGGATCGGCCGGCCCGGAAGCTTGGAGGCGATCAGCGCGGCATCGCCGGCGGCATCGTCGGCGCCATTGTGGCCGTAGCAGCCGGCGCTCGGCATATGAATGGCGCGGACTTTTTCGTTCGGCAACCCGAGCAGATCGGCGATCGCGCCGCGATCGGGAAAGACGCCCTGCGTGTGCGTCCAGACCTTGACGTTGCCGTCCGTATCCATCACCGCAACCGAGCAGGACGGGCCGATGGAGCCGTGGCTGACATAGGGGCGCGTATAAGTCGCCTCGAAGATCGTCGGACCGTTGAAGCTGGTCGTACCGGACTGTGCGACCGTGCCGACGTCGCTTTCCAGACTTTCCAGAACCGCAGGCAGATTCGCCTGTTCGGGAAGAGCCGGGCTTTCATGCCAGCGGGCGATGGCGGTCAGCGCGCGCATGGCCTTGACCGCCTGGAACTCCTGTTCCGCAACGACAGCAAGGAAATTGCCGTCGCGGATGACGGAGACGATGCCGGGCATGGAGGCGACGCTGCTGTGATCGAAATCCTGAAGCTTCGCGCCATAGCTCGGCGGCCGTACCAGCCGGGCGTGCAGCATGCCGTCGAGCTTCAGATCCTGGACATAGGCGACGCCGCCCGTGACCTTGGCGGGAATATCGACCCGCTGCATAGACTTGCCGATGTAACGCAAGGCGGTGGGTGGCGTCAGCTGCGATTGCGGTTGCGCTTTCAGATGCAAGGATTGGCCGGAAACCAGCTCGCCATAGCCGACGGAGCGACCATCGGCGGCAAGAATGGCCTTGCCCTTGGCCCGCAATGTGCCGGCATCAAGGCCGAAATGGCTGGCGGCCTGGGCGATCAGCAGGTTCCGCACCTGCGCGGCGGCATTACGGATGGCCACGCCGCTGCCGGTGATCGACATGCTGCCGGCCGTATAACCCTCATTGGGGGTCAGCCCGGTATCGGCGGTGATCAACTCGATATCGCCGGGCTCTACCTGCAATTCCTCGGCGGCGAGCTGGATCAGCGCGGTCCTGATGCCCTGCCCCAGTTCGGCCTTGCCAGTGAAGACGGTGATGTGGCTGTCGGCGCCGATCTTGATCCAGGAATCGAGATAGGGGGTGTCGGCCAGGTCGCCCGGCAAAGGTGGGCTTTTCGCCGCCTCGGCTGCCGGAGCGGCCTCCTGGGCGTTCGCGCCGCTGACGGAAAAGCTGAGCATCAAGAAGCCGGTGCCTGCCAGCAGGCCGCGACGGGTGATCTCCATTTTGTCCAGGGTGTCCATCAGCCTGTCCTCTTCGTCGTCTGCGTTTGCGATTTTGCCGCGCGGCGGATTGCCGCCATGATGCGCATGTGGGTGCCGCAGCGACAGAGATTGGTGCGTAGTGCCGCACGGATATCGTCGTCACTCGGATCGGGATTTCGTCTCAGCAACGCTTCTGCGGCCATCATCATGCCGGCGATACAGTAACCGCACTGCGCCGCCTGCTCTTCGATAAATGCGGCCTGCATCCGTCCGGGATTGTCGATGGTGCCGAGTCCTTCGACCGTCGTGATCGCCTTGCCTTGCAGAAGCGTGATCGGGGTTACGCAGGACAGCACGGGCTGCTCGTCGACCACGACGGTGCAGGCGCCGCATTGGCCGAGGCCGCAGCCGAATTTGGCGCCATTGAGCGCCAGATCGTTTCTGAGCACGTAAAGTAGCGGCGTATCGGTATCCGTCTCGACGTCATGGTCCTTGCCATTGATTGTGAGCGTAATTGTCATGGTTGCTCCTTCGCACCCACGTTCAGGGGTGCCCGTTCGATGCCGTCGGATGGGACGACTGTAACCTTGATTGCTCCCGACCGCGTCTTGGCGACTTGATTTGCCACGTCCTGCCAAGGCGCCTCATCGGTGAAGCGCGCACGAAGATAGGCGAGAAGATCGGCGACCTGCGTGTCGTTCAGCGAACCGCCAAAGGCCGGCATGACGGCGCTCGGCTGGCCATCGGCCGGCGGTAGCCCATAAAGCGCAATGTTGATGGCGTTCTGTGGGCTCGGTGCATGGATTGCGGTACTTAAGCCGAAATTCATGCCGCCGAAGGGCGGCGGCCGCCCGCCCTCGTGGCAGGTGGAACAGGTGGCCGTGTAGATCGCAGCGCCCGGCATGGATCCGGTCTTGGCCGCCAAGGGGTCTTGCTCAGTCGAAACCAGAGCGACTTTGCCTTGATCACCCGAAAAAGCCTTGCGCAGTTCATCCGCCTTTTTCGCCTTGTCCGCCGAAGGCTGGCCCATGTTGAAGGCGACGTAGGTCGCGATGGCGTCGATATCGCTGTCGGAGAGCGAGCCGAGATTGCCGGTGACTTCCGCCATCGGCCCGCCGGCGACGCCATGGAACTGGTGCCAGCCATGACGCAGATAGAAGGCTATGCTGTCCTTGTCCCAAGGAATGGGCGCTGCCGAAGCGCCGTTGATCGCAAACGCGTGCCAGCCTTCCGCGTCGCCACCGGCGAAGTGCCGGCTTGCGTCCTCGGCGCCGAGGCTATTCCGCGGCGTGTGGCATGCGCCGCAATGGCCGAGGCCTTCGGCAAGATAGGCGCCACGGTTCCAGGCATCGCTCTGAGCCGGATCCGGTGTGAATGCACCCTCGCGGAAAAACAAAAGCTTCCAGCCGGCGAGCAACGGCCGCAGCGTCAGCGGGAATGGCAGCTGATTTGCCGGCGCTGCGGCGTGCACAGGCGTGCGTGTCATCAGATAGGCATATAACGCGCGATTGTCCTCGTCCGTCACCTGGGTGAAATGGTCGAACGGAAAGGCCGGGTAGAGGTTGTTGCCCTCGCGATTGACACCTTCTCGCATGGCGCGATTGAAGGCCGCCTCGCTCCAGCGGCCGATTCCGGTCTCCGGATCAGGCGTTATGTTGGTGGAATAAAGCGTTCCGAACGGAGTCGGTATCGCTAGGCCGCCGGCAAAAGCCTGTTTGCCGGGGACAGTATGACAGGCGATGCAATTGCCGACCGAGGCTAAAGCTTCGCCATGCGCAATGAGCTGCGCGTCAAACTGAGAATGGGCCGATGCTTCTTCGGCGGGGATTTCCGCATGCGAGGTAAGCGCGAAAAACCCAACGGCGGCGATGATCGCGAGGATCACCAGGACTGATAACAATCGAATAACACGCATTGCAGATGTGAGCTTTCGTATGTCCCCCGACACCGAACACCCATAACCTCAAGCTCTATCACCTGTTGCCAGAAGCTTCATCACTTTTTGTCATCGCATACCTATATTAATTGTGTGCAATTGGTTGCTGAACATAAACCGGGCTTCCGCGTTGATGAAATGGCGGGATTTAGTTTTCAAGGGAGTATGACTTTTGCGAAAATTGCTGGCTTCGCACGATAGGAAAAGTGTGCTTACGTTGACGGAAAGGGGAATGGTGTCAAAACTTCTATGAAAAACGATAGTTTCGAGCTTAGATTCTGGGGTGTGCGGGGAAGTATTCCCGTATCAGGACCGGAATTCGAGCGTTACGGCGGGAATACATCCTGCATCGAATTGCGGCATGACGGCAGGCACATTATTTTTGACGCTGGGACTGGAGCGCGGGAAGCGGCTTTGTCGCTTGCGCAAGAAGGTGTTCGCGACGTCGATGTCTTCTTCACCCACTCGCACTACGACCACATCATCGGTCTGCCTTTCTTCAATCCGATCTACGATCCCAAGGTCAGTGTTGATATCTGGTCTGGCCATCTCGCCGGCAAGACGACGACGCGACAACTGATCGGCCAGTTCATGCGCCCGCCATGGTTTCCAGTGGAGCCCGATATATGTCGCGCGACGATGAAGTTTCGTGATTTCGCGGCTGGTGATACGCTGAAACCGCATCCGGGCATCGTCATCCATACCGTCAAACTGAATCATCCGGGCGGCTGCATCGGCTACCGCATCGAATGGGCTGGCCGCGTCATTGCGCTGGTCTACGACACCGAGCACATGGCCGGTCGACTGGACGAAGCAGCCCTTGCGCTGATGATGGATGCAGATCTGGCCGTCTACGACACGACCTACATCGAGCCGGAGATGCCGAAACATCTGGGTTTCGGGCATTCCACCTGGCAGGAAGGCGTCAAACTGGCGAAAAAGGCGGGCGCAAAGCGTCTCGCACTCTTCCACCATGCGCCTGCACGTACGGACAGGGAGCTGGATGACATGCAGCGGGATGCGCAAGCGAGTTTCGCCGGCGCCTTTGCTGCGTTTGACGGTCAGTTGCTTGAGCTTTGAGACGGCATCCCAAAAGTGCGAAGACGCGTTTTGGGGATAACATCGTGCCTCACAGTCAGCCCATGAAGTCGCCGACCTGGCGCCAGTCGACGGCCGGGTGAACAGCCGTCTCCTCGAACAGCGTTGTGACGAAATCCCAAGCTGTGGCGTCATGGACCAGATGGTGGGTCAGGATGCCGATCGGCTCGTCATCGCCCTTGAAGCGGTTTTGCAGTTCTCGCACGAGATAGCCGACAAGCTCGCCATGCGGTCGTCCGCCATGCGTGCCATGCCAATCCATAATATCGATATGGGTATTGACTAGGGCGATCGGTTGTCCCGGTTTTCCCGATCCGTAGACGGAAACGGCGCGGTATCCGAGAGGAGCAAGCTCCGGCAGCAATGCCTTGTCGATCCGGTTCCACGGCGGCACCAGCATCGGCGCGAATTGCTCGGAATAAAGCGCTTTCAGCTTGTCAAAGCCCTTGTGAAGTTCATCCAGCACAATCTCTTGCGGGCGATGCGGGCCCAGTTCCTGCTTCTTGGTTTCGTCCGGCGCATAATTGCGATGCGTCCAGCCATGCACGGTTATCGTCAGCCCTTTCTGGCTCGCCAAGCGATTGGCCAGCGGCTTGGCGGTATGAGCGGGGATCACCGCCAGCGCCATGGGTATCGAAAAGCGATCTGAGAGCGCCAGCAGTTGGTCGAGCGCTGCGGTTGGTTCGATGGCGTCGTCGTCGCGAAACCATAGTTTCGCCTTTCGCCCGGCATCGGCCCAGCGCTGCAATTCATTGCGCAGAGGTTGCCATTCGGCTCTATCGTTCATAATAGGAATCTCCCAAATGCTTTCGCAAGATGGTCTCAAGTCGTTTCGAGGCCGCGGTCAGTGACCGGTTTTCATGAACGAAACGGTAGGCCGCATCGCCCATCGCCCAGCGTTTCAGGTCGTCGTCCAACAAGCGTGCAATCGCATCGGCATAAGCTTTCAGATCGCCCTCAGGTGCCAAAAGGCCTGTAACGCCCTCCATCACCACTTCCGGCACGCCCGCAGTTGCTTGCGCCACGACGGGCAGACCGGCTGCTTGTGCCTCCAGATAGGCAAGGCCATAGGCCTCACCGCAGCCGGGCCAGACATAGATGCCCCCTGCCCGCAGTTCGGCCCCGATCTCCGGCGCCGCGCGTTCTCCGAGCCAGGTAATGCGATCATGATCGAAGGTGGAAAACAACATCCGCACCTCCTCGCGCATCGGCCCGTCGCCGATGACGGTCAGCGTCCATTCGCGATCACGGATCAGCTCCAGCGCCTGCGCGAGCATCGCATAGCTGTCGAACTTGTCGCCGCGCCGCATCATCGCAACCGTTATCAGCCGATGGGGGGCGACGGCCTCTGTCGGAGGTCCGAAGAGCGCCGAATCGATGAAGGGCAGGAAGCGCTCGTAGTGCCCCTCCGGGACGGCATCGACGAGACCGATCCGGTCACGTTCGGTAAAACAGAGATTGACGGCAGCCTGCCGGACGCCTTCCGCCACCAACCGCTGATTTTCGCCCCAGCCGCTGTCATCGTGTCGCCGGCTGTAAGACGCCTCGGCGGTGACGTAGGGAATGCCAAGCGTCGCCGCGAGTGGCGGGCCGATCAGGTCCGGCGTCTTGTAGTAGGGATGGTAGGTGAACCAGAGATCCGGCGGCGGCTCGTTTCGCCATTTTTCGAGCAATCTCTCGGTTTCGTGTCTCGCCATGCCGGCGATTTCGGCCCGCGGCCCAGCCTCCGGCGTCGGCGTGAAACTGCGCAATTCCGAGGCGATCTCGACCCTGTGTGCCACCATCTCCAAGGCCGCGATGATGAGTCGCGCCATCAACCGGTCGCCCGACGGCACCGGATTGCTGGGCGATTTCAGTGGGGCGTAGAAGGCGATCCTCATGGCGCGTGCGAATAGTTGACAATAAAGTGATAGTTTGGCCCGGAAATCTACGGGAAATGCCCGAATTCCGACAGGTTGCGTTACAATAAGGCTCTCGCTTCAAAAGCCGCATCCTCGACAGCATGCGGCATTGCAGCTAGATCACTAGGCGATAACCGCTTTCCGTTCTTTTGTGAACGGACAATATAAACTGGATTTGATGACCACAGAGGCGAGAAAACCCATCATCTCCGATCGTCTTGTGCGAAAGTTCCGCCTCGGCTCCGGTTTGGTCATTTTTGTCTTCGTGATCATGCATCTGGCGAATCATTCTCTCGGATTGATCTCGCTGGGTGCCGCCGATCACGCGCAGCACCTGTTCCTAGCCGTCTGGCGCAGTCCGGTCGGCACGGTCCTTCTCTACGGTGCGCTGATCGTGCATGTCCTCCTCGTCCTGCGCATGCTTTACCAGCGCCGCACCCTGGTGATGCCGGCGGGCGAAGCCTTCCAGATCGTCACCGGTTTGCTGGTTCCGGTCCTCCTGATCGACCACATCATCGGTACGCGAATCCTGCATGATGTCTACGGCTACCACGACAACTACCGTGCAATCGTCCGCAGCCTCTGGATCACCTCGCCGGCAAACGGCGTGCGCCAGACGATCGTGCTGATGGTCGTCTGGATCCATGGCTGCATCGGTATTCATTTCTGGCTGCGCTATCGCTCCTGGTATCAGACCGTTGCGCCCCTCATGCTGTCTTTCGCCATCGTTTTGCCCGTGCTCGCCCTGCTCGGTTTCGCCGCCATGGGCAGGACGGTATCGCATGAGGCGGCGCAGAACGACGAGCGCGGCTATCGAGGCGGCTATTACAGTGACTTGCGCAGCTATGGCGAAACCGGATCCGTACCCGGCAACCAGATGGTCAGCGACCTATGGCCCTATCGCGCCGGCTTCTACGGTGCTTTCAGCGCGTCCATCATTGGCCTTTTCGCATTCCGCACCCATCGCAGGCTGCGTGAACGCCAGCATCAGGTCGCGATCCGTTACGCGAGCGGCGAAGTCGTGCATGTGCCTCGCGGTTTCACCGTGCTTGAAGCAAGCCGTCTCGGCGGCATCCCGCATTACTCTGTCTGTGGCGGCAAGGGCCAATGCTCAACTTGCCGCGTCCAGATTATCGATGGCGGGGAAAAACTGCCGCCGCCCGAGGCGTTGGAGCAAAAGACGCTGAACCGTATCGGCGCCACGCCGGATGTTCGCCTCGCTTGCCAATTGCGTCCGACGAGCAACGTCAGTGTCGTGCCGCTTTTGACGCCGATGGCGGAATCGACCATTCCAGTCTACAGCCAAACGGCGAGCCCAGGTCGCGAACGTGAGATCGTCGTCTTTTTCTGCGATCTGCGTCATTTTACGACGCTGACCGAGTCGCGGCTGCCCTTCGATATTGTCTTCCTGCTCAACCGCTATTTTTCGATCGTCGGCCGCATCGTCGAAGGCAATGGCGGCCGGATGGACAAGTTCATCGGCGACGGCGCGATGGCCCTGTTCGGCCTGCGAACCACGCCGCAGGAGGCCAACCGGCAGGCGCTGAAGGCGGCCGCCGAGATCATCAGGGAGATCGACAAACTCGGCAAAGAGCTGGCAGACGAGCTGTCGGTCGGCCTCGAAATCGTCGTCGGCCTTCATACCGGCTTAGCGGTGATCGGTTCGATGGGTTATGGCAACGTCAAGAACGTGACCGCGATCGGCGATACCGTCAACGTGGCGAGCCGCCTCGAAAGCGTGGCCAAGGAGTTCAACCGCGCTCTGGTCTTTTCCGAGCCGGTGGCGAGCCTTTCCGGCGTCGATATCGCCGGCATCGAAAGCCGCGAGATCGCCGTCCGCGGCCGCGGCGAGCCTCTGCGCGTCTATATCGTTGCGAAGGAGGAGAGCGGTCGCTTTGCATAGGCCGTCCAGGCGTGTAGGGATGGCCGCCATGTTCGACCGCAAGTTTTTGACCGCCAAATTCTGGAGACGCACCCTTCGCAAGATCAGGGATCGCATCGCCACGCGTTTATTCGATACCCGTCTTGGCCGCGACATTCTTGTCAGCGCCATCGGTCCGCGTGTGAAGACCATGACAGTGGATTGCGGCGATCACGTCTTGAGCTTTTCGCCGGCCGAATACATCGGCCGCAAAGTGTTTCGTAAAGGGCATTTCGAGCGCGATCACGTCGACCGGCTGCTCACGGTTCTGCGTGAGCGCGGCCTGCTGCGAAAGGGCACGGTATTGCTCGAACTCGGTGGCAATATCGGCACGCAGACCTGCTACTTCGCCTTGAGCGGCGCCTATCGCCATATCATCGCTGTCGAGCCCGATCCCCGCAACTTTCGGCTCCTGTCGATGAACATCGCCGATAATGGAATCCAGGATCTGGTAACGGCGATAAACTGCGCGGCCGGCGACCGCGAGGGGCAACTCGACTTCTATCTGAACCACAAGAACCACGGCAAAAGCAGCGCGCTGCGCCAAAGCGCCGGCGATGAAAAGATTTCCGTGCCGGTCCGGCCCGTTGGCCGCATTCTTGACGATATCGGTGTCGAGGCTGCCGATATCGGGCTGATCTGGATGGATATCGAGGGCTATGAGCCCGTGGCCATCCGTTCAATGCAGGCCCTGATGGCCCGCGGGGTGCCGCTCCATATGGAATTCACGCCGGCCTTTTATGGCGTGGAACAGACAAGCGCATTCATCGCCAATCTCGCCGGCTACTACACGGAATGTCTCGCCTTTTTTGAAGACCGCACTCAGCCAATGAAAGTAGTCGACTTGCCGGTTGAGGGCGAGCAGTTCGACATCCTGTTCCTGCGTTGACGGCTATCTGCGCCGATAAATGAAGTAACGGCCATCCTTCACGCCTGATGGCAAGGGCAACGCATCAAGATCGGGGTGATCGAGGGGGAGGCCGCTGACGGCCAGGCCCCGCGAGGCGAGAACGCCGGCCATAAGTTCAGGCAGCCAGGTCAATGTGACGGCGTCCCTGTCCTCATAACCGGTGCCGATATCGGCATGGGCAAGCGACGCGCCGATACCGATGAAATCCCTTGCAGTGTCCTTGATTTCGCCGAGCACGAGATTGCCGGCCTCTGGCATCGATGGGCCGTAAGCATTGGCTGCCCGATCGAAGGCGACGACGCGGCGGTCGGGGAAAAGCTCGCGCAGATGATCAAAAGTGCGGCCATTACCGAGCCCAAGCTCGAGCACAGGGCCGTCGTGCGTTTTAACCTCATCGGCAACGGCATTGAGAATGTCGCGCTGCGCGGTCAGGCGGCGGATGAAACTATCCAGGCGGCTCATCGTATATATCTTGTCCTTGGCGTCGCGGTGTCTCGCTCATTGCCGCAGTAGCATGATGGATGATATCGCGTCGACCGCCCACTGGTTTTTCGATGCAGTTGCTGTAGGGATAGGATTTTGCGGCGCTCGCTCATAAGGAGGATATCATGGCCGATCCATCGAACGACGATTTCTTCCGCAATCTGCCGGTTTTCACCCGTTTCGAAGGCGTCACCGACAGCAACAATTATCAGCCGCTTCCCCATGATTGGTTCCTGGCGATCGCCGATATCGTCAGCTCGACGAAGGCGATCGAATCCGGTCAGTACAAATCGGTCAACATGGCTGGAGCCGGTGTTATTTCCGCGGTGCTTAACGCGATGGACAATGGCGACTATCCTTTCGTCTTCGGCGGCGATGGTGCTCTGGTGGCCATTCCTCCCTCCGGCGAAGGTCGCGTGAAAGAGGCGCTGGCAGCGGTGCGGACATGGGTGATGGAGGAGTTGCAGCTCAGTCTGCGGACGGCACTGGTGCCGATGGCGGATGTCCGCGCCGAGGGGCTGGATGTGCGGGTCGCCCGTTTCGGCCCCAGCGATTTCGTTTCCTACGCGATGTTTTCCGGTGGCGGTGCGAGCTGGGCGGAAAAGCAGATGAAGGCAGGACGCTTTGCCGTCGAAGCGGCGCCGCGGGAGGCGCGGCCAGATCTGACCGGCCTTTCTTGCCGATGGAACCCGATCGAGGCGCGCAATGGCGAGATCGTCTCGATCATCGCCGTTCCCGATTCGGCCGGAAATGGCCCGGAATTCCAGCGCCTCGTTTCCGATATCATCGCGATTTCCATCGAGCAGAACCGCGGCGGCCACCCCGTGCCGGTCGAAGGCCCGACACCGGCGCTTGCCTTTGAAGGCGCCGAAATCGAGGCTCGAGCCAAGGCGTCGGTGCCCGGTCGTTGGTTGCGCAAGCTTTCGATCGCCGCCCAGATCGTTATCATCTACATCCTCGACAGATTCGGGATTCGCGCCGCAACCTTCGATGCCAAGATCTATCGGCGTGACCTTGCGGCAAATTCCGATTTTCGCAAATTCGACGATGGCTTGAAGATGACCATCGATGTGGACGCCGCACATCTTTCCCGCATCGAAGCGCGCCTGCGCGAAGCCGAAGCGGCAGGTGTGTGCCGTTACGGCCTGCATCGGCAGCAAAGCGCGCTGATGACCTGCTTCGTGCCGACGCCGCTGATGCGCGACCACATGCATTTCATCGACGGCGCCAGCGGCGGCTATGCTATGGCGGCGATGGCGTTGCGGGAGAAGCTGCGTACTGCCGTTTCTCCAGCGCTGGATACGCCCGTGCCGTCGCCTGGTACGCCATAGAGATTTTTCTCTCCGGCAAATTTTTCTTCAGCTCCGGCGTTTTCAGCCATTGTTTCAGCGGCATGGCTGACTTATTTGAAGGAGAACAAAACGAGAGCCGGCAATCCTGGCGGCTTTTTTCTGTTGCGCCGTGTGTCCTCCAGGACGCGTCGAAGGCGCAGCAAATCTTTCACGGCGCCGGCGCGATTCAAGACTTCTGAAAGAAATGCGCTGTCGCCGTTGCATGGTTCGCCCATCCGACCCGTGCCAATATCCTTTGGACACGACCTTATCGCCGCGCCCATTTCATATGGAAGTTGGCGCGACGCCGGGAAAGAAGCATTTTGGATCGTAGGAATAGGCCACGGGGATGATGACCGTTCATTCGAGTGTTTCCGACATTTTTCTCGACAAGGTCGCCGAATGGCTGACACAGTCGGCGCTGACAGGCGAAAATCTGGAGAGCATCGTCCGCGGCTTCTGCGAACGCATTGCGGCCTCCGGCCTGCCGATCGCCCGCGTGCATCTGACCTTCTCGATGCTGCATCCGCTCTATGACGCGCTCGGCTTCACCTGGCGGCGCGCCGGCGGGCTGACGATCGAAGGCTACCGGCATACGCACGACAAGCCGGAGCGCTTCGTGCAAAGCCCCTATTATTATCTGCTCGCCAACAATCTGCTGCACCTGCGCCGCCGCGTCGACGTTGACGGGCCGCTGGAATTTCCGGTTTTCGAGGATCTGCGCAAGGAGAAGATCACCGACTATATCGCTTTCGTGCAGACTTTCGGCGCAGGCTCCGCTCAGGGAATGATGGGCTCCTGGTCGACCGACAGCATCAGCGGTTTCAGCGAGGAAATGATCGGCGCGCTGATGCGCATGCAGAATCATCTTGCCATGGCTGCCAAGATGGCGGTGCTCGGCAAGCTCGCCAACAATATGCTCACCACCTATCTCGGAGGCGACGCCGGTAAACGCGTGCTGAACGGCCAGATCCGCCGCGGCGACGGCGAGACGATCCGCGCCGCGCTGGTCATGGGCGACATGCGTCAGTCGACCCTCTATGCCGAGAAGGAGGGGCGCCAAGCCTATATCGATACGCTGAACGAATTCTTCGACGCCATCGCTGCGCCGTTCAACCGCAACGGCGGTGAAATCTTGAGTTTCCTCGGTGACGGCTTCCTCGCTGTCTATCCCTGCGGCCGGCATAAGGACCCCTCGAAGGTCGCTTGCGAAGCGGCGCTATCAGCCGTTTTCCACGCGCAGAACCGGGTTGCCGCTCTTAACAAGGATCGTCAGGCTCGCGGCTTGAACGAAGTTCGTTATGGCATCGGTCTGCATATCGGCA
Organism: Rhizobium mayense; assembly: GCF_030272705.1. GTDB lineage: Bacteria > Pseudomonadota > Alphaproteobacteria > Rhizobiales > Rhizobiaceae > Rhizobium > Rhizobium mayense. The sequence goes on along the minus strand of NZ_JARFYM010000018.1, from coordinate 82,806 downwards.
ACGTCATGTTCGGCAATGTCGGGCTGAAGGATCGCTTGACGTTCTCCGCTTTCGGCGCCGCCGTCAACGAGGTGGAGCGGCTGCAATCGCTGACCAAGAAATATTCGACGGAGGTGGTGGCAAGTCAGATTTTTGCGGGCTACACCGGCGGCGAGTGGATAACGCTCGGCGAAGAGAAACTGCGGGGCGTGCGCCAGCGCTTTACGGTCGTGCATCCAAAGGCGATCGTCTCAGGCAATGGAACGACAGAAGTCATTCTTGATGCGGCCGCCGATGTGCTTTCGGAGGCAGAACAGGTCATCTTATTGCATCGGGATGCCAAGAAGTTCGAGAGCCGCCCGCAAGGCGAGAAGTTCATTCAGTGATATTCAAGACCGCTTAGTTGAGCATCCTGCTATAGATCACTGGAAAAACGACAGTTTTTTTACAGTTGCGGTACCCCTTTGACTAACTGGACACCCGTTATGGCCTACGTTAGTGTGCCATACGGGGCCATAAAGGTCATGCAAGCGGGAACTACTATAGTATGGCGTCTGGGACTGATTTATTGCGTATCGAGAACCTCGACGTCTCGTTCTCGATCTACGGCGACAAGTTGCGTGTGGTCAAAGGCGCCAATCTCCGGGTGCTTCCGGGTAAGGTGACGGCGTTGGTCGGCGAGTCCGGGTCCGGCAAATCGATCATCAGCCAGTCGATCATGGGCATCCTGCCGATGCCGGCGAAGGCGACCGGCCGCATTCTTTTTACCGATCCGCTCGACGGTGAGACAACGGACATTCTCGAGCTACAGCGCGACAGCCTCGCGATGCGCCAGCTTCGCGGCGCCCGCATGGCCAATATTTTTCAGGAGCCGATGACCTCGCTCTCGCCGCTGCACACAGTCGGCAATCAGATAAGCGAGGCGCTTCGCATCCACAATCCCGCCACCAACAGGGCCGAGCAGCGCGAGAAGACCGAGGAGATGCTGGGCCTCGTCGGTTTTCAGAACCCGCATCGCACTTTCGACATGTATCCTTTCGAATTGTCGGGCGGCATGCGTCAGCGCGCGATGATCGCCATGGCGCTGATCTGCAATCCTGCGCTTCTGATCGCCGATGAGCCGACAACGGCATTGGACGTGACGATCCAGGCGCAGATCCTTGGCCTGCTGCGCAGCCTGCAGCAGAAGTTCAACATGGCCATCCTGCTGATTACCCATGATCTCGGCGTTGTCGCCAATATGGCCGATGAGGTCGTGGTCATCTATCACGGCGAGATCATGGAGGCGGGACCGGTCGAGACAATCTTCCGGCAGCCGCAACATCGCTATCTCAGGGCATTGATGTCGGCGGTGCCGCATTTCGACATGAAACCCGGCGAGCGGCTGAAATCGTTGCGCGATGTGCCAGTCAATCTCAGCACTTTCTCCGGCAAGAAAAAATTGGTCAAAACCAATGGCATCGGTAATGCCGCGCCGCCGGTGCTGCTCACGGTGCGCAATCTCACCAAAACCTATACATCCAAAGGAACCGGATTGTTCGGACGGCGAGCGGGCACGAAGTTCCGTGCCGTCGATGATGTCAGCTTCGATATCCGTCGCGGCGAATGTCTGGGTCTTGTCGGCGAAAGCGGATGCGGAAAGACGACGGTCAGCAAGATTTTGATGCGCGCCATCACGGCAGATAGCGGCGCGGTGACGTTCGAAGACGGCGAGGGCAAGATCGATGTGCTGGCCGTCAAGGGCGACGAGCTCATGGAGCTCAGGACCAAGATCCAGATGGTGTTCCAGGATCCGGTTTCGTCCTTGTCGCCGCGCATGACGATCCGCAATATCCTGAGCGAACCCCTTGAAATCCATGAGCACGGCGACAGCAGCGAGCGCAAGGAGAAGGTCAAGGGTCTGATGCAGGCAATCGGGCTCGACCAGCATTATCTGAGCCGCTATCCGCACAGCTTTTCCGGTGGCCAGCGCCAACGAATCGGTATCGCCCGCGCCCTGGCGCTGGGGCCAAAACTGCTGATCCTCGATGAGCCGGTCTCGGCGCTCGACGTATCCGTGCAGGCACAGATCCTCAATCTTCTCAAGGATTTGCAGAAGGAACTTGGGCTTACCTATCTCTTCATCTCGCACAATCTCGCCGTCGTCGACTACATGGCCGACCGCATCGCCGTCATGGCCCGCGGCCGCATCGTCGAGATCGCTCCGCGCGAGATCATCTTGCGCGATCCAGTCCATCCCTACACCCGCTCGCTGCTCGCCGCGGTCCCCTTCCCCGATCTCGACCGGCCGCTTGATTTCTCTGCGTTGAATGCCGAAGGCCCGGCGGCCAAGCAGAGCTGGGGCCCGCACTTTGCGGAGGATGAGGGTGTGGATCTCGCCTACGCCGATCTTGGTGGTGGTCATTTCGTGCGCGCTCGCCGCGACGCCGATGTTCAGGAATTGCGCACGTGGTAACTCGTCGAACCTTCCTTGGCCTGTTGGCCTCCAGCATGCTGCCGCTGCCGGTCATGGCGGCAGACGCAGACAACGAGCCGGACTACCTGCACGACTGGCTCAGGGCCGGCCAGATGCCGCCGCTTGCCCAGCGCCTGCCGAAGATGCCGCGCATCGTCAATATGGCGGCCTTGGGCCGCGAGCCTGGCCGTTACGGTGGCTCGGTGCGCACGATCATCGGCAGCCAGAACGATATCCGCTACATGACGATCTACGGTTATGCTCGCCTCGTCGGCTACGACCAGACATTGAGCCTGCAGCCGGATATCCTCGAATCTTTCACCAGTGTGAACGACACGATTTTCACCTTCAAGCTACGTGAGGGGCACAAATGGTCGGACGGCCAGCCGTTCACCTCGGACGATTTTCGCTATTGGTGGGAAGACGTCATTCTTAACAAAGCGCTGACGCCGGGCGGCGGTGCCTTGGAGCTGCGCCCTCACGGTAGCCTGCCGCGCTTCGAAGTTCTCGATTCGCTGACGGTGCGTTATTCCTGGGATCAACCCAATCCGAATTTCCTGCCGAGCCTGGCGGCACCGCAGCCGTTGGTCATCGCCGGCCCTGCTCATTACCTAAAGCAATTCCATAAGAAATATCAGGACGAAATCCGCCTCTCCTCCCTGATGCAGGAAAACCGTGCTCGCAAATGGACAGAGCTGCACACCAAGATGGCGCGCAGCTACCGGCCAGAAAATCCCAAACTGCCAGTGCTCGATCCCTGGCGCAACACGACGGCGCCACCGGCCGAACAATTCGTGTTCGAGCGCAATCCCTATTTCCATCGCGTGGATGAAAACGGTCGGCAGCTGCCCTATATCGACCGCTTCGTTTTGAATATCAGTTCCTCGGCGATCATCGCGGCCAAGGCAGGCGCGGGTGAAAGCGATCTGCAGGCGACCGGAATCGATTTCAACGACTACACCTTCCTGAAGGATTCGGAAAAGCGCTATCCGGTCAAGGTCCATCTCTGGAAGGTGGCGCGCGGTTCACGTGTCGCACTGCTGCCGAACCTGAACAGTGCCGATCCCGTGTGGCGTGATATCCTGCGCGACGTGCGGGTGCGACGGGCACTCTCGATGGCGATCGATCGCCACGAGATCAACATGGCCGTCTTCTACGGCCTCGGCACCGAAAGCGCCGATACTGTCCTGCCGGAAAGCCCGCTCTACAGACCGGAATATTCATCCGCGTGGATTGCCCATGATGCGGCTCAGGCCAATGATCTGCTGGATGCGGCGGGCCTCGACAAACGGGACAGGGATGGCATTCGCCTGCTGCCGGACGGACGGCGAGCCGAGATCACCGTGGAAACTGCCGGCGAAAGCACGCTCGACACCGATGTGCTGGAACTGGTTACCGATCACTGGCGCAGAGTCGGCATCGCGCTCTTTACCCGCGTGTCGCAGCGCGACGTCTTCCGAAGCCGCGCCATGGGCGGACGCATCCTGATGTCGATCTGGTATGGTCTCGACAATGGGGTGGCAACCGCCGACATGAACCCCGGCGAGCTTGCTCCGACGATGGACGACCAGATGCAATGGCCGCTCTGGGGCATGCATTATCTTTCAGGCGGCACTAAGGGCGTCGCGCCCGACCTGCCGGAAGCGGCAGAACTGGTCAGGCTTCTCGGCCAATGGGGCGTTGCGGCCTCCTCTTTCGAACGCGCCGAGATCTGGCACCAGATGCTATCGATCTATACCCAGCAGGTCTTTTCCATTGGCCTGATCAACGGAACATTGCAGCCAATCCTGCGCGCGTCACATCTGCAGAATATGCCAGAAAAAGCGCTCTACGGTTTCGATCCGACCTGCTATCTCGGCGTCTATATGCCCGACACCTTCTGGCTGAAGGAGGATCAACCGCGTGTTTAGATATATTCTTTGGCGCCTTGCGGTCATGGTTCCGACGCTGCTGGTCATCTCGATGCTGGTCTTCACCATCATCCAGTTGCCGCCAGGCGATTTCTTCGAAAGCCAGATCGCGGAGCTTCAAGCCCAGGGCGAAACCGCCAATCTGCAGGAAATCGAGGATCTTCGCCACGAATATGGGCTCGATAAACCCATAGCCCTGCAATATGTCCGTTGGGTCGCCGGCATGCTGCACGGCGATTTCGGATATTCCTTCGAATATCAGTTGCCGGTCTCGGAGGTCGTCGGCGACAGGCTGTGGCTGACGATCCTGGTATCCATGACGACGATCCTGTTGACATGGTTGGTCGCCTTCCCCATCGGCATCTATTCCGCCACCCATCAATATAGCTGGGGCGATTACGGCCTGACTTTCCTGGGTCTGCTCGGTATCGCCATTCCGAACTTCATGCTGGCGTTGATCCTGATGTATTTCGCCAATGTCTGGTTCGGCGTTTCGATCGGCCATCTGATGGATCAGAGATACTTGTCGCAGCCGATGAGTTGGGAAAAGGCGCGCTCGATCCTCTCACATCTGTGGATTCCCGTCGTCATTGTCGGCACCGCGGGCACTGCCGGCATGATCCGCCGCCTGCGCGCCAACCTGCTCGACGAGATGCAGAAGCAATATGTGATCACCGCCCGGGCCAAGGGGCTGCACCCGCTCAGGGCACTGGTGAAATATCCGCTGCGCATGGCGCTCAATTTCTTCGTCGCCGATATCGGCTCTATCCTGCCGTCGATCATCTCCGGCGCCGAGATCACGGCCATCGTGCTCTCGCTGGAAACGACCGGGCCGATGCTGATCAAGGCGCTGCAGAGCCAGGATATGTATCTCGCCGGCTCGTTCCTGATGTTTCTCGCTTTCCTGAACGTTATCGGCGTATTGATCTCCGACATCGCCCTCGGCTTCCTCGACCCACGTATCCGCTTGCAAGGCAGGAGCACGAAATGAACGCACCCCTGCCGCGTCCAGGCGCACCATTAGAGCACTACGTTTCCACCGCAGCCTTCGATCCGGAGCAGTTCGAGGCCATGTCGGCCGGCCAGGCACGCTACTACAAGGCCTCGCAGAAGCAGTTGATGTGGTGGAAGTTCAAGCGGCATAAGCTTGCTCTGGCTTCAGGCATCTTTCTGCTGCTGCTCTATTGCTCGATCCTGATTTCGGAATTCCTGGCGCCCTACGGCCTGCACACCCGCAATGTCGATTTTATCCATTCGCCACCACAGAGGGTCCGTTTCTTTAACAACGGCGAATTTGTCGGGCCCTTCGTCTATGGCCGCAAGATGACCCTCGATCTCGCCACGCTACGGCGGGTCTATACGAACAATGTGCAAGATGTTCAGCCGATCCGCTTCTTCTGTCGTGGCGATGCCTATCGCTTCTGGGGATTGGTGGATTCGAATCTCCATTTGGTCTGCCCCGCTGTCGGCGGCCAGATGTTCCTGCTCGGCACTGATCGGCTCGGGCGCGACGTATTGTCCCGCATCATCTACGGAGCGCGCATCTCGCTGACGATAGGGTTGATCGGCATCTCCATCAGCTTCGTGCTGGGGATAGTCATCGGCGGGCTGGCGGGATATCATGGCGGTGTGTTCGACCTTCTCGTCCAGCGGGTCATCGAAGTGCTGCAATCGCTGCCGAGCCTGCCGCTGTGGATGGCGCTCGCGGCGATCATGCCGGTGACCTGGAGCCCCATCATCATCTATTTCGGCATCACCATCATCCTCGGCATTCTCGATTGGACCGGATTGGCACGCGCCGTTCGCTCCAAGCTCTTGTCTTTACGCGAAGAAGACTATGTACTTGCAGCACAATTGATGGGTGCAAGCTCGCCGCGTATCATTGGCCGTCATCTTGTACCAGGATTCATGTCGCATCTGATCGCGACGGCGACTATTTCGATACCCAGTATGATCCTCGGCGAAACCGCGCTGAGCTTCCTGGGGCTCGGTCTTCGCCCACCGATCACCAGCTGGGGCATCCTTCTTACCGAGGCAAGGAGCGTCAGTGTCATCGCATTTTATCCGTGGCTACTCTTCCCGATGGTCCCGGTGATATTGGTCATTCTGGCGTTCAACTTTTTAGGAGATGGCTTGCGTGACGCAGCCGATCCCTACAAATAGCGAAAAGCGTGGCCAAGAAATGGATTGCAATTCGAAGAGCGGCCGCGGACGTCGTTTGCTGACAATCCGCTAAAATGACTTTCATTCCTGAGGTTTTGCCCATGAAGCGGCGCTTAGAAGATGCTCGAATCCTCATGTATAGTCACGACACGTTCGGTCTCGGCCACCTCAGGCGGTGCCGAACGATCGCGCACGCGCTCGTTGAAGACTATCGTGGGCTGAACGTCCTGATCATTTCCGGTGCGACGATTGCCGGTGCTTTCGATTATCGAGCACGAGTCGATTTTGTGAAGGTGCCGAGCGTCATCAAGCTGCGTGACGGCGAATATACCTCGATGGCGAGCCATGTCGATCTTCAGGACACGTTGAAGATGCGCCAGTCGATCATCCGCCACACGGCGGAGACCTTCCAGCCCGACATCTTCATTGTCGATAAGGAGCCGATGGGCCTGAAGGGTGAGGTCGAGGAGACCCTGCAATATCTGAAGGCGCGCGGCACCACGCTCGTGCTCGGCATGCGCGACGTCATGGACGCGCCGCACCTGCTGGAAGCGGAGTGGAAGAAGAACAACGTTCTGCAGAAGATCGATCAGTTTTACGATCGCGTCTGGGTCTACGGCCCGCCGGATTTCCATGATCCGCTTCTCGGTCTCGACGTGCCGTCAGGTGTGCGGCGCAAGATGGAGTTCGTCGGCTTCCTGCAGCGCGGTGTGTCCACTTTGGGCACCAGGTCGGAACATGTGCCTGACGATGATTACATTCTGGTCACGACCGGTGGCGGCGGCGACGGTGCCGATCTGGTCAGCGATGTCATCGGCGCTTTCGAGCACGACGATACGCTTCAACACAAGACGCTGATCGTTCTCGGCCCTTACATGCCGGCCAAGGAGCGCAACCAGTTGATCGAGCGCGCGAGCAAGATTGACTGCCTGCAGGTGATCGAGTTCGACAACAAGATGGAAGAGTTGATCGCGGGCGCCAAGGGCGTGGTCGCTATGGGTGGGTACAACACCTATTGCGAAATCCTGTCTTTCGATAAGCCGGCGCTGATCATCCCGCGCACGCGGCCACGCGAAGAACAGCTGATCCGCGCTCAGCGGGCAAGCGAGCTGGGCCTTGTCGACATGCTGCTACCGGAGGAGTCGGCCGATCCGAAACAGCTCGCGGCGGCGCTGAAGCGCCTGCCGAACCGCGCGCCGCCGTCGGCGAGCGGCGAGAACATGCGGCTGGAAGGGCTGGTGCATATTTCCCGCATCGTCGGTGAATGGTTTGATGACCGCGACCACTATCCGCCGCTATCGGTCGTCGCTGAATAGTGCATCGGAACCGATCGATGCGAAAAAAAATCCTGGTGGTTCTCAAGGGCTACCCTCGCCTGTCCGAGACATTCATCGCGCAGGAGCTGCTCGGGCTGGAGAGGGCCGGCTTCGACCTGACGCTGATCTCGATGCGCAAGCCGACGGACAAGAAGCGCCATCCCATCCATGACGAGATCAGGGCGCGGGTTGTCTACCTGCCGGAGTATCTGCACAACGAGCCGCTACGCGTGCTGCGCGCCTTTCTGGCCGGGATCAAGAAGCCCGGTTTCAAGCCGCTGCTAAGGCAATTCTGGGCCGATCTCAAGCGTGACATCACGCCAAACCGCGTGCGCCGCTTCGGCCAGGCGCTGGTGCTGGTGCATGAGTGGCCCGACAATGGCGAGTGGCTGCACGCGCATTTCATCCATACGCCGGCCTCGGTGGCGGCCTATGCCAGCATCATGACAGGCGTTCCCTGGACTTGCTCTGCGCATGCCAAGGATATCTGGACCTCACCGGACTGGGAGCTGTCGGAAAAGCTCGAACGCGCGCGCTGGACAGTGACTTGCACGCGCACCGGCTTTGAGCACATGCGTGATCTGACACCGACGCCGGAGAGCGTGCATCTAAGCTATCACGGCCTCGATCTCGCCCGTTTCGACGCATTTGCGGGGCAACATTCCGACCGTGACGGCTCGGAGGTATCCGAGCCCGCTTTCCTGCTCAGTGTCGGTCGCGCCGTGGAGAAGAAGGGTTATGATGTGCTGTTGCGGGCGCTGGCGCTGCTGCCCACCGATCTTCATTGGCGCTTCACCCATATCGGCGGCGGCGATGGGCTGACGAAGTTGAAGGCACTTGCCGAGACGCTGGGCATTAGCAACCGTATCACCTGGAAGGGCGCGATGGCGCAGGAAGACGTGCTGGCGCATTACCGCCAGGCGGATCTTTTTGCGCTTGCCTGCCGTGTGGCTGCCGATGGCGACCGCGATGGCCTGCCGAATGTTTTGGTCGAAGCCTCGAGTCAGCGTCTTGCATGCCTCTCCACCAATATTTCCGGTGTGCCAGAGCTGCTCACGGATGGCGAGAATGGTTTTGTCGTGCCGCCGGAAGACCCGAAGGCACTGGCAGCGGCAATGGAACGGGCAATCCGCGATCCGACACTGCGCCATCGGCTTGGCGACGCCGCCGAGAAGCGGGTGCGCGAACATTTCGACCACCATTCCAGCATCCGGCAATTAACGCGGCTGTTCGAGGAGCAGTGGCAAAAAGAAGAGCAATGGCGAAAATCCGCATGACGCCTTCACATACTTCGTCCCCGCGTGTCTTTTTCTATGTTCAGCACCTGCTCGGCATCGGTCACCTCGCCCGTGCAAGCCGCATCGCCAGCGCAATTGCCAAGGACGGCTGCCAGGTGACGGTGGTCACTGGCGGCATACCGGTGAACGGTTTTCCAGGCTCGGATGTCACCTCGGTCACCCTGCCGCCGGTCGTCGCCAGCAGTGCGGGATTCTCAGGGTTGGCCGATCAAACGGGAAATGCCGCAGGCGAAGAATTCCTGTCAGCGCGTCGCGACCTGCTGCTGGAGGCCTTCCGGACGGCCAAGCCAGATGTCGTCATCGTCGAGGCCTTTCCGTTCGGCCGCCGTCAAATGCGCTTCGAGTTGCTGCCGCTGCTCGACGCCATCGCCGCGGCCAGTCCCAAGCCGAAGCTCTATACCTCGGTGCGTGATATCTTGCAGCAGCAGAAGAAGCCGGGGCGTGATGAAGAGACAGTGGTATTGCTGCGCGATCATTTCGACGGCGTTCTCGTCCACGGCGATCCCGGCTTCGTTCGGCTGGAAGAGACGTTTCCGCTGACATCAGCCATATCCGACAAGATAACCTATACCGGCCTTGTCGCCCCGCCCCTGCCGCCGGAACCAACGGAGACTTTCGACATCATCGTCTCGGCCGGCGGCGGTGCGGTTGGGCGCGACCTGGTCCGTGCCTCGCTGGAGGCGGCAAGCCGCGTAGCGATCGATCGCCGCTGGCTGCTGATCACCGGACCGAACTTGCCGGAGCAGGATTTTGGCGCATTGGCGAAGGACGCGCCCGGCAATGTCGACCTAGTCCGTTTCCGCAAGGATTTCCCGTCGCTGCTGAGGGCCGCCGAACTGTCGATCTCGCAGGCAGGTTATAATACGGTCGGCGATCTCCTCGTCACGGGCTGCCGGTCAATCCTGGTCCCGTTTACGGCCGGCGGCGAGACGGAGCAGTCGGTGCGTGCGGAGCGACTGGAAAAACTCGGCCTGGCGCTGACCCTTCCGGAAGCGGGCCTGACAACGGATCAGCTCGTGAATGCGGTGGAAATTGCGTTGTCGCGGCCGAAGCCGTCGAACCCCGATATCGACCTCGCCGGTGCCCAGCGAACCTCGGCGATCATTCGCGACGCGTCGTGACGGTTGCGGCAAAAAATCGATTGCAACGCCTTATCGTTTTGCCCTCCTCGTCTTTTGCAATCTTGTGATATAAATCGAGAAATCAATGAATCGGGAGGTCCCCGGGCGAAAGACCGGGCAGCGTTCCGACTCCAATATGGGGGCCGCGCATTCACGATGAACTCCTCCCGCACCTCTGCAACATCGGCGCCGACGGCAAAGACTGTTGAATTTGGAAGCATGCATTAAGCGATGGAAAAGAGCCTAGCGCGTTACATCTGGTCGAATACTCGGCTGGAGCAAATTTGGATCCTGACGATCGTCGCGGCTTCGATGATCCCATACTTTCTGTCCTTCGACTTGCCTAAGCAGATCGTCAACGGACCGATCCAGGGCAAGGGTTTCGAGCATCCGGGCCAAACCCAAACCTTCATGCACATCGCTTTCGACGTGCCCGTGCTTGGGCACTTCGAAGTATTTCAAGGCCTGCAACTCACCCGTTTCTGGATGTTGATTGCGCTCAGTTTGGTGTTCCTGGCGCTTGTCGTCCTCAACGGCCTCTTCAAATTTTACATCAACACCTACAAGGGCCGACTCGGCGAGCGCATGCTGCGTCGTATCCGTTTCGAGCTGGTCGACCGTGTGTTGCGTTTCCCGCCCGCGCATTTCAAGCGGGTCAAGCCGGCTGAAATCGCCACGATGATCAAGGACGAAGTGGAGCCCATGGGCGGCTTTACCGGTGACGCCTATGTGACGCCGGCGCTGCTCGGCGGCCAGGCGATCACGGCGCTCGTCTTCATCATCATGCAGAATTTCTGGCTCGGCATGATCGCTGCATCCATCGTCGCGGTGCAGGCGGTTGTCATCCCGCGCATGCGCAAGCGGCTGCTGGAACTCGGACGCCAGCGGCAGCTCACGGCCCGCGAACTTTCCGGCCGCGTCGGCGAAATCGTCGAAGGCATCGGCACAATCCATGCCAACGACACCACCAATTTGGAGCGCGCCGACATCGCTGCTCGTCTCGGGTTGATATTCTCGATCCGCTACGATCTCTATCAATGGAAGTTCCTGGTGAAATTCATCAACAACTTCCTCGCCCAGGTCACGCCCTTCCTGTTCTATTCGATCGGCGGTTTCTTTGCGTTGCAGGGGCGCCTGGATATCGGTCAGCTTGTAGCTGTCATCAACGCTTACAAAGACCTGCCGGGGCCGCTGAAGGAGCTCATCGACTGGGATCAGTCGCGCCAGGACGTGCAGGTCAAATACAATCAGGTCGTCGAGCAGTTCAGTGTCGATGGCCTGATTGACTCGAAGATCCAGGTTGTCTCGCCTGCACCCGCCGGCCGGATCACCCATGCGCTGGTCGCGACGAATTTGACTGTGGTCGACGACAGCGGTGCTCGCGTGCTCGATCACGTCTCGGTCGAGATCCAACCTGGCGAGAAGGTGGCAATTGTCGGCGACAGCGGCGCTGGCGGCGAATACCTCGCGGAGGCGTTCGGCCGGCTTGTCTGGCCGGATAGTGGCCGCGTCGCGATCGATGGCCGCGACCTGCTGGAGCTGCCGGAATCGCTGACGGGACGGCGCATCGCCTATGCCTCGTCGGATACGTTCTTCTTCCATGGCACGCTGCGCAGCAATCTTCTCTACGGCCTGAAGCATGCGCCACTGAAGACCGCCGATTATGATGATGCCGCAGCTAACGAGATCAAATGGCAGATGGTCGAGGCGCGTCGCGCTGGCAACCCGGAACTCGATCTCAACAGCGACTGGGTGGACTACGCCGCCGCCGGTGCCACCGGGCCGCATGATATCTACTCGGTCATCCGCCCTGTCCTCGACGCCGTGGCCATGTCCCAGGATATACTCGACATGGCACTGCGCTCGAATGTCGACGCGGCGACACATGACGATCTCACCTCACGCATCGTTGAGTTGCGCCACGCACTGCGCCTCAGACTGCAGGAGGAGAATCTCGACGGGCTTGTCGTGCCTTTCGAATTCAACACTTACAATCCGCAGGCGACTGTCGGCGAAAACCTGTTGTTCGGCACGCTGAAACGGCCGTTGATGACCAACCGCAAGCTCGCAGCCCACCCCTATTTCCAACGGCTATTCACCGAGACCGGCCTCGATACCGATCTCTACGACATGGGCCTGGAAATTGCGGAGAACGCCGTCGAACTCTTCACCGACCTGCCGCCGGACCATCCGTTCTTCCAGCAGCTCACCTTCATGACGGCCGAGGATATTCCAACTTACGAAGCTTTGCTGCAGAAGCTAAACGGAAAGGGCTTCGACGCCGCAACGCCGGACGAGCGGGTGTCCATCATCCGCCTCAGCTTCTCCTATATCGAACCTCGTCACCGCTTCGGTCTTCTGACACAGATGCTGATGGAGAAGATCGTCAAGGCGCGCGCCAAATTCCATGAGCATATCCCGGCCGATCTGGCCCGTGTGATCGAGCGCTACGATCCAGAACGCTTCACTGCCTCGGCGACATTGATGGACAACGTGCTGTTCGGCAGGATCGCACACCAGCAGGCCGACGCGCCCGAGCGCATCCACAGCATCCTGTATGATGTCTTCGAACGGCTCGGCATGCAGGACAGCGTGCTGTCGATCGGCCTCGATTTCGACGTCGGTTCCGGCGGAAAGCGACTGACCAACGTGCAGCGGCAGAAACTCAGTCTCGGCCGCGCTTTGCTGAAGCGAGCAGACTACATCATCTGCAATCGCCCACTGCCGGCGCTGGACCACCGCGTCCAGGACCAGATCGCCCGCGCGATCCTGACCGGGGTCGACAACAGCGAGTACGCGCCGGCAGTCGTTTGGGTTCTATCCAATCCGAGCTTTGCGGAGTTGTTTGATCGTGTTTTGGTTTTCGACCGCGGCAGCCTGGTCGAAAGCGGCACATCCACCGATCTTTTAGAGAAAAACGGTATGTTCAAGGAACTGTTATCGTAATATCCTATTACCTCGGTGGTATTTGGGGCCCGACTGTGGGGGTTTGAAGCTCATGCTTCTGAAAGATGAAGTTGAAATGCTGAAGCGGGTGCCGATTTTTGCGCGCATCGCACCCGCAAAATTGAAGCTTTTGGCGTTTACCTCGGATCGCGTCAGCTACAATGCCGGTCAGGCACTGTTTCATCAAGGCGATCAAGGCGATGCCGCTTACGTTGTTCTTTCCGGAACCGCTGATATTCTTGTCGATAGCCCGACCGGAGAGATCAAAGTCGCCGAGGTCGATATCAACTCCATCGTCGGCGAAATCGCGATCCTCTGCGACGTCTCCCGTACCGCCACCGTTAAGGCGACATCAAGGCTGGAGGCACTGAAGATCAGCAAGGAGCATTTCCTGAAGCTGCTCAGCGATTTTCCCGAAATGGCCGTGGAAATCATGCGCGTCCTCGCCGACCGCCTCAATCACACCACCTCCGAACTCACCGCAGCGCGCAGCCGTCAGAACCAGCCGCAGCCAATGTCGACCCATTGACATGGGCCGTCGCGGGCGCTCGGCCCTTTTGGGGTCTCGCGCGAATGCGTACTGCGTGCGCAAGCATTCCAGTAAATGGGCTTCCGTCTCTTAGCTCATTGGCATGGGGTAGGATGATAAACCGTACCACTACCTCCATCGCATGACAGCGTCAGGAAAGCTTCTCCTAACGCACGTCCTGGCAGGTGAGCTTTCGGACGTTCGGCCACATATTCACTGCAGCCTTCATATGGACAATGGATGATTCATTGCCTCGATTGCCAAGTTGTCCTTCGCATTCAATGCGCTCAAATTTTCCGATGCGGTAAGGAGACGCCATGATGTTCATGGCGTTCATCCTTTGCGATTGGAACCATAGAGCGATGACCGAGCGTGAGAAGCAGATTGAATTGGATCGCCTCATAAACATCCTCCGGGACGACGGTATGCCCTATCCCAGAACGAACGGCGTGCCTCTGTCAGGTGCCATGCTCGACAAGACAGTTTCGGAGTGCCGGCGGCTTGTGTCGATATCGCGGCGATCCGGGCGGCTGATCGGATCTTCGGTGCAACGCCCTGTGCAGCCGTACGGCCTTTGAGAGTGTTGGTAGAGGCGCCAGCCCCGACAATCCATGACCTACCGGCAGCGACGTGAGATAGCCGAATCTCCGCGTCTCGCCGCCGTCAAATCAGCCCTCGCCCAGCCAAATTGCGCATCAGATGTGATGTCCCGAAGGTCCAGGGAGCACATTCCGTCGACAGCAGCACGCGATTCTTCAATGCGCCGAGCTTGTCGTTGGAGATGGTGACGATGTCGCCGACCTTGTGGGTGAAACCCTGGCCGGGCGTATCGCGGTCTTCAACGGGAGCGAAGAGAGTGCCCATGAAGAGGACGAAGCCGTCCGGATACTGGTGATGGCGGCCGATGGTCTGGGAGACGAGATCGAGAGGATCGCGGCTGATTTCCTTCATTGACGAGCGGCCGTGCAGGACATAGCCGTCCTCGCCTTCGACCTTGAGGTCGAGATCGGCGTTGCGCACATCGTCGAGCGTGTAGGTTTCGTCGAACAGGCGGATAAAGGGGCCGATCGAGCAGGAGGCGTTGTTGTCCTTCGCCTTGCCGAGCAGCAGCGCCGAGCGTCCCTCGACATCGCGCAGGTTGACGTCATTACCGAGCGTCGCGCCCTTGACCCGGCCCTGACTGTCGACGGCAAGCACGATTTCCGGCTCGGGATTGTTCCACTTCGAGATCGGGTGCAAGCCCACATCGGCGCCCACGCCAACCGAAGACATGACCTGCGACTTGGAGAAGACCTCGGCATCCGGGCCGATGCCGACTTCGAGATATTGCGACCAGACGCCTTCTTCGATGAGCGCCGCCTTCACTTTGGCAGCTTCCGGCGAACCGGCCTTCAGGTTGCGAAGGCTGTCGCCAATGAGGGCCGTGACCTTGCCTCGGATCGATTCCGCAAGATCCGGATTGCCGGCGGCGCGCTCCTCGATAACGCGTTCCAGCATTGAGCGGGCAAAGGTGACGCCACAGGCTTTGATCGCCTGCAGGTCGACGGGGGCAAGGAGATGGACGGCTGAAGTGTCAGTCTTTGCGGCCAGCAGGTCATCGAGTTTGGCGACGGCTTCGCCCGTCTGCGCGCGGACAAAACCGACGGGATCATCCTTTTCCAGGAGGTCGCGCATGGTCGGCGCTTCCTTAGAGGTGATGTCATAAAGCGCGCCGTCGCGAACGACGACAAGAGCCGGCCCTTTCACGTCAGGACGCCAAATGCGGCCGACAAAAGTTCCGGTTTTGAAGATGTCTGAACTCGTCATGTGATTGATCTCTCCCAATGTTCGCCCCGTTTTTAGCGCAGGCGGCGGGGCATTGCCACATCAGATCAGCTTTAAGAATAGCAGGCTTTGGATTTTCACCTTCTCCACGGCGGCGAAGAGGCAGGGCCCCGCAGCGATGCTGCGGGGCCCTTTTGGCCGCAAAACCGGGAGAGAATAGTTTTAAGCGGCCTGAACCTTGCGGTCGCTGCGAGTCCATTCCGGCAACCAGGTGCTATGCGCGGCCAGGAGCTCGTCGACCAGCGACCAGATCTGGTCGAGATCGAGCTCGGCGGCCGTATGCGGATCCATCATCGCAGCATGGTAGATGTGCTCGCGGTTTTCGGTCATCAGCGCCTGCACCGTCAGTTCCTGAACGTTGATGTTGGTTCGGATCAATGCGGTCAGTTGTGGCGGCAAGTCGCCGATGAAGGTCGGCTGGATGCCGGAGGCGTCGACCAGGCAGGGAACCTCGGCGGCGCAATCATAGGGCAGCGAGGTGATGCAGCCGTTGTTGCGGACATTGCCGTAAATGACCGAGGGTTCGCCGGTCCAGACCGAATTGATGATCGACGAAGCATATTCCTTCGATTGGGCCACTTCGATCTTGTCGGCGCTGCGATATTGCTCGGCCTGGTTCTTCCAGCGCGCGATCTGCTCGATGCAACGCTTCGGATATTCGTCGAGCGGAATGCCGAATTTCTCGATCAAGTCCTCACGGCCTTCCTTGATGAAATAGGGCGTGTATTCGGCGAAATGCTCGGAACTTTCGGTGACGAAATAGCCGAGCCGGGTCAGCATCTCATAGCGGACCTTGTTCGGGCAGCGTGGGTTCCAGCCGGGCTTTGGCGCCCGCCCCTCGCGATAACCGCGCACGAGATCGGGATAGAGATCGCGGTAGGAGCCATCCGGCTGGCGATGCTCGAATTTCAGATAGAAGGCCATATGGTTGATGCCTGCCGAGCGGTAGCGGATTTCGTTGTAGGGAATGTCGAGATCCTTGGCCAATTCCATCGCCGTGCCCTGCACGGAATGGCACAGGCCGACCTGCTTGATCGTGGGGTATTTCTCTGCGATCGCCCAGGTGTTGATTGCCATCGGGTTGACGTATTGCAGCATGATGGCCTCGGGGCAGACGGCCAGCATGTCCTCGCAGATCTTCCAGAGATGCGGCACAGTGCGCAGGCCGCGCATGATGCCGCCGACGCCCAGCGTATCGGCGATCGTCTGGCGCAGGCCGTATTTCTTCGGTACTTCGAAGTCGGTCACGGTGCAGGGTTCGTAACCGCCAATCTGAAAAGCGACGACGACGAAGTCGGCGCCGTCAAGGGCCTGGCGCTGATCGGTAAAGGTCTCTACCGCGGCAGATGCACCAAGCGTCGAGGCCAGTTTGCGAGCGACGATGGCGCTTTCTTCCAGTCGCTGCGAATTGATATCCATCAGCGCGATTTTTGCGCCCGTGAGCGCCGGACGCTGCAAAACGTCACCGATGATGTTCTTCATGAAAACGGTTGAACCGGCGCCGATAAAGGTGATCTTGGGATTGCCTGCCATGTGAAAGTCTCCTGAATGCTTATGAGGCTACTTCGAACGCCGCTCTGACGAGGCGCTCGGTGTAAGCGGTCTTGGGATGGGAAAGAACGTCGTCGACCGGTCCCTCTTCCATGATCTTGCCGTGCTGCATGACGATGACGCGATGGCAAAGGGCGCGGACGACCTTGAGGTCGTGGGAGATGAACAGATAGCTCAAGCCTCGCTCGTCCTGCAGCTTGCGCAGGAGATCGATGATTTGCGCCTGGACAGAGAGATCAAGCGCCGAGGTCGGCTCATCGAGCAGGATGAATTCCGGCTCCAGCGCGATGGCCCGGGCGATGGCGATGCGCTGACGCTGGCCGCCGGAGAATTCGTGTGGGAAACGCGACAGGATGTTCGAGGGCATGCCGGCGCTGACCAGCGCTTCCTTCACTCTCTCCAGTCGCTCGGCCTTGTTGGCGCCGATATTATTGACCACTAGCCCCTCGGCGATGATCTGGCCGATCGGCATGCGTGGGTTGAGCGAGGAGAAGGGATCCTGGAAAACGATCTGCATGCGCGAGCGTAGAGGCCGCATTTCGGCCCGCGAGCGGCCGTGGATCGCCTGCCGGTCGAAATAGATTTCGCCGCTATCGGCATCGATCAGCCGCAGCAGCGCTTGGCCGAATGTGGTCTTGCCGGAGCCGGATTCCCCGACGAGACCCAAGGTCTCGTGCCGGCGAAGCTCCAGGCTGAGGCCGTCGACGGCGATCAGCTCGCGCAGATCCGGCTTGAGGAAGGAGCCGTGGCGGAGCATGAAGGCGACCTTGACGGATTTGCCTTCGAGGATGGTGTCGCAGTCCGGCGGCAGCGGCTTCGCCTGCCCTCGTGGTTCGGAGGCGAGCAGATGCTGTGTATAGGGATGCTGCGGATGGGCAAAGAGCTCTTCCGTCGTATTATGCTCGCGCATCTCACCATGCTGCATGACGTAGACATAGTCGGAAAACTGCCGAACCACGGTTAGGTCATGAGTGATCAGGATGACCGCCATGCCGAGCTGCTTTTGCAGGTTGCGGATCAAATTCAGGATCTGCGCCTGTACGGTAACGTCGAGCGCTGTCGTCGGCTCGTCGGCGATCAGCACGTCCGGGTCGTTGGCGAGTGCCATGGCGATCATCACGCGCTGGCGCTGACCGCCGGAAAGCTGATGCGGATATTGCCTGAGCCGCGCTTCCGGATCGGGAATCTGCACTTGCTGCAACAGCGCCAGCGCCCGTCTCTCGGCCTCGCGGCGGCCGATCTTGCGGTGAACGCGAATCGCCTCGACGATCTGGCTGCCGATCGTATAAATCGGGTTCAGCGAGCTCATCGGCTCCTGAAAAATCATCGAGATGCGGTCGCCACGCAGTTGCCGGCGGGCGCGTTCGGAAAATTTAAGCACGTTCTTGCCGTCGTAGCTGACGGTGGATGTCTTTGAGACGACGGCACGTTTGGTGAGCAGCCCCATCACCGTGCGGGCGGTCACCGATTTTCCTGAGCCGGATTCACCGACGATGGCGATGGTTTCGCCGCGATAGAGCTGGAAGGAGATGTCCTTGACAGCGTCGACGATGCCGTCCTCGACCTTGAATTTAACGGCGACGTTGCGGGCGTCGATGACCGGCGCCACGGTTTTGCTGGCAGCATCGAGCCTGATATCGGGGGCGAAGGGATTGACGAGCGCGAGAGCCATGTTCCGTCTCCTCTCAATAGGGATCGATCGCATCGCGCAGGCCATCGCCGAGCGCATTGAACGCAAAGACGGTGACGAGCACGAAGGCTACGGGTGAGAGGATCCAGGGATAGGACCCGATGACCGAATAGGTAGACGTGTCCTGCAGCATCAGCCCCCAGGAGATCAGCGGCGGCTTGACCGCAAACCCTAGGAAACCGAGGAAGGATTCGAGCAGCACGACGCTCGGGATTGCCAGTGTCACGGTGACGATGACATGGCTCATCACGTTCGGAAAAATATGCTGGAGGATGATGCGCCGGTCGGTGGCCCCGACCGCCATGGCGGCCCGAACGTAATCGATCCGCGCCAGGGCCAAAGTCTTGCCGCGCACCTCGCGTGACATCTGCGCCCAGCCAAGCGCCGACATGACAATGATGACGAAGGCAAGGAAAACGTTGGTTGGCGCCGTCACGGGGATCAATGAGGTCAGCGCCAGGTAGAGCGGCAATTGCGGAAAAGCCAGCACCAGCTCGACGAAACGCTGGATCCAGGCGTCCAATGTGCCGCCGAAATAGCCGGAAACCATGCCGACGGTCGTGCCGACGACGGTGACGATGAAGACGACGGTCAGTGCGATCATCAACGAGATGCGCGAACCATAGATGGCACGCGAGAGCACGTCGCGGCCGAACTTGTCGGTGCCGAGGAAATGCACCGGCTGGCCGTCGGTCGAGCCGAAGAGATGGCGGTTGCCGGGGATCAGGCCAAACAGGTTATAGGGCGCACCCCTGACGAAGAAGCCGAGTAGGCGCGGATTGTTGTAGTCCGGCCCGACGATCGGTTGGAAGGTGACCGGATCGAGTTCATCGGTTTCGGCGAGCGCATAGACCCGTGGCTGGAAGACGAAATTGCCGTCTTTGTCGTGGAAGCTGATCACCTGAGGTGGCGCAAATCCGGTATCGGTCGCCTTGGGGTCGACGGGTGCGACGAATTCGGCAAAGAGCGACATCAGCAGCAAGAGGACAACAAGGATCAGGCCACCCATGCCTGTCCAGGAGCGCTTCAGGCGACGCCAGACGAGCGCGACATAGCTCTCATTGCCGCTTTTCGGTTTGATCTTCTCGTCGTCGAGCGGCGGCGGGGATGTGCTGAAGGCGAGCATCAGTGGATCCCTCCCTGTTGGCGGACACGGGGATCAAGCAGGGCCAGCAGCATGTCGGCGATGATATTGCCGACGATCAGCGTTGCCGACAGCACCATCATGAAGGTGGCGGTGACATAGACATCGCCGACCGCCATCGAGCCGACGATCGCCGGCCCCACGGTCGGCAGCGCAAAGATGATGGCGGTTTCGATCTCACCGGTCAGCATATAGGGCAGTACGACACCCTGATACATGACGAGCGGGTGCAGGGCGTTCGGGACGGCATGGCGCATGACGACGGCGCCGCCGGACAGGCCCTTGGCGCGGGCAGTCTCGACATATTGCGCATTCAACGTATCGAGCAGATTGCCGCGCATGACGCGCATGTTATAGGCGAGCCCGCCGAAAGTGGCGATCGCAACGACCGGCCAGACATGCTTGACCAGGTCGACGAACTTGTCCCATGACCACGGCGCACCGCCAAATTGCGGCGAATAGAAGCTGCCGATTTCCGAGACGTTGAGCTGGAAGACGAGAATGTAGACAATGATCAGCGCCATCAGGAAGCGCGGCACCGTCATGCCCAGAAACGAGATGCCGGAAAGCAGACTGTCGATCCAGCTATATTGTCTGGTGGCGGCCCATATGCCGAAGCCAATACCGAGGACGGAGGCGAAGAGATGGCATACGAGGGCGAGCGCCAGGGTCCGCGGCAGGCGCTCGCCGACGACATCGGCGACAGGCTTGTTGTAGAACATGCTGTAGCCGAAATCGCCCCGGGTCAGGATCCCGCCGATCCAGTTGAAATATTGTACGACGATCGGCTGATCGAGCCCGTGCTCGTGGCGATAGATCTGGGCTTGAGCGTCTGCCTGGGCAAAGGAAGCGCCACCCTGGTTCATCAGCTGCGAGCGGATGAAGTCGGCATAGTCGCCGGGTGGTGCCTGGATGATGGCAAAAGTCACCACGCTCAGGATGATGAGCACGGGTATGGCAGAGGCTATGCGCACGAGCAGGAATCGCAACATGGGACGGTTCGCTTCTCTTCTTGCCGCCGGCGGTCTGCATTCGCTGAGAATAGCACGGACCGGCTGGGTTCACCTTGCCCGGCTTGCACCTAACGCAGCCGGAATTCTTGGCTTGTGGCGGGCAGCCGGCCCGGAAACCGGCTGCCCTGCCCCGTTAGTTGATCGGACCGGAGCTGCCCGGGGCACCCGGAAGCTGCTCGGGGAACAGCTCGTATTTGCCCTGCTTGTCGGCCGCGACCCATAGACGCTCGCGAATGATGGAGTCCTCGGCCCAGTTGAACATGAAGATCGGCGTACCCGGAGGCACATTCGAGAAGCGCTTGTTGATGATGAGCGCGCCCGGATATTCCGTCAGGCCGATGTTGTAGAGGTGCTCGGTCGAGAGCTTCTGATATTGCTTCATCAGGGCCACGCGCTCGTCGCTATTCTGCGTGGTCGCGAACTTGTTGACGATATCGACCATCTCCTTTTCGAAGGGCATCAAGTCCAACTGACCACTTTCAGGCGCGCGGTGGTTCCAGCTCGTGCGCGGGCCAACCGGAGCAAGCTGTTCGGTGTTCTGAACGACCGAGGCCAGTTCCGTGCTGTTGCGGCGGACCATCCAGTCGAAGCGGCCGCTATAATTGGCGTCGTCGCGCTTCGGTCCGTCGAGTGCGTTGATGATAACCCGAAGCCCGAGCTTCTCCATCTGGGCCACGACGCCCTCGGCAAGGCTCTTGTCCGTGGTGTAGTCGTTGCTGACCAGCAGCGTGATTTCGACATTCTTGCCGCCGGCTACGCCGGCCGGGAAATTGACAATGCCGTCGCCGTCGGTGTCCTTGAGACCGGCCTTTGCCAGTTCGGCCTTCGCGCCGGCAAGGTCAAACGGATAATAGACCGTCGAGTTGCGGTCGTAGAAGCTGGTGCCCGAGGACAGGCCGCCGGGATAGATCGCTGTGAACGGTCCCTTGACCAGGGAGTCACCGATCGCCTTGCGATCGAGCGCCATGGTCACGGCCTTGCGGAAATCCTCGTTGCGATTGAGCTCGCGGATTGCTTGGCCGCGTGCGTCCGGATTACCCCAGCCATTGGCGGAGAAGTTCATTTGCAAGTTATAGCCGATGAGCCGCGGTCCGAAGGCGAGGCGTGCCGGAGCATCCGGCTGGGCTGCGCGTTTCAGCGAGGCGACGAAGTTTTCCGGCTGCTCCAGATTGGAAAGGTCGCCGGAGCCGGCAACCGCCTGTACGTCGCGGTCCGCCCAGGTCGAGAGCTTGTAGTGCAGCTCGTTGAGATAAGGCAGCTGATTGCCCTTTTCGTCGACCTTCCAGTAGTAGGGGTTGCGGCGCAGGACGATGATGTCGTCGGAACGGTACTCGACCGGCACCCAGGCGCCCATAACCGGAATGTTCATATATTCCGGCGGGAAAGCGTTCTTGAACTGGTCGTAGGTGTTCTTCGAATATTTCGGGTGCTGCGGCTTCAGGATATGCGATGGACCCGGACAGAAGTTAGGATAGGCCATCGTGTAGAGATATTGCTTCGGGAAGGCGTCTTTGAAAGTCCATTCAATCGTGTAGTCGTCAATCTTCTTGAGGGTCGTCCCATCGCCGAAGGCTTCCGGCGATGCACCGCCGCCGAGCGGCGAGACGTTCGGATCGATGACTTCGTCTTCCCAATAGAACATGATGTCGTCGGCATTGAAGGGCACGCCGTCGGACCATTTCGCGCCTTGGATCAGGTGCATGGTGAGCTTGTGGCCGTCCGGCGACCATTCCCAGCTCTTGGCGAGATTCGGCAGCGGCTCGGTATCCTTCGCCTCCACCTGGAACAGCGGCGCGGTGCGCGTCAGGCACTCGGACAGGCCGATGTCGATGCCGCCCCAGCCCTGCGTCTGACCGGCGCCGTAGTTCCATCCTTCCGGCCGGCCGCCGATGACATGGCGCAGCGTGTCGCCGTAAACACCGATGCCGTCAGGCATGTTGCCGGTCTTAAAGACGAGCGGCTCCTTCGGCAGGCGATCCTTGACCGGCGGCAACTTGCCGGTCTTCACGAATTTATCGGTGACCCAACCCGGCTCGTGATATTCCGGCAGCGCCTTGAACTCCAGGATGGAGTCGCGTGGCACATATTTGATCTTGCCTTCGGCCGGGAAAACCGGCGGCACGGGTGGCACCGTCGGTTCCGATGCGTAGGCGCTCATGGCGATTGCTGATGTGGCAATCGTCAACGCCGCAAGAATGCTGATCGGTCGAACATGTCTCATCGTTTTCTCTCTCCCATTGTCGCGAGCGCCCCATGGGTGCGCCGCGCTCCTCCATCGAACGGGAACCGGCTGGCGTTGCGCGACGGGTCTCCTCCTGAAAGTCCCGTCGCCGCCAACATGCCCCGAACTTCCCTTCGCTAGCCGGCCTGTTTCACGGCTGCTTTTTCCGCTCTCAGCTCCTCGATAGAGCGCACGTTGCGGCTGGCCGCACCCTTCCAGTCACGGGTCTTCACCTTGCCGCGCGACAGACGATCCTTCGCGCCTTCGATGGCATCTGCATATTGCGGCAGCCAGCGGGCCTCGGCGACGATCATTTCATCGACCATTTGCCAGACTTCCTCCGGCGTCGATACGGCGCCGACCAGCGGATCATGCAGAACTGCCAGTTTCAGCAGGTCAAGATCGCCACTGACGGCTGCGTGAACCGACATGCGCTGGACATTGATCGAGGAAATGCAGGTCGCGGCGCAGGCTTCCGGCAGCGTTATACCGGCTACCATATTGATGCCGAACCGATCGACGAAGCCGGGTGACTCGATGATGGCGTCGGCAGGCAGATTGGTGATGACGCCGTTGTTCTTGACGTTGAAGTGACCGCGATAGACGCGATTGGTCTCCAGCGCCTCGAGGATATGGCTCGCATGCTCGTTCGAGCGCTTGGCCGGGTCGATGGGCTTCGAGGCGCTCTCGAGGATCTGCGGGAACTCCGTCTCGAACCAGTTGCGAGTTTCAGTCGAATGGCGGAGATAGCCGCCCGTCTCGCCGTGGATCCAGTCGGACATGTCGATCCACCGGTTGATCTCGTCCGGCCGCTTGCGGTACCAGGGCAGATATTCCGAGAGATGGCCGTTGCTTTCGGTGGAATAGACGCCGAAACGCTTCAGCACGTCGATGCGCAGCTTTTCCTGTTGCGAATAGACCGGATGAGCTTCGAAGGCGGCGATAAGCTCATCCTTACCGATCTTGCGGCCATTGAGGCGAAGATCGACGAACCAGGTCTGGTGATTGATGCCCGAGCAGATATAGTCGAGTTCCGACTTGTCCTTGGCGCCGAGAACTTCGGCGATCTGTTCGGCCCCGTGCTGGACACCATGGCAGAGACCGATCGTATCGACCTTGCCATACTCGATCGCCGCCCAGGTGTTCATCGCCATCGGGTTGGCATAGTTCAGGAACTTCGCACCCGTTTCGGCAACCGCGCGGATATCCTTGCAGAAATCGAGAATAACCGGAATGTTGCGCTGACCATAGAGAATGCCGCCGGCGCAGATCGTATCGCCGACGCATTGGTCGATGCCGTATTTCAGCGGAATACGGATATCTTCGGCATAGGCTTCCAGCCCGCCGACGCGCACGCAGCTGATGACGTAGCGCGCGCCATCCAGCGCCTTGCGCCGTTCCGTCGTGGCCGTCACCCGCGTCGGCAACTTGTTCGCCTCGACGATCCGGTCGAGGATCGCCTTGATCATCGTCAGATTGTGCTCGCTGACATCGGTCAGCGCGAATTCCACGTCTCGGAATTCCGGCACGCAGAGAATGTCGGTGAACAATTTTTTCGTGAAGCCGACGCTGCCTGCGCCGATAATGGCGATTTTGAAACTCATGATCCTCACCTTGAAGTCGATCAAACAATCAGCAGCGGAGAAGAAGATGGTGTTTTCATCCCATGGGCGCGCTGATAGCGCGACAACGGCAAAACCAGCATTTTCTCCTCCTTCTGCCGGTCCTCATCGGCAGGCCCATGCTGTTTTCTGGCCGGAATTATGCCTATAATCATCTGGCCGACCAGAGAACTATTATGCTTTCAAGGGTAATTTTGTGCTGCAAGATTTGATCGCCAACGGCCAAACCATGCGGACGGTTTCGCTGCCGCGCGGACGCCATCGACTGCATGCCATGCCGACCAGCGCCGGTTATGAAATAAGGGACAACGAGCTCTACGATTGGGACGGCCGCCGGCGCGGCCAAACGCCATTCACGGTGTTGCAGCATACGATCAGCGGCAGCGGCCGGCTGCGCTACGAGAACCGCAACTACCGTCTGGGTTCCGGGGATACGCTGCTAGTGCTGGTGCCGCACAATCATCGCTACTGGCTGGAAAAGGGCGAGCGTTGGGAATATTTCTGGATATCGATGAACGGCGAGGAAGCGTTGCGTATCCACCGCCTTATCCTGGCTGCCGCCGGGCCGATGTTGAAATTGCAGCAGTCAACGATCGACCACCTTGCCGATTGCAGCCTGCGGCTTGTCAGGAGCGCCACCACGCCGGCTTCCGCCTCGGCGGTGGCTTATGAAGCCGCAATGGCGCTTTACGACGACGTTTTCGGCTCACATGCGGTCGCTACCGACCGTTCCGCCATGCAGACGGTCATCGACTATATCGACGCCAATCTGGAGAAGCCGCTGCCGGTGAGCGAACTTGCCAAGGTCAGCGGTCTCAGCCGCGCCCATTTCTCACGCGTCTTCGCCGACAGCGAAGGCCTGCCACCGGCCGAATTCGTCCTGCAGCAGCGTATGCAACGAGCAGCGAAGCTATTGACCAAGGCGGCGTTCATTCCGGTCAAGGAAGTCGCGATCATGTCGGGCTTCGACGACGCCAATTATTTCTCGAAGGCTTTCCGACGTACCTACGGCATCAATCCTACAGAATTCCGCACCACCGGCATGTATGCGGCAGTGCGGAGCCCTGGGGAGGAAATCAGGAATACAAGGGCCAGATAGGCCCGCCTATGCGGAATGCGGATGCGGGTCGCCGTCGTGACGCGGCGTTTCCAGGCGCGCCAGCTTACCCTCTTCCGCCTTGTAGAAATATTGGCTCGCCACCAGCCAGCCCTTCAGCGGACGCAGCGGCGGGATACAGGTGAGCAGCATGAACGGTAGTGTCGTGAAGGCATGCACCCAATAAGGAGCCTGGAGGGCGACTTCGAGCCAGACGGCAAGCGCGACGCTCGGGATGCAGGCGAAGCAGATGACGAAGAAGGCAGGGCCATCGGCCGGATCGGCAAAGGAATAGTCGAGGCCGCAGACTTCGCAGGACGGAGCGAGCGTCAGGAAGCCGTTGAACAGATGACCCTGACCACAGCGTGGGCAGCGGCTGCGCACGCCGGTCTGGAACGGAGAAAGCGGTGGCCATGAATCTTCGGATGACATTGTTTTGTCCCTTCCAAAAATCGGGCATTCGCCTGGGGCGTGATGTCCGAGAGCCTCGCAGGCGAAGCGCCCCATGCGGGTCGTCCCGAAGCTGGGCGGCCCTATCGGCAACTTTCAAGCCGCCGGCCGTCCTGTTGAAAGTTGTATGACACGAAATACATACATTGTCAATTATTGTATGCATATTGCTTCGAGATATATGCAGCCGCGGCAATTTGTCCAATCAGATGACGATCGCCGAAGCGGCTGGTGTCTCCGCCAGGAGATCTGCGACAATACCGAGGCTTTGGCGCAGATGTTCGCAGTCTTCCGCGGCGCCGAGCCCAAGACGGACCGCTTCCGGCGCCGGGCCAAGCGCAAAGGCATCGCTGGCCACTACGCCGATACCGGCGGAACGCAGCCGCGCCGTAAACTCGCCACGCGACCAGGCGAAAGGCAGCCGCAGCCAGGCGTGGAAACCCTCGGGATCTACAAGCAGATTGGCGGCAGGCAGCAATTCCGCCGCAATAGCCTGGCGGAGCTTGGTTTCACGGCGGATGGCCGCTAGCACAGCCTCTGCCGTGCCGTCTTCGATCCAGCGGCTGGCGATCGCGGCCGAAAGCGGCGAGGCCATGGCCGAGGTGGCCCGGATGATACCGGCTAGCCTGGTTGCCGCGCGCAGATCCGGTACGGCGAGATAGGCGATACGCAGCGCCGGCGACAGGCATTTGGCAAGGCCGGCAATATGATAGACCCGCTCCGGTGCAAGCGCGGCCAGCGGCGCGACCGGTTGCACCGGCAGCGCGCCATAGGCATCGTCCTCGATAACAGCGACATCATAACGGGCGGCGGTATCGAGAAGGGCCTTGCGCCGTGCCAAAGGCAGGGTAATCGTCGTTGGATTATTGATGGTAGGATTGCAGTAAAGCGCCTTGGGTCGCCTGCTAATACAGACTTGTTCAAAAGCTTCCGGAATCAATCCCTTATCGTCGGTTTCTATAGCGGCGATGGATAGGCGCAAGTGCGCTGCGACCGAGAGGAGGCCGGGGTATGCCAACGCCTCGGCGCAGATGGTGTCGCCCGGAGCTGTCAGCATGCCGGTGACCGCAAGCAGCGCACCCTGAGCGCCGGGACAAACGAGAACACGTTCCGGCCCGATACCGGGCAGCCTGTTGGCGAGCCATCCTGCTCCCGCCTCGCGGTCGCGCGCCGCGCCGCCGGGTTGTTGGTAACGCAGCAGCAGGTCCAGCCCATCGGTGGTTTCCAACCCGCTGATCCCTTGCCACATCCGCGCCGTCAGCACCTGATCGTCGAAGCGTGGCGGCAGGTTCATGCTCATGTCGACCAGCCCGCTCGGAAGAGGCTTTTGTCGCGGCGGCGCCGTCCGGCCCTGGCTGACATAGGTGCCCTGCCCGACCCGACCTTCCACCAGCCCGCGCCTGCGCGCTTCGGCATAGGCCCGGGTGACGGTGGTGAAGTCGATGCCGAGCGCTTCGGCCAGCGCTCGCTGCGCCGGCAGGCGCGTGCCCGTTACCAGACGGCCAGCGCGGATGTCGGCCTGCAACGCATCGGCGATCGCCAGGTAGACCGGTCCCGCCGTCTTGCTGACGGAGGGAGTCCAGAAAGACGTTGCCTGATCATCGCTCATGTCGGTATCTCTCAAGGGAATGTATGTATATTGTATGTTTTTTGGCATTCGAGCAAGAGGGCAGCAATCAGGAAATCCAGATCCGATATCCGATTTCGTTGCACGGTCGCGGCAGGCCTGTATAGATGTCGCCCGACCGCGACAACGTTCGACGTCGCAATCGTACTTTTTCTAACCAACACGCCTTCGTCCAGGGTGCGACGGCTCTATCGATAGGATTGAATATGCGTTCTGTTGTCGCCTTCAATGAATCCTGGACTTTTCACGAGGGGTTCTCGGCCGCCGATGCCGGCAATCTCCATGAAGGGCGGCCTGTCACCCTGCCTCATACTGCGGTTGAGCTGCCGTTCAATTATTTTGATGAAAAATCCTATCAGCGCGCTTTCACCTACCAGAAGGTCCTGCCTTGGAGCGCGGATTTTGCCGGACGTGAAGTCTCGCTGGTCTTCGACGCTGCCATGGCCGATGCGGTCGTCTATCTCAACGGCGAGGAGATCATCGCGCACAAGGACGGCTACACACCCTTCGAAGCGCGGCTGACCGGTCGTCTGAAGGAGGGCGACAACCTGATCACCGTCAAGATCGACGGAAGCGAGAATCCGGAGATTCCGCCCTTCGGTGGTCGTATCGATTATCTCACCTATGCCGGCATCTATCGCGACGTCTGGCTGAAGGTCGCAGCACCTGTCTCGATCGCCAACGTCAAGGTCGAGACCGGTAACGTGCTGGCCGCGGCAAAATCCGCCACCGTTCGCTGCGACATCACCAATCCGCAAGGTCTCGCCTTCAAGGGCACGGTAACCGTCAGCCTCCGCGCGCCTGATGGTACGGCGCTGGCTTCGGCCGTCGCCGAAACCTCGGGCAACAGCGTCACCTTCACCTTCGACAATCTGGCCGGCGTCTCGCTGTGGGAACTCGACAATCCCGTACTTTATACCGTCGAGGCCGAACTGAAGACAGAACACGGTTCCGATCGATATGTCGCGACATTCGGTTTCCGCACCGCCGAGTTCACGGCCGAAGGCTTTCTGCTCAACGGCCGCAAGTTGAAGCTGCGCGGCCTCAACCGTCACCAGGCCTTCCCCTATGCCGGCTACGCCATGGGCCGCTCGGCGCAGGAGCGTGACGCCGAGATCATGAAGCGCACATTGAAATGCAACGTCGTGCGCACATCGCATTATCCGCAATCGACCTGGTTCCTCGATCATTGCGATCGCATCGGTCTGCTGGTCTTCGAGGAAATCCCCGGTTGGCAGCATATCGGCGGCGAAGAGTGGAAGCAGGAATCGATTCGCAACGTTCGTCGCATGATCGAACGCGACTGGAACCACCCGTCGATCATCATCTGGGGCGTACGCATCAACGAATCGCAGGATTCCCACGATTTCTACTCTGAAACCAACCGGCTTGCGCGCGAGCTCGATCCGACCCGCCAGACCGGCGGCGTGCGCTACATCACCGAGAGCGAGCTGCTTGAAGACGTCTATACGATGAACGACTTCATCCTCGGCAACGAGGAGCTGCCAGGCGCCAATCGTCCGCGCACGCCTCTGCGGCCGCAGCAGGAGAATACCGGTCTCTCAAAGAATGTGCCCTATCTGATCACCGAATTCGGCGGCCACATGTATCCGACAAAGATCTACGACCAGGAACAACGGCAGGCCGAGCACGTGCGCCGACACCTGGAGGTGCTGAATGCGGCTTATGGCGATCCTTCGATTTCCGGCGCCATCGGCTGGTGCATGTTCGACTACAACACGCACAGCGACTTCGGCTCCGGTGACCGCATCTGCTATCACGGCGTCATGGACATGTTCCGCGAGCCGAAATTCGCGGCCTATGCCTACGCCAGCCAATGCGAACCATCCGAGGAGATCGTGATGAAGCCCGTGACGATCTGGGCGCGTGGCGAGCGCAATATTGGTGGTGCGCTGCCCCTCATCGTGCTGACCAATTGTGACGAGATCGAGCTGCGTTATGGCTCGCTGACCAAGCGTCTCGGACCGGATCGAGAGAGTTTCCCGCATCTGCCGCATCCGCCCGTCATCTTCGACCATCGCCATTTCACCCAGGACGAATTGGGCGTTTGGGGCATGGAGTGGGAGGACGCGCATTTCACCGGTCTCATCGGCGGCAAGGCTGCCACGACGCTGCACACGGTCGCCGATCCCGTTCCAACGACTCTGGAGGTAAAGGCCGACAGCGTGACGCTTCGCGCCGGCGATCGCGACACGACCCGTGTCATTATCCGTGCACTCGACCAGGCTGGCTCCCGCCTGCCCTTCCTCAACGACATCGCAACAATCAGGATTAATGGCCCCGCCAAGGTCATCGGGCCGGAGACAGTGGCCTTCCAAGGCGGCACCACGGGCTTCTGGCTGCGGGCAACCGGCGAAGCGGGGGCCATCGCCGTCGAAGTTTCGTCCGCGCGCTTTGCGACGCAAACGGTGAGGTTGACGGCGGAGTGACCAGCTGAAGAACGGCTCAGGCGATGACGGGACAACCCAACACAATCGCCTGCCGCTCAAGCTCAACCAGCAGTTCGTAGTCGGCATCGCCGAGAGCCTCGAAACGGCGTAGCGACAAGGTATCGCAGACATTCGCGAGCGTCGGTTCGTTTGCAATGTCGGCGAGAATCTGGCGCAGTAGCGCCAACTTCTCCGCCGATGTTTCCAAGCCGGTGATGAATGGCAAGCCTGGCCCACTGGCCGTTTCCGCGAGAATGCGGACACCCGCGACACGGTCGGGATCGAAGCGCTTGGCATTGCCGAAAGTGATGCAGTCGATCGCGGCGACATCGGCTTCTCCAGCAGCCACGGCATCGACGCTGCGGAGATGCCCGCCGGTTTCGATGACGCGGTTGAAGAAGCGGCCGTTTTCCGCAAGCGGCGCGATGGCGGCGCGGAAGAGATTTGTGCCGGAATTGCTGCCGGGATCGTTGATGGCGGCGATAAGGCCCCGGAGATCGGCAAGCGCCTCAGCCCGCGAATCCTTGCGGACGATGATGAAGCTACGCATCGACGGGCCGTCACAGCCAGGCAGGTCATAGACCGGCGTTGCTACCAGTTGCACCGTGGCCCGCAGCCGCTTGACATAGGGAAAGCCGCAGGTCTGCGCCAGCAGGAGTCCAGGCCGTATCCAGGCTTCGTCATGCGTGATGTCCTTATCCAGTGTCTCGGGAACATCCGTCACGCCGGCCTTGCGCAGCCGGTCGCGTGTATAGGCCCAGAGAGCGTCCGTTGCGGCAACGAGCGGCGGCTGACCGGTATACATGGCAATGTTGCTGAGGCGCATGGGGCGGATTTCTCTGGAGATCGGCGGACGTTGCCAATCACTTACACCGCTCCGGCTGCTGGCGCATCCCGGAAAGCGCATTTGCTCCGTCGAGGCATACACCTTCAACGTTCGGGTACGTCAGGCGTGCCTTCGCGCTGGCGCAAAATGTCTTTCCTCATCGACGTCATAGACATCGGGTCTGACATCTTCGAGCGCCTGCAGAACCTTCGCACGGAACCATGCATCGTGGGTATCGCTGCTGCTGAAGAGTTCGAGTGGCAGGGCGCCCTCATTCGCCGTACGGGTCAGCAGGATGCGGACGGCGTCCGACACCGTTAATCCCATTTTCTCAAGAACGGCCGTCGCACGGTCTTTGATTTCCGCGTCGATTCGGGTCTGAAGCAATACATTCGACGCCATTTCAGCCTCCTTTGGCTGCGCAATAGTATAATGCATTCAAATGACATCTTCCTGCGGCCGAACATGAATTCAAAAGGTCGGTGCGTGCACCGTCACCGGATCGGTCGTGGCGACCCGTTGCGGCGTTTCCACCGCGGGCGCGGGGAATTGTCCCTCGAACAGACGCTGGATGGCGACGGAACTCCGGTTGTTGCTGCGTGGCGAGACCGGTTTGCGTGCCAGTAATTCCTCATCGATGATCGCCTGCATGCCCTCCGTGAAATTGCGGAGGCTGAATTGAGCCGCATGCGCGCGCAGAATGTCCGGGTGGAAGGCAGCTTCATTGTCTTCGAAGTCATGCACCGCTTTGATCAGCGCTTCCTCCGATTGTTCCTCGAACAACATCCCGCTGACTCCGGGAACGACGGTTTCCAGTGCGCCGCCGCTGCCAAAGGCAATGACAGGCCGGCCGCTTGCCATAGCCTCGACCGGAACGATGCCGAAATCTTCTTCCCCTGGGAAAATCAGCGCGCGGCAGCGGGCCAGTTTCTCTTTCAGCACCGAGAACGGCGCGCGGCCGAGAAATGTGACGGTCGGTCCGGCCAAACGCTTGAGGTTCTCCATTTCCTTGCCCTCGCCGACAATGACTAGGTTGCGGTTCATTTTTGTAAAAGCCCGCACCGCGAGGTCGATCCGCTTGTAGGCAATGAGCTGGCCGGCGCAGAGGTAGAAGTCTTCGGTCGCCGCGGCCGGGGTGAAATCGTCGACCGAGACCGGCGGATAGAGGACCGTCGCCGGCCGACGGTAATATTTGCCGATGCGGGCGCTGACATGGTGGGAATTGGCGATGAAGCGATCGACGCGCAGGCTGGTGTTGACGTCCCAGGACCGCAACAATGGCGCCAGCACCGGCAACATCAGTCGCGAGGCGAGACCGGCATTGGAGCGATAGAAATGATAGTGATCCCAGAGATAGCGCATCGGCGAGTGGCAGTAGCAGATATGCGTCGCCTGCGGCGACGGGATAATACCCTTCGCCGGGCCTGATTCGCTGGAGATGATCAGGTCGTAGCCGCTGAGGTCGAAGCTTTCCAGCGCGAAGGGCATCAGCGGCAGCAACGATTGATAGCCCTTGATTGCGCCGGGGATGCGCTGCAGGAACGATGTCGTGACCTTGTGTTTCCTGATCTTTTCGGAAACGCGGTTTTCGTCATAGACGAGCGTGAAGATATCGGCGTCCGGATACATGTCGCAGAGCGCCTCGATCACCTTCTCGCCGCCCCGCATCGACACCAGCCAATAATGAACGATCGCTACCCGCATCCCACCGCCTCCGCCGTTGACCGAGACATCATTGTGCGGGCGGCGAGCAATGCGACAGAACCCACATCGGTCCTCCATCGCATCCAAATGGTTGAACGTCATGACCAAAAGGTCTAGGCGGCGAAAAAGGTTTAAACTCAATGATATATTCGCCGTTACCCCAACGCTGCGCGCCGCCCTTTCTTTCCTCAGAAGGGATTAGGCGTAACCCTACGGCAGGGGATTTACTCGAAATGCGTTCAGGGGATGATCTCAGTCCATAGCGCTGCAGCAAATTTGCAGCGGCGCGACGGACACGAAAACGAGATCGCGCCTCATGTTGACAGTTTCTGCTCTTCACAGACGAGCCCGACGGAAAACGGGCACCATCCTCAGCCTGTTTCTCACGCTCGCACTTTCTGGAACCGCCTTTGTCGACCGGGCAAGCGCCGCGTCCGACCAGGTCTACCACATCAAGCCCCAGACGCGGATGAAGGTGGCGATCGTCGAATGGGTCGCTTCGACCGGCGAATATAAGGAGTGGACGGCGCTGAACGGCGAATATGTCGTCTCCCAGGCCGGCACGATCTCCATCCCGATGATCGGCGAGATGTCCGTCGCCGATAAAACAACCGGCGATGTCTCCGCCCAAATCGGCGACCGGCTGAAGCAAATCACCGGTCTTGCCACCGCGCCCACGGCTTCCGTCGAAGTGGTGAAATATCCGATGCTCTACGTCTCTGGTGCGGTCGAGAAGCCGAGCGAATTCGAATTCCGGCCGGGCCTGACGGTTAAACAGGCCGTCGCGATGGCTGGCGGCCGCGAACGCCGCTCCAGTCCGACCGGTGAATACAACGACGCGCAACAGATCAGCTATGCGGGCGAGATCAATCGGATGGAGCTGCAATTGAAGCAGCTCAGCGCACGGCGCGCCCGATTAATGGCCGAATTGAACGACCAGACGACCATCGATTTTCCGCCGGAAATCAAGGCGGCACCCGAAGGCTCTGCCATCCGGCAGATCATGACCAGCGAAATCGATGTGTTCAATGCCAGGGCTGAAGCGATGCGCCAACAGCTTCAAGCTGCGGCAGAACTCGAAACCTTGCTGCGCAACGAGATCGACATTCTCGATGAGAAAATGGCGTCCCAGGACGAGCAGGTGAAGATCGCCCAGGACGAATTGCAGGACATTTCCAAGCTGGTCGACACTAAGATCCTCACCACGTCGCGCAAGACCTCCTTGGAACGCGTCGTCGCCGACATGCAGAGCGGCAAGCTCGATCTCGTCGTCGCCTCCATGCAGGCCAAGCAAAAGCTGAGCGAAACGGAACGCGATGCGCTGAACCTCAAAGGGCAGCGCAAGACCGAGGTCGGACAGCAACTGCAGGCGACCGAAACCGAAATCGAGGACACCAAGCTGAAGCGCACCACGACGCTGCAACTGCTGCAGATCGCCGGCGCTTCGGTGTCTCGCTCCGAGAGCATGAAGGCGATCGATCTTCAGCCGCTTGAATATTGGGTCACCCGCGGTGGCGACAATGGCACCGCTACCGAGGTGCCGGAAACGGCAGAGCTGCAGCCGGGCGATGTGCTGGACGTTCGCTACAACGTTTCCAACAGCCTAGATAGCGCGATGCTGTCCTCGGCCGATCCCACACAATCTCAATAGATTTTATCGAAGCAAGGTCGGGCGGAAATATCATGGCAGTTCACGAGATTAGTAAAAGCGTACCCGGTGCTCAGTCTGAGGCCAAGCGATCAAATGGAAGCGAATACATTTCCTTTCGCGATATTTGGCGTTTCCTGCATCGTCACATGCTGATCTTCATCGTCGCGACGGCGGTCGGGCTCGGCATCGGCGGGTTCTATGTACAGACCACCCAGCCGATCTACACAGCGACGACGCGGCTTGTGATGGACCCCGAACAGGGTCGCATTGCATCCCAGGATGCCTTCACCGGCACAGTCATAATCGAAGCTGCCGAGATTGCCAGCCAGGTCGAAATCGTCAAATCGGAGGCGATCGCCCGCGCAGTGATCGAGAAGCTCAATCTCAGCGAAGACCCTGAGATCGTCGGCGGTATGTCGTGGCAATCGGAGCTGCGCGACCAGCTGCATGGTCTTATCTCTTATTTCAAGCATTCCACCGACGAACCCGTCAAGGCTGCGCCGACCGAAGACGATCTGATGCGCCGCACGATGGCTTCGTTCCTCTCGCATGTCACGGTCAATCGTGTCGGCCAATCTTACATTCTAGAAATCGGCTACAGTTCCATCGATCCGCGCAAGGCTGCGCTGGCCGCCAACGCCATTGCCGCCGCTTACATTCGCACAGGGCTCACCGAGCGCGCCTCAGCGGCGCAAAGCGGCGCGAAATGGCTAGAGACTCGGCTAATCGAAGTCGGGCGGCAGGCGCGAGAAGCCGCAATGAGCGTCGAAGAATTTCGCGCCAAGAACGGCATCATGGAGATCAGCAGCTCTTCCTCGCTCGATCAGCAGCAATTGTCGGAGATCAGCAGCCAGGCGCTGGCGGCCCGGGCACAGACGGCGGCCGAATCCGCCAAGCTTGCGACCCTCAACCGGCTGATGGCCGGCGAGAAGGTCGAGGGCGATGTCGACGAGATGATCAACAACCCGCGGGTACAGAAGCTGCAGGAAGATCTCGGCGCGGCGACGACCAAGCTCAACAATCTGGCCAGCCGGTACGATGTCGGCAACCCGGCAATTGCGGCCGCCCAAGATGAGATCGATCGGATTAAGGGTGAGATGCAGAAGGAATACGCCCGCATCCAGGCCGTCTACCGCTCCAACCTGGAAGTGGCGCAAACTCGGGAGCAACTGCTCAACGACGAACTGGCCGCGCTGACGGAGACCGGCACAGACAAGAACCTGGCGCGTGTCGAACTCTCCGAAATGGAGAGCCGGGCGACGACCTATCGCCGGATGTATGAAAGCATCCTGCAGCAGCTGATCGGCGCGCTGCAGAAGGAATCCTTCCCGCTCGGCAATGCTCGCATCGTCACGGCCGCCGCCGTGCCCTTGGCGAAGACCTGGCCGAAATCCTCGATCGTCATCCCCTTCTCCGCCATGCTTGGCCTTGCCGCAGGGCTCGGAGTAGCGCTCATGCGCGACGGGATGGATCGGCGCGTTAGCTCCAGCGAAAAGCTGCGGCGCGAGCTCGGCATCACCTCGCTCGGCCATGTGCCCGTCTACGCTAGCCCGGCCTTCGTGCCTGGTCATGTTGTGGCGGCTAGCACCTCCTGGCGACGAACGATGTCGCCGCTCAGATCCGTGCTCGACACGCCCTACTCGCAATTTTCCGAAGCTTTGCGGAGGGTAAAACATTCGGTCGACTCCGCCTTCCCGACGAACGCGCCGATGGTGATCGGCATCACCTCGGTCGGCACGGGCGAAGGCAAAACGACGATCGCGACCAATCTCGCTCAGCTCTATCAGAACGAGGGAGCGTCGGTGGTGCTGGTCGATGCCGATTTCCTCAACGCACGCTTGAGCGGTGTGGCGATGGAATCGGGAGCGGATTTTGGCATGGAAGTGCTGCGCATGAACGAAGTGCCGCGACGCTATTCCGTCGCGCATGAAAACGGCCTATCCATTGCGACCATCGAACATGATCCGGAAGCCGACCGGCAGGCAGCTCAGGCCTATGGCGGCGGCGTTCCGGTCGTTACAGTCGACGAGACGGAGAAATCCGTCGCCGCGTTCCAGCGCTATGGCCACCTACCGGCACTAAAGGCGGAGATCGATCTGCTGCGCCGGCGCTATAAGGTGGTCATCGTCGACATGTCGGCTTTCGAGGATTCGGCCGATACACGCGTCATCTGCTCCTATCTCGAAGGCATCGTCGTCGTTGTCGGACATACCAACAAGATGACGGTGGAACGGCTGTCCGACGCGCTGGCAAGCTTCGGTACGACGCCGATCAATATCCTTGGCATCATTGCCAATCGCAGCAGCGAAAAGCGCCGGCATGTCGAACGCCGTCATTGGTGGCGCAAACCGCAGGCTCGCGAAACCCGCTTTACCGACAGGCGGCTCGAAGGCCGGCCGTCGGGCCGTCCACTCAAGCTTGTTGTCGGCATTGCGAGCACCGGTCGTCGGGACATCCTGTCCTCGATCCTTCCGCATATCGCTCGCCAGACGCGCAAGCCCGACGAAGTGGTCGTCTGCCTTGCCTCTCCGGAAGACATCGATCCGAGCTGCCTACGTGATCTGGATTTCGCCGTGCGGGTGCTGATTTCCGAGCGGGGGCTTTGCCGCCAGCGCAACCGGATCCTCGACAATACTCCGGATGCCGACATAGTCCTCTTCCTCGATGACGATTTCCTCATGACGCCGAATTATCTGGAAGAGACCGAACGGCTGTTCCAGCTCCATCCCGACATCGTCATGTGCACCGGCACAGTACTTGCCGATGGCATCACCGGCCCCGGTATTTCCGTCCGCGACGGATTGCGGCTGGTCGAATCCAAGAGCCGGCGGCGGTCGGAGCCGGTGGCACGGTTCCAGCCGATCTACAATGCCTATGGCTGCAACATGGCTATCCGCACCACAAGCATCAAAGCTGGCAATCTGCGCTTCGACGAGAACCTGCCTTTTTATGGCTGGCTCGAGGATGTCGATTTCAGCCGGCTCGTCGCCCGATATGGCCAGGTGGTGAGCGCCAAGCAACTGGAAGGCGTGCATCTCGGCACGAAGGTCGGCCGGTCGCCAGGCATCCGGCTCGGTTATTCGCAGATCGCCAATCCTGTCTATCTCATGCGCAAGCGTACCATGAGCTTCCGCCACGCTTCGATCCAGATCAGCCGCAACCTGATTGCCAATTTCGTCAAGGCATGGCGGCCCGAGCCTTGGGTCGATCGCAAGGGGCGCCTGAAGGGCAATGCAATGGCCTGCCTCGACCTGCTGAGGGGCAAGCTTGCGCCGCAAAATGTCGAAGCGATGGAGTAGTCTTGTGACCTTGCCCCGTCCCGATAGGGTCGTCATCATCAACGACCGCTCCGTCAAGGTCGGCGGAGCGTCGAACCTGGCGATCCTTTCTGCCGATCTGTTGCAACGCGCCGGAATTCCGGTCGCTTATTTTGCCGGCGATGCCCCCGGGGGCGATCCGCCGGCGCCCGATACCATCAATCTCAATGGTCAGCCCCTGACACAGCAGGGGCGCATGAGCGCCCTTGCCGGCGGGCTCTACAGCAGGAGCGCGTACACCGCCCTGCAGGGCCTCATCGCTCGCGGAGACACGCCAGCTACGATCTACCATGTGCATGGTTGGTCGAAGATTCTGTCGCCGTCGATTTTTCGGGCGCTGTGGCCGGTGCGCGAGCGCGTCGTCCTGCATGCCCATGACTATTTCCTGTCATGCCCGAACGGCGGCTTTGCGAATTATCGCAAGAACGATGTCTGCCATCTCACGCCGATGTCGATGCAATGCATGATGACGCAGTGCGACAAGCGCGGCTACCACGAGAAGGTCTGGCGATCGGCGCGGCATCTGCTGCGCGAGCACTTTTACCCGACCCGCCAAACGCCAGCCAATATCGTCATCGTGCACCAGCGCATGCGGGACTATTTCGACCGCAGCGGCATGGGATCAGACAATATCGAGATCATCCGTAATCCTGTCGAACCCTTTCTGAAGCAGCCTATGGCGCCGTGGAACAAACATGATTTCTTCTTCGTCGGGCGGCTCGAGCCCGAAAAAGGGTTTGAAGATGCTGCTATGGCGGCGCGGCTTGCCGGCGTAGATCTCCATATCATCGGCGACGGCGCCGGCCGCGCGCTGCTGGAGCGCCACTACCCCGAGGTGGTCATTCATGGATGGAAATCCAAGGAAGAGATGCGAGGCATCATCGCCGGTGCCCGCGCGCTCGTCGTTTCCTCGCGTGTGCCGGAGCCTTTCGGGCTGGCGGCGCTAGAGGCCGTGACCAGCGGCATACCAGTCATCCTCCCCGACGCCGCGCTTCTCAGTCAAGAGATTGCCGAGCTTGGCTGTGGAGTGACGTTCCAGAGCGGCAAGGTGGAATCGCTTGCCGCCGCGATGCGCCGGCTTGCGAGCGACAACATGCTGATCCGCCTGATGAGCGTCAATTGCATACGCCGGTCAAGCGGTCTAGCCCACACGCCAGCCTCCTGGCGCGATGCGCTGATCTCTCTCTACGGTCGCATTCTGGAGCGCGCGGCCAGCCCCAGGACGGCCCCGACCGCGATCGAAGATGATTATCCCGAAACAGCTGAACAGTCGCCGATCGGGTAGTCGAGTAGACGAATTACCCGCTGACCTAGCCGAGCTTTCCCGGCTTTACGTCAATGGGACTAGGGCAATACCCGCAGGGTCAATTGTCAAGTTTCGGGGCAACTGGCAGCTTTGCGGTAATGGTTCGGAATGTCGAGAGGTTCCCAAAAATGCTGTCGGCTTTTGATGGCTATGCTCATGACGAGCAATCGCTTCACGATTTGAAACAGACAGCGAGGCGCAGCCGCACCAAGCGCGCTGTCGATTTTTCGCTTTCGGTCGTGGGGCTTCTGTTTCTCGCTCCCGCACTTCTTTTGATCGCCATCGCGCTGCTATTGGTCGATGGCCGCCCAATCATCTACCGCCACACGCGCATCGGTCGTGAAGGCCGCACGTTCGAGTGCCTGAAATTCCGCACGATGCGCAGGGATGCCGATGCGCGCCTGGCCGAATTGCTGGAGCGCGAGCCGGAGCGGAAGAAAGAATGGCTGGCCACCCGGAAGCTGATGAACGATCCGCGTGTGCACTGGCTTGGCAAATACCTGCGCATGAGCAGTGCCGACGAACTACCGCAGCTCCTCAATGTGCTGCGTGGCGAGATGAGCTTGGTCGGGCCACGCCCAGTCGTGGCTGCGGAACTCGAGCGCTACGGATCGCAACTGCACTGCTACGTGGCGCTGCAGCCCGGCATCACCGGCCTGTGGCAGGTCAACCGATGCGCCGACACCTCCTATGAGGAGCGTGTGCAGTTCGACGTCGACTATTACCACACATGCTCCTTCTGGACGGACATCGCCATTCTTTGGCAGACCGTCGGCGTCGTGCTGCTTGCTCGCAATGAAAAGGAACGACTCACCAAATGAAGAAGATGGCGACCGCAGCCCAGATAGCGAGACAAAACAATATCAGCAGCCAACGAAGTACAAATTTCTGCCGCGGGGAGCGCCGCTGCCCGGTTGTGGCGCGATCGGGATCGACGTCCTTCATGACCTCTTTTGCTTGTTGTCTCATGACTGTTTACGAAAAGCCCTCGGTTGAGCGAGTACCAGTTAAAACCAATTTGGGCCTGGACGGCAGCTTACGCAACGTTAGGCCATTCAACGCCAATTTACTTGGTTTTTTGATTGTTCCCCATGGCGCAAGATTGTGTTCCGAATGGGAACAATACGTCAGTTGTCTACAGCATAGCCGGTTTTCCTTAAGGAAAACCATTCAATATTACGAGGCAGTGATGAGTCAACGGTGGATAAACCGGGGGATTTTCGCGTCCTTTCATTCGGCTCAGGCGGTGCGTTGATGGACGGCTTTCACCTTCCCCCGTCCTCTCCCGGGCGCTTCGGCTTGCCGCGTTGGCTTCGCCTGCGTTTACCGTCCGTTATCGGTGACGGCGCTTCGACCTTATGTTCGAAGATCGTCTCCCAGGTCGTGCAGCTCCTTGTTTTCCTCGTTGCGGCACGTGTGCTGGAATCGGCGGAATTCGGTCTCTATGCCTATAGTTCCGCCATCATGATCCTGCTCGTCGTCGTTGCCGAAGGCGGATGGGGCGAATTCGTCATGAAGACGGAATGCAGCGAGCATGAACTCGACCAGATCGGAACGATTTCAATCATTTCGGGCGTGCTGGTCACGATAGTCGGACTAGGCATCGCCGCTACGGTGTGGCTTGCCTTCCATCAGTCTTGGGAAGCCATGTTGCTCGGCCTCTTCAGTTGCTGGTTCCTCCCCTCGTCGCTTTCGGTCGTCTATGACGGGCTGCTGGTCGCCAGAGGACTATTGCGCAAACAGGCAGCTATCCGCATCGCGTCCGAGGTCACCGGGCTTTGCATCACCATCCTCGGCCTGTGGATCGGCTGGAACGTCTTCTCGATTGTAGCGGGACGGCTGGCAACACAGCTTGTCGGCCTCTTCGCCTCCGCCATCGTCGCACGCTGGATTCCGAAGCTGCGCTTGACCTGGCCATTCGCGCGCGAAATCCTCGAATTCTCGCGTCATATTCTGGCGAACCGCCTCATCATTTTCCTGCGCTCCTATTCCGGCACGCTGGCGATCGGCAGTTTTCTCGGCCTTACCGAGGCAGGTTATTATCGCGTCGCCGAGCGCATCATTGCTGCCTTTTCCGAACTTATCGGCGAGCCGGCTCGCATGCTCGCCTGGACGTTGTTTCGCCGGGCAGCCGTCACGATCGATGCCGACGGCAGGGCGTCGCGTGATGTCGGTGCGTCCGCGACAACCTTCATGACCATTCTGATGGCCGCCTCAGCGCCGATCTATCTTGGCCTGTCGCTGATCTCTTCGGGTCTGATCTACGTGGTCCTTGGCGAAAAATGGGCGCCGGCTGCGATCCTGGTAACCATCCTGTCGGTCAAGCAGGTGCTGCTGACCCCCGGATACGTCACCGAGCCGCTGCTGTCGCTCACCGGCAATATCAGGCACATGCCCATGGCCCTTTTGCTCAATGGCGCAGCTTCCGTTGGCCTGATCGTGATCTTTGCACCCTTCGGTGTCGAGATAACCGCTTGGGGTCAATGCCTGGCATCGCTGATCTCCTTTGCGGTCTCGATGCATCTGCAGCGCAATTACGGCGGCCTCGCATGGAGCCGGGTGATACGCGATTGCGCCTACGTCGCCGTCGCCATCGCAGCAATGGCGGCAACGGTCTATTCGCTCGGTTATCTTGCCGAAGCGTCCGCCTTGCGGCACCTGTCGACCCTGGCAATACAGGTCGTGTTCGGCGGAACGATCTACGTGCTCACCCTTGCTATCCTTCAGAAGGTGATCGGCATCCCGATCCCGATCTTTGCCGCAGGTCGAGGATAATCTCCGGAAGTTTCAAACGAGAAAGGCCACTCGCGCCCGAGGCCGATTGAGGAAACAGTAATGCCGACCGCATCCTTGTCAAAGAACACGCGCTTGATCCTCGACGGCACCGTACGCAGCCTTGGCCGCTCCTTGTCGCCGCTGCGCGCCGCTGGCGGGCGCCTGCGCTATCTATCGCCCTTCCCGCGGCGATTCACGGGAGCTTATAGCTCCTATGAGGCCGCCTTCGCAGCCGCCAAGACAATGCCAATGGCAGGCTACGACCATGAGGAAATCGCCAATGCCGGTTTCTCCCTGATGTGCCAGGTCTTGCCATGGGACTATCCGGTGATGTTCTGGATGCGCAACCTGATGCAGGAGATTGACGGCGTGATCGATGCCGGCGGCCACATGGGGACGAAATACAGGGCTTTCCGGCCGTTGCTGTCGCTCGACGAATCCTTCCGCTGGATCGTTTACGACCTGCCCTCGATTACCCGTGTCGGCCGGCGTTTGGCGGAGCAGGAAGGCTTGACCGGCCTCACCTTCGTCGACCGGATCGAGGACGCCGGCGGCATACCGCTTTTTCTCGGTTCCGGCCTGATGCAGTATCTGGACGTGCCGCTGTCCGGCCTGCTGCAGCGCCTGCCCGCCTTGCCCCGACATTTGATCCTCAACAAAGTCGCGTTCCACAAGAGCGGCATGGTTGTGACGCTGGAACGAATAAGCGGCGCATATGTGCCCTATCAGATGCGCGACGAGGCCACTTTCCTGAGCGATGTGACACAGCTCGGTTACAAGCAGGTTGACCGCTGGGCGATCCCGTCGCTGTCTCATCTTATCGACACCCATCCGGAACTGGGACGAAGCGAAAGCGCCGGCTTCTACTTCCGCCTCGGCTAGCGATTTTCCCGAAATGGTGCGTAGCGGATTTCGTCAGGTCCCGCAGTCGAGGCCGCCCACAATGGCGATATCGGCACACAGCAGCGCGTTATCCGGGGCTGATCTGAGGTTGCAAATCGCCATGATAACATTCTCCGACAATTCCTTGTTTTTCTATCGGAATCGCGGCTTGGCGGATAATCCTCCAATCAGGCATGGACGCGCATGCCAGCTACCGATTTTGGATAGGTCGTTTGGCTCCGCAGCAAGCCTTTCTGGCCGGAAAGCCATGCTGAAAACGGTGTGAACGGGCGCTAGTCTCCAACAAGAAAGCCGCTGATTTTCATCGGGAGCGAAAGATATGGCTAAAGTCGGATTGCGGGAATGGATGGCGCTTGCGCCGGTGTTTGCCTCAGGAAAATTGGCACGCTTTGGCGACGATACCGGCGGTCCCCTGCTGCGGTTCGAGGCTGATTTCTGCGCCAAGTTCGGCGTGCAGCATGCACTGACGATGAGCAGCGGCACCGGGGCGTTGATTTCGGCACTGGTCGCAGCCGGCATAGGCCCAGGCGATGAAGTGCTAGTACCCGCCTACACCTGGATCGCGACCGCCGCGGCCCCGCTGGCGGCCGGCGCCGTGCCGATCCTCGTCGATATCGACCAGACTTTGACGATGGACCCTGCCGATATCGTCAGGAAGATCACGCCGCAGACAAAAGCAATCATCCCGGTGCACATGTCGAACATGGTGTGCGACATGGACAGCATCATGCGCATTGCCCGCGAGCACAATCTGATCGTTATCGAAGATGCCTGCCAGGCCGTTGGCCTCAGCTACAAGAATAAGCGCACAGGCACGATCGGCGACCTCGGTGCCTACAGCTTCAACCAGTTCAAGAACATGAACATCGGCGAAGGCGGAGCCGTCGTCACCAACGATCCGCAGCTTTTCGCCCGGGCGCGCATGTATCACGACATCGGCTCGCTCTTTCGCGGCTATCTCGACAATGCCAATGAACCGCCGATGCTTGGCGTGAATTTCAAGGCGAGCCAGATCCAGGGCGCCATGTTGCGCGTCCAACTGAAGCGGCTTGATCCGATGATCGCCCGCATGCGCAAGCGCTACGACATGATGACCGAAATCCTGTCGAAGAGCGACAGGATGCGCGTCGGTCCGCACAATGATGTCGCCAATGCCGCGGGCCTGCATGTCATCTTCGAAACGCCCGATGATGCCAAGCAGTTTGCCGAGGAGAACAGGCGCGGCGTCTATCGGCTTTACGATTCCAGTCGCCATGTCTACACCAACTGGCAACCCGTGCTGCAGCAACGCAGCGGCCATCCCGCGATGAATCCCTACAACTGGACGGATCGGAAGATCGAATATACGCCTGACATGTGCGCGCAGACGCTGGATATTCTGAAACGTACCTGCCGCATCAGCCTTGGCGAGAACTACCCGGCAACGCTGGTCGCCTATCTGGCGCGACGTATGGTTCGCCAGAGCCCGGCCGCCAGCGGCAAGCTGTCCTATGCAACCAGCTGACCGCGAAACTATCGGTCCCGACCTTATCGACGTCTGGACCTGGAGCGTCGATGCGCCGCCGTCTTCGGTCGATCGCTATGCGGCGCAGCTATCCGCTGAAGAGCTGGCGAGAGCCGCGCGTTTCGTTCGTGAGCACGACGGGCGGCGATTCATTGTCGGACGGGGACGGTTGCGGTCCATCCTGGGGCGCTATCTCGGCCTGCCGCCAAAATCATTGGCTTTTGCCTATAACGACTACGGCAAGCCATCCGTGGCCCTTCCAGGCGGCACTCCGTTCAGCTTCAATCTCAGCCACAGCGCCGATCTCGCGGCCCTTGCCGTCTCGGATCGCTACGAGCTTGGCATTGATATCGAGGAGATCCGGTTCCTCAAGGAAGACATCGCCGGCCGTTTCTTTTCCCGCAAGGAATACCTGACCCTGCAGGCACTGCCGCCGGAGGCCTATCTCGACGGTTTCTACCGCTGCTGGACGCGCAAGGAGGCTTTCGTCAAGGCACATGGCGCCGGGCTATCGCTGCCGCTCGACAGCTTCGACGTGAC
Organism: Rhizobium mayense; assembly: GCF_030272705.1. Taxonomy (GTDB): domain Bacteria; phylum Pseudomonadota; class Alphaproteobacteria; order Rhizobiales; family Rhizobiaceae; genus Rhizobium; species Rhizobium mayense. Next base: position 37,875 of record NZ_JARFYM010000018.1, on the reverse strand, counting down.
CTTCGATTGGGCAAACGAGCCAAGATTGGTGCGGCTGGACGGCGACCCGGACGCGCCTTCGAACTGGCGAATTCTGGAGCTCGAAACACCGGTCACATTCGCCGGCGCCGTCGTCGCTCTGACAAAGGGGCATCCGGTCGGCTTGCGCTATCGCAGCGAAGAGGATGAGCCGTCCAAAGCGCTTCGCGATCTTTCGGAGTGTAGATGCTGAAGCCCGGATCAACGCGGCGTTGATGTCTCCCGCTGTCACGCCACGTTTGCCGCCACGAAAGAATTGCCCATCAATCTCCGACATTGAACATTTCGGCCGCGTCGGGCAGTACCGTGTCCGAATGTAACAGCAATCGTACAGCGTCCTGCAGGATCAAAGGAGGAGACATCTGTGAGGCAAGCTCGATGATCCGCGCCTGTAGCTTCTGGACCATTTCGGGGTTCTGATCGGCAAGGTTTGTGGTCTCGGACGCATCCTTCGAAAGATCGAAGAGTTCGAGTTTCGGCGGCAACGTCGCCTTCCACACAAGCTTCCAATCGCCCCGGCGCACGGCGGCCGTCATTGGTTCGATGTTGTAGACGATCTCGCTGCGGGGCGATGGCTTTCCCTCGCTAAGCATCGGCCACATGTCCATTCCGTCCAGCGGCTTGTTCTTGCCGAGTTCAGCACCGGCCAGAGCCGCCAAGGTCGGGTACATGTCTACGACATGCATCATTCCCTCGGCAGTGCCAGGCCCGATCTTTCCCGGCCAGTTGATCAGGCCAGCGACGCGCGTACCCCCCTCATAGGTCGTCCCCTTGCCTTCCCGGTAAGGACCGTTGTCTGCTGGAAGCTTGCCCTTGACGTCGCTTTCCCCCGCAAAGAAAGAATCGACCACGCCGCCATTGTCGCTGTGAAAGACAATGATCGTATTCTCGCGCATGCCGCGCATTTCGAGAGCTTCGACGACCCTGCCGATGCCATCGTCCATCACCGAGATCATCGCCGCATAGTTTCGCCGGCTCTCGTCGGCGATGTGGCTGTTGCGTTCAAGATATTCCTTCGGCGCCTGGAAGGGCGTATGCGGCGCCGTGAAGGCCAGATACAGGAATAAAGGTTTCGACTGATCGTGCTCGTTGATCACTCGCACGGCTTCGGTAGCGAAGAGAATATTGTCGAATCCTTCCTCCTCGATCGCGTCGTTGTTCCGGTACCAATCCGCATTGCCGTTTGCCGACTTGTGCGTGAAGTGATCGATCTCGCCAAGCAGAGCGCCATAGAATGAATCGAATCCGCGCTGGCGCGGCCAGAATGCCGCTTTGGCGTGGCCGAGGTGCCACTTGCCGCTGGCGGCCGTCGTATAGCCTGCCTCCTTCAGCAATTCCGGCAAGAGATAGTCATCGAGCGCGAGGCCGTAAGTGCCGCCCTGGGGAATGACGGCGGTCTGCATGCCGTAGCGGAACGGGTAGCGGCCCGTCATGAACGCCGCCCGGGTGGGCGTACACATGGGCTGGGCGTAGTATTGCTCAAGCCGGGCGCCTTTTTCCGCCAGCTCGTCGATGTTTGGCGTCTTTATGTCAGAGCCGTGAAATCCGACGTCCTTCCAGCCCAAATCGTCGGCCAGGATAAAAACAATGTTGGGCTTGGCCGACTGTGCGAACGCCGCCGTTCCGGAAGCAAGCGCGGCGGCCAATCCGCCGACACCAATCCTGCCAGCGATTTGCGCCGCCGCCAGCGAACCGCCGGTCGTGAGCATTGCCCGACGCGTAAACGGCTTTGGGCCGATATGATCGGCCTTGCTATCAGCGTTCTTGTCCATCAGCTCAGTCTCCCCCTAGCTGGGCGGCCTTTGTCCGGCATTTCGCGCAAGAACAGTTCGTTGATGACCTTCACGCGCGACAGGCTTTAAATGCTCAATCTCGCGTCCAGAATATAACGGCCATCAGCTGCATCGAAATGATGACAGCCGAGAAGTCCGGTCTTGAAGTCCGGCGTGATCGTGCGGATGCAGCGTTCGCGATAATCATCGAGCGTGAGCTGTTCGATCTCCATGATGTTCAGCCCGTAGCCGTAGAGGCCATGGGAATTTCGCTGCGACGGCCTGTAGATCTTGCCGTCACGCTCGAAGATGCGTCCGGCATTGCGGGCCACGGTGCTGCCGATGACGACGGGATTGCGCTTGTGCGGCACGACGTGCTTCAGCGCCGGACCGTCGACCTCGAAGAGGTAGAGCTCGTTGCAGTGATCTTCGTAGGCGTGATGATCCGAGAGATTGGTGAAGAGCCACCATTTGCCGCCGTGACGCGTCAGAATGCTGTCGGCAGCGGATTGGCCTTCGAAGGCGGTGGAATAGAGCTCCCATTTCAATGGGAATTCGGTGCAGCGCCAGATCTCGAGACGGTGCGACTGATGGGTCTCCGGCATCATGAAGATGTCGTCACCATCGCGGAATACGAATGGATAGGAAAGATGGTGCGGGCAATCGAGCACAACGCCGAGCCGTTCCACCTTGTCGCCGTTGAAGCGGCCGACGGCGATATGCGCCTTGCGATCGCCATCGGCATAGGCTTCGTAGAACAGATAGCACTCGCCATCGTGCTGGAAGAGGAAAGGATCGGCCTTGATGTCGCCCTTGGTCGGCGGGATTTCGATCGCCTGGCTGGGATCAAAATCGTCGATCCGCCCACTACCGGTATAGAGCGTCCAGATGGACGAACCGAAGCGCAGCTTTGATTTCAATGCTTTAAGCGCTTTTGCTGAGAGATAACCTGACAATGCGCCGGTGTAGCGAAAGAGATCGCCGAACGATGGAGCGGAGATAGCCGGCAGGCGTGCCATTGGTGTCGCGTTGATCTGGCGCGTATCGGCCAAACGACCGAGTTCGCGCATCAGAAGCGTCACGCCGCGCTCCCGCACGAAGGCGGCATTGCGCGCCGCGCTGAACTTGATGTTGAACGAGGAGGTAGCGATCTGGGCAGGCTGCGTTTCCCCGCCGCGCTTGCAACAAAGCATCAGCTCCGTGGTCGGTGCCCTGGCAATGACATCGGCATAGCTGAACCAATCGGCATGCTCGGATTGCTGGTCGGAGAAATTGAAGGCCCATTCACCGAATGGCAAAGCCCGAATTGCATCTTCGGGCAAGCCTTCAGGCGTGGTACGCATGACCAGATCAATATCCAGGCGCTTGAGCAATGCGGAGGCGACGCTGCCATCGGTGGTGTCGCGGCCACTGATGGCTTCGAGATAGTCTATGCGCTGCCTGCCGGCGTCGAAACGCTTCGGGGTATAGGCAGGCTGCCGGGCGAGAAGTTTGCCCTCCAGCCGTGCCTCCAAAGCAAATAATGACGAGGCCGTCCGATCGCCAAAAGGATGCGGGTGGACAAGCAGGGTAACGAGCTCAAAGCGCGGATCGCCAAGGATCCGGTCGAAGACCATCAGCTCCCAGTTCTCGAACCCATCCTTGTGCCCAACAAGAATGCAGATCCTCAAAGGCTTGGTCATATCCATAGTCGCGTTTCCTGTGCGGTTTCGCCGGATATCTGTCGAGGCGGCGCCTAGGCGCCGCCGAACTTCTTGGAGATGGCCGATGCCAGTTCGGCCACCGAGTCCTCATGCCAACCTTCGATGTCGAGAACGGTGGTATCTGCCGCCACCGCATCGCCCCAGCCGAACAGCAGTTTGCGAGCGCGGGGATGATTGGCCTGGCTGCGCAGCAGGATCACGGAAGGGTCCTTGTTCTGCACCGGCTTGTAGCTGCGCGAAGCCGCCACCAGCAGATCCGTGACCGCCGCATTGGCCTCTTCCTCCGGGGTATATTTCCCAGCTTTGACACCGAACATTTTCAGGAGCGCGAGCGAGAAGTTGAACTCCTTGAGGAACACGATCAGCGACGTGCGGCCCGACAATACCTTCCTGGTGAAATAGCCGAGGCGTTTGACGCGCCGCTCCCTGTTCCATCGCTTCTGTTCCCGTTTCGGCAGCGAGCGGAAGTAACCTGGCGCCCATGAGTCGATCATAGCGGTAAAGCTGACATCAGCGCCCCTCTCTCGCAGCTGCCGGGTCACCTCCATGGCCAATGTGCCGTTGACGCAGAGCCCGACGAGGGCAACAGGTCCGGCTTTCACGTCGATCTGCATTGCATCGACCGCATAGCGAGCGATATCCTCAAACCGCAGGCTAGCCAGATCTCCGAGGTCGGTATTGAACATGTTGACGTTGTGGACCGACACCGTATCCGGCAATTCGTTCGCGAGGCGGTAGTAGAGGAAGGGATGGTTTAGAGTATAAACCGAGGCCGGCCCCGTGCCGCGTTTGCAGGTGATCAAATCCCAGGGATTGGCGATCGCGGCAGCAGTTTCCTCCGTCTTCGGGGTATCGAAGATCGCAGCGGCAAAGCCCTCGAGCGTCGGCTCCTTGAACAGAAGCTCCAGGGTCGGCTGGACATGGAATTTATCCCGCACCGCCGACAGCAGCCGCAGCGCCAGCAACGAGTGACCGCCGAGCGCAAAGAAGTCGTCTTTCGGCAGCACCTGCGGAACTTGCAGGATGTCCTGCCAGAGGGCTGCGAGCGTCGCCATCTTCTTCGCCACCGGCGTATCGGCGGAGGTCTGGCTTGCGGGAAGCCCGGCTGATGCGCCTTTAGCGGCCGCAACGGCATGCCGTTCGGGCACGGGCAGCGACGACAGCAATGCCTCGGGATGGTCGAGCGCGATCTCATAGGCCTTCTGCCAGAGCTGCAGCAGGCTTTCGATGGTGCTCGCCTCGAAGAGATCAGCATTATATTCGATCGACATGCGCCAACCCGACGGCCGGCCGATCATGATGAAACTCAGATCGTAGATGACGCCCGGCGATTGCGATGGCGAGCTGATGAGTTCGAAGCCGCCATAGCGGTGATCCTCCAGGAACGCCTTCTGCAGGTTGAAGTTCACGGAGATCAGCGGATTGCGCGAGGGATCGCGGACCGGATTGATCAGTTCCACCAGCTTGTTAAAGGGCATTCGCTGATGGTTTAGCGCCCCCTCCACCGTCTCACTGACCGAATGAATATGCTGCGCGAACGAAGCGTCGGAGGAGAAGTCGAAGCGCAGCACCAGGTTGTTGATGAAGACGCCGATCATATCTTCGAGATCGGCATGTTCGCGACCCGCTACCTGCGAACCGAACATCACGGTCGAGGCCTGCGTCAGCCGATGCAGCATGGCGCTGATGATGGCGGCGCCGTAGCTGTATTGCGAGACACGATGAGCGCGTGCGGCGGCATCCATGCGCTCGCTGAAGGCGATCGGCTGCGCGATGGAAAGAATATTGCCGTGATTGGTCTTCACGCGGCCGCGCGGATGGTCAGGCGCGACTTCAAAGTAAGGCGCGCCGACGAGTTTCTCCCGCCAGAAGGTCTTCTCCGTCTCGAAACCGTAGCTCTGCAGATATTCCTGCTGCCAGAGAGCATAATCGCCATATTGCAGCGGCAAGTCCGGCACTACTGGCTGCCGGCCGGCATCGATAGCGGCGGCGATTTCCCCCACTTCGCGTCCGAGCACACGGATCGACCAGCCATCGAAGCAGCTCTGATGAGCGGTGATGAGTAGCACGCCGCGGTCATTTTCGGCCATCAACAGAGAGACGCGGAAGAGCCCAGGCTTGCCGAGATCGAAGGGAGCCTGTGCCGTCTCCTCGCCTATAGACATAATCCTCGCCTGGCGCTGATCGGACGCCATGCTGCGCAGATCGATCACCGACATCTTGAAATCGATCCTGTCGACCGCCTGCTGGAAGGGCTGACCTTCCCTTTCGATGAACCGCGTCCTGAGAATTTCGTGGCGTTGGATCACCTTGCGAAAGGCTGCCTCGATGGTGGAGGCTTTGAACGCGCCGCGAATTTCCCAGCGGACGGCAACATTGAGCGCTGGATTGCCAGGGAGCAATTGGTCGAGAATCCAGCAGCGCAATTGTGTCTGCGTGCAGGGAAACTCGCCGATGATCTCCAGATCGGCAACCTGGCCTGCGGGGCTATTTTCAACAGTACTCATATTGCCCTCTCCATTCCGCGGCGTGCGCCGTTACGGAAGTCTTTCAATGATGGAACGTGGAACTGAACCGGATCAGCCGCTGTCTCTCCGCGGCTGTCGGCAAAGGCCGCCAGCTCGGCCACCGACGGATGGCGCAGCAGATGCTTCGCTTCCAGCGACAGGCCGGTGTCGAGCATGCGTGCGGCGATGCGGAAGATCGTCAGCGAGTCGGCACCGAGCGCATAGAGATTGTCGTCAACGCTGATGTCGCCGAGGTTCAACACCTCCTCCCAGATCGTCAGGATCCGTCGCTCCGTCTCTGTCTTGGGTTGAACCTTGACGATTGCAGCCTCGCGCTGCGGCACGCCGCGCAACTGCAGGGTCTTGCGGTCGAGCTTGCCATTGGCGGTCTGCGGCAGTTCGCTTTCCGTTACCCAGAAGCTCGGCACCATATGGCCTGGCAGATTAGCCTTGGCGTAGGCGGCGAGATCGGCGGGCGAAAGCTCGGTGCCGCCGATGGCGGGGACGACGTAGCAGACGAGAGAACGATCGCCCTTCTGGTTTTCCGCCGCGACGACAGCGCATTGGCGAACACCTTCCGCTTTCGAGACCACGGCTTCGATGTCGCCGAGCTCGATGCGGAAACCACGCAACTTGATCTGCTGGTCGCGCCGGCCGAGCAGTTGCAGCGAGCCGTCGGCAAGGCGCCGTCCGACATCGCCCGTCTTATAGAGCCGCTTCGGCCGGCCGACGGCGAAGCAGAAGGGCACGAAGGCTTTTTCGGTCAGATCGAGCCGGTCGAAATAGCCGTTCGCCAGGCCGTCGCCACCGATATGCAGTTCACCGGTGACGCCGATCGGCGCGATGCCGTTGTGCTGATCGAGGATATAGAGCTGGGTATTGGCGATCGGATGGCCGATGGTGATCGGCTGCTCCGCATCGGTGATCCGCTGCAGCGACGACCAGATGGTCGTTTCCGTCGGGCCGTACATATTCCAGAGCTCTGCCCCGATCGTCAGCAGTGACTTCGCCAGCTCTTTCCGCAGTGGCTCGCCACCGCAGAGCATTTTCAGGTTCGGCCGCTCCTTGAGGCCTGCCTCGGTCAACATCTGCCAGAGTGTCGGGGTCGCCTGCAATACCGTGGCATTGTGATCATTGACCAGTTTCACCAGTGCAAAGCCGTCCTGGACCTGCGTGCGGCTGGCGATGACGACCTTTCCGCCTGAGATCAAGGGCAGGTATATTTCCAGCCCGGCAATATCGAAGGAGATCGTCGTTACCGCGATCAGCGTATCATTGGCGGTGAAGCCGGGTTCCTTCCCCATGGAGAGAAGAAAATTGGTCAGCGCACGGTGGGATACTTCGACACCCTTCGGCATGCCGGTCGAGCCCGAGGTAAAGATGATATAGGCGGGAGCCGTGTTATCGGTCGGCAGGTTCCTCAGGGTCGCGCCTGCCATCGAGCCGATCGCCTTGGCATCCTTGTCAACGCGGATGACTGGCGTGCCCGAGGCTGCAATGTGCTCCATTGCATCGCTGTCGCAAATGACGCCGCCGACACGGGCAATATCCAGCGTCTGGCGCAACCGCGGCTCGGGATGCGCCGGGTCCATGGGCACGTAGGTGTGCCCGGCCTTCATGACCGCGAGAAGAGCGACGATCATTTCGAGCGAGCGCTCGACCAGAAGCGCGATGCGCTGGCCGGGCTCCGGGATCGCCATCTGCAGATAGAGAGCAAGCTGGTTCGACCGGGTTTCAAGTTCGCCGTAGGTGATCGTGTGGCCGTCATGTTCGGCGGCAATGGTGTTCGGATGTTCTGCTGCCTTGCGGGCAAAGAGCGAGAAGATGAACTCGTCGTGATTGTACTCCATCGTCGTATGGTTCAGACCATCGATCAGCCAAGATTTTTCGTCCGCCGTCAGCAGCGACAGTTCGGAGATCCTGTGATCCATATCTCTCGCAAGTGCCGCAGCCAGCGTCGAGAAATGGCCGATCCAGCGCTCGATCGTGGTACGGTCGAAGACGTCGGCATTGTAATCGACGTCGATGCGAATGTGATCCGGAGCCTCGATCATGTTGAAGAACATGTCGAAATTGGAGAAGGCCTTGGCGTTCGGCTCGATCGAGGGTTTGAGATTGCCGAAAGCCGAGCCGCCGGCCATGCGCTCCAGGTTGAACTGGATCTCGGTGAGCGGCAGGCGCCGTGAGTCACGCTTGATGCCGAGTTTGCGCACCAGCGTGCCGTAGGTGTAGTCCTGATGCTCGAAGGCCTGGAAGACCAATTGCTGCGTCGCTTTCAGATGGGTGACGAAGGATTCCGCCGGCGTCACGGTCTGGCGTAGCGGCAGGAGATTGACGCAGTGCCCGACAAGGATCTGGTCGCCGATCAGGCTCTGGCCGGCCGAGGGAATGGCGATGACGATGTCCTCCTGGCCGGAAAGCCGCGAGATCGTCACCTGCAGGGCTGCAAGCAGGGTGGAGAACAGTGTCGCGCCCGACTTTGCCCCCGCCTTCTTCAGTGTTTTGTAGACCTCTTCGCCGATGAAGCCGGTGCAGGTTCCGCCGGCAAAGCTGCGATATTCCGGACGCGGCCGGTCAAGCGGCATTTCCGGCAGTTCGGGAACCGTCTTGAACTGGTCGAGCCAGAATTGTTCCGTTGCCCCGGACTTCTCCGGCTTCGGCGCAAAATCCGTGGAGTAGGTGGCGAAGGACAGAGCCGGTTCGAAGTTCGGCGTTTCACCCTGCTGGTAGGCAGCATAGGCGGTCGAAAGCTCATCGACGAAGACGTTGATCGACCAGCCGTCGCAGACGATGTGGTGGCCGGTGAAGATGAAGACATGCTTGTCACTACCGAGCTTCACGATGCTGGCACGGGCCAGAGGACCGTTCACGAGGTCGAAGGGTGTCAGCGCCTCATCTTCGACGATCTGCCGCAGCAGCGCTTCATCGGCACCGCCGACCAGCGGTGCATCGAGCTTGAAATCCGGAATGAAATGGAAGAACTGGCCGCTGCGGTCGAAGCGGATGTGGAATGCGTCGTGGCGGGCAACGACCGTATCGAGCGCTTTGCGGAATGCCCTCTCATCGAAAGCGCCCTCGAGCTTTAGCGAAAAAGACTCATTGAAAGAGCACGAGGCTTCGTCGCCTGCCTGTGCCGCAAGCCAGATTTCCGTCTGCGCCTCCGTCAGCGGCGCAGATTGCGGCCGCGGCGCGCGGGCTACAGCCGGCATTTTCGGCTCGACTGTCGGGGCTGGCCTATCTTCGGCGGGCCCGAGGATACCCACCGACTGGAGGGCATCAAGGCTGTCGCGGAAGGCCTTGGCGATCGTCTGGAAATCATCTTCGCTGTGGGCAGTGGTCAGGAAGCATGGATAGCCGTCCTGGATGTGCACGCCGTTGAGGCGCATCTGGGCGTAGAACAGCGCACCCAGCGAATCCTGGCTGCTGAAATCGGTGGCGAACCAGCTCTTGTAACCATGGACGACATCGGCAATGCCGCGTCTCGCAAGATCCGCCTTGATTTCAGCGACAAGCGCCTGGGTTCGTTCCGCGACGCGGCCATAAAGTGCTGCCCCCTCACCCTTGATGTGATGTAGCACCGCATGCGCCGCGGCAAGCACCAGCGGATGACGCACGAATGTGCCGGCAAAAAAAGTCGGGGCGGTCATGGGAACGGAGTCATCGCCGTAATTCCAGTGGCCGCCGTCGAGAGCATCCATGAAACGCGAGCTTCCAACCAGAACGCCGATCGGCATGCCGCCACCGACAACTTTGCCATAGGTCGCCATATCGCCCTTGATGCCCCAGATCGCCTGCATGCCGCCTGGATCGACGCGGAAGCCGGTGACGACTTCATCGAAGACCAGGGCGAATTCAGAGTTGGTGGCTACATCGCGCAGCTCACGGACGAATTCGACTGGCTGCAACTCCGGATGCCGGCTCTGGATCGGCTCTATGATGACTGCCGCGATGTCATCGGCATTGGCGCGGATGAAATCGAGGCTTTCCGGAGCGCCGTAGCGCAGCACGGTCATATTGGACACGGAGCCCATCGGGATGCCCGAAGCGATTGGCAGGGCGATCGGCTTGTCGGCGCGGTTGCGGCCCTTGACCAGCACTTCATCGAACTGGCCGTGATAGTCGTTGGCGAAGACCACGATACGGTCTCGGCCTGTGACGGCACGGGCGAGACGCATGGCGGCCATGACGGCTTCCGAGCCGGTGTTGCAGAAGGTGACGCGCTCATGGCCGGTCACCTCGGCGATCATCCCGGCAACGTCGCCGGCGAGCGGTGTTTGCGGGCCGATGGCGAAGCCGATGTCGGCCTGGGCCTTGATGGCATCGATGACGAAGTCCGGGGCATGGCCGAAGGCCGTCTGCCCGAAACCGTTGACCAGATCGACGTATTTGTTGCCGTCGATGTCCCAGATATGCGCGCCTTTCGAATGGTCGCAGACGATCGGGAAGACCATTTCCTTCCAGTCGGCGCGGAAGCCGGAAGCGGTGCGCGGGTCTGCAAGCCAGTGGCGATTGTCCTTGGTGAATGCCTTAGACTTGGCATTCTTCGTTTCGTAGGCAGTGGTCAGATCGGCGATGAAGGCGCGCTTGGCGTTGGATATTTCCGGCGCGAGGTTCTTTGCGCCCGGGCGATAGAGCTTGATGCGCTCCGTGCCGAATTCGGTTTCTGTCGCATCCGCGGCCGGCTTAGCCGCTGTTGCAACGGCAGGTGCGGGAGCGGCTACAGCGACTGGTACCGGCGGCGCGACGGGTACTGCCACCGCCGCGACGGGCGGGACGATCGCGGTGCTGCCCTGAAGGATCAGCAGCTGTTGGGCAAACAACGACTGTGCGAGCTGGATCTGCGATTGCAACACGGCTGCCAGATCAGGCGAACCTGCAGACAGCATCGGCATTGGAGCGACCGGAAGTGCTGCCGGAATTGCGACGGGCGACGCTATCGCAGCAACCGGCACGGCGGGAGCGACAACCGGCGTCGCCACCGGTACCTCGACGGGTTTCACAGCGTCCGGCGGCATCTGTAGGTCGAGATGAAGTGCGAGATCGGCGACGGAAGGAATGTTGCTGAGCAGCTCGCGGAAGGAAAGCTTGACCTTGTATTCCTTCTCAATGCGCTGCGCGAACTGCCCGACGAACAGCGAGTCGAAACCGAGTTCGAGGAACGTCACGGCACGTTCGCTGGGCCCCAGCGTCTCCCCCGACATTTCACTGAGCAAGGTCAACAGGGAGGTTTCAAGTGTGAGGACGCGATTAGAAACGGAAAGAGGTGTTACAGCGTTCATGGCTTGGTTCTCATCGACAAGGTTGACATCGGCTGCGGGAGAGGCAGCGGGCGCAGGGACTGGAGCGGGCAGAGCCGGCTGACTCGAGGCGCGGCGTGCGGACTGCGGCGCATCGATCCAGTGGCGCTGGCGCTGGAACGGATAGGTTGGCAGGGCCAGGCGCTGCTGGGCGCTGGCGGGCAGGCTCGGCCATTCCAGCGCGTAGCCGGCCATCCAGAGCTTGCCGTGTGCTTCCGCTAGGGTTTCGGAGGCGGCGAAAGCACGGTCATGTTCGGGCAGCGATTGCACGATCGCGGCAAGATCGTCACGGCCGATCGTCTGCGCGGCAAAGACCGAGAGCGTTCGGCCGGGACCGACTTCGAGAAGCACCGGTTTTCGACCGCGGCAGAGCGTCACGAGCCCATCGGCGAAGTGAACGGCGTCACGGCAATGTGTCGCCCAGTAGTCCGGTGAGGTCCCCCGTTCGCCGGTCTGCCAATCGCCGGTGACGCAGGAAATATACGGCATGGTGGCGGTGCCGTAGGTGGCCTTCGCCGTCTCTTCACGCAGGGCAACGGTGGCTTCATCCATCATTGCCGAGTGGAACGCATGCGAGGTATGCAGCCGGCTGAAGGCGATGCCGGCGGATTCGAGCCCGGCGCAGACCGTGTCGATATCATCGAAGGGTCCCGAGATGACGCAGAGCTTCGGCGCATTGATCGCGGCGATCTCAACGTTTCCGCGCAGATGCACCGATACGGTTTCGGCATCGGCGCGCACGGACACCATTGCACCGTGCGGCTGGTTCTGCATCAGCCGCCCGCGATTGGCGACCAACCGCAAGCCGTCCTCGAAGGAAATGACGTTGGCAAGCGTTGCGGCGACGAATTCGCCGACGCTGTGGCCGATCATCGCATAGGGCTTGACGCCGCGGCTCAGCCACAGCCGCGCCAGCGCATATTCGACCAGATAGAGGCAGGGCTGGGCGATGCGTGTCTCGCGCTGCTCGTCGGCCATGGACTGCGTCACGGGGCCGGTATGGCAGATATAGTCGCGCAGATCGACGCCGAGCGTCATCTTCAACAATTCGGCGCCGCGGTCGATCCAGCGGGCGAATTCCGGCTCCGAACTGTAAAGGCCAGCGCCCATGCCGGCATATTGAGCACCCTGCCCCGGAAACATGAAGGCCACCGGCGGTTCATCGGAGGCCAAGAGCGGCTGATAGCGCTCCGCCGCCAGGCGATCGATCGCTTCCTCCGTCGTGCTGGCGACGATCGCGAGACGATGATCGAACTCACGCCGGCCGATCTGTAGCGTGTGCGCCAGTTGCGACAAGGGCAGTCCCGGATCCCTGGTGAGGTAGTCGCCGAGATTGGCGCGCATTTCCGAAAGGGCGGCGGGGTTGTTTGCCGAAAGCGGAAGAATAAACGGTCCTTCACGTTCATTGGCCGGCTCGGCGTAACGAACCGGCGGTTCTTCGACGATAACATGAATGTTCGTGCCACCGACGCCGAACGCGCTGACACCGGCCCGGCGCGGTCCCTCCGTTTCTGGCCAATCGATCATTTCGGTCGGAATATAGAAGGGGCTGCGATCGAGATTGATGCGCGGATTTGGCTTCTGATAATTGGCCATCGGCGGAATCTTCGCCTTGCCCAGCGCCAAAGCCGTCTTGATCAAGCCGGTGACGCCGGCGGCGGCATCCGTATGGCCGATATTGCCTTTCACCGATCCGAGCGCACAGCTGGCCGGCGCGGGCGGATCTTCCGAAAAAGCGCCTTTCAATCCGCTGAATTCGATGGGGTCGCCAAGCGGTGTCGCTGTTCCGTGGCATTCGACATAGCCAATCGTTGCGGGTGAGACACCGGCATTCGCAAAGGCTGCGGAGATCGCTTCAGCCTGGCCCTCGACGCTCGGTGCGACGAAGCCGACCTTGTCGGAGCCATCATTGTTGACGCCGTAACCGCGGATGACCGCATAGATATGGTCGCCGTCCCGCAGCGCGTCTTCCTGGCGCTTCAGAAGGACAACGCCGGCGCCGCTGGCGAAGACGGTCCCCGCGGCATTCGCATCGAACGGGCGGCAAGTGCCGTCCGGCGAAGCCATGCCGCCTTCCTGATAGATATAGCCGCGCCTTTGCGGAATGGTGATCGAGACACCGCCGGCAAGCGCCATGTCGCAGCTATAGGTGAGCAAATTCTGGCAGGCCTGCGATACCGCCAGGAGCGAGGTCGAGCAGGCCGATTGCAGCGTGAAGGCCGGGCCGCGCAAATTGAATTTGTAGGCGATGCGCGTCGCAAGCGTGTCATTGAGTGCGCCGACAAGCTGTTGGAAGCAGCCGATCTGATAGTTGGACGTAAATTCTTCCGCCTTGGCGCGGTCGCCCAAAACGTTGTTGATGAGATAGGTCGGCATGGAGGAGCCGGCGAAGACGCCTATCATCCCCGGATAGCGCTGCGGATCGTAGCCGCCGTTTTCGAGCGCTTCCCAGCAGATCTCCAGGAAGACCCGATGCTGCGGGTCGGTCAGTGCCGCCTCGCGCGGATACATGCCGAAGAAGTCGGCATCGAACATCTCGACGTCACGAAGATGCGGCCGGGCCGGAACGAAATTCGGCTGGGCGCGCTCTTCATCGGTAAAGGCGTCTTCCAGTTCTTCCGGCGAGAACTGAGAAAAGGCATCCCGCCCCTCGCAAACGAGCTGCCAAAGTGCGTCTACCGAAGGCGCTCCCGGGAAACGACCGGACATGCCGATAATCGCGATACCGCCTGAATCCTGATTGTCCCAATTCTGACTGTCATCGAAATCAATCTGATCGCCATTGGCATGACCGGTGTCATGATTTTTCGTCATGAAGAACTCCTGCGGAATTGGGACATGGTCTTTCTCTGAAGGGCTGCACGCTGGGCGGCGGCGATCGCCCGCGCCGAACCCGAAGCCTTGCCGTCGACGTGGCGCGCCAATTCGCGGATCGTCGGATGCTTGAACAGGGCGACGACGTCGACGGAGCGCTCGAGCTCAGCCTCAAGGCCGGCATGGATCTCCATGAGCTGGAGTGAGGTTCCGCCGAGATCGAAGAAGTTTTTGTCGAGGTCGATTTTCCCCGTGCCCAGTGCGTCCTGCCAGAGCCTTGCCAGAAGTGTCTCCGTCTGGCTCTTGGCGATAGCGTCCGGCGCGATTTCGATGGATTCCATCGGCGGCGGTTGAAGCTTGGAGCGATCGACCTTGCCGGCCGGCGTCAACGGGAATGCATCGATCACCACGGCGGCACTCGGGATCATGTAGGCCGGAAGTGCCGCGCGCAGCCCCGCCATGACGCTCGGCACGAAATCAGGACCCGCGCCCGCGATCCCGTGGCGGGGGCATAGGTAGGCGACGATCCGCTTCAGCGTCGGACTTTGGACGTGGCAGAGGACGATGCCGTCGGCAAGGCGTGGATCGCGTCTCAGCGTCGCCTCGATTTCATCGAGCTCGATACGCTTGCCGTTGATCTTGACCTGACGGTCGCGCCGCCCTTTGAAGGCAACCGTGCCGTCCGTTTGCAAAATCGCGAGATCGCCCGTCAGATAGTATCGCTTTTGTCCGCTGTTCGTGTTGATCGTCACGAATTTTTCCGCGGTCATGTCCGGACGTTTGAAATAGCCGATCGCAAGCCCGTCGCCCGAAATCGCCAATTGCCCTTCGGTCTCCGGCGGCACTTCGCGCAATTCTTCGTCGAGGACCGCAATGCCGGTATGCGCGATCGCCTTGCCGATCGGCAGTTCCTGGCCGGAAAAGTTTGCAGGCACTTCGAAGGCTGTGGCAAAAACCGTCGTTTCGGTCGGTCCATAGGCGTTCGTGAGCTTGCAGCCGGGATGACGGTCGAGAAAACGCCGCGCATGGACCGCCGATCCGACATCTCCGCCGAACAGGACGTGGCGAAGATTCGGCAGATCGCGGTCCGCGTGGTCGGCGAACAGGTTGAAGAGCCCCGTCGTCAAGAAGGTGATACTGACGCCGGTTTCGCGCATGACATCGCAGAGCCGAGCGACCGAGAAACTGGTATCCGGCATGCCGGCAAGCGTGCAGCCGTTCAGCAATGCGCCCCAAATCTCGAGGGTCGCCGCGTCGAAGGCGATGGTGGCGGTGTGGAGGACAACGTCATCCGGCTGAAAGTCGACATAGGTCTGATCCAGCACGACTCGCGCAATGCTGCGATGCGCGATGGCGGTGCCTTTCGGCCGGCCGGTGGAACCGGATGTGTACATGACATAGGCGACATCCTCGCCGCCGATTTTTACCGAAGGTCTCGGCTGGGGCGGGCTGATCGTCATTTCCGCAATGATCGCACTGGCCTCGATGACCCTCCCGCGCATGCTGGGAACGGCGCTGATCTTCTCGCAGTAGGCGGAATCGACGAAGATGACCTTCGGCTCGCATTCGCCGATGACATAATCGAGATGCTCGATCGGAAAGGCAGGGTCGAGGGGAAGATAGGCGCCGCCGGCCTTGAGAATGGCCAGCTTGCAGACAATGGCATTGAGGCTGCGCGGCAGGAACAGGCCGACGATATCGGCTTTGCGGATGCCGAGCTTTACGAGATAGGACGCCAGCGCATCGGAGACCTTGTCGAGCTCGCGGTAGGTGAGCGCCGTCTCGCCGAAAACGACAGCCGTCGCGTGCGGAACGGCCTGCGCCTGTTCATGCACCATGTCATGCAGGCTGCGGTTTCTGTCGTAATGCATGGCTACGGCAAAACTGGTTTTCTCATCGGAATCGAAATCGATCATCGCTGTGCTCCGGGCTACGTTTGCTGCCTGCGACGGCACGATATGCGTGCCTCATCGTCGCTTGCAGAATTTCACGCTGTCGGAAAATCACCAGTTGATCATTGGGATGACCGCCGTCCTCAACGAAAGTCTTAAGCCTTAGGCGACGTAGACATTTCGTTGGAAGCGGCAGCCGGGCTAAACGCGGGCTGGCCAAAAGCATTACGGGTGATAAGGCCGAGAGCACGACGCGCGAAAATACCCCTGCCCCGCGGGGAGAAGGCTGCCGCTCTGCGCTTGTTGAGAAGTGTCGACTATGGGTGTCGCTGTCGGGAGAAGACATCAACGCGCGATGCCTACTTGAACTGATAGGCCCTGACATAGTCGACAAACATGAAGGAAGGATCCGGAGCCACCATTTTCGTGATGCTATCGACGATGCCGAGATTCACAAGAATGTACATCGGTTGCCGGTGTTCCGGCAGAACTTTGGTTTTCCAGACGAATTTACCGTCGAAATACATGCGGATGAAATCGGTGTCGATCTTTACGCCGTAGGTGTGCATGTCCGTTGGGCTTGCCGTTCCAAAGACATTGATGCGCGAATAATCGGAATCATGTTTTCCGCCGCGGTGCCAGACATGCACGGTGGAAGAATAGGCACCCGGCTTATCGCCATAATATTCTATGACATCGATTTCGGCGGTGGCTTTCGAGCGGTCTTTGCCGATCAGCCAGAAGGCCGGCCAGACGCCGGGGCCATCCGGCAGCCGGGCGCGCATTTCGAAATAGCCGTATTCCTGCGAAAAACCGTCGCCTTTCGCATCGACGGAGGCAAGCAGGCCGGAGCGCCACTCGCCTTTACCGTCGCGCGCTGCCGTGATGCGCAGTATGCCGTCTTCCGTCTTGAAGGGGAAATCGCCCTTGGGGTCGGTAAAGCGCGCGCCGCCGAAATCGCCGTTCCAGGGTGTGTGCGCGATCCAGCGGGTGCCCGGGCCCCAGGGGGAGACGCTGAGACTGTCGAAATTATCCTCGAAAGTCAGGTTCATCTGGCTGATGTCGAGCGCGTCTCCCGTGTCGCCCGCTTGCGCGGCCAGGTCGCCGCCAAGCAGCGCAAGCGTCGCGCCAAAGCCGGCATGCAGAAATCCGCGACGGCTGACCGACCATGGTCGTCTATGTTTGAACGAGTGATCCATACTCTGACGCTAACGCGGCGGCGGCTGGACGGTACAGAACCCATTTCGGTTTATGCGGTACCCCAAAGGGCTTAAGCGCGGCGGAAATACAAGCCAATCAGCGCCGTGATAGTTTTTGCCGCAGTGAAATAGACGATATTTCGGAGCGGACGGCATATGAATCTCATGGGGGTAATAACGTTTGTCGTCGGCATGGCAATGCTGACTGCGCCCGTTCGGTGGTCGTTTACCGTCATGATTCTGTGCACGGTGTTCGGTGCGGCCGCAGCCTTCAGCGTGCCTGGCCTTGGTGGCGCGTCGGTTCTGGTGCCGAGCCTCTTTCTCCTGTTTTTTTTTATACGATTGTTTCTGGCCTATGGCGAAGGACCGATCTTTGCAGCCTTGGCGCCGCCAGGTCCCGGTTTCTGCCTTCTGGTGCTGACCGTCTTCGGCTTGACGACAGCCGTCTTTTTCCCGCGCCTCTTTCAAGGCATGACGTCGACGATGACCGTCGAGCGTACGGTTGGCGGGCACAACTTCATTTCGCTGGTGCCGTTAAAGTTCTCGTCGAACAATATCACCCAGTCCGTCTATGCCCTCGGCGGCCTCGTTTGTTTTGCAACCACTTACGGCTTCATTCGCAAAGGCGGCACCCCGACCAATTTGATCAACGGCATGCTGGTGGTCGCGAGCGTCAATCTCGGTTTCGCCCTTGCCGACATCATCACTTATTTTAGCCACACCGAATTCCTTCTCGGCTTCGTGCGCACCGCCAACTACGCGCTGCTGACCAATGCCGAAAAAGGCGGATTGAAGCGGATCTCCGGGACATTTCCGGAGGCTTCGGCCTTTGCCGATTTCACCCTTGTGCTCTTCGCGATGATCGCCAGCCTGTGGCTCAGCGGCATCCGATCCCGCGCCACCGGGATCGTCGCGGGCCTGCTTCTGGTTGCCCTGATCCTCTCGACCTCGGCGACCGCCCTAGTCGGCCTCGGATTGGTGTTACCTGTTCTTTGCCTGCAGTCATTTTTGGCTTCGCGCCACGAACCAGGGGCCGGACGGCCGGTCATGATCGTCGGCATTTTGGCCGCGATGCCGCTTGTCATTCTTTTTGTCCTGATCGCGATGCCAGACCTTGCCAACGGGCTGCACGACTTTCTCAACGAGATGTTGTTCTCAAAAGCCGACAGCCAGTCGGGGCGCGAGCGCTTCATGTGGAATGCGATGGCCTATCAGACATTTGTGGACACGAACGGCTTCGGCGCCGGATTGGGCAGCGCGCGCGCATCGAGTTTCGGCCTCGTGCTTTTGTCCAATCTCGGCGTCCTCGGTGCGCTAATCTTTGCGCTCTTCGTGGTGCTTATCCTGAAAGCCGATACGCGACCTGGGCACCTGCCGGATCGGCAGGCCGCCGCTGTTGCCCGCGCCGCCAAGGCCGGGATCATCACGGTGCTGGTGTCGGCCGCCACATCGGGCACCGTCTATGATCTCGGATTGATGTTCTACATTCTCGCAGGCAGCGTCGCCGCCGTCACGGCTCCATCTCGAGTCCGCGCAACAAACGCGCCGGCGGCGCGCATGCAGCAAATCGGTGTTGTGGGGAGATTGCAGTGAAGATTGTCGTATTCAATGTCAAATACAGCGAGAATCTTGGAGACGGCCTCCTAGCACAATGTGTCGAGGCCGGCCTGACGAAGGGAGCCGGCCATATCGAAGTGGAGACGATCGATCTCGCCGGCCGTGAAGGTTTCGGCACGGGCGGAAACGGTCGGCGTCAACAGGCGCTGAAGGTGCTGCATCGCCTGCCCGCTTTTGCGCGACGTTGGGCGGTGGGCTATGTCCTGGGACGCACCCTGCGGAAATTGCGCGGCCAATGGGATGCCAAGATTGCCGCGGCCGATGCGGTGGTGATTGGCGGCGGTAATCTCTTTCAGGATGACGATCTGAACTTTCCATTGAAGGTCGGCACCGTGCTTGATTGTGTCCGGCGACATAATCGGCCACTGGCGATCTATGCGGTCGGCGTCAGCGGACATTGGTCCGCGCCGGCGTCGCGCCTTTTTGGCCGGCTGAAGCGGACCAATCTCGTCCACCTCTCGGTGCGCGACAGCTTCGCCCAGGACAGCTGGCGTCAGCATTTTCCTGAAGGGCCGGAAGCTATGATCGTTCACGATCCGGGATTGCTGACCCGAGCGCTCGTCAGCGAAGCCAGCAGGTCGGCGCCATCGAAACATCCACCGACAGTCGGCCTTTGCGTGACCGAGCCTGTCATTCTGCAACGGCATGCAAGCCAGAAGGCCTCGGCCATCCCGTTGACGGACATCGCGGAATATCGGGATCTGATTCGCTTGCTGGTCCAGGATGGATACCGCGTCCGTTTGTTTTGCAACGGCGCCAGCGAGGATCAGACCTTTGCCAAGCGGATATGGGATGAGCCTTCGATGCAGCGCTTCGCTGCCACTGGCGCACTCCAACTTGCCCTGCGTCCATGTTTGCCGGAAGAGCTGATTCGGATACTTCTGTCGACCGATGTCATCCTTGCCCATAGGCTGCACGCCTGTATCGCAGCCTATTCCCTGGAGATCCCGCACGTCGGTCTTGGCTGGGACAAGAAGGTCGAGGGCTTCTTCCGCGCTGTCGGCCGGCAATCCTATTTCCTCAATGGCGGCGGGACGTCGCCGTCCGATATCGCCAAGTTGCTGAGAGCGGCTGATTCAGAAGGAATCGAATCATTCCGCCATCGGGCGACTATGTCGCAGGCTGAAGCGGGAATTGCCGATATGCGCCGGAATCTCACCCGGAGGGATCAGAATATTGTCGCTGGGATAGCACCAGTAATACTAAATGATCATCGCGCGGCGACGTCGAATTAGCACAAAGAAAATCGGGAGTAATTACCACGTATAATGACCAAAATTAGATGTTTTAAGCATATTGCGGCTAACTTAACCGCAGTGTCATTTTGAAGAGAATTCACATAAGCAATATAGACTACGAGCCACGCCGAAAGTTGCGTGCTATATACTTGCCATACGTAACGTGATATACCTTCAGGGACAGGTTAATCGGAACCTTCCCGATATGGTATGTGGTTCGGGGGCAGAGAATGACCACGCAGGTTTCCATAGGGCGCCTTCAGGCCTTGAGTCCTGATGTTTACCGTCAAAAGCCGGAGCTGACGGGCGGTATTCCGCGCACGTACGCTCCCGGCGAAACCATCTACGATTATGAGGACGATACACCGCGTCTTCTTTTCCTCGTCAGCGGATGGGCGGTTTCCAGCAAGATGCTGCCGAACGGCACGCGCATCGTCATCGAATTTGCGGTCCGTGGAGACATGATCTCCACACCGTCGGTTGAATTGGCGCGCGAGACCGTACAG
The DNA here is from genome assembly GCF_030272705.1 of Rhizobium mayense. Lineage (GTDB taxonomy): Bacteria > Pseudomonadota > Alphaproteobacteria > Rhizobiales > Rhizobiaceae > Rhizobium > Rhizobium mayense. The sequence goes on along the minus strand of NZ_JARFYM010000018.1, from coordinate 17,312 downwards.
GCTCTCTCCCAGGTCACCGTCATGGAATTCCCCGATTTCACGTCCCATGCGGGCATGGAAGTTTCTCCACGCCTCTATCGCATCGTACTCACCGAGATGATGCGGCGGCAGGCGCGCATGTCCGAGCGGCTTGCCAATATCGGTAGACGCGACGCGCTGGAGCGTACCGGTCACCTGCTGCTCGAGTTGGCTACCAGGCTTGGCCCGTCACGTCTGAGGCCGAATTTCGACGGCTTCGAATGCCCGTTGACGCAAGCCGATATCGGCGATGCCGTCGGTCTGTCGACGGTGCATATCAACCGCGTTCTGCGAGACATGCGCATGGGCGGGCTCCTGTCGTTCCGGAACGGAATCGTCGAATTTCTGGACCGTCACAAGCTCGCAGAACTCGTCGACTTCGATGAGACCTATTTCAAGCCGCATATGATCTAAGGCGTGCCGCGAGCGCACTCGCGTTATTTCAAGTCGAAAACAATCGTGAGGCGAAATTTTTTAGATCTTATTAACATATGTTAATGTCATCATAAATAGAATCGGCGATTATCCATCTTGTGAGCAGGTAAATTTTAAACCGACAACAGGAGGAATGCTATGAGTCAAAGCGAGTTCCATCGATTTGGTTCAGCGTATCTATTCAGTTACTTTAAAATATTACCTATTCACAAGAATTCAAAAGAATAGAGGCCAAGTGTGGAGTAAGGAGTAATGGCCATGGACAGGCAGTCTTTAGCGAATGAGAAATTTGGAACAGAAACTGCAACCCGTCTTATTTCAGTCCGAGCATCGGATTCAGTGCGGGCTTTTACCGCAGCAAGCGCGGTCAGCACCGACGAATGCGAGGACTATCTTCTGCTAATCGACGCACGCGCCCTGGACAGAGAATGCCTGTCCCGGAGCCTGACGGAATATGACGAGAACATGAACATCGTCACCGTCGGGTCATTCGAAGAATGGCAGAAGCGCCGTATGCAAAGCGAACCGTCCGCGATTCTTTTCATGATCGGCGGACGCAAGGTTTCGGATGCAGACGTCAGCGATAAAATCTCCGCTCTCGCGGAGAGGTTCAAAGCGAGCCCCGTTATCGTCGGCGCCGAAAGCGACGAGCTCGCGCAACTTCTCAAGGCGCTCGAATGCGGCGCTCGCGGTTACATTCCGACCAGCGTCGGGATCAATGTCGCCGCGGAAGCCGTAGCTCTCGCCCGTGCTGGCGGCGTATTCGTGCCGGCAAGCAGCATTCTGGCGGCCAAGGAGGTCATCGCCTCCGTAACCAGCGGAACCCGCTGCGCCGACAGTCTGTTTACGCCGCGTGAAGTCGTCGTTGCCGAAGCTCTTCGCCGCGGCAAGGCAAACAAGATCATCGCCTATGAAATGGACCTTTGCGAGAGCACGGTCAAAGTACACATCCGCAACATCATGAAGAAACTGAATGCGACGAACCGGACGGAAGTCGCCTACAAGATCAGGGAATTCGTGAGATAACACCGATCTCGGTGTCAGCAAGCTTTCGCCGGTGCCGTTTAACCGCGGCGCTGGCGAATATGTTTAGGCTCGGATATTCTGAGCGTTTGATACGACAGCCTCGCTCGCATTCTTCGGAATGGATTGCAGCAGCGTCTGTCGCGCTGAGGCGAGATGCGTGCGGCAAGCCCTGTCGATCCGCGCCGGATCGCAAGACTGTAACGCTTCGATATAGTCGAGATGCTCGACGATGGCGCGAGAATTGCGCTCGCGGGCGAAAGCCTTGTTCCACTGATAGTGATAGTGGAAGACGATCGCGATCGCATCGTAGAAATCGGCGATGAAGCGATTGTTCGAGGCGCGATGAATGAGAAGATGGAAGCGCTCGTCGAGCTGCGAAAAATCACGATAGCGCTCATCGAAATCGTCCTGCAGGTCGTAATGTTCCTGCTTGATGGCCGCCAGAGCGGCCCAGGCAGGATGTTCTGCCGGCAGGCGCCCGAACTCGGCGGCCGAATGCAGCTCGAACATTTCGCGCACGTCGGCAAGTTCCAGGGCGAATTCGCTGGTAAAGCCCTTCAGTATCCAATGGCTGTTCGGCCTCTTTTCGATCAGACCGAAGCGGCTGAAGCGGATGAGGAATTCGCGCACGACCGAGGTCCCCGTGCCGATTTCGCGCGCCAGTTCCAACTCGTTGATCTGCATGCCGGGCTGCGCTTCGTCTGAGAGAATTCGCAGCATGAAGCTGCGCTCAATGATCTCGTGCAGCGAATTGGTTTCTTCCTCCGGAAAGAAATCGGCTTCGGTCGGCTGCCGCAGCACGATCTTCTCCCGCTTATTCCAGCGGATGATGCCAGCGTCACTTAGACGCAGCAGAATGGCGCGCGCCGTGCTACGGCTGATGCCGAGCTCGGCGGCGATTTCAGGCTCGCTCGGCAAGGCGGCGTCGGGCGTCAGACCAGCCACGTAGCGATTGTACGCGTCCTTGAAGAGCGTGTTTTGTCTCGCCATTTTCCCCCTCGCTTCTAGTCCGCAGCTCTGCTTCGGCGGCGATGTCTGAACCATGCTCGAATGGCAGTCAAATTCGGCGGTGCTGCCGGATGCGTCGCGATCGCGTCCACGCCCTTTTCGCCGATCTCCTCCCTGATCGACGCGCGATTTCCTCGTTGACACTAAAATGTTTATTGTAGATAAAAAACAAAATCAATTGGCGATGGCTTGTCTGGCAAACGCCGAAAAACAAGATTGTTCAGGGAGAGGACGTTGAACAGCCAACCTTGGATCCTTCTGTCGGAAGGCGACAATGTCGCGGTGGCGACGGCGGCGATCGCGGCCGGCGCTGCGGTTGCCAACGGTGTTTTGACACGGGACAAGATCGATCCCGGTCATAAATTTGCCATTCGCGACATCGGCATCGGCATGCCCGTCGTGAAATACGGCCAGGCGATCGGCCGCACGACAGCCGTGGTAAAGGCCGGCGATCACGTCCACAGCCATAACCTGCACTTCGAAAACGATCGTCTGGCGGCGACAGCCAATGCGGCACCGGAAGCGGCGACGGAGGCGGACAAGGCGCGTACCTTCATGGGTTATCGCCGCGCCGACGGCCGCGCTGCGACCCGCAACTACATCGGCATCATCGCCAGCGTGAACTGTTCCACCACGGTTTGCCGCGCCATTGCGGAAGAGGCAAACCGTACGCTCCTGCCGCTTTATGACGGCATCGACGGTTTCGTGCCGATCGTGCATGACCAGGGCTGCGGCATGAGCTCGACCGGTGACGGCATGCAGACATTGCACCGCACGCTTGCCGGCTATACGCGTCACGTGAATTTCGGCGGCGTGCTGATGATCGGGCTGGGCTGCGAAGTCAACCAGCTTACGCTTTACGGCCAGAGCGGCGCGGGCGCCAGCAAGCGGCACTTCAACATCCAGGATGCCGGCGGCTCGCGCCGCGCGGTGGCGCTTGCCATGGGTGTCCTGAAGGAAATCGCCGAGGAAGTCGGCCAGGAGCGCCGCGAGCCGATCTCGATCAGCGAAATCATCGTCGGCCTGCAATGCGGCGGCTCGGACGGTTTTTCCGGTATCACCGCCAATCCGGCGCTGGGCGCTGCCGCCGACCTGCTGGCAGCCGCCGGCGGCACGGCGATCCTGTCCGAAACCTCGGAAATCTACGGCGCCGAACATTTGCTGCGCAGTCGCGCGGTCAACGACGCCGTTGCCGCCAAGCTCGACGCGAAAATCGACTGGTGGGAAAAGTATGTCGCCCTGCACGGCGCATCGCTGGACAACAATCCGTCGCCCGGCAACAAGCGTGGCGGGTTGACCACCATCCTCGAAAAATCGCTGGGCGCCGTCGCCAAAGGCGGACGCTCGCCGCTGACCGCCGTCTACAGCTACGCCGAACGGGTAACGGACCATGGGCTCGTCTTTATGGACACGCCCGGCTACGATCCAGTCTCGGCGACGGGTCAGGTGGCAGGCGGTGCGAATATGATCGCCTTCACGACCGGCCGCGGCAGCTGTTTCGGTTCCCGCCCGGCGCCTTCGTTCAAGCTGTCGAGCAACTCGGCGCTTTACCAATCCATGGAAGAGGACATGGACATCGATTGCGGTACCATCGCCACAGGCGAGGCAACGATATCGGGTAAGGGCCGTGAGATTTTCGAACTGATCATCGAAATCGCATCCGGCAAGAAGACGAAAAGCGAAGCCTTCGGCTACGGCGATAACGAGTTTGTGCCCTGGCATCTCGGAGCTACGCTCTAGATAAATAGTGCATACCACGCCGCTGTACCCGGCTCCGCAATGAGCCAAGTACGGCGGAACTGATCGACCAATCATCACAAGGGAGAGGTGATGAAAAGGAGAAGAATCGGCAGGACAAGCCTGGAGGTCACCGAAATCAGTTTCGGGGCCGCAGCGCTCGGCGGTCTCTACCGCGCCTGCCCTCGTGACCAGGCCATGGAAACCCTGCAAGCGGCATGGGCTAGCGGCATCCGCTATTTCGATGTTGCGCCCTGGTATGGCTTCGGTCTCGGTGAACGCCGCGTCGGCGATTTCCTGCGCGACCAACCGGAAGACAGCTATGTTCTGTCGACCAAGGTCGGGCGGTTGATGCGGCCTGTTCCGAGCGACAAGGTGCCGAACTACGGCTATGTCGATCCCCTGCCCTTCGATGCGGATTACGACTATTCCTATGACGGCATCATGCGGTCGGTGGAATTCAGCTATGCCCGCCTCGGCCTCAACCGAATCGACATCCTCTATGTTCACGACATCGGCGGCTATACCCATGGCAAGGCGCTGAATGAACACCATCTCGGCCAACTCCTGGGTTCCGGACTGAAGGCATTGGAGGAATTGAAGTCGTCGGGTGCGATCAAGGCCTACGGCCTCGGCGTCAACGAGGTGCCCGTATGCCTCGACGTCATGCGTGAAGCCGATATCGACTGCATACTGCTGGCCGGCCGCTATACCCTGCTCGACCGTTCGGCCGTGGCCGAGCTGCTGCCACTCTGTGAGAAGAAGGGCACTTCGCTTGTGGTTGGCGGTGTTTTCAATTCTGGCATTCTCGCCACCGGCCCCGTGCCTGACGCGCATTTCGACTATCTTCCGGCGACAGCGGATATTCTGGCCAAGGTCGGGGCGATGGAGGATATAGCCCGCCGCCATGGCCTGCCGCTTGCGGCGCCAGCAATTCAGTTTCCGCTTCGCCACCCGGCCGTGGCCTCGGTGCTGATCGGCACGGCGAAACCGGCAAGCCTCATCCGCAATATGCAGCTCGCGGAGCCTGAGCTTCCGGCCAGTCTCTATGCGGAATTCGAAGGATTGACCCTGGTTGCGCCACCGTTGGGAGACGAGGCGGTTCGGGTTTGAAAGGAAGATAAGGAGCTATCGGGCCGTCTCGAGAGGCGGCTTCGAGGAGGAGGAAAGCCTGTTTTGGCGTGGGTGGTACGGCATGATCCCGAAAAGTGTGAAACGGTTTTCGGATAAGGTCATGCGCAGCAAACATCTCCGCGATGCGTGAGCCCATCTGGTGCTCACGATACCGAGCCGCAAGCGTTCAACGGCCGGTGTGCAGGAGCAGAGCGCGTTGAGAGGAGAAATCAATGAACATCGCCAAATCCCTTCTGTCCCGCCGCACTTTTGCCGGCCTTGCCGGCGCGGCGATCATTGCCGTAGCCATGCCAGTGCAGTCCTTTGCGGCGGATGTGACCATCCCGATCATCGTCAAGGACACGACATCCTTCTACTGGCAGATCGTTCTCGCCGGCGCTCGCCAGGCGGGCAAGGATCTTGGCGTCAAGGTGCCGGAACTCGGTGCCCAGTCTGAATCCGACATCAATGGCCAGATCAGCATTCTCGAAAACACCGTCGCCGGCAAGCCGGCGGCCGTGGTGATCGCGCCGACCGAACGCAAAGCGCTCGGCAAGCCCGTGGATGAAGCTGCCAAGTCCGTGCCGGTGGTCGGCATTGACTCGGCCGCAGATTCCAAGGCTTTCGTATCGTTCCTGACCACTGACAATGTACAGGGCGGCCGCATCGCTGCTGACGGTCTTGCCGCGGCGATCAAGGGAATGACCGGCAAGGAAGAAGGCGAAGTCGCCATCATCACCAGCCTTCCGGGCGTCGGCTCGCTCGACCAACGCCGCCAGGGCTTCCTGGATGAGGTCAAGAGCAAATATCCGGGCCTGAAAGTCGTTGCCGACAAATATGCGGACGGTCAGGCCACGACCGGCCTCAACATCATGACCGACCTGATCACAGCCAATCCGAAGCTTGTCGGCGTCTTCGCCTCGAACCTCATCATGGCGCAGGGCGTCGGCCAGGCCATTGCCGAAAACAAGCTCGGCGACAAGATCAAGGTCATCGGCTTCGACAATGACGACAAGACTGTCGGCTTCCTGAAGTCTGGCGTTCTCGCCGGCCTCGTCGTTCAGGACCCCTATCGCATGGGCTATGACGGCATCAAGACCGCGCTCGCTGCCTCCAAGAAGGAGAAGGTCGAGGCTAACGTCGATACAGGCGCAAACCTTGTGACCAAGGCCAATATGAGCGATCCGAAGATCGACGCCCTGATCAATCCGAAGGTCAAGTAACGACTTAAGGCCGCGCCTGAAAAGCCGGGCGCGGCCTGTTCTCATTCCGCCTCTGTTTTCATGGAGGCAAGTGGAGCGAATGGTCGGCGAAGGAGAAGACCTTATGACGAACCTCGAAGAGATCAGTCATCGGCACGATGACACCGTCCGGACGGAAGGAAACCGCATTCCGACAGGTTCGCCCATCCTCGAGCTCCGAGGACTGCAGAAGCGCTATGGCTATGTCGAAGCGCTGAAGCCGGCGACGATCACCTTCCTCGCGGGCGAAATCCACGCCATCGTCGGCGAAAACGGCGCCGGCAAATCGACCCTCATCAAGCTCCTGACCGGCGTCATAACAAGGACGGCGGGCGAAATATTCTGGTGCGGCCATCCGGTCGCGCTTGCCAATCCGAACGAGGCGATCGCCCGCGGCATCAATGCCGTGCATCAGGAGGTCGTGCTCTGCCCGCACCTGACGGTCGCGGCCAATCTTTTTCTTGGCGACGAGGTCAATCGCTTTGGGCTGATGCGCAAGAAGCAGATGGAGAAGCTAGGGCAGACCGTGCTCGACGATCTCGGCTTCGGTCTGCCGGCAGGCGAGCTGCTGAGCTCGCTGACAATCGGTCAGCAGCAGCTCGTGGCCACCGCCCGCGCCGCGATGCGCGGCACGCAGTTCCTGATCTTCGACGAACCGACCGCCTACCTCACCCGCAAGGAATCGGCGCAACTGTTCAAGCTCATTCGTCGCCTGCAGAGCGAAGGCGTCACGATCGTCTATATCAGCCACCGCATGGAAGAGGTCTTCGAACTGGCGAACCGCGTCTCGGTCCTGCGGGACGGCACCCATGTGGGCACGCGCGAGGTCAGCGAGACCAATGAGGACGAGCTGATCAAGCTGATGATCAACCGTTCGATCGAGCAGATCTATCACAAGGAAGAGATTCCGATCGGCGAGACCATCCTGGAAACCCGCGGCCTTTCCGGCCCGGGCTTCGAAAATGTCTCGCTGACCGTCAAGGCCGGTGAAATCGTTGGGCTCTACGGGCTGATCGGCGCGGGCCGCAGCGAGTTCGCGCTTGGGCTTTACGGCCGACAGCCACTGTCTGCTGGCGAGATCTACTGGCAGGGCCGGAAGGTCAATATCCGCAGCGAGCGGGATGCGATGGAGCTCGGCATAGCGCTAGCGCCGGAAAGCCGCCGCGACCAGGGGCTATGCCTCAACCTGCCGATCGGGCTCAACATCAATCTGCCGGTCTTCAAGCGGCTGAGCCAGGGGCCGGTTATCAATCGCAGTGGTGAAGCGGCCAATGCCGACAAGCAAATCCGCGACCTCAGCATCAAGACGCCGAGCCGGCGCGTTCTCGTTTCGGCCATGTCCGGCGGCAACCAACAGAAGGTCGTCATCGGCAAGTGGCTTAGCTACGGCGCCAAGCTCTTCATTTTCGATGAGCCGACAGTCGGGGTCGATGTCGGTACCAAGGCGGAAATCTACCGGTTGTTCGCCAAGCTTTTGCGGGGTGGCGCGGGCATCATCGTCATTTCGTCCTATCTGCCGGAAGTTTACGAGCTTGCGGACCAGCTCCATGTCTTCCGCCGCGGCCAGCTCGTCGCCAGCCATGATTTCCACGCCGCCACACATGAGGAAGTCCTCGGCGAAGCAATCGGCGTCTGAACGACAAAGACAAAGAAGACAAGAATAGAAATTGGGAGAAGAACAATGGCCGTGAATACTACCGAAGGCCCCACAGTTGCGCCGCGGCGCAAGATGAACATCCTCTTCAGCTTGACGCTTATCCTTCTCCTGCTTGCTCTTTGGATCGTCCTGGGCTTCTGGACCGACAAGTTCTGGACGCCGCTCAACATCACCAACCTGATGCGCCAGGGCTCGATGACGGCGATCCTGGCCCTCGGCCAGACCTTCGTTATCATCACAGCCGGCATCGATTTGTCCGTCGGCGCCATCGTCGGCTTCTGTACGGTCATTATCGCCTGGCTGCTGCAGGCCGGATTTCCGGTTTCGGCCGCCATTCTCATTACGCTGGCCTTCGGCGTGCTGATCGGCGCATTCCACGCCTTCGGCATCGTGCGCATGGGCCTGCCGCCCTTCATCATCACGCTAGCGACACTGACATCCTTGCGTGGTATCGGCCTGCTTATCACCAACGGCGCGACGATCAATATCGTCAACGACGATTTCACCAATTTCGCCGTCTCCGATTTCTTGGGCATTCCGAGCCTGTTCTGGATGGTCATCCTGGTGGCCATACCGGCTTTCATCTTCCTGCATCTCAGCCGCTGGGGCCGCTATCTTTTTGCCGTCGGTTCGAACCGTGAAGCCGCGCGTCTCTCAGGCGTCAACGTCACCTGGATGATCTACCTCGCCTATATTCTGTCGGGAACCTGCGCCGCTTTCGTCGGTGTCCTGCTCGCCTCGCGCATCGCCATCGGCAATGCGACCCAGGCGGATGGTTGGGAATTGCAGGCCATCGCCTCTTCCGTCATCGGCGGCACCAGCCTTTTCGGCGCTGTCGGCTCCGTCTATGGCCCGCTGATCGGCGCCTTCATTCTCGCCACCATCAATAACGGCGCCAACCTGCTGAATCTGAATTCCTTCTGGCAACGCATCATCACCGGCGTGTTGATCATCGTGATCGTCTATTTCGATCAGCTGCGGCGGCGGCGTCTCTAAGGACCCTCGAAACCGAATAATGGATGTCGGCGGGCCGAAAGGCTCGCCGATCGGCGTTTTTGGTCCGCCACAAAATAATTCCCCTGCCGCGGAATAAACCGCGGTGACGTTTGTCTACCTCCATGAAGCCGCTCGGCAACCCCTTCAGGAGGCACGACATGAGCAAATCCCTTCCTATTCGAAATCTGGCTATCATCGCCGCAACGCTTTCGTCCACAACATTCGCGTTCGCGCAGGATGCGCCCGCATCACAGGCGCCTGCATCGCCAGCCATTCAGGCGGAGGCGCCCTATCTCACGGAAAACGATGCGGCGATGACGAAGATGATGAACGATATGGCGGTCAAGCCGACCGGTAACGTCGACCGCGACTTCGTCGAGATGATGATCCCGCATCATCAGGGCGCCATCGACATGGCGCAGGCCTATCTGCGTTACGGCACGAACGAGCAGTTGAAGCGCATCGCGCAGGAAATCATCGTCGATCAGCAGCAGGAAATCGCTGCGATGCGGCTGGCACTTGGCGATCCCCTGCCGCCCTCGACGGCCGCGCCGACGCAGGTCGACCCGAATACCCCTCCCATCTCCTCCGGTCAGAATTCGTCGTCCATGTCCTCGGGCATGTCCATGATGAATATGAAAATGGGCAATTGAAAAGGACCCCGCCATGAAGCCTACCCTCCTCACCCTCGGCCTGCTCGCCGGCACGATGTTCGCGCCCGTCGCGAGCTTTGCCGGCCAGGCGCCGGGCGCCGCTGCCGACCCGGATATCGCGATCAGCCACAAGGATCGCGTCTATGCGGCCGAACAGTTTTCCAACACCGTGTCGGTGACCGATCCGGCCGACAACAAGCTGCTCGGGGTTATCAAGCTCGGCGATCCGCAGCCGGGCAATCTGAGCCCCCTCTATAAAGGCCAGGTTCTGGTGCACGGCATGGGTTTTTCGCCGGACCACAAGACGCTCGCGGTCGTCTCGATCGGTTCGAATTCGGTGACCTTCATCGACACTGCGACGAACACAGTCAAGCACACGACCTATGTCGGTCGCTCGCCGCACGAGGCCTTCTTTACACCCGATGGCAATGAGGTCTGGGTGACGGTCCGTGGCGAAGACTACATTTCGGTCATCGACGCCAAGACCTATCAGGAAAAGCTGCAGATCAAGGTGCCGGCAGGTCCCGGCATGCAGATCTTCTCACCCGACGGCAAATACGGTTACATCTGTTCGTCCTTCAACCCGGATACGGTGGTGGTCTCCGTCGCCGATCACCAGATCGTCGGCCATGTGAAACAGGAGAGCCCCTTCTGCCCCAACATCGCCGCCACGCCGGACGGCAAGCAGGTCTGGTTCACGCTGAAGGACATCGGCAAGACCCAGGTCTTTAACGCGCAAGCGCCGTTCGATGCCATCAAGACGCTGGATACCGGTCCGATCACCAACCACGTCAACATCGTGCACAATGCCAATGGCACGTTTGCCTATGTCACGGTTGGCGGTCTGAACGAGGTGAAGGTCTTCCGCACGGACGATTTCGAGCAGGTCGCAACCATTCCGGTCGGCAACCTGCCGCATGGCGTGTGGCCCTCGGGCGACGGCACGCGCGTCTATGTCGGCCTTGAAAATGCCGACGCCTTCGCCGCCATCGATACCCTGACCAACAAGGTTATCGCCACCATCCCGATCGGCCAGGCGCCGCAAGCTGTCGCCTATGTACCGAATGCGGTTCCCGATGGCGACGGCGCCCAGAATTTGCAGCCTCTCGGCGTCGCCGGCCAGTCCGCGCATCTGCAGATGGTGGCCAAAGGCAAGGCCGAAGGCGACAAGGTGCCGACGAGTGTCACGCTGTTCGATCAGGGACTGTCTCAGGTCTTGCAGGCATCCGTGACCGGCCTTGAGCCGAAGAAGCCTTTTATTCTGGCGCTTGCTTCGCATGCCGACGGCAGCGGCATGTTGGAGCCGCTTTCTTCCTTCATGACGAATCCGGCGGGTTCCGCGATCGTCAATGCCGTCGGGCCGATCCGCCAGATCGTCCAGAACGACGCAAAGGCTGAACGGCGTTATCTGGTGATCGCATCCGCGGGTGCGGATGGCCGGCCGGGAGCGATCGTTCAAATCCAGAAGCATTGAGCCAGAAATATGAGAATGATCCGCCCGTCTTCTGCCGTGATATAGAATGGCGGGCGGTGTCCATTTCTTGGATTGGCCAGAGGGTCTCACGCGCATGAATGACATTCTCCGTCTTGTCGAGCCGCTGATACCAGCATTGCGCCGTTATGCGCGGGCGCTGCTGCACGATGCGACGGGAGCGGACGACCTGGTGCAGGATTGCCTGGAACGGGTGATCAGCCACTGGCACCAACGCCGTCGGGATGGAGATCCGCGCACCTGGGTTTTTGCCATTCTGCACAATCTTGCGATCAACCGATTGCGCCAGTCGGCGCGGCGCGGCGTGCACGTGCCGCTGGAGGATGCGGAAGATGCCATGTTGTCGCGGCCGCCGGCGCAGGAGGATGCGCTGATGCGGCGAGACATCGTTGCAGCCTTGGCGCTTCTGCCGGAAGAGCAGCGTAGCGTTCTACTGCTGGTATCCGTGGAGGATCTGTCCTATGCCCAGGCCGCCGAAGTGCTGAGCATACCCATCGGCACTGTCATGTCGCGGCTCGCGCGAGCCCGCGAGCGGCTGCGACATCTACTGGAAGGAGAAGGCGGAGCCGCCCGCTCGGGCGCACATCTGCGGAGAATAAAATGACCATGCAACCGATTACCGAGGACGATCTCCAAGCCTATATCGACGATGCGCTGGGTACGGCGCGGCGGGCGGAAGTCGCAGCCTATCTGGAAAGCCATGCCGACGTGGCCGCCCGCGTGGAAAGTTACCATTCGCAGCGGCTGAAGCTGCGCGACGTCTTCGATCCGATAGCCGAGGAGCCCGTCCCGACAGGGCTCAATCTCGCGCATATGATCGAAGCCCGGCGGCAAAAGGCACCTATGACGCCCTGGTGGATGGCGGCGGCAGCCGCCGCATTGCTTGTTCTCGGCGGCGGCGGTGGCTGGTGGCTGCATGGATTGTCGTTGCCGGCAAACGAAGGCGTCCTCGCCTTGGAGCGCGAAGCGGCCAACACCTATGGCGCCTACGCCTCCGACAGTGTTCGCCCGGTCGAACTGCGTGCGGACGACAGCGCCAAATTGGTCGCCTGGGCCTCGGAGCGGCTGCAGCGCCCTGTCATGCTTCCCGATCTTTCCGCTTCCGGATATAGCCTGATGGGCGGGCGGATGATCGCGACAGCGCACGGGCCGGGGCTGATGCTGATGTATGACAATGACCACGGCACGCGCCTGGTTCTGCTAACCCGACCTATGCTGGTAGACCAGAACAAGCCGATGGCCGAACATTCCGAGGGCACGACCAGCGGCGTCACCTGGGCGAACGACGGCATGGGCTACAGCCTCGTTGGCCCGTCAACGTCGAGAGATCTGCACCCCTTGGCGAACGATATACGGCATCAGGTCGAGACCAGGATTTGAGCGTCCGTCATGCCGGCGATGGGCGCGACCTTTGCCAGCTCAAGCTCTTCAACAGGTTACGCAGCGGTTTTTCGACCGCTTCGTAGGCGCAGATGCCCACCAATGTGCCCGCAATGACGCAGATGAACGTCGCGACGTCAGAGGGCATTTGCGTCGACGCCACCAGTTTTGCCACCACCGAAATTGCCAGCGTGTGCCAGAGATAAATCGAATAGGAGCTGTTGCCGAGATAGGTCAGCAGCGGAATATTCGCGAGCTTGCCACTGCGCTCCAGCGATACCACGCCACACACCAGCGCCACGGCAAGTGGGCCGCAGGTCAGTTCGTTGAAGGCCAGGCCGAAAAGCTGGATGGCGGCAAAACCCGACAATGCGAGGACGACCAAAGCAAGGCCGAGGCCGGCGCCGGGTATTCTGCCCGATAGCCATAGCCAGCCAAGGATCGCGCCGGCGACGAATTCCAGGATGATCGGCCGCGTAAAGGTGAGCAGCAACGACGACTGCGGATTGAAGATGCTGCCGGCAATGACGAAGGCAAGGAAGATGCCGGCCATGCTGGGAAGCCGCAGGCGGCGCGGCAACAACAGGGTCGCGGCGAATATGACGTAGAAGAACATCTCGAAATCCAACGTCCACCCCTGCACGAGAACCGGCCAGATCGCACCGTTGCTCGGCGAGCGGACGGGGATGAAAAACAGCGAGCCCAGGATGTGGGTGATCGTCAGCTTCATATTCGGAAACAAGCCGGCGATTGCGCCGGCAATCATGATGGCCGTGACGATCCAGTAGGATGGTGCGATGCGCTGCAGACGATCGAGCAGGAAGCGCGACGGCGTCACCGGCCGGCGCTCGCTCATCGTCCACATGATAAATCCGCTGATGACGAAAAAGACGTCGACGCCGGCCGCTCCGATGACGAAATGGTCGTCAGTGCGCTCTGCAGCGTGGAACAGGACCACCGCGAGAGCGGCGAAGCCGCGCAGGTATTGAATGCCATAAAGAGTTTTCATCTGCTGATCTGCTGCTCCCAGCTCACCGGCTGCGCAAATTCCAGTCGATCGTCGGGAGCGAGCGGAACAACCCGTGTCGCCCGGGTTTTCATCGCCAGCTTACCCGCCGTGAAATAAAACAGGAACGAGCCGACGTGGTAGGGATTGAGGATATCGATCTCGACGAAGGCACGGATCAGAAGGAGTGCCGCTACGCCGAAAAGGACATAGGATTCATCGTTTCTGATATCGTTCAGAAACCGCTTAAGATGGCCGATAAAGGCGGTAAGCAGGATCGCCGCAAGCAGGGAGACGCCGATCAGTCCGGTCTCGACGGTCGTTTCGATGAAGGTGTTGTGGAAATGGAAACCGGCGCGGGAGCCGATGTAGAATTCTTCCCACAGACGCTCTGGCTCGGAAAAGCCTTGTACCCAATAGGCCTGATAACCGACACCGAAGAAGGGATGCTGGGCGGCGGCTTCGATGCCCTGTTGCCATAGATAGGTACGACCCGTCAGCGTCGAATCCTTGCCGAAGGCACCGAGCACCAGATCGACGCCGCCGAGATTGACACCGGCGACAGCGACCGCGAGACCGGTTATGGCCAAGACGGCAAACAGCCTTGTACGCTGCCTGGGCGACAGGAACAGGATGGCGCGCATGCCGATGCCGAGCGCGACGACGACCGCGGTGGCCAACACCGATGTCGCCGATCCCGACTTGAGCAAACAATAGGCGGATAGCAGACCGGCGATGCCCGCCCCAACCATCCAGATGCGGCGCTCGCCGAGGATGAAGATGGCGGCGAAAGCGAAATAGATGCCGAGCGATGCATAGAAGCCGAGCTGGTTCTTCGAGGCAAAAGCACCAACGAAGCTATAAGTGCCGTCGAGCGGATCATAAGCCGTGTAGCCGAAGAGGATCGAATAGATCAAAACGATGCCCGTACCGGCGATCGCGCCGCGCGAAAGCGTGCGGATATCGAGCGTGCGCATGGCGATCAGTGCACACACGATATGCGTCACGTACTGGATTGCGGCACGCGCCGTCACTGACGGCACGGCCGACCAGAAGATCGAAAGGCAAGTGAAAACGCCGAAGGCGAAGAGCCAGAGCTGCTTTTGGTAACTGCCGAGCGCGTGCCGGTAGTCGATCAGTACCAACGGAAACCAGAGCGCATAATAGACAAGGATGGACGGCTGGCCGAAGATGGATGAATACGCAAAGACGAAGAAAGAGAGCGCAACAGCCACCATGCCATAGGTGCTGTTGCTGCCTGGGCGAATAAAGGTCGATTTGGCGATCTGCATCGACCCTCCTTATCGCATGGCTAAAGCGGCGCTGACCTTGATGAGGTCACCAGGCATAACTTGGGTAGTCTCGTCCGCCTGAATTTCCTTCGCCTGGCCGTTGTCATCCCGCACGATGGTATAGGAAACTTTGACGTCCTGGCCGCCGGGATCAATATTGCTGGCATCGGCCGACTGCGCGACCGCTTCCTGCATCAACGACTGGCTCGTGGAGAGCTTGAGCTGCAGGGTTTCCAATTGGGTGTCGGTATCCTGCATATCCTGGGCAAGCGAATTTTGCCAATCGTTGCGCAGCGTGGCCTCGTCCTGATCGGCCTTGCTTATGCTCTGCTTGGCGTTCAGCGATGCCCTGTCGGTATCCAAAAGATTGGTCTCCACGTCGGAAGCGCGCTGTTCGGCCGAAATCTTACGCGAGGCAAGTTCCAATCCTTTTTCCGCCAGGCTCTCGACCTTGTCGCGGTCCGCCTTGGCCAGGTCGAGCTGGCGGCTTAGCGTATCGGTTTTCTTCCCCAGCGACTCGACCTCGCTTTGCAGCAGCACCTTCAGGTCCCCCAGCGCCTGCAATTGTGTCGACAAGCGGACGCTACGCGCTTTCATCAGGGCCTCTTCGCTGGCAAGCAGCTCAGCTGATTGCGGCAGTTTTTTCAGCTCCGGCGGAACATCGATCTGATCCTTCCCTGCGAGCTCAGCCAACAGACGCTGCTTGCGCATCAGCAGCCGTCCGCGTTCCGCCATGAGGACGACCGCGTCGCCCTTGGCGGTGATGAAATCGCGTGCGAAACGCTGGCCAGCATCGGTACGTCGGGTGCCGCCACCAAGGCTGACTGCCTTGAGGACAGTGAGATCGGGTACAAATGGATATTGGCCCGGGTTCTGAACTTCGCCGGCGAGGTAGATCGGCCGGAATTGCGATAGCTCTACAGAGGCCGACGGCCGATCGCGCAAGCCGAATTGTTTTTGCAGGCCGACACCGATCGCTTCGGCAATTTGGTCCGTTGTCTTACCGACAGCCGGCATATCGCCAATAAAGGGAACGGAAACGGAGCCGGAGGGGCCGACGGTGTAGTCGCCTGAGATCGTCGACCAGTCACGGATCGTGCCCTCCGCAGTCTGCCATTCGGCAACGCGAATGTGCAGCTTGTCCATGACGCCCAGATGATATCCAGGCAGATTATCAGCATAGCTGCGGCCCGATAGCATGCACAGGCTGAGAAGAACTAGCGCGGTGCAACGAAGAGGTGTGGCTTTGCCAACAAACTTACCAGGAGACTGAATTTCAATCATGCAGGATCTTCCCTGTTATTTGAGCAGCCCGCATTTGCGGGACACCGCAGGAACTCTCCTGCGGTATCTGCGTTCGTCCTTAATAGCTGCCGCGTGACAGGCAGACAGCAGGAATGGTCTTGGCGATGATGACCACATCGCTGCTGAGTGACCAGTTCTTGACGTAATGCGTGTCGAAGGCGACGCGGCTGGCGTAGGATACGTCGTTGCGCCCACTGACCTGCCAAAGACCCGTCAGGCCCGGGCGAGACTGAAGGTAGTAGATCGCAGCGGTTTCGTAGAGTTCCAGCTCATCCTCAACGACAGGACGCGGCCCGACGACACTCATTTCACCGCGAATGATGTTGATCAGCTGCGGCAACTCGTCGAGGCTGAGCTTGCGGAGCACCGCGCCGACAAGGGTGACGCGGGGATCGTTCTGCAGTTTGCGTGTTGCACGCCATTCTTCCATCGCTCGGGGGTTGGCCTGCAGATAGGCCTGCAGAACCTTGTCGCCGTCGACAACCATGGTACGGAACTTCAGGCAGCGGAAGGTTTTGCCGTTATGTCCGATGCGGCGGTGGCCGTAAAAGACAGGACCGCGGTCCGAGAGCTTTACCAGGAGCATCAACATAAGGAAGATGGGGCTGATGAAGATCAGCGCCGTCATTGCAGTCGTAACGTCGAACATCCTTTTCAGGACTCCGCCTGTTGGCGGAAAGACGTCGGTTTCCGGAGCGCTGAAAAAAGCCGATGTGGCCGATCTCGTCGCAGACTTCATAGAGGTGACTCCATTCATGTTGGCGAATTGGTCGGGAATGTCTCGGGCGCCTTAGTTAGCGCTGTGCATGACGGAGTGTAGGTAGCGATTATGATTTTTTAAGCCAAATTTTTATGGCAACACGGATTTGCGGTACGGGCCCACCGCGAATATGGCAGATTTGGTAAGTTTAGATAGTTCTTATATAACGATTATACTAAAGAAAGTATTGTAT
>NZ_JARFYM010000017.1 GCF_030272705.1 Rhizobium mayense | reverse complement strand
TGCGCTGAAGACCGGCCAGGTCGCCGCCCTGAAGTCCACGCAGATCGCAGCCCTCTCCACCGATCAGGTTGCCGCGCTCAACAGCACGCAGATCAAGGCTCTGACCGCTTCCGAAGTGGGTGCTCTGTCCACCGCTGACATCGCAACCTTCTCCACCGACGAGATCCAAGCTCTCACGACCTCGGCCCTGAAAGGCCTGTCTACGGACGACATCTCGTCGCTCTCCAGCGCTCAACTGTACGCTTTCACCACAACGCAGGTGCAGGCACTTGATGCGGGGCAAGTCGCGGCGGTCATCTCCGCCTACGCGGCATACAACTAAATCGGACGGTTTGCGGCGCAGTTTCAGCCGCACCGCAAAGACTTCGGCGTCGCGCGAGAAATCGCGCGGCGCTTTTTTTGTGACACGCGCTGAGCATCCGTAATCGTTTTCGATTCTGCCGCGGTCGCCATCGGGCGGCAGAGGCGCATCATTGCCCCTTTTCGACCGGCCGCCATCATGGTCGGGAGAGCTCAAGAACAACCAGTCCGACGCAAGCTAGCTGCGATAGAAGGCATGACGCTTTCGCTCGTCAGTTCACACCCTCGGCCGCAAGGCCGTCTTGTCGTAGGATGTCCATGACCGTCAATATCGCATCTGTCTCGACTCAAGCCTCACCGCTCATTGGCGTCTTGGACCGCGCGCGGAACCAGCAACTGGCGCTTGGCGAGTTGTTCCAGACTGCCGAAGTCTTGAGCCGCGCCGGAAAACAGCCGCAGGCAGTCGAGCTTTACAAGACCTGGATCGCATTCAACGACACCAATCCTCTGTTGCATCTCGCTTATTTCAACTATGCGGTCTCCGCCAACCAAACCGGCGACGCCGCGGGCGCGATCCACGCGTTGCGCGCATGCTTGAAACTCGATCCGCTGTTCGGGCCGGCGCATATCAACCTCGGCCGCGTCCTGGAAGATTCGGGCCTGAACAATCGGGCCGTCGAACAATGGCAAAGCTTCGCGAAGGCCACTGCCGAAATCACGCCTGACCGTATCGGCTATCGCCTGATGACGCTCCAGCATATCGGCCGCGTTCTCGAAGGCGCCGGCATGCTGGAAGAGGCGGAAGCAGCCCTGTGGCAGGCAATCGAGCTCCAGCCTGGCAAGACCGAGGCGGGCCAACATTGGACGTCACTACGGCAGCGTCAATGCAAGTGGCCGACTCTCGTTCCGTCCGAGCACGTCTCGGCCCGACAGTTGTTAGACGCGATGTCGCCTTTGATACTTGGCTGCTATGCCGATGATCCCCTGTTTCAGCTCGCCAAGGCCTATCGCTATAACAAGTCTCTGATTGGGCGGCCCGACCTCAGCGCCTTCCCGCGGCCGACGCCAAAGCAGAAATCGGGAACGGGAGAACGGTTGCGCGTCGGCTATGTCTCATCGGATTTGCGCGATCATGCGGTCGGTTTCGCGCTCCGGGAAGTTCTGGAGCTGCACGACAAGAGCAGCGTCGAGATCTTCGCTTATTATTGCGGCGAGCCGCGCGCCAACGACGCTACGCAAATGCGGATCAAGAATGCCGTGGATTGCTGGCGCGACATCTATGCGCTCAACGATATCGAAGCGGCAAAGCAAATCCGTGCCGATGAGATCGACATTCTCGTCGACGTCAACGGATACACCAAGCTTGCCCGGACAAAGATCTTCGCCTATCGGCCGGCGCCGGTCATCGTCAATTTCTGTGGCTATCCTGGCTCGATGGGCAGCCCGTTTCACCAATACCTCATTGCCGACGAGCACATTATCCCGCCGGAGAACGAAATCTATTATTCGGAAAAGGTGCTGCGGATTGCCTGCGACCAGCCTATCGACCGCAAAAGGGAGATCGCTCCACGGCCGACCCGCGCGGAAGCCGGCCTGCCGGAGGACGCATTCGTCTATGCCTGCCTCAATGGGATGCAGAAGATCACCGCCAACTGCTTTGCACGCTGGATGACGATCCTTTCCGAAACTCCGGGCAGCGTGCTGTGGCTGCTTGCGGAGGCACAGGACGTGAACGAACGCCTGCGCCGGATGGCCGCGGAAAAAGGCGTGGAACCCGAGCGTCTCATTTTTGCGCCAAAAGCCGCCAATCCGAACCATCTGGCGCGAATTGCTCTTGCCGATCTCTTCCTGGACACCTTCCCCTATGGGGCGCATTCCACTGCGGCCGACGCGATCACCGTTGGCTTGCCAGTCCTCACGGTTTCCGGAAAAAGCTTTGCCTCGCGCTTCTGCGGCAGCATCGTCGCAGCCGCCGGCGTTGCGGAGCTGATCTGCAGCGGGCCGGACGACTACGTCAACCGGGCCATAGCCTTTGCGCACGACCGCGAAAGTCTCGCGACGATCAGGCAATCCCTGCAAAGCCAGCGCGAGACGAGCACGCTGCGCGACATCCCGGCTTTGGCACAGCGCCTCGAGTTTTTGTTTTGGCAGATGCAGAGCGAAATCGAGCGCGGGGAAACACCGGCGCCCGACCTGCAAAATCTTGATGTCTATTATGAGATCGGCGCCGAAATTGTTCTGGAGAATGTCGAATTCGAGGACGACATCGCCTACCGGCGGCGTTACCTCGAAAAGCTGGCCCAATGGAACGATTATGCACCGCTTGCGCGCGACTCCCGTCTGCTGAGTGATCCGACGTCACTCAAGAATTGATTTCCGGCAAATATCCAATCCAAGAGGGCCTCATGACTCCTGTTATACTTGTGACCTTTGCCGGGCGGCAAAAGCGAATGGAGATCCTGACAAAGTATATCCGCAAGGCAATCAATGACGGGATCATTGACGAATGGCACATATGGGATTTCACGCGTTCCACTCAGGATAACGAGTGGGTCACGCGCGAATTCGGCCCGGCGCGATATATGAGACCCGAGGCGCCCTACCAGTTAAAGGGATCGGTCACGGCTCGTTCCTCGTTCCGTACAAACGCGAAAATAGACCACGACCTTCACATTGCCGTTCTCCCGAATGGTGAGGCTGAAAACTATTACGAATTTGTCGTCGGGGGCTGGGTCAATACGCACTCTGTTCTCCGCAGCGTCAAACCCAGCGAGTTGAACAATTTCGCACACAGGAATGAAGCCGCAGTCATTTGGAGCAAATCGACCCCCGGCGTCCTTTCGCCGAGCCTGCCGAACCAGGTGGTCCTCAGCGTCGACTCGGCGGGTATTCCCACGCTTCAGGTCAATGGGGTGATTGTCGGCACGTGGCCTGAACTGAACTTGAGTTCCGGTGCATCCGTGATGGTCCGGGGAGGATGGGGCGCCGATCTCGAGCTTTGCGATGTAAACGCCCCCGTGCGGCGTTATGTCGGAAATCCCAATGAAAAGCTGCCGTACTGGCAGGCTTACGATTACTACGCCAAACGGCTGGAGAAATTTTCCAGCGCGGTATTTCTGAAGTGCGATGACGACATCGTCTATCTGGACATCGAAAAGCTCAACGAATTCATCGAGTTTAGACGAGCCAACCCGAATTATTTCGTCGTCTCCGCGAATGTCGTGAACAATGGCGTGTGTGCCCATTTTCAGCAATTGGGCGGGACACTGCCTGACGAGCTGGGTCATTTTGAACGCCCACCCGGAGGATTCGGCGGAAGTTTGTGGCAAAGCGCCGAACGCGCAACCCAGCTTCACGACTTCTTCCTGGAGAAGAATGACAAGCACCTGCCTTTGCCGAGCAAGGTCGTCGAATGGAAAGAGCGCCAGTCGATCAACTTCATATCCTGGCTCGGGAAAGACCTGCTGCATATGGCCCTGCCGAAAGGCGATGATGAATACGCCCTGACGGTCGATCTGCCAACCTTCCTCGATCGTCCCACAGCCATCTACGCGGATTTTACGGTCAGCCATTTAAGCTTCGGGCCGCAAGAACAAGGACTGGATGTGGATCGCTTGATCAACGCCTATGACGCACTGAGTTCTTCGCGGCTGTAGGCCACTCCCGGCCGGAAGCCTGGATATCGAACATTAAAGCGGGCGGCCCTTTTCCGGCCGCTCTTGTGGCGCGAACGCAAACCCGGATGCGTGAATGAAGCGCCTGCTTGGAGCCACGGCAACCAGCGGCACCGTCAATGCGATCGCCAAAGATGTCATTGGCGACGAAATTGCGTCTTGGTTTGGCTGACGCCCATGCTGTGCCGGCTTGCGCCCTGCATGCCGATGCTAACGAATATTCATCACAGCAAAGACGAACGACCCTGCGGTGACGCATATTGCGAGCGTTGAATAGTAGTCCATGTTGCATCCCCCTTTTCGCACCAATGCGATAAGGAGCCATAATCTTCACAAAAAAGTCGCAAAAATGAACGGATTGCGCACTTTTTCTATCGTCTGGACTCATGCCGTTATCGTGAGGAGGATCTGGCGCGCGTCGTTACTGCCCTAAGGCCTGCTGACAGGTGTATGCCTCTCTTGGGTAGCTTGCCTTTCACCGACTATCATTGTTGACTTCCACCTTCAGTCATCATGCCCGTGTGATGGAGGGGAAGATGGATACATCGCTTGTGGAACGTTTAACCGGGTGCGTGGGACAGATCGAGGAGTTCTCACAGCGCATCTCGCGTATTCAGGCCGGAGAAATCCATCATCAAGCCCAATTCGGTGATGGCCCTTGGGAAGACATCACGGCAATCGTCCTTGCTCACTATGAGCGCTTGCTCGAGGATTACAAATATTTTGCCGAGGATTTGAGACGTCGCATCGACAACGGAGAAAGCTGAGCCGGCTTCAGCCCCAGCTGGGACGCACCTTCGCCGTTCAGCAGGATTTCTCCACCCTTCTGGATGTCAACTTGCCCGGCTTCCTTGCTGGAGATGTTCGACGGCACCGTCAATCTGAACCCAACTATGCTTCGACTGCTCGAAAATCGATTTAGCTGGGGCCGGGCAATTGAAATCGGCTAGCGCCCCAACTGCGACGCCGATCATTGACGGCAGCTTGTCGGCCTTCCAATAGATCGACGAGCCGCAGTTTGGACAAAAATACGTGCGCACCTTTCCGCCGCTTGCCGCATCGCGCGTGAACTCTTTCGCAGTTCCGGAAATGGCGACGCCTTCGACCGGATAAAAAGCACCCGCGCCGAATGGCGCACCGGTTCTCCGTTGGCACTCGATACAGTGACACGCGACAACCAACTTTGGTGCCTCCGGAAGCTCCAATCTGAGAGCGCCGCAACTGCATCGGGCATGAGCCATTGGAATACTCCTTCTTCTAAAGCGAGATCATATGGCGGCGGTCACCGCTGCCTGACGGAATGGCGGCCGCAAAGGCTATCTTCGATCACAGTTCGATAAACTGCATGATCGCCCGGCGATGGCAAACGTCACGCAATCTGTCACGCGACATTCCACTCCCGCTCCGGTAGTCAGTTCCCAATTCGATTTGAGGAGCAGAATGATGTCGACGTCGGTTCTGATTGCTTTGACGATGTCTTCGGCGTTGGCCACGGTAGCGCTGGTGGTGGCGCAGCTTCTTCATTGATTGCGGAGACTTCGGTGATGTCGTTCACCACCTTTGGGTCATATCCCACACACAGACTTCCGCGCGGCGTCCGTTGTCGGTAGCGTTCCAACTATGCGCTGGACGTCTGCGCTAAGCTCGTGACCACGAGCTGTGGCTGCTCGTATTGACCAAAGTAATTTACACGTTGCTTCCTATGTTTGTGGATGGGAAGGACCCACGGCAGGCCCTCCCCGCTGAGCTTTTCGAAACGTCCTATACCGGCCTTAGCGCGTGAGGCCAGCGGCCGCGAGTTCCGCACGGGCGTCGTCAAGTAGCGGCCTGAACTTGGCGTTGTGCAGCAGCAGCATGCCGATCGTCGTGCCAAGCACGGCGCTCGCCCTGATGTCGCTGCGCGAATGTACGCCGCAGATCATTCGGCTTTCTGCGAAGTCTTCGGCGCGGGCCATGACGAGCTGGCCCTTGTTCGGCATCAGATGGGCGAGGATGACGGCCTGAGCATAGGACAGAGTGCCATGCCCGCTGGGATAGGCACGGACTTTCGAGCCGCCCTTGCCTGCCGCCTCGCAAACCTGGATATCGTCGTTGAAGGTCCAGGGCCGGCGCCGCCCGAAATAGACCTTGACCACATCGGCGGCAGCGTCTCGCTCATGCAGCACGGCATCCAGCATCGCGGCGGTCGCGGGAAGCTTGGTGAGATCGAAGCCGATCGGCCCCAGAGTGGGAATCCAGAGCTCGGAGCTCTCGTGCCGGTCATCCCAGACAGCCTGGTCACGACGCGCCTGCGAGGCGGCCTGCTGCATGCGAAGGACCTCAGCCACTTCGGCCTTCTGCTGGTCAGAGCCATCGGCCGGCGGCGGCGCAAGAAGGGTCGCCGGATCGAGGTCATCAGGGGAAAGATATTTTAGAATGTGCGCCGGATTTTGCGGAAGCGGAGCCGGGGCCGGAGGCGTAGCTGCCGCAATTGCCGCGGCTCCGGGATCCGCAGCCGCCGGGGCGGCATTCTGAGCAAAAGAAGGCACGGCGAGGCCTACTACCACCGCCGTCGCAACCGCGAGGCGAGCATATCTGGGCATGACGATTTCTCCTGCAGGGCCAATCGCCTCAGCGATTGTGATCTTGTTGCGAGCTGATGCATCGCCGTCGTGCGAGAACTGACCGGTGGCATTGAAGGACCGACAATAATTCGTAGCGAATGCGACATCGGTTGCTTACGCAGCGTTCATTACAGCGTCGTGACGACACGGGGGTAAGTATGTCGCAGGTCGCGGCGGCAGGCTGCTAGCCGTGCAGATTGCGGAGGCTAGCCTAGACACCAGGAAGGCCGGCTCGCGATAACATTTCAAGGAATCTGGAGTGTAGATGGTCACTGACATAGCGTGGCACAAAACCAGGGCAGACGTTGCTGAGATTGAGATGTGGGAGTTGTGACAGGCAATGATGGATGGCTCGAGAGGCCTCGTCATTGTTTCCGGTTGCCGACGCTGCTGCAGCCCAGTAGAGGGCGCCGCGAACGAAGCCCGGCTTTGTCCTGACCACCCTGCGCGCGACTTCGAGCGCCCGCTGGTCGTCTCCTCCGGCAAACAGAGCCACAACCAGGCTATGGTGACGCCAGAAGTCGATGACATCATGCGTTCCGAGTCGGATTGCCTCGTTGGCCTCACGCACCGCTTCGCTGACCTGTCCGCGTAGTGCAAGGAGGCCCGAAATATCGCCGTGGCTACTCGGATAGTTCGGGTTGAGTCTGATTGCATGTTGGCATTCGGCAATCGCCTCGTCGATACGGCCCGAACCCTCGAGAGCAAATGACAGGATGACCCGGGCGATCTCATCATCAGGTACAGCGCTGACTGCTTCTTCCGCCAATTCGAGCGCATGCTCGATGTGCCCCTCCCGAGGTAGCGCGCCAAACGCTGCAGCCATCGAGATCAAGACAGAAAGCGTGCGTTTGGCGCGGGCATTGTTGGGGCTTAGAGAAAGCGCCTTCTCGGCAATCTCTATCCCGGACAGCAGTGACGGCCGAGTCATCTCGAAATAGTTCATGAGGGCTTCGTTCACCAACCTGCGGACTTCAGGAGGGCCGGGCGGGCTCTTGTCGCGAACTTTCCAATTGGTGAATTGAAGCTCGAGGCTCACCGCCAGGACGACCGACTGCGCGATCCCGTCTTGAAATTCGAGCGTGTCCTCGGCGCCGCCGTCGAACTTCTGGGCCCAGACGGTGCGGCCGTCAACCGCGTCGACAAGCTGGACATTCACCCTCAGCGCTTCGCCCGATCTCTGAATGCTGCCGCTTAGCGTATATCGTGCACGGGGCATTCCCGATAGCTTGCCCTCTTCGCCGGAACTGTTGTTCTCCGCCGGTGAAGGCCCTGAAACTACGACGTAATCGGCGACCTCCGAGAGCGCCGTCGTTATGTCCTGGACGAGCCCCCTGGCGAAAAAATCGTCGCCCGGCTTTCCAGTCAAATTGACGAAATCGGAAACGCAGATGGAAGGATGTGCGGAGCGCTGATCCACGGAAACGCCATTCGGCGGCTGCAGATTTGGCATATTGTCCGGCTGAGACTGCAGAGATTGCCAGAAGACCCGCGTTTCGGGGCTGACATCGACACCGAACTCCTTCTTCAATACATTTCTGCAGGTTTCATATACACGCATGGCCCTGTCTCGCTGACCGCAGGCAATAAGCAGTTCGATCTTCAGCCGATAGGAAGCCTCTCTGGTCGGCTCCATGGCCAACAGCCGGTCAGCCAAGGAAAGCCCGGTTTCCTCATCGACAAGACGGGCCAGTTTCTCGAAGGACTCTAGTGCACGGTTCAAAAGCCTGTCGCGTTCCAACGCGACCCAGTCATCAAACCCTTTGCCTCCCAGGCAGAGCCCTTCGAGGAACGGCCCCGTGTAGTTCGCCAGAGCCTTTTCAAGGTCTTGGGCCGACCGGGCTGAGAGCCCGGCTTCGAACTCCTCGACATCAACTCGAGCAGCGTTTGGCTTGAGGTCGATCGACTCCCTGCCGAAGTGGACAAGATCCACTCCTGCTCGCGATAGATCCTGGCGCAAGATGCTGAGGGTTTGTCTAAGGCTGTTTCGGGAGTGTTCGCTATCGCTGTCATACCATAACAGGTCAGCCAACCTCTCCCGTGTCGCCGCCATGCCGGGGCAGCTTGCAAGATAGGCGACAATAGCCGGGCCCCGCCTCCCCGTCAGCCTAAGGGGACCGGCCGATTCACTTTCGATCCGGAAACCGCCAAAGAGCGAGATCTTGGTTGCGCCGCCGCTGTACTCCCCTCCCATTTTCTCTCCCACCCTCACGAAATTCTAACTCAAAACTAACGCTTTAAGGCCCCAACCAAGCGTTGCCGTGACGGTCAATAATCTATGATTGCTAAATTAGGGCAATCGAGTCAACTCAGGCCTTGGCTCGGGGGGTTACGCGTGTCTGGAACCAGAGCCAATTTGCTGTTGCTGTTTGCAGCCGCTTTGTGGGGATTCGGCAATGTCGCGCAAAAGACGGTGCTTGATCATCTCGACGCGCTGAGCGCAGTGGGCCTGCGCTGTCTGATCGGCGGGCTGCTCGTGCTGCCCTTTGTCCTGACCGAAGGGCGAATGGCGGTCGGGTCGCGCTATTTTCTCAGTTTGGCCAGAGTAGCCGCGCTGTTTGCCGTATCGGTCGCGCTCCAGCAACTCTGCTATCTCGGCGCGACCGTCACCAACGCAAGTTTCCTGATCAGCACGGCGACAGTGATGACACCGCTGGCCGCGTGGCTGCTCATGGGCGAGCATCCAACAATGAACCTCACGGTCGCCGCCATGCTGACACTGGTCGGCACCCTGCTCTTGTCGGGAGGGATCTCCGGTTTCAATAGCGGCGACCTCACTGCCATCATCTCGGCCGCCTGCTATGCAGTTTGGGCTGTCGAGTTGGGGCGGCACATTCAGGCTTATGCCCGTCCGCTGACGGCAGCTGCGGCGCAGTTCCTCGGAGGCGCTGCATTCGCGCTGCCGCTCGGGGCCATCTACGGAAACCCGTCGCTGGCGGCTATGCTCGCGGCTGGCCCCGAACTGATGGTACTCGGCGTATTTTCCACCTCGATCGCTTTCGGCATACAGATTGTCGCCTTGCGCTTCACCTCGGCCAGCCATGCCGCCGTGATTGTCAGCGCCGAAAGCATTTTCGGGGCATTGGGCGGAGCAATCTTTCTCGGCGAGCGGTTCTCCAGCAGCGGAGCATTGGGCGGAGCAATCATCCTCGGAGCGATCCTATCCGTTGCGATGTCGAGCCGGACAACGTCGGCAACGGCGCCAATGCGAGCCGGTTCGATCCAACCCGTCGATGCGGTCCGTGCCTTTGCCGCTGCGCCCGCGGCTAAGGCGGGCGATCCCACCGCCAATTCACGTCATGTGGAGGAATCGGATGGCTGCCAACCGCCGCGGGAGCCGAGGCACCGCCAGATTTCCACCTATTGATCGTTTTAAAAGCTGCAAGTTGTTGAGATGGAGAATGACATGTTCGAAAGCGAGCGTCAGAACGTCGACCCCTTGTGCAAACCGGTCTCCCTTCGCGAACGGGCGCGGCCGATATTCAGGGGCAAAATAGCGGGTCTGACGGAACGGCTGGCCAGTAGACTGGCAGGGCGGGGCAATTCATTGTCAAAGCTGGCTGGAGCGCTCGCGATTTCGGTCTTTTGGGGCCTGCCAGCACATGCTGCCAACGTTGATGCTGCCATCGTATTCGCAGTCGATTACTCGGCGTCAATTGATCCCGACACTGCCGACTTGCAGCGCGAGGGCCATGCCGCAGCATTGACCTCGCCCGAGATCATCAAAGCCATCTCGCAGAACTATTACGGCTGTATCGGCGTGGCTTATTTTGAATGGTCAGGTCGCGGCCACATCCGCACTGTGCTGCCTTGGACGACCATTTGCGGGCCGGAAGATGCAGATGCAGCCGCGGTGGTGATTCGCAAGAAAGGTGATACCGGCTATGTCCGCAGCCGCGGCGGAACATCCATTTCCTCGGCCATCGACGTCGGAAGTCTTCTGCTCGATCAGTTCCCGGGAAAAGCAATGAAGAAAGTGATCGACATCTCGTCCAATGGCGAAAACAATGATGGTCTTCCCGTTCCTCCGAGCCGGTTGAACGCCATCGCCAGGGGATACACGATCAATGCGATCGTCATCCCGCCGGAGAGGGAGAATCCCGAGCAACCGCTGGCATCCTATTTCGCCCGATCCGTCATTGGCGGCCCGCAATCCTTCGTCATAGAATCGACGGGAGCAAAGGACTACGTCACGGCTCTTCGCCGCAAGCTGATCACCGAGTTGGGCATGAACATTGCTGCGCCATCATTCCGAGGGCAGGCAGACTAGGGTGTTTAGTACGGCACGACTTCGGCAAGTTCATACACGGCTTCTTTGAAACAGACGGTCGCAGGGTCGCCAATTCACCACAGGCCAGCGCCTGCTCCGTGGCCGCCAACCCCAGGCGTGCGCGAGCCGGTTCACAAGCCTGGCCACAGCTTTCCCTCACCGTCGGTATTTTGACTCCGACGGTTGCCTTACTTCCACACACTCGCATAGGTCGTTGGCAATCATAAAGAATCATTATTGGGCACCTTTATGAAAACCAAGACATTAGCAGTGCCTGCGCTGCTGCCACTGCCAGCATGTGCAAAGCGTCCCGATGCCATTGTACCGACTGAAATTCCAATAGCCGCTTAATCCAACCTCGATTGCAGCGCGCTTGGCCGTGAGCTCGCGACCGAGCAAGGCAAGCTCACGGCGCTGTCGAAAGATCAGAACAATGCCGCCAATGGCGACGCCTTTGGTGTGTTCCTGGTCGGCGTACCAATGTCGAGCCTGGCAGGCGGTGACAAAGAGCGCCTCGTTTCGGTGGAGAAGGGAAAAGTCATCTCGATTCAGAACACGATGAAGGCCAAGGGTTGCAAACAACCTCGCGCCTGTCTCGACGGAGTTCCGAACGCCTTCGCTAAAGTTGTTGACGTTCCTGCGGAGGCTAACCCGCCATCGGAGTGTGGCGGGCCGAAGCTGTCGCTATTTGGCAGCGTTTCGATCAAAAATACGGCGAACGGCAAACCGCTCTTTCGCCGACACGCGGTACAAAGGTGTTGTCTGACACGCGATAGGTCCGCCATCTGTTCGCGCACCATTCAACGTGCCGAGCCGGAAGACCGTTTACTCGCGCGGGTGGCGCGTGTCGCACCGGCGCGGGACGGGCCGCAGCAGCGCCTATCACCGCCCCGGCAGTGAAGGCGGCAGCCGGATACCACCAGCCATTCGAGCTACGTCGATAGCCACGCCGCTGATATCGACTGCCACGATAGCCGTGATACCAGCGATTGGAACGACGGCGGTAAGTTGGGCGACGATTCTGGTTGGTTCGGCGACGAGCCTGGTCACTTCCACGATACTGCACCGGCGTCGCCTTGCTCGAAACTTCCGGAACCGTCAGTGTTACGATGGGGAATGCGTAGGCGTCACCGACACCTACGAGCGCGGTCGATACAGCAACAAATGCAACCGCCAGCTTTTTCATCTGCTATCTCCTTCGGTCTGGCCTTTGGGAAACGGACACAACCCGAGGGAAAGTATACCTCTAATTTAGTAGTTCAATGTCTCCCAATACCTTCGGGCGAAAAATAATTTCGCAAGAGAGAGGACATGACAAGGAAAAGGGGATGCACGCAGCGGGCCTCAGCGCAAATTCGATTCTTATCGCCGGTTCGCTGCCCCCAAGGAACCGTTAACGTGCGCCTCGTTTACAGTTGCGTACTCCCAACGGCAGCAAACGGCGGGTTGAGTTAAAATCCAATGGATCAGTCCTTGCCATCGATGGAGGCTTCCGTGAGCATCGTCGACGTCTTCGCATGGATCGGCGGATCGATCCCGTGTCCTATCAGGCAAAACTTGATGCATTGAAGGCCAAGCTCGCACTCGGCCAGCTCCGCGTATCGGAGACAACGGAGCTCCGTGCGAGAGGTACTGGCCGTGCTGACGACGTCGAACAGGCGCAGGTGGAAGTAGAGCAATTGCGGGCGGGGATCGCTGAGGCCAAATGGAACCTCGACAAAACTGTCGCTCTCACCCCCGCCGACGGATGCGTGACGAACCTTGCGCTTCGAAAAGGTGCGCTTGTTGCCAATCTCCCGCTAACGCTGGTCATGGCCTTCATCGACTCAGCGGAAACCATTATCGGCGTCGAGATACCGCAGATCGATGCCCGATACGTCGACACCGGGCAACCGGTTGAAGTCAACTTTAAATTCATTCCAGGCAAGATCTACACCGGGCAGGTCGAAAGTGTTTTGCAGGTTGTCGTCAGTGGCCAGACTCAGATTTCGGGAACGGCCGTCAATTCAAGAGCGATCCAAAGTCTGCCGCTCGTCATCCGCGTGAAACTCGACGACACCGACGTCGCCGATCAACTTGCGGCTGGAAGCACAGCGAAGCTGCGATCCACACCAATCATGTCAAGGCGGCGCACTTCATTTGCCGGGTCCTTTTGCGGCAAATCGCCATCATCAACAGCGTCAATCCATTCTAGCGGCTGTTGTTTGACACACACTATGCGAAGATCCGGGATTATCTGGGAAAAGACGGGAAGTATCGAAAAAGGCCGCGAAATCAAGGCGTTCGGTGGCAGCTTCCGACATTGCACGCCATCCAGTTTTGACACGGCCTTCGGCGGATAAGTCGCCGAGGCGGCCGCGCCGGCGGTGGCTGGAGCCAAAACTTCAAGGCGGCCCGTAAACACACTTTAAAACGCCCTCACGCGACTTTAAAGCATTGATAAATCGACATTGGGCCGACTTTGAGGGTTTGGCGGTTGGCATCGATCGGCGACCGCTCAGCCGGCGATTTTCTAATTTGAAGATGCAAACGCCTTGCATCTTCGCGATTTTCCGCTCTTTTCCTAACGAAATCAGTCTCCTAAAGCCACCGATGCGGCTTCCGAACCTGCAAGCGGCCCTTTCACCGCCATTCTCGGCAGGCACTCAATCGCTTTTTGATTGAGCTTATAAGCGATATCGTTTATAAATATAACCGATATCGCTTATTCCGACCAAGGAGCCTAAATTGACTAACTTTCCGATATCGGTTAGTTCCCGCCGTATGGGTCGTCCGCCACTCAAAGTGAAACCTACACTCGTACGTCTGCCGGAAGGCATGGCGGAGCGAATTGACGCCCTGGTCGGCAAGAATAATCGCGCGGATTTCATTCGCACTGCTGTCGAAAAAGAGCTTGAGCGCATCGAGCGCGAAGCGGAAGAGCCGTCCGAATCTTGAGCCGTACCATCGGGAATGGTGCGCTTTTTCTCAACCTATGACTTTTTGAGGCACTCCCACACTCGCCACTTGCGAGCGCACATGAGGCCCATTACCTAATCCGAAATGATTAATTTGCCGGGGAATTTTTATGAAATCGTAATGCGTAGCGGCGTGTTCTTGCTGCCATCCTGACGCCGTGGGCGTCATTTTTTTTGTCTTCGATCGACCGATCCGGTTGTCCCGACCTCATGCAAGCCGGGCGCGATCGCCTATTCTGTCAACTCCAACTGATCCAAGCGCGGCTTGACGATCATGAGGCCGAGCGTTTGCCGGAACCGGGCTGGTTCGTTGCCTCTCGCAGCCTCTCCTTCAATTCGTTCCCCAAAACCGGAATTGCCGCCTCCACTATTGCTCTGTCTCGCACATCAACGACCCGTCCCAATAGGTCATTGTACATTTCGGCGGCAATGACAGCGAGCTTATGCGGAGGCGTTTTAAGGTGTGCCGCCCGGTGCACCATCTCGACATTTTTATAGATGATTTCGAGCAGCTCCGGGTCCATGACCCGCTTCGGAGCTGGCGCTTTGCTCGGATCAGAGAACATTTCGCCCTCGCCCGATATAATCCAAAGGACGTTAGCGCCAAATATACTTTTGTAGGCAGCCAAAGCGGACGCGCTCGGCTCCGACTCTCCCCTCTCGTACGAAGCTAGCGTGCTTTTCCCGACACCGATCTTTGCGGCAACCTCGTCTCGATCAGGCTCACCAATTGCCCTCCGTAGCTCTCGCAATCGGGCGGCAAGAGGCGTTTTCGGCTCACTTTCTGGACGCGCCAATTCTCTACCCCAATAAAACAGATTTCCGCTTTACAAAAACGGATTTCAGTTTTATTCCTTTCTGTGTTCGCAGATTTCTACACCCCAAAAAAGGAGGTCGGCCAGGACCTCCCTTCTGGAAGGATTACTTTATGCATTCTGATACCATTACCGGCAAGATTAGCCGTGCCGAGCGCAAGCGTCTCGACGAGGTTAGTCGCATTAAAAGCAAGCTGATCGTCGCGAAGCTCACACTCGCGAAGATCGACGAGGTATATGGCCTCCCCGCCGGAACGGCCGGCAATGCCGTTCACGAGCCGCACCTTGCCGGCGAGCGCGCGATCGCCGCCGCACTCAATACGCGGCCGGAATTGCTGTGGTTCTCCCGCTATTTCGCCGATGGCACCCGCAGGACGCCGCAGCCGTCCGAGAATTATCGCCACGGCCGTCGCACTGCCACCGCACGCGAGGCCGCGTGATGGCCGCTATCGGTTTTGATGATTCGGAGCTTGCTCGCCTCGGCGCCGAGCTTCGCCGGCAGCGCTTAAGAAGCCTCATCGCCCTTTGCGACGAGTGCCGCCGTCCGATACACACCGAACAGACCTCGCTCGTCGATGTCGGGGAAGCTATTCCTCCGGCTCCGAATACAGCTCCACAACCCGCTCCGGATACAACGGGCTCTTTCCTTGGCCGCCTGCGTAAATCCAATCGTGCTGCGCCTTTCGCAGCGTGTAAATCTCCGGCTTCAGCCCAAAGCGCTTTTCCCATTCTGCGGTGCATAGCCGCGCTTCTGAGGCGTGGAAATCGATGATCTTCCCGTCCTCTTCCGCAATCTTGTCGGCCAGCTCGGCGCGGTATTCCGCCCGCAACAAAGCGCCGGCGATGTCTTCCCCCCGTAGCGCCCCGCGCGCCTTCAGCGCGTCGACCAGCTCCATCAGCAGCATCCTGTTGACCTCGATTTCAGCCGCCGTCTTGGCATCGGTACCCTCCATCTCGCAGTCCTTCTGTCGTTCGATGGGCTCACGCTCTCCGAAATCGTCGCCTTCGCCAATGCCCAAAATTCACGGCGAAATCGACAGCGCTTTACCGCTTCTGGCGCCTGTCCCCCTGCGCCGAGCAGCCGAAACCTCGCTGATGAGTTCAGTGTTCGCGGGCGTTTCGGCTGCCCTTTCTAGCAACCTTAAGCTTGTTGGAGGCTTTCGCTCATGATCAATCCCTACTCCGAAGAAGAACGGCTGCAGGCCATGATTTCGGCCTGCTATCGTGCCAGCCGGGCGCACTTCAACCACCTGCCGCTGCGCCACATCATCAACCCGCCGCAGGACATGTTCGACGCCAAGCTGGCCCGCCAGGTGGCCATACATCTTTTGAACGTCGAGTTTGTCATTCCGCGCCGCCGCCTGGTCAAAACGCTCGGTATCGCCCGCTGGACCGTCATGCAGGCCGTCCGCGTCGTCGACAGCCGCCGCATCGATCCAGTCTTCGAGCGAGCCTACGAGCGCATTGCAGAGCGGTCGAAGGAGTTCTTTCAGACCGCGCTCTTCGAAGCGGCAGACAGGGACGCAGCATAATGGCTGAGTTCATCCGCGCTATCATCGCAGACATCCATATCGGCGAGCGTCTCCGGCCGATCGACCAGGAATATGCCGAGGCGATCGCCGCCTCCATGGCGGAAATGGGTCAGATCAGCCCGATTATGATCCGCAAGACGCCGGCCAAGAACAAGGGCACGACGCCCTATACCCTGGTTGCCGGCGGCTATCGCACCACGGCCGCCAAGCTGCTCGGCTGGACCGAAATCGACGCCATTGTCGTCGCAGCCGACCAGGTCGACGCGCAGCTGCTCGAAATCTCCGAAAATCTCTACCGCAACGAGCTGAACGCGCTCGATCGCGCCATCTTTGTCATGAAGTACCGCGAGCTGTGGGAGGAAAAGCATGGCAAGATCAAGAGCGGCCGGCCGGAAAAACAGGGCAACGATTGCCCTGTTTTTTCAAGCGGCCGGGAATTGTCGGAGCGAGTGCAGGAGCGCCTCGGCATCGGCGAACGCACATATAAATATGTGACGCAGATCGGCCAGAAGCTCGACCCAACACTTCGCCAGGCCGTGCGCGGTACTGGAGCCGAGACCGACCAGTCTCTCCTTCTCAAGCTCGCCAAGCTCTCCCGCGACGAACAGGTCAAGGTCGCCGCCGCCCTTCGCGAGAACCCTGATGTAAAACCGGTTCTGCAGTGGCTCAAAGGTCCGCAGCCGGCCGTCGATCTGCAGGACGAGATTTTCAGCAAGGTGATCACCCTGCTCGAAAAGGCTGACGACGCCACGCTGCGGCGTGTGCTCGACCATGTCGGCGGTAAGCGGGACTTCTCCTTCCTGGAGGCCGCCGAATGAAGATCGATCCCGCACAGCTCGATTTCTTCGTCGAGCAGCTCTTCCCGGTTCGTCTCGCTGCCGACAAGATCGATATCGACCGCTTCCGCGCCAAGCTTAAGCGCGAGATGGCCCGTGCTATCCGCGAATGCCCCTACGACCGGCCGACGATCGCCACCCGCATGGCGTACTACCTCGGTCTGCCCGCCGTCAGCAAAGCCGCGCTTGATGCCTATACGGCCGAGAGCAAAACGACCCACGACATCAGCATCACGCGCTTCAAGGCCTTTGTCCGCGCCACCGGCGCCGTCTGGCTCTGGGATGTCGTGGTCTCGGACGACGGTCTTCTTCTTCTCGAAGGCGACGAAGCGCGCCTGGCCGAAATCGCCTACCGCCAACAGAAAATCCGCAAGGAACAGGCCGAGCTGAAGGCTCTGCTCGCCACTCCCGTCAGCCTCAAGAGAGGGCGCAAATGAAGAAAGAGTGGTTCACCTCGGCGGAACTGGCGGACGCGAAGCTTCCAGGCATGCCGCACACCCGCCAGGGCGTTGAAAACTTCATCGCCAAGGCCGGGGTGCGGTCGACGGCCTTGGCCCGCCAGCGCGAAGGCCAAGGCGGCGGCTTCGAATACCACTATCGCTTCCTGCCGTCGCAGGCGCGGCAGAAGCTCGCTTTCATGAACGCCGACCTACCGGCCGAGCGAACGGACGTTTCAAAGGGCCTTTGGGCCAAGTTTGAAGCCCTGACGAACGACCACAAAGCCATCTGCCGCAAACGCCTGGACACCCTCGTCGAGGTCGAAGAGATGAAGCGATCGGGCATCAAGGCCGAGGACGCCATCAAGCACGTCTGCCGCAAGGCAGCGATCGACCGCGCCACCCTCTATCGCTGGCGCGAAATGGTCGAAGGCCATGCTCGCCAGGATTGGCTTGCTGCCCTGGCGCCGAGCTTTTCCGCCGCCGCCGACGGCATGGTCGCCGAAGTCTCCGAATGCCACGAGGATGCGTGGAATGTCCTCGCATCCGACTTCCTGCGCGCCGAGGAACCGGCCTTCTCCGCCTGCTATCGCCGCATGAAGAAGCTCGCCGGCAAGAAGGGATGGGCGCCGATCCCGTCAGAGCGCACCCTTCGCCGCCGCATGGATATCCTTGTGCCGAAAGCAGCCCAAATACTGGCTCGCAAGGGGCCGGATGCCGCCAAGAAGCTGTTCCCGGCCCAGAGGCGCTCGGTTGCCCACCTGCAGGCCATGCAGGTCACCAATACGGACGGTCACAAGCTCGATATTCATGTCGATATCGACGGGCGCACCACTCGTGTTTTCCTGATCGGTATTCAGGACGTCTATTCCCGCAAGGTGCTGTCTTGGGTCATCAGCGAGGCGGAAACGTGGGAAGCGGTCCGGACTTCGATCGGCAATATGGTCGAGGTGCATGGCATTCCCGAACATCTCTACATGGATAACGGCCGAGCCTTCGCCAGCAAAAAGATTTCGGGCGGAGCAAAGAGGCGCCATCGGTTCAAAATTACCGAAGACGAGGTCGCAGGCCTCCTGAAGACGCTCGATATCGAAGGCCATTTCGTAAAGCCCTATAGCGGCCAGTCCAAGCCCATCGAACGTGCATGGCGGGACCTGGCGGAGAATATCGCCAAGCACCCGGCGATGGCCGGCGCCTATACCGGCCGCAGCACGCAGCACAAGCCGCACAATTATGGTGAGCGCTCCGTCAGCCTCGCCGAGTTGCAGGCGCATGCCGCCATGTGCATCGACGATCACAATGCGCAGGCCGGCCGCAAGACTGAGATGGCCAAGGGCCGCAGCTTCGACGAGGTCTTCGCCGAGAGCATGGCCGATCCGGCGAACCTCGTCCGCTTCGCCAGCGAATACCAGCGCTCCCTCTGGATGCTCACGGCCGAGACGGTCACGGCGCGGAAGCCAGACGGCGCGATCCATCTTTTCGACAACCGCTATTGGGCCGGCGAACTCAACCAGTGGATCGGCAAAAAGCTGGCCGTCCGGTTCGACCCTTCCGACCTTCACGCATCGGTCAAGGTCTACGATCCGCAGGGCCGCTTCCTCTGTGACGCCGCTTGTGTCGACAGCACCGGTTACGATTGCGCCTCGGCGGCGCGCGAGATCGCCCGCGCCCGCAAGCTCAAGAGCCGTGACGACAAGGCAGCGCTCGACAGCGCTCGCCGCCTCTCCGCCCTGGAGTTGAAGGAGCTGATGGGCCGCTCGGACAAGGAGCCGGCGCCAAAACCGGCCCGGCCGACCGTCACCCGCCTCATCACCAAGTCGCCGGTCGCGGTCAAGCCAGCGCCGGTCGAAGCCGAGGAAAACGAGTTTGAAGACAGTTTTGCGCGCGGTCTCTCCCGCCTTGCCGGCGGCGACAGCGCGATCATCCCATTCCCTTCGGGGAATACCACGCGCGGCATGAAAGCCGGGCGAAAAAGAGCCGAGCAGTAATGAGTACGGTTCCGGCAACAAAAAGGGGCTCGCCAGTGAAGCGAGCCCCAAAAAACAACCTGTAAGGAACCTATATATGACGAAACCCGTGAATGTAAATGGCGGTTGGGACATCCCGCAGCCGTCGTCTCAGTTTCTCGCCAAGCACCCGGCACCCGATGTCGAGGTCTGGCGGAAGCTTATTATGCGCGTCATCGACGCGGCTACTTCCAATGGCTGGAGCAAGACGGAAGTCGGCCGCCGCGCGGGCATGAAGGATGGCACCTTCTCGCAGTGGAGCAATGGCGTCTACCTCGGCACCCTCGCGAACCTCAATGAGACCGTGCACTTCTGGCTTGAGGCGCTAGCGGAAGGCGCCAGCATCGCCGCCAGCGTGCCGGTCTCGCCGAATTTCGTGAAGACCGCTACCGGCGCCGACGTCTACAACGTCTTGCTCTTCACCCAGATCACGGCGGGCTTCACTGCGGTCACCCTCCCTTCCGGTTTTGGTAAAACGACGGCTGCACGGCACTTCTGCAACAGCCGGCCGTACGCATGGATCGCGACGATCAGCCCGAACACGAAGACCACGCACGGCATGCTGACCGAGCTTGCCTCCGAACTGGACGTGCAGGAGTTCAATCCCGCTCGCCTGGTCCGCGCGATCGGCAGGAAGCTCAACCGTAACGGCGAAGGCACGCTGCTCATCGTCGATGAGGCGCAGAACCTCGTTCCCGATGCGGTCAATCAGCTGAGGCACTTTGTCGACATCTACCGCTGTGGCGTCTGCCTCATGGGCAACGAGGACACGGCCCTCGCCTTCCTGAAGGACAAAGGTTCGGTCGCCAGCCGCGCACAGGTCGCTACCCGCTTCGATCGTCGCCTGAAACGAGAGCGCGATCCGGTCGGCGACGCCGACATGCTGATCGGCGCCTGGGGCATCACCGACGAGGACTGCATCAAGTTCCTTCACGGCATCGCCACCAAGCCCGGCGCGCTGCGCAACATCGACCGGACAATCAAGGCCGGGATGATGAACGCCCTTGGCGACGGCGTCGATCTGACGATGAAGCACCTAGTCGCCGCGTGGCGCAACCGCGATCTCGGAGACCTGCAATGACGGCAGCGCTTAAACTCAGCGAAGGTCTCTCGACGCTGATGCAGCGTTGCCACGCCTTTGCCGAGGTGGCCGATAACGAGGTCATCACCGTGACTGCTACGGAAGCTCGGCACCTCTTCAAGGTGTTCGAGCTGATGCACTCGCTTTCGATCGACATGGAGATCGAGCTGGCCTGCTTCCGCGACATGGAAGCGGGCCGTGAAATCCGCAGAGCCACCGAAGCCGCCGCGACGGACAGCCTTTCCGAGCTGCTCGACGACGGCGGCGGCAAAATCATCCGACCCAATTTCGGGAACAAGCCGCAATGACCAATGCAACACATCAATCTGTACGGAGTGAGGACATGGTGCATGAGACTTTGAGGTGCCTTCGCGGCTGGTTGGCCGGCTACCGCGAAACTGGCGTCACGATGGACGGCGAGGCGGTTTCCGCTCTCATCAAGCTGACGCTGTTTTACGACGCACAGTTCACCATCCTGCAGTCGCGTTTGGCAGGCGCGGCGGTACCGATCGAGCCCGGCGGCAACGTCGTCGACCTTAGACCCTATCTCGCCAAAGGCAGCGGTGCCCAGATCGGAGACGCCCGATGAAATCGGCCGGCTCCATCATGTTGCAGATCCCAGGCGAAACCGGCGACAGCCCGATCCAGCATTTCTTTCTCGTCAAGGCGGAGCGGCCTCTTGCCGCCCCGCCTACGGCTTCCCGCCCGCCATACGTCGAAGCCGCCATCGTCGAGGTCATCAAGGCCTTCACGCGGCTTGAAGACTCCCACAACAGCCGCAGCGAGCGCGCCGCTCGCTTCGCTCTAGAACGCGCGGCGCGAAAGCTTCGCCTCGCCCACGCTTCCGACAAACCCTTCCCGAAAAAAGGATAACGACCATGGATGCAGTCATTCTCGAAGAAAAACAGGCGACGGGCACCACTGTCGTCAAGGGCAAGGAATACGTCACCAATGCCGAAGGTGGCCTGACGCCTCTCGCCCTGGTGAAGGCAGAGGACTTTCTGGAAGATCAGATGGTCCGCAAGATCATCGGCTTTGCCAAGCCGCTTTCGGCCGAACTTGCCCGCTTCAAAAAGCACACCAGAGCGGACATCGCCGAGTTCGACCGTCTCCTCGAAGCCCAATACGGCCTGGTCAAACGCGGTAGAGCAGGCGCCGGAAACCAGAAGTACCGCACGATCGACGGGCTGATGACCGTCGAAACGCGCGTCAACAAGCTGATCGAGTTCGGGCCTCAGTTGCAGGTCGCCAAGGGCCTGATTGACGAATGCCTCAATGAGTGGACGGAAGACGGCCGCGCGGAAATCCGCGGCCTCGTCACCCGTGCCTTCAATGTCGACCAGGCCGGCAAAATCAGCAAGGACGCCGTGTTCGAGCTGTTCA
The DNA here is from genome assembly GCF_030272705.1 of Rhizobium mayense. Classification (GTDB taxonomy): domain Bacteria; phylum Pseudomonadota; class Alphaproteobacteria; order Rhizobiales; family Rhizobiaceae; genus Rhizobium; species Rhizobium mayense. The sequence continues at coordinate 108,332 of NZ_JARFYM010000017.1, read as the reverse complement.
AGATCGAAAGCGACGATCCGCGATGGGTGCGAGCCATGGAGGCCATCAACGCGGCCGTGCGTGTGATCGGCTCGAAGGAGTACCTGCATTTCAGCTTCCGCGAGAGCCACGAGTCCGAATGGATCCGCATCTCGCTCAATATCGCTGATGCGTGAGGAGAGCTGCCATGGATCGCGATGATTTGAAGCGCCGGATCAACTCCCTCCGGCGCATGACCACCGGCAGCGGTTGCACAGAACAAGAGGCGCTAGCGGCGGCTGCCAAGGCCGCCGAGTTGATGGCTTCCCATGGGCTTTCGGCCGATGAGCTGGAAATGACTAGCTCGACCATATCGACGGATAAGGGAAGCTCATCCCCAGAGTCCCGTCTATGGGGGGCGATTGCCTCCTGCACAAACACGTCCGTCCTCTGGACCATGGGTCCCGAGGGTAAGGCGCTGATCTTCATCGGCCGTGACCCCTGGCCGGAAATCGCCGGCTATTTGGTCGATGTCTGCTCGAATGCCGTCAAATTCGAGCAGAAGAAATTCCGGGCCGGCGAGTTCTACAAGCGCCGCCGCGCGACGGCGACCCGGCGCCAGGCTTTGCGGGATTTCACGTATGGGCTGATCGTCCGCATAGTCGAAAGGCTTCGGGAGTTATTCGCGGCCACGATCTCCGACGCCGCCCAGGCTGCCGCTCGGGCCGAGCGCGACCGCCAGTTTGCCAGCTCGAAGGTAGTCAAGTCGGCAAAGTACAAACCGAGGTTCGACCAAGCGATCAGCGCCGGATGGAGAGCCGGTGGCGACGTCCATCTTTCCCATGGCGTTGGGACCCGCAGCGCTCGGAAGCTGATCGGTGGTGCAGCATGACTACTCAGAAGTATCCCATACCGACCCACGATCACGCGGTGCAGGGATTGCCCCCTGCCGTCGCGGACGCCCTCGACGAAGCCTGGCTTGCCGACTTCGCCGCCTGGAACCTCGCAACTTTCGGACCCGGCCCGCGCACGCAAGGAACGATCGACCATATCCGGAAGGAGCTTGTCGAGATCGAGCGTGATCCGACAGACCCGGCAGAATGGGTCGATATCGTCTTGCTGGGGCTGAACGGGCTCATTCGGCTTGGCTACACTCCGGGCCAGGCCATCGGCCTTATCCGGTCCAAGCTGACGGTCAACAAAGCGCGCCAATGGCCGGATTGGCGCGACACCGATCCCCACAAAGCGATCGAGCATGTGAAAGGCGGTGCCGAGTGATGGTCATTCATAAAAGTTTGCCGATCGCTGATGGCGTCGCCTTCGACGACACCCTCGGTTTCAGCGACAGACAAATCCAACTGCTGAAATCTCGAAAGGTCCTGTTCGCCACCAAATTCCGTGATGAAGATGCTGATCGTTGGTTCTACGGCATCATCCTCGCCACTGACATCGATGCCGCCAAGGCTGTCGCCTTCGGGCGCGGCCTTGGCGAGGAAGTCACGGGAGAGCTGGTATGACTACGCTCTTCTGGACGCCCGATGAGGTTGAGCTGAAGACGTTCTCTTCGTCGTCGAAGAAGACGGCGAAGGGCCTCGAAACGCTCATCAAGATCGAACTCTCGGTCAAAGACACGTTCGCGATCGCCTCGCTCCTGCGGCAGCTCGATGATGCGTCGCGGAAACAGGAGGACGCGAAAAAGCCTCATCCAAAGCCGCCAACCAAAAAATCCGAACGCCTGGCGCTTCCCGCTCCATTGCTTCGGATCGCGGATCATCGGGAGGGCTCGAAGTGAGCAGCTCTATCGCCGCCCTTCACGTCGCCAAAAAGCAACTCGGCCTCGACGACGACACCTATCGCGCCAAGCTGGCGCGCATTACCGGCAAAACCTCGGCCAAGGATATGACCGAGGCCGAGCGCCAGAAGGTTCTCACAGTGTTCCGCAACGAGGGCTTTGCACCGGCCGGCGCCGATCGGCGCCGTGACGGCCGCCAAAAGCTGTCCGGCCGCTATGCCGGCAAGCTGCAGGCCTTGTGGATCGCCGGGTGGAACCTCGGCATCGTCCGCGACCGCGACGACGCTGCACTGATCGCCTTCGTCAAGCGTCAGACCGGCATCGACCATACCCGTTTCCTGCACCATGCCGATGACGCTGCCCGCGTTATCGAAGCCCTGAAAAACTGGCTGACGCGCGAAGGTGGCGTCGGCTGGCGCCGGGACAGGCTCGCTCCGTCCTGGGGCAACGAGCCGGAGTACCGCATCGCACAGGCGCAGTTCGCCCGGATCAAGGGCTGGAAGGAAAAGCAGTTCTGGGTCGAGGTTCGCGCCATCCTGCGCACACCGATCACCGGCGACCAAATGACCCGCGACAACTGGATCACGGTCATGAACGAACTCGGCCGCATCATCCGCGACCAGCAACATACCGGCAGGAGCGACTGACATGGCCGCTGTCCTGCCCCTCTTCGACAAGCATGAACTCGATGCCATCCGGTATGAGCGTGAAGAGCTTTTGAAAAGGCTTCAAAGGGGTGGCATGGACGCGCATTCGCGCATACGCACAGAACAGAAGGTCAAGCTTCTGACCGCTGACCTGATCCGCCTCGAGTTGCGCATGGGGCTTGTCCGATGAGAGCCGAGCGCAACGAAGAACTGACGGACGAGCTGCTCGACACTGTCGGGCTTGAAGGCTTTATCCGCCTGGCCGATGCCTTCGGCGGCACCCGGCTTTATGTGCCCGTCGAGCCGAACGGCACATTGCTGCAGCACGAAATCGGCGTGGCCGCCGCAAGCCGTCTATGCAAGCACTACGGCCGCAGCTATATAAGGGTACCGCTCGGCCGAGAGCATCGGGCGGTGCACTTCCGCGAAAGCGGCATGAGCAACAGCCAGATCGCCCGCCGCCTCGGCATGACGGAGACCGGCGTCGACAAGCTCTTTCGCCGCGCCGGCACCCGCCCGGCTCGCCCGCGCCGCCAGGCCGACACCTTCCAGCTCGAAATATTCCCGCCCAAAGAGGAATAGGCCCCGCCCCGGCGGGCATGATTAATCCCTGTCGCCCTGTCTAATCTCGACCCTGTCAAACCGGCCGCTTCGGCCGGTTTTCATTTAGGGCGAAATTTGGTCGAGGGGCGATAATGCAGTCTTTTGATGAGTGGCTGGCTGGCCGCCTGGCAATCCACGGCCATCCTGTTTCCGGCGCTGGCGCGAAAGCGGTCAGTGTCGCGCTGATGGCGTTTCAGTCATCGATCGGGCTGGCGGTAACAGGTACGGCCAATGCCGATACCGTCGCGGCCTTGCGCAAGACCACGGACCAGGTCACGAACATTTCTCAATACCAGGCCGTTCCGGTCGCGCCGACGAAGCCGTCATGGATGCGCGAAGCCGAGCGCCTCATCGGCCTGCACGAGGGCGTCGGCGCGGCCAACAACCCGACCATTATCGGATGGGCCAAGAAGCTCGGCGGCTGGATCAGCAGCTATTACACCCAGGACAGCACGCCCTGGTGCGGCCTCTTCCAGGCGCATTGCATTGGCGCCGCGCTGCCAACCGAAAGGCTCCCGGACAATCCGCTTGGCGCCCTGAATTGGGCAACCTTCGGCCGTGCGCTTCAAACGCCGGCGCCCGGGGCGATCCTCGTCTTCAAGCGTACCGGCGGCGGCCACGTCACCCAGTACTATGGCGAAAACGAAACGCACTTCTGCTGCCTCGGCGGCAACCAGTCGGACGCAGTGACCAATGACGACTGGGTGCCGAAAGAGCGCCTCGTTGCCATTCGCTGGCCTCTTACCGGCGAGGCGCCGGTTGGTGGCCGGATGATGCTAACCGCTAACCACACCCCCTCCGCCAAAGAAGCCTAGAAGGAACAACGATGCGTCTTGCTTTGATTGCCGCCGCCGCTGCTCTGTGCACGCTCTCCCTGTCGGGCTGCGTCACCACGAGCGTCGATAACGCCAATGCCACGATCCAGCAGAAGCTGACGGACTATTGCCCGAAGGTCGAAGCTGCCCACACAGCCTTCGTCCTGGTGACGTTGATCGCCAATGTTCCGCAGTCGGTCAAGGATGCGGAAAAGACCGCCTACACCACGGCGGAAGAGTTCTGCGCCGACCCCTCCTCCGTGACGGTTCAGACGGCGCCGCAGAAGGTCATCGACGCGCTCGATGACATCAACGACGCCAAGGCCAAAGCCGACGCGGCAAGCTAACCATCCCCAAACTTTGAAGGACCTAACGCAGTGACAAAGAAGTTTTTTGCCGCCTTGCGGCATCATATCGGAGATATCATCCCGCCTATCCCGGTGTTGTTGGTTTCAGCGATCGTTCTTTTCTTCGCCGCCGCAGGCTTCGTCCTGGCGGCGGACGGCGGAACGATCAGCCCGCCCCTTGGCATGCTGTCCTATGCGCCCACTGTCTTGATCGTGGCCGCCATGCTGGTGATCTGCTACCCGCTCGGCCGACGTGTCATCGGTGCAACCGTCGCGGCCTTTCTATCCATCTCAATGATTGCGCATGCGGCGGATGCAGCTCCTGCAACGACCAGCATCGCGGATCAGATCGTCGGCTACGGGATCGATACGGTTGTCGGCCTGCTCGGCCTGGCCGGCGCTTGGATCGTGAAGGAGATCATCTCCCTTCTTGGCCTGTTCAAAATTACGGCAAGTCAGGACGTTGAGCGGAACCTTCGCGATGTCCTGCATTTCGCGGCCGAGAACGGTCTGAAGTTCGCATTTGCCAAGGCTGGCCTGCCGCCCTCGGTCAATCCAACGGCCGACGTCATCGCTGATGCCATGTTCTACGTGCAGGGGCATGCCCCGGACGCACTCGACAAGCTTTCGGTCGATGAAGAGGCTCTGCATCGCCTCATCCTTTCCAAGCTGCCCGAGATGGCGTCGTGGTTCGGCCCAGCCGAGGCAGTCGTAACCGAGCCGGTGAATAGTCCGGCCCCCGTTGCCGCAGCTCCAGCGCCAGCCGCCACATGAATGATCGCGTAAATTTCGACCTCGCCGATCGGCGAGCCGAAGAAGAGCGGGAGGCGGCTATTTCCGCCGCCTCTCGCGCCGTGAAGGCCAAGGGCAAACTCGAATGCGAGGATTGCTCGGCCGAAATCCCCGCCGCCCGCCGAGCCGTATATCCGTCCGCCCGGCGCTGCATCCGTTGCCAAAGCGAGCACGAAGCCGATATCCGGAGCCACCGTTGACCATCGACCCGCAAAGCCTCCTCCTTTGGCTGACCATCATTTCCTCGCTGATCTCGATCGGCACCGCTGTCTGGGTCGGCCTCAGCTCCGGCCCCAAGAAGATTGCGTCGCGCCTGGACGATCATGCCAATCGCCTTGCCACAGTCGAAAATGATCTGAAGCACATGCCGAGCCAGGACACGGTCCACAGGCTGCAGCTCGATCTGACCGAGATGAAGGGGCAGATCGGCGTCATGGCGAAATCGTCGGAAGTGACCGAACGCACGACACGACGCGTGGAAGAATTTCTTTTGAGCCGGAAGGACTGATCCACCTATGAGCCTCGCAGACGAATACAAGGATTGGCGGCTGGAAAATGTCCGCCTCATCATTTTGAAGGCGCTCGCCGCCGAACGCGGTGGCGTCATGAACGACTATGGCCTTAGCAAGGAGCTTGAGGCCTTCGGCCATCGCAAGACGACGGATTTCGTTCGCAACCAGTTGCTCTGGCTTGAAGAGGAGGCCGGCGCCGTCCGCACCCGCGTTATCGGAACCGCGATGATGGCCGAGCTGACGAAGACCGGCAGGGACCATGTCGAGCGCCGGCATCAGCTCATCGGCGTCCAGGCTCCCGGCGATCCGGACTGAGGCGCACCATGGCACCGCATATGCGCCCGCGTCCATCCGCGATCGACCAGCTGCCAGAGGAGTGCGACGCCATCGTCGCCTGGGCCGCGCAGGAGCTGGCGCAGTCGGGCCGGACACAGACAGACATCTATGCCGAATTCCGGACCAAGCTGATCGCCCTGCAGGGGGAGCTTGGTCTCGGCTTCGACATTCCGGCTTTCTCGTCGTTCAACCGGCACGCCCTGAAAATCGGCAGGCTGAATGCCCGCCTGAAGCGCTCCCGCGTCATGGCTGAGGCGATCGTCGACCAGACGGCCGGAGGGACCGACGACAACGTCACCATGGCCGCCACCCTGACCTTGAAGACGCTCATTCTCGAAATGCTGGAAAACGGCGGCGAGGATGGTTTCGCGCCGAAGGAGGCGAAGGCCATGGCGGACGCCATGCGTTCGCTGCAGCTCGCCGAGAACATGTCGACGACGCGCCGGCTGAAGCTCGAAGCGGAATTCGCCAAGAAGACGGAAACCGTTCTCGAAACGCTGGCCAAGGAACCGGGCATCTCGAAGGAGAGCATCGCCAGGGCGCGCAAGGAATTCCTCGGCGTCCGCACGAAGGAGGAGAGCAAATGAGGCTGACGGGTCGCTATCGCTACCGCATCGGTTGGCGCGGGACACTCGTGCTGCAGGTCGAGGAGGAATACGATGTCTATCGTTCGCTCTTCAGCCGCCGCCAACCCGGCAATGACAGCGTGAAAGAAACCGAGCGAAACTGGCGGGACGCGCGAGTCGAAGACTTACCGCTTCAGTCGCCGACACTCGGGTTTCGGTCCGGCACGGCAGACACTCCATGACCGAGGAAACCACCTGCCCGCGTTGCCGTGGTGTCGGCCAGGCCGTCCGACGCATCACCTTCCGGAAAGACGGCAGCGTATCGACCATCACCTATGATCCGAAGCACGAGTGCACGGCCTGCGACGGCACGGGCGTTGCGGAGGTCAAGCGGTGACCACCTTCCCCGAAACCAAATGGACCGACCCGGTGCTGCCGCTCGACCAGGCCGAGCTGCCGGAAGAGTTGCCGCGCGGCGCCGATATCCCTGATGATCTCGATCCGTTGAAAGACGGCGTGTTGATGGCGCACCAAGCCGCCTGGCTCGCCGACGATTCGGATTTGAAGATTTGCGAGAAGGGCCGACGCACCGGCGTCACCTTCGCCGAGGCTCTCGACTGCACCTTGATCGCCGCAGCCAAGCGTTCGGCCGGCGGCCAGAACGTCTTCTATATCGGCGATACCAAGTCGAAAGCGCGCGAGTTCATCGGCTATGCCGCCCACTTCGCCAAGTTCGTCGCCAAGGAGATGCTGACGATCGAGGACAGCATCTATCTCGACCAGCGCGACGACGGCACCACGAAGTTCATTTCCGGCTACCAGATCAAGTTCGCCTCCGGCTTCCGCATCGAGGGCCTTTCGTCCCGGCCGGAAAACATCCGCGGTTTGCAGGGGACCGTCGTCATCGACGAAGCGGCTTTCCACAAGGATGTCCGCGACGTCCTGGACGCGGTCAACGCTCTGCTGATCTGGGGCGGCAAGATCCGCGTCATCTCCTCGCACAACGGCATCATGAACCCGTTCAACGAGCTGATCAAAGAAGCCCGCGCGAAGAAGAACCCGTTTTCGGTCCACACCTATTCCTTTGGCGATGCGGTCAGGAATGGCCTGTTCAAGCGTGTCTGTCTGATCAAGGGCGAAGAGTGGACGGCAGAGAAGGAGGAGGCATGGGAGGCGGACATCCGCGCCGCCTACGGCACGCGCACCGCCAAGATGAAGCAGGAGCTGGACGCGATCCCGGCCGAGGCCGAGGGCACAGCACTGACCCGGCTGCTGATCGAGAGCTGCATGTCCGACAGCCTGCCAGCTGTCGTGCGTTGGGACCGGCCCGACAGCTTCAAGATGCTTTCCGACATCGAGCGCGAACAGCAGGCCGAGGAATTCTGTGAAGGCGTTTTGAAGCCGCTTTTGGACGTCCTTGACGGCAACCGCGAGCACGCCTTTGGCGAGGACTTTGCGCGATCGGGCGACAAGACGGCAATCGTGGTCGCGGAGATCGGCTCCGACCTGGTGCGACGTGCCAAGCTGATAGTCGAGCTGAAGAACATTCCCTTCGATCAGCAGCGCGACATCCTCTTCTACATCGTCGATGGCATTCCGCGCCTGGTCGCCGGCGCGCTCGATGCGCGCGGCAACGGTCAGTATCTGGCGGAAAAGGCCCGCCAGCGCTGGGGCGAGATCATCTACGAAGTCATGACGACGGCGAGCTGGTACGCAGCCAACATGCCCGCCTATATCGAAGCTTTCTCCGACAAGACGATCCTCTTGCCGAAGGACGCCGACGTCCTGGCCGACCACCAGGCGCTCGCCTACGTCAACGGTATCATCAAGGTGCCGGACGGCCATTCGAGCCGAGGCGTCGACGGCTACGATCGCCACGGCGACACGGCGCCGGCCGGCGCGCTCGCCTTCTTTGCGTCCCGGCAGGAAAGCATCTCCTACGCCTATGAGGCTGGCCGCCGATCGGCGAGCACCATCGACGTGGTGCAATCGGCCATGATGCGTCCGGATGACGATCGCCGGCCGACCCGAAACACTGACATCCGCTTGAGAGGAGCGCTCTGATGGGCATGCTTCGCGACTTCCTCGGCCGCCTGGTCGACGCCTTCAGCCTCACCGAAGCCATAGCCGGGCCGAGCATAGCCGGCGGCCGCTCGCCCTATTCCGAGCATCCCGCCAACGGCATGACGCCGGAGCGCATGGCCCGAATTCTTCGGGCGGCGGATAGCGGCGAGCCGCTCGCCTATTTCGAGCTGGCCGAGGACATCGAGGAGCGCGATCCGCATTACGCCTCGGTCATGGCGACCCGCAAGCGCGCGGTGTCGCAGCTTCCGATCACCGTCACCGCCGCATCCGAGGATGCCGCCGACCAGGAGCATGCCGCCTTCATCCAGGGCTGGATCGACGACGGCGTCCTACGCCGGTCGCTCTTTGACATGCTCGATGCGATTGGCAAGGGCGTCTCGATCTGCGAGATCGACTGGCAGCTCCGTTTCGGAAGGCAGACACCCTGCCAGCTCACCTGGCGCGACCAGCGCTGGTTTACCTTCGATCTCACCGATGGCGACACCGTATTGTTGCGGGATGGTGGCATCGGTACGCCGCTGGCGCCGCACAAGTTCGTGGTCCATCGCCACAAGAACAAGTCCGGCCTGACGATCCGCTCCGGCATCGCCCGCGTCGCGGCCTGGTCGTGGATGTTCAAAAGCTTCACGGTCAAGGATTGGGCGATGTTCGTCCAGAACTTCGGCCAGCCGATCCGCATCGGCCGCTATGGCCGTGGAGCCACTGAGGCCGAGAAGGACGTGCTCTGGCGAGCCGTCTACAACATCGCCGGCGACTGCGCGGCGATCATTCCGAAGGACATGCTGATCGAGTTTCAGGAACTGTCGTCAAAGGGCTCGACGACGGACATGTACGAGAAACGCGCCGACTGGCTCGATCGTCAGACCTCCAAGCTTGTGCTCGGCCAGACAACGACGACGGACGCTGTCTCCGGCGGCCATGCGGTCAGCCGGGAGCACCGCCTGGTCCAGGAGGATATCGAGCGGTCGGACGCGCTCTGCCTGACCGACACGATCAATGCGCAGCTCATCCCGAACATGATCGCCTTCAATTTCGGGCCGCAGGATCGCTATCCGCATGTGCGCATCGGCCGTCCGGACGAAGTGCCGCTCGGCGAGTTCGCACAAGCCTTCTGGCAGTTGGCTCCGCAGGGCCTGACTGCCCCGGTCTCCTATATTCGCGATCGCATGGGCATTCCGACGCCCAAGCCCGGCGAGGACGTGATCGGCGGCAAGCCGAGCGGCGGCGGCAAGGGTGCGGCCGGCGATGGCGGGACAGACCCCGCATTGAACGCCATGATGGATCGGCTCTTCACCAGCCGGAATGCGCGCCAGACGCCCGACGACATGATCGCCGCCATGAACGATCGACTGAACCGTGAGGCAGCCGATGCGATGGACGGCATGATCGACGAGGTGCGCCAGGCCGTCACCGGCGCTAAGGATTTGCGTGACGCGGCCGACCGCCTGGCAAAGCTGCAGCTCGCTCCGGACGCACTCGCCGAGGCGATGGCCAAGGGCATGACGCTGGCGCACCTGGTCGGCCAGGCCGCACTCCTCGACGACATCAAGGCCAATGCATGATTGGCGCCCCACAGACGCTCGTAGGGCGCTTCGCCGCGACCGTCGCGCGGCTTGGACGTAAAAACGCGTCCACGGGCTTTGAAAGTACTTTGAAATCGATCCTTCCTGTCGATCCTCGCCCGTTCGCGCGGATAATTTCACGTCATGCGTCCGATGACGGAATTGCCAGTGCCTTCGACCAGCCATTCGAGGAAGCGATCGCCTTCCTGAAACAGAAGACGGCGACGCCGACAGAAAGCTACCGCGACGTCTGGGATGCTGCCCATTCGAAGATGTTCATGGTCGCCGGCGCCAACTCGAAGGCACTCGTCGAGGATTTCCAAGCCTCCATTCAAAAGGCGCTTGAGACAGGCTCGACGCTCGAAGACTTCCGGAAGGACTTCGACGCCATCGTCAAGAAGCACGGCTGGTCCTACAACGGCGATCGCGGCTGGCGGACGGACGTGATCTTCGACACCAACATGCGCACCGCCTATGCTGCCGGCCGTTATGCGCAGATGACCGAGCCCGACACGCTCGCGACCTTCCCAAACTGGCAATACAACCATTCGGGCTCACTTCATCCCCGCGTCCAGCATCTGGCGTGGAACGGCCAAATCTGGCCGGCAAACGATCCGATCTGGGGCAAGATATATCCACCGAACGGCTATCACTGCGGCTGCTTCGTCGTGCCGCTCTCGGCCGCCGGTATGCGCCGCGCCGGCAAGACCAGGCCCGATCGCGTGCCCGACCTCGACCAGCTCGGCACGGATCAGCCGCTCGGTATCGATCCGTCCTTTGCCTACAATCCCGGCAAGGCCTGGCTCGATCAGACCGCGCCTGGTCCGAAGGCCGTCAGCGCCGACGCGGTAAACATCGCCGCCTTCGTCCGCTCCTCGCTAAAGGGCAAGTGGCCGGACGGCGCCTGGACACCGGTCGCGATCGCGTCGAAGTCGATCGCCGCCGATCTCGATGTCCCGGTGAACACGGAAGTTCGCTTGTCGGCCGACACGATCCGCAGTCACGTCAAGCATGCGATCGCCACGGCAGATGCCTATGGCGTCCTGCCGAAGTGGCTGGCCGAGCATGGCAGGCTGGTAAAGGACGCGCAGGGTCGTTGGTCCTTCGTCGGCGAGTACTACGATGGCAAGCTCTACCAAGCGGGCGTCAAGGTGGTGAAGCGGCCGGACGGCAAGGATCAAATCTATCTCGTCTCGCTTCGGCGGACGAACGACAACGCAGTGCGGCGGCTGCTTGGGAAAGTGTGACGCGCTGGGGGGCCGGAAGTGCTGATCCCAATCGCTCTAAAGAGCGCGCGTCCTGCTCGGCGCGTCACAACTCAAATATAGCCCTGACAGGGCGGAAAGGCAAACATGGCCGGCGCCTCGATTTCATTCACCATCACCGACCGCGCCGTCCTTCGCGGCTTCGATCAGCTGGGCCGGCTGATGACCAACACGCGGCCGGTCATGGCCGCGATCGGCACGGAACTGGTCGCCTCGACGGTCATGCGCTTCGTCACCCAGACCGATCCGACCGGCGGCCACTGGATTGCGCTCAATCCGGAATATGCCGCCGGCAAGCGCAATGCGAGGATCCTCACCGAACGCGGCCGGCTGCGCGACAGCATCAACTCCCGGCCGAGCAATCACGAGGTCCGGATCGGCACCAACCTGGTCTATGCCGCCATCCATCAGTTCGGCGGCGTCATCCGGCCGGTGAAGGCAAAGCACCTCTTCTTCCGCATGGGTGGCAATCTCGTCGTTGCCAATCGCGTCACCTTGCCCGCGCGACCATATCTCGGTATATCGAAGGACGATCAGACCTCGATTGCCGAGATCGTCTTCTCCTTCATCGATCGCTACACCGCTCAGCCCTGACAATGCCGCCCGCCTTGTCGGGCATGATATGCGCGCGACACCCATGGCAAACCATTTGCCATGGAACAGCTCATCAACGCCCTTCTGCATGCCCTCGACCCGGCCGCCACCGTCGCGCCGGAATGGCTGCAGCTGTTGCCGGCGAAAGAATTCACCGGCGCTGACGGTCGTGGCCCTTATGCCAAGCCGGACATGGATGCGTTGATCGCGGCCTTCACCAAGGACGGCGTCCGTCTTCCCGTTGATGAAAACCACTCCACCGACCTCGCCGCCAAGCAGGGCCATTCGGCTCCGGCGCGGGGCTGGATCGTCGAATTGCAGGCTCGGCCGGACGGCCTTTGGGGCCGCGTCGACTGGACGCCGACCGGCAAACAAATGGTCGAGGATCACGAATACGGCTTCATCTCGCCGGTCTTTGCCCATACGCGGACGAAGCCCTTCAAGATCGCGAAGATGCTGCGCGTCGCGCTGACCAACGATCCCAACCTTCCATTTCTGAAATCCCTTCACTCGAAACAGGAGCATTCCATGCTTGAAGAGCTGCGGAAGGCGCTCGGCCTTCCGGAAACCGCCGACGAGGCCGCCATCCTGGCGGCCGTTGCTTCGGCTCATGCCGCACAGCAGGCGCACGCCGGCACCGTTGCTGCCATGGGCCGTATCGCCCTGGCCGCCGGCGTTGCCGCCAACGCCTCTCCGGACGCGATCGTCATTGCGATCAACGCCAAGGCGCCGGCAACCGGCACGGCGGCAGAGGTTGCCGAGCTGCGCAACCAGCTGACCTCGCTCAACACCCAGTACACGACGCTGGTCACGAGCCACGCCAAGGACCGGGCCGTCACCGTCGTCGATGCCGGCATCAAGGCCGGCAAGATCGTGCCGGCACTGCGCGACCATATGATCGAGCGCCACACGAAGGACCCGGCCTCGGTCGAGAAGGAGATCGAGCTGATGCCGTCGCTCAATGCGGGCGGCCTCGGCAATCGCACCACGCCCGCAAACACGGACCCACAGCTCAGCGTCGAAGACGACCAGGTCATCGCGCAGATGGGCTTCGACCCGAAAGCCTTCGCTGATGCCGCGAAGGCTCTGCATGGAAAGGGTGTCTGACCATGACGGCTTCGAACGATCTCTACTATGACCGCCGCCGTGGCGACAGCTACGGTTTCCCGGTTCTCGCAGGCGTGAAGATTTTCGGCCGCGCAGCTGTTGGCGTGACGGCCGCCGGCCTTGCGGTTCCTGCCGGCAACGTCAATGCCGTGGCACTTCTCGGCCTCGCCAAGGAACGCGTCGACAACACCAACGGCGCCAATGGCGACGTCTACGTCGACGTCGACAAGGGTATCTTCAATATCCCGCTCGCGGGCGCCACGCCGGCCGACGTTCATAAGCCGGTCTATGCCACGGCCGACGACACCTTCACCCTGACCGCCAGCACCAATCTGCAGATCGGCACGCTCGACGCGATCGACGCCGCCGGCGCGTGGATGAAAACCCTCTAGGATCTCCGATGGATATCAATTCAAGCACTCTGCGAAGCCTGTTCACCGGGCTTTCGCTTGCCTTCAATGCCCGTCTCGGCTCGGTCCAGACTTTCTGGAACACGGTCGCCATGCCGGTACCGTCCAGCACGGCCATGAACGAATATCCGCGCCTCGACGATCTGCCGGGCATCCGCGAATGGATCGGCGACCGCCGCGTTCATGATCTGTCGGTCCAGACTTACGTCATCCGCAACAGGTCCTTCGAGAACACGATCGGTGTGCTGCGCGAGAACATCGAAGATGATCAGCTCGGCGTCTATTCCAACATCGCCGCGCAGATGGGCCAGGACGCCGGTCAGTTCCCTGACCTGCAGATCTTCCCGTTGCTGAAAAAGGGCAACGTCACGAAGTGCTACGACGGCCAGTATTTCTTCGACACCGATCATCCCGGCTATGATGAGAACGGCGGAGCAACGACAGTCTCCAACTTCACCGATGGCGCAGGGCCGGCCTGGTATCTGGTCGACGATACGCAGGTCATCAAGCCCATGGTCTGGCAGACCCGCAAGCCGTTCAACCTTGTGCCTCTGCAGAATGCCAACGACCCGAACGTCTTTTTCAATCGCAAGTTCATCTTCGGCGTCGATGGTCGCTGCAACGCCGGCTTCGGTCTCTGGCAGCTTGCTTACATGTCGAAGGCAGCGTTGACCGCCGACAATTATGCGGCCGCCCGCGCCGCGATGATGAGCATCCGCAAACGATCCGGAGAGATCCTCAACATCCGCCCGACCAAGCTGCTCGTTCCGGCGTCACTCGAAGGCACGGCCCGTACCATCGTCGAAGCGGCATTGATCAACGGCGGCGAAACCAACGTCTGGGCAAAGACCGCCGAGGTCGTCGTCATTCCGTATCTCGCCTGATCGGCCGGGGCTGAAGCCTACGAGACAGGCCACCGCCGGCAGACCTCCCAAGCCTGCCGGCGGGTTTCTGAAAAACGGCTGATCGAGCCGCTTTCCCGAAACCCGCAAGAGGAAGTCTCATGACGAAAATCGCGATCATCTGCACGTCGCCCGGCATGCTCCGCCACGGCGTGCGCCATCCCGACCGAGAGGTCTACGACGAAGGTCGCTGGACCGAAGAGCAGCTCGCCGCGTTCAAGGCCGATCCATCCTTCCAGGTCGTCGAGATGGACGATGAGGAGGTCGCCGACCTTTCGCAGTCGATGGACTTCAAGGTCGCAGTTGCGGCCGAGGTGAAGCGCCAGGTCGAAGCCAAGTCTGCCGAACTGCAGAAGAGCTTCAACAAGTCCGTCGCCGATGCGGCGAAGGAAAGGACCAAGGAACTGAGCGCGCAGCTCGAATCCGCGAATGTGAAGGTCACGGAGTTGCAGGCGAAGGTCGATGCATCAGCCGCCGGCGCTGGAGCCGGCTCCCAGTAATACCCCGGAGCGCGGATGCCGACAGGCGCGTCAAGCTACGGGAGCTGCAGCGGCATCGCGGCTCCCAATCATCTTTTGAGGCAGAACTTTGTACGCAACCGTCGATGACATGATCGCCCGCTTCGGCGAACCCCAGATGATCCGGCTTTCCACGCCGGACGATCTGGACGCGACCGTGGTCGACGCCACCAAGGTCGAAACGGCGCTGACCGATGCGACGGCACTGATCGAGAGCTATGTGCGCGGCAGGTATTTCGTGCCGATCGCCACGCCGCCTTCCGAAATCGTCCGCGCCTGCTGCCAGCTCGCCCGCTATGACCTGGCCGATGGCGAACGCACCAGGCCGACCGAGGAGATGTCGAAACAGCGCTCCGATGTCATCTCCTGGCTGCGCGGCATTGCTGACGAAAAAATCCATCTCGATCTGCCGGCGGCCGATGCGCTCGGCCCGACCGTCAATTCCGGCCCGCGCATGGCCGATCGCCGCACTGTCTTTTCCGATCGCAGCATGAGGGACTTCTGATGGAGACTTCTTACGCACCGATCCGCACCATGGAGCCGGCCATTATCGACCGGCTGCGCCTGGCGTTCCCGTCGAAGACATTCAAGATTGACCGAGTGCCACAGAACATGACGCTGACGGAGTTCGACAGCGTCACCAAGACCACGCCGTTCATCGGCCTAGCATGGGTCGGCATGCGCACCGATCCTGACGCCGGTCGGCGCCTGAAGGGCCAGATGCTCTGGCGCCTGGTACTGATCTACAAGTCTTCGAGAGCGCTTATAGGCCGCTTCAAAGGTGACGCCCTGGACATCGGCCTCGATGCCATGGCCGACGTCGCGACCATCATGTTGCATGGCGTGACCTTTCCGGGCATCGGCGCGTGCCGTGTGACCGCCGCCAATAGCATCGTCGCCGATGGCTTCGCCGCCGACGATATCGTCCTGGCGCAGGTGGATTTCGAGATCGCCTTCACCGCCAACGTCAACGACCTGAAGCTTGAGCAGCTCGAAGACTTCCGGACGCTCGGCATGACGTGGACCTTCGCCGACGATCCGGACGCTCCGACCGTCTCCGCAGAAATCAACATCCCTCAAACCGAGTAGGACCATGGGCAAATATCTAAAACCCGGCCCCGGCCGGACAGTGTTTCAGGAGGATGGCCGTCTCTGGCCGGCTGACGGCATGGACGCCGAAAACACCCTCTATATCCGCCGGCGCCTGAAAGACGGCGACCTGATCGAAACCACGGCACCCGCCGCAGCCGCGACGCCCGCGCCGGCGGTCAGTACGCCGGCTAGCACGCCGGCCGTCTCTGCTTCGTCTTCGTCCGGATCGTCCCCGGCCGGCGCGACCGCAACCGATACGCAGGCTTCCGACGCCAGCGGCGATAAGTCCAAAGGAGTGAAATAATGGATTTCAACGAAATCCCGACCGACTGGCTGCAGCCAGATACATTCGCCGAGATCAGCGCCAACTATGACCAGGCAGGCCTTCTGGAATATCCGCAGCGCGTCTTGATGTTCGCGCCGCGCCTGGCCGCCGGCGCGCTGAAAGATACGCTGATCGCGCAGGTAACCCGCGCCAATCAGGCGATCGCTTATCTCGGCGACGGCTCGATCGGCAACGAGATGGTCGTCTATTTCAAGAAGGGTAATTCGACCACCGCCTTCTACATCATCGCGGTCGACGCGGACGTAGACGCGGTCGCCGCAACCGGCAGCTTCACATTCGTCGGCGCAGTGCCGTCCTCGACCGTCCTTCGCTTCCTCGTCGCCGGCCGCGATATCCGCATTACGGCTCTGCCTACCGACACGGTCGCCAACCTCGCGACGAAGCTTGCCGCGGCGATCAATGCGGACAGCTCCAACACTGTTACGGCAACCGCTGCCTTGGGCGTTGTCACCTGCACCAGCCGCTATGGCGGCGAGGTCGGCAACGACATCGATCTGCGCGTAAACACCGACGCGCAGATCGTTCCCACCGGCCTGACCATCACCGTCGCCGACATGCATGGCGGCCAAGGCAACCCGTCCATCCAGCCGCTGCTCGATGCGATCGCCAACACCTGGTTCACCTCGGTCATCTCGCCGTTTTCCGATGCGACCAACATGGGCCTTCTTGAAGCATGGGTGGCAGCTCGCTACGTCGCGACGGCAAAACTCGACGTCCAGGCCTATGTCGCCAAGCGCGGCACCTTCGGCCAGCTCGGCACCTTCGGCGCGCTGACGAACACGCCGTTCGTCTCCGCCATGGGCCTCAACCGGCCGAAGAGCAATGCGTTTAACATCGCGGCGGCGGTTGGCGCGCTTGCGGCCTTCCACTTGACCAACGATCCGGCCCGGCAGCTGCGCTCGCTCGTCCTTCCCGGCATCGTCGCGCCTGACGAAATCGACCAGTTCGAGGATACGGAGAAGAACCTTCTCCTGCAGACCGGCATCTCGACCTTCGAGCACCTGCCGGATGGCACGACGACGATCTCGCGCCTGATCACGACGTACAAGACGACGTCGCTCGGCGTCGCCGATCGCGCCTGGCTGGACGTCATGGTGCCCGCCACGATGAGCCGCATCCGCTATGATTGGGCGAGCTACACGACGCTCCTCTATCCGCGCGCCAAGCTGGTGAAGGACGATAGCACGGCGGCCAACTCCAACAGCTATGACAGCGACGGCAACCAGGACGCCGTTGTCACCCCGAAGAAGATGAAGGCGACCTGGACGGCGCGCTGCAAGCTCTATGAGAAGCGCGCCTGGATCCAGGACGTCGCCAACACCGTCAAGCAAAGCACCTTCGCGATTTCCGACAGTGACAAGAACCGGCTTGAGGGCCGGCCGCTGGTCAACATCGTCGGAAATCTGATGGTCTTCGCTCAGTCGCTGCAGTTCGAAGCGTAATCGAAGGACCCATCCATGACGCAAGTCTTAGGCATCGTCGACATCACCTGGAACGGGGTCAACGTCCCCGTCGAAAAGGGCGCCGAGTTTCGTCCCGGCGGCATCAAGAACAACTCCGTCACCTATGGCCGCAAGACGGCGCGCGCGCAGGAGTATCAGGGGTCGCTGATCACGGCGACCACCAACCTCGAAAAGGGCCAGAGCTGGTCCTCGCTTTATGGCACCAACAAAGAAGGGGAGCTGCAGGTCATCTGCGACACCGGCCAGACCTACGTCTGGGAGGATGCCTTCCTCTCCGGTGATATCCCAAACATTACCGGCGGCGACGGCGGTAAGATCAAGCTGCAATGGGAAGGCTCGACACCGACGGAGATCCTGAGCTAATGAAAACGCCCGCTCCCGCCCGCAATGTCACCATCGATCTTTCCTCTGAGGACGTGACCGAAATCCACGACGGCATCATCGACGAAGATGCTCCGGTCGCGGCGAAGATCAAAGACCCGACCATCATCGACGAGGACGAAGATCCGCGCGATGCTCTGCCGGACGATGCCATCAAGAACCGCGATGGCTCGGTCACTATCCCGCTGCACTATCCGGTGAAGCTCCGGACCCGGAAGGACGGCGTCGTTGCCGAGAAGGACTATAGTGAGCTGACCCTTCACCGGCTGACCGGCAAGGATCAGAAGGTGATCGCCGGCTCCCGCGACGGCGACACGATCGTCGTCGCCTTTGCCCGCGCGACCCGCATCAACCAGGCCGTCATGAACGGCATTTTCGACAATATGGATGCAGCCGATATCGCCCGATGTGGCCAGGTGCTCAACCATTTTTTGTACAGTGGCCGGAAAACTGGCGCGTAATCCTCGGCGGTCTCGCTGAGGGCACAGGGTTTGCGGCGTCGGAGATTGAGAGCTTCGACGCCGAAACCGCAATCTTCTGGTGGAACAGCATCATGGCGTTCCGACAGGAAACTTCACCGAAGGACGGCTGATCAATGGCAAACTCGATGTCGCTCGACGTCCTGGTCCGTCTGAAGGACGGACTTACCGGCCCGCTACGTGGGCTGCGCAACAGCGTTCAAAGCTTCGTCGACCTGTCCAAGAAGATCGGCCTGGTCGGCACGGCGATCGCCGGCATCTCCTTCATGGCGCCGATGCAGGAGGCGGCGGCGTTCCAGCAAAAGCTTGTCGATATCGCCGGCACGGCGAACCTGTCGGGCAAGGCCGCCTATGATTTCGTCGACAAGGCGAAAACGCAGTATGAGGGCCTGGCGCTCAAGATCGGCCAATATTCCAGCACGATCGCCGAGGGCGCCGGCCAGATGATTGCCGCCGGCCTCGACGAGAAGCTGGTGGACGCCTCGATCGGCTCGATCGGCAAGGCGGCGACGGCCGCGCATGCCGAGTTCTCTGACATGGCCGGTGTCGCCACCGCGTTGCTCACCACGCTGAAGGTGCCGGCCGACCAGCTCGACGATTCGCTCGCCGCTCTCGCGGTTGCCGGCAAGGCCGGGTCCTTCGAGCTGAAGGACATGGCGAAGTACTTCCCGACCCTCGTCGGCCAGATGGCTAAGTTTGGCGTCACCGGCCGCGAGGCGGTCAACTTTCTCGGCGCCGCGCTCGAAATCGCCAAGAAGGGCACGTCCGACCCGGCCGAGGCGGCGAACAACCTGAAGAACTTCCTGACGAAGATCCTCGCACCGACGACGATCAAGAATTTTAAGGACGCCGGCGTCGATATCCAGGCGGTCATGCAGGACGCGGCCACGAAGGGCATCAACCCGATCGAGGCCGTCGTGCAGAAAATCGTCAAGCTGACCGGCGCGTCGTCACAGGAGATCGACGGCCTGATGAAGAAAGCGAAGGCGAGCGGCCTGCAGGGCGCCGACGCGCTAGGCTACGTCCGCAACGAGCTTGAGAAAATCCACGGCGCCGGCAAGCTCGGCGGCCTCTTCTCCGACATGCAGGTGATGGACTTCCTACTGCCGCTGCTCGGCAATCTCGACGAGTATAAAGACATCAAGGACCAGGTGGCGAAGGCGACGGGTGCAGTGACCGATCGCGATTTCGCGACCCAGATGCAGGCGCTCAACCAGCAGCTCGTCATCTTCGGCGAAATCGGTACACAGGCGACCCGCGAAGTCGGCCTCGCCTTCGGCACATGGATGCCGATGATCAATAGCGGCCTTGAAGCGGCTTTGAAGTGGATGCGCGATCTCGATGCCGAGACCGGCGGCCTCGTTCGCCAGGGGCTAGCATGGGCCGGTGCTGCCGTCCTGGTGACCGCCGCCCTCGGTGCGCTCGGCATAGTTCTACCGATCGTCGGTGCTGGCATCGAGGCGGTCGCCGCACTCTTTTCCGTCGCCGGCGCTGCGATCGCAGCCGTCGGGTATGGGGCGTATCTCCTCTATAAAAATTGGGGCACGTTCGGGCCGAAGATCGGCCAGGTCTGGCAGCGGACGAAGGATGGTTTCTGGTCCTTCGTCGACGGCATGCGCGATCGCGGTCGGCAGCTCCTTGCATATGGCAGCGAGTTGTTCGACCGCTACGGACCGATGGTCAGCGATGCGCTTGGCCGCGCATGGGATGGCATCGCTGACGGTGCGCCGCGCGCCGTCGCCGCGATCGTTGATATCGGCGGCCGGATCATCGCGGCCGGCAAGGACATCGCCGATCATTTTGGCCCTGAAATAGCGGCCGGATTTGCCAGCGCCTGGGACGATATCAAGGGCGGATGGGAGAACCTGAAGACGTTCTTCGACGGCTTCAAGGAGTCACTGAATTTTAAGATCGACCTGTCTGGCCTGACGATCGACGATGCCAAGGTCAAAGCGGTCGAGGCGCTCGATCTTGCCCTGAGGGGTATCGCTGCCGGCTGGGGTGCGTTGAAGGATTTCGGGACCGGCTTTGCACCTTATCTCCGGGGCATGGGGCAGGACGTCGGTGGCATCGTCAATAATATTGTCGAGATTGGCAACGGCTTCATGCGCATAGGTGAGGCTGTCGTGAAAATCGCAGGCGTCGATCCGAGCACAGTCTCCGGCTTCTTTAAGATGCTTGGCGATCTTTTCGGTGGCACGATTGGCGCTTCGCTGCATCTAATCAAGGACATTTCCGACTGGATCGCCGCCATTGTGGACGGCTTGGCTGATCTCTCCGAAAAGGTCGCGGCCGGCATTGACTGGTCAAAGCTCCTTCCGGACGGCGTCGTGAAGACTTGGTCGGATTTGGCCAATGCGGTTTCTACCGTCAGAAACTTCATGTCGTTTGGCCAGACCTCGGCCGCACCCGGCGACAAACTTCCCAACGGCGGCACGGCCGCTGCGATCGATGATCATCTCGGCAATGACGATTTTCTCAATCCATTGCCGCAGCTGCCGCAGCGTCCCGCCGCCAACAACAACACGCCCGCGCAGGCAGCACCGGCCGCCGCCCGCAACGTCATCGTCCCAGCTCTTCCCCCGGTTACTGGCACCGCCGTCATCAAGAACGAAATCAAGGTGACGGTCGACGGCCCCGCCAGAGTCGTCGGTCAACCTGAACCAGCCGAGCAGACCGTGCCGATTAGCTCCGAGACCGGCCGCGCGATCGGGAGGCTCTGATGTCTCTGCTCGACGATATCGATTGGGCTCTCCCCGGCCTGCTCGCCGGCTCCTTTCGCGGCATCACGTTTCATATGCCGGACACCAGCACGTCGGTCGGCCGGCGCGTCATGCAGTCGCTCTATCCCGGCATCGACACCGCCGACTACGACGACTTTGGCGTCTCGCCCGACACGATCGAGATATCCGGCCTGATCATCGGCGACGACTACCAGGCGCAGGCGGCTGCCTTGGCCGCCGCGTTCCGGACACCCGGCCCGGCGATGCTGATCCATCCCTGGCTTGGACCGATGCAGGTGATCCTGGCCGAGGACCCTGCGCGCATCAGCTTCTCGGCGACCGAGCTGCGCGTCGTTCGCTTCACCGCCACCTTCAAGGAATACACGCCCGGCGCTGGCGACGTCCTTGGAAGCCTCGCCGGCCTGGTGTCGGCGATCGACGGGATCGTCGCCGCCGCCTCGGCCATCATCGGCGTGGTCGGCACGATCATATCCGCGACCCAGACGAAGTCGGTGCAGCGCTCGACGCGCGTCGTCACCTCGGCCATTGGCAGCCTGACGCCGCCATCCGGATCGGTCAACGCCGTGAGCCAGCTCAAGACGGCGATCGCCGCCAGCTCGCCGTCGACGCCAGCGGAGTTCGACACGCTGATCATCTCGGCGGCCGCGATCATCAATGCCGTCAATTCGACGCCGGCTGTCTCGCCAGCGGCTGAGGCGGCTACGATAGTGGCCCCAACGCCTGAGAGCCTGACGGCGATCGGATTGGCGATGGTAAACGCGATGACGACCGCCGCTGCCTCGGCTCCCTCCGACGCCGACACCGCGCTGCTGCTCTCGACGGCGGCGCATTTCGCAGGACAGACGGCCGCACAATCGGTCTATGCTGACTATTCCTCGCGGCAGGACGCTCAGACGTTTCGCGGCCAAGCGACCGATGCGCTCGACACGCTCGCCGACGCGCTCGAAGCCATCCGCTCCCCCATGTTTCTGACGACAGCCTCGACGTTGCGGCGCGCGACGCGCGGCGTGCAGTCGGCCTTGATTGTCGACATCAATGAGACGATTGGCCGCCTGCCGAGCGTGCTGACCTTCAATCTCGATCGACCCACCGATGCCTGGGGCCTGGCACAATATGTCTATGGTGACACGCCGAGCCAGATCGAGGCGGCCTATGCCGATATCGTCGCCCGCAACAAGCCGCGTCACCCGGCGCGTCTGGAAGGCTCGGTCGAGGTGCTCGGCTCATGATCACGCAAGGCCAGGGCATCACGCTGCGCGTCGGCGGTCAGGACTATGTCGAGTGGACATCTGCCGAGGTCAAACGGGATTTGAAGGACTTTTCAGGTGCCTTCAAATTCACCCTGAGGGACACGAAACGGTCACTTGCTACTTTCCCTTTTGCCACCGCGGGCACCGCATTCGACCTTAAGCTGGGTGTGGAAGTGCAGGTGCTGGTGGATGGCGAGCTGGTCCTGAAGGGCTGGATCGAGGGGATCGACACTGAGATCGAGGCGACCTCGGCCTCAGTGGAAATCTCCGGCCGCGACAAGACGGGCGACTTGGTCGACTGCGCGGCCTTCACCACGGGGCCGAGCGAGTACAACAACGTCAAGCTGGAAGACGCCGCCAAGCGGATTGCACAGCCCTACGGGCTCGGCGTCCGATCCGAGATCGACACGGGCGACCCCTTCACCCGCTATGGCCTCGATCTCGGCGAGACCGCCTTCACCGCGATCGAGAAAGGTTCGCGCGCCCGTCATGCCCTGGTCTTGTCGGATGGCGTCGGTAATATCGTCATTACCCGGACCGGCGCCAAGCGCGCGCCGGCAGACCTTTCACTGCCCGGCAACGTCTTGAAGTCCAAGGGTCGCTTCGGCCACCATAACCGGCATTCCCATCATCACGTCCATGGGCAGGGCGAGCGCGCCGGCAAGAAGCGCACTGGCAAGCCGCTCGACGTCTCGGCCGAGCCGTTGGCGACCGCGGATCGCAGGAGCGGCGACGGCTCCGCCACCACGGCCGAGCGCGCTGGCACCGCCGCAAAGGGCCTCGCGACCGACAGCGAGATCACGCGTTACCGCCCTGTCGTCCATCTTGCACGCGCCAAGGCTGACAACAAGGCGGCCGGCGACGAGGCTGACCGGCGCATGCGCACGTCTAGGGCGGCGAGCGAAAGCGTCACCGAAACGGTCAAGGACTTTCGGGCAAACGGACAGCTCTGGCGTGTTAATGAAATCGCCTATGTCTCCGACAGCTGGGCCGGCATCGAGCGCGACATGCTCATCACCCGCGTCACCTTCAGGGAGAGCAATGGCGAGGCGCGTGTGACCGAGCTGGAGATCATGAGCCCGGAAGCCTTTGATGCGCAGCCGGTCGGAAATCGCCGGCGCAACGGCAAAGGTAAGAAGAAGAAACACTCAGGTCCCCTCGACGGGACGGCAAGCGGGCTCTGATGGACAAGGAAACGACCGACAAGCTTCGTGGCATGGTCCGGCGCGGCGTGATCAAGAACATCAAGGATGACGGCCAGATGCAGACCGCCTCGATCGAGGTCGCGGATGGCATCTGGCGCGACAATGTCGAAATCATCCATCCCTACGGCTATGCCGGCCACCCGCCCGAGGACGGCGCCCTGGCGATCGCGCTGGCGGTTGCCGGCGACCAGGGCGACATTGTCCTCCTGCCGATCGCCAATCCGTCGAAGCGCATGGGAAACCTCAACGAGGGCGATGCCGGCATCCATAACCAGCACGGTGATAAGATGATTGTCGGCAACGATGGCGTGATCAACATCGCCGCTGGCGATTCGCTCAAGGTGAAGATCGGCGGCGTCACTTTCACAATCTCGGCCGATGGCGTCGACATCGAGGGCGGAACCGTTAAGCACAACGGCAAGAACATCGGCTGGACCCACACCCACGGCGGCGTCGTCCACGGTGGCGAAAGTACGGACGCCCCCAACAACTGACCGCCCGACATGGCGGGCATGATTGGCTTCGCGCGCGCGCGATAGCCTCCCGCCCATGTTTTACGATCTCGCCTTGTCCTTCGACCAGACCACGCGCCGGTGCGACCTCGCGCTGGATGCCGACTGCAATCTGGCGATCGACACCACGCCCATTACTCCGATGATGCTCTCGATCGGCCTCGACCACCGCGCCGGTCCTGACGATCCGCTTCCTGACGGCCGCTCTCAGTTCCTTGCCCCCGCCAGCTATTCCGAGCGGCGTGGCTGCGCCGGCGATGCGCTCGATCCATTCGGCGACCTGACCGGCAGCCTTATGTGGCTGCTTTCGCGCGCCAAGCAGACCGAACAGACCCGGCAGCTCTGCGAATATTGGCTGGCGCAATGCCTCGCTTGGGCGCTCGACGAGACCGGCGAGGCGGCCGAGATTAATGTCGTCTGGCTTCAGACTGGCGCGACCGCCATCCTGAAGTACACCGCCGAAGTTCAGGATGCATCTGTGACACTCACGTATCGGGTGGGCGGCTAATGCCCTGGCCGATCCCGACCGCAAAGACCATCGCGTCCAACATCGCCGGCACGATCGAGGCCGCGCTCATTAAGTACAATCAGGCCCTCAACCCGCTCGCGGTCTCTCGCGCCGTGCGGTCGGTCAAGGGCGCCTTCGCCCAAATCGGCCGCGCCTTCTCGCTGGAGCTTCGCGAGGCCCACGATCACATCGCCTGGTGGGGCCTGCAATACTTCCCCGACACTTCTGAAGATGAGTTTGTCCTTCGCCACGCCAGTATCTGGGGGGTAGAGCAGCGAGGACCGACCTCTTCGCTCGGTCGGGTGACGATCGCCGGCACGGTGAACTATCCCTTGCCGGCTGGCCTTCAGATGGCGACTTCGGATGCCATCGTGGTTCAAACGACCGCGACGGCGACGATCGGCGCCGGTGGCACGGTCGACGTTCCGGCGACCGCTATCACTGCTGGCAGCGCCGGCAATCTCGAAGCAGGCGTCCAGCTCGCGACCGTCGAGCCAAATCCGGACATTTCCACGATCACCGTATCGTCCGCCTTCGTCGGCGGCACCGAGGAAGAAACGCCCGCCGAGCTGCAAACGGCTGTTCTGGCGCGCATCCGTCAGCCGCCACATGGCGGCGCTTCGTTCGACTATCAGACGTGGGTCAAAGACAACTTTTCCACCTCGGCCGTCGCCATCGTCACCGATTGGGTCGGCCGCGGATCGGTCGGTGTTGTCGTCGTCATGAAGGACGATGACGGTTCGCCACGTTCGCCGACTGCGGATGAGCTGACCGCGATCGGCGCCTACCTCGGCACGTCGGGCAGTCAAACCGGCGTCAAGCCGGTCACCGCTTTCGTCGTTCCGGTCGCCGGCGTTCTGCGGCCGCTCACCCTCGACATCCGTCTTCGTCCGGATACCGCCGTGACCCGTGCCGCCGTCCAGGACGCCTGGACGCGCTTCGTCGCAACGATCGGCGATGCCGACGACGATCAAAACCCCAGCCCGATCGGCGCCCGCATCGAGCCGTCGAGGATCTCCGAAGCGATCTCGGCCGCCAATGGCGAATATGCCCACGACATGCTCTCTCCGGGTGCTCCCTTCACGCTCGGCCAGACCGAATATCCAACTGCCGGCACTGTCACATGGGAGGCGGCGATCTGATGGCGCGCACAGTGGCAGCGATCCTCAGCAGTATCATCGCCAAGCTCCCAGTGGGCTGGGCACTCGGCCTTCGCGGCGGCGTGCTGGACGCGGTTCTGTCAGGGGGCGCCGAACGTATCGCCGAGGTAGAACAGTCGGCCGAAGCCATGATGGTCGAGGTCGATCCGCGATCGGCCGTCAACTTCCTTGCCGACTTCGAGCGAGTACTTGGACCGGACCCCTGCGGTCGCGACATCGATGCCACGACGATCGAGCAGCGCCAGCTGCTTGCGCATCAGCGCTGGACCTCCTTGGGCGGCCAATCCATTCCCTATTTCATCGCGGTCGCGGCCAAGCTCGGCGTTGCGATCACCATTGACGAGTTCTGGCCATCGGTCGCCGGAGGCCTGCGCTGCGGTCAGCGGCTTCAGCCCTTCGGCTGCCAATTCGATTGGCGCGTCAACATCCCCGGCCTGACGACCGTCATTACCTTCCGCACAGGCACCAGCGGCGCCGGCGAGCGCCTCGGCACCTTCCAGATTTCCAACATCGAATGCGAGCTGCGACGGCTGAAGCCCGCGCACTCACAAGTCGTTTTCTCTTACGGAGCTGCCTGACATGGAACGTATCAATGGGGCGGATTGGGTCGATATCGGCGGCGGCAAACACGGCTTCCGCGATCTCGACCTCGCCGCCGGCCTACCCGGCACTGAGGTCACCGCCGCTTTCTTAAACGGCGTCCAGGAAGAGATTTTAAAGGTGATCGAGTCGGCTGGGTTTGCGGCCAGCGGCGCCGATCTTGGGCAATTGGCAAGGGCCATTCAGAGCGGGGCGATGAACACCGCAAATGCGGGTGGGACGGTCAACGCCTATACGGCAGCCCTGACACCTGCGCCAAGCGCATACAAGTGGGGCCTCCTGGTAAGCATGTGGTTCGCCACGCCAAATACCGGAGCGGCAACCCTAAATCTCAATGGTCTCGGCGCCTTACCAATCTTGAGCGCAGATGGCGCCCCGGTCACTGCAAACGATCTCAAGGCCAGCGTAACGTTGATATGCGTCGGCACATCCTTTGTGGTTCTGAACGTATTCACGGCTTCGGAGTTCTCACGGGGTGTCGTCCAACTAGCCACCGCCGCAGAAACCACGGCCGGCTCGAACACGAACAAGCCCGCTTCGGTCGGACGCATGGCTCCGGCGGTACAGTCGGGATCTTGGAACTATATTGCGGCGACCGGCACGGCTACTGCTCTTGTCGCGACTTTGGTCCCGGCTCCGACCGCCCTGGCCGCTGGTCTTGCGATCAATCTCAAGATTACGGCTGCGAGCACAGGACCAGCGACACTGAACGTCAACGGACTTGGGGCAAAATCGATCGTCAATTCGGATGGCAGCGCGATCGCGGCCGGCGACTTCGATGTCAACGGCATCGTCACGATGATCTATAACGGCACCAACTTCGTTGTGTCGAACGTGTCGCAAGCTACCGAAACATCGCGCGGTGTCGTCGAGCTTGCGAGCGCCGCAGAGGCCACCGCCGGCACTGACCTGACAAGGCCCGCTTCGGTCGGACGCATGGCGCCGGCAGTGCAATCGGGGTCTTGGAACTATGCTGTGGCGGCCGGAACGGCCAATGCCATTACGGCTGCCCTTACGCCGGCACCGGCAGCGCTCACTGTAGGCATGGTAGTTGACGTCAAGATTGCGTCCGCCAATACGAGCACGACGCCGACCTTGAACGTTAATGGCTTGGGCGCTGCGACGATTGTCGGCAATGACGGATCGGCAATACCGTTGAATGCGCTCGTTCCCGGCCTCGTCGCATCCTTCGAATGGGACGGAACCAACTGGCGGTATTTGAACTTCACGGCTCTCCAGGCACCACCGCGCAACATTCAAATATTTTCAGCTGCGGGAACGACTAACTTCACCGTCCCCGCCGGCGTCTACAAGATCGAGGCCGAAGGCTGGGCCGGCGGTGGTGGCGGCGGCGGCGTTGGATCTTCCGGCGGCACTGGCGGCGGCGGCGGTGGCGGGGAGTATTTCTCGGGCTGGTTTGACGTAACGCCGGGCCAGGTTATTCCCGTTACTGTTGGCGCTGGCGGTGCAGCTGGGGCGGCATCGACAACAGGTGTCGGCGGCACTGGTGGAACAACGTCTCTTGGTGCACTGGCCACAGCCATCGGCGGAGGCGGTGGTGGCAACAACACCGCTGGCGGTGGGTCTCCCGGATCTGGCGGTTCCGGAGGCCAATTCAGGCGCGCCGGCGGTGGCGGCTATAACGGCGCCTATCTCGCCGGGAACGCCAGCTATGCGATCGGCGGAAATGGCGCCCCATCCTTCAATCAGTCAATCATCCCCGCCTATGTGAGTGGTTCTGCGGTTTCGGGTTTTGGGCCAGGATCGGGTGGATCTGGAGCAGGCTATCAAGGCTCTGCCATCGTCGGTGCTGCCGGCGCGGCCGGCCAGGTCATCATCCGATATTGAGAGGTGAATATGCGTTACGGTCGTGTGCCTGAAAATGTGGTCGTGGAGATTGTTGATCTCCCGGCAGACATCACGCCATCAGATGCTTTCCACGAGGATATCGCCAAAACCTTCGAGCCCATCAGTGATGATGTTCAAGAGGGTTGGGTTCGCAATGGTGCGGCCTTCAAGGCACCGCCGCTGCCAGTCATCGCGCTTGACGACATTAAGGCCGGGCGGATCGCCGCTCTCACAGCAGCTTGCGCCGCTGCGATCATTGGCGGCTACAAGTCCTCTGCTCTTGGGTCGGAACATACATATCCGAGTGGCATCACCGACCAGATCAACATGATGGGCAGCGTCACCGCGAGCCTCTTGCCCGACCTCGCCGCTGGTTGGTCCACGCCATTCTGGTGTGAAGACGAAGCCGGGGAATGGGCGTTTCGTCCGCATGATGCTTCGCAAATCCAGCAGGCTGGGTCTGACGGTAAGGCTTGGATCGTCGCATGCCAAAACAAGCTTGCATCTCTAAGCGCTCAAGTGATGGCATCGATCTCTACCGAGGATGTGTCCAAGATCGCCTGGTGAATATCTGCCCGCTACAACGGGCGGCCGTGGCGCATATAGCGACGCCACGGCGACGGGTCTTAGTTTGGCGACCAGCCCCGTCCGACAGCATGAAAGAGATAACTGTCACACCCGTACCCTGCAGGGCGGGCTCTTCGTGACTGATTCTCAAAACGGTTTCAAATGGGCTTTGAAGAAGATTTTAGAGACGTTCCCAATACTCAGCCGCCGGCCGCATGGATCGGCGGAAAGCGCGCTCTCGCTCCCCGCCTCGTGCAACTGATCGCCGCGCGGCCACACACCCTTTATGCCGAGCCTTTCGTCGGGATGGGCGGCGTGTTTTTCCGCCGCAGGAAGGCCCCTCGGACGGAGGTCATCAACGATCGAAACGGCGAAGTCGTGAACCTCTTCCGCATCCTGCAACGTCACTATCCGCAGTTCATGGACACGCTCAAATTCCAGATCACCAGCCGGCGCGAGTTCGAACGCCTGAAGGCCTGCGACCCGACCACCCTGACCGACCTGGAACGCGCTGCGCGGTTCATCTATCTCCAGAAGCTTGCATTTGGCGGGAAGGTCGAAGGGCAGAATTTCGGCGTCCAGCGCGCCGGCGCGGCACGCTTCAACCTGACGCGCCTGGCGCCTCTTCTGGAAGACGTGCATGAGCGCCTGGCCGGCGTCGTTATAGAGAACCTGGACTGGATGGCGTTCGTTGATCGCTACGACCGGCCGGGCTCACTCTTCTACCTCGACCCGCCCTATTGGGGCTCGGAGGATGATTACGGCAAGGCTCTCTTTGGCCGCGAGCAGTTTGCGGCAATGGCCGAACGCCTCTTGCGGCTCAAAGGGAGCTTCATCCTGTCGATCAACGATCGGCCGGAAATCCGGTCGCTCTTCGCGGACTGTCTAATCGACGCCGTCGAATTGGCCTATACGGTGAACAGGCGACGCGCTACGAAGGCGAGAGAGCTGATCATCAGGGGGAAGACATGAGACTGACGGGCGCCTTGCTGGGCCTTGCGATCGTAACCTTCACAGCTACCGTCTCGTCGGCCGAAGTCGACAGAGATACGCAGGAACGAATTCGTGGCTTGGCACAAGTTATCGCCTATGCTCAGCCCTGCGGATATCAGATCGACCAGTCAGCGCTTGAACGGTACGCGGCCACGAACCGGCTCAACGATCCGGAGGCGCTTGCCATGATCCACACCCAGATCATCATCAAGGGAAGCACTCCTTCTCCGGCGGAGTGTACCCTATCGCGCAGTACAGGTCAGGCCACGGGGCTGCTGCAGAAGTGACAATCCGTTCGAGTTGCGATTTTCGCTTTGTCGCAAAAGCCGTGTCAAAAATCGCAAAAGGCGCGTCCGGCTACAGCGGCGATCAAGCCGCAACGAATGAGTTAGTCGAACCAACTAATTTCGTTGAAGATTTTGGTAGCGGAGGAGGGATTTGAACCCCCGACACAAGGATTATGATTCCTCTGCTCTGACCTACTGAGCTACTCCGCCATTTCAGCGCATAATCTCTTGAATTATACGTGACGCCAAACGATACCGCCGCTCGAGGAGCGTCGGCTCGTCGGTTGAGCGGCTTATAAGGTGCGGTTCGGCTTGGTGTCAAGCGGATGATTTGGAAAAATCAGTGCTTTCCACTATCCGGCACCAGACGTCGTCAGGCGGCGACCGGGCTGGCCAGCAATGCCTTCAGCGAGGCTTCCGCCATCGGCTCGCGTTCGGAGCGTTCGATGAAGCCGCCGCCGTAAACGCGGGCGTCGTCGCCGGGGGCGGAATAGAGCGCGCAGGCCTGGCCAGGAGCAACACCTGCCTCGCCGATCGTCAGATCGACATAGATGCCGGTCGCGTCCGCATACAGCACGGCAGGGGCCGGCGCGCGGGTCGAGCGGACCTTGGCGTAGCACGCAAAACCCTCGCCCGAAGCTGCCTTCGCCAGCGGCTCGTCACCCAGCCAGTTGACGTCGCGGAGATAGACGCGGTGCGTTTCCAGCGCCTCCTTCGGGCCGACGATGACACGACGCGAACGGGCGTCGAGATAGACGACGTAGAGCGGCTCGCCGGTCGCTATACCGATGCCGCGGCGTTGGCCGATCGTATAGTGCAAGATGCCTTCGTGTTGGCCGAGCACGCGGCCGTCGAGATGGACGATCTCGCCGGCAAGCGCCGCATTCGGCTTCAGCTTGGCGATCACGTCGGAATATTTGCCCTGCGGCACGAAACAAATGTCCTGGCTGTCGGCCTTCTTGGCAACGACGAGGCCCATTTCCTCGGCAAGCGCACGCGTCTCCGATTTCGGCATGCCGCCGAGCGGAAAGCGCAGATAGTCGATCTGCTCCTGCGTGGTCGCAAAGAGGAAATAGCTCTGGTCGCGATCGGCATCGGCCGGGCGATAGAGCGCACGGCGGCTAGGATGCTCGGCGGACGGGTTCGGGCGCGAGCGGATATAGTGGCCGGTCGCCAGCGCATCGGCGCCGAGCTCCTTGGCGGTCGCCAAGAGATCGGCGAACTTGACCGTTTGGTTGCAGGCAACGCAGGGGATCGGCGTCTCGCCGGCAACATAGCTTTCGGCGAAAGGATTGATCACCGTCTCGCGGAACCGCTTTTCGTAGTCGAGGACGTAATGCGGAATGCCAAGCGTCTCGCAGACGCGGCGGGCATCATCGATATCCTGGCCAGCGCAGCACGACCCGGCGCGGTGCACTGCTGCGCCGTGATCGTAAAGCTGCAGCGTGATCCCAAGCACATCATAGCCCTGACGCCTCAGAATACCGGCAACGACGGAACTATCGACGCCGCCAGACATGGCGACGACAACGCGCGTATCTTCCGGCCTCTTGTCAAAATCCAGTGTGTTCACGGTCTTGCCGCCAATCTCAGTCGATCTTCGGTGCTGTATTCTGTCCACCGGTTGCCATACAAAAGCGGCGGATTTTTATCATATGCGGGCACGCGGCCAGTTGGCCACCCGGCCTTGATGGATCACGGATATAGAAAGGATTGCTGCCCGGCGCAAGGGGCGGCGAATCACCGATATTGCGACGACGAATGAAACAGCCGATCAACCCCTGGCCTTTAGCCGCTGAATAAGGTGGAGGCCGCGGCGAAGAGCCGTCACCGCCGCGCCGACCGCAACGATCCAGAGTGCGATGGTCAGCAGCCAGGAGCTGCCACTCCACAGCACTTCGATGACCGACAGCAGCGCGGCGGTCGTCATTGTTGCCATACGGTGCTGCTTGGCCATCGGCCCGCCGAAATCGCTGGGATTGCCGGTGGCACGGCCTAGCTCGCGGACATAGGCGGTGAGAACGGCGAAGGCGGCCGCAGCCCAGCCAAGGCCGGGCGCGGCGATGCCGTAGCCGACGCCGGCGAAGATCAGGATATCGGCAACGCGATCCGGGAATTCATTCCAGAACGGTCCATCCGCTTCGCCCTTGCCGCCCTCGACGGCCACCATGCCGTCAAGCAGATTGCACAGCAGGCGAAGTTGGCAGAAGAGTGCCGCGAGGACCAGGAATAGGGCGCGCAGCCCGCCGTCGCCCTGCCCCGCCAGCCAGCCTGACACCCAGAAAGAACCGCCGGCCAGCGCCGCCATGACCATGCTCGCCTGCGATATCTGGTTCGGCGTCACCGACAGGCTCGTCATGCGCCGCGCCAGTGCCCGCGCCCAGCGCGTGTTGCGGCTCGCCAATGGCCGCCTGTCACCCATACCCTCGCTCGCCATGAACCTAACGTCTCCCGCCGGAAATCGAATAGTTGTAGATCGCCGCATAGCTGGTCGAGACCAACAGCGGCACTGCGATGGTCTTCAATATCTCCGGGGTGCCGCTGAGCGCATGGATCGTCACCAATATCCCGGTTGAGCCGACACAGGCGATCAACGGCGGTGCCCAGAGCGCCGTGAAGCCGCTGAAGCGTTTCGACAGGCCTTCGACAACCGACTTGAGAAACAGCGTCAGGCAAGCCGACAGAATGCCCTGAACAAGACCGGAAATCACCGGCTGCGGCATTGGGTGCAAGCGGTTGGCAAAGACGGCCCAGCCGCCCATGGCCAGGAAAGCGAAAAGCACGTGCACGACGCTGCTGCCGGCAAGCGCCCTCCCCAGCGACGTCATGACAGCGACCACCAGTAGCGCACGAGGTGAAAGAAAATCGGCGCGGAGAAAACGACGGAATCCAGCCGGTCGATCAGCCCGCCATGACCTTCGATCAGATGTCCCCAGTCCTTGACCCCACGATCACGTTTGATCGCCGACATCACCAGCCCGCCGAAGAAGCCCATCAGTGTAATCACGAAGGCAAGAAGGCCCGCCTGCAGCGGTGTGAACGGCGTGATCCACCAGAGCGCCGCCCCGATCAATGTCGCGCTGGCAACGCCACCGATGAAACCTTCGACCGTTTTGGACGGTGACAGCTTTGGTGCGATCTTGTGGCGGCCAAATAGCTTGCCCCAGACATATTGCAGGACATCGCTGAGCTGCACGACGATGACGAGAAAAGCGATCAAAAGGACGTTGCGCCCCTCATAGCCGGGTATGTGGAGGGTTAGCAGTGCGGGCACATGCGAGGCGCAGAAGACGCAAATCATCAGCGCCCATTGCACCTCGGCAATACGGATCAGGAAGCGCTCGGTATCGCCGCGCAGGACCGCAATAATCGGCATGAACAAAAAGGCGTAGACGGGGATGAAGATGGAAAAGATGCCGTATTGCTCGGCCCAGAGCAGATAATATTGGACCGGCAGCGCCACGAAGAACGCGGCGGCAAGTGCCCAATGGTCGGCGCGCCTGGTGTTGATGAGCGTGACGAACTCGCGCAA
Organism: Rhizobium mayense; assembly: GCF_030272705.1. Lineage (GTDB taxonomy): Bacteria > Pseudomonadota > Alphaproteobacteria > Rhizobiales > Rhizobiaceae > Rhizobium > Rhizobium mayense. The sequence continues at coordinate 74,554 of NZ_JARFYM010000017.1, read as the reverse complement.
CGCCGCAAAGGAGCAAAAGGCGAAAAGCAGGATGACGCCGGCGCGGCCCGCCAGAAAGGCGATGCCGATCAGGATCACCATCACCCACCAGGCCTTGATGCGGGCATTGAGGTTTTCGATCGCCGCGTTGGACCCATCCGGCGACAGGCGTTGCTGCAGCACCTGGCCGATGACGGAAGCGACGATCAGAACACCGAGGATACCTAGGATAAGCTGGATGAGATCAGAGCTTGCTGCGCTCATTCGCCACTCCCCATTGGTTTGGGAGAGAGGGCCAACAGCGCCGCTTGCGCCCGCGCCAGAAAATCCGCCTTCTCTTCGTCTGCGCCGATATGCAGTGGATCGCCGAACGTCACCGTGCAGATCAGCGGAATGGGCACGATCTCGCCCTTCGGCATCACACGGTTGAGATTGTTGATCCAGACGGGAACGAGATCGATATCGGGGCGCATCTTCGCCAGATGAAACAGCCCGCTCTTGAACGGCTGCAAAGGCGCTTCCGTCAGGTTCCGCGTGCCCTCGGGAAACAGGATCAGCGAGGAGCCCGCATCGAGAGCGGCGGCCATCTGTTCGACCGGGTCTTTCGTCCGTGCCTCGCGAACCCGTTCGATGAGCACAGCATTGAATACGTCGCGGCCGATGAAGCCCTTCAGCTTCGACTTCAGCCAATAGTCGGCGGCCGCGACCGGACGTGTTCGATATCTGAGCCGCGGCGGAAGCACCGCCCAGATGAGGATGAAATCGCCATTGCTGGAGTGATTGGCGAAATAGACGCACTGTCCGGACGGTACGCCGATCTCCGCCCAGATCGCTCTCACGGCGGTGACGGCACGAGCAAACAGCACGATCGCCGCCGCAGCCGGTTTCGCAAGCCAAGCCGCTACCGGCTTGCTCATCATTCGCCCACCATTTTCTTGTGAGGCCCCCATGACAAAGAGATAGGCATGTTTGAAGGGGAGCCGATAGCCCGATAGGCGGACTTATCCACAGCCCGTTAGGAGGTGCATTCCAACAGCAGAGCCGGCGCAGTTTCCTGCACCGGGCTCACCTGTCGCTCTTGGGAGGAGCAAGTCTAGTCGACGTTGAACACCAGCGGCTTTGCCTGGCGGATCGCCTGGTTGGCGGTCAGTTTGGCCAGAACCTCGTCGTTGATCGGGCCGTCGACGTAAAGCAGCGCGATGGCATCGCCGCCCTGCTTGTCGCGGCCGAGCTGGAAGTTGGCGATGTTGACATTGGCGGCACCCAACGTCGTGCCGATGAAGCCGATCATGCCGGGAACGTCGGTATTGGCGATATAGACCATGTGGCTGCCGACATCGGCGTCGAGATTGATGCCCTTGATCTGAATGAAGCGGGGCTTGCCATCGGAGAAGACGGTGCCGGCGATCGAGCGCGTCATGCTGTCGGTGGTGACCGTCAGCTTGATGTAGCCGTCATAGACGCCGGTCTTGTCGCGCTTGACTTCTGCGAGCACGATGCCCTTTTCCTTGATCATGATGGGCGCCGAAACCATGTTGACGTCGGCAACCTGGTTGCGGATGAGGCCGGCCAACAGCGCGCTCGTCAGCGCCTTGGTGTTCATCCCCGCGGTAACGCCGTCGTAGAGGATCTCGATTTCCTTGATCGGATCTTCCGTTACCTGGCCGACGAAGGCGCCGAGAACGTCGGCGAGCTTGATGAACGGCTTCAGGATCGGCGCTTCCTCGGCGGTAATCGAGGGCATGTTGATCGCGTTGGAAACCGCGCCCTTGACGAGATAGTCCGACATCTGCTCGGCCACCTGCAGGGCGACATTCTCCTGCGCTTCCGTGGTCGAAGCGCCGAGATGCGGCGTGCAGACGACGTTCGGCAAGCCGAACAGCGGGCTTTCCTTGGCAGGCTCGACTTCGAACACGTCGAAGGCTGCGCCGGCGACATGGCCGGACTTGATGGCGGCGGCAAGCGCTGCCTCATCTACCAGACCGCCGCGGGCGCAGTTGATGATGCGCACGCCCGGCTTGGTTTTGGCAAGCGCGTCGGCGTCAATGATATTGCGGGTCTTGTCCGTCAGCGGCACGTGCAGCGTGATGAAATCGGCGCGGGCGAAAAGTTCGTCGAGCTCGACCTTGACCACGCCCATCTCCTCGGCGCGTTCCTTGGAGAGGAACGGGTCATAGGCAACGACATGCATCTTCAGGCCGATGGCGCGGGCAATGACGATGGAGCCGATATTGCCGGCGCCGATGACGCCGAGCGTCTTGCCGGTGATTTCGACACCCATGAACTTCGACTTTTCCCACTTGCCGGCCTGGGTCGAGGCGTCGGCGGACGGAAGCTGGCGGGCAACGGCGAACATCAGCGCGATGGAGTGTTCGGCTGTTGTGATCGAATTGCCGAACGGCGTGTTCATGACGATGATGCCGCGGCGCGAAGCGGCCGGGATATCGACGTTGTCGACGCCGATGCCGGCACGGCCTACGACCTTCAGATTCTTCGCCGCTTCGATGATCTTTTCCGTCACCTTGGTGGCGGAGCGGATGGCGAGGCCGTCATAATTGCCGATGATTTCGAGCAGTTTGTCTTTGTCCTTGCCGAGCTGCGGCTGGAAATCGACTTCGACGCCGCGATCGCGAAAGATTTGGACGGCGGTTTCCGACAGTTCGTCGGATACGAGAACGCGAGGTGCCATTGAGGCCTCCTGAGAAAAGGGTCAGCGGTGACGAGCAATTCCAGGAAAAGTGTGAAGCGGTTTTCCGTCCGGAATTGCGTGAATATAAAGAGAAATTCGCGAATGCTGGGCTCCGCCTTCTTGGCGGAGCCGGGGGACGCTATGATCTCAGGCTGCAGCCTGGGAGAGCGTCGCCTTCTGCGTTTCGAAAGCCCAGGAGAGCCAGGGCATCAGCTTCTGCATGTCGGCGGCTTCGATCGTCGCACCCGCCCAGATGCGCAGGCCCGAAGGCGCGTCGCGATAATGGCCGACGTCATAGGCGACGCCTTCTTTTTCGAGCAGTGCAACCACGCCCTTGGCAAAATTCGCCTGGCCATCGGCATCGAGAGCGACGACATCGTTGTCGACGATCTTCAGGCAGACGGAGGTGTTGGATTCAGTCTCGGCCTTGACGGCGAGATTGGCGATCCAGTCATTGGCCGCAACGAAGTCGTGGATGACCCTGGCGTTGGCATCGGCGCGGCCGATCAGCGCCTTCAGGCCGCCGAGTTCCTTCGCCCAGAGCAGCGCATCGATGTAGTCTTCGACGCAGAGCATCGACGGCGTGTTGATGGTCTCGCCGGTGAAGATGCCTTCGATCAGCTTGCCGCCGCTGGTCATGCGGAAAATTTTCGGCAGCGGCCAGGCCGGCTGGTAGGTGGTCAGGCGCTCGACGGCGCGCGGCGACAGGACGATGATACCATGTGCGCCTTCGCCGCCCAGGACCTTCTGCCAGGAGAAGGTGACGACATCGAGCTTGGCAAAATCGAGGTTCTGCGCGAACGCGGCCGAGGTGGCATCGCAGATCGTCAGGCCCTTGCGATCAGCCGGAATGAAATCGGCGTTCGGAACCCGGACGCCGGAGGTCGTGCCGTTCCAGGTGAAGACCACATCGCGGTCGAAATCGATAGCGGAAAGATCGGGCAGCTCGCCGTAACCGGCCTCAAGCTTGCGGACGTCCTTGAGCTTCAGCTGCTTGACGACGTCGGTAACCCAGCCGGCACCGAAGCTTTCCCAAGCGAGCATGTCGACGCCGCGCTCACCGAGCAGCGACCAGAGCGCCATTTCGACGGCGCCGGTGTCGGAAGCCGGAACGATGCCGATGCGGTAGTCCGCCGGCACTTCAAGAACTTCGCGGGTGAGATCGATGGCCTGCTTCAGCTTGGCCTTGCCGACTTTCGCACGGTGCGAACGGCCAAGAGCCGCGTCGGAAAGAGCATCGAGCGTCCAACCGGGGCGCTTCGAGCAGGGGCCAGAAGAAAAATGGGTATTATTCGGACGGATGTCCGGCTTAGCGAGCTTAGTCATGATGCTATCCTCTCAGATAGAAAGCTCCTCGTTGGGGAGGAGTGTCCCGCCGCCGGATATATTGGAAGCCGCCAGTTGGCGCAATAGGTAAAATGCAGCGGATGGAAAGCGCTCACGAATTCGTGCAGCAATGATGCCGGTGGATAAGCTTCGCACCGCACAATCGCGTTACGTTAGCCACACAAAAGCTGGCATCTTCGCAGACACCCACCATATGTTACGGGCGTTGAATGGTCGGCGCCGACAAATAAAGAACAATGTCTTTCAAATGTCTTTTATGTACCAAGCCGCACTTTCACAGAGCCTCAGCGTGCCCGTGCAGCCGCTGCCCGTCTATCTCATCAACATTGGTCGAGCGACGGACAGATTGGCGGAAATCCAGCGCCAGAGTAATCAATTTGGCATAAGGATCGAGCGCGTCGAGGGCGTCGATGGCACTCTTTTGCCGCAGTCGCAATGGATCGACGTCGATCACGATCGTTTCCGGCGCCGGCACGGCAGGGTCATCCTTCCCGGTGAATATGGTTGCTATCGCAGCCACCTGATGGCGCTGCGTCAATTTCTGGCCGACGGCGGCGAATCGGCTGTCATCATCGAAGACGATGTCGCGCTGGACGGCGATTTTCTTGATCGCGCCATGGCGGCAAAGGAAGCCGCCCCGAACGCCGAGATCATCAAGCTGGTCAATCATCGCTGGGGCGGCTTCCGCGCCGCGACGAGCAGTCGCATGGGGGACGTGATCGGCCGCTGCCTCTTCGGCCCGCAGGGCTCGACGGCTTGCTATCTGGTGACACGCAGCGGCGCGGAAAAGATCGTCAAGTCGCTCGCAGTCATGTCCCTGCCCTGGGATGTCGCCATCGAACGCGGCTGGGAGACGCGCACATCCATCTTCACCACGCGCAACAACGTCGTTGGCTTCAGCCCGCTGCAGAGGACGACGATGATCGGTTGGCGTCGCGACTATCGCGCCGCGAAATCACCCGAATGGCGGCGCATTCCCGCGCACCTCTTCCGCACCCTGGATTTCTTTCGCCGCATCGCCTACGTGCTGACGACGTCGTAGGCAGCAATTCTACCAGGTGGTGATTCGCAAACCGATACGAATCTCGTGTCGCGACAGGGCTCCGTCGCGACCCATCGTGCCGCCGGCGCCTGCCGCCGTATCCGTAGTGGAATAGCCGAACATGTCGCCCCCGGCGATATGCGAGAAGCGATAGCCAAGATCCAGCTTCACATTCGGTGCCACCTCATAGGCGACACCCGCCATCAAGGCGTAAGTCATGCGCCAGTCGCTGTCGCCGGGATAACGTGCGCTGACCGAAGCGGCACCGCCGCAGCCGGAGATACCGTCGACGCAGGAGCCGATGGCATTGACGCTGCTCCAGGAGACCCTGGTCGCACCGATGCCGGCACCGACATAGGGCGTGAAGCCCGCGAGCGTGCCGAGATCGACATAGCCGTTCACCATCAGACTGCCGGCTTTGAAAGAGGAGCGCACCTTGGTGGAGCAACCTGCGCCGCCGGAGCAAGGCGAAGCGCTCGCCGTGCGACCATCGAAATCGCCGCTGAAGTAGTCGCCGGTGAGATCGGCACGGATGAGGTCATTGAACTGATAACCGACACCGAGGCTACCCGAAAAATCGCCGCTGAAACGGTCGGAATCGAAACGCCCGGAGCCGTAATCTCCGCTGGCGGGATCGTGGGTGCGGAAGGTCGTATCATCGTGGCTGGCGTTGATCGCGTAGCCGACATCTCCGCGCACGTACCACCCCTGGGCATTCTTGACGCTGACTTCGGGCATCTTGATTTCCGGCGGCAGATCGGCTGCAAAAGCAGTGCCCGCAAACACGCTCGCCATCATCGCGGCCAGCGCCAAAGCGTCGAAACGGATCATTACCCCTCGCCTTCCAACCTCGGGCAGGTGCCCGCATTCCAAGCCGGCCAGCCCTTGTCGTATCCACCGTTCCGGCCCTCCAAGCGGAGAGACCGGGCCGGGTCGCAGCCATTGTCATTTCATTAACCATAGGGAATTCATGGTTAATGAAGATTTAAGACGCGGCTGAATTGCTTAACGGCGACAGCAAAAAAGAAAAAAGCCGCCCGGACGAACCGGACGGCTTTTCAATGGCTTGGACGTAAGAATGCTTATTTGTAGACCGCAGGTTGGGGCGGGATCTCGGCCGGCGGCATGTAGCTGGCAGTCTGGCAGCCGCCGAAAGTGTAGCGCGCGCCGATGCGGGCTTCGTGCAGGTTGAGGCCCTTGTCGTAGCCGGGACCGCCGTTTTCCGCAAAGCCGAACATGTCGCCGCCTTCGATATGGCGGTAGCGATAGCCGACGTCGGCCTTGAGATTGCACGAGAGGTCGATCGATGTACCGGCCATCAGCGCGTAGGTGAAGCGCCAGCTGCCTCGGCCGTTATGCGTGACGGTCTCGTCGCAGGAACCCGGATTGGCGTCGGAGCAAGAGGTGTTCTTCAGATTGTCCCATTTGACGTAGGTGCCGCCGAGACCGCCGCCCACATAAGGCGTGAAGATGCCGTAGGTACCGATATCGACATAGGCGTTCGCGAGCAAGCTGTAGGCCGTCAGCGAAGCCACGTCGTGAGAGGTCGCAGGTACCGCCGTAAAGCCCGGGCCGCAGCCGCCGCAATCGCCGCTCGTGGAGCCATGGAAATCAGACTTGAAGAGGTAGTCCAGCGTCACGTCCGTGCGCAGGTAGTTATTGACCTGGTAACCGACACCGCCGCCGAGCGACCAAGTGTTGTCGAGGCTGGCGCTATCGAAATCATGCAGGTTGGAGTTAGAGCCTTGGAAATAATTGGCGCCGCGCAGATCGGAGAAAACGTAACCGACATCGCCGCGCAGATACCAGCCGCTCGATTGGCTGACCACTTCAGGTGCCGCCGGTGGCGGCGTATAGAGATCGGCTGAAAAAGCGGATGTGCCGACGAGCAAAGCTGCAGCGGCCCCAATCAAAGTTTTCATCATGACTTTGGCTCCAAATTTATTGCCATTGGCACGACAAACGCCTGCCAATCGAAAGACATGACGTGGATAATGAATGGTAATGGTTAAAACCCGCTTAACTACAAATATTTACTCTATTTCGTTGCAGGATATACTTGTTTTGTACATTAGCAATTCATAAAACTAAGATTGCAGAAAGGAATATCTTGACCTATTCGGCTCTCCGCTTCGCAGGAACCGAGGAACCCCAAAGCCAAGCCGTCCGAAGCTTTTAAACCAATTGGCAATAATCAGGTCGTTACGATGACCGTAGCCGGGGCGTAAAATATGGAGGAAGTCATTGACTTGCTTTCGCAATCTGGGTGCCGGCCTTTGCCTCGCGCTCATCTTTCTGACCACCGCCGCCCTCGCCGGGCCGATGCCGATACAGCCCGTTGCGGCAACGAGCTGGAACAAGGGGCGGGAAACTGGGCTGCCGATCCCTCGTTTTGTGTCCCTGAAAGCGCATAAGGCGCGTATGCGCGCCGGACCATCAACGATCTATCCCACCAAATGGATCTATATGAAACCCGGCCTGCCGCTGGAGATCATCGACGAATATGGCCATTGGCGACAGGTGCGCGATGACGTCGGCACCACCGGGTGGATGCACAGCGCACTTCTTTCAGGGTTGCGTACGGCTGTTGTCGCGCCGTGGCTGAAGACAAACGCAATGCTGCGCGGTAGTCCAGAAACGACGGCCGCACTCATCGCTGAACTGCAACCCGGCGTTCTGCTGTCGTTGCGTTCCTGCGCCGGCATCTGGTGTAGCGTCTCGGTACAGAAGCATTCTGCCAGCGGCTATATCAGGCAGAACTCGCTCTGGGGCGCCTATCCTGGCGAAATGTTTCAGTGATCTTCGCACGGCACCATGCGATGTGGCCGCCTCGACGAGGCAGCCACGAATCTCCTATCAATATTCTGATGGCCGGAAGCCCTGATCAGGCAGCGTTGCGCACGTTCGAGATCACATCGATCAGACCGCCGACGATGCGTTCGATCTGGCCGCGATCGTCGCCTTCCGCCATGACACGAATGAGCGGCTCGGTCCCAGAAGGGCGAATGACCAGGCGGCCGTTGCGGGCCAGCTCATTTTCGGCATCGGCGATCGCCTTGCGCACTTGAATATCTTCCAACGGCTTGCCGCCGGAAATGCGGACATTGCGCAGCAGTTGCGGCACCGGCTCGAAACGGCGGCAGACTTCGCTGACCGGCTTGCCGGTGCGCTTGACCGCAGCCAGGATCTGCAGCGCGGCCACGAGACCGTCGCCGGTCGTGCCGTAGTCGGAGAGCACGATATGGCCGGACTGCTCGCCGCCGACATTGTAATTGTGCTGACGCATATGCTCGACGACATAACGGTCGCCCACCGCGGTGCGGGCAAGCGCCATGCCCTTGTCTTCGAGGAAACGCTCCAGTCCGAGATTGGACATGACGGTGGCGACGATGCCATTGCCACGCAGCATCTGGCTCTCGGCCCAGCTCTCGGCAATGACGGCCATCAGTTGATCGCCATCAATGATCGTGCCGGTTTCGTCGACGATGATGACGCGATCTGCATCACCGTCGAGCGCAATGCCGATATCGGCACGCACCTCGTCAACCTTCTTCTGCAGCGCGACCGGGCTGGTGGAGCCGCAATTGAGATTGATATTGGTGCCGTTCGGCTCGTTGCCGATGGTGACGACATCAGCACCGAGTTCCCACAGCACCGCAGGCGCGACCTTGTAGGCGGCGCCATTGGCGCAGTCGATGGCGATACGCAGGCCCTGCAGCGTGACATCGCGCGGCAACGTACGCTTGGCATGTTCAATATAGCGGTCATGCACGCCATCGACGCGCTTGGCGCGGCCGATATTCTCGGACTTGGCAAGATGCGCCGTCATGTCCCTTTCCAGCAGGTCCTCGATCTTCGTTTCGAGATCGTCGGAGAGCTTGTAGCCGTCGGGGCCGAAAAGCTTGATGCCATTGTCTTCGTAAGGATTATGCGAAGCGGAGATCATCACGCCTATGTCCGCGCGAAGCGACCGCGTCAGCATCGCGACAGCGGGCGTCGGGATCGGGCCGAGAACGAACGCATCGACACCGGCTGCGGTGAACCCCGCCACCATGGCGTTTTCCAACATATAGCCGGAGAGACGCGTATCCTTGCCGATGACCACTCGATGGCGATGACTGCCCCGATGGAAGATCGTGCCGGCGGCGATGCCCACGCGCATGGCGAGATCCGGCGTCATCGGATAAATGTTGGATTGACCGCGGATTCCGTCCGTTCCGAAATAGCGACGTTTCATATGCACTCCCGTGATTGCGGCGTCCCTTTGAGGGACTGCGGCATCCCGTTCACCTACCCTGAATTCCAGGGGCGGCGCGAACATCGATGCTTGAGGCTCATGCCATAGATTGCAAATCTCGGCACTTAAATTACCAAGAAAGCGTATTACAACGCGTTACCGTTAATAAGCACTAAAAAAGGCCGATCCCCCAATGAAACGGACCAGCCTCCTAGTCTATCGGCGTAAATGCAGTCGCCGCTGGTACGGCGGCAGTTGGAAACTCTAACCATCCTCACATCCTTATACTTGCGCTCGTTCCGATCAACAGCAACCGTCTCTCCTGCCCAGAGTCTGGATCGGCGGGCAAGGGACGGTTCCGTATGAGCAGAACACGCAGCAATCGCCGGCCTTCGGCCGAAGGGTGGCACCGCAGCCCTTGCATTCATAGGAGTATTGGCAGGCGTCGATTGGCATCGTTTCCGTCGCCTGGAAGCGGCAGATCGGACAGGTAATTGTTGAACTGAGGATCACGGATGCTTCACGCACTGAGATCTCCGATCGTCAGTAGGGCAACTCCGGCGACACGACCGGCCTCCACTCGTTACCCTCAATCATCAAGAAAAGGCCGATTCCCTACTCAAAGGAGAACCGGCCTTTTCGTTCACATGTTCAATCAGCCCCGCGGGTCAACGCGGTTGCGGTTCGAAGCCGCCTTCGGGTTCGTCACCCTTGGTGCCCAATGAGCCGTCCTTCTTGGCGCCGGTCTTCGGCACTGCCGAGCCGCGGCTGGGAGGCGTATCGTCGCCGAGATCGCGCGCAGGCTTTTCGCCGCGAATCAGCGCCTTGATCTCTTCACCGGTCAGCGTTTCGTATTCGAGCAGGCCTTCGGCCAGTGCTACGAACTCGTCGTGTTTGGTGGTGATAATGTCCATGGCCTGTTTGTAAGCCTGATCGATGAGACGGCGGACTTCGTTGTCGATCTTCTGCGCGGTCGCCTCAGAAACATTCTTCGACTGCGAGACGGAGTGACCGAGGAAGACCTCCTGCTGGTTTTCACCATAGGCAACCTGGCCGAGCTCATCGGAGAAGCCCCACTGCGTGACCATGGCGCGGGCAAGCTTGGTTGCCTGCTCGATATCCGAGGACGCGCCGGAGGTGATGTTCTCCTTGCCAAAGGTCAGTTCTTCCGCAACGCGGCCGCCCATCATGATGCAGAGGCGCGACACCATCCACTTGTAGCTCATCGAGTAGCGGTCGCCCTCGGGAAGTTGCATGACCATACCGAGCGCACGACCGCGCGGAATGATGGTCGCCTTGTGCAGCGGATCGGCAACGGCAACATTGAGCGCCGTGATAGCGTGACCGGCTTCGTGATAGGCCGTGAGCTTCTTTTCCGCTTCGGTCATCGCCGAAGAACGGCGCTCGGCGCCCATCATGATCTTGTCCTTGGCGTCCTCGAACTCCTGCATGGTGACTAGGCGCTTGTTGCGGCGCGCAGCCATCAGAGCGGCTTCGTTGACAAGGTTCATCAAGTCCGCGCCGGAGAAGCCGGGCGTACCGCGGGCAAGAGTCTTCAAGTCGACGTTCGGAGCAAGCGGAACGTTGCGGGCGTGGACTTTCAGGATGCGCTCGCGGCCGACAATATCCGGGTTCGGCACGACGACTTGGCGGTCGAAGCGGCCGGGACGCAGCAGCGCCGGGTCGAGAACGTCAGGGCGGTTGGTCGCCGCGATGAGGATGATGCCCTCATTGGCTTCGAAACCATCCATCTCGACCAGCAACTGGTTCAGCGTCTGCTCGCGTTCATCGTTACCGCCGCCAAGACCGGCGCCACGATGGCGGCCGACGGCGTCGATTTCGTCGATGAAGATGATGCAGGGCGCATTCTTCTTGGCTTGTTCGAACATATCGCGGACGCGGCTGGCGCCGACACCGACGAACATTTCAACGAAGTCGGAACCAGAAATGGTGAAGAACGGCACATTGGCTTCGCCGGCAATGGCGCGCGCCAGAAGCGTCTTACCGGTACCGGGAGGGCCGACGAGCAGCACGCCACGCGGGATACGGCCGCCAAGACGCTGGAACTTCTGCGGATCACGCAGGAATTCAACGATTTCTTCCAGATCCTGCTTGGCTTCGTCGACACCAGCGACGTCATCGAAGGTGACGCGACCATGCGCCTCCGTCAAAAGCTTGGCTTTGGACTTGCCAAAGCCCATCGCACCGCGCGAGCCACCTTGCATCTGCCGCATGAAGAACAGCCAGACACCAAGGATCAGGAGCATCGGCAGCAGCGTGCCGAGATAGCTCAGGAAGCTCGAGGACCCATCCGATTCCGGACGGCCGACAATGTTGACGTTCTTGTTTTGCAGGCGCTCAAGCAGGCTGTCGTCCACGACCGGGGCATAGGTCTGGAAGGGTGTTCCATTTTCGACATAGCTGCCGACCACGCGATTGCCGGTGACGGTCACGTCACGGACCCGGCCGGAATCAACTTCACGGAGGAATTGCGAGTATGGAATTTCTCTGGAGCCTGTTTGTGCCGGCGCGTTCTGGAACATGCTGAACAGAGCAATCAATAGCAAAGCTATGATTGCCCACAGAGCGAAATTACGAAAATTAGGGTTCATCGAACTCCCCAGCACTGAAACTTCCGCCGTCGAACGGCGGCATTACTTGATCCCTAACATAGGGTTGCGCCAAGCCCTTGCCAAGGCAAACCGCATCGCCACGCGCTTTTTCCGTCAATAAGTCTCAAAGCGGCGGCGGCGTATAGGGTTCACGGCCAAAGCAAGCCGCCAAGCGATCGGCGAATGTGAGGTCGAATCGTGTCAAAAAGCGGTCGAAAGGCGCGACATAAGGCGCAATCGCGACTGACGCGCTGTTCCCGTCACCGCAGACGAAGACCCGCGGCAAAACCGCCCGTGCCCGCTGTACGGCACCTTTCGGCAACCCTTCCGGAAACTTCGCTGTACCGCTTGCGCCTGCCGCTTCGATACGGACGGCGGTCGGGCCGTGATTGACGATGCGGAAGCGGCCATCCCAAACACCATCAGCTCCCGACGCAAGCACAAGCGGCTGGATGTCGCGGCTTTCGCGCATGAGATAGAGCCCATCCCAGCGCAGGTCGAAGACCACTCCCCCCGCCGTGCGCCGCCCCGGCTTGTCCTCGCCGATGAAATCCAGGATATGGCGCATCCGCTCGCGGCCCGGCCCGTAGGGTTCACCGCCAAATACGGCGGCAAGGTTGGACAGCGCGTAGGAGAGCACGGCCTCATCGACGGTCAGCGCATCCCGGCTGATGACGCAGAGGACGTCCGCATGGACAACCACATGTCTGTCCAGCCAAGCAGCAGCTTTCGCCGAGAGCGCCGCGCGAGCCACACCGCCACTATTGGCCACGGAGAACGACGCGCCATCCTCCTGCGCCAGGCGCTTTCGTGTGCGCACACGCTCGTAGCGGATATCCTCATTGCTCGGATCGTCCAACCAGGACATGCCGCGCTGCGTAAGATAGGCGCGAATATCTGCCCGTCGGCAGGCGAGAAACGGCCGGACGATCCACAGGCGCCGATCGAAAAGCATCGCGTCGGCAATGCCGGTGCCGGCTCCGCCCTCACCTTCGCTGAGACGCGCAGCGCGCATCGCCAGCGTCTCATGCTGGTCATCGAGCGTGTGCGCGGTGACGACGACATTGGCAGAGATTTCGACCGCTATATCGGCGAGCAGCCCATAACGCGCCTCACGGGCAGCAGCCATGATACCGCTCTTCGGCTTCTCACCCTCCCAGCGACGAACGATATGGGGCACGCCAAGCCTTGCACAGAGAGCGGCGACGTCGCGCGCTTCCTCGGCGGACTCTGTCCGCAAGCCGTGATCTATGGTCGCCGCAGAAAGGGCAATCTCGGAATTCGGGAAGGATTTCAGCTGTTCGGCAAGAGCGGCCAGGAGACCGGTGGAATCGCTGCCGCCCGAAATGGCGACCAGAATATGGGCAGGCTTGAAAAGGGAATGAATGAAATCGGCCGCAGCAGTATCTGGCATTTGGGCTGTGGCAGCACCGGTCACAGCATCACCGGACATAGGAATCAGCAGGCAAGGCGCTTCTGTTCACTGGCGACCTTGTTGGTAACGGCCTTGGAAGCCTTCGGATAGCGCTTGTTCACTTCGCGCAGCGTCGCGCAGGCCGTGTCCTTGTTGTCGAGCGCGGCGAGCGACATGCCAAGCTTCAAGAGCATTTCGGGCGCCTTTTCGGAGGTGCCGTATTTCTGATGCGCGTTCAGGAAAGTCTTGGCCGCATCATTGTATTTGCCTTGCGAATAAAGCGCTTCACCAAGCCAGAAATTGGCGTCAGCCGCCCGGGCGCTGTTCGGATAGCTGTCGATGTACTGGCGGAACTCCTGCTCGGCGACACCATAGTCGCCGGACAGGACATGGCCATAGGCCGCCTTATACTGATCGCCTTCGTTGCCGAGCGAGGCCGTCTGTGTTCCGGCCCCTGCGGCGGGCGGAGCGCCCGCACCATTATTGGCACGTGTCGCCGTCGAGCCGACCTGTTTGCCGCTCGGATCGAACTGGATCGAGCCAAGCTGGGTCGGCGGCTTACCGGGACCACCGCTCTGCGGCGCGGGACCCGGTGCGTCGCCGCCTTGCGAATCGCTGATGACGCCGGCGATGTCGTCCTGTTGCTGACCGCCACCCGCACTCTGGGCCGGGACATCCGCTTCGCTCTTCTTCATTGGAGCGGCGCCGGCGCCCGCCGCACCGCTGCTGCCGCCTCCACCGCGCTTTTCAAGCTGCTGGAAGCGGAATTCATTGTCCTCTTGGGTCTTGCGGATCTGCTCCTGCATCTGCAGCAATTGATAGCTCATTTCTTCGACGCGGCCGTTCAACTGGCGCATCTGGTCTTCAAGCTGCTGCAAACGGACTTCGGCATCGCTGTTTTGGACGTTGATGACAGGTGCTTGCCCGGACTGTCCCTGCCCCTGGAGAACCGCGTTGTTCGGAACAGGCTGTTCCGACGTGCCGCGCCCACCGAGGTGAACTCCGAAAAGCGATAAGGCAGAGGCGTCACGCTCACTACCAGCGACAGCGGCGAGACAAAGCAAGCTCGCCACGACAAGTCTTCTCATTTGGATCATCCTGTCCCATTGATTCTTCGCGCCCTGGGCACGAACAGGAGATTTTTACAATTGATCTCAAAAAGCAATTGAGTTCGGCCAAAGTGTGGTCAAAAAAGTAAAGGCGGCCACGAGGACCGCCTTTGTACATTTTGACCCGATTTGCCCTATCAGGAACCGGCGCCGTTGAGCACCGTAACGGCGCGACGGTTCTGCGACCAGCAGGAAATATCGTCGCAAGTCGCGACCGGACGTTCCTTGCCGTAGGAGATCGTCTTCATGCGCTGAGCCGGAACGCCGCGCGAAGCGAGATAATCCTTGGTGGCGGCAGCACGACGGGCACCGAGAGCCAGGTTGTATTCGCGCGTACCACGTTCGTCGGCATGGCCTTCGACTGTGATCGAGTAGTTCGGGTAGCGGGCGAGCCACTGGGCCTGACGCTGGAGCGTCTGGGCGGCGTCGGCACGGATCGACGAGCTATCGGTATCGAAGAAAATGCGGTCGCCGACGTTGACCGTAAAGTCCTGCGGCGAGCCAGGAGCGGCATTACCGGCACCGTTGAGGCCAAGGCCGTTGGCATCGTTCGGCAAGCCCTTCTTGGAGGCGCAGCCGGCCAGCGAAAGGCCGACGAAAAGCGCGATCATGATCGGGTTGCGAGCGAGGTTTTGCATATGGCCAACGGCCGGGGTTGCGATGCGGCTCATTGCCGGTCTCTCCTTAAGTCTTTATCAGGGTTGCCAGACTGTAACCGGGTTCGGTTAATCCGATTCCAACAAATATGGTTAATAGTGTCCTAAAGTTGTCCCGAAGTGGTCCACTCACAGGACTTTGCGGCGATAAAGTGACGCGCCCCACTCTACTCGAGAAGCGGCGACCAGGCCGGATCCGAGGCGAAGCCCGGGGTCGGGATCTTCTGCTCGTTGTAGCCCGTCAGATCGATCGAATAGAGCTGCGGACCACTGGACCCCTGCGGTTCGCGGAAGAACATGATGACGCGGCCGTTCGGCGCCCAGGTCGGGCCTTCATTGTGGAAACCCGAGGTCAGAAGGCGCTCGCCCGAGCCATCCGTCTTCATCACGCCGATCGAGAAGGTCTGACCGGACTGTTTGGTGAAGGCAATCAGATCGCCGCGGGGCGACCAGACCGGCGTCGAATAGGAGCCGTCGCCGAAGGAGATGCGGTGCTGGTTGGAGCCATCAGCATTCATCACGTAGATCTGCTGCTTGCCGCCGCGGTCGCTTTCGAAGGCAATCTGCGTGCCGTCGGGCGAATAGGACGGCGAGGTGTCGATTGCCGCCGTCGACGTCAGGCGGGTCGTCGTGCGCGAGCGCAGGTCCATCGTATAGATGTTGGCGTTGCCTTCCTGCTGCAAGCTCATGATCACCCGCTGGCCATCCGGCGAGAAACGCGGCGAGAAGGTCATGCCGGGGAAGTTGCCGACGAGCTCACGCTGGCCCGTCTGAAGCTGCAGCAGGTAGACGCGCGGCTGCTGGTTGGCAAAGGACATGTAGGTGACCTCCTGCCGGTTCGGCGAGAAGCGCGGCGTCAGCACGAGATCGCTGCCATCCGTCAGCATGCGCGCGTTGAAGCCATCCTGGTCCATGATGCCAAGCTGCGTCTTGCGGGCCGTCTTCGGCCCGCTTTCGGCGACGAAGACGACGCGCGTATCGAAATAGCCCTTTTCACCGGTGATCTTCTCATAGATCGCGTCGGCGATGATGTGGGCGACGCGGCGCCAGTTGTCCGGCTGCGCATAGAACTGCTGGCCGACCATCTGCTGGTTCCCATAGGTGTCCCACAGCCGGAACTCGGCGCGAAGGCGGCCGCCCTCCTGCGTCACCCGACCGGTCACCAGCGCCTGTGCGTTGATCGCCGTCCAGTCCTGGAAGCGCGGCGTCGAATCGGGATTGCTGATTTTCTCGATAAATGCCTGCTTGTTGACCGGCGCGAACAGGCCGGACCGCTGCAGATCGGCAGCTATGACGCCCGAAACCTGGGCACCCAGGCCATCATTCGACAGAAGGTCGGTGATGGCGATCGGCATGGGCTGGACATTGCCCTTGTTGATATTGAGTTCAACCACAGCATAGGCCGGAGTGGCGAGGGCTGCCGTCAGGCCTGCCAGCACTAGCAGGAGACGAACGAGGGATTTTCTGATCATATGTGCCAAGCCTTTCAGCATTAAAGCGCCATGTCGCCCGGTGTGAAGTTTAGGATGACTTCGACCGAGCTAGTTTCATTGTCGAATTGAGTCTGCGGCAGGGTCTTGAAAGGTGCCGCCTTCACGACGGCGCGCGTAGCGCTTGTCGCAACAGCAATCTGTGTCTCTTTAGGGCCGCCCCTTGTCGTGACTTCTGGCTCTCCCACGATCTGCCCGCCACGGTCGAGCCTGAGGCGGATTTGAACATGGACGTTCTTCATGCCAGACAGACCCGGCATCGGGTTCCAGTTCTCCGCGACCTTCTCGCGAATGCTTTCCTCGGCCGCACGTTCAAGCTGATGTACGTCAGCGGCCTTCGTGGGCTGGGCAGACACGGAACCTGCCAGCATCGTCCGCAGGGCCGCAAGCACGGGCAGGCCGAAACGGAGACAGTGGTTCGTTGAAAGCTGCACTGCCCGCATCACAGCCCCAAGTCGCTTGCATCGAAGTTCAACACCAGTTCGTTCCAACCATCGGCGCCGCCATATTTATCGGGCGGCAACAGTTTCCCGGCGTCTACTTCTTTCTGAAAATCGGCCTGGCTTCGTCGCACGGCACGCTCTGCAGCCCCTCTCAAAGCTTCCTGTGTGGGAGCCGGCCCGCCGATGGCGACCGCTTCCGGTTCACCGATAATCTGGCCCGACTTGTCGAGGCGAATACGAACTTTGATCTTCACATCGCTCGCCCCCTCCAGGCCAGGAAGGACATTCCAGTTCTTGGCAATCAGGTCCCGCAGACCGTCCTTTTGGCTCTGACTAAGCTTGCCGCCGCCGAGCGACCTGCTGCCCCCAAGCGACGCGACCTGCGTCTGCGCGCCGGCGGATGCCGACTGGCTGGACCGCTTGGCGCCGCCGGCCGAAGAGGTTTTGTTCAACATCGCAGCGATTTCACCCTCGTTGAAATCACCGTCGTTGTTGGAACCTTTCGCGGTCTTGCGACTCTTGTCGCTGTCGCCCTGCCCGTTATCGGACGATGTGGTCTTGCTCGTGCTCTGGGTGGTCGTCTTGTCCGTAGGCTTAACCGGCGGCTTTGCGTCCGCCACCTGTTGAGGCTTCGTCGTGGGCTTCTGCTCCGGTTTCGGGTCGGGCTTCGCCTCAACAACCTTCGGCGGCTGCTGAGGTTGCGGCTTCACGTCGGGAACGGGAACTTTGTCCGCTGGTGGCTGTGCAGCCTGCTCGGTCGGGTTTTCCGTCACCGGCTTCGGATCAGCTTTTTGCGCAGTCGGCGTCGGCGGTGTTGGGGTCGGCGTAGGCGTGACCTCGCTCTTCTGCGGGGTCGGCTCCGTCTTTTGCGGGGTGGGGGGTGTAGGCGTCGGGGTGGGCGTCACATCCGGCTTTTGCTGCGGAATGGCAGCCACCTCCTTCGGAGCGGCCTCCGTATCCTGCTGCTCGATCGTCTTGACGTCGTTCGGCCGCGGATCGTTCTGCGGCACCGGCACGGCGGATTTCTTAGGCGCAGCCGTAGCGTTCTCATCTTGCGGACGCTGCGTCGGCACGGCGGGGTTCTTCAGATCGACATTGTTGTCGCCGACATTCTGGGCATTTGCGACTTGCGTCTGCTTCGTCGTCTGCTTGTGCGCGGCATGATCGGTCACGGGCGCACTCTTTTCGCCCTGCTGAAGCTGCTCAGCAGGGACGATATCCACATCCATGGCCGTGCTTTCAGGCGTCTCCAGCGGCGCAGGCGCACTCAGTGTCAACATGGCACCGATCAGCACCAGGATGTGAATGACCGCAGATGTCGCGATGCTCCGCTTCATAATCGAACCGTCAGTGATCCGTTATCTGCTGGGTAACCAGGCCGATGTTCTTGTAGCCGGCCTCCTGAATGCGCGACATGACGTCGGCGATCACGCCATAGGGCGCCTTGCCGTCGCCACGCACGAAAATGCGTTCGCTGTAACCGGTCGTGGCGATCGCCTGCAGCTTGGCGGCAATATCGGCCGCTTCGATCTGCGTTTCCTGCAGGAAAACCTGGCCGTCCTGCTTGATGGAAATGGTGATCGGCTGCGTCTGGGCGTTCAGCGCACCTGCCTGGGTCTGCGGCAGGTCGATCGGTACTCCCGAGGTCATCATCGGTGCCGCCACCATGAAGATGATCAGCAGCACGAGCATGACGTCAACCAGCGGCGTTACGTTGATGTCGGCGATCGGGCCGCCCCGGCGGCCACCGCGGCGGCCGCCCCGGCGGGCACCGCCACCACTATTGCCTCCAACAGACATTGCCATGTGCGTTACTCCGGTTCCGTCTGCGCTTTACTGGGCAGCCTGACGCGGCTGCAGCTTTTCGTCGATCTGACGCGACAGGATGGCGGAGAATTCGTCCGCAAATCCTTCCATGCGCGCCGACAGCTTGCCGGCATCGGCCGAGAACTTGTTGTAGGCGATAACCGCCGGGATAGCGGCGACGAGGCCGATCGCGGTTGCGAGCAGTGCCTCCGCGATACCAGGCGCTACGACTGCCAGATTGGTCGACTTCGAGCCGGCGATGGCCTGGAACGAGGTCATGATACCGACGACGGTGCCGAACAGACCGATGAACGGGCCGGCCGAACCGATGGTCGCGAGCGAGCCGAGACGAGCGACCAGATGTTCCGACTCACGCGCGAGCGTGACGTCCATGGCGCGGTCGATACGCATCTGCAGGCCGATCGGCGAGCGTGCGCCGCGCTCAAACGATTTCTTCCATTCGCGCATCGCGGCGACGAAGATGGCGCTGAGACCCGTATTGGTCCGTTCCGAGAGCGTGCGATAAAGTTCCTCGAGCGACTGGCCAGACCAGAAGACCTGCTCGAAGTGATCGAACTGCCGGCGAGCGCGGGCATAGCTCAGATACTTGTCGATGACGATCGCCCAGGTCCAGACGGATGCTGCGAGCAGACCGAGCATGACGACCTTAACCACGAGGCCTGCCTGCATGAAGAGCGACCAGAGTGTGATGTCCGGTGTGGCGACCGCTGCCAGTGCTGTTGTTGTCGTATCCATTGATCCAAAATCCCCGAATCCAAACGCCCGGCGCTAGACCGGGCGGCACAAAGTGATCTCACAAGATTTGTTTGGCAGCCGCCGCTGAACGCCCTGGTCAAGCTTTTCCAAGCTCTACAACTGCCTTCTTGCCGTCAAATTTGGTCAAAGGAAGGCGTGCACCGCACAAACTCCGACGACGGCAGTAAGACACTATTATGGTTAAAAGAATGTTAGTGCCAGAGCATAAGAGATTTGACAGTGAGGAAACCTATTCTGTCTCCCGGGAAGAATTGGCCGGACAAAACCGGCGGCGGGCACAAAACGAATCTTGCGCGTAAATTCCTTCTCACAAAACTCAAGTTTTAGCAAGCAGGCTTTTGTGCGGGCGAAACATCGTCTCCCAGGACCGCAAGCAATCACGAACGCGAGATGGGATATCTTACCTTCAGGCCGAGCCACAGCAGCGGATAAGACGCCGCAAATTCGCAGAACTAGGGCGCTGTCGACGCCACCAACATCTGGGCTGCCAATTTCTCCGGCAACCGCCGCGGTTTTCCCTTGGCATTGATCACGGCAATGATGACCTTGGCCGCGATCAGCAGCGTGTCGTCGCGCCTGATTTCCTGGGAAAGCACCATCTTGGCGCCGCCGGCCTTCTCGGTCGTCGTACGAATCGTCAGCACGTCGTCCATCCGCGCCGGTCCCTTGAAATCGATCTCCATGCGGTGAACGACAAAGACCAGCCCTTCCTCGTCGGCATTCAGCAGTTCGCGCTGTTCCACACCGAGGCAACGCAGATAGTCCGTACGACCGCGTTCGAGGAAGTGGAGGTAGCGCGCATGATAGACGAGGCCGGAAAAATCCGTATCCTCGTAATAGACTCGCTGCACCAGCCGGTGGCCACCGGCTTCCAGTTCCCCGGCAATCAGAAAGGGACTGTTCATCTTCGCCGCATCTCCAAAAAATCTGGGGACCTCTTTGGCCGAAGTTCCGCCATCAAGCAAGCTTTTGAACAATTGTCATAAATACTGACTATCCGGAATGGTGCCGGATAGCGATCGACGCAGAAGGATTTGATTTCATGAAAATAGCGGTTATGGGCGGCGACGGTTTCATTGGTTGGCCAACCTCGCTGCATCTCTCCGATGCCGGTCATGAGGTCCATATCCTCGACAATCTCTCACGCCGATGGATCGACACCGAACTCGGCGTGCAATCGCTGACACCGATGGATTCGATCCAGGAACGCACGCGCATCTGGCACGCCGAAACCGGTCGCCGCATCCATTTCAACCTCATCGATCTCGCAAAAGACTATGAGCTTCTGAAGAAGTGGCTCGCCGAGCATCGCCCGGACGCCATCGTACACTTCGCCGAACAGCGCGCCGCCCCCTATTCGATGAAGAGCGACCGTCACAAGAACTACACGGTCAACAACAACGTCAGCGCCACGCATAATCTCCTGAACGCGCTGGTTGAGCTCAATCTCGATGCTCATCTCGTGCATCTCGGCACCATGGGTGTCTATGGCTATTCGACCGTCGGCGCGGCCATTCCGGAAGGCTATCTGGCTGTCGGCATCGAGACCGCCGACGGGCAAACCGTCAGCCAGGATATCCTCTATCCGGCCAATCCGGGCTCGATCTACCATATGACCAAGTGCCTGGATCAGCTTCTCTTCCAGTTCTACGCCAAGAACGACGGCCTCAGGATCACCGACCTGCACCAGGGCATCGTCTGGGGCACGCATACCGAACAGACCCGCCGTCACGAACAATTGATCAACCGTTTCGACTATGACGGCGATTACGGCACCGTGCTCAACCGCTTCCTCATCCAGGCGGCGATCGGCTATCCCCTGACCGTGCACGGCACCGGCGGCCAGACCCGCGCCTTCATTCACATCCAGGATTCGGTGCGCTGCATCGAGTTGGCCTTGAAGAACCCTCCGCCGCGCAATGCTCGTGTCGAGATCTTCAACCAGATGACCGAGACGCATCGTATCCGCGATCTTGCCGAGATGATCGCCAAGTTGAGTGGTGCGGAAATCGTTCGGCTGCCCAACCCGCGCAAGGAAGCGCCGGAAAACGACCTGATCGTCAAGAACGACAAGTTCCTCAATCTCGGCCTGGAGCCGATCACGCTCCAAGCGGGTCTCCTGAGCGAAATCGTCGATGTCGCCAAGAAATATGCCTACCGCGTCGACCGCTCGCGCGTCCCGGCCATTTCCGCTTGGACCAAGGATCTCGCAGCGACGGTGAATCATGATCCGGAAGGCAAGCGATTGAAGTCGGTCTCATGATGTTCGGAAGCGAAATTCTGCAGGGGGTGCGACCGCGCTCCAGCCCGCGGGCGCGGCAAGCCTTTGTCACGCTGGTCACCAACGCCGACTACGCCATGGGCGCGGTGGCGTTGGCGCGTTCGATTTCGCGCAGCGGCACCAAGGCGGATACGGTCGTGCTGCATACCGCAGGCGTTGACGAAAGCGATCTTGTACCGCTGGAAGCGCTCGGTTGCCGGCTGGTGGCCGTGGAGCATCTGACCCTTTCCGATGAATTCAACGAGCGGCATGCGCGCGGCAATCTCCACGCCAACGCTCCCTTCACCAAAGGCCGCAAGCCGTCCTTTCACTCGCCGCTCGACAATTTCTGCAAGCTCAGGCTCTGGCAGCTCATCGACTACGAAACCTGCGTGTTCATCGATGCCGATGCCCTGGTGCTGAGGAATGTCGACAAGCTATTCGACTATCCGGAATTTTCCGCCGCACCCAACGTCTACGAAAGTCTGGCGGATTTTCATCGAATGAATTCGGGTGTCTTCGTTGCCCACCCGTCACTTGCGACCTTCAAGGACATGTTGAAGCGGCTAGATCGTCCGGGCGTTTTCTGGCGGCGCACCGACCAGACCTTTCTCGAGACATTCTTCCCGGATTGGCACGGCCTGCCCGTCTATATGAATATGCTGCAATATGTATGGTTCACGATGCCCGAGCTTTGGGACTGGAACAGCATTTCGATCCTGCATTACCAATACGAAAAGCCTTGGGAGAAGAATCATCCCAAGGCCAGCGAACTGAAACCGCTGATCGATCTGTGGCACCGTTTCCACGATGGGCGTGACGTGCCTGAGATTGCCGCGTTCGCCAATCCGAAAGTGGCAGCATGAAAGTCCTGGTATCGGGCGGTACGGGTCTCGTCGGCCGCTATATCGTCGAGGAACTGCTGTCTGCCGGATATCAAGTTGCCGTCGGCGGTCGCAACGCACCGCTGCCCGGCCTCTTCTCGCAACCTATCACTTTCGTGCCATGTCGCCTCGACCCCTCCGAAGACCAGAGCGACGCCTTCGACGACGCCTATTTCTTCGTGCACGCGGCTTTCGCGCATATCCCCGGAAAATATCGCGGCGGCGAAGGCGATGATCCTCAGAGCTTTCGCCGGCTCAATGTGGATGGCACCGTAAAGCTGTTCGAGACTGCGAAACGTGCCGGCATCCGCCGCTGCATCTTTCTCTCGTCGCGCGCCGTCTATGGCGACCGGCTGGCCGGCGAGACGCTGACGGAAAAGACGACGCCGACGCCGAATACGCTCTATGGCGAGGTGAAGCGCGATGCCGAACACGCCCTCTTCTCCCTTTCCGCGCCCGGTTTCGCAACGGCGAGCCTACGAGCTACTGGCGTCTACGGCGATCTCTGTCCGAACAAATGGGAAGAAGTTTTCGCGGATTACCTTGCCGGCAAGCCGGTTCTCGCGCGCGCCGGAACCGAGGTCCATGGCCGCGACGTCGGCCGCGCCGTCCGGCTGATTCTGGAGACCGAGACAAGCCGCATCAGCGGCGAGGCGTTCAATCTCTCCGATGTGCTCACCGACACCCATGATATCCTTGAGCACCTGCAGCGGGTAACCGGCTGCCCACATCCCCTGCCCTCACCCGTCCCGCAAGGCATGGTCAGCGCGATGGATACGTCGAAAATTCGTGCTCTCGGTTGGCACGGCGGCGGCGCGGTGTTGTTGGAAGAGACTATCGTGAGATTGGCGAAAACGATGCCGAAGCCGCCTGCAGCCTTCAGCGCATCAGCATCGTCTCGTCCCAACTGAGCGCCGCCAATTCCTCGCCTCGGAACCGGGCATCGTCGGCAACGATGAATTCGTCCAGCTGCGGCGGCGCAACGCTGCTGCCGGAGAGCATGGCATGCACCTGCCCCCGATGATGGGTCTGGTGCTGGAAAAGATGGCTTAACACATCCTCCGCCCGTTCCCTCTGGATGCGATTGCCGCGGTGAAGATCGATCACCCGCACCAGGGCCTCAGGATTCAAGTTTTCACATAGGGTTACGAGCCGTCGATCGACTTTGTTTTGCTCCACCGACAATGCATCCAGCGCGTCGAACGGCTCCTCGATGTCGAAAGCCTTGAGACCGAGCGCACCGCCTTCCAGCGCGTCGACGTAGAACCAGTCGACGGTCAGGATATGATTGAGCGTCGATTTGATCGACGGAAAGAAACACACGCGCCTAGCCTCGAACTCGCCGGGCTCTAATGCCGCACAGGCCCGATGCAATCGGGTATTCGCCAAGGCGTTATTGTAAGCGAGCTTGCGAAACACGCGGATTGGATCAAAAGCGGACATGTCGCATTCCCCTCCTCTAGGCTTTATCGAAATCGCCGTCCCGCCAAACCAGATGGCGCGCTGTAGCCGCAGGCTTTCGACCTTCGGCATCGCCTTACCCCAGATCGATTACCACGATTTCCGGCGGTACACCGACACGAACGGGAGCGACCGAACAGCCGAGGCCACCGGAGACTATGATATGACGATCCTCTTCAATGATATGGCCATACACATACCGGTCGCCATAGCGCGAGGGCAGATAGGGCGACCAGCCGAGGACTCTGATCTGCCCGCCATGCGTATGACCGGACAATGTTAGCGACACACGCGACGGCACGGTAGGAAAGATATCGGGCTCATGGGCAAGCAGGATGATTGGCGCATCGTCATTCACCTGCGCCAGTGTACCCTCGAGATCATCGAGGCCCTCCGCGAACTGACGCTTCCAACGGATGCTGCTGCGCAAAGCGAGCTGATCCTCGACGCCCGCCAGCCAAAAGCCGTGTCCATCCTTTTCCAGGCGAGACGATCGGTTCGAATAAACCGGAATTCCGACATCGGCCAATGCCTTATGACTGAATGTCGGACCGCGGCCGCTCTTTTGTGCAGCCGCATCGTGCCACCAGTCATGATTACCGATGATCGCGTGGACACCGAGCGGCGCCTTCAGGGCTGCAAGTTCCGCCGCCCACACTCGATGGTCGACAAGACCGGTCACGTAATCCGTTCCCGACGTGTAGTCGCCGAGCAGAACGATGATATCGCCACCAAGATCGTTGGCACGGGTGCAGATGGATGCGATCCGATCGGCCGTCATCCACGGCCTGCACGCATGAAAATCGGCAAGCGCGACGATCCTCAGCTTCAACCCCGGCGTCCAGCCCGGGGGTGTCAACCGGTAACGGGCTATCCTCAATCGCATGACCGGCTCGTACCCAAAGGCATAGCCGCCGAGTGCCATCAACCCGACGATGCTACTGCCGAAAAGCTTCAGCAAACCGCGACGGCCGATCACTCATCTTCCTCCTGGAACAGCCTGAACTGTGCTGCCTCCAGGTCCTTCGGCGGCTGCATTCCAAGATGCCTCCAGGCCGTGGCCGTCAGCACGCGGCCGCGCGGCGTGCGCTGGATGAAACCCTGCTGGATCATATAGGGCTCGATAATATCCTCGATCGCGTCGCGCGGTTCGGAGAGACCTGCAGCGATGGTTTCGATACCAACCGGGCCGCCGCCAAAATTGACGGCAATCATGTTGAGATAGCGCTTGTCGAGTTGATCGAAACCGACATTGTCCACCAGCAGCCGCGTCAATGCCTCGTCGGCGATCTCGCGGGTTACCGCTTCGGCCTTTGCGACCTCTGCAAAATCGCGCACTCGGCGCAGCAGGCGGCCGGCGATGCGCGGCGTGCCGCGGGCGCGCCTGGCAATCTCGCGTGCGCCCTCTTCGGTTATACCAAGCCCCATCAGCCGCGCGCCGCGCCGGACGATCAGCTCCAATTCCTCGACCGTATAGAAGCTCAGGCGAACCGGAATACCGAAACGGTCGCGCAGCGGCGTCGTCAACAGGCCGAGACGGGTGGTGGCGGCAACAAGCGTAAATTTGGCGAGGTCGATCTTCACCGAACGCGCCGCCGGGCCTTCGCCGATGATCAGATCGAGCTGAAAATCCTCCATGGCCGGATAGAGGATTTCTTCCACGGCCGGATTGAGGCGATGGATTTCGTCGATGAAGAGCACATCGCGCTCTTCAAGATTGGTGAGCAGCGCGGCGAGATCGCCGGCCTTGGCAATGACCGGGCCAGACGTCGAGCGGAAGTTGACGCCGAGCTCCTTCGCCATGATCTGTGCCAGCGTCGTCTTGCCAAGACCAGGCGGACCGACGAACAGCACGTGGTCGAGCGCCTCCCCTCGCCCCTTCGCGGCTTCGATAAACACTTTGAGATTGGCGCGTGCCTCCGCCTGGCCAGTGAACTCGTCCAGTGACTGCGGCCGAAGCGTCACATCCAGGTCTTCGCCCCGCTTTTCCGGCGATATCAGGCGTGCAGCCTCGCTCATGTCAGAAGTTCCATTCTCGGTATGCGTTTCGCGGTTTTTTCATTGAGGGTTACGGTATCGACGCCGCCATTACGAGCTGCAACATGGGCCACAACATGATCCGACAGGTCGAAATTCAACGGCGCATCTTCCGCTATTAGCTCATCAAAGCAAGGAAGAAAGACAGGGATCACCGCGCTAGCTCCTTCAAGCCCAGTCGGATCAGCTTGGCGCTATCAGCCCCATCTCCGGCCGATTTCATCGCAGCTGCAACCGCGTTTGCAGCCTGGTCGCGGGAATAGCCGAGATTTGTGAGCGCGGAAACGGCATCCGCGACCGGAGCGGAGGCGACGCCCTCGCCCAATTCCTGCTTTAGGCCGATATTGATCGCCTCGCCCGCAAAAGCCGGCGCCTTGTTCTTCAACTCGGTGACAATGCGCATCGCCACCTTCGGCCCGACGCCCGGCGCTCGCGACACCGCGCTGCGATCCTGTAGCGCGATCGCGTTGGCAAGCTCGGCCGGCGTTAATGTCGACAACAGCGCCAGCGCCACCTTCGCGCCGACACCCTGCACGGTCTGCAGAAGATTGAACCATTCCCGCTCAAGCACCGTCGTAAAGCCGAAAAGGCGGATCTGGTCCTCACGGACATAGGTTTCGATGAAGAGAATACAGGCTTCGCCGACGGAGCCGAGCTTCGACAGCGTGCGCGCCGAGCAATAGGCGACATAACAGACACCATGCACATCCACGAGCGCATAGTCCTCGCCGATCTCTTCGATAGTGCCTTTTAACTTGCCGATCATAGCTGATGTCCGTCAGGGATGGGTTTCGGGGGAGATGAGGTCAAGTGAAGGAAAGTAGGAGCGATAGCGAGATGCATCCCGTGTCAGCAATCTGTGCCTCCTCCATTCGGCATGGGCACCGATCAGAAAATCCGGAAGCGTCCTTTCCCGCTGACCACCGGCAAGCCGATACAGGCGGTGGGCTTTGCCGGCTCGAAACGCAGCCTCAAACGGTATGGCTTCGCGCTTCATGTCGAGCCAGGAAAGAGCGACCGTCAATTCTTCTTCGCCTAAGGGCGAAGCAGCGAGTTCCGACCAGACCACCGGGCTTATGACGAGATCGCCTTCGCCGATACATTGCTTCAGAGATTTTGCGGACCATTGCCGATGGGCCGAAGCCGGACCGAGGATATCGATGAAGATGTTGGTGTCAATGAGGGTCGACGTCGTCACGTGGACCTCTCAAAAACTCCATAAATTCGTCGGTTGTCATGCCGCCGAGGTCCATCGTGCCCCTGACGCGCTCCAGCCAGTCATCGAAATCGCGAATGGCCGGATCCGACGCCTCGGCGATCTTGACCAGCATCGCACCCCTGCCGGAGGCGATGAAATCGACCTCCGAACCGGGGCCGATGCCCAGCCTGTCGCGAATTTCCTTCGGGATGGTCACCTGACCTTTTTCCGTCACACGCATGGTAATACCTCTTCAGTAATACTTAGCGACGGAACCAGAACAAGTCAAGAACAAACTATCCCGCCAGCGCCGCCTGACGCATACGGCTGGCGCCTCGGTTATGGGCATGGCAAATGGCGATAGCGAGCGCGTCGGCGGCGTCGTTGCCTTTGAACTCCACCTTCGGCATCAGGATCTTCAGCATCATGTGGATCTGCTGCTTTTCGCCGTGACCCACCCCAATCACAGCCTTCTTGACAGCGTTTGGCGCATATTCGGCAACCTGCAGCCCGGCGCGCGCCGGAACCAGCATGGCAATGCCGCGCGCCTGGCCGAGTTTCAGTGTCGCGACCGCATCCTTGTTGACGAAAGTCTGTTCGACCGCCGCTTCGTCCGGCTGGTAGCTGTGGACGATATCGGCAAGCCCATCATGGAGCTGGCAGAGACGCGATGCGAGATCCATCTCACCGTCCGATGTCACCGTTCCCGAGGCGACGAAACGCAGGGAGTTGCCTGACGTTTCGATGATGCCCCAGCCGGTGCGGCGCAGGCCCGGATCGATGCCGATGATGCGAATCGTGTTTTGCATGGGTCAACCTATCTTTCGCGCCGCAGATGTGCCAGCAAAATGTGAACAAAACAAAAACAGGTCGCCCTTTGTGCCGTCGCGAAATCGCGATGAGGAATTTACCGGAACGGGTTTGGAATAGTGCATCCGCGCTCCTACATGGGGAGGATTGCTCCTCCCTCTTCACCACGCAGGTCTCTTGCCATGGTCCCTTTTTCCATCCTCGATCTTTCGCCCGTTGCCGAGGGCAGCACCGTCAGCCAATCCTTTGAAGGTTCCAAGCGCATGGCGCAGAAGGCGGAGGAGCTCGGCTATACGAGATTCTGGCTGGCGGAGCATCACGGCATGCCTGGCGTCGCCAGCGCTGCGACTGCGGTCGTGATCGGCCATGTCGGAGCGGCGACCTCGCGCATCCGCATCGGCTCGGGCGGCGTCATGCTGCCGAACCATTCGCCTCTGGTGATCGCCGAGCAGTTCGGCACGCTCGAGGCCCTGTTTCCCGGCCGCGTCGACCTCGGCCTCGGCCGTGCGCCCGGCACAGATATGCGCACCGCCCAGGCACTGCGCCGTAACCTTGATGCCGGCGCCCAGAGCTTTCCCAATGATATCGTCGAGCTGCAACACCTGTTTAGCCCGGCCGATGCGAACCAATCGATCCTTGCCGTGCCCGGCAACGGCGCCAAGGTGCCGATCTGGCTGCTCGGTTCAAGCCTCTACAGCGCCCATCTCGCCGCCATGCTCGGCCTGCCCTATGCTTTCGCCTCGCACTTCGCTCCGGAAGCTCTGCTCGATGCGATCGCCATCTATCGTGATCGGTTCACGGCGTCGGCAACGCTCGACAAGCCCTATGTCATGGTCGGCGTCATGGGCTCGATGGCGGATACGGACGAAGAAGCGCAATATCACTTCACCTCGGCACAGCAGCAATTCGTCAATCTGCGCCGCAATGTCCGCGGTCCCTTCCCGCGCCCCTTAAAGGACATGGACGATTTCTGGACGCCGATGGAAAAGCTGAACGTCGAACACACGCTGCGTTACGCGGTCGTCGGCTCGCCCGCGACCGCAGAGGCCAAGCTTTCGCAGTTCATCAAGGACACGGACGCCGACGAAGTGATCATTTCGATGCCAATCCACGACATCGTGGCGCGGCTGAGATCCGTGGAGCTATTTGCCCAATTGCCGTCGTTCAAGAAAGCGGCCTGATAACAGAAAACCCCATCCTCCCTTCGGCAAGCCTTGGGAAAATGGGGTTTATTTTTAGAGGAAAGAATCAGGCCGAAAGCTTGGCCAGGATCTCTTCCGAAACCTCGAAGTTCGAGTAGACGTTCTGCACGTCGTCGTCATCTTCCAGGCTGTCGATGAGCTTCATCAGCGACTGGGCCTTTTCTTCATCGACCGGCACATTGTTCTGGGCTCGCCAGATCGCCTTGACGGTCTCGGCTTCGCCAAGGGTTGCTTCCAGCGCCTTGGCGACTTCGTTCATCGCTTCGAAACCGCAGATGATGATATGGCCCTCTTCGTCGCTCTCGACATCGTCGGCGCCGGCTTCGATCGCAGCTTCCATCACCTTGTCGGCATCGCCAACCTCAGGCTTGTAGGTGATTTCGCCGACATGGTCGAAGGAGAAGGAGACGGAGCCGGTTTCGCCAAGCGCGCCGCCGGCCTTCGTGAAGATCGAACGCACGTTCGATGCGGTGCGGTTGCGGTTATCGGTCAGCGCCTCGACGATGATCGCCGTGCCGCCAGGACCGTAGCCTTCGTAGCGGACCGCATCGTAATTCTCGGTATCAGCGCCGGAAGCCTTCTTGATGGCGCGATCGATATTGTCCTTCGGCATCGACTGCGCCTTGGCGTTCTGAATCGCCAGACGCAGGCTCGCGTTCATGCTTGGGTCGGGCAGACCCACCTTGGCGGCAACGGTGATTTCGCGCGCCAACTTGGAGAACATTTTCGAACGCACCGAGTCCTGACGACCCTTGCGGTGCATGATGTTTTTAAACTGTGAATGGCCAGCCATGGCACCCCTGTTCACGTCTTTTGTTGGGAATGGGCCGCCTTATAAGAGCGAAGTGGCTTTCATTCAAGCAAAAAGCCCGTAAAGAGGCCTGCGGCGAGACGCCCGGCGGCAATTCCCTCAAGGGGGTGCCCGGGCGGAGGGAGAGGGCCGCCCGGGCATCGTACTGAACGGCTCAAAGCCCCTTCAGCACGTATATCAGCGGCTTCCGCGGCAGGGTTTTCAGCGAAACCGTAGTGCTCGCGGTCGGCGCATAGGCGACGTCGAAATCCGGGCCGAACATCGCCAGGAATTGCTGTATCGGCGGTCCCCAGCGGTGCATGGGCAGAATGAGCGATGAACGCAGCCGCTTCACCACCCGGCTCATGCTGTCCGCGCCCATGGTCAGGCCGCCATCGACCGGTACCATGACGACATCCAGCCGGCCGATCTCGGCATATTGCTTGTCGTTGAGCTCGAAATGCAGGTGACCAAGATGGCCGATGCAGAGGCCCGCCACCTCGAAGATGAAGATCGAATTGCCGTTGGCCTCGATGCCGCCACCCCAGGCGCGAATATCGGTTACGACATTGCGGATCAACGTATCGCCGACAGTCAAATGAATTTTCGCCGGCTCGCCGGGCGTATCGCTCCAGCCATGCAACACATATTTGATCGCCGGGTCCGGCGTCAGCGTATAGTGGCTCGGGTGCGCCTTATTCATCGTAACGACGGTCGGCGTATAAGGCGGTGGAAAGGCGCCGCTGAAATCAGTCGCGATCGACACGCCGGCGGGCGTCTCGATGAACAAGGTAGCATGACCGAGGAAGGTGATTTTCACGTCACCGCCGACGGGATCGTTGGCAAGTGTCGGGCCGGAACCGGAAAAGCTGGCGAACGTCGCCTTCGGAAGTGATTGGGCGATGGCCTGACATTGGCTCACCTGCGGTCGGGAAGGCATCTCCTGAGCATCTGCGACATCCCACCCTGCCAAGGCCAGCAGGAAGATCACAGCGAAGACGGGAAATCGCAGCATCATGCCATCCCTTCAGCTCCACAGAGGGCTAAAAGATGCGGCATGGCCTGAGGTACGTCCAGCGACAATCCGATCGGATTGCTCACAATCACGTCATCGCAGACGAGTGATTAACAGCTGGGCAAAATCTAGCGCCAGAATTCCGGAATGGTTTCGGCGAGCCGCGGTCCGATGCGGAGCGGGGCGATCTTTTCGGCAAGCCCCGTGGCATCCGATATCTCGACGCCGACGCCGCAGATGGTGGCCGGACCGGAGGCAGCCTCGAAACGGCCCTTCGGCATCTTCGAGATGAAACGGTTGAGCGGCTCTTCCTTGTCCATCCCGAGCGACGAATCGTAGTCGCCGCACATGCCGGCATCGGACATGTAGGCGGTGCCGCCGTTCAGGATCTGCGCGTCGGCGGTCGGCACATGCGTGTGCGTGCCGACGACGAAGCTGGCGCGGCCGTCGACGAAATGGCCGAAACACTGCTTTTCGCTGGTCGCCTCCGCGTGGAAATCGAAGACGATGGCGTCCGCCTGCTCCTTCAGCGGGCAGGCATCGAGGATGGCTTCCGCTGCTTTAAACGGATCGTCCAGCTCCGGATGCATGAAGACCCGGCCCATAATGTTGGCGACAAGCACGCGGGCGCCGTTACGGGCATAGTAGATGCTGGAACCGCGACCGGGGGTGCCGGCAGGATAATTGGCCGGGCGCAGGAACTGATCGTGGCGCTCGCAAAACACCACCGCTTCCTTCTGGTCCCAGACGTGATTGCCCGTCGTCACCACATCGGCGCCGGCATTGATCGTTTCCAGAAAAATATCCTCGGTAATGCCGAAGCCGCCGGCGGCGTTTTCACCGTTGACGATGACGAAATCGAGCTTCAGATCGGAAATGAGGCCCGGCAGGCGATCCCATACCGCAACCCGCCCGGTCTTACCGACCATGTCACCCAAGAAAAGCAGCCGCATTCCCTATCCAATCACTTCCGAAACGAAATTGAGTCCGCTCTCGGTCAAAATCGCGTCAAGACGGACATCATGCGGCTCTGCCGGTACTGATGGCACTTCTTGGCAATCGAATGCAATGCCGATCAGCCGCGGATTCAGCCCTTTTTGCTGCAACCGCTCGATGGCGCGGTCATAATAGCCGGCGCCGTAGCCGATACGATGGCCGGTGCTATCGAAAGCCGAAAGCGGGACCAGCATAATCTGCGGGTCCAACACGGTGGCCTCGGGCCCCGGCCCCGCCGTCCCGAAACCGCTGGAAACCAGCGCCGCGCCGGGAACGAGTTCGCGAAAGACGATGGTACTTTTGTCGAGAATGACGGGCACGCAGAGCCGCGCGCCCCGCTCGCGCAGCCGCGCCATCAGCGGCCTTATATCCACTTCGGAGCGGATCGGCAGGAAGCCGGACACGATCTCCCCCGGCTGAAGATCGATCGCATCGCCGGCATGTGCAAGCATCGCCAGTGCCTTTTCGATACGCTCATCGGGGCGAATGGCGTCGCGCGCCGCCAGGCGTTCGTTGCGATATTGGGCTTTCAGCTTTTTGGGGGTCATCAGGCTTTCGTGGATTTCGACAAATATCACGAAAAGATAATGAGCCGGCGGCCTATTGCAATGCGTGAAAGCGACATGCGGTGATTGTATGTTGGCCGACAGCCGTCAGCCAGCCTTGCGTACCACCGAAATCAGCCCGTCCCCATCGATGTGCGCCCGAACATTCTTATAGTTCCCGAGCGTGGAATGACCCGTCTCGATCGGATGGGAATGCGTCGCCGTAATCACCATGACGTCGGCGCCGGCGGCTTCGCCGGCCTTGATGCCGGCCATCACGTCTTCGAAAACCAGACAATCGGATGGCCGCATGCCGAGACGCTCGGCGCCGAGGATGTAGCATTGCGGATCGGGCTTTCCGATCTTGACGTCCTCGGCGGTGACGATAAAGCGAGGGACCGGAATGCCGGCGGCCGCTAGGCGCGCCTGGGCAAGCCGGTACGGCGAGGAGGTTACGATCGCCCAACGCTCCGGCGGCAGAGAGGCCAGGAATTCGATGGCGCCCGGGAGCGGCACCACGCCTTCCACATCGGCGATTTCCGCTTCCGTGATCATCAGCGATTCCGCTACCGGATCGACACCCGGCAGGTTCAGCCGGCCGATCGTATCGACGCCGCGCGAACCGTGCATGGTCGGCATGAAAGCCGCGACATCCAGTCCCTTGCTGCGCGCCCAATCACCCCAGACGCGCTCGGCGGCAGCGATCGAGTTGATGATCGTGCCATCCATGTCGAACAGGAATCCGGAATAGTTTTTATCGAAGGCGGAAGACGATGCGACGGACAAGGTACAGTCCCTTTCGGTTGACGGGATCAGTCGGCGCGAGCCGAGGCTGACTCGCAATATCTTCCCCCCACTACCGATTGAGACGGCAAGAAGCAAATGAATGCTGGACGGCAGGCAAGGAAGAACGCCGTTATGCCCCGCCGAAGTTCTCCCCTTCCCGGAACACCAGCTCCAGCAAAATGCCGGTCGGCGTATGCAGAAAGAGCCGCCGCTCGCCGAGTTCCGGCAGATCCATCGTCGTATAGGGAATGCCCAGCGCATCGAGCTTACGCCGATGTCCCTGATAGTCGGCCAGCCGGAAACCGGCATGGTCAATGGTTTCACCATGACGGTCGACGGGGCCGGCATGGCCGGGAATGAGATGCACGATCGGCTCCTTGCCGGCATAGAGCCAATATCCGGGAAAACCGAACGCGGGTCTGTAACCCGGCTTAAGATCGAGAACGGTCTCGAAAAAGGCGCGCGTCCCCTCCAGATCGGCTGTTCTCAGTGTCACATGGTCCAACATAGCCGGCCTCACGCGATCGCGCCGCCGCCATCGACGCGCACGGTCGATCCGGTGGCAAAAGGTGTCGTCATCAAGAACAGCGCCGCATTGGCGATATCTTCCGGCGTCCCGACCATACGGGCCGGCAGGTTTGCCGCAGCGCGGGTAAACATCCCCTGGCGGGTCTCTTCAGCCATCTTCGACCAAAGCGGTGTATCGATCAGGCCGGGCGAGACTGCGTTGACACGTACCGGCGCCAATTCCAGCGCAAGGCCGCGCGACAAAGCCTCCAAGGCCGCATTGATGGCTCCTTGCAGCACCGATGTTGCGGAAGGCCGCACCGCGAGATAACCGGTGATAAAAGTCAACGTCGCCCGCTCGTTGAATTTGGCGGCACGCGCGATACGGTAGGCGCCCCAGAACTTGCTTTCCATCGCCTGCTTGGCGTCAGGCAACGGCAGGGAGCGGACCGGCCCGCTCGCCGTCTGCGCGGCGGAGATGACGATATGATCCCAAGGCGCTTCCCCGGCAAAGAACCGATCGATCGCCGCTTCATCGCCAGTGTCGAGCACCACGGTCCGCGCCGTGGCGGCGAGGCCCTTCAGCGCTTCATCGAGTTTTGCCTGCGAACGGGACGCGATCGTGACCCTGGCGCCGGCCTCCGCTGCCGCCTTCGCCGTTGCAAGCCCGATACCCGAGCTGCCGCCGAGCACTAGAACGCGTTGATCTATCAAAGATGTCATGGGGCATACTCCTCTTGTGAAAACCGCTTGACATCGAGCAAGGGTCGGCGTCACGCCGCCATCAATGCTCTGTTCCAGACTGCAGCGCGACTGTTGTAAAAAGGTGTAGACCTTCTTGACGTTTGCAAGAATAGACTTTGCCGGAGATGGTTCCTTGCTATATCAGCAAGAATATGGCCGATAACCTCTTTGACATGCTGGTGTTCGTACGCGTTGTCGAGGCAGGCAGCCTCTCCGGCGCAGCACGCGATTTACGCCTATCGCTTGCCGTCGTCAGCCGCAAATTGGCGCGGCTGGAAGAACGCCTCGGCGTCCGCCTGGTCAACCGCACAACGCGGACCTTGGCGTTGACCGAGGAAGGCACGACCTTCCACGCGCGCTGCGTCCGCATTCTCTCTGAAATCGATGAAGCCGAGTTGGAGGTGACGCGTGGTCGCGACGTCGCAACTGGCGTTTTGAGGGTCACGTCGACCTATGCTTTCGGCCGCCGGCGGCTCGCGCCGCTGCTCAGCGAATTCCGGTCCCATCATCCGGGATTGCATATCCAGCTCGATACGTCTGATTCCATCGCCAACATCGTCGAAGGCGGCTACGATCTCGCGGTGCGCTTCGGCGCTCTGGCAGATTCCAGCCTGATTGCTCGACAACTCGCGCCCAATATTCGCGTCATCTGCGGCGCACCGGCCTATCTCGACCGGCATGGGCGGCCCGAGAAACCAGAAGACCTACTGGGCCATGATTGCATCGTGTTCGGCCATCCGCCGCTGGACGACTGGGTCTTTGCCGACGGCACGACCGTGCATGTCCGCGGGTCGCTCGCGACCAATGACGGCGAACTGGCGCATGCCTGGGCTCTCGGCGGCGTCGGCCTCATCATGAAATCGATATGGGACGTCCGAGACGATATCGATTCCGGACGGCTGGAGGTCGTGCTCGCGAAGCAGCGGCTGCCGGCCGCGCCGATCCACGCGGTCTATCCGCACAATCGTCACACTGCTGCAAAGGTGCGCCTCTGCGTCGATTTCCTGGCGGACAGGCTGAAACGCCAATCAGCGTCCATGTTGCCGGCCATCTGACTGCCGGAATAGCCGCGGCAGAGCAAACCGCCGCGGGTGCCGGCCCATTACTCGCCGAGCCGGCCCTTCAACCCGTTGATGACATGATTGGCCAGCGCTTCATAATCGTCGTCGAAATGGTGACCGCCATCCATGGCAATGACTTCGGCACCGGTGTCTTTCAGCGCCGGGCAGGCGACATCCTCATCGTCATCCTTGCCGTAGATGCATTGCACCATCTTCGGGTTGATCGACTTGAGGTCATTGATGGGATCGCCGCCTTTGCCTTCGCTTTTGGCGCCGAGCCAACCCATGACGGAGATCACATAGTCGACCTTGCGCGACAGCGACAGCAGCGACATCTGCACGATCTTGTCCTTGTCCGGCTGCTTCAGCCGGTTGTAGCTTGCCGGCAGCACATCGGCGCCGAAGGAATAGCCGATCAGCACCACGTGCTTCACCTTGAAGCGCTTGGTATAGTACTGGATGATACGAGCGAGATCGTCGGCGGTCTGCTGCGGATCGCGCTCCGACCAGAAGTAATGCAGGGAGTCGACACCGACGACGGGAATACCCTGGTCCTGCAGAAAGCTGCCGACTTCCTTGTCGATATCGCGCCAACCGCCATCACCGGAATAGACGATCGCCAGCGTGTCTTGCGTCGGTTTCGTGCTCATGACGTCGAGCGGCAGGCCCAGCGGCGACTTTTCGCTATCGATCGTCTTCATCAGACCCACGAGCCCATCGCTTAGTGCGACATAGGTGTCATCGCCGTCGGCATCGGTAACCTGAACATCGGGATGTTCCTTCTGGATCTCCACGACGTGATCGCGTCCATCCTTGGGGGCCTTGGAAGTGAAGGTCGCGACGATCGGGTTCGGCAGCGCGCCGTCCTGGAGACCGAAGGACACCATATCGCCATCGGTCTTCTTTTCGGCGGGCGTGCAAAGCTCCTGCTTCAGCGCGATGCCGAAAGTCGGATCGATTGCGAGCGTGCCGGCAACGGTGGCGTCAGGGGTCTGCGCGGCGATGGTCAGCGCCATTGCGCCGCCGGCACCGACGCCGGCAATGATGGGCAGTTGATAGGTACTGTCGGCGAAGGAGCGCTGCACCTGCTGGCTCAGCGACTCCAGGTCCGAGACCATGTAGATGCAACCATCATTCTGGCTGACGTCATACTTGTTGAGCGACGCCAGAAAGGACGGGTAATCGATGCCGATGACCAGAGTGCCCTTGGCGACGAGCTTGTCGGCAACGCCTTTTTCCTTGTCGCTCCAGCCGGCCGCGTCGGAGATCAGAACGACCTCGCTCGTCACCTTGCCCTGTGGACGCATGATGTGCGGCGGCGAGATCATGCCGAGATCGTATTTGGTACCGTCCTCGTCCGCTCTCGCCGCGCCGGATACCAACAGACCC
Source organism: Rhizobium mayense (assembly GCF_030272705.1). GTDB lineage: Bacteria > Pseudomonadota > Alphaproteobacteria > Rhizobiales > Rhizobiaceae > Rhizobium > Rhizobium mayense. The sequence goes on along the minus strand of NZ_JARFYM010000017.1, from coordinate 37,268 downwards.
GTAGCCAATATGAATGCGGACGCCCATGACACTGCGTATTTCAAGATCATTTCCTCACGACCCCTTTAAGTCCGCCCCCGATGAGGAATGTGGCATCCATCAACGCGATCATTGGACTGACACCTCCCGAGACAGCCAGGTATCGCGGCTGCCATTCGGGATGAAACTTGGATTTGAAGGCACGAAGCCCTTTGAAGTTGTAGTAGCGCTCGCCGTGTTCGAAGACAGTTCCGCCGACCCTGTCCCAAACCGGCGCCGATTCCCGTCTCGACATGCCCGACAGCGGCGCCATGCCAAGATTGAAGCGCTGGAAACCCTGCTCTTTCAGATGCACCAGAATCTGCACGAATAGAAAATCCATCGATCCCTTCGGCGCGTCAGGCGAAAAGCGCATCAGATCGACGGAACCCTCTTCCTTGGTCTCCGTCATCAGGATGTTAGCGAAAGCAACGATCTTGCCATCCTTTTTCAACACGCCCACGGGCTGCGAAACCACATAATCGGGATCGAAGGCGCCCAGCGAAAAACCCTTTTCCTTGGCGTTGTGATCGGCAAGCCATGAGTCTGAAACCTGAGCGAGCTGATCGATTACTTCGGGCACAAGATGGGGTTCGATAACGGCAAATTCTAGTCCGTCGCGTACGGCACGGCTCGCGGTCTGGCGAAGATTGGCCCATTTCCCGCCCTTCAGCTCGAAATTGGCGAGATTGACGACCGCCAGCTCGCCGAGTTTGAAGGCACGCAGACCAGCGTCGGCGCAATAGGACAGAAGCGCCGGCGATATCTGGTAGAAGACAGAACGGCAGCCGGCCGAGCGGGCAGCTTCGACAAATCGCCAGACAAGGTCCGGCAGCGCCTGTCGCGGTCCGATCGGATCGAAGAGCGCAATCCAGGAACGACCCTGCTTGCCATACATGATGAAGGCATCGCCCTTTTCGGAAAACATGATGCTTTTATCGCCCATTCGCACGAGATTGGCGTCGGCAACCCCTTGCTTGCGTACGATTTCGACGGCCCGCTCCACCGCATGGTCGGAAACCGGCTCAAGCCGCGCCGTTGCCGGCCGCAGCAGGCTGAAGATCGCGATCGCCGACGAGACAATGGAAATGCCGAGCACGGCGCGAAGCCCGCGTGGCGCTTCCTCGGTAAATTCGAACTGCCACCAGAGTTGGTTACTGTATTCGACGTCACGATAGACGAAAAACAGGATGACGACGGCGCCGATGCAGATGACCGCGATTGCCGTCAACCACCCCCCCGTCAGGGTTTGATTGAGCAGCGATGCCGGGCGAGTGAACAGTCGGCGGCTAACGACGAGGCCGAAAACGTGGAAGCCGAGCAGCGCGGCCTCGACAATGGCGATGGCCTTCAGCAGCGAGAACAGCAACGCGAAAATCGCCGAGGCAATCGAAACCCACCAGGCGCCATCCAGACGTTGGCCGAGTCCACGGGCAGCAACGATCATCGCCAGGCCGAGAAGACTGGAGAGAAAATGCGCCCCTTCGATGAGGGGCAGAGGCAGATAGTCGGACAGGAATTCGAGGTTCCTGTCCGGCGTCGGCGTCACACTCGAGAACACCAGCATCATGCCAAGCAGCAGCGCGAAGGTCGACAGCAACTGTGGCATCAGACGACCGCCGATACGCCGCATGCTGGAGGCGGCCGGATGGTCGACGAAACGACGCAGCTCCGCCACCGAGATCGCGAGGATCGCGATCGCCAGCGGGATGACGTTATAGATGACACGGTAAAGAACCAGCGAACCGAGAACCGCGTCGGCATTCACCGAGCTACCGAGCCACGCGATGATGATCGTCTCGAAGACGCCGAAACCGGCCGGCACGTGGCTGAGCACGCCGAGACCGACAGCGATGGCGTAGATGGCGAAGAAGCCCGGCCAGCCGATGGCCGAATCCGGCAGCAGCACATAGAGTACCGATGCCGAGGCGGCGATGTCGAGCGCGGTTACCAGGAATTGCCGCGACCATGTGCGCGAATCCGGCAGGCGAATGGCGATCGGCCCGATCCGGACCTCGCGGCCGTTGCGGCCGATGACAATTACGATGGCCAGGGCCGCGAGAATGGCGCCCGCTACCAGACGCAGCCACAGGCCGTCGACCTCGATCAGCGGGCCGATCTCATCGGCAATGATCATCAGCGCAATGGAGCCGACGGCGGCAAGGCCAAGACCGAAAGCAAGCGTTACGAAGGCGATGACGCGGGTAATGTCGTCCGGCGACAAGCCGAGTCGGGTATAGGCGCGATAGCGGATGGCGCCGGCACTGAGCGCGCCAAAGCCGGCCGTATTGCCGACCGCATAGGCGCTGAAGGAGGTCAACGCCACATGCGGAAACGGTACGCGCTTGCCGATATATTCCAGCGCGTTCTGATCGTAGAAGATCAGTGAGAAGAAGCTGAGACCCGTGAAAAACAGGGCGAGCAGGATTGACGAGATTTTCGTCGTCGCCAGCGCGTGCACGACATCGTCATAGCGCACTTCGTTCGTCAGATCGAAGATCGCATAGGCGGCGATACAGAAGACCGCGACGGTGAGGATAGCGACGATCAGCGTGCGATTGCGGTTCAGGAAACCGCTTATACCGCCGCGCGCCTCCAGGTCCTCATCGGCTTTTTTCAGATCGATTGGAGTCGACATGCTCTACCTGTTTTGAATTGGCTTTCGCCGGTCCCGTTAAGTCGGATGTGCAGTAACGCGAATCTTGCATCTCTGTGTTACCGCCAGCACTTCTTTCGACGGGCTCTTTTCTCGAGCGCTCCCATCATTCTGAATTTGGGCAATTTTGGCGCAGGACTCGTTCCGCCAGCAATGAATCTGTTATTATTTAAAGGAATTTGTCATTCATCCCGAATTTGAGCTTATCCACACAGAAAAGTGAACAGTGTGGCCTGCCATCAACGCAGTTCTCCGTCAGGATGTACCTTTTGAACGATCGTATCTTCCCAAGCGAGTAAACGTCCCTTTCCCGAACGCAGTTCGAGTTTTTCGACAGGTTCCCGATTGTCGATGTCCACCAGTTCCGAGTGGGCTTCTTCGAGCGAAAACAGGTGTGCCTCCCCCCATTGCCGTAGCCCCACCACGACATGAAAAAGGCCGCGCCCTTTCTCGGTCAACCGGTATTCCTGATAGGCACTTCCGTCCGACGCCGGAACGAGTTCCAGCACGCCGACATCCACCAAACTATGCAGGCGGGCCGACAAGATGCCCTTGGCCACGCCCAGGCTCTTCTGAAACTCCCCGAAACGCCGCATGCCGTCGAGGGCGTCACGGACAATCAGAAGCGACCACCAGTCGCCGATCGCATCCAACGCCCGCGCAACCGGACAATCCGCCGCCTTCAAACTGGTCCGTTTGACCAAGGGTTCCTCCATCTCGCTTCCGATCCACTTCTAGTTCGAACATAGGACTAGACAAGCGCCTCCGCAACTGGTCCTATTGTAGAACCAGAATAGGTGATGGGGCGCCGCATGGGCGAAAATGGCAGCACTAACAAGGACAGGATGGTCCCGGAGACGGAGATCAACACAAGCACCGAAAAGGGGCTGACACCGGCCATCACACTGCTTTTTTCCATCGCCTGCGGTCTCAGCGTCGCGAGCGTCTACGTCGCTCAGCCATTGCTGGATGCCATGGCCAGCGATTTCGGTGTCGATGCCGGATCGATCGGTATCGTCGTGACGGTGACGCAGATCGGCTATGCACTCGGCCTCATTTTCCTTGTTCCGCTGGGCGACAGCATCGATCGCCGCCGTCTGATCCTTGGTCAGTCAGCGCTCTCTGCAATAGCCTTGGCAATCGTTGCATCTGCGTCAGACTTTGTAGTCCTGCTCATGGGGATGGCGGCTGTCGGCCTGCTGGCCGTCGTCGTGCAAAGTCTGGTCGCCCTGACCGCGACGCTGGCTGATCCCGCCCACCGCGGAAGGACCGTGGGCACCGTGACGAGCGGCGTAGTGATCGGCATCTTGCTCGCGCGCTTCGTTTCTGGTGTGCTTGCCGATATCGGCGGCTGGCGGCTGGTCTATTTGACCTTGGCAGCTTTGACGCTATCGATGACGGCATTGCTTGCCTGGTCGCTGCCGCGACATTCCCGCGAGGAGGCGCCGCATTCCTATGCAAAGCTGTTATGGTCGATACCGCTGCTGTTTGTCCGCGAGCCGCTTCTTCGCGTACGCGCTGTTCTGGCGCTCTTGATCTTCATGACTTTCAGCATCTTCTGGACCGCCATGGTTCTGCCGTTGAGCGCCGCGCCTCTTTCTCTCAGTCACACGGAAATCGGGCTTTTCGGCCTTGCAGGCATGGCCGGGGCTATCGCGGCAAGCGGCGCGGGGCGGCTCGCCGACCGCGGGCTTGGCGAGCGCATCAGCGGCCTGGCCCTTGCTTTGATGCTGGTCGCGTGGCTGCCGATCGCCCTAATGCAGTGGTCGATCTGGCCGGCGATCATCGGCATCGTGGCTTTGGATCTGGCAATCCAGGCGGTTCACGTCACCAATCAGAGCATGATTTTTGCGCAGCGCCCGGAAGCGCGCAGCCGGCTCGTCGCGGGCTACATGGTGTTCTATTCGGCCGGAAGTGCGACAGGCGCAATCGCCTCGACGACCGTCTATGGTTATGCAGGATGGCCCGGCGTCTGCATGCTCGGCGCCGGCGTCAGCGCGCTGGCATTGATCTTCTGGGCGGCAACGCGCCGCCGAGAAGAATGTCCGACCGTCGTGACCGGCGGCGCATGAGCACAGCCTGTCCTGTCACTGGTCCGGTGCTTCCGCGGGCACGCCGCGCATTTCGCTAAGGTAGAATCCCTCGCGCAAATTGATGCCGTATTCGACGAATGCCTTCATGCAGCAGAGCATCTGCATCCAGCCCTCGCAATTGAGATAGGTGCCGCGGCGGCCGGCCGCGTCCTCGCGCCAGCCGGTTTCCTCGATCGTCACCATGGTGCCGCCGTCGTCCAGCGCTTCAAACGTCATCTCCACCTTCGTCCTGTAGCGCGTACCGTCTTCGCCGGTGCCTCCGTCCCAATGAAAGACGATGCGCCGGTCGGTTTCCACCTCATTGACCTCGACTGGCGCATTCTTCCACCAGGTCACGGTCGTCCCCGCCACCAGCGGCGCGCTGGCGCCGCCGACGGTGGTGAAATAGCTCGATAGCTTCTTCGGATTGACGACGGCGTCGAAGACCTCAGCCACCTTGCGGCCGATGCGTCCCGAAATGCGAACATTCAACGTCATGACTACTCCTCCGCTTTCCGATTGCGGTTGCATTTCCATTGCGACCGAAAGAATTATGTTATAAAAACATAACATGTCAAGCGAATCGGATAGCGACCTCATTTTCAAAGCCCTGGCGCATCGCCGCCGGCGCGAAATCCTCGACATGCTCAAGGAAGCCCCGAGAACGACCGGCATGCTCTGCGAGACCTTTGCGGATATGGACCGTTGCACGGTGATGCAGCATCTGAAGGTGCTGGAGGAGGCCGACCTGGTGATCGCCAAGAAAGAAGGCCGGGAGCGCTGGAACCATCTCAACAGCCTGCCGATCAAGCAGATTCACGACCGCTGGATCAGCGCATACGCCGGCCATGCATTGTCGATCCTTGACCGACTGAAGAGCGATCTCGAAGGCTGAAGTTGCAGGAGCAGTCCGATGACCGCGCGACTAGCTTTTCGCGCTCTGGCTCAACAGTGCTTTCAGTTTCTCGCCGGTTCCGTCCTCCTCCAGGGGCGTATAGACGACCAGCTTCATATCCGGCCGGTCGATGACCGCAAGCGCGGTATATTCGAACGTCATCAGACCGCCTTGGGGATGGCGCAAGCGCTTGTAGCCGGCGAGCGGCCGCAGCACTTCCTGTCTCGGCCACCAGGCCCGAAATTCCGGACTTGCCTGCGTCAACGTCGCGATCAGCCGCTCGAAATCGGGATCGCCGGCATAGCGGGCGCTATCGGCACGGAACATGGCGAGCGAATTCGCCGCCACGATCTCCCAATCGACCAATAACTCGCGATGAGCGGGATCGGTGAAGACCCGATGGACGGTGTTGCGCGCATCGCCCTGGAGCAAGCCGTAATCGCCGAAAAGAGCCACCGCCGCCGAATTCCAGGCAAGCACATCCCAGCGCCGGCCGAGCACATAGGCGGGTTGGCCGGTGAGGCTCGCAAGCATCCGTCTGAGCGATTCCGGCACCTCTTCCGGCCCGCGCGACGGGATTTCCGTCGATGGCCGATCGCTCAGGGTGAAGAGATGCCGTCGTTCGGCGGGATCGAGCCGCAACGCGTCCGCCAGCGCCGACAGCACCTCCGCCGAAGCACGCACATCCCGCCCCTGCTCGAGCCAGGTGTACCAGGTAGCCCCGACACCAGCGAGAAGTGCCACTTCCTCGCGCCGCAAGCCGGGCGTCCGCCGCCGAAATCCTTCCGGCAGTCCCACGCTTGCCGGCGTCAGCTTCTCGCGGCGAGACCGCAGGAAAGCGCCGAACTCTCGGCGCCTGGCTTCGAGAATGGTTTGATTCTGATTGATGGTCATCGCTTATCATAGCAGGATCAATACTAGGATAAAGCCGGAACTGTTTGTCGTTTTCTGAAACTGCCAAATATCCTTCCATGGACCAAATGGAGGTGATTGCCATGGACATGAGCGAGAAGACGATCCTGATCACCGGCTCGACCGATGGCGTCGGCCGCCGGGTTGCCGAAAGGCTCGCCGCATGGGGTGCGACGGTGCTGGTGCACGGGCGCGACCACGCGCGCGCCGAGAGCCTGCTGTCCGGCATTTATGACGCGGGCGGGAAGGCGATCTTTTATCCCGCCGATCTTTCATCGCTCGACGAGGTCGGTGCGCTCGCCGATACGATCGAGCGAGATCATGATCGCCTCGACATTCTGATCAACAATGCCGGCATCGGCACCGGCGGTCGTGACGCCGGGCGCCAGGTCAGCCGCGACGGGCATGAACTGCGCTTTGCGGTGAACTATCTTGCCGGCTTCCTGCTCACCCGCCGCCTGCTGCCGCTGTTGAAAGCGAGCAGTCCCGCCCGTATCATCAACGTTTCCTCTGTCGGTCAGCAACCGATCGACTTCTCCGATGTCATGTTGACCCACGGCTATAGCGGCGTAGGCGCCTATTGCCAGAGCAAGCTGGCACAGATCATGTTCACGTTCGATCTCGCCGAGGAACTGGCTGATACCGGCGTTACCGTCAACTGCCTGCACCCTGCAACCTACATGGACACCACTATGGTGCGCCAGGCAGGCGTGGCACCCATGAGCACCGTCGACGAGGGCGCAGACGCCATCCTCAACCTGGCTGTAAGCGCCAAGCTCGAAGGACAGACCGGCCTCTATTACGACGGGCAGCGCCCTTCCCGCGCCAATACCCAGGCCTATGACACGGCCGCGCGCAAGCGGCTGCGCGTCCTCAGCCATGACCTCGCCGGCCTCGCCTGAACGCGGACTGGTATCCCCTCATCAACCATCCAACAAAAATGGAGACAAATCATGTCGTCCCAACACGTCGTCATCATTGGCGGCTCGTCAGGCATTGGCCTTGCGAGTGCTGCTCATCTTCTCGAAAAAGGATATCGGGTAACGATCACAGGTCGCGATGAGGCAAAGCTGAAGGCGGCGGCACAAAGCCTTACCGGCGAAGTCGCCACGATCGCCATGGACGCCGCCAACCTCACCGGCCTTGCCAAAGCTTTCGAGACGATCGGCCCATTCGATCATCTCGTTCTGGCACTGGGCGGCGGCAATGGCGGCGGCCCCTTCGCTTCCGTCGATCTCACCGATGTCAAGAAAGGCTTCGAGCAGAAGACGATGGCCCATTTTGGCTGCGCCCAGGCCAGTCTTCCCTATCTCTCGAAGGAGGGCAGCATCACTTTCGTCTCCGCCGTTTCGGCACAGGCCGCCTTGCCGGGAACAGCGGGACTTGGAGCCGTCAACGCCGCAATAGCAGCGCTTGCGCCTATCCTTGCCGTGGAACTCAAGCCCGTCCGCGTGAACTGCGTTTCGCCCGGCGTCGTCGACACGCCGTGGTGGGATTTCCTCGGCGAAGAACAGAAGGCGCCGGCCTTTGCCAGCCTCGCCGCCCGCACCCCGATCGGACGGATCGGCCGCCCGGAAGAGATTGCCGATGCGATCGGCTTCCTGATTGGCAACAGCTTCACCAGCGGCCATACGCTGATCTGTGACGGCGGCATTCGGCTCGGCCTATAACCCGCAACGCGCCATTGCCGGTCAGCCCCGGTAATGGCCTTCACTTGCCGCCAACGTCAGCCTGCAGATGCGTCAGGATATCGATCAACTCCGGCGCCATATCCCGGATCTCCCGGAGATGGATCGCACTGAGCCGGCGCAGAATATCCTCGGATTTTTCCGTCAGACGCAGCGTTTGGCGGCGCTTGTCGGCCGGATCGGGATGACGGGTGACATAGTCGGCGTCGATCAAGCGGCCGACCAGTTCGGTTGCCGTATGCGGCGCGATCAGCAGGCGTTCCGCCAGCATGCCGATGGTTATCGCCTCGCCTTGCGGATTACCCTTGATCGCCAGCAGCGCCTGATGCTGCTGCGGCGGCAATCCCTCGTTATGGGCAGCGGAGGTGCTGAAATCCATGAATTTCCGGAGCGTGTAGCGCAGTGTCGCCAAAGCCTCGTAGTCCGCCTGCGATAGCGTTTTATCCAAATCTCGCGCCACTCTCATCGTCCTCATAAACACATTTTGTTTTCGTTGTTTTTGGCCGTTGATTTATATCGCATTACGATATAATTGCCAGTGCAACGCGATCCCGGCCACTTGCCCCGCGCTTTAGCACAGAAAGCACTCCATGCAGGATATGAATGCACATCATCGGCACGCCCATGATTTCTCAGGCGGCGCTTCACGGAAAGACAACGGAGATTTTACCACCGACAAGCGCGTTCTGGTGCTTGCGGCCATGGCCCTGGTCGTCGGCACCGGTGGCGCCCTGTCCGCGTGGATGCTGATCAACCTCATCGCACTGGTCACCAACGCCGTCTGGTTGTTCAAGATCAGCGTCGAGCCGCTGTCGCTGGGCACCGTTGCGCGCTCGCCGTGGATGGTCGCCGCTCCCATCATCGGCGGCATCGTGATCGGCCTCATGGCACGCTACGGTTCGGAAAAGATCCGCGGCCACGGCATTCCGGAGGCGATCGAAGCGATCCTGATCGGCGGCAGCCGCATGTCGCCGAAAGTGGCAGTCCTGAAGCCGCTCTCCTCCGCCATCTCGATCGGGACCGGCGGCCCGTTCGGTGCGGAAGGACCGATCATCATGACCGGCGGCGCCATCGGCTCGCTGTTCGCCCAATTCTTCCATCTCAGTGCCGCCGAGCGCAAAACCCTGCTGGTCGCGGGCGCTGCCGCCGGCATGACCGCGATCTTCGGCTCGCCCATCGCCGCCGTCATGCTGGCGGTCGAACTGCTGCTGTTCGAATGGAAGCCGCGCAGCTTCATTCCGGTCGTGATCGCTTCTTGCGTCTCGATTACTTGGCGACCGTTCCTGATCGGCAGCGGGCCGCTCTTCCCGGCGCATTTCGACATGCAGCTGAGCTGGTGGAGCATCCTGCTGGCAGCCGGCCTCGGCATCGTGTCCGGCCTGCAATCCGGCCTCTTGACGACGCTGCTTTACCGCATCGAAGACGCCTTCGAGAAACTGCCTGTTCATTGGATGTGGTGGCCCGCCCTCGGCGGCCTCGTCGTCGGTCTCGGCGGATTGATCGAGCCACGCGCGCTCGGCGTCGGCTATGACATCATCGCCGACCTGCTGAACAACCATATCGTCGCAGGTGCCGTACTCGCAATACTCCTGGTCAAGGCCGGCATCTGGCTGGTTGCACTGTCATCGGGAACGTCGGGCGGCGTACTTGCACCGCTTCTCATCCTCGGCGGCACGCTCGGCTGGCTTATCGGCCTCGTTCTGCCCGGAGATCCCGGCTTCTGGGCGCTGCTCGGCATGGCCGCGATGATGGGCGGCACGATGCGCGCGCCGCTGACCGGCACCTTCTTCGCCATCGAATTGACAGGCGACATGCATGCGCTCGTGCCGCTGCTTGCCGCCACCGTGGCAGCCTACGCGGTTACCGTGTTGCTGTTGAAGCGCTCGATCCTGACGGAAAAGATCGCCCGCCGCGGTCAGCACATCACCCGCGAATACGGCATCGATCCGTTCGAATTGACCCGCGCCGCCGATATCATGATCGCGAAGGTGGACACGCTGCCCGCCGCCATGCCGGTCACAGAGGCATTGGCGCAATTGACCGAGCGGCCGGATGCCCATCGCTACTATCCCGTTATCGAGACTGATGGCCGTTTGGTCGGCATGATCTCACGCGCGGATGCGCTGCGTTGGCAGAAGGACCCCGATCTCGCCGGCCAGACGCTCTATGATTTGGCCTCGGACACCTCGATCCCGCTCGCCCATCCGGAAGATACGGTCGGCCGCGTCGCCGATATCATGATCCAGGCCGATACCGGACGCATCCCCGTCGTCGATGAGCGGACCAGCGTTCTCGTCGGCCTCATCGCCCGTAAGGATCTCCTGCGCCTGCGCAGCGCCGCCAATCGCTCCGAATTCGAGCGTGGCGCGTATCTGGGAGCAAAGCGTTAAGAGGAGGCGGAACGGCGTTAGCGGGGCAATCAGAATCCCGCGACGCTGCCTTTCTTTCCAAGATCGAGAAAGGAAGAGCGATCCACGACGACCGATGGATGTTTACGATCCTGGGCGCCTACAAACGTAGGTGGGCACCGTGTGTCCAGGCCCACGAGCCTGGTCAGGGACAGCTCCCTTTGGATCGAGTATGGCCCCAGGGATTGTGGTTCCTGTCGGGAAGCGCAGACCGCGCCTTCTATATAAAGGGGATTTTCAGCCAGCACCAGAGGGTGCCAAGTCCACTCCGAGAAATAAAAGAACGCCTCAGTTCGGCTCGCCGCTCGGACGAATGGTCAGCTTCTCGGTAATGCCGCGTATGCGCATCGTCACTTCGTCGATGACGGTGGCCAGCGTTTCTTCGCTGCGGGCGTTGGCAGCGGCCACGGTGTCATGGTTGCTGCGCAAGTTTTCGAGTTCGGCTTCCAGCCCCGAGACACGACGCGTCAGCTCCGCCACCTCGTCCATGATCATGATGCCGGCCATAACGGTGACGCGCAGATCACCGATTTCGCCGAACTGACCCTTTAGATGCGCGACATAGCGATCAAAGCGGGTGGCGAGATCCGTCAGATGGGCCTCCTGCCCCTCTTCGCAGGCCATGCGATAGGCTTTGCCGTCGATCGTTACCGTTACCTGTGCCATCAGACTTTCCGATCATTGCCGCTAATCGCGACGGCTGCGTCCCAAAGGGTCAGCGGTCGAGCACGGCTCTTATGGTTTCCATCGCCGTCACAAGCCGACGCGACACTTCGCGATTGACTTCTTCGAGCCGGTTCGCACGAAACTCGGCCTGATCGAGCTCCTGAGCGAGCCGCGAGCGATCGGCATGCACCCGGCGAACCTCGCCTTCGACATCGCTTTGCGCCCGTTCACGTTCGAACCGCCCGTCGACAGCACTCTCCAAAGTCGAAAGCGCCTGGCGCAACTGAGAGAGCGCCACATCCACCGTTTTGCCTGAAGGTGTCATGCCTTTCGATTCCCCGCGCAAGGCCCGAATCAAAACATCCGGCCACTTGTCTGATTTCGCAACAATATTCAACTCAGCAACTGCACGTCAATAAAGGCTGTCATGCGACAGGGGGCCTAATCTGTGGATGAAGGTCGCCTTTGCGGTTTATCCAAGCTTTGTCTTGCCATTGTCGTCTTTTGTACAAGTCAGCAGGCAAATGTTAAAAAATTGCCGCACCACCCCCTGATCGGCCTGCGGATTTATTGACTTGCTCGCCCCAACTGCTATGTCTCAGCCGCCTGAGGCAGCGCTAAAACGGAGTTATAAGGACTTCTCCGTTTCGGTCGCCTTTCAACCGGTGGTCCTGCCTCCCAAGCGTGCGGCCATCCCCCGAACCCGGAACATTGCGGAAAAACCCATGATCTCTCGCGAACAACACGACCGGATGGCGAATGCGATCCGTTTCCTTGCCATGGATGCTGTCGAGAAGGCCAATTCCGGTCACCCCGGTCTGCCGATGGGGATGGCGGATGTCGCCACTGTTCTCTTTAGCAAATATCTGCGCTTCGACCCGAAGAACCCCCATTGGCCGAACCGCGACCGCTTCGTGCTGTCGGCCGGCCATGGCTCCATGCTGCTCTATTCGGTGCTGTATTTGACCGGCTATCCCGACATGACGGCCGATGACCTCGCGCATTTCCGTCAGCTCGGCTCCAAGACTGCCGGGCACCCGGAATATGGTCATGCTACCGGCATCGAAACCACCACCGGCCCGCTGGGCCAGGGCATTGCCAACTCGGTCGGCATGGCGATCGCCGAGCGCAAGCTGCGTGAAGAATTCGGCGCTGATTTGATGGATCACTATACTTACGTCATGTGCGGCGACGGCTGCCTGATGGAAGGCATCAGCCACGAAGCGATCGCCCTCGCCGGCCATCTCAAGCTCAACAAGCTGATCCTCTTCTGGGACAACAACTCGATCACCATCGACGGTGCCATCTCGCTCTCGGATTCAACCGACCAGGTCGCCCGCTTCAAGGCCGTTCACTGGAACACGATCGAAGTCGACGGTCACGACCAGGCCGCCATCGCCGACGCCATCGAGGCCGCGCAAAAGTCCGACCGCCCGACCCTGATCGCCTGCAAGACCATCATCGGCTTCGGCGCTCCGAACAAGCAGGGCACCCACAAGGTTCACGGCTCGCCGCTCGGCGCCGAGGAAATCGCCGCAACCCGTGTCGCCCTGAACTGGCCCTACGAGCCCTTCGTCGTCCCGAACGATATCCTCGGCGAATGGCGTGCCGCCGGTGAGCGCTCGGTCTCTATCCGAACCGATTGGGAAGGCCGCCTCGCTGCTGCCGAGCCCGTCAAGAAGGCCGAGTTCAATCGGCGCTTCTCCGGCGAACTGCCGGCCGGCTTCGACGCCGCGATCAGCGAATACAAGAAGAAGCTCGCCGAAACCAAGCCGACGGTCGCAACCCGCAAGGCTTCGGAAGACGCGCTCGAGGTCATCAACGGCTTCGTGCCGGAAATCGTCGGCGGCTCGGCCGACCTGACGCCGTCGAACAACACCAAGACTAGCCAGATGAAGTCGATCACCCCGACCGATTTCTCCGGCCGTTACGTCCATTGGGGCATTCGCGAGCATGGCATGGCCTCGGCCATGAACGGCATCGCGCTGCACGGCGGTCTAATCCCCTATTCCGGCGGCTTCCTGATCTTCACGGATTATTGCCGTCCGCCGCTCCGTCTCGCTGCATTGATGGGCATCCGCGCCATCCATGTTCTGACGCACGATTCTATCGGCGTCGGCGAAGACGGCCCGACGCACCAGCCCGTCGAGCAGATCGCGGGCCTGCGCGCCATTCCGAACTTCCAGTTGTTCCGTCCGGCTGACGCCACGGAAACCGCGGAATGCTGGCAGATCGCGGTCAAAACGCACAATCGTCCGTCCGGCCTCGCGCTGACCCGCCAGAACCTGACTGCCGCGCGCACCGAATACAGCGAGAAGAACCTGTGCGAACAGGGCGCCTACACGCTCGCCGGCAACGCCGACGCCAAGGTGACGATCTTCGCTTCGGGTTCCGAAGTTGAAATCGCCGTCGCCGCCCGCGCGGCGCTGGAAGGCAAGGGCATTTCCACCCGCGTTGTCTCCGTTCCCTGCACCGAACTCTTCTTCGAGCAGCCGGAAGCCTATCGCAAGGAAGTCATTGGCAACTCCCCGGTCAAGATCGCCGTCGAAGCTGCCGTTCGCGAAGGCTGGGATGCCTTCATCGGACCAGAGGGCGCCTTCATCGGCATGAAGGGCTTCGGCGCTTCCGCTCCGTACAAGGACGTCTACAAGCACTTCGGCATTACGGCTGACGCCGTTGTTGCCGCCGCTGAGGCAAAGCTTTCCTGAGGGCGCTGACAAGCGCTCTCAAATCCAATAGATAAAGACCCTGAGTGAAAGGGAGTGAACACCATGACTGTAAAAGTAGCCATCAACGGTTTTGGCCGCATCGGCCGCAACGTTCTGCGCGCGATCGTCGAATCCGGCCGCACCGACATCGAAGTCGTCGCCATCAATGACCTCGGCCCGGTCGAGACCAATGCCCACCTGCTGCGTTACGATTCGATCCACGGCAAGTTCCCGGCGGAAGTGAAGGTCGAAGGCGACACGATCATCGTCGGCGGCGGCAAGCCGATCAAGGTCACGGCGATCAAGGATCCGGCAACGCTGCCGCACCGGGAACTCGGTGTCGACATCGCCATGGAATGCACAGGCATCTTCACGGCCCGCGACAAGGCCGCCGCTCACCTGACGGCCGGTGCCAAGCGCGTCATCGTTTCGGCTCCTGCTGACGGTGCCGACCTGACCGTCGTTTTCGGCGTCAACCACGACCAGCTCACCAGGGAGCACATGGTCATCTCCAACGCTTCCTGCACCACGAACTGCCTGGTGCCGGTCGTCAAGGTTCTCGACGACGCCGTCGGCATCGACCACGGCTTCATGACGACCATCCACTCCTACACCGGCGACCAGCCGACGCTCGACACCATGCACAAGGACCTGTACCGCGCCCGCGCCGCAGCCCTGTCCATGATCCCGACCTCGACGGGCGCAGCAAAGGCCGTTGGTCTCGTTCTGCCGCACCTGAAGGGCAAGCTCGACGGCACGTCGATCCGCGTTCCGACCCCGAACGTCTCGGTTGTCGACTTCAAGTTCGTGTCCAAGAAGGCAACGACGGTCGGCGAAATCAACGAAGCCATCAAGGCTGCATCGAACGGTAAGCTGAAGGGTATCCTCGGCTACACCGACGAGCCGCTGGTTTCCCGCGACTTCAACCATGACAGCCACTCGTCGATCTTCGCAACCGACCAGACCAAGGTCATGGAAGGCAACTTCGTGCGCGTGCTGTCCTGGTACGACAACGAATGGGGCTTCTCCAGCCGTATGGCCGACACGGCCGTCGCTTTCGCGAAGCTGATCTGATCACGGCTTCCGCCCGCTCCTTCCGACCACGGTTCGCTGGCGTCCATGGAAGGAGACGGGCTGGAGCTTTTGACGATCGCTCCATCGAAATTGCCACAGGCGCGGCCATTCGCGCCAGTGGCATCGCCATCGCTGACCGCGGCGGCTCGCCCTAGGGCGCCTTCTACCGCATCGACTGCGCGGCCGACCGGGTCCGGTTCTCTCCTTCTCGATCGAAACCACCGATGGCCGCGCCTTGCGTCGCTTTCTGACGGCAAGGCACATTTGGCGTTCCGCCGGCTTGAACCAACGGACGGCGCACAGCCCGAATTATTCCGCCGCTCCGCCAGAATCTTTCCTCTTCCTGCCCTGCTATCGTCCAGATTCACAAATAAATTTCTTATAGGAATTCTCCCAGGGCATTCGGGGGCCGTTTCGCCGTTCTGGCGAACGCATCACACTATGAAGTCGCATTCATCGGAGCGGGCATCAATTGCAACGCCCTCTCCGAACAATATTTGTATTTACTAATTTAATGCGCGCGGCAGCATGGTGAATGACAGGGGAATTGCGAAGGAACCAGGCTTTCGATCCGGGCAAAGATACGCGAGAAAGGGGAAGAAGGAGTGGAGGCATTTTACGTCGTTGTGCTGGTTTGCACGCTCCTGATTTTGATGGCGGCTTTCTCGAGCCTGCTGGCTTTCCGCTTCGGCGCACCACTCCTGCTGCTCTTTCTGATGATCGGGTTGATGGCCGGTACGGACGGGCTCGGCATCCAATTCAGCAACAATTATGTTGCCTATATTCTCGGCTCGCTCGCCCTCGCCATCATCCTTTTCGATTCCGGATACGGGACGCCAATTCAGGCCTTCAAACTGGCCGCCGCACCGGCTTTGGCGCTCGCGTCCACCGGCGTTCTTGTCACGGCAGCGCTCTTTGGCGTCGCCGCCGCCTGGCTCCTTGGCTTTACCTGGCTGCAGGGTCTGCTCCTCGGCTCGATCGTCGCGTCGACAGACGCGGCCGCCGTCTTCTTCCTGCTGCGCATTGGCGGCATCAACATCCGCGACAAGGTGCGTTCGACGCTGGAAGTCGAATCCGGCACCAATGATCCGATGGCGATCTTCCTGACGCTGGCGCTGGTCGAATTGCTGGCAAGCGGCGAAGGCTATCATGGCCTCAATCTCGTCATGCTCGCCGCCTTCCTCCAACAAATGGGCCTTGGCGTCATCTTCGGCCTGCTTGGCGGCATGATGATCGTGCTGATCGTCAGCCATCTGGAGACCGAACGCGGCCTGACGCCGATCTTCGTTCTGGCGCTCGCCCTCCTCGTGTTCTCCTTCACCGGCGCCGTTGGCGGCAGCGGCTTTCTTGCCGTTTATGTTGCCGGCATTTACGCTGGCAATCGCAAAATGCCGGCCGCGGCGAGCATCAAGCGCTTTCAGGACGGCATGACGTGGCTGGCGCAGATAATCATGTTCCTCGTCCTCGGCCTGCTCGCCACCCCGTCGCAATTTCCGGCGATCGCCATTCCCGCCGTGGCGCTGGCGCTGTTCTTGATCTTTATCGCCCGGCCGATCGCCGTCTGGCTCTGCCTTCTGCCTTTCGATTACACACAGCGGGAAACCGGTTTCGTCGCCTGGGTCGGCCTGCGTGGTGCGGTCTCCATCCTGCTCTCCATCATGCCGATCCTCGGCAATCTCGAGAGCAGCAAAACCTATTTCAATGTCGCCTTCATCGTCGTGCTGGTGTCGCTTCTCGTCCAAGGCTGGACGATCAAGCCGATGGCGCGTCGGCTCGGTCTCATCGTCCCGCCGCGCATGGGCGCGGTCGATAAGGTCGAGGTCGACCTGCCGGGCGCGGTCAACCATGAACTACTTTCCTATCGCGTCGCCAAGGATAGCCCGGTCCTGCGCGGCGAGCGCATTCCCCGCTGGGCGATGCCGTCGCTCGTCGTGCGTGATGGCAAGTCGATGCGCTACCAATATGCCGGCCGCCTGCGCGAAAACGATCTCGTCTATCTCTTCATCGTTCCCAGCTATTCACGGCTGCTCGACCGACTGTTCGCCAGCCGCGCGCCGGTCGATCCGGATGACGCCGATTTCTTTGGCGCCTTCTCGATCTCGCCACTGCGCCCCGCCGCCGACCTCGATGCGGCCTATGGGCCAGGACTTCTGAGCGAAGCCGAGAAAGGTATGACAATTGCCGAGTTGATGCGTCACCGCCTTGGAGGCAAGGCCGATTATGCCGACCGTGTGCGTCTCGGCGAGATCATCCTGATCGTACGCGATCTCGATGAAAACGACCATATTCAATCGGTCGGCATGTCGCTGGAAGCGCTGGAACCGGCAACCGTCCTACCGATTTTCATCAATCTCCACGACATTCTGAACGGCATCCGCGGCTTCTTGCGCAAGCGCCGCGAGCACGCCGAAGAGGCCGTTTCAACCGATTCAAATACCGGCAAAAACGACGCCTGACCGCCTTGCGTCTCGCATCATCCGTAGTATGGTCGGCGCACTTCGCGGCACCAACCATATTGGATCCTCCCCATGGCAACCTTCAAGACTCTCGACGATCTCACCGACATCACCGGCAAGCGCGTGCTCGTGCGCGTCGACCTTAATGTGCCGGTCAAGGACGGCAAGGTTACCGACACGACCCGTATCGAGCGCGTGGCGCCGACGATACTCGAATTGTCCGGCAAAGGCGCCAAGGTCATCCTGCTCGCCCATTTCGGCCGCCCGAAGGATGGCCCGTCGCCGGATCTGTCGCTCTCCCTCATCGTTCCGGCGATCGAAGAAGTGCTCGATCACGCCGTCCTCTTCGCGTCAGACTGCATCCATGCGCCCGCCGCCGACGCTATCGCCAAGATGAACAACGGCGATATCCTGCTGCTCGAAAACACCCGCTTCCATAAGGAAGAGGAGAAGAACGATGCAGCCTTCACCAAGGCGATGGCCGATCTCGGCGATATCTATGTCAACGACGCCTTCTCCGCCGCCCACCGCGCACACGCGTCGACCGAAGGCCTTGCAAAGCACCTCCCCGCTTATGCCGGCCGCACCATGCAGGCCGAGCTTGAGGCGCTGGAAAAGGGCCTCGGCAGCCCGGCTCGCCCGGTTGTCGCCATCGTGGGCGGCGCCAAGGTCTCGACCAAGATCGACCTTTTGATGAACCTGGTAAAGAAGGTCGACGCGCTGGTGATCGGCGGCGGCATGGCCAACACCTTCCTCGCCGCCCGTGGTACCAATGTCGGCAAGTCGCTGTGTGAACATGACCTCGCCGATACGGCCAAGCAGATCATGATCGAAGCCGCCACGTCAGGCTGCGCCATCGTACTGCCGGAAGACGGCGTTATCGCCCGCGAATTCAAGGCGGGTGCAGACAATGAAGTCGTTTCGATCGACTCGATTCCGGCCGATGCCATGGTTCTGGACGTCGGCCCGAAATCAGTCGAGGCCGTCAAGGCATGGATCGGCCGCGCCACGACGCTGGTCTGGAATGGCCCGCTCGGCGCCTTTGAAATCACGCCCTTCGATGCCGCCACCGTCGCAGCCGCCAAATATGCCGCCGAATGCACCAAGGCCGGCAAGCTTACGTCTGTTGCCGGCGGCGGCGACACCGTTTCCGCGTTGAACCATGCCGGCGTGGCCGACGAATTCAGCTATGTCTCGACGGCAGGCGGCGCCTTCCTCGAATGGATGGAAGGCAAGGTCCTGCCGGGCGTCGCCGTTCTCGAAGCCGAAAAGTAGGCATTCGACACAATGAGGAGAGCTGCGACAGCCGGACTTTCGCAGCTTTCCACAGGATGCTAAAATACCAGTCGGAATTTTCAAAAGGTTGAAATAAATTCAATTGTTTCAATAAATTAGCTGGCCATTTCCCTCTTTGTACACTTCTGTTATCGCCGACCCATATTTTCCTATCGCAGACCTAAATCGCCTTGGAGAACAAAAATGAGCGAACGACTTGAAGACATTGCCGCAAAGATGGTTGCCGATGGCAAGGGCCTGCTGGCAGCTGACGAGTCCACCGGGACGATCAAGAAGCGCTTCGACACGATTGGTCTTGTTTCCACCGAAGAGAGCCGGCGCGACTATCGCGAAATGCTCTTCCGTTCGGAGGACGCGATGAAGAAGTATATCTCCGGCACCATCCTTTATGAGGAAACCCTTTTCCAGAAGGCTGCCGACGGCACGCCACTCGTCGATATCATTCGCGCCGCCGGCGCTATTCCCGGCATCAAAGTCGATACGGGCGCCAAGCCGATGGCCGGCTTCCCGGCCGAAACCGTCACGGAGGGCCTTGACGGCCTCGCCGACCGCCTGGCGAAATATTACGATGCCGGCGCCCGCTTTGCGAAATGGCGTGGCGTAATCGCCGTTTCCGACAAGCTGCCGACCCATGGTTCGATCAAGGCCAATGCTCATGCGCTAGCCCGCTACGCCGCGCTCTGCCAGCAGGCGAAGATCGTACCGATCGTCGAGCCCGAAGTGCTTATGGATGGCGAACCCGGCACGCACGATCTCGCTCGCAGCGAGGAAGTTACCCGCTGGACCCTTCAGATCGTCTTCCAGGAGCTCGCCGAAGCTCGCATCAAGCTCGAAGGCATGGTGCTGAAGCCGAGCATGGTCATCGACGGCAAGAAGCTGCGCAAGGCATCGGTCGAACTGGTCGCCGAGGCCACGGTCAGGGTATTGAAGGAAACCGTTCCCTCCGCCGTTCCCGGCATCGCCTTCCTCTCCGGCGGCCAGACGCCGGAAGAAGCAACCGCGCATCTCTCCGCCATCAACGGCTATGACCTCCCCTGGCATGTTACCTTCTCCTACGGTCGCGCCCTGCAGGACGCTTCATTGAAGGCGTGGGGCGGCAAGGCAGAAAACGTCGCCGCCGGCCAGCGGGCCCTCGCTCACCGCGCCGAAATGAACTACCTCGCCGCCAAGGGTAGCTGGACCAAGGACAGCGAAAAGGCCGCTTGATTTAAGGCAATGTTTCGAACGGATGAAAGCCCTGATCGCGATGCGATCGGGGCTTTTTGCTTTTGTGCGGTAGGTGCACCTAGAGGGCCTTTATCCGGCTTTCTAATCTTGTCGATGCGTTGTCATCCTTTCCCAATAAAAACGGGCAGAACGCTCATAAGCTGGCTCTCATGTGGCAAATGCCACCTATGAAAACCTCCGACTCATTGCCGTTGTCGCAAAATATGGAGATGCGGTACGCTCAAGCTATTTTGAGCGCGGCAAGGTCACCACTACTAAGAGACGCTAAGTTGGCTTCGATTTTGTCTATCGGCCAATCCCACCAAGCAATATCAAGAAGTTCGTTGATGACATCACTTGGATAACGCATCCGAATGATAGTCGCCGGATTCCCGCCAACAACTGCATAAGGCGGTACATGATGTGAGACGACCGAAGCAGCGGCGACAATCGCACCCGCCCCAATCTGCACGCCCGGCATTATGGCCGCGTTATGACCGATCCAGACATCGTGACCGACGATTGTATCCTTCACCGGCAGGTCCGTGTAGCCGAAGGTCTCAGGCTTAAAGATGCGAAATGGATACGTGGTGAAGCCGGTCATCGGATGGTTAGCCGAACTGGTGATGAAGTAGCTTCCCCGAGCAATCTGGACAAACTTGCCGATTACCAGGCGCTCACGAACGTTACCACCGAGATAAGGCGCCAGTATCCGGGCAGTATCTTCCGGCCTTCCAGAATGGGTATAATAGCTGAACTCGCCAATTTCCATGCGCGGATGGTCGATTACGTTCTTCAAGTAGACGGTATCGCGATAGAGGGTGCCATCGGGCAGAGTAATTGGATGAATTGCATTAGGGTCAAGAAGAGGCATGGAAAGTCTTTTCAAATTGCCGGCAACTTCGCGGACCTAGATCCCGCTTCATCCCAGCTATGTGATTTTATACAGACAAAGCTAATCCCACATATCGATGGAATCCATCACGCCGCTCGAATGCCTTCATGAACAATTTAAATGATGGATGAGGCATGATCCGGCGGTGAACTTGTCACCGGCACAAGTTCCCTCTTTAAGCCATCGCCCGGCCGCGGCTAAATCCTTGCAGTTCTATCAAAGCTCCGGAGCCGCCATGAACACCGTCGCTTATGTCACCGTCGACGTCTTCACATCGGAACGTTTCGTCGGCAATCCGCTGGCCGTCATCCCCGATGCTCGCGGCCTAAACAGTGAAGCCATGCGGAAGATCGCAACCGAGTTCGGCTATTCGGAAACGACCTTCGTGCTGCCGCCGGAAAACCCGGATCATACCGCTCGCGTGCGCATCTTCACGCCCACAGCCGAAATCCCCTTTGCCGGCCATCCCAATGTCGGCACCGCGTTCGTACTCGGACAACAGCAGGAAATCTTTGGAAAGCCTGGAGGCGACAGGCTGATCTTCGAAGAGGATGCCGGGCTGGTTGAGGTGACGCTGTCGCGCAAGGGTGGTGACATCACAGGCGCCAGCATACGTGCGCCGGGAGAGCTGACTATCGGCGAAACGATCGCCCCCGAGCTGATTGCCGGCTGCGTGCAGATCGCTCCGCAATCGATCCGCACGACAACGCATGCCCCGACCTTCGCGTCCGTCGGCTTGCCCTTCGCCTTCGCGGAACTGGACAGCCTCGAAACGCTCGCAAAAGCGCGGCCGAATGCTGCGGTCTTTGCCGAAGCGGCCGAGCGGCACAAGGAAGACAAGACCGGCTTTTCGCTCTTTCTCTACGTGCGCTCCGCCGAAAATCCGTGGCATATCCGCGCCCGCATGTTTGCGCCTCTGGACAATGTGACGGAAGACCCGGCGACCGGCAGCGCCTCCGCCGCGCTTGGCGCCTATCTGACCTCCCTGTTGCCGGCGCAGGATGCGAAGCTGGAGATCACCATCGAGCAGGGCGTGGAGATGGGAAGACGCAGCGTCATCGGCGTCGAAGTCAGGAAATCTTCCGGAACGGTAAACGAAGTCTTGCTGTCGGGTAGCAGCATCCATGTCATGCGCGGCGAGATCCTGCTTTAAGACGCCGCCCACGATCGCCGGACAGCCACAATCCTGGCCTGCAACGCCTTAAATCGTCTCGTTTATGACCAGCGCGATCGTCCAGACTGCGAAGGCTATGATGGCGATCTTCCAGAAATCGGCACGTCTTTTCAGGCCGGGCAGCCCGAGCGGCTTGATGATTTGCACCGCCATGGCAAGCAACAGCAGCACCGCGATCACTTTTGTCACGGTATTTTTCTCCGTTTGCGCAAGTGTGAGCATGGCCTCATACAAAAACCACTGCGCAGCTTTCGCGATCATGCTCTAATCGTCATAGGACGGACATTTTTCCGCGCCAACAGACTGTTTCTACAGGCCGATAACGGCAATCCGGGGCACAATCAATAGCGAAAACTGGCAGGACTCGTTCCTGCCTTATCGGTTCCTTAAGCCGAACCGAATGAAAGTGGGGAACATGAAAAGAAATATCCTGCCCGTTCTCGCCCTGCTTTTCGGTACGCTCTTCCTCTTCACAGGCAATGGCCTGCACAGTCTGCTTCTACCGGTGCGTGGTACAGCCGAGGGCTATGCCACCACGACGCTCGGCCTGCTCGGCACAACCTGGGCGACAGGCTTCGTTCTCGGCTGCCTGACGGCGCCGAAGCTGGTCCGGCGCATCGGCCATGTGCGCGCCTTTTCCGGTTTCATCTCCGTGATCGCCGTCATCGCGCTTCTGACCGGCATCATCGTCAACCCCGTCTGGTGGGTGTTGCTGCGCGCCGTCACCGGATTCTGCACCGCCGGCACCTCGATGATCATCGAAAGCTGGCTCAACGAGCGTGCAACGAACGAAAGCCGCGGCGCGATTTTCTCGCTCTATATCGGCATTACGCTGATCGGCGCCGTCGCGGGCCAAATGATGGTCCCCTTCGCCGACATCCACACCCCCATTCTCTTCATGTGGTGCGGCATCTGCTATTGCATCGCCATGCTGCCGACGACGCTCTCGACCGCAGCTTCGCCGCAACCGCTGAAAGCCGTCAGCCTGGATCTAAAGGCGCTCTATCGCAATTCGCCGGTCGCTTCCATCGGCATCCTCCTGGTCGGCATCGCCAACGGCGCCTACGGCACACTTGGCGCGGTCTTCGGCGCCAATGCCGGCCTCTCGGACAGCAATATCGCGCTGATGATGAGTACGACCATCTTCGCCGGCGCCGTGATGCAGCTTCCGGCCGGCCGCCTTTCCGACCGCATCGACCGCCGCTATGTGCTAGCCGGCATGGCCGCCATCGCCGCTATCGACGGCCTTCTGATCTTTTTGTTGCAGCCTGGCCATCCTTATTTCCTGATCAGCATGGTGGTGATCTATGGCGCAGTCGCCAACACGCTCTATCCCATTGCGGTTGCCCATGCCAACGACTTCGCGGCACCTCAGGATTTCGTCAAGGTCTCGGGCGGCCTGTTGCTGCTCTATGGCATCGGCACGATCATAGGTCCGACGCTCGGCGGTCCGGTCATGACGTCCATCGGCCCCTATGCGTTGTTCTTCGTCACCGCGGTGGCCCATGTGCTGATCACGAGCTATGCGATCTTCCGCAGCCGTCAGCGCGCCGCCAAGCCCGCGGGCGACCGCGAAGCCTATACGACGATGCCGTCGGCGAATGCGCAGATGATCACGCCGGAAAGCCTGTCGCTGGCACGCAGCGACGCTTCTAAAAAGGAAGATACGACGGTAAATTAGCGCACTTGGGCGCCAGGGAGCGACAAGCCAGAAGTGACCAGGAGGAGACGAAATGAGCATTTTCGACGACGACCGACCCAAGAAGCCGTCTGCCCATGAGATCGGCAGCGACCTGTCACTGCTTTCCGTCGACGAACTCAAGGCGCGTATCGCCTTGATGCAGGCAGAGATCGCGCGGCTGGAAGCCGAGATCGCCACCAAGGCATCCGGCCGCAAGGCCGCCGAAAGCCTGTTCCGCTCCTGAGCCTGCCATCAGCGCTAAATTTGTGCGATCGAAGTACAGATCGGGACATGCTCAACGGAATATTAAGCTTTACGACATATTACTATGACCATCCAGATTCGCTCTGGACTCAGACAGTTCCTCCACTTGGCGAATTGGTCTGATTTTTCTCCCTGTTTTACCTTGAGAGCCGCTTCTGCGGCTCTTCTTTTTCGCCTCGATGCGGCGCTTCCGAGGAAACTGTGGAGATTAACCCTTTCTTAAGAATCGCCTTGCGAATTTCAGTTAAAACCACCATCTTGAAGTCATAAGAACGGGCGCCGAGAGTTCTTCTGGACTTGACCGGCTTTTCCTGAACAAAAGTGTTGCGTTAGGCAGGGATTTCTTCGATGTCGGAACTTGGGTTGAACACGATCAGCTTTGCTGGCCATGCAGCTTCATCAGCGCAGTTCAGGACGCTGTACTCCGAAGGCATGTCGCTGGTGGAGGAAACCGCTGCTTATCTCGATGGCCAGGGTCGCGCAGCTTCCAAGGTTCTACCGCGGATGGCCTCCGTGCTTTATGCCGCCGAATCCATGCGCCTGACCACCCGCCTCATGCAGATGGCCTCGTGGCTGCTGCTGCAGCGCGCCGTCAACAACGGCGAAATGTCGCGCGATCAGGTATTGGCCGAAAAGAACAAGGTCCGCCTCGACGGCTTCAACGTCGACCGCAATGCACCTGGCTGGAGCGACCTGCCGGAAGCCTTCCGTGACCTCGTCGAACGGTCCCTGCGTCTTCAGAATCGCGTCGCTTTGCTAGACCGGGAAATCTATCGCCCGGCCGAAGCCCCGATTGTCCCGGACAACCAGAACAGCGTCAAAGCGCAGCTCACCCTGCTGCAGACGGCTTTTGGAAATAACTAAGTTTCGACAGCTTACCGCTAACAAATAAAACCGGCCGTGTTTCGCACGGCCGGTTTTATTTGTTCAGTCTGAGATGCTCGACGAGACGCGCTCGAGAGAAGGCATCGCACGAAGACAACAAAAAAGCCCGGCAAAACCGGGCTCTTTTCAAAACACCAGATCGCGAAGCGATTAGATGCCGAGACCGCCGAAGCGCTTGTTGAACTTGGAAACGCGACCGCCGCGGTCCATGAGCTGCTGATTGCCGCCCGTCCAAGCCGGATGAGACTTGCTGTCGATTTCGAGGTTCATGACAGCGCCTTCCGAACCCCAGGTCGAGCGGGTTTCGTATTCGGTGCCGTCGGTCATGACCACCTTGATGGTGTGGTAGTCGGGATGGATGTTGGCCTTCATAACAATCTTCCTGTCATGCCAGGGTCCATTTGTCGCAAGCCATTGCGGCAACCGAACCGATTGAATAAATGAAGCCGCAGTCCGATTGAGGCCACGGCTTCCAATTAAGATGGCGTGCCTATACATGAAGGCAGCAAGGATAACAAGGGGCGAAAGCGCGAAGTCCCTTGCTGATATGGGGATTGGAGACGACTTGTCAGAGACGGGCCAGGCAGACGACAAAAAACGCAGATCCATTCGGCCGCTTCTGCGCCTGACACCCTATCTCAGGCGTTATCGCAGCATGGTGTTGGGCGCGCTTATCGCCTTGGTCGCTGCCGCCGTCACCTCTCTCGCCCTGCCGCTTGCCGTCCGGCGCATGATCGACCACGGCTTCGATCAGTCCGATCGCGGTCTCATCGACAGCTATTTCGCCGCGATCATGGTCATGGCCGTCATCCTCGCGCTCGCGAGTGCGCTGCGCTATTATTTTGTCATTACCATTGGCGAGCGCATCGTCTCGGATATGCGCCGCGAGGTCTTCGACCATGTGACGCGACTGTCGGCCTCCTTCTTCGATGTCAATCAATCCGGTGAAATCGTTTCGCGGCTGACGGCCGACACGACGCAGATCAAGTCCGCCGTCGGCTCAACGGCTTCGGTGGCGCTGCGCAATCTCATCCTCTGTCTCGGCGCCGTGGTCATGATGATCGTCACCAGCCCCAAGCTGTCGAGCATCGTGCTGATCGCCATTCCGATCATCGTGCTGCCGCTCGTCAGCTTCGGTCGCTCGGTGCGCAAGCGCTCGCGCGCCGCACAGGATACGCTGGCCAATGCGTCGGCCTATGCCAACGAAACCATCGCCGCCAGCCGCACCATACAAGCCTTTAACGGCGAAGCCGCCGCCGCGCAGCGTTATGGCGCGGCGGTCGAGGATGCCTATCAAGCTGCGCGTGCCGCGATCAAATCCCGCTCGCTGCTGACCGGCTTTGCCATCACCATGGTCTTCGGCAGCATCGTCGCCGTGCTCTGGGTCGGGGCACAGAATGTGCTCGCCGGTACGATGTCGGCAGGAACGCTCGGTCAGTTCCTCCTTTACTCCGTTATCGCCGGCTCGTCGCTCGGTTCACTGTCGGAAGTCTGGGGCGAGCTATCGCAAGCTGCCGGCGCAGCCGACCGGTTGGGCGAACTTCTGGCTGAAGTCTCGCCGATCGCTACCCCCTCCGATCCGCGGCCCCTCCCCCATCCGCCGCAGGGTCGGGTGGAATTCTCCGATGTGCATTTCTCCTATCCGTCGCGGCCTGAAAAGTCCGCGCTGCATGGCCTGTCGCTTTCCGTCAAGCCGGGCGAAACGGTGGCGATTGTCGGCCCTTCCGGTGCCGGTAAGAGCACGGTCTTTTCGCTGCTCCTGCGTTTCTACGATCCGCAGCAGGGTAGCGTCGCGGTCGACGGCGTCGATGTCAGCCGCGTCTCTCCCGATGCCTTGCGTGGCCGCATCGCCATCGTGCCGCAGGACACAACGATTTTTGCTGCCTCGATCCATGACAACATCGCGTTCGGTCGCCCCGGAGCCATGCGCGACGAGGTTCGCGCTGCCGCGATGGCTGCTCAGGCGGATGACTTCATCTCACGCCTGGACCAGGGTTACGACACGCAAGTGGGCGAGCGCGGCATAACCCTTTCCGGCGGCCAGCGTCAGCGTATCGCCATCGCCCGCGCCATCCTGAAGAATGCGCCGATCCTGCTGCTCGACGAAGCGACATCGGCACTCGACGCCGAGAGCGAGACGCTGGTTCAGAAGGCACTGGATGGTCTGATGGAAACGCGCACCACCCTCGTCATCGCCCACCGCCTGGCGACCGTGCTGAAGGCCGACCGTATCCTGGTCCTCGATCAAGGCCGCATCGTCGAAGAAGGCACGCATCAGAGCCTGATCCAGCACGGCGGCATCTACGCCAAGCTGGCGCGGTTGCAATTCGACGCCGGCATCGAAGGCCGCATGCTTGCCGTCAAATAGAGACGGATTGGCGAACGTAAGCCGAATACAACAGGTGGAAATAGCTTTAAAGTTGCGCTAGATTTTTCCCGTCATCTCGCGCTGATGCGATTCTAGGAGACGGGAACCATGTATAAATTTGAAGTCTACAAGGACAAGGCTGGCGAATTCCGCTTCCGGTTCAAGGCCTCGAACGGCGAAACCATGTTTGCCTCCGAAGGCTATAAGGCGAAGGCTTCGGCCCTCCATGCCATTGAATCGATCAAGGCCCACGTCGGCGGCGCTGCCATCGACGACCAGACCACCGCTACCGCCTAAGACTTCGCGTCGAGCGTCTGCTATGCAGCCTTCTACGGCCGGCCGCCTTCTGGCGTGCCGGCTGTTTTAATTTGACCCTAGAAATTTGAAAAAATCTGTGCCGGCCTGTCGAAATCGGCCCCGCTCGCGGCTCATTGTATCGGGACGGCATGAAGCCGTTTCGCCGACGGCGTTGCACATTTTAGCATTTGCTCCTTAGATGCAATGTCCCGTCCGGATTGTCGCCAACAAAGCCAGCAGGAGTTTTCCCATGCAGTATGCCTTGATCATCCGTGAATCGGCCGAGGATTTTAAGCGGCGCGAGGAGCCCACCTATAAGAACGGCTGGATCGCCTATACGCAGGCGCTCGTTCAGGCCGGCATCATGACCGGCGGCGCCGGGCTGACAGCCCCGGAAACCGCAACGGTCGTCCGCCGTCGCGGCGATGACCACGATGTGCAGGACGGCCCTTTTCCGGAAGGTAAAGAGCAGCTCGGCGGTTTCTATCTGATCGACGTACCGAATCTGGACGCAGCGCTGGAATGGGCCGTGCGCGTGCCGGTTTCCCAGCATGGCTCCGTCGAAGTGCGGCCACGCCTGCAGATGTGAGATGGCCATGAATCACGACGTTGGACGCGCCACCGAGCGGGTGGCGCGCCAATCCTACGGCAAGTTGATCGCCTTTCTCGCAGCCCGCTCGGGCGACGTCCCGGCAGCCGAGGATGCGCTGTCGGAGGCGCTTGCAACCGCGCTGAACGTTTGGCCAGAGCGCGGTATTCCCGACAATCCCGAGGCCTGGCTATTGGTCGCGGCGCGGCGAAATCTTTACGGCGCCGCGAGGCATGCAAGCGTCAAGGCCGCCGCCCGCGATACGATCGCCCTCGCTTTCGAGGAGGCGGAGGAGCGCATGAATGCGGGTGGGCCGACTTTCCCCGACGAACGGCTGAAGCTGCTGTTCACCTGCACCCATCCGGCCATCGACCAGTCCGTGCATACGCCGCTGATGCTGCAGACGGTTCTCGGCATCGACGCCAGGACCATATCGCAGGCCTTTATCGTCTCGCCGGAAACCATGAGCCAGCGGCTGGTTCGGGCAAAGACCAAGATCCGCGAAGCGCACATCCCCTTTATCGTTCCCGACCGTTCCGTGCTGCCGGAGCGCCTGACCAGCGTGCTCTCGGCAATCTATGCTGCCTATGGCCTCGGCTGGGACGGGCTGGATGGTGGAGATGGCAAGCGCAGTTCCCTGGCAGACGAAGCCATCTGGCTCGGTCGCGCCCTGCTTGCGACCATGCCGCAGGAGCCGGAAGCGATGGGATTGCTGTCCCTGATGCTTTACTGCGAAGCCCGCCGTGCCGCCCGCCGGGACGCAGATGGCCATTATGTGCCGCTCGACGGACAGAATACCACCCGCTGGAACGCCATCATGATCGCGGA
This sequence comes from Rhizobium mayense, assembly GCF_030272705.1. Classification (GTDB taxonomy): domain Bacteria; phylum Pseudomonadota; class Alphaproteobacteria; order Rhizobiales; family Rhizobiaceae; genus Rhizobium; species Rhizobium mayense. Next base: position 8,232 of record NZ_JARFYM010000017.1, on the reverse strand, counting down.
AGCTGACGGCCTGCTGCAGCAGGCGGGCGCTTTCGATCGCTTCGGCCCATTTCAATGCCAGGCGGCGATCCAGTCCGTCCATACCGAGCGGCGACACTCCGGAATGACCGACTGGGCAGCGCTCGCAACGCTCTATGACGCGCTCGTGCTGATGAAACCGACCGTCGGCGCCCGCGTCAGCCAAGCCGCCGTGATCGGCCGGGCGCAGGGGGCGGCCGCTGGATTGCATCATCTGAATCAGATGGCTGAGCGCGATATCGTCAGCTATCAGCCCTATTGGGCGGTTCGCGCCCACCTGCTGGTGGAAGCCGGAGAAGCAGAGAGCGCCGTCATGGCCTATCGCACCGCGATTGGGCTCAGCGACAGCTCCGCCATCCGCAAATTCCTGCAGGAGCGCCTCGATACCGTTCTGGCCGATCGAAGCTGACGATTACTTCTCCGTCAGCTTCAACTCGATGCGGCGGTTCGTGGCGCGGGCTTCCGGCGTATCGCCGGGAGCGATCGGCTGGAACTCGCCGAAGCCGGCTGCGACGAGGCGATCCGCAGGAACGCCATGGGCAATCAGGAACTTGACGACGGCAATGGCGCGGGCCGACGACAGCGCCCAGTTGTCGGGATAGCGGCCGCTGCCGGAGAGCGGCACGTTGTCCGTATGACCGTCGACGCGCAGCACCCAGTTGATCTCGGGCGGAATTTCCTTGGAAAGATCGATCAGCGCGGCTGCAAGCTTGGTCATCTCCGCCTGACCTTCCGGATTGAGATCGGCAGAGCCGGAGGGGAACAGCACTTCCGACTGGAAGACGAAGCGGTCGCCGACGATGCGAATGTTATCGCGGTCGGAGAGGATTTCGCGCAAGCGCCCGAAGAAGTCGGAGCGATAACGGTTCAGTTCCTGCACGCGCTGCGCCAGCGCCACATTCAGTCGCCGGCCGAGATCGGCGATTTTCACCTGCGATGTCTGATCCTTCTGCTCCGACGCCTGCAACGCGGCCTCGACAGCAGCGATCTGGCTACGGAGCGCGGCAATCTGCTGGTTCAGAAGATCGACCTGGCTCAGCGCGCGGGCGCTCGCCTGCTTCTGCTCATCGAGCTGCTGCGTCAGCGTGCCGACCCGCTGTTGCGCGGCCTGATTACTGCCGGAACCGGCATCGAGCAGCGCCTGCAGGCGCGAGCGGTCTCCTTCCGCGGCCGAGAGCGAGGCCTGCAGATTGGCGACGGAATCCTCGAGATCCTGCTTGCCGCTCTTTTCAAGCGCCAATGCCTGCGTCAATTCGTTAATCTGGCTGTTGAGGCGATTCAGCACCTCGTCGCGGCCGGAAATTTCGCGGCTCAGGATGAATTGGCCGACGACAAACACCGTCAGCAGGAACATGATCGCCATCAACAGCGTGGAGAGCGCATCCACGAATCCCGGCCAATAGTCGACCGTTCTCTTATGGCGACTGTTTCGTGCGAGCGCCATGATTTACTTGCTCCCGGTCTTCTCGGTGTGGCTGATGCGGTCGGCGAGACGGTCGAGCGTCCGGCGCATCGACTTCGCCTCTTCCTGCTGTGCCTCGATCCAGTCGCGCAGCATCTGCTGTTCATTGCGCATGTTCTTGACCAGGCCCTGGATACCTTCGGCGAGGTTCGCCATTGCCGTCACCGAACGCTGGCCACCACCGCCCTCTTCCGCGATCTTGCGCAGATATTCCGAAAGCACCCGCACATCCTCGGAGGATGCGCCGCTAGTGCCTTCGATGACCGGAGTGATATCTGAGCCGACATCGGTGACTGAGGAAAGCCAGTTTTCCAGCTCTGTGTAGAAGCGGTTCTGCGCGCGGCCGGCCTGAAGGTCGAGAAAACCGAGGATCAGGGAGCCGGAAAGGCCGAGTAGCGAGGACGAAAAGGCCGTGCCCATGCCGACCAGCGGGCCTGACAGGCCAGTTTTGAGGGCGCCGAGAATGTCGCCGGTGTCGCCCGAACCGACATCGAGACTCTGGATGACGTCGTTGATCGAGCCGATCGTGCCGATCAGACCCCAGAAGGTGCCGAGCAGGCCAAGGAAGACGAGCAGGCCGATGAGATAGCGCGAAGTGTCGCGCGATTCATCCAGTCGGGTGGCGATGGAATCGAGGATCGAGCGTAGAGTCGCCGTCGACAACATGCCGCGACGATTGCCGATCAGCGCCCGCATCGGCGCCAGAAGCCGCGGATTGCGCCCGACCTTGTCGGCAACATTGCCCACCGCGCGGAAATGGTTGAACCACCGGACCTCCGGCCTGAGCATCAGGACGTGATTGAATACCAATAGAATGCCGACGGCCAACACACCAAGGATCAAGCCATTGAGGCCGGGATTGTGCAAGAAGGCGACTTGGGCCTGCCGAAACAGGATCGCTACGATAAACCCGACGATGACCAGGAAAAGGATCATCGTCCAAAAGAAGGCCATTGGGCTGGAGAGTTTGTAGGTGTAGTTGGCCGACACGTTGTCGGTCGAACCCAGATCCCCCAGATTTACATTTTCCATTGCACGCTTAGCCTCCGGATTTTCCGCAGCCGGAGACTAGAGCAACATTGTGCCGAATTGAAGAGACGGAAAACACAAAACCAGCCATTGGCAACAGCCTGTTTTGCCGCAGGGCAATTGGCGAAGGACGATCCTTATTTCGTCGGGATCGGTCGCTTGACGACCTCGGCCAGCGCCTTTTGTATATGCTCATTGCCGCAGATGATCGAGCTGGTGCCGAGCATGTCGGTGCCGCCGTTGAAATCGGAGACGAAGCCGCCGGCTTCGCGCACCAGCAGGATACCGGCCGCCATGTCCCAGGGCGACAGGCCTACTTCCCAGAAGCCGTCGAAACGGCCGGCGGCGACATAGGCGAGATCGAGCGCTGCAGAACCAATCCGACGGATCCCGGCGACTTCGCCCATGACGTGGCGCAGCTCGACCAGGAACTTGCCGTGGTTACCGCGGCCAAGATGCGGAACACCGCAGCCGATGACGCAGTCCGACAGCACGCGCCGTGAGGCGACGCGCAGACGGCGATCGTTGAGGAAGGCGCCACCGCCACGCTCGGCCGTATAGAGTTCGTCCGTTGCCGGATTGAAGACGACGGCGCCGACGATTTCGCCGTTGCGCTCCAATGCGATCGAAACGGAGAACATCGGAATGCCGTGCAGGAAGTTGGTCGTTCCGTCGAGAGGATCGACGATCCAGCGATGTGCGCCGTCGGTGCCCTTGATCTCTTCGCTCTCCTCGCCGAGGAAGCCATAGGTCGGCCGTGCTTTCAGCAGCTCGTCATGAATGATCTTCTGCGCCTTGAAATCGGCCTGGCTGACGAAATCGCCCGGTCCCTTCACCGAAACCTGCAGGTTCTGCACCTCGCCGAAATCGCGGCTGAGCGACTTGCCTGCCTTGAGGGCAGCCTGAACCATGACATTGAGAAGAGCAGAACGGGCCATCGGGCTTCCTTGGGTAAAATAGGAGGCGCTGACCGGACCCGAAAACAGGCCCCGGCGGAGCGGGATCGGCAGCGCATTAAAGATTGGCGGCCTCAAGACCACAAAATCGGGGGAATTTCAAGTGCCGAAGCGTGGTAGAGGGCCGCCCTCATGGTTCGAGGCTTCGCTCTATGGGCTGCGCACGTCACCATGAGGGCGGGGCCATCACCGCTTGGGACAGAGTTAGGACTGAGAGAATTCGAGGCACGGTACAAAAGATCAGCCCTCATGGCGAGGTGCATTTCGGAGCGCGGCGGAGAAATGCCTCGAACCACGAGGGCGGGTGGGGGCGAAATCCAGGCAGGGATCTGAAATCCACCCTCGCCGCACTTTCTCAAAAAATTTCTGGACTAATCAGTCTAGAATCGCTACAACGCCCATATGGCACGACACAAGGAATTCGATCGCGACGAGGCGCTCAGCGCCGCCATCCGGGTCTTCTCCGACCACGGATACGAAGGCACGTCGACGGACGACCTGCTGAAGGACATGAAGATCAGCCGGCAGAGCATGTATGACACCTTTGGCGACAAGAGGAGCCTCTATCTCGAAGCGCTCAAGCGATATAATGCCGACAGCCTCGCCCGCATCCTCGCGGACCTTAAGGGAGACCGTTCGGCGTTGGCGGGGATTGAGGCCGCGCTCGTTGCGTTTGCAGCACGTCCAGCGAGCGAAGCGAGCCGCTGTTGCCTCGGCGTCAGCGCCATCTGCGAATTCGGCCGGGCCGATGCCGAGGTCGCAACGCTGACCGACGAAGCTTCACGTATCCTTTCCTCCTCGCTCGAAAGCGTCATCAGGGCCGGCATCGCCAGCGGTGATTTTGCCGCAGATCTCGACGTCATGAGCGCCGTTCATTTTCTCGGCGCCACAATCTCAGGGATGAAAGTCAGCGCCCGTGGCGGCGCCTCCCCCGAAACGCTCACCGCCATCGCCCATATGGCCCTCAAAAGCTTGACCTGAAGCCTTCGCGGCTTGCTTCGTTTTGGCATGCGCAATTCTAGATTAAACAGTCCAAAATAACGAAAGGAAATATCATGTCCCAACCCCTCATCAACAAGGTTGCCCTCGTCACCGGCGGCTCTCGGAGCATCGGAGCAGGCATCGTCCGCCGGTTGAGCGCCGATGGCGTCAAGGTGGCTTTCACCTACTCGTCCTCGCCGGACAAGGCGGAAGCCCTGGTGCGTGATATCGAGGCAGCCGGCGGCGCGGCGATCGCCATGAGAGCCGACAGCGCCGATCCGGACGCCGTGCGCGCCGCGGTCATCCGCACCGTTGAGCGGTTCGGCGGCCTCGATATCCTGGTCAACAATGCCGGCATCCTGATCCGAGAGACGGTGGACAATTACGATCTCGCCGATTTCGACCGCATGTTCGCCGTCAATGTCCGGGCAGTCTTCGTTGCCGCGCAGGCCGCGATCAAACACATGAGCGAGGGCGGCCGCATCATCACCGTCGGCAGCGTCGCCGCGGAGCGCGCCGGTTTTCCGGGAGCTTCGGTCTATAGCGCCACCAAGGGCGCCGTTGCCGCCATGACTCGCGGCCTCGCCCGCGACTTGAGCCCGCGCGGCATCACCGTCAACACCATCCAACCCGGCCCGACGCTGAGCGGCATGACAGTGGATGCTGGCGAGATGTTGAAACCGCTCTTGCCTGTCGGTCGGCTTGGCAAGGACACGGAAATCGCCGCCCTTGTCGCCTATCTCTGCAGCCCCGAGGCCGCCTTCGTGACCGGTTCGGCGCTTACGATCGACGGCGGTTATCTGGCTTAGAATTTCTGCTGCGCCATCAGGATCTCTCGGGCGATCTGCTCTAGCGGCACGACACGATCGACGCCACCGCGGGCGATCGCCTCCTTCGGCATGCCGAAAACGACGGAGGTCGCCTCGTCCTGGGCAACCGTGAAGGCGCCGGCCTGTTTCATCTCGAACATGCCGCGCGCCCCGTCATCGCCCATGCCGGTCATGATGACCCCCATGGCATTCGATCCGGCCGACCGCGCCGCCGAGCGGAAAAGCACATCGACGGAAGGCCGGTGGCGCGACACCAGCGGCCCGGTCTTGACAGCTACATGGTAACGGGCTCCCTGCCGCTCCAGCAGCATATGATTGTCGCCTGGGGCGATCAGCACGTGGCCGCGCAGAACCGGATCGCCATCGGCCGCTTCCTTCACCTCCACTTCGCAGAGACTGTTCAGCCGCTTAGCGAAGGCGGCAGTAAACTTTTCCGGCATGTGCTGGACGATGACCATACCCGGTGCATTGGCAGGCAGCGCCTCCAGCATCTCGCGCAGCGCCTCGGTGCCGCCGGTCGAGGCGCCGACGCAGACCACCATCTCGGTCGTCTTCGCCATGGCGCGGCCGGTCGGCGGCGGCAGCATGGCGTCGGCCGTCAGCTTCTTGGCTGGTCCCGAAGCGGATGCCGAACGAGCCTCGGCCCGCCGGATACTCGGCAGCCTGGCATGCGACGCACTCTTGACCACCTCGCGAATACGCATCGCCTCGTCGGCCAGATAGTCGGCGGCGCCGATCCGGGGCTTCTGGATGATATCAACAGCACCGGCTTCCAATGCCTGCAGCAAAGTCTCCGAACCCGCCTCCGTCAGCGACGAGCACATGACGACCGGGATGGGCCGCTGCGACATCAGCTTGCGCAGGAACGTGATGCCGTCCATCCGCGGCATCTCGACATCCAGCGTGATGACGTCGGGGATCTCCTCCTGGATCTTGCGGGCGGCCATGAAGGGATCGGTCGCTACCCCCATCACCTCGATCTCAGGGTCCTCCGACAGCAGTGCCGCGAGCGTCTGACGCACGCTGGCGGAGTCATCGATGATCAGGACGCGGATTTTCTTTGGCATGGTTACCTGCCTTAGAGTCGCTGGAAGACGGTGTTGGAAACCTGTTTCAGAGGTAGGTCGAAGCCGGTGACCGATTCCGAGTGGCCGATGAACATATAGCCGCCGGGCACCAGACAATCGCACAGACGCGAGAGGACGCCGGCTTGCGTCTGCTTGTCGAAATAGATGAGGACGTTGCGGCAGAAGATGATGTGCATGGCATCGCCCACCTGATACTTCTCATCCATCAGGTTCAACCGGCCGAAGCCGATCTTCGAGCGCAGCCGCGGCGTAATGCGCACCTCGCGCTTGCCCGGCACTTTGGCGGTCATCACATATTTGCGCTTCAGTTCGGCTGGAACCGGCGACACCATCTCATCCGTATAAATGCCGCTCCTGGCCGATTGCAGCACGTCGGTGCTGAGGTCGGTCGCCAGGATCTTATAATCGACGCCACTGTCTTCGGAAAATTCCTCCATCACCATCGCCATCGTATAGGGCTCCGCTCCGGTCGAACAGGCGGCACTCCAGGCGCGCAGGCGGCGATGGCCGGCGCGCGTCAGCGCCGGCAAGGCCACAGCCTGCATGAATTCGAAGTGTCTGGCCTCGCGGAAGAAATCGGTCTTGTTGGTCGTCACCGCATCGATGAGGTAGACCGTTTCCTGTTCAAGGCCGCCGTGGTTGAAGAGAAAATCACAATAGTCGTCGAATGACGTGATGCTGGTGGCGCGCAGCCGGCGCCGCAGCCGCCCTTCCAGCATCGTCAGCTTTGTCGACGGCATCTTGATGCCGCTGTAATCATAGATGAAACGCGCCAGCTTCTCGAAATTCCGCTTGCTGATGCGGTCACCGATGCTTTGACTTTCCTGAACGGCGGCCATTCCCATTCATCCACTCCTTACGAATTCCTATGCAGCATGACCGGCGCGATGCGGATCGAGCGCGACGGTGTCTTCCCGCGACAGCAGGCGGGCGAGATCGACGATGACGACGAAGCCATTTTCCCGACGTACGACGCCGGCGATATAGTCGGAACGCCAGCGGACGCCGATGTCGGGCGCCGCTTCGATCTGGTCACGCCGGAAGGGCGTGACCTCGAAAACGCGGTCGGCGACGAGGCCAAGCGTCAGCACTTTGGCCTCGATCGGAATATCCAGCACCAGCACACGGGTGTGCGAGGTCGGCACGGTCTTGGAGAGACCGAGCTTCAGCCGGAGATCGATGGTGGGCACGCCCTGCCCGCGCACATCGCGCAGGCCGAGCAGATAATCCGGCCCGCTCGGGATCTTGAAAGCCTCGGCATAGTCGAGGATTTCGCGGACGACTTCGACGGGTACGGCGAAGACTTCCTCGCCGAGGCTGAAGGTGACGAATTGCGCTTCCAAAGCAGGTGTGGCCATGATCATGCGCTTTCCTTGAATTCGGCGTCGCCATCGTCCGGGCCGCCCATGGAGAGATCGAGAGCGAAGCCCTTGAGACGTGCCTGCTGCGCCTGAACCGTGGGTTTCGCCGCCTTCGGTTGACGAGCGGCCGCAGTCGAAGCCCGACCTGTCGCCTTGGCCGTACGGTTCTGGCGATTGGCCGATGTGTCGACCTTGAAGAAGGCGATCGAGGTCTGCAGCTCCTCGGCCTGGGCGGCCAGCTCTTCCGAAGTGGCCGACATCTGTTCCGAGGCGCCGGCATTCTGCTGTGTGACCTTGTCGAGCTGCTGGATCGCCTCGTTGATCTGGGCGGCACCCACATCCTGTTCGCGGCAGGCGGCGCTGATCTCGGAGACCAGTTCGGCGGTCTTGCGGATATCCGGAACCAGTCGGCCGAGCATTTCACCGGCTTCTGCAGCTGCCTTGACGGTATCGCTCGACATCGAGCTGATTTCGGCGGCAGCAGATTGAGAGCGTTCGGCAAGCTTG
>NZ_JARFYM010000154.1 GCF_030272705.1 Rhizobium mayense | reverse complement strand
CTGAACCGGCCGGAGCTGACGGCGGAGCGCTTCCTGGCCGATCCGTTCAGTGACGAAGCCGGCGCCCGCATGTACCGCACCGGCGATCTGGCCCGTTATCTGCCGGACGGCAATCTGGAGTTCCTCGGCCGCAACGACGAGCAGGTGAAGATCCGCGGCTTCCGCATCGAGCCGGGCGAGATCGCCGCACGGCTTTGCGAG
>NZ_JARFYM010000153.1 GCF_030272705.1 Rhizobium mayense | reverse complement strand
TCACAGCGCCTTTTCGAGTTCCGGCAGTGCCTCGAAGAGGTCGGCGACGAGGCCGTAGTCGGCGATCTGGAAGATCGGCGCCTCTTCGTCCTTGTTGATGGCGACGATGACCTTCGAATCCTTCATGCCGGCGAGATGCTGGATGGCCCCAGATATGCCGCAGGCGATATAGAGCTGCGGCGCGACCACCTTGCCGGTCTGCCCCACCTGCCAGTCGTTCGGCGCATA
>NZ_JARFYM010000152.1 GCF_030272705.1 Rhizobium mayense | reverse complement strand
GTCTTCACGGACATCATCGGCCCCTCGAAGGTCGACATGCCGTAGAAGGCGATGGCGACAATCATCATGCGGATGATCGGGTCGGTGCGGATCTTGTCCCAGGCGCCCGATAGCGTCATGAGTCCGTTGATCATGCCGCCCCAGGAGGGCATCCAGAGCATGATCGAGAAGACCATTCCGAGCGTCTGCGCCCAGTCGGGCAGAGCCGTATAATGCAGATGGTGCGGACCGGCCCA
>NZ_JARFYM010000151.1 GCF_030272705.1 Rhizobium mayense | reverse complement strand
CGTGATCTATGACGGCCCGTACGAACTCAACCAGATCACCTACAACTATGACGCCGGCAACGGCTTCACGGCTGTGGTTTCGGTGGAAGATTCCAACTCCGGCGCTGACGCGACTTCCTTCGGCGGCGCTTGGGTTAAGTCCGAGCAGAACCACTACGCTCCTAACGTCGTTGCTGGTGCCGGCTACAAGGCTGGTGCATGGCAGTTCCGCGTCGTCGGTGGTTATGACTCCATCGTCGAAG
>NZ_JARFYM010000016.1 GCF_030272705.1 Rhizobium mayense | reverse complement strand
CAGGTTCTGCTGGCGTTCGGCGTTGATTTCCTGCTCCTGGGCCGCCTGGCGCTCGGTCAGCGCATGGCGTTCGCGGATCTTTTCCTGCAGCGCCAGGGTCGCCTTGGCCATCAGGCCGATTTCATTCCCCATGCCGACATGCGGGATCGTCACCTTCACGTCTTCATCGGCAACGGCCTTCAGCGCGGCGTGAACCTCCGTCAGGGGTTTGGTGATGCCCCGAATGAAGTAGAGCGCGGCAGCGATGCCGATCAGGAAAACAACGCCGCAGATCAGCAGCGCATTCCACATCGTCGTGTTGATTTGGGCTTGGAGGTCGTCCATGTAGACACCGCAGCCGAGAACGAGCTGCCAGGGCGCGAAGGCGGCGGAATAGCTACCCTTCAGGAAGAAGTCGCTGTCGGGATGGCCGGGCTTGTTCCAATAATAGATGGTGCGGCCGCCGCCCTTGATACCCTTCTCGACCATTTCCTTGCTGAAATGCGTGCCGTTCTTATCAACCTGGCCGGACATGTCCTTGCCGATGTTGACCGGGCTTGGATGAATGCGCTGGATGACGTTGTAATCGAAGCCAAAGAAATAGCCCGACGGTTCGAAGCTGACATGTGATAGAACCTTGAAGGCCTCGGCCTGGGCGGCTTCGTGCGTCATCTCACCGGATTTTTCGCGCTGATAATATTGATTCAGGACAGAAATGCCGGACTCGACCTGCGTGCGGAGCATGTCGAATCGGTCGTCATAGATGGAATCCGCCTGCGACCGGATCTGGAAATAGGTCGCCACGGCGAAAGCCGCCATGAGCACGCCCAGAAGGGCGAAGAGTTGGTGTGCGATCTTGAGATTCTTCATAATGCCTCGCGCCAGGGTAGGGTGAATACCGGCGCGGTTTCCTACCGCCTGTGCGATCGCCTGGGAAAACCCAATACGCTTGCCGCCGCTCGAATGACATGCTGCTGTCCGGTGCAAGCAAAATCGCGCTTTATATCTAATAAACTTTTAATCAAATCAGAGTGATTGGAAATTAAGCAATTTTAATCAATCGACTTGTTGCATCGCAATAAACAATACTGAATCACGCTCAATATTAACTTGAGTCGCGCGCGAAGCTTCTATGTGTTGTCTATACAAAACGAATGCGCCCCTGCTTCTCTTCAGGGGCGCATTGGTCCGCCTTGCGGCAGACCCCGTCGACCGAAACTTTGGCCGGGCGGGGCAGGGAACGGGGTTAGGCAGCCATTATTACTGGCGAAGCTCAAAGCCGGAGAGATCGAGCGGCACGGGTTGCTTTGGGTTGGCGGAGTCGGGCAAGGCTGCGGTTTTCGCGGTGAGGTCGATGCCGTCAGCCGGAGCGCCGGCGGCTGCCAGTGCCTCGGGCGTCGGCTTGGAGATGAAGACAACCGGCGAGCCGCCCATCCAGGCCTCGGTGCGCACCACCTTCCTCTGGCCATCGATGTCGCGGACGACGATGGACTGTGTGCCCGGGGTCAGGTCCGGCACCACATAGTCCTTCTTGACCATTCGCGGTTTGAGGGCAGGGCAATCGGTGCAGACCTTCTCGACGATGCTGCCGGCGCTGGTTTCCGTCTTGCTGTCGATGGGTTGGATCGACGACGCCATGGCCGAGCCGCCGGCCAGCGCAAATGCCAAAGTCAGGAAGAGGGGACGCATTACAAACCACTCCATCTCATGTTGAGAGGGAGAATAACGTCCCTTTGTTTCTATCCCGTCAGGAGATTAGGTAAAAGTTTAGTGGACGGCAGAGAACGGGACAGGCTTGCGCTTTCCCCGTCAAATCTTTTCACGTTCGATTGCGCGCCAGCCTATGTCGCTGCGGTTGAAACCGTTTTCCCATTGCACCTCGCCAGCAAGGGCATAGGCGCGTTTTTGCGCCTCGCCTACGGTTTTGCCGGTGGCAGTGATATTCAGCACGCGGCCACCGGTTGCCACCAGAGCGCCGTCCTTCAGCGCTGTGCCGGCATGGAACACCTTGGCGCCATCACTGTCGGCGGGCAGAGCGGATATCGGCGTGTTCTTGGCGTAGGAGCCGGGATACCCCTTCGAGGCCATGACCACGGTCAACGCCACATCGTCGCTCCATTCGGCGCTGACCTGATCCAGCGTGCCGTTGGCGCAGGCAAGAAGCAGCGGCAGCAGGTCGCTCTTCAGGCGCATCATCAGGACCTGGCATTCCGGATCACCGAAACGGACATTGTATTCGATCAGCTCCGGCCCTTTGGCAGTGATCATCAGCCCGGCGAAGAAGACGCCAGAGAAGGGATAGCCGCTTTCCGCCATACCGCGGATCGTCGGCTCGATGATTTCCTTCATCGTGCGCTCGACCATGTCAGCCGTCATGACCGGGGCGGGCGAGTAGGCGCCCATGCCGCCGGTATTCGGGCCCGTATCGCCGTCGCCGACGCGCTTATGGTCCTGCGCGGTGGCGAGTGCCAGTGCATGCTTGCCGTCGCAAAGGCAGAAGAAGCTTGCCTCCTCGCCGTCGAGATAGGCTTCAACTACGACTTCGGCGCCGGCCTCTCCGAATGCGCCTTCGAAACAGTCGTCGATCGCGGCAAGCGCTTCCTCGACCGTCATCGCCACGGTGACGCCCTTGCCGGCGGCAAGCCCATCGGCCTTGACGACAATGGGCGCACCCTGCGCCCGAATATAGGCTTTCGCTTTCGGCGCATTGTTGAAGCGATGATAAGCGCCGGTCGGGATATCGTAGCGGGCGCAAATATCCTTGGTGAAGCCCTTGGAGCCTTCCAACTGCGCGGCAGCGGCAGACGGCCCGAAGACGGCGATGTTGTCGGCGCGCAACCGGTCGGTAAGGCCGGCGACCAGCGGCGCTTCCGGACCGACGACGACGAAGTCGATGGACTTCTCCTTGCAGAAGGCGGCGATCGCGTCATGGTCTTCGATGTCGATGGCAGCAAGTGTCGCGTGTTCAGCAATGCCGGGATTGCCGGGCGCAGCATAGAATTCCGTCATCAGCGGCGATTGCGCCAGCTTCCAGGCCAGCGCATGCTCGCGTCCGCCCGATCCGATCAACAGAACTTTCATGGCTTGCCCTTCTCTTACGTCCATTTGCGCGGTTAAGGGCCGCTGGACCAAAGGTCAAGCGGCAAATCCTGTGGAGGCATAGGCTACAACATTGCAACGCCTTTTTGTGCCACTATGGTCGCCGCACTTCTATCAAGTTCAGAGAATCATATGGCCGCTGACATCCGCTCTCTTGCCGCAACCATCGCCACTGAGATCAATTCCCGTCCCGATCAGGCCAAGGCCGCGATCGAGCTTCTCGACGAAGGTGCGACAGTGCCGTTCATCGCCCGCTATCGCAAGGAGGTGACCGGTGGTCTCGACGACGGTCAGCTGCGCACATTGGCGGAACGCCTCGTCTATCTGCGCGAGCTGGAAGCCCGCCGCGCGGCTATCGTCGAGTCGATCACCGGCCAGGGCAAGATGACCGACGAGCTGATGCGCAAGATCGCCGTGGTCGCCACCAAGGCCGAGCTGGAAGATCTCTATCTGCCGTATAAGCCGAAGCGCCGTACCCGCGCCGAAATCGCCAGGGAGCGCGGCCTCGGTCCGCTCGCCGACACCATTCTTGCCGATCGCTCCAAGGAGCCGGCCATCCTCGCCGAAGGTTTCATCACCGCTGACGTACCGGACGTGAAGACGGCGCTCGAAGGCGCACGCGACATCATCGCCGAAGGCATTGCCGAAAATGCCGATCTCCTCGGCAAGCTGCGCACCTATATGAAAGCGAATGCACTGCTGAAAGCCAAGGTCGTGGACGGCAAGCAGGAGGCGGGCGCGAAATTCGCCGACTATTTCGATCATCAGGAGCGCTGGGCAATCGCACCTGGCCACCGCGCGCTCGCCATGCTGCGCGGCTGGAATGAGGAGATGCTGACGCTCACCATCGAGGTCGACGTCGATGCGGTCTCGCCGAACAAGCCGGTCGAGCGGATGATCGCGACGGCTTACGAGATCGGCGCGGGCAAACCCGGCGATCGCTGGCTGATGGAGGTGGCGAGCTGGACCTGGCGCGTCAAGCTCTCCATGTCTCTGTCGCTCGACCTGATGCGCGAGTTGCGCGAACGCGCCGAAGAAGAAGCCATCCACGTCTTCGCCCGCAATCTGAAGGATCTCCTGCTTGCCGCTCCGGCCGGCTCGCGCGCGACCATGGGCCTCGATCCGGGAATCCGCACCGGCGTCAAGGTCGCCGTGGTCGACGGCACCGGCAAGTTGCTGGAGACGACGACGGTTTATCCCTTCCCGCCGAAGAACGACGTGCGCGGCACGCAGGCGACATTGGCCGCGCTGGTGCGCAGGTACAACGTCGAACTTATCTCCATCGGCAATGGCACCGGTAGCCGCGAGACGGAGAAGCTCGTGACCGACATGCTAACCGATCTGCCGGCGCCGAAGCCGATGAAAGTCATTGTCTCGGAAGCGGGAGCATCCGTCTATTCGGCCTCCGAGACGGCCGCGCTGGAATTTCCCGGTCTCGACGTGTCGCTACGCGGCGCCGTCTCCATCGCCCGTCGCCTGCAGGATCCGTTGGCGGAGCTCGTCAAGATCGAGCCGAAGTCGATTGGCGTCGGACAGTACCAGCACGACGTCGACCAGCAGAAGCTGTCACGCTCGCTGGACGCCGTGGTGGAAGATGCGGTCAATGCGGTTGGCGTCGATCTGAATACGGCGTCCGCGCCGCTGCTTGCCCGCGTTTCCGGTCTTGGCCCGTCGATCGCCGAGGCGATCGTCAAGCACCGCGATGGCGAGGGGCGTTTCGAAACCCGCCGCGATCTCCTGAAGGTTGCCCGCCTCGGCCAACGCACCTTCGAGCAATGCGCCGGCTTCCTGCGCATCCCCAATGGCAAGGAGCCGCTGGACGCCTCGTCGGTGCATCCGGAAGCCTATGGCGTGGCCAAGAGGATCGTTGCGGCCTGCGGCCGTGATCTGCGCAGTCTGATGGGTGACGCAGCAGTGCTGAAGGCCATCGATCCGCGCCAGTTCATCGATGAAAAATTCGGCCTGCCGACAGTGCGCGATATCATCGCCGAACTGGAAAAACCCGGCCGGGATCCGCGCCCAAGCTTCAAGACGGCGACCTTCGCCGAGGGAATCAACGAGATCGGCGATCTCAAGCCCGGCATGCTGCTGGAAGGTACGGTGACCAACGTCGCCGCCTTCGGCGCCTTCGTCGATATCGGCGTCCACCAGGATGGTCTAGTCCACGTCTCGCAGCTCGCCGACCGCTTCGTGAAGGACCCGCATGAGGTGGTCAAGGCCGGCGATGTCGTGAAAGTTAAGGTTGTGGAGATCGACGTCAAACGTAAGCGAATCGGTCTCACCATGCGCAAAGATGGCAGCACTGTGGCAGCCGCGCCCGGACGGGAATCACGCGAACAAAGCGGCGCGCGCAACGCTGGCGGTAGGCATGACGGCCGGCCAAAACCGGAACAACAGGGCAGTTTCGGCGCCGCTTTAGCCGATGCACTCAAGCGAAAATAAGCACTTAGCGAGAGTCAGTGCAGGAATGTCACACTCTGGCAGAGTTGTTGCCGGAGTGCCAACGCATGCGAAAAGGTGAGCTTGCCACAAGGCTCTGAGACGCTAAAGTCTGCCTTAATGTCATGTCATAATAGGCGAGGCGTCCATGGCGTCGGCACTCTTCTCGATTGTCAAGAAAATCATCCGTAAAGGCTCCCTGAAACTTACGCTCGCTTCCGGCGAGACGCACATGATCGGCGATGGGTCCGGCGAAACAGTCGCCGTTCGCTTGGCCGATCAGCAGGCGGAGGATGCGATTGCGCGCGATCCGACCCTGAAGCTCGGCGAAATGTACATGGAAGGGCGCTTCATTCTCGAGCAGGGGGATATCTATGAATTCCTCTCCTTGGTGAAGCAGAACACCACAAACGAAATCTTTGATCTGCGCATGGCGGCGCTGCTGATCGGCCGCATCGCCTGGCAGCAGATCAAGAGCCGCTCGCCGATCAACCGCAACAAATACAATGTTGCGCATCACTACGATCTGTCGGCCAAGCTGTTCGATCTCTTCCTCGACGAGGACTGGCAGTATTCCTGCGCCTATTTCGTGCCGCCGGGCATCAGCCTCGATGAGGCGCAAGTGGCCAAGAAGCGCCATATCACCGCCAAGCTGCTGGTTGAGCCCGGCCAGCGCGTTCTGGAGATCGGTTCCGGCTGGGGTGGCATGGGCTTGTATCTTGCCGAAGCCAACCCTGGCCTCGATTTCACCGGCATCACACTCAGCGAAGAACAGCTCAAGGTCTCGCGCGATCGTGCCGCCAAGCGTGGGCTATCCGATCGCGTCCGTTTCGAGCTGCAGGACTACCGCTACCTGACAGGCAAGAAGTTCGACCGCATCGTCTCGGTCGGCATGTTCGAACATGTCGGCATTGGTGACTACGGCAAGTTCTTCAAGAAGGTTTCGGAGCTGCTCGACGACAACGGCGTCATGGTGCTGCATTCCATCGCCCGTCCGAAGCCGAGCTTTGCGACAAACGCCTTTATCGAGAAGTATATCTTCCCGGGCGGCTATATTCCGTCTGTCGGAGAGACCACGCCGCCGCTGGAAAAGGCCGGGCTTCTGGTCAAGGATGTCGAAATCCTGCCGATGCACTATGCCCATACGCTGCGGCACTGGCGTAACCGTTTCGTGGCGCGCAAGGCCGAGGCTGTCGCGCTCTACGACGAGAAGTTCTTCCGCATGTGGGAGTTCTATCTGGCCGGCTCGGAAATGGGCTTCCGCTGGGATGAACTTTTCATCATGCAGATTCAGATTTCCAAGAACCAGTTCGCCGTTCCCGACAACCGCAACTACATTGCCGAGCGCGAAGCGAAGCTCAGGGAATTCGAGGCGACGCGTGCGCCGCTCGAAAAGGTGGCGTTCTAAACGTCCGCTGTCATTTTTTAAACCGCGCCGGGCCATGTAAATCCATGGACCCGGCGTTTTGATTTTCCTACCGCCAGCAGCGACGGAACGCGTGTCATTTGACCACTTGAATCGTCAGATTCTCGTCATTGACTTTATTTGCGTACAACACCGTCATGCGCACGGTGAACTGATCCGTGCCGGTGAAGCCGAGATCGGAGGTGTAGTATACCGTGGTGCCTTCAACCGGCTTGCCGCTGCAGATATAAACGTCGCTGTCCTTGTCGTATTTGACGCGAACCGGGCCATGTTCGAACGTGACTTTCCCATGGGCGGGTTGCTTGATGATCCCCGTATAGGGATAGGAGTTGAACGTGCAATCCCGCTTCACCGAAGCGACCATTCCAAGTGCCGTCTTTTTGCCGGAGATGGCTCTATGAGTGTATTGGTTTTGTTTGGTGCCATCGAGTGGCGCGCCGACGCAGCCTGAAAGCGTCACGCCGATGCCGACGAATGCGCTGAGAGAAATCAAGGATATAGATCTCATTCCGCTCCCTTAATTTGGTTTGAATATCAGTAAAATATTACTTACGCTTCCGACGGCTAATCGTTACCTTTGATTGAGTAATGCTTGCGGAAATTAAATCACCGCGACACATCGGCGCAGGCCTGGAGTTAGTGTAAGTTCCTACTAAAATATAAGCCGTCACCACTCGAATTCAGTCGTGTTTGGTTAAGAGAGCGGTAACACGATCCGAATAATTTGCGGCCACTCTGTGGGTCTGTACGGCCTTTTGTATTGCGTATTATGGAGTTGCTTAGTGTTTGCGAAATCGCGTCTGTTTTTCACCCTCGGTTTGTTTGCCGCCTCCGCAGGCGCCGCTTCGGCTGGGGATGGTCAGCATTTTTGGTCGGGTGATTGGTATCTAAGCGTCGGCGCAGCCGGTTTCACCGCGCCGAAATTCGAAGGCAGCAAGCATAACAGGCTGCAATGGTCGCCGTTGATCTCCGTTGGCAAACAGGGTCCAGGCCCGCGTTTTTCCTCCCGCAACGACAATCCCTCTTTTGCGCTCATCGATAATGACGGCATCCGGGCCGGCATCGTCGGCAAATTCGTGCCGAGTCGTGATTCCAGTGACGGTCATGAGTTGAAGGGCCTGAAGAAGGTCAAGTGGGGCGCCGAAGTCGGCGGCTTCGTCGAAGCCTATCCGACCGACTGGCTGCGCGCGCGTGTCGAAGTTCGCCAGGGCATTCGCGCGCATAGCGGCATCGTCGCCGACGCTGCCGTTGATGCCTTCACCGATATCACGCCGGAACTGCGCCTTTCCGGCGGTCCGCGCATGACGCTCGCCTCCACCGACTATTTCGACGCCTATTATGGCGTTAACGCCAAGGAGTCGGCTGCGTCAGGCCTCAGCCCCTACAATCCGGGCGGCGGCGTGAAGTCGGTCGGCGCCGGCGGCGCTCTGACCTGGAAGGCGACACAAAACTGGACCACCAGCACATTCCTCGAATACAGCCGCCTGACTGGCCCTGCTGCCGACAGCAGCCTGGTGCGTGAGCGCGGCGACCGCAACCAGTTGCTGGTTGGTGTCTCGGCCAGCTACAAGTTCAATTTCACGCTGAACTGAGAAAAGAGCGGGGTTGCAGCCCCGCTGCTTGACCGCGGGCGCCAGATGTCACTACTACTCGCCTATGCAAAATACAGGCGACATCAATGGGCGCGTCGCTGACGCGCCGTCTGGCAATTGGGTTTACCGTATCCTGCCCCCGGCGCTCTGGCCCTACGCGCAGCTTGCGCGCTGGGACAGGCCGATCGGCTGGCAGCTTTTGATGTGGCCATGCTTCTGGTCGGCTGCGCTGGCGGCCAATGCCACGGTGGCGGCGGGCCAGGCCTCGCCCGGCTTTCTGTTGATCTACCACCTCATTCTCTATTTTATCGGCGCCGTTGCCATGCGCGGCGCCGGCTGCACTTATAATGATCTGGTCGATCATGAGATCGATATGGAAGTGGCCCGCACACGCTCGCGCCCGCTGCCGTCCGGGCGCGTGACGCGCTGGCAAGCCAAGGTGTTCATTGCGCTGCAGGCCCTGGTCGGACTGCTGGTGCTGGTGCAATTCAATTGGTTCGCCGTCATTCTCGGCGTGTTGTCGCTTGCCGTCGTTGCGCTCTATCCCTTTGCCAAGCGTTTTACCGATTGGCCGCAGTTCTTCTTGGGGCTGGCTTTTTCCTGGGGCGCCTTGATGGGCTGGGCCGGACTGTTCGGCAGCCTGTCGCTCGCTCCTATCGTGCTCTATGCGGCCGCCATTCTGTGGACGATCGGTTATGACACGATCTATGCCCATCAGGACAAGGAGGACGACGAGCTGATCGGCGTACGCTCCACCGCCCGGCTCTTTGGCGACAAAACGCGCCTCTGGCTGATCGGCCTTTATGGCGCGTCGCTGGTGCTGATGCTGTTGTCCTTTGCGCTGGCGGGAGCAGGGTGGCTCTCCTATGTGGGCATTATCGTTGCCGGCGGCATGTTCGCCTTTCAGATCGCTGTGCTCGACATTAACGATGCGCAACAATGCCTGGCCCTGTTCAAGTCCAACAGCAAGGTCGGCCTCATCATCTTCGCCGGCCTCTTCCTGTCGTTTCTGTTCCTCGTTCCCTGATGAAACGACAAAGCCCGGCGCTGGCATGCCGGGCTTCGATCTAATAGGCGATGGACGAAAGCTTTAATTCCGCGCGATGATCTCGCGGCCTTCGATCTTCATCTTGATGCCGAGCTTGCCGGTTGTGCGTCGCACGAGGAAGCGTGGGCGGCGATTGGCGAAATAGGAGTGGCGGCGACGGGGCTGGATATCGCGGGTGGAAACCCCGCCCAAATGCTCTTCCAGCGGACGCGCGACGCCGTCGGCTTCGATCATCAGCATCGGGATGCGGAAGGCTTCCGACCATGAACGCCAGTCGGCGGCGATGTCGCTCAGATCATGCGCGACGAGGAGGGGGATGCAGAGGTCGGGATCCTCATGATGCAACTCCAAAGTCACCGTGACTTCGCCGTCGCCATGGTCGATGGCGCGGGCGGCGACGCCCTTAAAGGCACGCTTTGGCAGTGCGACCGACAGCGGCAGGCCGCTGGACGGCAAAATCTTGCGCAGCACCGCGCCCCGCTCGTCGATCGTGATGGTGACATCACCCGCGGCACCGCGCATGGCATAGCTGACCTGTTGCGGAAAGCGCGTCGGATCAAGCCGCAGTGTGGTTCCAGCCCAATCGGGCTTCAGGACGGTATTTGTCATCTAATCTCTACCCTTGCTTTACCTGAGAGCCGGTTTTCCGGTCTTCTTACGGAGAACTTTTTGTCCTCTCGTTGGGGTGCAGATTAGGCGCCGCCTCTTCCAGACAGCTTAAAAATCGCGGTTAAGAAAACTTTGCGTCCTCAGATGGTTAGCAAAATCGAATGCATCAGGGTTTCCATAAAGTGAATGCACGGCCAAATCGGTTGTGCCGGTCTGATGCACGTAACGGCTGAAGTATTGTAAGTCTCGGGTAAGGTTTAGCTGCGATACTGCCGAGAGATTCGCTCGCGTATATTAGAGATTTATTGGGACTCACGCTGATGATATCCACCTATCTTGGCTACTCGATCGCGACCAGGAGTATGGCGACGACACTCAATCAGGTGGCATCTCAAGCGCAGAACAAACGCGAGATCGACTATTACAATGCCAATATTGGCAAGGTCAAAAATGTCGACGATTTCATGAACGACTATCAGCTCTATAGCTATGCTATGGAAGCCTACGGTCTTTCGGACATGACCTATGCCAAGGCCTTTATGAAACAGGTGCTGACCAGCGACCTCAGCGACTCCAGCAGTTTCGCAAATAAGCTGACGGATCCGCGCTATAAGGAGTTCGCCGCCGCGTTCAATTTCGGCACGAGCAGCGATTCGACCGCGCAAACCAGTGAACAGGAAGACGATCTGGTCGGTCTTTACCAGCAGTCCTTTACGACTGAGGAAACCAACGCCGCCACCGAAACAACTTATTACAGCCAGCACATCAGCGACGTTAAATCCGTGGATGATCTCCTCGGTAACACGCGCCTGAGAAACTATGTGCTGCAGGCCTATGGGATCGATCCGACCTATGTGTCGAATTCATTCCTGAAACAGATGTTGACGAGCGACGTCAGCGATCCGAACAGCTTCGTAAATCAGAATGGCAGTGCGGCCGACAAGGCGATCGTCGCCGAATTCAATTTCAACGCCGACGGGACGGTGAAGACGTCGACGGCGGATGCGGACACGTCATACTACGAAAGCCAGATCAGCACGATTACCTCTGTCGATCAGCTCACGTCCAATCCCAGGCTGTTCGACTATGTCAAAACCGCCTTCGGTATCCCGGTCTATATCACCGCCGACCAATTCAATGCTTCGGCTGAAGATGCGGGTGTTGCGAAGACGAATGGGCTGACCGATGTGATGGCGCAGTTCAATTTCCAAGCCGACGGCACGGTCGCCAGCGGCTCGCAGGCGCAGACCGCTGCTCAGATGAGCGCGACGACGACCGCCTATGCAACGAATTACCCGGGCGGCCCGCAGACACTCGGCCAGACGGCCGACGTCATGAGCGCTTACAATTCCACCGTTCCCTCGTTTACGACCGATGTCGGTGCCACCGATAATGCTCTTTATTACAAGGATCACATCGGCTCCATCACCTCTGTCGACCAGCTGACCTCGGACACCCGGCTCTTCGATTTCATCAAGACAGCCTATGGGATCGATCCGACCACCCCCGCTGTCGTATTCAAAAACGCCTTCGGCGACCCCACCACGGCCTCGATCTTTGGCCTCACCAATGTTGTTGCGGCGTTTAACTTCCAGGCGGACGGCACCCTGGCGGCCGGGGATACGGCGCAGTCCCAGGCTGCGACCGATGCGGCCTCGACCACCTATATGACGAACTACAAGACATCGCAGTCGTCTCTGACCACCGACGCGGTCAACAATTACAAGAACCGCATTACCGGCGTGAAGAATATCAACGACTTCTTCGCCACCAATGCCACGGACAGCAGCCAGTCCAACGACTCTCTTCCCGAGCTCTACCAAATGGCGCTGCGCGCTTATGGCATCAGCCCGGATGAGATGTCGCAGACGCAGATGAAGAAGGTTCTCGAGAGCGATCCCTACGATCCGAAGAGCTATGTGAGCTCGCTCAAGGATACGCGTTTCACCAATCTCGCCAAAGCCTTCAATTTCGACAGTAACGGCAAGCTGAAGCAGCCGGTCCAGGCTTTGTCACAGACGCAGATCAATAACTACATCTCCGAATATTCCAGCAGCAGCACGGCAGGGCTGACGGGTGCTCAGGCAACAAAGGCCACGAGCGACGCGAAGACTGCTGGCACCTATTTTGCGACCAATATCGTCAAGATCACCAGCGTCACCGATCTTCTCGCCGACAGCAAGCTCACCGATTTCATTCTGACTGCCAATGGTATCGACCCGAAGACCGTCACCACCGCGACCCTGAAGAAGGCCTTCGCCTCCGATCCGTCGAGCTCTAAGAGCTTCATCAACACGGCTGATGGCGCGCAGTTCAAGAATATCGTCGAGGCGTTCAACTTCGACACCGACGGAAACCTGACGGACGCGAAACTGGGTACCGCACAGAATCAGGGCGCGATCGCTCAGACCAACGACCTGTTCCTGCATCAGACCCTGGAGGATCAGGAAGGTCAGACCAACGCCGGCGTGCGCCTTGCGCTCTACTTCCAGCGCAAGGCGCCCAATATCCATTCCATCTACGATATCATGGGCGACACCGCGCTCTACCAGGTCATAACGACGGCTTTCAGCCTGCCGAGTTCGATCTCGTCGATGGATGTCACTCAGCAGGCCAAGCTGCTGGGCAACTATGTCAATGTCACCGACCTGCAGAAGCCGGACAAGGTCACCAAGCTGCTGCAGCGGTTCTCGGCCATGTACGATCTGGCGAACAACACCACGTCGTCGACCTCGCCCGCCCTGTCGATTCTCACCGGCTCCTCAAGCGTCGGGATCAGCGCCGATACGCTCCTCTCGATCGCGCAGCTTTCCAGCAAATAGCGAGTGATTCCCTAAAATGGTTCTCGGTTCGCGCCGCTTTCACATGCGGCGCGGGAGTAACTCCGCACGTCTGTTGCCGCCGCGCCGATATGGACCGTTCTAATGCTCAGGAGACTCGGAATAAGTGCATTCGACGCCGATAAGAAGGAACTTATTAACCGTCTTTGCCCTATTCGATTTGTGAAGCCATCGGCAATATCAATGACTGGGTTGCAGGTCTCATGCGTCTTTCCCGAATGAACATTTCGAATGCGGCAACTGGCTTCCAGGAGGAGGGCGAGCTGACCCCCGAACAGGTCGCGGAGGAAGCACGCCGGGCCGAGCAGATCGCCGCACGCCGCGCATTTCTGGAAGAGAAGATCCGCAATGCGCGCGAGGCGAAGCGTCAAGCCGAGGAACGGCGTCGCGCCGAAGAATTGCGGCTTGCGGAAGAGGCTCGGCTGCGGATCGCCGCCGCACCAAAACCGCTCGTGGACGCCTTGCAAGCCAGCACAGCGACAAGCGGCTCGATCATGCCTGTCACCCCGCATGGGATATCGGCTGAGGAACTTGCCTCGCCCGGCTGGCAAAACGCCTTTCTGATGGGGCCGAACGTCCGTTTCACCCGCACGCGTGAGGCCGAGATCATCAGCCGGCGCCCGCCCGCGGAGCCTGCGCCCATCTTGGCGCCCCCGGCCGTGAACCACGCTGCAATGCGGGTTATGGAGCCGCCGGTAGTCGAATCACCCGCATCGATTGATATTCCGCAAGAGGAACAGTCGGCCGAATTCCATCTGCCGCCATGGGAAGACATGCCCTTCGTGGCGGAGACCTACAAGCCTACCGTAATTCAGAAATCTCCGGCGATGCAGCCGGACGCATTGGAGATGACCGTCATCGCTACCGCATTCCATAAGGCTCCTGCCATCGCGCTGGATGCCTCGCCGTCACTACCGAAAGTGCAAGAATCCGTCGCCGCGCCTGTGGTAGAGTCGCGGCTCGCCCATCTCTCCGATTTCGCTTTCTGGGACGCCATGCCCTTCGAAAGCGATTTCCTTTCCGCCCTCAAGGGAACGCCGGCTCAGCCGGTGCTCATCCCCGAGCTGCAAGCCGATGCCGAATCGATCGTCGCGAAATTCCGCGTCGTCGAATGCCGCCGTTCGGCGCCTGTCGCCGCGATGCCGCAAGAGATCGCTGTTTTTCAGAATGTTGCCGTCGCTGTGCCGGTTGAACTCCAGCCCGTTGCAGAGGCTGCCTCGATCAGCACATTCGTGATCGACGAGCTTGCTGCGCTAGAAGCCATTGCATTGGCGCCCGTCGTGCCAGCAACGGCGGAAGCGGCTGCGCCGGCCCCCACCGAGCCGGAAGTGACCGAGCCTGCACCCTTCGTTCCGCCCGCCTTCGTCACGGCCGTCTTTACCAATGAAGCCAAGACCGCTGCCGAGCCGCAGCCAGCTCCAGCCCCGAGCATGCCATCGCCCGCGCAGGTCATGGTCGTTGCTCCGATGCCGGTTCGGACATCGGCGCCGGCTGCTGCCGCTCCCATTGTCGAAGTAAAGCCGGTCATTGCCGCTGTGGAAGCGGCCAAGCAGCGTCTGATTGATCCGCCGCCGTCGCAGATCACGCCGCGCAGGCCCGCCGCCCTGACACCGCCAGAGTGGCGTCCGATCGCGCGCAGCGGCGAGGGCGAATACGAATTTCCGCCCCGTGAACTGCTGCAAGAGCCGGTGGCCCGGTCCGGCGTGATCATGACGCAGGAAACGCTGGAGCAGAACGCCGGTCTTCTTGAAAGCGTTCTGGAGGACTTCGGCGTCAAGGGCGAGATCATCCATGTTCGTCCCGGCCCGGTCGTCACCCTCTATGAATTCGAGCCGGCTCCCGGCGTCAAATCTTCGCGCGTCATCAATCTTGCTGACGATATTGCCCGCTCGATGTCGGCGCTTTCGGCCCGCGTTGCCGTCGTCCCCGGCCGCAATGTCATCGGTATCGAACTGCCGAACGTCACCCGCGAGACCGTCTACTTCCGCGAAATGATCGAGTCGGCGGATTTCGAGAAGAGCGGCTACAAGCTGGCGCTCGGTCTCGGCAAGACCATCGGCGGCGAACCGGTCATCGCTGAACTCGCCAAGATGCCGCATCTGCTCGTTGCCGGCACCACCGGTTCGGGCAAGTCGGTCGCCATCAACACGATGATCTTGTCGCTGCTCTATCGCATGACGCCGGAGCAGTGCCGCCTGATCATGGTCGACCCGAAGATGCTCGAACTTTCCGTCTATGACGGCATCCCGCACCTGCTGACCCCCGTCGTCACCGATCCCAAGAAGGCCGTCATGGCGCTGAAATGGGCCGTGCGCGAGATGGAGGATCGCTATCGCAAGATGTCGCGCCTCGGCGTCCGCAACATCGACGGCTATAACAGCCGCGTCGCGTCCGCCCGCGAAAAGGGTGAGACGATCCATGTCATGGTTCAGACCGGCTTCGACAAGGGCACCGGTGCTCCGATCGAAGAGAGCCAGGAAATGGACTTGACGCCGATGCCCTATATCGTCGTCATCGTCGACGAAATGGCCGACCTGATGATGGTTGCCGGCAAGGAAATCGAAGGCGCGATCCAGCGTCTGGCGCAGATGGCACGCGCCGCCGGTATCCACCTGATCATGGCGACGCAGCGCCCCTCGGTCGATGTCATCACCGGCACGATCAAGGCGAACTTCCCGACGCGCATCTCCTTCCAGGTGACCTCGAAGATCGACAGCCGCACCATCCTTGGCGAGCAGGGGGCCGAACAGCTCCTCGGCCAGGGCGACATGCTGCACATGGCCGGCGGCGGGCGCATCTCTCGCGTTCACGGTCCCTTTGTCTCGGATGAAGAGGTCGAAAAGGTCGTCGCGCATCTGAAGACTCAGGGGCGGCCGGAATATCTCGATACGGTCACCGCTGACGAGGACGAGGAAGAAGATGCGGCGGTCTTCGACAAGGGCGCCATCGCCTCGGAAGACGGCGACGATCTCTACGAACAGGCGATCAAGGTTGTCATGCGCGACAAGAAGTGCTCGACCTCCTACATCCAACGCCGCCTCGGTATCGGCTACAACCGCGCTGCCTCGCTCGTCGAGCGCATGGAGAAGGACGGCCTTGTCGGCCCGGCAAACCATGTCGGCAAGCGCGAGATCATTTCGGGCAACCGGAACGGCGGCGGCAATTCGGGCCAGGACGATTTCGATTAATCAGCCCGGCATAGCCGGCACGACATCAGATCGACACTGCGAAGCGGCTCTCCGATAGAGGGCCGCTTCCTTGTTATCAGACGCGCTCGAGCTTGATATGCGGCAGCGGCGGCAGTTCGACCCGGATGGCATCGTCGGGCCGCACTCGGCCGCCCCGTGAGACGATGCTCATAATACCGGCCTTGCGGATTAGGCCGCCGTCCGCGTCGCGATCGAGCACGGCTTGCAGCAAACCTTTCTGGAAACCTTCGATCTGCTTGCAGGGATTGCGCAGCCCGGTCACCTCGACGATCGCTTCTTCGCCGATATGCAGGCGCGTGCCTTGAGGCAGGGAAAGCAGGTCGATCCCCCTGGTCGCGATATTCTCGCCCATGTCGCCCGGAGCAACGGAAAATCCCTTTTCGGTGAGTTCGTCGAACAACTCTTCATGGATGAGATGCACTTGGCGCAGATTGGGTTGCGTCGGATCGACCGCGACACGGGAGCGATGCTTGACCGTGACCCCCATATGCGCGTCGCCTTCCACGCCGAGCCCTGTCAGCAGTTGGATATGATCTTTGTTCTGCTTGCTGAAACCATGCACGTCGCTGCTGCTGACTGACGTCACATATACGCGCTTGTCGCCCATGCCGAACCCTTCCATAAACGATCTGGATCTTTATAAATTGGTATATACCAATTTCAAGGCGACAATATTGTGATGAATGAGAAAAATCGGCAGGATGAAGGCCTAAAGACCGGCGGAGGCTGGGCGGCGGTGGCCGCGGAGCTGCGAAGCGCTATCGATAGTGGCAAGCATGCCCCCGGCAGCCGACTGCCGAGCGAGCGCGCCTTGTCCGAACAATTCGGCGTCTCGCGGGTGACGATGCGGCGCGCGATTGCCGAACTGGAGGGGGAGGGGCTCCTGCGGGTGGCGCGCGGAAGCGGCGCCTACGTCCGCGCAGACATGCCTGTTCGCTTCCAATTGAGCAACAAGGTGAGGTTCAGCAAGGATCTCACTGCCACGGACGCAAACCTCACGCGCAAGGTTCTCTCGGCCAAGGTAGTTCCGGCAAATGCCGATATTGCCGCGAGGCTGAAACTGGAGCCGGGTGAGGCGGTTCTGGAAATGTGCGTGGTCGCCTATGCCGACGCGCTTCCCGTCTCGGTCGTCATGCGCTGTTGCTCGGCCGGGCGCTTTCCTGGCTTGGCGGAGAAGTTCGGCGCGATGGGCTCGTTCACGGCGGCGCTGAAGGACTATGGCGTAACGGACTATTGGCGCCGCTCCACCGACATCACGGCGCGCATGCCGACCGAAGTCGAGGCGCGCCTATTGCAACAATCGCGCCTGACACCGGTCCTTGCCTATACGGGCGAGGATATTGATGCAGACGGCACGATCATATCCTGCCAGATCGGTTGCTTTGCGCCAGAGCGGGTTGTTGTGACCGTTTGAGGTCAAGCACAGCCGGCTCTCAGACCTTGAGGACCTTCCCCGGATTCATGATCCCTGCCGGGTCGAACGCCGTCTTGATTCGGCGCATCAGGTCGATTTCGATTTCGGGGCGGATCGAAGCCAGTTCGTCGCGCTTCAATTGCCCGATGCCGTGCTCGGCGGAGATCGAGCCGCCATGTTGCAGCACCAGCCCATGCACGATCTTGTTCATCTCGCGCCAGCGGCCGATGAACTCCGCCTTGTCGGCGCCGACGGGCTGCGAGATGTTGTAGTGGATATTGCCGTCGCCCATGTGGCCGAAGGCGCAGATGCGGGCGCCGGGCATGGCCGCCATCACGGCCGTCTCGGCCGCATGCATGAATATCGGGATCTCAGCGACCGGCACGGAGACATCGTGCTTGATCGAGCCGCCTTCCGGCTTCTGCGCGTCCGACATGCTCTCGCGCATGTGCCACAGCGCCTTCTGCTGCGCCTCGGAGCTTGCGATCGTCGCATCCTGGACCAGGCCGGCCTCATAGCCTTGTTCCAGCAGTGCCGTCATCATCTTGTCGGCGGTGTCAGCCGAGTCGGATGTGGAGATATCGATGAGGACATACCAGGGATGCACTGTTTCCAATGGATCGCGCACGCCCGGAATATTACGGACGGTGAACTCGACGCCGATGCGCGGCATCAGCTCGAAACCGGTCAGCGCCGGGCCGCAGAGGCTGGATGCATTCTTGAACAGCGTCAGCGCGTCCTCGACTGACTGAATGCCGGCAAAGGCCACCTGATGACCGAGCGGTTGCGGGAAAAGCTTCAGCACAGCGCCGGTGATGACGCCGAGCGTTCCCTCGGCGCCGATGAAGAGGTCGCGCAGGTCGTAGCCGGTATTGTCCTTCTTCAGCCGCCGAAGGCCGTTCCAGATTTCGCCGGTCGGCAGCACGACTTCGAGGCCAAGGCAGAGCTGGCGCATGTTGCCATAGGCGAGAACGGCCGTGCCACCGGCATTGGTGGAGAGATTGCCGGCAATGCGGCAGGAGCCTTCGGACCCGAGCGACAGCGGAAACATGCGACCATGCTCTTCCGCCGCCTTCTGTACATCGGCCAGGATGCAGCCGCCGTCGACGATCATGGTGTTGCCCACCGGATCGATATCGCGGATGCGGTTCATGCGCTCCAGCGAAAGGAGGATGTCGGAGCCGCCCTCGCGTGGCGTCTGGCCGCCGACAAGGCCGGTATTGCCGGTCTGCGGCACGATCGCCGTGCCGGTCTCGCTGGCAAGCTTCAGGATGGCCGAAACCTCTTCCACCGAGCCGGGCTTCAAGAGCAGCGGCGATGCGCCGTGATAGAGCCCACGGTTTTCGACCAGATGCGGCGCGATATCGGTCGCCTCCCGCAACGCATGTTTTTCGCCGACGATGGCGGCAAAGCGGTCGAGAAGGGCGGAGGAGGGGGCGGAGCTGCTCATGGCGTTTCCTTTGCCGATTTATTTTTGACCGGGATTTACTCTCTGGGCGCGGCTGCACGGCGCAGCCGATCGTTGATGGCCTCGCCGAGGCCTTCGTCAGGGATGCTGGAAAAGACAATGGTTGCGGCGCCGCTGCTGTCAGCGCGCTTCATGAAGTCGAAGAGGTTGGCCGCGGCTTCCGAGAGATCGCCGGACGGGCTGAGATCTAGCACGATCGCGGCATTCTCCGCACCGGCAATGTCCGGCCGGCCGAAACGGATCAGCGCCTCGCCGGGCGAAACAGCAGTGGCATCGATCCGCACCGCAGCCCCCGGTGCATAGTGCGAGGCAAGCATGCCGGGCGCTTCGATGGCCGGCGAGGCGCCGTTCTTACGCTTGAGCGGCTGGCCCGCGACCTGCTCGATCTCCTCCGCAGCCAGTCCGCCCGGCCTCAGCAGGTGCATCACCCCGTCCTCGACCTTGACGATCGTCGATTCGACGCCGACGACCGAAGCACCGGCATCGAGGATCAGTGAAATCCGCCCGCCGAGATCGTCATGAACATGATCGGCGCTGGTGGCGCTGATTTTGCCGGAGGTATTGGCGCTGGGGGCAGCAAGTGGCCGTCCGAAGGCGCGGATCAATTCGCCGGCAAAACCCTGGGGCACACGGATGCCGACCGTATCAAGCCCCGCCGTCGCCAGCGGATGGATATCGCTTTCAGGCCGCAGCGGCAGCACAAGGGTCAGCGGACCGGGCCAGAAGGCCTCCGCCAGTTTTCGCGAGATCGGGTCGAAGATCGCATATCGTTCCGCCATGGCGAGATCGCTCATGTGACAGATCAGCGGATTGAAGCGCGGCCGGCCCTTGGTCTCGTAGATGCGGGTGATGGCGGCGGGATTGGTGGCATCGGCGGCGAGACCATAGACCGTCTCGGTCGGCAGCCCGATCGGCAGCCCCTCGGCGAGCGTCGCTGACGCCGCAGCTATCGCCGCTTCAGGGTGTTGGAGAATGTCTATATGTCGTGCCATGGCCTGACCGTTGCAGTTCTGGCCGTTCTTATGCTTTTCAAGTTTGGGGATCAATGATCAAAGCTGGCGAATGATGTCGCGGAGCTGTTCATTGCGCGCGCCGAGTAGCAGCACATTGCGGATGGCGATCTGCGGATCGTGAGTGTGGAAGAGCACGCCGCTGCCGCGGATCTCGCGGTTGATCGTCAGCTTCTTCTCCGGCGATTCCTGATCCGGCTGGACGGCCACGGCAAAATACATCCGCGAATATTTCAGGTTGATATCTTCGAAGAAATTGTCGTTCTGGCCGATGCGAGCAAAGAAGTTGGCGATGTAAAAGGCCCAGCTCACCTCCTCATATTGCGCGAATTGCGTTCGCGCCGCGGTGACATGGCAATAGCCGAGATGCGGCGTATCCTTCAGGGTGTGATGAAAAATAAGCTTCGGAAAACGGATCGATTGGTGAAAGCTGTTCAGCCGGTCGTGGGTTTTCTCACCGGCGTTCCGCAGCTTGTTCGCCGTGCGTTCGGCCACTTCCTGATAGCTGAGGTAGCGACGTTCCTCGGCCAGCCAATGCGCTCTCTCGCGCGTGATGCGTCCGGTGCGGAGGAATTCGCTATGTGAGGCCGCCGGCAAGTCCGGTTCCGGTTCTGCGGGCTTCTTGGCGTCGAAATATCTGAGTTTGGCCATGGCGGCACTCACGGTATGGGTATGGATAGCAGTTGATAGATCGCCTAGCTTGAGCCGGGCTTAAGCGCGCGCCGTGCTGACGGTTTCAAGAGGATCAGGGCCATGCCGGGTATTACAGATCTCAAACTGCTGATTTCCAGCATGAAGCCGAATCTCATCGAGGGGGAATTCGTCTATTGCACCGTGCCAGCCTCGGCGGTGGCAGATCATATCCACCTGAAGCCGATCGGAATGTTTCAGGAAAAGGAGGGGATGACGTTGATCCTCCCGATCGAGCCAGCCCGGCAGGCTGGGTTTCCCGCAGAGCCCGCAATGCGGATGATCACGCTCGACGTCCATTCTTCGCTGGAAGCCGTCGGCCTGACGGCTGCCTTCGCCACGGCGCTCGGAAACGAGGGCATCAGCGCCAATGTCGTTGCGGCCTATTATCACGATCATATCTTCGTACCGGCCGCCGACGCTGAGCGTGCCGTGGAGGCATTGAAGGCGCTCTCTGCTGGGCAATTTCCACTGTAGAGTTCGTCGCTGATCGCCTTGTCGCAATCAAGATAAAGCGTCATGGAGCACGGAGCGGCGCACGCCGACGACCGTTTTGTCGGAGAGGATCTAACAGCTTGAATCAGTTCACATTATTGCGACCATGTTCGCCTCATTTCCAAGCTTCCTTTCACCTGTCGCCAAATTCGAAGCTCATGTCGCTATGCAGCAGAGCCGCGCGCAAGGCGGGAGCTATGATGACTTCAATCTCAAGGTGCCGTCGTTAGGGAGATGGAGAATTGGGAAGCCGGTCGAAATCCGGCGCTGCCCCCGCAACGGTGGTGGAGTAAGGCATGGCAGATAAAGCCACTGGGTTGAGACAGCCTGGGAAGGCGCCATGGGGTCCTCTCGAGGACCGCTCCAGAGCCCGGAAACCAGCCTTGGGACGATAGATTTTCACTGACCGCGGCGGGCGGTCGGGCAACGCGTTGAGCCGTCCGCGGCCGACCGGTGCGCGTCCTTTGCCTGCTGCCCGGCACTGCACGAGGATAGGCAAATGGATATCAGCACCAATGTTTTGCGGCAATTGAAGAACCGCCGCCAGGGTTTCAGCCTGGCGCAGCCTTTCTACGTCGATCAGGATTATTTCAAGCTCGACATGGAGATGATCTACTATAGCGACTGGCTGTTTATCGGCCATGATTGCGAAGTGCCGCGTGCGGGCAATTATTTTACTGTCCAGATCGGCGATTATCCCGTGGTTATCGTCCGCGGTCGCGATCAGGTCATCCGCGCCTTCCACAATAGCTGTCGCCACCGCGGCTCGCGCGTCTGCGCGTCCGAGCGCGGCTCCTCGGCCAAGCTCGTCTGCCCCTATCACCAGTGGACCTACGAGCTCGACGGCTCGCTGCTTTTCGCCCGGCAGATGGCAGAGGATTTCGACAAGAGCCAGTTCTCCCTGAAGCCGGTTCATTGCGAGAGCGTCGGCGGCTATATCTTCATCTGCCTCGCGAAGAACGCTCCGGATTTCTCCCCGGTCCGCGCCTCGATCGAGCCCTATATGGCGCCGCATCGTATCGGCGAGGCCAAGGTCGCCTTCCAGAGCACCATCATCGAGAAGGGTAACTGGAAGCTCGTATGGGAGAACAATCGCGAGTGTTACCACTGCGCCGCCAATCATCCCGAACTATGCCGCACTTTTCCTGAAACGCCGACCGTCAGCGGTGTGCAGGGCGCGATCAGCGATCCGGTCATCACCGAGCACTGGCAGCGCTGCGAAGCCGCCGGCCTGCCGAGCGAATTCAGGCTCTCGCCCGATGGCCAGTTCCGCACCGCCCGCATGCCGCTGATCGAAGGGGCAGAAAGCTACACCATGTCCGGCCAGCGCGCCGTCAAGCGGCCATTGTCGCAGGACGTAACGATCAACAACATCGGCACGATGCTGCTGTTCCATTATCCGACGACCTGGAACCATCTACTGGGCGATCACGCCGTCTCCTTCCGCGTGCTGCCGATCAGCGCCGAGGAAACCGCCGTCACCACCAAATGGCTGGTGCACAAGGACGCGGTCGAAGGCGTCGATTACGACCTCGAGGAATTGACCCATGTCTGGACGGAAACCAACGACCAGGACCGCCGCATCGTCGAGGAAAACGCCTTCGGCATCCGCTCGCCCGCTTATGAGCCCGGCCCCTATTCGGAAATCCAGGAGGGCGGCGTCATGCAGTTCGTCGAATGGTACACGAATTTCATGATCAATCGGCTGCAGGGCGATCAGGCCAAGCTCTCGGCGGTCGCCTGAGTTATGAACATGGCCGTCTCTCTCCGTCATCAATACCTGGACCAGATGCAGCCTTGGAGCGACAGGCAGCATTTGCTCGAATGTCTCTCGGCAACGCCGGAAGCGCCCGACGTGATGACGTTCACGTTCCGCTCCGACAAGGACAATTGGTTCCGCTATCTGCCTGGCCAGTTCGTGACCTTGGAGCTGCCGACGGCCCCGGAACCGGTCATGCGCACCTATACGCTGTCGTCCACGCCGTCGCGGCCTTTTTCCGTCGCCGTGACGGTGAAGGCCCAGAAGGACAGCATTGGCACTCGCTGGATGTTCGAGAACCTGAAGCCCGGCATGCGCATCAAGGCTTTCGGTCCCCTCGGCGATTTCAGCCACATCCGTCATCCCGGCGAGAAATACCTGTTCGTCTCCGCCGGCTCCGGTATCACGCCGATGATGGCCATGACGCGCTACATGGCCGACACGGCACCGCTATCGGACATCACGTTCATCAATTGCTCACGCAGCCCCGCGGACATCATCTTCCGCTCGGAGCTGGAATATCTCGCTCGCTTCATGCCGAACCTCGATCTCGGCTTCATCGTCGAAGGCTGCGGCCGCACCGATCTCTGGTCGGGTCTGAAGGGCCGCATCGACAAGGCGAAGATCGGGTTGCTGGCTTCCGATTTCATGGAACGCACCATTTTCTGCTGCGGCCCGGAAGTCTTCATGGACGCCGTCCGCTCCATGCTGGGAGCGCACGGCTTCGACATGGCGCGCTATCATCAGGAGAGCTTCCAGCCGGCACAGGCGGCGACGCCGCTCGCCGAAGTCAGCGACGATGCATCGACGGAAGCGGCGACCTCGATCCGCTTCACCATGGCCGGTAAGGACGTGGCCTGTGCCCCCGGCCAGACGATTCTGCAGGCAGCGCGCGGCGCCGGTGTGCGCATAGGTGCTGCTTGCGAATCCGGCCTGTGTGGCACCTGCCGGGTGATGAAACTGTCCGGCGAGGTCGAGATGAACCACAACGGCGGCATCCTTGATGACGAAATCTACGAAGGTTACGTCCTCGCCTGCTGCTCGCGGCCCAAATCGGATGTGCAGATAGAAGCCTAAGCATGATCCCCAACCGAGAACCGCGCAGCGAAAAAGCGGCGCGCGGTTTTCGGACAGGATCGCGCTGAAAACCGAAGATCAGAAATCCTGATAGTTCAGCTCGTTGATCTCGACTGGCTTGGGTTGCGTGGCGGCGGTGACGATGGGATCGATCATCAACGACACGAGCGCCTGCAGCGGCGCAGCGCAACTCGGTGCCCTAGCGATGATCATGGGGGCCGGCTCCGGTTTGGCGGGCAGCAGTTCGCCCTGCGGCCAAATCTTGGCGAGCTGCACCTTCGTCATCGCCGCGACATTGACGTCGATATCGGTGAGCGTCCCCGGCACCCGGTAAGGACAGGCCTTCTCCGAGCAATTGTCGGATGAGGAGAACTGCCAGAGCGCATAATTGTCCCAATTGCCGAGCGGGAAGGTGCCTTTCACATCCGGCTTGTAACGCGCGTACCACAGCGGCAGCCGCGACAGGATCGGATAGTCCTCGCGATGATCGGCGATGTAACGGGCGGTGTTATGGTTGGTATAGAGGATGGGATAGCGACCGGTTCTCGCCTTGATGTGACCGACGAATATCTGCGCGTCGTCCAGCGACATGAATTGTGTCGTGTCCATGCCGTCGATATCGAGTACCATCAGCTCGTCCGGTTTCGGATCGGCATAGTCGAGAAAATGGTTGGCCTGGTCGATCGGATTGCCGGGCCGTCCGAGATGATAAGCGCCCCAAAGCAGGCCGTTCATTTTTGCCAGCATCCGGCGCGTCTGATAAAGCTCGCGGCTGACCGCATATTTGCGCCACATCGTCTTGCAGTGTGCAAATGTGTCGCCTGCGTGATCACCTGTGCAGGCGAAGCTCTCAGGAAGGCCGTCCGAAGCTTTGGAGATGAAGGCGGCGATGCGTTTGTCCTGAAGCAGCTGATCCCAATCGATCGTGTTCAGCTCGTAGGCATCGATAATGAGTGCGTTCTGAGGATCGTTCCAGGGCTGGTTCTCACCGGCCGCAAGGTGGAAAGCCGATCCCAGGAGCGCCAGGATCATCAGGAAACTGCAAATCAGAGGGTGAGTCTGCCGGTATTCCTTCATGAAACAATGGTAAGGATCGGTGGTTAATCCTGGGTTAAGAATGCGATCGCTATATATTGAGCGTGGGGTCCGCGCATAACCCCTTAAATTGGTAGGGATTTAAGGGAAAGACTTTGCGCCGCCGCTGCGTCTTGGCGCGTCATTAACGCGCGACGCAGCCGGTAACTCGAACCCTGTTTTGGGGAACCTTCCCCAATACGGAACGTTATTTGCCTGAGCAAAAAAAGCCAGGGAATGGAGATATAAATGCTTGGTTTCCGTGCAAGAATTGCGACTTTCGCTATTTCGTCCGCCGTGGCTCTGACGAGCTTCACCTCATCCTTCGCAATGCAGATGCCTGCCGCGCCCGTTGCGGCAGCAGATAAGGTCGCTGCTGCCGATGTCCAGCAGGTTCAGTGGCGCCACTACGGCGGTTATTATCATGGCGGTCCTTACTATCGTCGTGGCTGGTACGGCGGCTACCGCG
Source organism: Rhizobium mayense (assembly GCF_030272705.1). Taxonomy (GTDB): domain Bacteria; phylum Pseudomonadota; class Alphaproteobacteria; order Rhizobiales; family Rhizobiaceae; genus Rhizobium; species Rhizobium mayense. The sequence goes on along the minus strand of NZ_JARFYM010000016.1, from coordinate 115,204 downwards.
GTTATCCGGGCTATCGTCATGGCTACCGCTATTATGACGGCTATTGGTATCCGCTGGCAGCTTTCGGTGCCGGCGCCATCATCGGCGGCGCGATCGCCAGCCAGCCGCGCTACGTCGCTCCGGCCGGCGGTATCAACCCGCGCCATGTCGAATGGTGCGAGGCGCGCTACCGGTCCTACCGGGCTTACGACAACACGTTCCAGCCCAACCAAGGCCCCCGCCAGCAGTGCTACTCGCCCTATTTTTGAGCGAGGCACGAGGTCCATTAACGCAAGCCGCCCGGTCATTCGCCGGGCGGTTTTATGTTGATGGGTATCCAACTGTCAGAGAATGTTCACCCGCTTCAGCAGCCACCAGGCGAGCAACATCGAGACGATGATCAGACTGATGGCATATCCGGTGCCTCCGCTGCCGCCTGAGAAAGGCAGGTTCGACGTGTTCATGCCAAAAAAGCCGGTGACCAGCGTCGGCGGCAACAGGAAAGCCGTCATGATGGACAGGATGTAGAGATGGCGGTTGATCTCTGAGGAAAGCTTCGAGTCGATTTCTTCATGCAGCAGCCTGGCGCGCTCCTGCAGCGCGTATACGTCATGATCGACCGCCTCGAGCCGAGCCGTCAAGCGGCCGGCAACATCCTCGAAACCAAGCGGCATTTCCTCGTCGTCGGACGCCGCGGCCCGGCGCATCAGCGTCAAGACGGTGCGCAGATGCCGGTGCAGGCGCACGATCGTCCGGCGCACAGGCGCCAGCCGCCGGCGCTCGTCGCGCGGCGCATTATCGTAAACGAAATCCTCGATAAGGTTCATTTCCTCGGTCATCTCGATGACCAATGAGATCAAGGTGCGCTGAAACTCGACGACCAGCAGTTCGAAAATATCGAGTGGATGGGAGAATTTGGCGGCATTTTTTTCAATCTGCATGCGCGCCCGCTCGACACTGCGCAGCGGCTGCAGGCGGGTGGTAATGAGCATCCGGTCGGTGAGCACGAAATGCAGCCAGCCGATGTCCCGGGTATCCTGGTCGAATTCGCGCTGGAAATCGATCAGAGTGCCGAACAGCATCTGCTCGTCGACGATGAGCGTCGCATGCGTCTCATGCGTCGTCAGCGCCATGCGAGCCGCTTCGTTCAGCCCCGGTGCATCCTCTAGAAGGGCGGGCACACGGGCGTCGACGAGGTTCAGATGCAGCCACAGGAAGCCGTCTTCGGCAAAAAGCGTGATGCGGTCGGTGTCATCGGACAACCGCTCAGGCTTATCCGCGCCGGGACGCAGGCGATAAGCCCAGACGAGGCCGGGTATCATGGAGGTTGACGTAAACGTGTTCATGGCGCCGGATCGTTCGCATATCGAGGGAGTTGCCATAGTCATTGTTCATGACGGTTGTTTATGCAAGTCCGGTATGTGGTGCGATATTCGTGCAAGAGAGCGGATATGCCGCGGGTGAGTGCAGGGTGGCTGGAGAATTGCTGGGTTGCGGACGCAATTCAGGTCCCAAGAGATTGTCTCGTAAAATTGACGTTTACGTAAAAATCAATTAATTATAATCATCATGCGGCCGACAGCCAGGGTGAGGTAGACTGTCGGCATCATCACCGCGGAGGAGAACACCATGTATAAGGCGCCGGTCGAGGAAATCGCGTTTACGCTGAAGCATGTCGCCGGCATGGGGCAGGCTATCGAAGAGGGGCGCCTCGGTGAGCTCAGCGGCGATGTCGTCGACGCCATCCTGACGGAGGCTGGCCGTTTCGCCGGCGACGTGATGGAGCCGCTGGCGGCGATCGGCGACAGGCAGGGCGCCAAGCTCGTCGATGGCAAAGTGGTGCTGCCCGATGGTTGGGAAAAGCTCTATCGCGACTGGATTGCAGGCGGTTGGAACGGGCTGAGCGCGCCGGAGGAGTTCGGCGGCCAGGGGTTACCGCACATGTTGAATATCGCCACGCTGGAAATGTGGAATTCCGCTTCCATGGCCTTCGGTCTCGCGCCGACGCTGACCATGGGTGCGGTCGAGGCGCTGATTGCCCATGGCAGCGAAGACCTTAAGCGCAAATATCTTGCAAAACTGGTTTCCGGTGAATGGGCCGGCACGATGAACCTGACCGAGCCGCATGCCGGCTCCGATGTGGGCGCCCTGCGCACCCGCGCCGAACGCCGCGACGACGGCACCTATCGCCTGTTCGGCCAGAAGATTTTCATTACCTGGGGCGATCATGAGGCGGCGGAGAATATCGTCCATTTCGTGCTCGCCCGCCTGCCGGATGCGCCCGCGGGCACGCGCGGCATCTCCCTCTTTCTTGTGCCGAAATTCCTTGTCAAGGATGACGGCTCGCTCGGCTCCCGCAATGATTATTTCGCGCATTCGCTGGAGCACAAACTCGGCATCCACGGTTCGCCCACCTGCACGATAATCTACGGCGACGGCAAATACGGGGCCGAGAAGGGTGCGGTTGCCTGGCTCGTCGGCGAAGAGAACAAGGGGCTGGCCTGCATGTTCACGATGATGAACAATGCGCGCCTTGCCGTCGGTATCCAGGGGGTGGCGATCGCCGAGGCTGCTACGCAGAAAGCCATCGCCTACGCAAAAGAGCGGACGCAAGGCCGAGCGCCGGGTACGACAAGCGCAGGCATGAGCCCTATCATCGAACATCCTGACATTGCCCGTATGCTGCTGACCATGAAGGCGTTGACGCAAGGCTCGCGCGCCATTTGCTATGCCTGCGCAGAGGCCATCGACATGTCGCATCGCGATCCGGCCAGGGCGCGGCATTGGCAGGAGCGCGCCGCCCTGCTGACGCCGATCGCCAAGTCCTTCTCCACCGATGCCGGCGTCGATGTCGCCTCGCTCGGTATCCAGGTGCATGGCGGGATGGGCTTTATCGAGGAGACGGGCGCCGCCCGCCTGCTGCGCGACGCCCGCATCGCGCCGATCTATGAAGGCACCAATGGCATCCAGGCGATTGACCTGGTAACGCGTAAGCTGACGATTACTAATGGGGACCATGTGCGTGGCTTCACTCATGAGCTGCGCGAGATCGCCGACGCCGTTGCCAGATCCAATCTTGACGGTTTCGGCGAGACGGCTGAACGGCTATATGCCGCCGTCACCGATCTCGAAGCAGCAAGCGAATGGCTGTTGGTACGCCAGGCCGAGGGCCGCGTCGCCGAGGCCCTGGCGGGTGCCACGCCCTATCAACGGCTCTTCGGTCTTGTGCTGACGGGCTGCTATCTCGCCAAAGGTGGTCTGGCGGAAGCTTCGGAGGGCGAGGGCGAAAAGCGCATCGCGCTCTGCCGCTTCGCCGCGGAAAATATGCTGGCTGAAACTACCGCACTCACCGATCGCATCGTCGCCGGGGCCTCCAGCCTGGAAGCGGCGCGCATCGCTCTTGCCTGAGGACATAGACTTGACCGACCACATTCTGATCGAACGTCCTGACACCGCGCCATATGTGCAGGTGATCCGCTTCAACCGGCCGGAAAAGAAAAATGCTTTCACCCGCGCCATGTATCAAATAATGACCGACGCTCTGCGGGCAGCGAATGAGGCCCCGGATATCCGTGTCACCGCCTTTCTCGGCAGTGAAGGCTGCTTTTCCGCCGGCAACGATTTGGCCGATTTCCTGGCCTTCGCCACGAGCGGCACCATGGGTCGCGAGGTGCTGGACTTCCTGGGGGCGCTGGCGACGGCGAAGAAGCCTGTGATCTCCGGTGTCGACGGCCTGGCGATCGGTGTCGGCGCCACGATCCACCTGCATTGCGACCTCACCATCGCTTCCGACCGCAGCCTGTTCAAGACGCCCTTCGTCGATCTCGCCCTCGTCCCCGAAGCCGCCTCCAGCCTGATCGCACCGCGCCTCATGGGCCACCAGCGCGCCTTCGCTCTGCTCGCTCTCGGTGAAGGCTTTTCCGCTGCTGAGGCGAAAGAGGCCGGCCTGATCTGGAAAGTCACCACGCCTGAAGCGCTTGAGGCCGAGACCCTGTCGCTCGCCGCCAAACTTGCGGCCAAACCGCCTGAAGCTCTGCGGATCGCGCGTGACCTGATGCGTGGTTCCACCGAGGACATTCTCGCTCGTATCGATGAGGAGGCAAGGCACTTTGCAGCCCAGTTGAAAAGCGCGGAGGCCCGGGCGGCGTTTGAGGCGTTCATGACGCGGTAATGGTCTGTTCTTTTCCCTCACCCGCCCTCGTGGTTCGAGGCTTCACCCTTCGGGTTCCGCTCCTCAGGGTGAGGGCTGATCCGCTCGCCTAACCACGCCTCCCTTTTCTCACGCGACCAGCCGTGTCGAAGAAGCGGCGAGGGGCTGACTCCACCCTCATGGTGAGGAGGCCCGCAGGGCCGTCTCGAACCACGATGGTCGGCCACGGGCTCCCGACACGGAAGGCTTATTTCTCCAGCGCCGCCACCACCTCCACATGCGAGGTCCACAGGAATTGGTCGATCGGCGTCACTCTCGTGATGCGGTAGCCGCCTTCGACCAGCAAGGCGAGGTCGCGGGCAAGCGTCGTGGGGTTGCAGGAAACGGCGACGATCTTCCTGACCGAGGAACGCGCCAGTTCCTTGCTCTGAAACTCCGCACCGGCGCGGGGTGGGTCGAAGACGACGGCGTCGTAGGCTTTCAGCTCCTGCGCCATCAGCGGCCGGCGGAAAAGGTCGCGGCGTTCGGCAGTTACCGGTTTCAGCCCCTGCGTGTTGCGCGCGGCATGGTCGAGTGCTGCCAGCGGCTTATCTTCGCCTTCGACGGCATGCACGCGACCGATGCGCGCCAGGCGCAGCGAGAACGTGCCGCTGCCAGCGAAGAGATCGACGATGCGTTTCGCCTTGCCGACATGGGCGGCGACGAGCTCGGCCATGGCGTCTTCCGCTGGCTTCGTCGCCTGAGTGAAGGCGCCCGGCGGCGGCGAGACTTGCACGCCGCCGAAATCGATCATCGGCTTCATTGGCTCGACAAGGATCTCGCCGTTCAACGAGACGCGGGCGACACCGCGAAGGGAGAGAACGGTCTCTATGGCGCTGCGCCGCTGTTTGTCGGAGAGCTTTTTGATGTCATCGACAGCGATATCGAGGCCGGACAGCGTCTCCAGAACGGAGATGCGAAATGCCTCCGCATTGACGGCGAGCGCTGCCCCAGCAGCTCTGATCGCCGGCAGCCGCGACATGATCCCCGCCGACGCGATCGGACATTCCTCGATGGCGACGATATGGTGGCTTTCCGCCTGATTGAAGCCGATCAGCATGCCCTTCTCGGTCTTGCGGGCGGCGAAGACGACACGTCGGCGCTCGCCTGGATGCGCAGCGATGAGCTCATCCACCTCCGGCGTCAGCCCCCTGGAACGCAATGCATCCACCACAAGCTGGCGCTTGAAGGTGTGATAAGGCGCATCGGCATAGTGCTGGAGCGTGCAACCACCACACGCGCCGTTGACGCTGTCCGGGCCGAAATGCCGACAGTGCGGCTCTTGTCGCTCGGGGGAAGCCGCCGCGATCGACATCAACGTGCCGTGGCTCTTCACTCGGGCAATGGCAACGGTCTCGCCGGGCAGTGTGAAGGGCACGTAGATCGGCCCGTCCGCGCCTTGCGCAATGCCGTCGCCCTGGGCGCCGAGCTTCTGGATGGTCACGGTTTCGGTGCTCATGGCTTGATCCCTGCGAGAAGAAATTCTTGATTGCCGTCGCCACCCGCGATCGGCGAGGGAATGAGGCCGAGGCTCCGCCAGCCCATGTCCTCGATGAGCCAGCGTTCCAGCTCCGCCGCAACCGTCGGCGCCGAGGAGGGGTCCTTCAACAGGCCGGCCTTGCCGATCGCTTCGCGCCCGGCCTCGAATTGCGGCTTCACAAGCAGCACACAATGCGAGCGCGGCTCTGCGAATGCAAGGGCCGGCGCCAGCGCCAGCTTCAGCGAGATGAAGGAGACGTCGGAGACGATGAGGGTTACCGGCTCGCCAATATCCTCGGCCGTCAGGTTGCGGGCGTTCAGTCCCTCGATATTGGTGACCCGCGGATCGGCTGATATGCGAGGATGCATCTGGCCATGGCCGACATCGATGGCTGTGACATGTGCCGCACCCCGCAGCAGCAGCACTTCGGTGAAGCCGCCGGTCGAAGCACCGACATCGAGACAGTGCCGCCCTCTGGGGTCGAGTTGGAAATGATCCAGCGCGGCTACCAGCTTCAGCGCGGCCCGCGAAACATAGTCCTGAGCCGGATCGTCGATGGCGATTTCGGCATCTTCCGTAAACAATGCTCCGGGCTTGCTCACCACCTTGCCGTCAACCGTCACGGTGCCGCGCTGAATGGCGTCGCGCGCCCGCGAGCGGCTGGCGAAAAGCGAGAGGGAAACGAGAAGCTGGTCGAGGCGTTGCGGTTCGGACATGGGCTGTCCATGCCGGGCAATGGTCTGCGTTGCAAGCATTTTATGTTGATGGTGGCGAATGTCGGCGTTGACGCTATGCGGTTGCTCGCCATAATCGCCACAAACCGGTGGTAGATGGGGGTTCGAATGCGCGGAGTTTGCGGCTATGCGATGGCTATGGCGATGTTTGCCACGCCAGCCTTGGCGAATGACACCATGGCGGAGCTGAAGACCGGCGGCTTGGCCTATGTCCGCACCGGCGACATCAGCATGGAGGACGAAAAGCTCTTCATTTCCCCGACGGAGGTGAAGGTCGACTACATCTTCCAGAACACCTCGGATAAGGATGTCGAAAGCGTCGTCGCCTTTCCGATGCCCGATATTGAGGGCGATATCGACAGCATCGTGGCAATCGCTGACGTCGATGCCGACAATTTCCTCGATTTCACTGTCGCGCAGGACGGCAAGCCGATCACGCCGACCTTGCAACAGAGCGTCACCGTCGCCGGTATAGACATGACGGCGGAGCTCAAGGCGCACAACATCCCGCTGCTGCCGCTCAGCAAGGCGACGCTGGACGCGGTTGCGAAGCTGCCGCCTGAGCTGCTCGAGGATTGGACGGCTCGCGGCCTCATTGCCGATGACGAATACGACAATGACGGCCAGGGCATGAAGCATCATCCGACGCCGATGTGGACCCTGCATACGACCTATTGGTGGCGCACCAGATTTCCGGCTAACGCCAATATTAGCGTCCAGCATCGTTACAAGCCGAGCGTCGGCGGCACGGTCGCCATCACCTTTGCCGGCGAAGACGATTACAAGAAAGCGCAGCTCAAGAGCTATCAGGCCAAATACTGCGTGGACGACGCCCTCGTCAAAACCGCCGGCAAACTATCCGCAGCCGCCGACAAGGGTGGCCGCGGCTATACCGAAAGCTGGATTTCCTACGTGCTCAGCACCGGCGCCAACTGGTCCGGCCCGATCAAGCATTTCCAGTTGACGGTCGATAAGGGCAGCCCGGACAACTACGTCAGTTTCTGCGGCACGGGCGTCAAGAAGACCGGCCCGACAACTTTTCAGATGACCGCAGAGGATTTCTACCCTGAACACGATCTGGATATTCTGATCCTCAACGCGGCACCCCAGAATTAGGGTATCGCTGCGCTTATTGCACCGCACAAAATTAAGTGATTTTAAAGTTGTAGCGCCTAGTTATGCATACGATTGCGATTATCTGTGTCGGGGATAATCGCCTGCCATGATGGCTTCGCCCCTTTTGCGCCCAATCATGCTTTTTCTCTGAATTTTCGAACATCCGGCCGCGCTCCTCCCGGCAGGCCCGTAGATGTTTACCAGGACCAGCGCTCAGGAGGCGCTCGCCCATGTTTGCGAAAAACCTTTCTTTGAATGGCAAACTCGCCATCACCTTTGCCGCACTTATCGCTATTTTCGCCTGCGTTTCCGCATTCGTTTACGCCAAGGAAGACGTATCCGCACAAGCCGCCGCCGAACAGGTCAAGTCGCAGCAGCTCGTCAATCTGATCGACGATTCCCTGCAAGCCATGCTTGAGCAGGCCGTCAACCTGCGCGGCTTCCTGCTGCTGCGCAGCGACAGCACCTATGGCGACGTCGGCAACAATCGCGCTCGTATGCTGAAAAGCATCGCCGCCGCCAAGACGGTTTCAGCCGATGAGCCGGACCTGCTCTCGGCGATCGACGGCATGCAGAAGGCCGCCGACCTCTACTTCCATCAGCTAGCCGAGCCGCAGATGAAGGCGCGCAAGGAAACCGAGATGCCTCTCGATCAGATCGTCAAGATCGGCCAGAACGAGACGAAAGGCCAGCTCGACGGCTTCCGCGAGGCGGCAGCCAAGATAAAGCAGGCCGCCCGCGCCAAGGCCGATGCCCTGGCTGCCACGCAGGATGATGCCAATGCCGACCTGCGTCTGACACTGATTGCCGGCGGCATCATCGCCTCGCTGGCCGCAGCCGTGCTTGCCTGGCTGCTCGCGCGCACCATCGTTCGCCCGATCGTCGGCATGACCGCCGCCATGGATCGCCTGGCCAGCGGCGAACACGATATCGACGTGCCGGCCATTGGCCGTGGCGATGAGGTCGGCCGCATGGCCGATGCCGTCCTCGTCTTCAAGGATGCAGCGATCGAGAAGTTGCGTCTTTCCGGTGAGACCGAGCGTATGCGCGGCGACGCCGAGCGTCAGCGCCAGATGAGCGACGAGCAGAAGGCTCGCGAAGAGGGCGAAATCCGCTTCGCCATGGAGTCGTTGGCCAGCGGGCTTTCCGTGCTTGCCTCCGGCGATATCGCTGCGCGTCTCGATCGCGCCTTTGCGCCGCAGTTCGACAATGTTCGCGCCGACTTCAACAATGCCGTCGATAAGCTAGAAGCGGCCCTGCAGTCGGTCGGCCGCAACGCATCGGCGATCAATGCGGGAGCCGGCGAAATTCGCTCCGCCGCCGACGATCTTGCCCGCCGCACGGAGCAGCAGGCGGCCGCCGTCGAGGAGACCGCAGCAGCCCTCGAACAGGTGACGACGACGGTTCGCGATTCGGCCAAGCGCGCCGAAGATGTTGGCCATCTCGTCGAGCGCGCCCGCCTCGGCGCCGAAAGGTCCGGCGAAGTGGTGCGCAAGGCGGTCTCCGCCATGCAGCAGATCGAAAAGTCCTCGGGTGAGATCAGCAACATCATCAGCGTCATCGACGACATCGCTTTCCAGACCAACCTTCTGGCTCTGAACGCCGGCGTTGAGGCTGCCCGAGCCGGTGATGCTGGTAAGGGTTTCGCCGTCGTTGCCCAGGAGGTCCGAGAGCTGGCTCAGCGTTCCGCCAATGCCGCCAGGGAGATCAAGGCGCTGATCACTACGTCGAGCGATCAGGTCAATACCGGCGTGTCGCTGGTCGGCGAAACCGGCAAGGCGCTGGAGACGATCGTTTCCGAAGTGCAGGAGATCAATCGCCACGTCGGCGCCATCGTTACTGCGACCCGTGAACAGTCGACGGGCCTGCAGGAAATCAACACCGCCGTCAATAATATGGACCAAGGCACGCAACAAAATGCTGCTATGGTCGAGGAACAGACGGCCGCCAGCCATGCGCTCGCGCGCGAGGCCGCTTCGCTCAACGATTTGCTGCATCAATTCAAGCTCAGCGATGCATCGCAGACGGCTTCCGCACGACCGGCAATGGCGACGGCGCGCTCAAAGCCGGCCGCTTCTCCGGCACGGGCTTTGGGGCGAACGGTCGCCAAGGCTTTTGGCGGCAGGGCAACGGCTGCTGCGGTCGCTCAGGACGAGTGGGAAGAACTCTGATGCGTCTTTGGCCCTCTCCTTAGGGGAGGGCCATTGCACTGAGGTTAACCGTCGGTGCCGTTCAGATGAAGTGCGAAGCCGGTCGCACCCGGATCACCCAGCTCGGTGCGGAGCTGCATGCTGGGGATCAGATAGTCGCCGCCATTCTGCTGCCGATAGGGGGTGGGCGAGGTGGTTTCGATCGTCCGCATCCTCTCGCGCAAGCGTTCCGCTGCCGATTGGAAGCCGGCCTCGTCGAAACGATCGACTCTATAGACCACGAAGGGCGGAAGCACCTCGTAGCCCGGATAATAAAGGATGCCGTGATTGATCGGAAATAGCAGATCGTCGATCGGTCCGTTGATTCCGCGCGCAGTATAATGCTCTTCCCAGCCGCCGGCGGTTACGATCAGCATTGCGCGCTTTCCAGCGAGAGTTCCCTCTCCGTAGCGGTCACCCCACCGCTTATCGCTGTGTTCACCCACCCCATAGGCAAAGCCATAGGCGAACACTCGGTCAATCCAACCCTTGAGAATTGCCGGCATGGTGAACCACCAGAGCGGGAACTGCAGAATCAGCATATCGGCCCACGACAGCTTTTCGATCTCGGCTTTGACATCCTCGGTCAGCACATTGGCCTCGAATGCCTTTTTGGAAGCTGCGATCGGCACGAGTTGAGCATCGGGCGTTAGCCACGGAAAGTCGGCACGGTCGATGTTGGATTTCCAGCCGTCGGCATAAAGGTCCGACACGCGCACCTCATGGCCCTGGGACTCGAGCTCCTCGACGGCGACGTCGCGGAGCGCCCCGTTGAGCGAGCGCGGTTCGGGATGGGCAAAGACAAGTAGAACTTTCATGGATCGGTCTTCCTGGTTGGTCGGTCGATCTCACGCTAGATCGTGTAGCGATAATCCGCTATATGCAGGGAATGCATAAGATTATGCCAAATAATGGATAAGTTGGACGTCACTCTCGAGCGGATGCGCACCTTCGTCCGGGTCGCCGAACGAGGGAGCCTGTCGGCGGTTGCGCGGGAACTCGGTGTCGGCCAGTCGACGATTACGCGGCATCTGCGGGAGCTGGAGGAAGCCGTGGGTGTGGCTTTGCTCAGCAGAACCACCCGGCGTGTCGCGATGACCGACGAGGGTAGCCGCTATTATGACAATTGCGTTCAAATCCTGCGCCTCGTCGAGCAGGCCAGCGATGAGGCGCGGGGCACACGCGGCGCGCCCGCCGGCACGATCCGGATATCCTGCACGGCGGCTTTCGGAGTCTTGCACGTCAGCCGACTGATCTTTGCCTTTCAGGACCGCTATCCTGACATCGGGGTCGACCTCAGCCTGACCGACGAGCGCGTCGACCTCGTGCGCGAGGGTGTCGATGTCGCACTTCGCCTTGGCCCGCTCACCGACAGTTCGATGAAACTGCGAGCCCTCGGCCAGTCCCGGCGCTTGCTTGTCGCGGCACCGGAGTATCTGGCGGCACGGGGAAGGCCGACTGGCCCACAGGACCTTTCCGGCCATGAGGGCATCCGCATGTCCAACGTTGCCGGCAGCGATGTCCTAAGCTTGCGAGGGCCCGACGGTCAGCACCATGCCGTTCCATTCGCAGGACGATTTCGGGTCGATCATGGCCTTGCCGCGCGCGAGGCCCTCGTTGCCGGGCGCGGCATCGCACCCGCCCATCGATGGCTTGTCGATGATTTCCTGGCGGCTGGTCGGCTGGAGGCGATCCTGCCGGACTATTTGCCGCCGCCGGTTCCACTGAGCATGTTGATTGTCCCAGATCGCGCGGGCATCGCGCGAGTCCGGCTGCTGGTTGACTTTCTTGCCGGGCAGATTGGCCTCATCCCGGGAATCGAAAAGCCGCGGCCGGAGCGCTAGCCGCGCCGATGCCGCATTCGGGTACCACCTTGCGGCCCCGATCCTCATGTAGGATACTCAGAATCCAGCTATGCAGTAGCCGCCAAAGACACTGCCAAGAAATTGCATAGCTAGGCCAGACGGAATCTGGGAGGATTCATGGTCGAGATATTTTCGAAGCGCGACGGTCCGCGCCGGGAGGATGTGCAGGTCAAACGTCTAATAGAGCAGAACCGGGGTGTCATCACCAAGCTAGCGGATCAGCTCAGCAACGGACGTTACTCGGAACTGAGAAAACCGAAGCCGACACCGCAGGCGGAAGGCCTGATCATTCATATCGGCGACGGCGAAAAGCCCGAACCTCATCCCGAACCCAGAGTGAGAGTGACCGCCAACGGCCGTGTGGTCGCCGTGGACATTGCGTCGGGGCGGCAGCTAAGGCACTTCGGCGACATTCGGGATCGAAGAGGCACAAAGATCTTCATACTCGCGACCAGTGCGAACGGCTTCATCGCTCCCCTGGAGGATGACGAGATCCGGTTGCTGGCGGATGTCGACGGCGTCACTATCGGACCCTCCTACTCGAATATTGAGCTAGCTTCCGATATCGGCCAAAGGATCGACATTCCTCCCGAGACGTGACTGCGGCAGGCCGCGTTTTGATCGCAAAGCCGTTTTAACGTCAAATCCAACTTAAATGCGGGGTGCACGCATGAAGCAAGGTTCGCATACGGCAGGAAGCCCGAACCCTTCTCGGTCAGCACATGTCGGTGAGCTGGTGGCCGCCGATGCAGCGTTCCACTCGACTTACGATGAACTGATAACGATGCGGGCCTGGGAAAGCCTGCTGGAGGGACGGCTCGAATCGGCCCGTTCCTATCTGCCGGTCAGGTCGACGATCGGCGACTCCTGGTATCGCTGCGCAAATGGCGGCATCGATGCACAGCGCAACGAAGCACCACTGGAAACCGACAAGGATGTCGTGGAAGCATTGGCGAGAGGCAGCTCCGAACTGCTTGTTGCGGCCAAGCGTCCGTTTTCCGCCATCGGCAGGATGCTCAATGGCACCGGCGCGATGCTGGTTCTCGCCGACGGCGAGGGTGTACTGATCGATGTCATCGGCGACAAGAAGACCATCTACGACGGAATGGACATTCATCTCGGAGTGGGTGGCAAGTGGACCGAGGACGTTGTTGGCACCAACGGCATCGGCACGGCCCTCTGGACCGGCGAACCGGTCTTCGTTCACGCCGCCGAGCATTTCTGCGCGGGCATCAAGACATGGACCTGTGCCGGTGCTCCGATCCGCGATCCCTTCGATGGGAAGGTGATCGGCGTTGTCGATCTTTCTGGCCATCCCGACATTTTTCGGCCGCACAATATCGCGCTGGTGGCCGCAGCGGCCCGCGAAATCGAACGGGCGCTATCGGACTCGCAGAATGAGGAACGCATCCGCCTGCTCGAAGCCTTCATCGCGTCGGCAAGCCATCACCATTCCAGCGACGGCGTCATGATCATCGACCGGCAGGGGCGCGCCGTCTACAGCAACAACGTACCGATTACCGAGAAGAAGCGTTTTGGCGACATCCTGCAGGATGGCAGTCACTGTCGGTTGCCGGAGCTGACGAACTCCGGCTTTCTCGACAACATTGCCCGCGCCCTTCCGCGAGACATGCAATCCTGCCACGTACGTCCGCTGGAGTTCGACGGACATGTCCGCGGCGCGGCGCTGGTCTTTCCGAAAGCCTCAATCAGCAAGACATTCCGTATCGGCGGCAGCGAGCCGTCGCAGCGGTTGAAGGAGGCGCGCGCGCAGATCGTCGGCGAAAGCGACGCGCTTCTCGCCGCCATCGACGTCGCCTGCAGGGTCGCCGAGACGAAAGACGTGACCTCGCTGCTGATCGAAGGCGAGACCGGCGTGGGCAAGGAGCTGTTCGCCAGGCTCATCCATGCCGGTGGCGGGAATTCACCGGCCAACCCCTTCATCGCGTTCAACTGCGGTGCGATCACCAAGGAACTTTTCGGAAGCGAGCTGTTCGGCCATGTCAGCGGTGCCTTCACGGGGGCATCTCGCGATGGTAAGGCCGGTGTATTCGAACGCGCCAACGGCGGCGTCCTCAGCCTCGATGAGATCGGCGAGATGCCTTTGGACATCCAGCCCTTCCTTCTACGGGTGCTGGAGGAGCGCGTCGTCCACCGTCTGGGCGACAGCCAGGCGCGGCCGGTCGATGTCAGGCTTGTCGCCTCCACCAACCGGGACCTGAAAGCGGAGGTCGGCGCCGGCCGTTTCCGCAGAGACCTGTTCTATCGGATCAGCACCGTATCCATCCGTATTCCGGCACTGCGGGAACGTGACGGCGACAGTCTGCTGCTGCTTGAACATTTCAACCGACGGCTGGCGGCACGCAAGGAGATAGAGCCGCTGCATTTCTCGAACGAGGCGCTCGACGCGCTCCTCGCCTATCATTGGCCGGGCAATGTCCGCGAATTGCGCAATCTCGTGGAGCGCCTGCATCTGCTCACCCGAAACGGCTTCATCGACATTGACGATCTGCCTGCCGACATCACCGAACTGTCTGCCGATCCTCCCGCTCGGCAGGAAGCCTCGATCACAAAAGCAATGGACAACCCCGTCTGCAGTTTCGAAGAGGCAGAACGACAGGCGATCAAGAATGCGCTCGCGGCCGAAGGTGGCAATCTTAGCAAGGTAGCGCAGCGGCTCGGCATATCGCGGCCGACGCTTTACCGGAAACTCGAGCAGTTCGGCATTCGCCGCAGCTTCGTGTGATTGCCCACAACAGAGCCCTCTTTAACATCGGGCCACAAAGAGACCCCATGACATTCCCTGTCATGGGGTCTCTTTGTGGCCCGATGAATTTCACATACATTTCGGTCACATCGATCGCCGTGAATGTCGTTCTTTCGCGGCGATCGATGGCGCAGTTTGCAACGGTCACGGACGACCGAGTTTCTCCGCTCCGCCACCGAGCGCAGGCCCCGCCGTCGGATCCTCGTCCTCGGCAAGGTCGCCAATTAGCGTCTCGGTCGTCAGGATGAGCTTGGCGACGGAGGCCGCGTTCTGAAGTGCGGTATAGGTGACCCGGACCGGGTCGATGATCCCGGCTTCGATCATGTTCTGGTATTTTCCGGTTGAGGCATCGTAGCCATAGCCGCCATTGATGCGGGTGACTTCGGATACGACGGCATCGGGATCGCCGGCGGCATTGGTCGCAATTCTCCAGAGCGGGCGGGCAAGCACGGATTGCACAAGGCGGACGCCTTCGCCCACTTCCGGCGTCGCAGTCCTGATCACCTCATCGAGCACGGGAGCGATCTGCGCGAGTGCGGAACCGCCGCCCGCGACCACCCCTTCTTCGGCGGCCGCGCGAACCGCGTGCAGCGCATCCTCGATCAACTGGATCGCACGCTTCTGTTCGACGGGCGTGACGCCGCCGGCATAGAGTATCGCCGTGCCGCCGGAGAGCTTGGCCAGCCGTTCGCGCAACTTGTCCTGCTCGATGTTCGGCGGAGCCAGCTCGTACTGTCGTTGTACCTGGGCACGGCGCGCGTCGATGACCGCCTGATTGCCGCCGCCGCGCACGATCGTCGTATGGGTCGAGCTGGTTTTGGCGCGCTCGGCCGAACCGAGATCTTCTGCCGTGACGGCCTCCAATCGGCCTCCGAGATCGCGGGCGATCACCCGTCCGCCGGTCAGGATTGCCAGATCCTCCATCATCGCCTTTCGCCAGTGGCCATATTCCGGCGGATGGACGATCAGATATTTTCCGGACCCATGCCGGCCAAGCAGGGTCACGACCACTTCGGGCGACACTTCTTCCGCTACGATCAGCAGCGGCCGATCGGCTTTTTCGGCAATGGCGCGCGCAGCATCCAACGCCGCCGGCTCCTTGATCTTCAGATCTGTCATCAGGATGAGGGGCCGGTCGAGCACAGCCTCCATCTTCTCCTGATCGGTGACCATGTGGTGAGAAAGATACCCCCGGTCAAAGGACATGCCCTCGACGACATGCAGCGTGGTTTCGGTCGTGACGCTGAAATCGGTGGTGATGACCCCGTCGGGGCCGACCTTCTCGTAGGCTTCGGCGACCAGCGCGCCGAGTTTCGGATCTGTGGCGGCGATATTGGCGACCGCGGCCAGCGTGCCGTTGCCCCTAGCAGGCTTGGCGGTGGCTTTCAGCGCTCCGATCACCTTGTCGACCGCAAGATCGATGCCCTTGCACAGGTCAACCGATTTTGCTCCGCGTTCGCTCGCCTCGATGCCCTTTTGCACCAGGGCATTGGCAAGGACGATCGCGGTCGTCGTGCCGTCGCCGGCGATTTCGTTGGTCTGCATCGAGACCTCGCGCACCACCTGCGCGCCCATGTTTTCGAAGCGGTCGTGCAATTCGATCTCGGAGGCGATGCTGACGCCGTCGCGCGTCACCATTGGCGTACCGAGGGGACGGTCGATCATCGCATTCATCCCCTTCGGGCCAAGGGTCGGCTCCACGGCCGCGGCCAGCTGGCTGACCCCGCGAGCAAGCGCGCGACGGGCTTCGGAATTGTGTAACATCACTTTAGGCATGACTCCTCCTTCCGCCTGACGGGCGGTTTGTTGATTTGGGGCCTTATGCTGAGAAGGCCGTTGCTTTGGTCGCTTGAGGCCGGCCTTCAGCTACGCGTCGAGCAGCCGGCCGTCTGCCGCGCAGGAACCCGATCCAGAATGAAATCGACCAGCGTGGGCTCGCCGTCGATCATCTCGACTTCCTTGTAGCGCGTCTGTTTCAGCCCGCGGCAAAGCGCGCCGTTGAACTCCATATTGATCCGTACGCTACGCAGCTCCGCGAGATAGAGAGCTAGAGCCTCCGCCTCGATCCGCTTTCCATCCCAGCGAACGATCGCGGCATCTTGCGGCTGCAGGCCTTGCCTCCGCTCTTGCAGAGCCTCCCGATAACGCGCTCTGCCTTTCGCCGGCTCGTCACTGTTGGCGGCGAGGCTATCGAAGCCATCCATTGTCATGGCGACGATTTCCGAATCCGACAGGCCCATGCGTCTCAATTCGAGGATCACCGACTCCTGCCGGCGTTTGAAAGCCTTCTGCCTGAATGTCCCCCGCAGCGCCTCGAGGTCTGTGTCCTCGGCGAGCGATCCGAAAATTTCGGCGAAGGTCTTTCCCTCGGAAACGCCCTGGTTCACCTCCTCCGCGAACATGTGGTCGTGAAGGGTAATGCGATGGGATGGTGACCATGACAGGCTTTCCAATGCTGTCCTGACATCCTCAAGCATGAGGAACGCAAAATTCGGAGAGCACCAGTAGGTCGGCAGGCGGAAGTCGATGTCGACATGACCGTCGGCGGCGATCTGCGCTTTCTCGACGAAGCCCATCTCTGTGACCGGCTCATCCAGTTCGGGATCGTTGACCCCTTCCAGGCGCCGCCAGAGTTCCCTCTGGCGGCTTTCGAGTTGATCTAGGAGGATCATTCCGGCTACTCCGCGGCGATGCTGATGGGCGATCCGGCAAGGGCCTTCTTCTTCGCCGCAATGTCGATGTTGTAGAGACGTGCGGCGTTGAGGCCGAGGATCTTTTCCTTGATCTCGGACGTGAGGTCTACGCCGCGCTCCTTCTTGATGTCATCAGGCAGTTCGAAGGCCCAGAGTTTCTCAACCAGCCAGCGCGGTGTCCAGATCGCGTAGTCGGAGCCGAACAGGATCTTTTCCGGACCGATCCAGAACAGAAGTTCCGAGATCACCTCAGCGAAATAGCGCGGCCGCGAATGGATGAAGGGTAGCGCCACGGCGAGGCCGCCATAGACATTCGTCTCCTGCACGCCGATCCAACAGAAATCGTCGAGGCGCGGCAGGCCGCAATGTTCGATGATCCAGTTGAGGTTCTGGAAATCGGTCGCGGCGTAATCGACGTCATGCACGTCGAAGGCATCCTTGCTGAGCGGTATGATGGTCGGGCCCTTGTGGACGTGGATGTTCTTGATCCCGAGCTTTTCGCAGAGTTCGAAGCAGCGATAGGCCTCAGGGTCGTTCAGCTTCCATCCTTTGGAAGCGCCATTCCATTCGGCCGTATACATCTTCACACCCTGGATATCGTAGGTCTCCTTCATGTAGTGGATGTATTCGAGCGCCTTTTCCCCGTCGCGCGGATCGAACGAGCCGTTGACGATGAAGCGCTCGGGATAGCGCTGCGCCATCGCCGCATTGCGCTCGATCGTGTTGAAGCCCGTCTTGTAGAAATCCTTGAGATAGGTCGATTGAACGATCGCAACATCGTCCGGACCGTCGACGAATAGGTCCCGGTAAAGATCATCTGCGCTATACTTTTCGAACTTGCTCTTCTCCCAAAGCTGCTCCTTCGGGCTCAGCGCGGTGTGATAGCCATAAAAGCATTCGACGAACTGCTTGCCGTGGATGTTGCGCTGGTTCTCCGGGCTTCCGTCCCAGAAATGCGTATGACCGTCGACGACGAAAATTTCCTTGCCTTCCGGTGTAAGATACATGGTGGTCTCCTCTCGATTTACCGTTTCGCCGTGGCGCGCACCTCCTCGCGCGCGCCACTCTCGCCCAACGTCAGATGTATTCGAAGACCTCGTCCATGTTGCCGAACAGAATGACGGTGTTGTCATCGATGCGGACCATGCGGCCGTAGTGGGTGGAGGTGTTGACCTCGAAGATCTCGGCGGTCATTTCGCGGCCGAGATATTCGCTGATCTCGTCCATCTTGAAGATGAGCTTGCCCTTGCCGTCGATGCGGATCATCGCAGGCTGGTAGGTGACGGTGACGCCAGGTTTCTTGCCCATGAATTCGGCGATGGCGCGGGCCTCGACCGAGTCGTTCATGGTGACGCCACACTGATCCGAGATCGTTTGCTCGAAGGTGATGTCCTTCATCGACTTGAAGATATTATCGTGCGACGCATCGCGTGCTACGGTTGACATGCCAGAATCCTCCCAGGATTAGCGCTTCAGACCAAGTTCACCGAGAATGTTGCCGATCCGCTCCTCGGATTGAGCGCGGACGTCGGCGAACGAAACCGGCTTGGAGTGGGGCATCGACCAGATCGGCTGCAGGCCGAGCGCGGCCTTGTCAGCAAGCGCGCCATGCTTTTTCACCCAGCTCTGGAAAAGCTTGCGGTTGGCCTCCCCGTGGGACGGATCGTTGGCAAGCACATAGATCAGGTCGATCGTGTTGGCGAGGTTGCGCTCGTAGTCGGCCTCGGCGGCGGAAATCACCGGCGGGGTGACGAAGTCATGGTTTGCCGCAGCCGCCTGCATCAGGAAGCCTGAGCGGAAGAGTTCGCCGACCAATGGCTCGAACACGATGTTGATGGCAAAATACTGCTCGAGATAGTCCGCCGTACCCATGATCGTTTCGACGGCCTTGCGCGTATCCTGCCAGACGCCGTCCTCGAGCCAATGCTTCTTGCCGAGCTCGTCATCCCAACCTGGGATGTCCATGCCTATTTCGGCGAGGTAGAGCGTGATGTCCTGGGCAAGGCGAAGCTTGTAGGACGAGTTGGTCAGCGTGGCATTGTTGATCATCTGCGTGTAGCCGTAGCGCTGCGCCTGCATCAGCGACGTGCCAAGTCCGAATTCGACGTGTTTCCACGCACCGAGATGCGCCTGCAGGATCTTGATCCAGGCCTTGTCGAAAGCCTTTGGTGCGCCGGCGCGGCGTGCATTGGCGATCACACTCTGCACCATTGTCTCGATCTTCGACTGGCGCTGATAGTGCGTGCGTTCCCATTCCTGGTCCGGCGCACGGAAAGCATGCCAGTTGGAGCTTTTGGCGGCTGTGTTGTCCTTGACGTATGCGCCCTTGCCGTCGGCAAAGGAGATGATCCAGTTCTGGATGAGATAGCGTTCCGGATCCGGCTGGACGTCGACTGTGACATCCTCGTAATGGGTGGCCCGCTGGCCCTTCGGATCGAAGTAGCGGTATTTGCGGCTGTCGGAATCGGCAAAGATCGCCGCTCCGGCGGCTCCTGACCCGACTGAACTCGATAATGCTGGCATAGTTCTCGCTCCCATGTTGCGTTACAGTGTTGCTGTTCGGTCTCCGTCCAGCCTTAATGCCCGGGCGTTCCTCCTCCGGACGAAGTGGTGAATTTGTCAAAGAAGATGCGTTCGGATTCGAAGCCGTTCATGAAGAGAACCGGTTGCAGGGCATCGATCATCGGCGGAGGACCGCAGGCATAGACGTCGCCATTGCCGTCCAGCGCCAGCTCCTTGAGCTTGGCGTCGACGCTTTCGTGAACAAAGCCGCGCTCGCCCGTCCAGCCGCTATCCTCGGCGGCGTGCGAGAGCACCGGAATGAAGGTGACCTCCGGATGCCGGGCGACGAGATCGTCGATCCTGTCGAGATGGAACAGATCCTCGCTGGTTCTCGCGCCGTAGAAAAAATATACCGGCCGTGTCTCACCGCTGAGGAGATGATCGTTGAGGATCGACCAGACCGGCGACATGCCCGATCCCGCGCCGACCAGAACTAGGGGTCCTTCTCGATTTTCGCGTCGGAAACAGGTTCCGTAAGGTCCGACGACGGTGACGGCGGCTCCGACCTGGATTCCTCCGGAATCGAGCTCTCCGGAGAATTTTCCTTGGGGGTATTTTTTGATGATGAACGAGAGTTCTTGGGTTTCGCGCGGCGTATTTGCCATGGAGAACGAGCGCGTAATCGTCTCCCCATCTTTCGTGGTGACTGTGATGTCGACATACTGCCCCGCCCAGAACTTGATTGGCGAACCGAGCTCGATTTCGATGCCGCGAATGTCATGGGTCAGCTTTTCGATCTTCGTAATGCGGCCTGTATAGGTTTTGACCGCGATCGATTTTGCGAGAACCTCCTCATCGTAATTGAGAAGTTCGACCTCCATGTCGGAATAGGCGATCGTCCGGCAGAGCAGGATGTGTCCGGAATCTTTCTCCATATCGTTGAGTGCGAAGGTCGAATATTTCAGCAGGTCGACTTCGCCGTCGAGCAGCACGCATTTGCAGGCGGAACATTGCCCTTCCTTGCAGCCATGCGGCAGGGCAATGCCTTGGCGAAAGGCAGCGTTCAGAACCGTTTCACCGTTTTCTACCTCGAATTCGACGCCGACCGGCTCCAGCCGCACCGTATGGACCGGTTGATCTATTTTTTGCGCATTGGCCATTTGCAACTCCCAATTCCTCTCCGCTCCGCCTCGTGAAAGGAGAACGGCCTCTTCCCGGAATGTGGCGGAGGCCTTCGCGGCCTCCGCCGGATCGGCGCCTTAGTTGAACGGCGTGATGGTGAAGCCCGCGCGATATTCGGCGAGGTGCTGCTCACGCTCGGTCGGGGACATCTGGCGCAGCAGCGTCAGGGGAGACTGCAGCGTGTGGCCGCGGACATCGTCGAGCGTCCACATGTCCTTGCCGTCGAACCGCAGGTGCGGCTGCGGGATGAGCGTCTTGCCGTCGGAACGAACGAAGTTGAGGTCCTTGATCGCGTCGGCGAGGTCCCAGCCGTGATAGAGCGACTCCCACTCGCGCTTGCCGCTAAAGCGGCCCATTGCGGGCGTCGGCCGGCCCTGGTACTCGTCGGCAAAGGCTTCGACGGCGGTCCAGCGGTCCAGCTCATGGGCGAAGGTATGAAGCTGACCGTCGATCTCATCGACGACGATGTCTTCGCGGATGACCGCGGGAACCAGGCAGCTCCAGCAGCGATGGGGATAGACGTAGCCGACTTCTTCGTTGAAGGTGATGATCTTCTCGCCGCGATGGCTGAGCTTGTCATACCATTTCCAGAAGTCGCCGAACTCCGCATACCAGCCTGGATATTTTTGTTCGAACCACTCGAAGTCCGCCTCGCGTTGGGCTTCGATGCGCCAGAAGTTCACTGGCCAGCCGACAGCAAAGAACTGAGCTACCTTGTGGACGTAGTTCTTCTTGGTGATGCGGTTCCAAGCTTCCTGCACGTCGTCGTGGTGGATCTTGATGCCGTATTTTTCGAGGGGCAGCATGTAGGTGCGGTAATAGTCCTCGAAAATCCAGCGGTGCCACATTTCCGCATAGGATTCCTTGTTCTTGTCGCGATTGGTGGTGCCGTATTCGATGAACGTGCCGATAGCGGCGTCGACGATCGCGTGGTTCTGCCAGAAGGCGTAACGCAAGTCGCGCTCCAGCAGTAGGTGGTTTTCCGGCTCCTTCAGCGCGGCCATCAGCAAAGAGTGGCCGTTGCCGATGTGGCGGCTTTCGTCGGACTGGACCGACAGGAAGACGGTCGGCAGGGCATAGTCGCCGTTACGGGCGGCTTCCGACGGCATTGCGACGAAAAGCGTGTTGGTGAACGCCGTCTCGGCAACGACGGTCAGGTAGAGGCAGGCGGAGGTCATCACGTCGCCGGTGATGAAGCCCTCGCCGAACTGACGTCCGATCGTCGTGGCATAGCACTTGCCGAAGGCTTCCTCGGTGATGTCGAAGCCGGCGGGATCGATGTAGTTTTCCATGTACCATTTCTTCAGGTTCATCTGGATCGTCGAGTGACGGAACTCGTCGACCATCTGCATCGTGAAGCCGGTACGCAAGTCTTCGCCAGGAGCGATACGCGCGACCATCGCCATCGAACGGGCCGCGGAGATTTCCGGGAAGGGGATGATCGCAAGGAAGAGCTTCATCCACTCGACCCAGCGCGGCTCCACATTGCGGAACATGTCGCCACGCAGGGCGGCATCGAGAGCGCCGTAAACGCGATTATCCTTTTCCTCCTGCATGGGGAAGTAGGAACGCAGAACCTGCTTCATCGGATCGCGCGGCGCCTTGGTGATTTTATAGTCCGTCGGAAACGTCATCGCTTCCTGGACGTAGGTGGGATTCCAACCAAGGTCGGAAATCTTCTTGGTTGCCTCACCGACGGAAATACCGCGCTGTGAGGTAATCTTGTTCAGCGTCAAAGACGACATCGTCATTAGCCTCCACTATCTAACTATCTGCCGCAGGCCCCTCCGGCCCCGGCTGGAACGGCGCGCAAAGCACCGCGAGCGAAAATTGAAACGGCAAGACAAAGCTGCGCCTGGGCGCGTCCCGAAGTCCGGCCATTCAAGTGGATTACGGCAAAGGTATTCCGGAGGAACGCTGGACGACTTCCGTCCAGGCATCTTCGCTAGTTCCTCCTCCGCTCCTTCGTTCTTCTAGCGTCGCTTTGAGCGCGATGGCTTCTTATGAAAAGATCGATGCAAAGGCTGTGCCAAGCTAGAAATGGGCTTGTTTATCGCATCTGTAACAAGGGAAATGGGGATCAGTGTAACGTTATTTTACAATCGTAATTCACAAATGTAATTTTTATAGCGGCGTTATATCTGCTGTTTAATTTTGCGGTCTCGAAAAATATACGCAAAATGAATTTTTATTATTGATTTATATTTTAAGTCTCGTTCTACTAAATAGGATTGTCGACTTTGGAAACCGCCATGGCAGACAGACATCAAAACCCGCCGCTATCTCTCCACGGCGACGTGACCACGGAACTCGCCCGGAATATGGCGCGTGACCTCGTGTTCGTGATGCGTTTCATGGGGGAAAGTCAGTATTTGATGCAGAGCCATTTCCACGATTTCATCCTTAGGGAACTGGCGGCGGCGAGCGTGACGGCGGAAACACATCCGATGATCCACGCCTTCGCGGAGAGGCATGCGATCTTGCTGCGCGACTTCGTCTTCTCGGGCGTTTCACTGTCACGGCAGTTCCGTGTCGAGGAGATGGAAGAGTTGACGGGAGATCCAATGATCCGGGTGGATGTCTGGGATCAGCTTCGCAGCCACATCGCGATGGCCGAGGCTCAGTTCAGAGGGCAGTTGCCGGAATTGCCGGTCATTCTCGACGCTTGGAAAACGCCAAAGGATCCGCGCGGCAACGATCAGAAATGACGTTGTTTCAGTGAATTCCGCCGCACTGTTGCCACGCGCCGGAATAGGCCGGCTTGGCAGTGGAAACAGGGGAGTTCGCAATGGCCGATCAAGACACAAATCTACTCGACGCTCTGGTGCGCGAACGCGTTTCCCTTGTTTCGGCAGTTTCGGCGTTGACTGCCAAGGCGTTGAAGCTCGCCCAGGCGATTTCCGGGGTCGACATGGACATCCTCAGGCTCGAGCTTGAGATCGGTCGAAATGCCCCGAGCCCCCAACTGGTGCAGGAATTGCATGAGAGTCGGGAGAATGCAGCGCGGATGCAAGCGGCTCACGACGACTGCCTGAATGAGATAGCGGCCGCGGAAGAGGAAGTTGCCGGCGTGGACCGGCAGATCGCGGCGGCACGCCAGAGCGGTGGAGGATTTACATGAACCAACAGACTGTACCCAATCCCGGACTGTTCGACTTGCTGGCCCGCGAATGGCAATGCCCAGCCACTCGCCTCTGTTTCAATCATGACGACACGATGCTCGCGATTGTCGGCGCAGACGGTGCCGTCGCAATTGCACGGCTGGCCGACAACGAGCCGCCGGAAGCCCGTATCAAGATCGAGAGCGGACAGATGACGATCAGTCCGCGACAGGGGAGGCCGGCGCCGCTGATCCGGACGAGACTGAAGGACGGCGCGGCTGTTTCTGCCTGCCGGGGAGGAGACTTCCTCGTCTTGACGGCAAATGGCGAGCTCCTTCGCCTGAGCCGTGCCGGCGAACCCGGTGCGCGGCTTCTCGCTGACAAGCCTCCCATTGTCGCCTTTGACCGCAACGCTTCGTCCGGCGTTACCGCAGCCATGGCTGCGGACAGGCTCTATCTGCAGTCCGGAGAGAGAGGGTCGGCGAGCGAAATCGGATTAGAGGGTCTGACGGCCGATATCCTGTCGATTTCCGAGGATGGCAGCATGATCGCGCTTGCCGGTGCGGACGGGCTTATCATTTGCCGGGCCGACCTATCAAGCCGACCGGAGCGCCTGGCGACTCTGCCGGCGCGGCCGCTGTCGTTGCAGTGGAGCTTCGACGGCCGGTGGCTGGCATGCGGTCTTGAGACAGGTGGATTGCGCCTGCTCGACACAGCGAGCGGGCGCATGGCCAATCTCACCGATTTTCCCGGTCCGGTTGGCGTGCTCGGCTGGAACCGTGCGGCCAATGCCCTCGTCGCAACGGGTGCATTCCGCATCGCCGGATGGTCTATGGATACGCCGCCCTTCGATGCGAATGCCACGGGTGCGCTCGGCACTGGCCGGCCCGGTCTCGCTATCGTGGAGGCAGTCGCGGCGCATCCTGCCAATCGGCTGGTCGCGGCAGGCTATGCCAATGGTCGAATCGTCGTCGCGCAGATCGGCTCACCGGAAGAACTGATCGTGCGCCAGGCGGGCGGCGCGGTCCACGAATTGCGATGGAGCAACGACGGCAATCATCTGGCCCTGGCCGACAGCCTCGGCAATGTCGCCGTCGTCACCTTTCCCAAACAACTCTTCAAGTAGCAGCGAGTGGAGGACATCATGCAAAAGGAACTGACGGCAGAGGAAAAAAGCAAGGACGCCTTTTTCGAGAGAATTGCCAGGCTATCCCAGGAAATGGTTGCCGAGCACGGCAAGGATTTCAGCATGGGCGCCCTGGTGCTTGGCGCGCGATGGATCGCCGAAGGACGTGCTGACACCGACAGGAAGACGAATTGACAATTTAGCCGCCGCCGGCGTCATCAACGGTGAAGCCGGCGGCGGCAAAACATGGTTTGCAGATCGAGACAACGTCAGTGGCCGATTCAGGCCAGGCGCGGCAGGTCCCGGTGCATGTTGCGCTCTTCACGATAGAGCAGACAGACCGTGCGGAGCACGGAAGCGAGATTGGGTGCGCTGCCGTGCTGCTCCAGCGCTTCATAATAGAGTTCGGCAATAAGTTTCGAGGTCGACATTCCCTCTACCGCGGCCATATCTTCCAGCGCTCTCCAGAATGCATCCTCCAAACGCACGCTGGTCGAATGCCCGGCGATACGCACCGAACGATTGACTTTCAGAAACCGCTCGCGACTTTGTGTCGTTAGCATCCTGCACATCATGCTTTTCTCCTCCCTGCCCATTCAGTGTAATTTGCCAAGGCGACTCTGCGAGAGGCTCGATACGCCGACGGCCGGTGTCGGCGAACACCAATCCATCGGCGTTTGGCGGGATCCGAAAGGCCTGTTGGCCACGGTCAGACCCCGTTATTTCGGCCCTTGCGTTATCTCCGCGAGCTCAGGGGACAAGCACGGCGCGGCCGTGGATCTTGCCATTGTGGAGATCCCTGAGCGCCTGATTGGCATCGGAGAGCCGATATTCAACCGTCGTCAGATCGACCAGGCCGCGATCGGCAAGTGCCATCAGCTCGACCAGTTCGGCCCAGGTGCCGACCAGATTGCCGATGATGTTCTTCTCGGTGATGACCATATCCACCGTCGGCACACGGATATCCTCGCCGTAGCCAACGACATAGTAGCTGCCCATGGGCCGGGTCATGGCAAGCCCCTTGGTCGTGGTGCCCTTTTCGCCCACGAAGTCGATCACGGCCTCGGCTCCTTGTCCGCCGGTCAACTGCAGCACCGCTTCCACCTCGTTGCCATCGGCCTTGACCGTCTTGTCGGCACCGACCTTGCTGGCAAGCGTCAGCGATGCCTCGGACTTGTCGACGACGACGACGTCTGCAGCGCACATCGCCTTGAGGCATTGGATGCCGATATGACCGAGACCGCCGGCGCCGATGACGACGCAGGTTTCGCCGGGCAGAAGATGCCGGGTGGCCTTCTTGGCGGCCCGATAAGCCGTCAAGCCCGCATCCGCGTAGGGCGCAACTTCCTTCGGCGCCAGCGTCTTCGGCAGCGCGACGATGTTGCGTTCCGACGTGCAGAGGTATTCGGAATAACCGCCGTTGCAATCGAGCCCTGGGAATTTGCCCGGGCCGTGCATATCGAAGCCCCGGCGGCAGGCAAGGCAGGTACCGCCCGAAATCTTCGGGTGGACGATGACCGGGTCGCCGACCTTGATGCCTTCGACCTCCTTGCCGACTGCTTCCACCCATCCGGCATTTTCATGGCCCATGATGAGCGGCAGCAGATTGTTGCCGTTCGGGTCCATATGCGGACGCCAGACACCCTCGATGATGTGGAGGTCGGTGCGGCAGACGCCAGCTCCCCCTATCCGGACGATGACATCCGTCGATTTACTGATGACAGGATCCGGGACGTTCTGAAGCGAGACCCATTGGTCCGCCGTCAGCGCATCGTCGTATTTCGTGAGCACCTGTGCCTTCATGTCGTTTTTCCTCCTCTTTCAACAGAACATGTGTCCAGTTGTCCCGAAAAGAGTGGCAAACTCCGTGCCAAGCGTGGGAAACAAGTAAAATCAATAGGTTGGGTAATGCTCCGGCTTGCTGCGATGTTCAGCGGGTGGACGCTCGTCTGCTTCGACTGTTCAGTTTGTGTCTATTGCAACGGGCATGGCGCGGCCCTATCCTTCGAAAATGGGTGACGCATGAGGAGGAGCCATGCAACATCTCTCGGGTATTGATCGCGCGCGTTATGCGCTTGAGAAGGGTCAAAGAATTCCTGTCGGCGCCCTGCAGCCGGCCGTTGCCGCGAGCTGGCAACGTTGCCGCGACATCGGCCTTAATCCCCACAAACCGCCGCAGCAGAAAGTCATCTCGTTTTCCGATATCAAGCGCAGGCGCGAGGCGAAATCGGCCATGCGCGATCTGGCCTTGGCGGAAATGCAGTTGCTCTATTCACAGATCGCCGGCTCCAACTTCATGATTGCGCTCGCGGATGCCGACGGCATCGTGCTGGATACGATCAGCGACCAGCATTTCGCCGACAGCGAGGCAGGGCGCACCATCCTGCCGGGCAGCGTGTGGAGCGAAAATGAACGCGGCACCAATGCGCTGGGTCTTGCTGCCGCGGTTGGAACATCCGTGGCGATCTATGGCCGGGAACATTATTTTGCCGGGCACGGTCACTTGAGCTGCATGGCGGCTCCGATCCTCAACCCGCATGGCGAGATATTTGGTCTGCTCGACGCCTCGTGCACACATGAGGCACGGCAGGAACATACGCATGCGCTCGTGCGCATGGCGGCAGCGCAGATAGAAAAAGGGTTGGTCTATCGCGAATGTTCCGACAGCTTCGTCTTTGCCTTCCATCCGCGCGTCGAATATCTCGATACTTTGTCCGCCGGTCTCCTATCCGTCTCGCCGGACGGTAGCGTCACGTCGATCAACAATCGCGGCAAGACGTTGCTGGCTGGGCTCCCCGCGATGCTCGGCAGCCACTTCGACACGCTATTCGAAGCTGGATTCGGGGCCGCGATGGACGGCCTTCTCAATGGCGGCTGCATTCGTATCCGCGATCGCGCCGGCAGCGGCGTGTTCATGATCTGCCGGCAGATCGGCCAGGGTCGCCTCGCCGCGCGCAAGTCACCGGCGTCAGCTATTCCGCCGCTGCTGCAAAAGCAGGACATGCCGGATTTCGTCTGCGACGACCATAGCGTAAAGCGGTCGCTCGGCGATATCTCCAGCGCGGCGAAGCTGCGCATGCCGATACATATTACCGGCGAAACGGGCACCGGAAAGGAGCTGATGGCGCGGCACATCCATCGGGTCAGCGGCCGCAAGGGCGAGTTCGTCGCTTTGAACTGTGGGGCTCTGCCCGAGGACCTCTTCGTCGCTGAGATGTTCGGACATGAACGTGGCGCCTTCACCAATGCCCGTGTGGAGGGTGCACCGGGTCTTGTCCGCAGCGCGGATCGGGGAACGCTGTTTCTCGATGAGGTGGCGGAAATCCCTCTTGCAGCCCAGACCTCGCTGTTGCGCTTCCTCGACAGCATGGAAGTGCGGGCCGTGGGCGGCCAAAAGGTCGACAAGGTGGACGTACAGATTGTTTCTGCCACCAATCGCGACCTTGAGCGAATGGTCACCGAGCGACTTTTCCGGGCCGACCTGTATTACCGGCTCAACGCCTTCACCGTGCATCTGCCCCCGCTTAGGGTGCGCAGCGATTTTGCGGCGATCGTGCGCTATCTGATGGAGAAGATAGCGCCCGGCACGCCTGTGACCGATGCGGCGATCGCCAAGCTCTCGATGAGACACTGGCAGGGCAATATCCGCGAACTGAAGACGGTGCTGCAGCGGGCGCTGGTAAGGCGACGCACGGACTATATCGATGAGGATTGCTTCGACGAAGCCGTGCCTGCCCTCAGCCCGTCCGAGGACTGCTGCGAGGAATGCCGGCGCCGTCCACTCAGCCGCGCGAAATGCCAGGAGATACGCTCGGTCTATCGCAAGACCAATGAGAACGTTTCGCAGACCGCCCGCGCCCTCGGCCTTTCCCGGACGACGGTGTACAAGCATGTTGGTACGCCGAACGGGTATCGGACGCGCGTAGACTAGGCGCCCGCGCCAATAGGAACCGCCCTTAACCAGCCGCCTCGATGATGCGGCTGCGACCCAGCGCCTTGAACACCGTCTGCACGATACCGGCCCGGTCGAGGCCGGCTTTCGCGTTCATGACCTCCGGCTTGGCCTGTTCCATCCAGATGTCCGGCATCACCAGCGTGCGGATCTTCAGGCCGTTGTCGAGCAGTCCTTCGGTGGCGAGGAATTGCATGACGTGGCTGCCGAAGCCGCCGACCGAGCCTTCCTCAATGGTGATCAGTACCTCGTGGTGGCTGGCAAGCTGGCGGATGAGATCGCGGTCCAGCGGCTTGGCGAAGCGAGCGTCCGCGACCGTGGTCGGCAGTCCGGCAGCGTCGAGATCTTCCGCGGCGGCGAGGCTGTCGGCCAGACGCGTGCCGAAGGACAGCAACGCCACTTTCGATCCCTGCTTGACAATGCGGCCCTTGCCGATCTGAAGAATTTCACCGCGCTCGGGCAGCTCGATGCCGACACCTTCGCCGCGTGGGTAGCGGAAGGAGATCGGGCCAAGATCGTAGGCGGCAGCCGTGCGCACCATGTGCTTCAGCTCCGCCTCGTCGGAGGCGGCCATGACTACGAAGCCGGGCAGGGTAGCGAGAAAGGCCGTGTCGAAGGAGCCGGCATGGGTCGGTCCGTCCGCGCCGACGAAACCCGCGCGGTCGATCGGGAAGCGCACCGGCAGACCCTGGATCGCGACATCATGCACCACCTGGTCATAGGCGCGTTGCAGGAAGGTGGAATAGAGTGCAGCAAATGGCTTGAACCCCTCGGCGGCGAGGCCTGCCGCAAAGGTGACGGCATGCTGTTCGGCAATGCCGACATCGAAACAGCGGGTGGGGAAAAATTCCTGCAGCTTGTCGAGGCCGGTTCCGTTCGGCATGGCGGCCGTGATGCCGACGATCTTCTCGTCCAGCATGGCTTCCTGCACGAGGGCATCGGCAAAGACGCTGGTGTAGCTCGGTGCGTTCGGCTTGACCTTGGCCTGGGCGCCGGTGATGACGTCGAACTTGTTGACGCCGTGATATTTGTCCGCCGCCGCTTCGGCAGGGGCGTAGCCCTTGCCCTTTTGCGTCACGACATGGATCAGCACCGGGCCTTGTGCATGGTCCCGTACATTACGCAGGACCGGCAGCAGGTGATCGAAGGAATGGCCGTCGATCGGGCCGATGTGATAGAAGCCCATCTCTTCGAACATCGTCCCGCCGGTGACGTAGCCCCGCGCATGTTCGACGGCGCGGGTAATGGCGCGGTCGACATTCTTGCCGAGGTAGGCGGTCAGCTTCTTGCCGAAATCGCGAAAGCCCATATAGGTGCGGCCCGAGGCGAGGCGGGCGAGATAGGCGCTCATGGCCCCGGTCGGCGGTGCGATCGACATGTCGTTGTCATTGAGGATGACGATCAGCCGGGCGTCGAGGGCGCCGGCATTGTTCAGCGCCTCATAGGCCATGCCGGCCGACATCGCGCCGTCGCCGATGACCGCGATGACGCGGCGATCGGTCTTGTCGAGTTCCGCGGCGACCGCCATGCCGAGGCCGGCGGAGATCGACGTGGAAGAATGTGCGGCGCCGAAGGGATCGTATTCGCTCTCCGCGCGGCGAGTGAAGCCGGAAAGCCCGTCTTCCTGGCGCAGCGTGCGGATGCGCTCGCGGCGACCGGTCAGGATCTTGTGCGGATAACACTGATGGCCGACGTCGAAGATCAGGCGATCATTGGGCGTGTCGAAGACATTGTGAATGGCAATGGTGAGTTCGACGACGCCGAGGCCGGCGCCCAGATGTCCACCCGTGCGCGATACCGCATCGATCATCTCGTCGCGGAGCTCGCGGGCAAGTTGCGGCAAGTCCCGGTCCTCCAGCTTTCGCAGGTCGGAAGGATATTGGACCTGGTCCAGCAGGGGTGTCTCTGGCATGTGTGTCAAGGCTGAAGCCTCTTTCTTGCTATTCTTGGGCGGCAGCCCGCCTTTATCTCAAAACAGATTGCGGCAAAAGGCGCCGAATTCAAGGAGTTCCTGAACAAGAAACATTTGGCATTGTTATGAACTCGTTAGCTTTCCGGCAAAGGAATAAACTCTTCCTCGTCTCCCGGCACGATGTCGAAGCGGCCGGTGCGCCATTCTTCCTTGGCCTTTTCGATGCGTTCCTTGGAAGACGAGACGAAATTCCACCAGATATAGCGCTTCGAATTGAGCGCTGCACCACCAAAAAGCATAAGATGACAGCCATTTTCGGCCGTCTCCAGGGTGATGGCGTCGCCGGGGCGGAAGACAAGGAGCTGATCCTGCTCGAAACGGTCGCCCGCAACGATGAGCGAGCCGGAGAGAATATAAGCCGCGCGCTCCTCATGTCCCGCGCCGAATGGAAACTTCGTGCCGGGCTGAAGCTGCAGATCGACGTAAAGTGTGTCTGAGAAAGACCTTACCGGCGATTTGAGGCCTTCGAAACTGCCGATCACGACGCGCCCGGTCACGCCGCCATCGGCGATGGTCGGCATTTCGTCTTTTTCCGTATGGGCGAAGGAAGGGTCGATCTCCTCCTTGTCGTCGGGCAGGGCGAGCCACGTCTGCAGGCCGGACATGGCGAATGGATGATCGCGCAGATTTTGCGGCGTGCGCTCGGAATGCACGATGCCGCGCCCAGCCGTCATCAGATTGATGTCGCCGGGACGAATGACCTTTTCCGTGCCCAGGCTATCCATGTGGCGGATTTCCCCGTCAAAAAGATAGGTCACGGTCGATAGGCCAATATGCGGATGCGGCCTCACATCCAGTGCTTCGCCGGGCCTGAGCACCGCGGGGCCCATGCGGTCGAAAAAGATGAACGGTCCGACCAGCCGCCGCCGGCTGCTCGGAAGCGCGCGGCGCACGAAGAATCCGCCAAGATCGCTGGTGCGCGGAATAATGAGATGCTCGATCGCGTCACAGGCGAAAGCGTCGCCGGGCAGTGGATCTTTGCCAGGAAAGAAGGACATGGCGGGATCTCCATTGAGTTGCGGATTAACTTAGCCGGAAAGAGGAATGAGCGATAGCCGGAGCTGCCGGGATACCGCAACCTGTGGCTTGGCTGCCGAAAGAGCGTGAGCCGATGGGCTGCATCATCGCCTGCTTTGCTCCCCAATATCTAGCATCCGCCGTCGTGGCAGGGTGCCCAGGCGCCTTCTTGCTCAATGCGGCGAGCACGGCCTCCTGTCGAGGGTGGTGTCTTACTGTCCGTCCAGCGGCTCCGTCCCCTGCGGCTTGCCGGCTCGGTCGAGCCTGATCTTCTCGATGCGGTTCTCGGCTGTGGAGAGCAGGGCTTCGCAATGCTTCTTCAGCGCTTCACCGCGCTCGTAGATGGCGATGGATTCGTCGAGCGCCACGTCGCCGCGTTCCAGCCGCGCAACGATGCTTTCGAGCTCCGCTACGGCCTTTTCGAAGGAATAGCCGGACACATCCACTTTGGCGTTTTCGCTCATCGTCAACCCTTCATCATGCGCAGAATATGCAAGCCCGCCGATTCGGCGAGGCCTTCCAGATCATAGCCGCCTTCGAGCAGGCTGACGACCCGGTTCTTGGCGCTGCGGTCGGCAGCCTCCAGGATACGCCCGGTCGCCCAGTCGAAATCCTCGCCGGTCAGGTTCAGTTGCGCCAGGGGATCGCGATGATGGGCGTCGAAGCCGGCGGAGATGATGATAAGGTCGGGGCGGAAATCATCGAGCGCCGGCAGGACACGCGATTTGAAGGCCTCCCTGAAATGGTCGCCGCCGGTATTGGGGGAAAGCGGCGCGTTGACGATGGTATTGTGCGTGCCGCGCTCGTCCTTTTTACCGGTGCCGGGGTAGAGCGGCATTTGGTGCGTGGAACAGAAGAGCACCGACGGGTCGTCCCAGAAAATGTCCTGCGTGCCGTTGCCGTGATGCACGTCCCAATCGACGATGGCGACACGCTCGGCCCCGTGAACCTTCTGGGCATGGCGGGCGGCGATCGCCACGTTGTTGAAGAAGCAGAAACCCATGGCCTTGGTCTTCTCGGCATGGTGCCCAGGCGGACGGGCCGCGACGAAGACGTTGTCGGCTGCACCCGAGAACACGTCGTCGACCGCCGCCATTGCCGCACCGACGCCGTGCAGCACCGCCTGCAGCGTCTTCGGGCTGGCATAGGTGTCGGCTTCGAGCTGGTTGATTTCGCCCTCGTCTCCGCTATCGGGAATCGAGCGCAGGACGAAGGTCAAATGCTCTTCCGGATGGGCGAGCAGAACGGCGTCCTCATTGGCGAGCGGCGCCTTGCGCCGGTCCAGCCGCTCGAAGTTCGGATGCTCCAGCGCGATATTCAGCGACCGCAGCCGGTCCGGCCTCTCCGGATGACCCGGAGGGGTGAGGTGTTCCAGGAAGATGGGGTGCTCGTAAAGACGTGTGCTCATGAAACCAAATCTATAGACGGGATGTGACGTCTGCTACAGGGACATGGGCAGTATCACCATAATGTCAACAATCCATCTTAACCACGTTGGGTGACGGCCCGTTTACTTCCTGGGGCGCGATGTTAAGCTTTCGTTAAGGTGCGAGCCGCGCCGGCCAGGGTTTTGCGTGATGATGAGTGTAGAACGATCCGATGTCATCGAGATGCGAGTGCCGCCTCGCGATGTCGACAGGCACGGGCAGATGTTCATCGCCTCATACATCTCTCAGGCGGAAACCGCATTGTCGAAATTCTGGCGCGCCCGGCCGCTGGTCAATGACGAGCCCACCTATATCGCCACCAAAGCCTCCTGCTCGCTGCACCGGGCGCTGCGCTATGACGATCTCGCCCGCTTTTCGGTCAGCGTCAACAAGATCGGCGGCAAGTCCATCGGCTTCCTCGTCATGGTCGAAACCGGCAACGAACTGGCGGCGGAGGTGGAAATCCTCTGGTTGGCCGTGCGCGGCGAGGAACACGATCCCGTGGCGCTGCCGGAAGATACCCGCGACTGGCTCTACAAGTATCTGGACTAGCGTCTTAGCCGATCACGATCCTGTGCGAAAACCGCTTTTTGCTCAGCTCCGCTGCGGCAGCAGGGGATAGCCGACCATGACGGCACGGCCGACGAGGGCGGCGACGACAGCCTTGACGAGATCGCCCGGAACGAAACCCATCGACCCCAGGAACGCTTTGGTGAAGCCGATATTGGCGGCAATCGCGAGCCAGGCAATGCCGAAGGCGTAGAGAACCACGACGCCGCCGATCACAGAAGCGATGAAGAAGCCGATGCCTTGGGCGAGGCCAGTCTGTTCGGCTTTCACGAGCCGCTCCGAAAGATAGCCGGTAACGTAGGCGGCAAAGATCCAGCCGATGAAGAAGCCGGCCGTCGGACCTACGAAGACTGCAAGCCCGCCGCGGCCGCCCGACAGCACCGGCAGACCGATGGCCACCAGCACGACAACGATGAGCACTGCAATCGCGCCGCGCTTTGCGCCGAGCACCACGCCGGCCAGCATGACGCCGAGCGACTGGGCCGTGATCGGCACCGGAATGATGCCGATCGAGATCGGCGGCAACAGGCCGAGCGCCACGATGATGGCGGCAAAAAGCGCGGAGAGGACGAGGTCGCGAGTGGTCATGACGGCTCCATTCGAAAACACTGTCTTTTCAATGCCGCCGAATGCCGCGGGCGTCAATCGCGGCCGCGATATTGTCGGCATCGCGCAGCGTCAGGATGATCAGCGGCGCCAGCGCGGTTGTGATGCGTAATTTGATCCCGCGCGCCTCATGCGCCTCTCGGATGGCGCGATAACGGTCGAGAATTTCCGGGACGAAACGTACGACGAGACCGACCGCAAGACCAATATCGGCAGCCTTGAGCAGGCCAATCTTTTCCAATGGCGCGGCGAGAGCCGTGATCTCGTCGATGAAAGCGGCGATCGACGTCGTTGCCGTCACCGCGGCCGCGAAGAGTACGAGCGCGGTCAGGCGTAGCACTGTGACGACAGCGACATGGAAGGGATTGAAGATCAGGCTGAACAGCGCCACGACGATAATGGTGAGAATGACCGGCCGCAGCCGCCTCAATGCTTCGCCCATCGGTAACCCGCTGCGAAAATAGAGGAGGGCGCCGCCGACGACGGCAAGACTGAGCAGCGTGGGGGAGTTCGTCAGGAACAACAAGATGCCGAGAGCCGCCAGCACGCCGAGCTTCATGCGCGGCGTCAATCGGTGCATCCAGGTGTCGGCATCGACATGCAACGTCCGCATCAGGCGGCCAGCTCCCTGTAGCGTGTGATGGCCTCGCTGGGCGAAGTATCGGCGACGAGGCTGCCTTTATTGAACAGCAGCACGCGATCGAAATCCTCGACCAGCGGCAGGTCATGGCTGATGACGATGACGTGTTCCGGCAGGCCGGCAATGGTTGTCTGCACCAGCGCCCTGTTCCTGAGATCGAGCTGATTGGTCGGTTCATCGAGAATGAGGATATCTGGCCCGGTAACGAGCACGGAGCAGAGGGCGGCCATCTGCAGCTCGCCGCCGGAAAGCTCGTGCGCCCGCCGTTGCGCCAGATGGCCAACACCGAACCGGTCGAGGATGCCGTCCACGGCGGCCTCGATCTCGCTCCGGCCGAGGCCGCGGGCCTTGAGACCGAAGGCGATATCGTCGCGAATGATCGGCAGGATGATCTGGTTCTGCGGCGACTGGAAGATATAGCCGACCTTGCCGAGCACCGATTTGGCGTCGGTGACGGTGTCTAGCCCGTTTACGGTGACCCTGCCGGTCGTCGGTTTGGCAAGTCCGTTGATCAGCCGCGCAAATGTCGTCTTGCCGGAGCCGTTGAGCCCGATCACGCCGATGCGCCGCTCGCTCAGCGTCAGGCTGAGCGGCGAAAGCGCAAGCCGCGAGCCGAAATTCACGCCGGCATTGTCGAAGCGGATTTCCATGCTGCTAGCCCTGTTCCACCCTGATATCGCGGTCCTATAGCTCATCATGAGGAATTATCAAATCAACGCCCGTTTGAAAGCATGGGAATTAATGCCTATGATCGGCATATGACGAATCTGCTTTCAAACCGCGACGCCCGCCGTGTCTTCCTCACCAAGCAGGGGCTTTCCAATCCGCCGAACCGCGCCTTGACCAAGGCCGGGCTGCTGCAGTTGATCCACGATATCGGCTTCGTGCAGGTCGACAGCATCGCGACCGTCGAGCGGGCGCATCATCAGATCCTGTTTTCGCGCAACCAGACCTATCGGCGCGAACATCTGACCGAGCTGCTCGAAAAAGACGGAGCGCTGTTTGAAAACTGGACGCATGACGCTTCCATCGTGCCGAGCGCCTTTTTCGTCTATTGGAAGCACCGTTTCCGCCGCGAGGAGCTCGCGATCGTCGAGCGCTGGCGCAAATGGCGCGGCGAGGGGTTTGAAGCCGCCTTCGAAGAGACCTATGACCGCGTGCTGAAAAACGGCGCCATCACGGCCCGTGAGATAAAGGACGATAATCATACCTCCGGCGGCTGGTGGAACTGGCATCCGAACAAGACAGCGCTCGAATATTTCTGGCGCACCGGCAAATTTGCCATCGCCGGTCGCACCAACTTCCAAAAGGTCTATGATCTCGTCGAACGTGTATTGCCGGAAGCCTTCCACACGCCCGAAGTTGACCACGATGAATTCGTCGACTGGGCCTGCCGCACTGCCTTGCAACGCCTGGGGTTCGCCACTTCAGGCGAGATCGCCGCCTTTTGGGACCTAGTAACGCCGCAGGAGGCAAAGATCTGGGTCGACACGCATCGCGGCGAACTGACGGAAATGCTGATCGAGCCGGCCACGGACGGCAAGCCACGCCCGTCCTTTGCCTTCGCCGGCTTCCCGGCCATGCTCGACAGCTTCCCCGAAGCTCCTGCGCGGATACGCGTCCTCAGTCCGTTCGATCCGACCTTGCGCGACCGCAACCGCACCGAACGCCTTTTTGGCTTCTTCTACCGTATCGAGGTCTTCGTGCCGGAGCCCAAGCGCGAATACGGTTATTACGTCTTCCCGCTCCTGGAAGGAGACCGTCTGATCGGCCGGATTGACATGAAGGCTGACCGGAAGGCGGGCACGCTGGATGTCAAGCGCTTGTGGCTGGAGCCGGGTGTCCGTGCATCGGCCGGGCGGCTGGAGAAGTTGGAAGCCGAGCTGGAGCGGATCGCGCGGTTTGCTGGGGTGGAGAAGGTAGTGTTTTTGGAGGGGTGGAGGGGTATTTGAACGCCATCTTTTCCATAAGGAGAAGGTGACGCGAACTGCCTGCCTACCTCGAGAGCGCGCATCACCGCGGTGAGCTCGGTGCGCTGGCCGTGTCCGTACAACCGTCAATGTAGGGGTGGATCGACCATCGAGAGTCGGGTCGAGCCTGGTGTTCCTTGGTGAGCGCGTTTTGAGATTCCGCATAGCCATCCTGGTAGACTCGAATGATATCGTCGATGTTGGTAGGCCAGTCGCCGTCCCATGGACCAGCCAGGATCTGGGCTTGCACGACCGGATGCAGTTCATTGTGACCTTCGTGGTAGCTGTCGTGAATATGCCCTGCGTCATATACCCAGCGGCCCGTCACCCCCAGGATGGTAGCCCCAGTTCCCGTAGCATTGTTGGTTTCGACGCTCGGCAATCCGGCGTCGCCGGGGCTGGCTGTATCCGAGCTGCTGAATGCGGCGCCGAGGAGTGAGGCAAGGAACGCGAGGAGCGCCAGGATATAGGCGACAACCGCGCCGACGCCGGACATACACAGCGCGAGTGCCGTCAAGGCGGCAAGCAGCGCAAGGATGTTGACGGTCTGCAGGTCATGGATCGACGCGCCTTCCAACTCCACATGCAGAGCTTCGGACTTTGTACCGGTTGTTTTGTCAACCGCCTGGTTTCCGGTAAAAAGCAGGCTATGCGAAGAGGTGGCGACATTCTCGGCCATCAACCTGCCGAATGGCACACTGGCCGCAGCGACGGCTTGACTGACACCGATCGGATTGTGTGGCAACAGGAGGTTCAGGCTATAGTCGGAATCGAGGCTTCCGGGCCAGGTTTTCTCCGAGGGCGGTTCGATACTGATGACCATGCCTACGACGCTTATCGGGCTCTGGTCACCAAGACAGACCAGCCGATAGTTAAGCCACCAGTCGCAATATGCGAGGATCCACACAATTTCAGTGACTACCAAAGCGATCAGCAAGCACCACGGTTCACCACTCGCGATCACCACCAAAACCATGATCGCCGCGTAAATGCCGCTGGTGATCGCCGCACTGATGTATTGGTTCACCGAAATTACGTTGTCAGGCGTCGTGCATTTGGTCCAGGACTTGCCGTCGTTTGCCATGATGCCTCCTAGGTGCCGAGAACAATGAGAGTGACGCCGCCGCTCGTTTTGTCACCCTCATCGAATGTGTTCACGTTGAGCGCTTGCTGACCGGTCCAGCCTTCTGGCGGAGTCGCGACCACGGTGACCGTAAGCTGTTCGCTTGGCTCTAAGGATGGATGATCGGGTGAGATGTCGACCTTCCAACCGGGCGGGAGCAGGTGGGCCGATGGCAGGTGCACCGCCAGCCTGCGTTGCTGCTCCGCCTTTATAACGCCGTCAGTCGGTCGCCGGTCGCTGAAGCAGGGGCCGAGCGGCGGAATGACGTAGCTGTCAACGGTGAATCGATACCGGTGTGGGCGACGGGTGGCGTTGCGTAGCTCGAACTGAAATGTTGCTGGCGAATGTGCGAGTCCAACGTCGGTATTTTTCTGCCCCAGATTGTTGGCAAAGTTGGCATCGTCTGCGGGGTCTAGCAAAGCCTGCAGGCAATAATGACCGGGCTGCGGTGGAGTATGCCAGTCGAAAGAGACGAATCCGGGTTGACTGGCGGCGCCGACAACCCCAACCGAGACCAGTCGTGTGTCGATGGGATTCGACACGGTTCCGATGCCAAAGGAGAGATACGACAAGCGAACTGGCATCTGCACCACGAGAGCATCTAGAGACGCATTCCAGACGCGGACACGCACTTCGTAATGGGTATCTGCGTTCAGCTTGCCTGCCGGAACAGGCACACCACCTTGGAGAATCTCGATATCAGGGTTGTCCCAGGTGACTGCAAGACCAAGGCCGATAAGATAATATTGATCGTAGATCAGGGGGTCAGGTCGGCGGAATGCAGGATGATCGATCGGCACGCAATGCGCCCGCGAGCCCTGTTTGTCGACCCGGCGGTCGTGCAAGCGTCGGCACCAGCGAGAAAGGCGGCGGACTATCTCGATGAGCGCCGGAACCCAGGCGAAGAATACCGCTCGCAGGATTGCCACTATTCCACGCATCGGCTCCCTTTCCGAGATTAACGCCGGGCAATGAACTAATTAGTTGGCGAGGCACGTGCAGTATCGGCAGGCCGTTACTTGAATGTACAAAAAGGCGACGCGAACCGAATGCGGTTTGGTGTGAGGTCAGAGAGAATGCCAGTCTGACAAACAAAGTTTCAACCGAGATGCAGACTTACTGTTGGCTACTTCCGCAGAATCCGCGCCGAAAGGGTATGCATAAACCGCAGGATGCGCTTGCGAAACACCAGAGCGATTAATGCGACAACTGCAAATATGTATAGGAGCTCGGTAGATCCGTCGCCACCGTCGGGAGAGATACCAAACCACGTCTCTATAAAGTCCATGGATGACCTCACCAATCTCAATTGGAAATTGATTTATAACATAACTCTGCCATTTACCTCGCGTCAATCGCCGATTTAGCGTGGCGTTAAGTAGAAATTCTTTTGAACTTACGAAATTCTTTGAGTCAAGCCGCAAGTAGTTCCATCGGCCGACTTCGAAGTAGTTATCTCGCCCAGCGGGCGAGATGAATCTCTCAGCAGATCTCCGTCTTGGCAATCTTGATGCCGAATCCTTCGAGGCCGACATAGTGGCGCTCGCGGCTGGTGAGCAGTCTGATCGAGCTGACGCCGAGGTCTTTCAGAATCTGCGCGCCGAGGCCGATTTCCAGCCATTCACTGTCGCGGGCCTGGGCTTCG
This sequence comes from Rhizobium mayense, assembly GCF_030272705.1. Classification (GTDB taxonomy): domain Bacteria; phylum Pseudomonadota; class Alphaproteobacteria; order Rhizobiales; family Rhizobiaceae; genus Rhizobium; species Rhizobium mayense. The sequence goes on along the minus strand of NZ_JARFYM010000016.1, from coordinate 75,359 downwards.
GCATGGGTCTCGTGACCGGCCTGGCGGGATTTGCGGCCGTTGTCAAAATGGCCGACGCCCACGGAGCCTTCACGCAGATAGACGATAATGCCGCGGCCCTCGTCGGCGATCTTCTTCATGTAGAAGTCGACCGGACGGCGCTTGCCGAACAGGTCTTCGGCCACATTTTCCGGATGCAGACGCACCGGAATGTCGATGCCGTCGCGGATGTCGCCGAAGACGACGGCGAGGTGCTGCATCGGGTCCCAGGGCAGCGAATAGGTGTGAGCGCGTGCCTTGCCGAACGACGTTTCGAGATCGAAGCTCGCGCCGAGTTCGATCAGCGTTTCCTTGCGCTGGCGATAGGCGATGAGGTCGGCGACCGAGACGAGCTTCAGCCCGTGCTCCTCGGCGAAATCAACCACTTGCTGGCCGCGCGTCACCGTGCCGTCGTCATTGACGAGTTCGCAGATGACGCCGATCGGCGGGAGGCCGGCGAGCTTGCAGAGGTCGACGGCGGCTTCCGTATGGCCCGAGCGCATCAGCACGCCGCCCTCGCGGGCAACCAGCGGGAAGATATGGCCGGGGCGAACGAAGTCGGCCGGGCCGACATTCGGATTGGCGAGATTGCGCACAGTCAGCGTGCGGTCGTCGGCGGATATGCCCGTGGTCGTGCCATGCTTGAAGTCGACCGAGACGGTAAAGGCGGTGGTGTGCGCCGAATCGTTTTCCGCCACCATGGCGTTGAGGTTCAGTCGCTTGGCCTCCTCGCGCGGCATCGGCGTGCAAACGATTCCCGAGGTATGGCGGACGATGAAGGCCATCTTGTCGGGCGTGCAATGGACGGCGGCGACGATCAGGTCGCCTTCATTTTCGCGATCGTTATCGTCCATCACGACGACGATTTCGCCGGCCTCGAAGGCTCGGAGGGCTTCCACGACGCGCTTCTGGTCATAGGGCATGAAAAAAGTCCTTATTTCAACCGGCCCGTCTGGCCGCGGTCTCTGAGGTAATGATCGGCGATGGCGCATGCAACCATCGCCTCGCCGATCGGCACGGCGCGAATGCCGACGCAGGGGTCGTGGCGGCCTTTGGTGCGGATATCGACATTGTGGCCGTCGGCGTCGATCGATCGGCGTTCGGTCAGGATTGAAGACGTCGGCTTGATGGCGAAGCGGGCGATGACGGGCTCGCCGGTGGAAATGCCGCCCAGGATGCCGCCCGCATGGTTCGACAGGAAAATGCGGTGGCCGTCATTGCCCATGCGCATTTCGTCGGCGTTTTCTTCGCCGGTCATCTCAGCGGCTCCGAAGCCATTGCCGATCTCGACGCCCTTGACGGCGTTGATGGACATCAGCAGCGAGGCGATATCCTGGTCAAGCTTGCCGTAGATCGGTGCACCAAGGCCGGCCGGCACGCCCTCGGCGACGACTTCGACCACGGCACCGATCGAGGAGCCGGCCTTGCGGATGCCGTCGAGATAGTCCTCCCAAACCGGTACGATATCCGGATCCGGCGAGAAGAAGGGGTTCCGGTCGACCTGTGCCCAATCCCACTTGGCACGATTGATCTTGTGCTTGCCGATCTGCACCAGCGCGCCGCGCACCGTGACGCCAGGCACGACGAGACGAGCAATGCCACCGGCCGCGACACGCGCCGCGGTCTCGCGGGCCGACGAGCGGCCGCCGCCGCGATAGTCGCGAATGCCGTATTTGACGTCATAGGTATAGTCGGCATGGCCCGGGCGGTAGCGACGAGCGATTTCGCCATAATCCTTGGAACGCTGGTCGGTGTTTTCGATCAGCATCGAGATCGGCGTCCCCGTCGAAATCATCGTCTCGCCGTCCTCGTCCAACATCACCCCGGACAGTATCTTGACGAGATCGTCTTCACGGCGCTGCGTGACGAAACGCGACTGGCCGGGCTTGCGCTTGTCGAGCCAGGCCTGGATGTCCTCAAGCTTGAAACGGAGCCCGGGAGGGCAGCCGTCAACGACGCAGCCGAGCGCCGGCCCATGGCTTTCGCCCCAGGTGGTGACGCGGAAGAGATGACCGAATGTATTGTGTGACATGGAAGCGACCGGATTGCTGCGGCCCGGCGGCGGCCGCGCCTTTATCTCGTGGAATTGCGGCACACTCATAGGCCAAAAAGCCGCCGAGGCAAATCTTTCTTTCCGCAGTGACCGCGCAGGCACTAACAGCGCCGGAATTCGCCAGGCGCCCGACATGGTAAACGAAGATTAACCCATGCTGTGGATTGTGAAAATACATTCATCAATTGGGCGGCGACCGCCATTGTTGCGGGCAATTTCCGCCATATTCGAAGCGCTATCTGTGCCCAATCAAGATTTAGCACCGAAATGAAATCAAGAGGGTACCGACGATGCGCTTCTTTGTTGCGACGCTCCTGGCCACGGCAAGTCTTCTTGCCCCCGTCGCCGGTTTTGCCGAAAGCGCCGATGTCGAGGCCACCATCAAGAAGGTCGATGAGAAGAATTTCAGCATTACGCTGGATGACGGCAAGAGCTATCAGGCGCCCCAGGATTTCGATTTCACCGGCCTGAAGGCCGGCGTCAAAGTTGTCGTCTTCTATACCGAAATCGACGGCAAGCGCGTCATCAACGATCTCGACATCATACAGTGAGAATTGGGGCGCCGTTTGCAGGCTGGCGGCTTCTTAAATCCAGCCGATGATTTTCTGTTGCGGATCGATCTTCAAGATCCGGTCCTGCGGGATTTCCGCTTCGGCAGCATCTTCCTTCGAGACATCGCCGATCAGCCGGAACAATGAGCGGATCACACCGCCATGGGTGACGCAGACGGTTGGTCGATCGACCGACGTCAGCCAGGAGCCGACGCGCCAGGAGAGGATTTCATAGCTCTCGGCATCTTCGCCGGGTGGGATGAAATCCCATTTGCCGGCATTGCGCTCGGCGAGGCGTTCGGCCTCGGTCGCCTTCAATTCCTTGATGGTAAAACCTTCCCAGGCGCCGAAGGAGACTTCGACCAGCCGCTCGTCGGTGCGGTAGTCCTTCGGCGGCAGGCCCATGGCTTCGCGCACGATCTCCATGGTCTCGCGGGTGCGCCTCAGCGGGCTTGCAACAAAATCGAAGGGCTGGTTTTCGAAAGCGAGGATTTCACCGAGTTCGATGCCATTCTGCCGCGCCTGCGCGCGGCCGATGGCGTTGAGATCGATGTCCTTCTGTCCTTGCAGCCGGCGCTCGGCATTCCAGTCCGTCTGACCGTGACGTATCACATAGATGATGAGCGGCACGGTCAGATTTCCTGTTGATCAGTCCTTGACGACTGCGATGTCAGGGGCGTCGACAGCCTTCATGCCGATCGCGTGATAGCCCGAATCGACATGGTGGACTTCGCCGGTAACGGCGGTGGAAAGATCGGAGAGGAGATAGAGCGCGCCGTTGCCGACTTCGTCGATCGAAACCGTGCGCTTCAGCGGCGCGTTATATTCGTTCCATTTCAGGATGTAGCGGAAGTCGCCGATGCCGGCGGCAGCAAGCGTCTTGATCGGGCCGGCCGAAATGGCGTTGACGCGAATGCCGCGACCACCGAGGTCGACGGCCAGGTAGCGCACGCTCGCTTCGAGCGCAGCCTTGGCGACGCCCATGACGTTGTAGTTCGGCATGACCTTTTCTGCACCATAATAGGTCAGCGTGATCATCGAGCCGCCGTCGTTCATGATGCGCTCGGCGCGCTGGGCGACGGCAATCAGCGAATAGACGGAGATATCCATCGTGCGGGCGAAGTTATCGCGGCTGGTGTCGACGTAGCGGCCGGTGAGCTCATCCTTGTCCGAGAAGGCAATGGCGTGCACGACGAAATCGATCTTGCCCCATTTCGCTTCCAGCGTATCGATGACGGCGTCGATCGTCGCAGGTTCCGTAACGTCGCAATGGCCCGCCATGAAGGCGCCAAGTTCCTGGGCGAGCGGCTCGACGCGCTTCTTCAAGGCGTCGCCCTGCCACGTCAATGCGATTTCGGCACCGGCTTCCGAACAGGCCTTGGCAATACCCCACGCTATGGAACGGTTGTTTGCAACGCCGAGGATGACGCCGCGCTTGCCTGCCATGAGGCCAGTGGCTTGAGCCATATTCTGCTCCCTTGAACTTCGAATGATCCTGCCTATGGCATAGGCCGATCCTCGGTTCAAGCATTGGAAAGATCATCAACTGTTAGGGATCGTAACAAAGGGTGCGGTTGTCACTGAAATTTCACAGAAAAAAGCCCTCGCGCATGCTGCGCATCAAATCGGTAACTTTATCATCCGGTTTTTCCCACAGCATCAGGCGCAATTCCACCACGAGATCGCCTTTCCCGCCATGTCCGTTCGGCAATCCCTCGCCGGAGATTCGGACGACCTGATCCGAACCGGACCAGGCAGGGACTGTAAGCTTGACCGGACCGTTCAATCCCTCGACGGTTGTTTCATAACCGAGCACCGCATTTTCGATGGTCACGGGATGCGTCGTGCGGACGTCGAAGCCGTCGAGCGTGAAACGGCTGTCGGTGGAGAGATGGATGGTGATCGCGACGTCGCCGCGCTGCATGCCCTGCAATTTCAGCCCCTGGCCCTTCAGATGCGCGACCTGGCCGTTGCTGATATCCGTCGTCGCCTGGAAGCGAGCCTCCCGTCCGTCGGACAGCGGAACGGTGATCCAATTCCCCTTCAGCATATCGTCGAGGGTGACGGTCGCTTCGGCCGCGATTTCCGGCGTCTTTTCCGGCACCTTATCCTGCGTGGTGCCGCCGGTGATGCGGCGTACGAGCGAGCCGAGGATGCCGAAGCGCGAGCGGAAGACGCTCGGGCCGGTCCCGGTTGCAAGCTGCTCCTCGTCGGCAAAGGTTTCGCCGGTCTCACTGCTGTTCGGCTCTTGCTGCTTGCCTGCCTCTGCGGCGCCGGCTTCGGTCGCGGCCTGGTTCGGTGTCGCGCGTGCGGCGGCCTTGGCGCCGAAAATTCGCTCGACCATATCCTCGGGCGATTCGGTTGCGGCGGCACCAGCAGCTGCCTGCGGGTTGGCGGCCGACGCAGCCTTCTGCGCCTTCTGGGCATTGGCGCGAGCGAGCTCCTCCAATATCTTTTCGGCGTTGGCGCGTGCGGCCTTGGCACGTTCCGCCGCTTCGCGAGCTGCATGGCGCTGCTGCATGATGGTCTGTTCTTTGCTTTGGCCACTCGCTTCGGCCATGCGCGCCACTTGATCGTAGCGGCTGCGCTTCTGCGGGTCCTTCAGCGTCTCATAGGCACGGCCGATTTCAGCAAACCGCTCCGTTGCCGTCGGATCGCCCATGTTATGGTCGGGATGTACGGCCTTGGCGAGGTTGCGCCACGCCGCCTTGATTTCGTCTGCCCCAGCATCCCTCTTTACGCCAAGCACCTTGTAAGGATCGCGCATCATTGTAACCACCGTTTTGATGGGCGTGCCCGGCCTCGTTGTGGCACCCCAAAAGAATGAAACAAGATATGGATCGCGCCGCATCTCTTGCTCCCCGGAAGCAAGAAAGGTTGACGCACATATGGTGTGATCCTGCGGGAGCAGTTGCTAATCAGTTGTTACGCTGGCTTGCCACGTCTGCCCGATCTGCCGCAATGGTTAGCCGTTTGCTAAGCTTTGGCGCGAAATATTGCCTGGACGCGCCGGCCCAGCCTATAGCTGGCGGTCCGGTTTCCAACCAGGATTCATCTTGACAATAAGTATATACAAATCGTTTCATGCCGAAACGAACGTAGCGACAAGCGGAAGAGGCTCGGTATTCCATGCAGGAAATTTGGATCGACTATCTGAACGCCATCGATGCCAAGGCGCTGGCGCTGACCAATGACGAGATCCTCGATGCCGTCAGCAAGGCGTTGTATGCGCAGGGACGCGGCGAAACGGTGATCGAGCCGCGCGTGCATCTCGTGCCCGAAAGCTCCGACAAGGGCCATTTCAATGTGCTGCGCGGCTACGTGAAGCCGCTGGACTATGCGGGTGTCAAAGTGGTCGGCGATTTCGTCGATAACTACAAGCAGGGTCTTCCTTCCGAAATGGCCGTGCTCAACCTGTTCGATCCGCGCACCGGCATGCCGAAGGCGATTGTAGACGCCACCGCGATCACCGATATGCGCACCGGCGCCGTCACCGCCATCGGCGCGCGCCATCTCGCTCGCAAGGACAGTAAAGTGCTCGGCCATATCGGCGCGCGCGGTACGGCCTATTGGAATGTCCGCCTGCTCGACCACCTCTTCGATTTCGAGGAAATCCGCGTCCATTCCCGCCGGCCCGAAAGCCGCGACGCGTTTGCTGCGCGGCTGGAAAAAGACCTCGGCAAGAGAATCACCGTCACAGACAACTGGGAAGACTGTCTTAAAGGCGCCGACATCATGGTCGAGGCCAGCCGCCTGCCGGAACCGACGCCGCTTTTCAAGACAGCCTGGGTCAAGAAGGGTGCCTTCGTCGTTCCCTATGGGACGATGAGCGCGCTCGAATTCGACCTGACCGACATCATGGACAAGGTCGTCGTCGACGATTGGGGCCAGTGCGGCCCCGGCCGTCCCTATGGCGCATTGCGCCGACACGTCGACGAAGGCAAGGTGACGGCGGAGACGCTGCACGCCGAAATCGGTCAGATCGTCTGTGACGCGCGGCCCGGCCGCGAGAGCGACGACGAGACCATCCTCTTTTGGCATCGCGGCCTCAGCACGACGGACGTTGCGCTGGGTGCGGCCATGGTCGACAAGGCAAAGCGGATGAACATCGGCCAGCGCCTGCGCTTCGCCTGAGAACGACGGTTTAACTAGCGGACAGACAGATGGACACTAGCGTCAAATGCGTGATCTTCGATGCGTCCGGCGCAGACATCGATGCGATCTGCGCCGTCGCGCGCAATGGCGCCGAGGTCACGATCGGTGCCGATGCGATCGCCGGCATCGAAGCTGCCTATGCCTGTCTCGCTCGCCATGCCGGCGAAGGCAAGGCGATCTATGGAGTGAGCACCGGCTTGGGCGCTGCGGTGGATACCCGCCTCGATCCCACGAAGGATTTCGGACAACATCGCATCCCTCGTCCCCGCGCCGTCGGCGTCGGGCGTTTTGCCGAAGCGGACGAGGTGCGCGCCATGATGGCGGCGCGTGTTGCCCGCTTCTGCCTCGGCTATTCGGGTGTGTCGCCTGATGTGGCCCAAGCGCTTGTCGGCATGCTCAATCGCTCCGTTTATCCAAAGGTGCCGATGACCGGCTCGATCGGTGAGGCGGATCTTCCGCCGCTTGCGCACATCGCCTTGGTATTGGTCGGCGAGGGAAGGGCCATTCTCCCGGATGGCCGTGAGGTTTCCGGTGCCGATGCATTGGCGGCTGCCGGGCTCGCGCAGCCGTCCTTCGGCATAAAGGACGGACTGTCGCTGATCTCTTCCAACGCTGGGTCCGTCGGCCTCGCCTGTCTGCTGCTGCAGGATATCGGACGCGTCTTCGCTGCGCATATCGGCGCTGTCGCGCTATCCTATGAAGGATTTCGCGCCAGCCTTGATCCACTCGATCCGTTGGCGCGCCGCTTGCGGCCCGGCCCCGGCCAGGGCGACGCCGCCGCCGCGGTCCGCTCGCTGCTTGAAGGGGGCGATCTTACAAAACCAGGTGCCGCCAGGCGTCTTCAGGACCCGCTCAGCCTTCGCTGCGTACCCTCAGTGTCCGGCGCCGCCTTACACGCGCTGAGGGGGGCGTGGGCCGCGACAGAGCTGGAGCTGCGCTCCGGCGACGACAATCCATCGGTCCTTGCCGCTGAGGATGTGGTCTTGCCGACCGGCAATTTCGATCCGACCCATATGGTGCTGGCCTTCGACACATTGGCGCTGGCGCTTGCGCGTCTGGCTGCCATGACGGCCGAGCGGATCATGAAGCTCCTGTCGCCGGGCTTCTCGGATCTGCCGCGCTTTCTCGCCCCGGAAGGTGTCGGCGCCAACGGCTTTGGCGCGCTGCAGAAGACGGTTGCGGCGCTAACCGCGGAGATCGGCCACCTGGCAATGCCCATGCCATTTGCAGTCACGCCGGTCGCCGATCGCGTCGAGGATTATGCCTCGCTCGCCATGTCGGTGATCGATAAGACCGGACGGCTGGTGGAGAAGCTGCGGTATTTGACTGCGATCGAGCTGATCGTGGCAGCTCGCGCCATCGATCTACGCGGCGCGATAGAGTTGGGTGAGGGGACCAAAGCTCTTTTTGCTGCGATCCGCTCGATCGTCCCGCCGCTAGAGGTTGACCGTTCACCCAGCAACGATATCTACGCGCTTGCGGATGGCATTGCGGCGGGCACGCTTGTTGGGCCGCTTTTGACCCTGAAATAAGAAACCTGAAATAAGAAAAAGGGCAGCGTTTAGCCGGCCTGTTGGAAGCTTAGCAATTGCCATTCGCCGTCACTCAGAAGGCAGGTCTTGCCAAAGAAATTGGCGATGCCGTCATAGGAGTGACGGGTCGTGCGGAACTGACGGCAAACTTGCCCCGAGGCGTTGTTCTCAACGATGGTGTCGATGACGCCGGCGCTTCCGGTTGAGGCATTCGCCCAGGGCACGGGCTGCCCGTTCAGCTTGTTGAGATCTGCCGAAGTCACGGCATTGCGCACGGTGGTTTCGTCGGAAACACTGTCGGCTGTCACAGGAGCGGTCGGGACGGTGCCAGTCGAGACGCTGCGGTCCACCTTTGCCGAACTCAACGTGTCCATGCCGCCGCCGACGCAGCCGCCAAGGGAGAAAAGGGAGAAAATGGCAATCGCCATCATCGCGCCTTTTGCAAGCTTGCGCTTTGTATGAACGGTCGACTTTGCTATGACTTCCACCTGAGTATGTTGGCCAGTGTTGGGGCTAGCGGTTTTTAGGAAATGCGGAGAATTTGAGCTAATATGTCGGAAAACGAGTTAACAACCGGTGACTTCACCGAACAGAACGAGCCTTTCACGCTTTTCGCCAGCTGGCTGCGCGAGGCTGAAGCCACAGAGCCGAACGACCCGAACGCGGTTGCCTTGGCAACGGTGGATAAGGATGGATTGCCAAATGTCCGCATGGTTCTTCTGAAAGGTTTCGATAGCGACGGATTCGTATTCTATACAAATTTCGAAAGCCAGAAAGGCCAAGAAATTCTTTCCCAAAAGAAAGCAGCCATGTGCTTCCACTGGAAGTCGTTGCGCCGGCAGGTCAGGCTGCGCGGCCTGGTTGAGGTGGTGAGCGACAAGGAAGCCGATGAATATTTCAAGACGCGCGCCCGCGGCAGCCGCATCGGCGCCTGGGCGTCGAAACAGTCGCGCCCGCTTGAGGGCCGTTTTGCACTGGAAAAGGCGGTTGCCGAATATACCGCCCGCTACGCTATCGGCGATATTCCGCGCCCGCCCTATTGGTCCGGCTTCCGTATCCGGCCGCTCTCGATCGAATTCTGGCACGATCGCCAGTTCCGCCTCCACGATCGCGTCGAATTCCGCCGCGACGTGCCGGAAGGCGCCTGGGAAAAGGTGCGGATGTATCCGTAACGGATCATGCCAAGGCCTAAAGCATGGCGCGCAAAAGTGCGTAGCGGTTTTGCGATAACGACATGCGCAAAATCAAGATACTAAAGCGCAAGAAGCAAATCCCAGAGATCGCGATGCGCTTTAGTGCCCCATTAACCGCATCGGAATGCCGGACGCGAGTGCTGCGGCGTACCGCGCCTTTTGGTAATGGCCGTTCAACGATAGCCGCGGCAGATGTGTGATCTTGGCGGCATTTGCCGCTCCGATCGTTCCAGGCCGGGTCGTCACCCCGACGGAAAACCCGAGTTCCGCCGCAAGCCTGGCTTCACGGGGGGAGACCGCGTCGGCGGTGCCGTAAGGGTAGGCGATCGTCGCCGGCCGCCTGCCGGAGATGTCGGCAACATAATCCGCCGACAAAGCCATTTCCGCCGCTGCTTCCGCCTCCGGCAGCCGTGCGAGCGCCCGGTGGCTCACCGTATGGGCCCCGAGCGAGGCGAGGGGGTAACGGATAAGCTGCTTCAGTTCGTCCCGGTCCATGATGGATGCGCGCACGAGATCGAGCGGCTCGAGGCCGTTCTTTCGAGCCAGTTCGTCGATCCGCGCGACGGCTTCCGTCTCGTCGTGGCCATGAACATAGGCGGCGAAGCGGGCAAAGACGGCTTGCCGTTTGCCGGCTTTGTCGAGGTCGAAACTCTCCGCGCCCCTGCCGAAATCAAAGGTCACGCGGCTCACTCGATTGAGCAGCTCGGCTAGCGTCTCCCACCATATGCTGTGCGTTCGCTCGGACAGCCCCTGGGCGACGAAGACGGTGAAGGGCGTGCCATGGCGGGAAAAGACCGGCAACGCGTGGTCGAGATTGTCTCGATTACCGTCATCAAGTGTAAAAGCGGCAAAGGGTGGCTTGTCGCGATCATTTGCGATACGTTCCGGCAACGCATCGACAGCGATGAAATCATAACCGTCCCGTTTCAGACGGGTGATGACGCGGTCGAGGAATTCGGGCGAAATTTCCAGATGTGCGTTTGGGGCGAAGGTTCGGCGCAAGGGAGGACGGACATGATGCAGGGTAAAGATGGCGCCGAGGCCGGCGACGTCCCGCATCAGGCCGAGGCTTTTCAGAATTGCGGCGGTTTCCAGCCCGCCGGAAATTGCGGCGCGCTTGAGATGGATTCTGATGCCCTGTTCCATGGGAATTGACCCGGTTGATAAATGCCCATGCTGTAGCCCATCCGGCGTTAAGTCTTGCTGAATCCACGCCATCTTTTCAATGTGTTAACCGTTATTTTACCAGCAAAGGCAAAATTGGAAATCTATCGAGGGTGTTGCCTCAATATCGCACCGAAATCAGGCTTTTGTCGCAAAAGCGCACAATGGGTTGATGCGGTGTATTGGCATTTGTTTCGGTTGGGGACGATTATGAAAAAACTTTTGATGGCCCTTTCTGCGGCCGTCTTGCTATTGGGCGCACCTGTGGCGAGCTTTGCGGGCAGCGCCTATCTGATTATGGATGCGAAGTCCGGCAAGGTTCTCGCCTCGGATAATGCTGATGATCTCAATCATCCCGCTTCGCTGACCAAGATGATGACGTTGTACCTGACCTTCGAGGCGATTCACCGCGGCAAGCTCAGCTGGAACAGCGCGATACCGGTGTCGCGTAACGCCGCAGCCAAGCCTCCGACCAAGCTCGGCTTGAAGCCGGGCAGCACCCTCACTGTCCGGGATGCCGTCGACGGCATGATCATCAAGTCCGCCAACGACGCCGCCACTGCCATGGGCGAAGCGCTGGGCGGCAGTGAAAGCGGATTTGCCCGCATCATGACGCAGAAGGCGCGTGAACTCGGCATGCGCCGCACCGTCTTCACCAACCCCTCTGGCTTGCCGAGCATGGAGCAGGTGACGACCGCGCGCGACATGTCGACGCTCGCCGTTGCGCTCATCAACAACTACCCTCAGGAGTACCGGCTGTTCTCGCAGTCTGGCTTCACCTATCGCGGCAGCCGTATTCGTGGTCATAACAATCTGATGTATCGCTATGAGGGCATGGACGGCATCAAGACCGGCTACACCAATGCCTCCGGCTTCAACATCGTCAGCGCCGTTCGCCAGGGCAACCGCCGCGTCATCGGCGTGGTGATGGGCGGCGCGACCGCTCGTGGCCGCGACGCATTCATGGCTTCGCTTCTCAATCGTTACGTGCCGAAAGCTACTTCCGCCGCCTCATCGCGCCTCGTGGCTAGCGTCGGCGGTGCAAAGCAGGTTGAAGTCGCTTCGGCGACGGATGATGTTGCCGTCGATGTCGATGCGCAAACCACGGCCACGGCGCGCACGGCCACGACTCGTAAACACGCCGAGTTCACCCCCTCTCCAACCCCGCTCGCCTATGCCGCCACGACGAACGTGACCGTGCCGGTGGATCGCCCGATGGCAATGGATGAAATCCAGAATGCCGGCAAACCGGCTACCGCCGGCGGCTGGCAGGTGCAGATTGCAGCTACCCCGACGGCGCAGGCCGCCAAGGACCTGCTGTCCGAAGCTCAGTCCAAGGCCGGTGATGCGCTGGCCAACGCTGCGCCTTATACCGAGGCCGTCGGAAAAGGCCGCAGCACGGTCTATCGCGCCCGCTTTGTCGGCTTCGACAGCCGCGATGAGGCGAATACCGCCTGTGCCGCCCTAAAGCGCAAAGATTTCAACTGCATGTTACTGCCGAACAAGGGCTGAGCGGAAATCAGGATTCGGGACTATCGAGACGGCGGGGCGTAAGCTCCGCCGTCTCGACATTTCCAGCAGAATCGTTCACTGGTGTTGCGAGAACATACAGGGAACAATATCGATGCTGTCCAGCCTGATCCAACAATTCGAAAAAGCCTCCGCCGCTTACGCCGCGGCCAACGGATTGGAACGCGACGGCGACTGGTTCGTGCTGAAACTGCTGGAGGAGATGGGCGAGCTCACCCAGATCTGGAACAAGACGACCGGCCGCGGAAGACGCAAGGGCATGAGCGATGAAGAACTGGCGACAGCGCTGGCCGACGAGACCGCCGACGTGCTTGGCCATGTCCTCCTCTTCGCCCACCGCAACGGCCTCGATCTTGCCGCGGCCGTCGAGCGGAAATGGCGGTTCCACCCAGGGGAGGGGATCAGTTCGTAGTTTTAACCGCTACGCCTTCGTACCGCCGACCGTCACCTGATCCATCCTCAGATGAGGCTGGCCAACGCCGACGGGCACCCACTGGCCGCCTTTGCCGCAATTGCCGATGCCGGTGTCGAGCTTCATGTCGTTGCCGATCATCGAGACGCGCTTCATCGCATCCGGGCCGTTGCCGATCAGCATGGCGCCCTTGATCGGCGCACCGACCTTGCCGTCCTCGATCAGGTAAGCTTCGGTGCAGCCGAAGACGAATTTGCCGGAGGTGATGTCCACCTGGCCGCCGCCGAAGGAGACGGCATAGATGCCCTTCTTCACCGAGGCGATGATTTCCTCCGGCGTCTTGTCGCCGCCGAGCATATAGGTGTTGGTCATGCGCGGCATCGGCGTGTGGGCGTAGCCCTGGCGGCGGCCGTTGCCGGTTGCCTTCATGCCCATGAGACGGGCATTCTGCCGGTCCTGCATATAGCCGACCAGCTTGCCGTTTTCTATCAGTACGTTGTAAGCCGATGGTGTGCCTTCGTCGTCGACCGTAATCGAGCCGCGGCGGTTTTCGATCGTGCCGTCGTCGACGACCGTTACGCCGGGAGCGGCGACCATCTGGCCAAGCAGCCCTGCAAAAGCCGAGGTCTTCTTGCGATTGAAATCGCCTTCCAGCCCATGGCCTACCGCTTCGTGCAGCATGACACCCGGCCAGCCAGAGCCGAGAACGACATCCATCGTGCCGGCCGGCGCATCGATCGCTTTGAGATTGATCAGCGCCTGGCGCAAAGCCTCGTCGGCACCGCGGCGCCAATTTTCCTGCGTGATGAAATCGCCGAAGCCGATGCGTCCGCCCGTACCATAGGAACCTGATTCCTGCCGGTCGCCTTCGCCGACCATCACCGAGATATTGATGCGCGTCATCGGCCTGATGTCGCGAACGCGATGGCCGTCGGCGCGCAGGATATCGACCACCTGCCAGCTTGCGGCGATGGAGGCGGTTACCTGGCGCACCTTGCCGTCCTTGTCGCGCAGATAGCTGTCGATTTCCTGCAGCAGCTTCGCCTTGTCTTCGAAGCTCGGGCTGCCGATCGGGTTCTCGTCGCTGTAGAGTACTTTATTTGTGCGCTGAGGGGCCGCGGCGTAAGAGCCCGCATAGCCGCTAGTGACGGCGCGCACCGCATCGGCGGCGCGCTTTAGCGCCACTTCGGACAGATCGCCCGCATGGGCGTAGCCCACCGCTTCGCCCGCGACGGCGCGCAGGCCAAAGCCTTGTTCGGTGTTGAAGCTGCCGCCCTTCATGCGTCCGTTGTCGAAGGTCAGCGATTCGGCCTGGATATGCTCGACAAAGAGTTCGCCGTCGTCGGCACCGGTAAGTGCGTCGGCGACGACGCCGCGCAGCTTGGTTTCGTCGGTATCGAACAAGGTAAGGAGATCGGTATTCATGGGTCAGGTGCTCCGTTCAGAGCCGATGTAGGTTTCGGATGACGAGAGAGCAAGCCCTGTCGCATTACGGAAGCGCGTCGTAGCCCTCGGCAAAGCCCTTGAGATCGACGGGAATGCCGATGCCTTCCTCCGGCGACTGAAAGACGATGAACGTTGCGGTCGCGCCGCTGCGCAGCGTCTTCAGCAGCTCGTCCTCAAGCACCACTTCGGCATAGCAGCCGTCCGAGAAGCAACGCACGAAATAGGCGCGGCCGATATCCTTGCCGTCGACGTTGAGGCCGAGGCCGTTCGGCAGCAGCACGCCGAGCGGCGCCAGCACGCGAAGGATCTTCGACTTTCGGTCGGCTGTCTTCAGCACGACGACCGAAAGGCCGACCTCCGGCCGGTCCTCGGCGATGACGTTCTGCATCAGCGCGCACTGTTCGGTCGATGCGCCGGCCGGCTTGTCGCAGACGACGGACCACGCGCCGTGGCTCGACCGCACCGTACCCGGCGGTTGTGGAACCTGGCTGGTCGGAAGCTGCTGGGTATGCGCAGGCGGCTGCTGCCCCGGCTGCTGCGGCGGCGGGGTTTGCAGCGGTTGAGCCTGGGGCGCCGGTTGTGTTTGCTGTGCCTGCTGCGCCAGAACGGGCGTTGCGGCCGCGGCAGCGATGCTGGCGGTGACAAACGAAAGCCGGGCGAGGGAACGAAAACCCATGGAAACCTCTAGATTCGAATCAGTGCCGCTATTGTTGAAGCCCAGGCCGGCAAATGAAAAGCCCCGGGTGCTGGATTCCAACCGACTGCGGCGGAAATACGACCTCTATCCTATTTTGCCCAGGCAATGCGATGGACCATCATGCAATTTTTCGTATGATGATGAAATGCTTGCCATGTTTCGGCGAGTAGGGGGACCATACTTCGCGCAAAAATGCCGCACGGACAAATGTCGGGAGTTGTTGCGGAGTGCTCCAAACTGTGGTTTGAAGCGCAATGGACTGTAGGGATACTGCGTTTGAGATTGATCTGGGATCAAACGCTGGAGGGAGAAACATCGTGATTAAGAGGGCTTACGCAGCTCTGGCGGCTACCGCCTGTCTGCTTTTTGCGACCGGCAGCTATGCCGATCAGCCAAGACCGTGGGAAACCGGCTTGCAAGAGGCGGCAACCGGCAACATGCATGCAATACGCTGGTTCGAAGCATACACGCTTTGGTTTATCGTTCCGATCACGCTGCTGGTGCTGGTCCTCTTGATCGTCGTCATGGTCAAGTTCCGGGCCTCGAAAAATCCTGTGCCCTCCAGAACGAGCCACAACACGCTGATCGAGGTCATCTGGACCGTCGGCCCGGTCCTCATTCTTCTGTTCCTGGCCGTTCCGTCCTTCGATCTTCTGACCGCGCAGTTGACGTTCCCGCAAAATCCTGACGTTACCGTCAAGGCGACGGCCACGCAGTGGCAGTGGAACTATGAATATGAAAATAGCGGCAACACGCCGCTGGATTTCGATTCCTTCCTCCTGAAGGACCAAGACCGCGCCGCGGCCGGCAAGGAAGACAAATCGAAATATCCGCGGCTTCTCGCCGTCGACAACGAGTTGGTGCTGCCCGTCAGCAAGGTTGTGCGCGTTCTCGTCACCGCTGCGCCGACGGATGTCATCCACTCCTTCGCGATGCCGTCCTTCGGCATCAAGATCGACGCCATTCCCGGCCGTTTGAACGAAACCTGGTTCAAGGCCGACCGTGAGGGCCTGTTCTACGGACAGTGTTCCGAGCTTTGCGGCAAGGACCATGCATTCATGCCGATCGCCATCCGCGTCGTTTCCCAGGATCAATACCAGCAGTGGCTGACCACTGCCGCCAGTGACCTGAGCAAGGCAAACAAGGCCCTGATGGCCGCAGTCGATCAGCCGGCTACCGTCAACGTCGCTGAAAACACGGCTCAGTAAGAGGGATAGGGATAATGGCTGGATCTACGGCACACGACGATCATTCGCACGCTCTTCATGACGCTCACGCGCATGACGACCATCACTCTCACAAGCTCAGTTTCGCGAACCGCTGGCTCTTCTCGACGAACCACAAGGACATCGGCACCCTCTATCTGGTGTTTGCGATCTTTGCCGGCGTCATCGGTTTCCTATTGTCCGTCGCGATCCGCATGGAATTGCAGGAGCCGGGCATCCAGATCTTCAGCGGTCTGGCCTCCATGGTCTATGGTTACTCTGGTGATGCCTCCATCGACGGCGGCAAGCAGATGTACAACGTCTTCGTCACCGCTCACGCGCTGATCATGATCTTCTTCATGGTCATGCCGGCGATGATCGGCGGTTTTGCTAATTGGATGGTGCCGATCATGATCGGCGCGCCGGACATGGCTTTCCCGCGCCTGAACAACATTTCCTTCTGGCTGATCGTTCCCGCCTTCCTGCTGCTGGTTCTTTCGATGTTCGTCGAAGGCCCTGCCGGCGCTTATGGCGCGGGTGGCGGCTGGACGCTGTATCCACCGCTGTCGGGCCTCGTCGGCCATCCCGGCCCGGCGGTCGATCTGGTGATCTTCGCTCTGCATATTGCCGGTGCTTCGTCGATCCTCGGTGCGATCAACTTCATCACCACCATCCTCAACATGCGCGCCCCGGGCATGACGCTGCACAAGATGCCGCTGTTTGCCTGGTCGGTGCTGATCACTGCCTTCCTGCTGCTCCTGTCGCTGCCGGTTCTCGCTGGCGCCATCACCATGGTGCTGACCGACCGCAACTTCGGCACGACCTTCTTCGCGCCGGAAGGCGGCGGTGACCCGATCCTTTACCAGCACCTGTTCTGGTTCTTCGGCCACCCCGAAGTCTACATCCTGATCCTGCCCGGCTTCGGCATGATCAGCCACATTATCTCGACCTTCTCGCGCAAGCCGATCTTCGGCTATCTCGGCATGGCCTATGCCATGGTTGCAATCGGCGCCGTCGGCTTCGTCGTCTGGGCCCACCACATGTATACGGTCGGCCTGTCGCTCGACACGCAGCGCTACTTCGTCTTCGCGACGATGGTCATCGCCGTTCCGACCGGCGTGAAGATCTTCTCCTGGATCGCGACGATGTGGGGCGGCTCGATCGAGTTCCGCACGCCGATGATCTGGGCGATCGGCTTCATCTTCCTGTTCACGGTGGGCGGCGTCACGGGCGTTCAGCTCGCCAATGCCGGTCTCGACCGCGTATGGCAGGACACCTACTACGTCGTAGCGCACTTCCACTACGTGCTGTCGCTCGGCGCCGTCTTCGCCATCTTCGCTGCCTGGTACTACTGGTTCCCGAAGATGACCGGCTACATGTACAATGAGAAGATCGGCAACGCCCATTTCTGGATCACCTTCATCGGCGTCAACATGATATTCTTCCCGCAGCACTTCCTCGGTCGTGCCGGCATGCCGCGCCGCTACATCGACTATCCGGATGCGTTCGCCGGCTGGAATTTCGTTTCCTCCATCGGGTCCTATGTTGCGGCCGTCGGCCTTTGCTTCTTCTTCTGGGGCGTCATCGATGCTTTCGCAAAGAAGCGCGTTGCCGGCAACAACCCCTGGGGCGAGGGTGCGACCACTCTGGAATGGCAACTTTCTTCGCCGCCGCCGTACCATCAGTGGGAAGAGCTGCCGCGTATCAAGTAGCTTATTTCCGGACGCCGTGATAAGCGGCGTCCGGCTAAACTGACATTGGATGAGAGAATGACGGTCATCGACAATCACGAAGTACTCGCAAAGAAAGGCGAAACCGGCTTGTCGGAAGCGAGTGCGCGCGATTATTTCGAGCTTCTGAAACCGCGGGTCATGTCGCTGGTCGTCTTTACGGCTTTCGCCGGTCTGGTTCTGGCGCCCGGCCATATCAACCCGGTTCTCGGCCTGATCGCCATTCTCTGTATTGCTGTCGGCGCAGGCGCGTCCGGCGCGCTGAACATGTGGTATGACGCCGACATCGACGCGGTCATGAGCCGCACCGCGCGCCGTCCGATCCCGGCGGGCCGCGTTACGGCGTCGGAAGCGCTTGCCTTCGGGCTGGTGCTGTCAGGCTTCTCGGTAACGATCCTCGGGCTTGCCGTGAACTGGCTTTCGGCGGGGATTCTCGCCTTTACCATTTTCTTCTATGCCGTCATCTACACGATGTGGCTGAAGCGCTCGACATCGCAGAATATCGTCATCGGCGGCGCCGCGGGCGCTTTCCCGCCCGTCATAGGCTGGGCTTGCGTCACCGGCAACGTGACGATCGAAAGCGTCGTGCTCTTCCTGATGATCTTCCTGTGGACGCCGGCGCATTTCTGGGCGCTGGCGCTGTTCAAGATGCGCGACTATGAGGCCGTCGGCGTGCCGATGCTGCCGAACGTAGCGGGCGTGCCGGCCACCAAGAACCAGATCGTCGCCTATGCCGTGCTGACGGCTGTCGTCGGCATTGTGCCGGCGTTTATGGGCTTCGCGAGTTTAGGCTATGGTATTGTCGCAGCCGTGCTCGGCGCGATCTTCATTTACTGTTCCATCGCCGTCTGGCGCATGCCGGATGGCGATGTGAAGATGATCCCGGCGAAGAAACTCTTCGCCTTCTCGATCTTCTATCTCTTCGCAATCTTTTCGGCACTGCTGATCGACCGGCTTGTTGCTGTGCTGATGTCTGGCGGTGCGGGAGGCTGGCTGTGATCGAAGTCGTAAAGCTTACGGAAGCGCAAAAGAAATCGCGGCGAGGGCGCAACATCGCGCTCGGCCTGGTGCTCGCCGGCCTGGTGATCCTGTTTTACGCGATCACCATCATCAAGGTTGGCACCGGACACGTTTGAGGAGGCGTGATGGAGGAGGGGACAACAAGCAAGGCAAGGAGTGCCGGCCGCAACAACGGCCTGGTGGTTGCTATGTGCCTGAGCTTCGTGGTCGGTATGGGCGCCATGTGCGCCGCCGCCGTACCGCTCTATCGCATCTTCTGTGAGGTGACCGGTTTCAACGGCACGACGCAGCGCGTCGACCAGGTCTCCAGCGTCATTCTCGACAAGCCGGTTACGGTCTCCTTCGACACCAATGTCGCGCCCGGCGTGCCCTGGGACTTCCAGGCGGAACAGAAGGCGGTCACGATGAAGATCGGCGAGACGGTTCAGGTCAATTTCCTGGTCGAGAACAAATCCGACCAGCCGACGCGCGGACAGGCCATTTTCAACGTCACGCCGGTGGAAGCGGGTGCCTATTTCAATAAGGTGCAGTGCTTCTGCTTCAACGAGACTGATCTGGCGCCGGGGGAAAAGCGCGAGATGCCGGTGGTTTTCTACGTCGATCCGGAGATCACCAAAGCGGAAGAAACCAAGACGATTACGGCGCTGACACTATCCTACACCTTCTATCCGCGCGACGGCGCGAAACCCGTGGCTTCCAACGACGGCGCGGCGAAGGTGGTGGAAAAGAAACTTTGATGGAGACTGCTTTCGGCTGAGCCGGAAGCGATATGGGAAAAGTTATTCGGGGATTGCTGACATGGCAGAGGCGCATACGAAAAACCACGATTATCACATCATCGACCCCAGCCCGTGGCCGATCACAGCGGCCTTCGGGGCCTTTGTCATCACCTTTGGCGGCGTCTGCTTCATGCGCTACCTGAACGGTGGTACCGTGCATCTGTTCGGCCTGAATTGGGCGCAGCCATGGCTGTTCTTCATCGGTTTGGCCGTAATCCTCTATGTCATGTATGGCTGGTGGTCGGACACGATAAAGGAGGCGAATGAAGGCGCCCATACCCGCGTCGTCTCGCTGCACCTGCGCTACGGCATGATCATGTTCATCGCCTCCGAGGTGATGTTCTTCGTCGCCTGGTTCTGGGCCTATTTCGACGTCAGCCTCTTTCCGAACGAAGCGATCCAGGCCTCGCGAACGGCCTTCCTGGGCGGCCAGTTCCCGCCCAAGGGCATCGAAGTCCTCGATCCCTGGCATTTGCCGATCTACAACACCATCATCCTGCTGCTTTCGGGTACGACGGTCACCTGGGCGCACCACGCGTTACTGCACAATGACCGCAGGGGCCTGATTCAGGGGCTGATTCTGACCGTGCTGCTCGGCGCACTGTTCTCCAGCGTACAGGCCTATGAATATGCGCACGCGCCCTTCGAGTTCAGAAACACGATCTATGGCGCGACCTTCTTCATGGCGACCGGCTTCCATGGTTTCCACGTGCTGATCGGTACGATCTTCCTGCTGGTCTGCCTGATCCGCGCGATCCGCGGCGACTTCACGCCGAAGCAGCATTTCGGCTTCGAGGCGGCTGCCTGGTATTGGCACTTCGTCGACGTCGTCTGGCTGTTCCTGTTCTTCTGCATCTATATCTGGGGCAGCTGGGGCGCACCGGTAGCAGCTGGCTAACACCGGACCCTTCGGCGACCAGCCTTTGATCGATTGCGAACTGCTTGTCGTCGCGAAAGCCGAGCCTAGGTTTTCGCGGCGACATTTTTTTTTGGCTATGCGCTGGAATTAACCGACGAGGAAAAACAGGCGCAAAGCTGTCGCCTCCAACGTGCCGGCCTTAATGCCGAAAACGTTGTTTTCGCCCTCAACAGCTCCAGGGCCTTATAGAGGATCGCACAGATGTCTATTTGGATCTGCAAGGCATGTGGTTCGCACTATGCGTCGAATGACGCCCCTCCTGCGAATTGTTCCATTTGTGATGATGAACGACAGTTCGTTCCTGAGAGCGGGCAGGAGTGGATCGCCCGGGAAACACTTGCTTACACTCATGCGAATGATTGGAGCGAGCTGGAACCAAACTTGACTAGCATTGGTCTCTCTCCGACCATCGGTATCGGCCAGCGCGCGCTTTTGGTACTGTCCCCGCGCGGAAATGTTTTATGGGATTGCGTCCCTATCCTGGATGAGAAAACACGAGATCGCATTTTAAAGCTCGGTGGCATCAAGGCCATCTGCCTCTCGCACCCGCATTTTTATACCGGCATGGTGGAGTGGAGCGAAGCCCTTGGCGGCGTCCCGATCCTGCTGCCCCAAGCCGATCTACCACACGTCACGCGCACGAGCGAGCATATTCGACCCTGGTCGGGAGACCGATACGAGGTGCTGCCCGGCATTACCCTTCATCGGCTGGGTGGGCATTTTGAAGGAAGCTCTGTTTTGGAATGGGAAGCCGGTGCAGACCAGAATGGAGTGCTGTTCGCCGGCGACACAGTTCAAGTGGTCCCGGGAAAAGGATGGGTTTCCTTCATGTATTCCTACCCCAACTTGATACCATTGCCCGCCCGTGAAGTCCGGCGTATCGCCAGCCGCGTTGCAGACATTCGCTTCGATCGCATCTACGGCGGTTGGAAAGATAGGTTCATATCGAGCAAGGCAAAGGAGGGCGTTGCCCGTTCAGCCGAACGCTACATACGGCGGCTCGAATCCTAGCCGTAGGATTAGGCTAAAAAACTCGCAAACCATTCGTCGCGCAATCCTGAACACCTGCGAGTCGATGTAGCCGACTTCGAGGCTCTGTCTCAGTTATCCGCAGCAAGCCGCTCGAAGGCTGTAGGGTGGGGTACGCCACGATCCATGAGCTGCCTTATCTCGTCAGCACAGGCTTGAGGGCTTTTGATCGAAGTATCGACTTCCAGGTCATAGATGCCGGGGCGATGCACCTGCGTCTGCCAGACGAGTATCGGCGCGGGAATCGAGGCATCGGTTGAAACGCCTGCGTAATCATTGCGCCTTTCGGCGCCTTCCGCCAAACGCCGCTGCATGATGGTCTCGATCGGACAATGCACGCCGACGAAAAGAACGGGCAAACCGGCCAGTTGCCGGGCGCAATCCGCCAGAATTCCAAGTGGCCTCGAATAGGCGTCGTGATGGCCGAATTCGGCGACGACATTGAGCCCAAGCCGGCTATGGGCAGCGATGGAGGCGTAGAGCGCCGAATAGAATAGGGGAATCAGAGGTTCCAGATCAGGCCGCTCGCCACCCGGCCGCATGTCGATTCCCGGCCGGTAACGCGGCGGCGTGACGTGCCGCACATAGGCATCGACGCCGAGATTCATCCACGGGCCGTCGAAACTTGCCTGGATGGCCTCGACAATGCTCGATTTTCCGGATCGCGGTGCGCCGTTCAGAATGATGATTCGACCGGTTTTCGTCTCTTGATGGTTCTCCATATCCCTATTTCTACGGTCGCAACGACGATTTTCAAGCGCGGCGATTTCGGAGGCGGCAGTATTGCTTCTTCCGATCCCCGCGACGCCGGCTCCAAAGGGCAGGAATATTCGGCCGCGACATCATGGTGCAGGGACATGCCTGGTGTTCCGGCAGGCGTGCTGCTTTTGGATTGGACGGGCGGCTCTATCGCGGTTACTGATGATGACATGGACGAGATCTGAACACTCGTCGCGAATGGCAATCGATCGAGATCAAACCTTGAGCCCAGAGCAAGACGCAGGCCCGAATCAACAGGCAAACAGCGATAGCGCCCTCTTTCCACCGGTCGATCCGTTCAAGGTGGGCATTCAGGGATGCTGCCCGCGTTGCGGTAACGGCAAGCTCTTCAATGGGCTGTTGTCGCTGAAGCCGTGTTGCGCAGCTTGTGGTCTCGATTACGCTTTTGCTGACGCAGGCGACGGGCCGGCGGTTTTCGTCATCCTCATCGTCGGCTTCATCGTCATTGGCCTGGTGCTGTGGCTGCAGGTCAACTATTCGCCGCCGATCTGGGTGCATATCCTGTTGTTCGGTCCGTTGACCATCATTCTGTCGCTTCTGTCGCTCCGCTGGTGCAAGGGCATCCTCATTGCGCTGCAATACCGCAACAATGCCAGCGAAGGGCGCATCCATCGTGACTGAGGCCGCCATGCCCGCTCGCCGCGCCAATGTTTTGTGGCAGCTCGGCAAGGTGCTGATCCTGCTTGTGGCGCTCGGCATCCTGTTGGCCCTCGGCACTTGGCAGGTCCAGCGGCTGCACTGGAAGGAAGGCCTGCTCGCCGACATTGCCGAGCGCCAGGCCGCCGCTCCTGTACCGCTGTCGACGATCGAGGCCATGGCCGCGTCCGGCGGCGATATCGAATATCGCGTTGTCACCGCGACCGGCCATTACCTCAACAACAAGGAACGGCATTTCTTCGCCACCTTCGACGGCAGTCCCGGTTTCCACATCTATACGCCGCTCCAACTTGCGGATGGGCGCTATCTCTTCGTCAACAGAGGCTTTGTTCCCTATGACGCCAAGGAGCCGGAAATGCGCATGCAGGGGCAGTTGACGGGCGAGCAGACCGTCACCGGCCTTGCCCGCGCCAAGCTTGCCGGCCAACCCTCGGGCATACCGGACAATGATCTGGCGAAGAATATTTTCTATTGGAAAGACCTGGATGCCATGGCTGATAGCGATGGGCTTCCGAAGGACAAGGTGCTGCCCTTCTTCGTCGATGCCGACAAGACGCCCAATCCCGCGGGTCTGCCGATCGGCGGTGTTACCATCGTCGACCTGCCGAACGACCATCTGCAATATGCCCTGACCTGGTATGGCCTGGCGGCGGCGCTGGTCGCCATCGTTGTCGTTTTCTGGTGGCGCAAACGCCATCCGGATGCGCCCCAGCAATAGGTTTGCGCAATAGAATAGCTTCATTTCGATGGAATATTCGGCTAGAGCATGATCCCAAAAAGTGCGCAGCGGTTTTTGGATAAGATCATGCGCGCCAAATAGAGCAAGCGGCAAGGCGAACCTATCTATGGCTTTGCCATCGTCCCTGATTTCGGAAGAGACATGAACATAGCGGTTTCCAAACCTGATCTGACCATCCGGCTCTGCGGCCCGCGCGGCTTCTGCGCCGGCGTCGATCGTGCCATCCAGATCGTCGTGCTGGCGCTGAAGGCCTATGGCGCGCCGGTCTATGTCCGTCATGAGATCGTGCATAATCGCTATGTCGTCGAAGGGCTGGAGGCCAAGGGCGCCGTCTTCGTCGAGGAACTGGACGAAATCCCGCCAGAACATCGTGCCCAGCCCGTCGTCTTTTCCGCCCATGGGGTACCGAAGGCCGTGCCGGCGGATGCCGATGCACGCAATCTCTTCTATCTCGACGCCACCTGCCCGCTGGTCTCCAAGGTGCACAAGCAGGCCATGCGGCATAACCGCCTCGGCCGCCATGTCATCCTCATCGGCCATGCGGGCCACCCGGAAGTGATCGGCACCATGGGCCAGCTTCCCGAGGGTTCGGTGTCTTTGATCGAGACGGTGGAGGATGCCGACGCCTATCAGCCTGCCGACCCCGATAATCTCGGTTTCGTCACGCAGACCACGCTTTCCGTCGACGATACTGCCGGCGTCATCGCGCGACTGCAAGAGCGCTTCCCGAATCTCACCGCCCCATCAGCCGATTCGATCTGCTATGCCACGACCAACCGCCAGGAAGTGGTGAAGGAGGCAGCTCCGGGCTGCGATCTTTTCATCGTTGTCGGCGCACCGAATTCGTCCAACTCCAAGCGTCTCGTCGAGGTGGCGCTGAGGGCCGGCGCGACGAAATCCGTGCTTGTCCAGCGCGCCTCCGAGATCGATTGGGAGGACATCGGTGATGTCAAAACGGTCGGCCTCTCGGCTGGTGCATCTGCGCCAGAAGTCATCGTCAACGAGATCATCGAGGCCTTTCGCGCCCGCTACAATGCTGTGGTGGAGCTTGCCGAAACGGTCAAGGAGACCGAGAATTTCCTCGTCAATCGTGAGCTGCGCAATATCGAACTGACAGCGGCCGACATGGCCTTCGTCAATGGAGATTGAAGGAACACCTCGTCCTTCGAGGCCCGGCCGAATGCGCTGACGCTGCATCGCCGGGGCAACTCAGGATGAGGCGGAGATAGTTTCGCCAGGCACCAAAGATCAGCCCTCATGGTGAGGAGGCCCGCAGGGCCGTCTCGAACCACGAGGGCGGGTGGCTGCGGTGGCCAGTATATCAAGCAGGGAATAATTCGTGGCCGTTTATACCGATATTACCGAAGACGATCTGAAGTGGTTCCTGACGGAATATGACGTTGGTACATTGCTCTCCTATAAGGGCATCGCCGAGGGCGTCGAAAACTCCAACTTCCTGCTGCATACGTCGCGCGAACCGTTGATCCTGACGCTCTATGAGAAGCGCGTGGAGAAAGGCGATCTGCCGTTTTTCCTCGGCCTGATGCAACATCTGGCAAGCCGCGGCCTTTCCTGCCCATTGCCTCTGCCGCGCAAG
This sequence comes from Rhizobium mayense, assembly GCF_030272705.1. GTDB lineage: Bacteria > Pseudomonadota > Alphaproteobacteria > Rhizobiales > Rhizobiaceae > Rhizobium > Rhizobium mayense. The sequence continues at coordinate 50,153 of NZ_JARFYM010000016.1, read as the reverse complement.
GACGGCGCGCTGCTTGGCAATCTCTCCGGCCGCCCGGCCGCGTTGATCTCCTTCCTTGAGGGCATGTGGCTGCGCAAGCCCGAGGCAAGGCATTGCCGTGAGGTCGGCAAGGCGCTGGCTGCGATGCATGTCGCCGGCGAAGGCTTCGCCATCAAGCGGCCGAATGCGCTGTCGCTTGAAGGCTGGCAGGGGCTTTGGGAAAAATCGGAAGCGCGCGCCGACGAGGTCGAGCCCGGCCTGCAGGACGAGATCCGCGCCGAGCTCGATTTCCTTGGCAGCCATTGGCCGAAAGACCTGCCGGACGGCGTCATCCATGCCGATCTGTTTCCGGATAACGTCTTCTTCCTCGGCGACGAGCTTTCCGGCCTGATCGATTTCTATTTCGCCTGCAACGATCTGCTCGCCTATGATGTCTCGATCTGCCTCAACGCCTGGTGCTTCGAGAAGGATGGCGCTTATAACATCACCAGGGGCATGGCGCTTTTGGAAGGTTATCAGAGCGTACGGCCGCTGGACGCCGCCGAAATCGCCGCTCTGCCGACGCTGTCGCGTGGCTCGGCGCTGCGCTTCTTCCTGACCCGCCTCTACGATTGGCTGACGACGCCGGCGGGCGCCTTGGTCACTAAGAAAGACCCGATCGAATATCTGCGCAAGCTGCGCTTCCATCGCCAGATCGCCTCCAGCGCCGAATACGGGCTCAACGCATGAAGCACGTCGATATCTTTACCGACGGGGCCTGCTCCGGCAATCCCGGTCCAGGCGGCTGGGGCGCGGTGCTGCGTTATGGCGACGTTGAAAAGGAGCTTTCTGGCGGCGAGGCGGAGACGACCAACAACCGCATGGAGCTGATGGCGGCGATCTCGGCCTTGGGCGCGCTCAAGACGCCATGCGAGGTCGATCTCTACACCGACAGCGTCTACGTCAAGGACGGCATTACCAAGTGGATCTTCGGCTGGAAGAAGAACGGCTGGAAAACCGCCGACAAGAAGCCGGTGAAGAACGCCGAGCTGTGGCAGGCGCTCGATGAGGCCTATAACCGTCACAAGGTGACGCTGCATTGGATCAAAGGCCATGCGGGCCACCCGGAAAACGAGCGGGCCGACGAACTGGCGCGCAAGGGCATGGAGCCTTTCAAACGGAAATAGCTTTCCGCCATAAATGAATGTGAGGCATGTGTCGCGCTGGTGTAGCTCGGTCTTGGCCCATTGCGTTTTTCGCTTTTTGGTTCTGTCGACCGGGCCATAGGAAGCGTAGCTCTTGTCTGTCTCAATTCAGCGAGAGCCAACATGATCTACAGGCACATCGAAAGCGCAGACGATATTGTGAAAAGCTTTGCGGTTATGCGCGAGCTGCGACCACAAATCGAAGACGCCAATATTTATCGTGAACGCGTCCAGCGCCAGCAGCGGGATGGATATCGGCTGTTGGGTGTATGGCAGGACGATGAACTATCGGGGCTCGCCGGCTACCGCCATCTTGAAAACCTGATCTACGGAAGGTTCACCTATATCGACGACCTTGTGGTTCGCCAGTCCCACCAGCGCTCCAGACTCGGCGAGGGCTTGATCGAGCAGGTTCGCATGCTGGCGAAAGCCGATGGTCGGGCCATGCTCGTGCTCGACACCGGGCTCGCCAACTCGCTGGCGCAGCGCTTCTATTTCCGCAATGGCCTCCTGGCGCGGGGTCTACACTTTGGCCAGCAACTTGAGGAGGCCGGAGCATGAAAACCATCCTGCTCGTCAATGCCAGCCCGCTTGGCTCGGCCTCGCGCGCCTATGCCACGGCGAGAAAGGCGGCTGACAACCTTCTCGAATCCGAAGCCAATATCAGGCTGATCGAACGCGATCTTTCCGCCACGCATCCCTCACCGATCACCAAAGATTACGCCGACGCGGTCGTCCAACGGGCGGAACGCGACGCGCCGGCTTTCGCGCAATCGGAAATATTGATTCAGGAACTCATCGATTGCGACTATCTGATCGTCGCGACGCCGATGCACAATTTCACCGTGCCGGCGTCGCTAAAGCTCTGGATCGATTATGTCTTGCGTGTCAACCGCACCTTCACGCACAGGGACGGCTACAAAATCGGCCTGCTGGCGGATCGCCCGACGCTCGTCGTCGTCGGTTCCGGCGGCGTATACCATGGAGCACATGCCAAGCAGCCTGATTATCTCTCGTCCTATTTCACCCATGTTCTGGCGACGATCGGCATCAACACCGTGCAGTTCATTCATCTGCAGGGATTGGTGCGGCCGGATATGGCTGAACAGTCTCGCATCCTTGCCGAACGGCAGCTTGCCGCCCATCCTGTCTTCGGGCTAGAGCGCCGTGCGTTCATTTGAACGCACAAAGGTCGCTCTCGTCTTTTGAATCTAGAGCATCTTATCCGCTTTCAGGTGGTTCCACCTGAAAGCGGGATGCTCTAGTCTCCGTAGCCACGAGATCGTAAGAAGGGGCGGCAGTCCCGACATGCAGGAATATGGCCGTCATGGCGAAGCAGGCATCTTCGGACCATGCGAAAGACACAGCGCTTTCGCAGGAGGACCGTCATCCGATCTACCTGCAGATCTGCGCCCGCTTCAAGACCGCCATCGCCGAGGGCCGTTTGGCACCCGGCGACCGGATGCCATCGGTGCGAGCACTCGCGAGCGAGCTTGGCTTGTCGCGCGGAACGATCAACTTGGCCTATCAGATCCTTGCCGAAGAGGGATATGTCGTGTTCCGCGGCGCTGCCGGCACATTTGTCGACACACGCTTGCCGACGCCGGACGCAGGCGCGCCACCGCCTTCAGCCACAAAACATATTCCGATCGAGCAATCACCGAATGTGAGGCCGTTTCAGCTTGGTCTTCCCGCTCTCGATGCCTTTCCGCGCAAGACCTGGAACAGACTTGTCAGTCGCCGCTCGCGGCAACTTGGCGTGGGGCAGCTCGGTTATCCCGAGCCAGCCGGCCTCATGGCCCTTCGCGAGCGCATCGCGGCCTATCTTGCGTTTTCACGCGGCATCGCCTGCCGGCCGGAGCAGGTCTTTGTGACTGCAGGTCATCGTGCCAGCCTCGAACTGATCATGCGCGCGCTTTACCGCCCGGATAATGGCATGTGGTTCGAGGATCCCGGCTATCCGGTCGCTCGGGATTTCCTGCGCTCCATGCATGCTAGGCTCCATCCCGTTCCCGTCGATCAGGATGGGCTGGTTGTGGAAGAGGGCAGGCGGCTTGCGCACGATGCCCGCTTCGCCATCGTCACGCCGGCCAATCAAAGTCCGCTCGGCGTGATGATGTCGATGGAGCGTCGCGCCGAACTGCTCAAATGGGCGGAGGAGGGTCAGCGCTGGATCATCGAGGACGATTACGACAGCGAGTATCGATATAATCGCCGGCCGCCGCTGTCGCTCAAGGCGATGGATCGTGGCGAGCGCGTCCTGTTTACCGGATCGTTCAGCAAGGTTCTCTATCCGGCGCTGCGGCTTGCCTATCTGGTCGTGCCTCAGTCGGAGATAGAGGTGTTCGAGCGCGCCTGCCGCGTTGCAAGTGCCGGCTGCCCCGAGTTTCATCAAGCTGTCATCGCTGATTTCATGGAGCAGGGCTATTTCGTTCGCCATCTCAAGAAGATGCGGGCACTTTATGCCGAGCGCCGCCAGTTTCTGGTCGATGCCATGCGCGATGTCTTCGGTGATCGGGCTACGACAAATTCACCTGCGGCGGGCCTGCATCTGGTCATGCAGTTCCAGGGCCATCGCGCACCCGCAAGCAGGATAGCCGCGTTGGCACAGGCCGAGGGCTTCGGTCTGCAGCCTCTGTCGCTCTGGCACATGGGGCAGCAATCGAACGACGGCCTATTGCTCGGCTTCACCAATCTTGAAAGCAGACAGACGGCCCGCTCACTTGTAGCGCGTCTCAACGACATCTGCATGGCGGCGGATCGCGAGGTCTGAGTTCAATCTTGGCCTAGCCAAATCTGCAATTCTTGCATCTGGTTTCCGGGCCAAGAGCATGGGAAAAACCGTGGCGAATAAAGATGCAGACTTTCTGGGAGCCCCAAATGGCCGAGACCATTTTCCTTGCCGGCGCGACCGGCGCGATCGGACGCAAGCTTGTCCCCATGCTGATCGAGGCGGGCTTTGCCGTCCACGGTACAACCCGCAAGCCGGAGCGCGCCAACAGCCTGCGCGCCCTCGGAGCGACACCTGTGGTGGTCGATGTTTTCGATGGCAAAGCTCTGGAGGCGGCGCTGCGGCAGGCAAAGCCCGACATCGTCATCCACCAGCTCACCGATCTGCCATTCGGGCTCGATCCGGCACAGATGGGGGAAGCGCGCATTCGAAACGCCCGCCTTCGTGAAGTGGGAACCAAGAATCTGGTCGATGCCGCGGTCGCGGCCGGCGCGAGGCGGATGATCTCGCAAAGCATTGCCTGGTCCTATCAAACCGTCGCCGGCGAGATCACGGAAGAAACGCCGCTTCAGGAGGGCGCAACCGCGATACGCACGCTCGAGGCACTCACCCTTACGACCGCGGGTATTGCCGGTGCGGTTTTGCGATATGGCCTGCTCTATGGACCGGGAACCGGCGCCGACGCACCCAGCGGGGCGATCAATCTCTATGTGGAGGATGCAGCGAGCGCCGCCCTGCTGGCGGTGCAGACCGGCGCGGTCGGCATCTTCAATGTGGTCGAAGATGGCGGCTCGGTTTCGAACGCCAAGGCCAAATCGATCCTCGGATGGCAGACGTCCAGGTGCGGTGGAAAATAAACGGCCGGATACCTTGTCCTGTTGTCCGTCCCTCTAGGCGATGCCAGCAGGCTGACCTATGATCCTGAATTGCGTTATTCTTCGTTCAATCCGCCGGGATAGGAAGCTGCTGTGTCCGATGATTGTGAGGCTACCCTGGTACGGATAACCGGTAGGGTACAGGGCGTTAGTTTCCGCGTTTGGACGCGCGACGAGGCTCTGAGGCTCGGTCTGGCAGGCTGGGTGCGCAACGAACCGGATGGGTCCGTGCGCGCTTTGATAGCGGGACCCAATACTGCGGTTTCGACCATGATCGAACGTTTCTGGCAAGGCCCCCCCGGAGCTTCGGTTTCCAGTGTCGAGAAGCAACCGACCACACTCGCGGAGAGGCCGACAGGATTCCGCATCACCGGCTGATGGGCCTCCGCAGTGGTAAACATGCGATTTCCGTGGGATTCAGAAGCTGGAACTATTTCAGAGTTAAGTGGCAAAGGCCACCGTGCACGTGGGCATTTTGGTCAACTAGGCCGGCGCTTGCTTGACGCCGGCCTGGTTGCAACAGACGGGTGCGTTACTTGAGGTGCTCGCGGAGGCCTGCGTTGATTTGGTCCAGCGCAGCCTTCGTCGTGGGCTGGTCGCGCAAGGCGTTCAGCAATACGAAGTCATGGATTGTGCCGTTGTAGCGCGTGGCAGTGACCGACACACCAGCATCCGCGAGCTTGCGTGCATAGGCCTCACCCTCGTCGCGGAGCGGATCGTTTTCGGCGGTGATCACCAACGCCGGAGGTAGGCCCTTTAGCTGCTCGATAGAGGCACGGAGCGGCGCCGCATAGGGATTGCCACGGGTCTTTTCGTCGGGAGCATAGATGTTCCAGCCGAATTCCATGAACTCGCGGGAAAGAAACCGTCCTGTTGCGAATTCTCCATAGGAGCTGGTATCGAAATTCGTATCCACAGCAGGGATAAGCAGGGCTTGATAGCGGAAGTTGGGGCCACCGCGATCCTTCGCCATGATTGCCAGGGCCGCGGACATGTCGCCTCCGACAGAGTTGCCGGCCACCGCCATCCGCGATCCGTCGACGCCGATTTCATCGCCGTGGGCCGCGACCCACTTGGCGGCCGCATAGCTCTCCTCGATCTGGGTCGGGAAGACGGCGTCAGGAATGGGCGTGTATTCGACAAATACCACGGCTGAGCCCGAGCCAACGGCGATGTCCCGGACGAGCCGCTTGTGGTTTTCAAAGTCACCTGCGATCCACACACCGCCGTGAATGAAGAGAACCACCGGCAGGCTGCCCTTCACGTGGTCAGGCTTGACGACGTAGAGCTTCACGCTCCGTCCGTCTTGCGAAATGGTCTTTTCGGAAACCGTTATCCCGGAAACGTCGACCGGTGTCTGCTTTTGCAACCCAGTCAGCACCGCGCGGACCTGGGGGCCGGGCAATGTCCAGAACGGGCTCGCATTCTTGTTGAGCTCCCCGACAAAGCCACGGACTGCAGGAGCCAGGTGTTGATCGGTGGCGGCGTCTTGAGCGAAAACGGATTGGGTCATGATGCTAACTCCAGCGATGATGGTGGTGAGTTTCAGAATACGGGTTGCGACTGTCGTCACGTGAGATGGTGCACGGGAACGGACCGGTTCCGGATCAGAACGGGTGGCAGGTTTGGCTTTCGGGATCATGCTGTTTCTCCTCTTGGTCGACGCCGTCATGGCGTGATGGAAAGATAGACAGACAGGTCTGTATATGTCAATCGACAATCAAATTTTTATTTCACGATGGGCATTCGCCCGAACTGTTGCGCGCAGCTCATTTCTACGATATGGATAGACAGGTCTGTCTTTTTTGTTCGGTAACAGTGATGACGAAACCTTCAAAGCGCGACGAGCTTGTCGACACTGCTCTACGCCTTTTCTACACACGGGGCTTCCATGCCACCGGCATCGACACGATTCTCGCTGAGGCGGGGGTTGCGAAGATGACCCTCTACAAGCATTTCCGCTCTAAAGACGAACTCGTCCTGGCGGCGCTTCAGCGGCGCGACGAGCTGTTTCGGGCGTGGCTGACTAGCTCGATCGAACAGGCAAGCGAAAAGCCGCGTGAACGACTTCTTGCGCTTTTCGATGCCCTTGATGATTGGTTCGGCGAGCGCGCACTGAATGCTTTGGGCTTTCACGGCTGTGCTTTTATGAAAGCGGCAGGCGAATATGATTCGCCGGACCACCCGGTGCACCGGGCGGCGGCCGAGCATAAGCAACTGATCGTCGACTATCTGACCGAGCTAGCCGCAGCAGCCGGTGCCGCCGATCCAAAGGCTCTCGCTGAGGAGCTCTCGCTGCTGAAAGAAGGTGCCATCGTTACAGCCCAGGTGCGGAATATGCCAAATGCGGCGCAGCCTGCGAAAAATATCGCAAGGATATTGATCGACACTGCTTGCGAAACGCCTAGTGAATAGCCTCCGATGTCGCAACTTGCTCTCGATCTCAGCCGATCATCAATCGAGATGCGGCCCCAGTTTTGGGGGACAGGTCTTGGTTCTACATTTATCAAAGGCAATAGGTTTTCTTGCGAAAACTTGGGGCAGAAGCAAAGTCGAGACGAGTATCGCTATCTCATCGGCTTCAAGAGCGTTCTGATCCGCCGACCTCTTTGATCGCGACGGGCCCCGTTTCGGTCGCTGTGGTAACACCGAAAAGCGCTAAGTCGGCGGCGCGATGTCTTGCCGATCGATCCTTTCTCTCTATGCTGCGCCAAAACAGCTAGGGAGATAAATATGATCCTGCATTGCGTTTTCATGAGGCTCAAATCCGCCATGACACAGGATGACAAGAAAGCGCTCTTCGAGTCCGTCGCTGCGCTGAGGCAGGTCATTCCTGGCATCGTCGACGTCAAATACGGGCCGAATGTCTCGCCGGAGGGGTTGCATGGCGGCTTCGTTGACGGTTTCGTGGTGATGTTCGAGAGCCCTGAAGTACGCGACGCCTATCTCGTGCATCCCGAACACGTCGCTGTCGGCGAGCGCATCGTCTCGTCGACCGATGGCGGCCTTGCCGGCCTGTTGGTCTTCGATCTCAATCTTTAACTGAATGGGCCGCCGACATGGGCGTGCGGCCCTGATCACGCTGGCTGCCGGGGCGTGACGATGGTGAGGTTCATCTCGGAGCGCAGGCGGAAGCCCATCGCCTTGTAAAGCGAGATGGCTGGTGTGTTCGTGGCATAGGCATGCAGATAGACGGTCTCGCCCCTTGCCGAGATCACGCCGGCAACGAAGCGGAAGAGCAAGGTGCCAAGGCCGCGCCCCTGAAAGTCGGGGTGGGTGCAAAGGCCGCTGAGTTCGGCAAAACCGGACTGGCGCATGCGCTGGCCCGCCATAGCAACGAGGCGGCCATCCACCTTCACGCCCCAAAAAGTGCCGAGGCTCTGGGCGCGGAGCGTGAAGGGGCCGGGCTTGGTCAACATGGCCAAGGCGAGCATTTCCGGTGCATCGGCTTCCGTCAGCGGTTCGATCCGGCTGTCGGAGATCCGCTCATAGGGCCGTTCGGCGATCATCTGCACCAGCTTGCCCTCTGAGATGACCGTTAGTCCCGGTGGGATCGTAACGGGATTGGCTTCGACGAGCGCCATGACCTCGTCGGCGGCCGGCAGGTTCTCCAATGCCTCGAGGCTTTGCGCCGTATCATCGGCAGCAGCTGCGAAAGGCACGATGGAGGGAGGATAGCGGCGAGCGAGCTCGCTCCCTTCGGCCAATGTCGCGTGGGCTGTTCGAAGGGCGTTCCAGGCCGGACGGTCGAGAATATGACTCATGGTTTCTGCTCCTTGTCGAGATTGCCTCGACGGGCAAGCGGCGCTTCGCCAAGCCTGTCCTCGATTGCAGCCAGTTGTTCCAGGATTGGCCCGGAACTTTCGCCGCACAGCTCGATGACAGCTTGTTCGATGCGCGGCCAGACCGATCGTTTCGAATAGTCGACGAGCTCCTGTCCTTCCGTCGTCAGCGAGACCAGCCTTCGGCGCTGATCCTCGGCCGAAGCTTGCATGTCGACGTAACCGAGTTCCAGAAGTTGCGAGACGGTGCGCGTGGCTCCCGGCTGGGTGATGCCGACAGCCTGGGCAAGTTCGCCGATGGTAAGCGGGCCGGCGCGGTCGATTGCGGCAAGGAAGGGATATTGCGCTGATTGGAGGGAGACGCCGAGTTCCCCCATAATCTGCTGGGTGTCGGCCTGAAGGCGCTCGCCGATACGGCGGAAACGGCTGCCGAGGCAGAGGAAGCCCAGCGATTTCACAATATCTTCAACCAAGACGCTTCCACTTCAATTTACATAACTAGTTATATAATGCGTTATGGAATAATTGTCGAGCGTTTCGTTAGACTGAATTGCTGGAGGCCGCAGGCAGACGCCCGCGGCCTGTTTTGTCCGGCTGGGTTCAGCTCGACTTCGCCATCGCAGTCGCGAGCTGGTCAACGTTATAACGGAACATTTTTTCATATGTCGGAGCCGGGCCGTTAGCCTTGGAGAGGGCTTCGACATAGAGCTCACCGCCGGGCTGCGCACCCGTGGCCTTGGCGACCTGCTTGACCAGGCGCGAATCGTTCGAGTTCTCGAAGAAATAGGTCTTCACGTGTTCGGTCTTGATCTGCTCGATCAGCTTGGCGACGCCGGCGGCCGAGGCTTCGGTTTCGGTCGAGACGCCGAGCGGCGACAGGAAGGTGACGTTGTATTCGCGGCCGAAATAGCCAAAGGCGTCGTGGCTGGTCAGGACCTTGCGGCGATCATCGGCAATCTTGTCGAACTTGCTGTGCGCATAAGCGTCGAGATCGGTCAGCGTCTTGGTGTAACGCTCTGCATTGGCTTTGAAATCGGCGGCGTCGGCCGGATCGGCGGCTGCCAGCGCCTTTTCGATGTTGGCGACCCAGATCGTCACGTTGACCGGGCTGTTCCAGACATGCGGATCGGTGACGGTCTTGCCATCGTCAACCATGGTGCGTGTATTGATGCCCTCCGAGGCGACGACTGGCGTGCCCTTATAACCGGAGGCGCTGATCAACCGATCCATCCAGCCTTCCAGGCCCTCGCCGCTGACGAAGGTGACCTTGGCCGCATTGAGCTTTTTGGCGTCGGCCGGTGACGGTTCGAATTCATGGGGGTCGCCATTCGGGCCGACCAGGCTCGATACCTTCACATGGTCGCCGCCCACCTGCTTGACGACATCGGCGAGTACGGTGAAGGAGGCAACGACATTCAACGTTTCAGCCGAAGCGGGTATCGCCATGCCAAAGGCGACGAAGGCCGGCAGCGTGGCGGAGAGAAGCAGTCTGTGTCCGATCATAAGAAATCTCCTTGATCAAATTAGCCCCTGAGATGGGGACGCGGGATAAGCCGGCGGGCCAGGCCCGATGGTGAGAACAGAATGGAAAAGCCGTAGATCAGACTCGCCGCGATGATGATGGTCGGGCCGGAGGCGAACTCGAAATGGTACGAGGCGATGAGCCCGATATAGCCCGACGCGGTCGCCGTTGCCGCCGCGATCGCCATCATCGCCGGCAGGCTGCGCGACCAGAGCTGCGCAATCGCCGCCGGCAGCATCATCAGCCCGACCGCCATCAGCGTACCGAGCGCCTGGAAGCTGGCGACGAGATTGAGCACCACCAGCAGCAGGAAAAGGAAATGATAGACCGGCCCCCGACCGCCGACAGTGCGCAGAAAGCCGGGATCGAAGCACTCCATCACCAATGGCCTGTAGATGACTGCGAGTGCCAGGAGCGTCACCGTGGTAATCGCGCCGATCTGATAGAGGGCAGGGGCGTCGATCGCCAGGATCGTACCGAAGAGCACATGCAGGAGATCGATATTTGAACCACGCAGCGACACGATGAGCACACCGAGCGCCAGAGACGTCAGATAGAAGCTGGCGAAACTCGCGTCTTCCTGCAGCACCGTCATGCGGCTGACGAGCCCGGAGAGCAGCGCCACCGACAGGCCGGCCACAAGTCCGCCAAGCCCCATCGCCGTCAGTGACAGCGAGCCGGCGATCAGATAGCCGATCGCCGCGCCCGGGAGGACGGCGTGACTCATGGCGTCGCCCATCAGGCTCATGCGCCGGAGCATCAGGAAGACGCCGATCGGTCCGGAGCCAAGGCCGAGGCAGAGGCAGGCGATGAGCGCGCGCCTCATGAAGCCGTAGTCGGCAAAGGGCGCGAGAAAGATATCGTAGGCCGTCATTCGGCCGGCTCCCGCTTCGCCGATTTCCGTTCAGCAAGTTCCTGCTCCGGCAGGCAGTCTTCGGCGTCTTCGTCCCAGCTCTCGGCCATCGCCCGTGCCTTGGTGAGATTGTCGGAGCTCATGACGCCCCCTGTCTGGCCCCAACCAACCAGTTCGCGGGCAATCAGCAGCGTCTCTGGAAAATGCGCGCGCACCTGATCGAAATCATGCAGCACGGCGATCACGGTGCGCCCGTCGCCATGCCAGCGCAGAACAATGTCGAGCAGGTCGCGCGTCGTGCGCTGGTCGATGGCGGTGAAGGGCTCGTCGAGAAGGATGATGCGGGCGTCCTGCAGCAGCAGCCGCGCGAAGAGTACGCGCTGGAATTGCCCGGCGGAGAGCGAGCCGATGTGGCGACGCTCGAAGCCGGCCAGGCCCACAGCCGCGAGCGCATCCCGGGCGCGCGCGGCGTCTGTGCCCGAAAAACGGCCGAAGGCACCGGAATTTTTCCAGGCGCCGAGCATGATGGTATCGGCGACCGAGATCGGGAAACGTCTGACGACGTCAGCCGCCTGCGGCAGGTAGCCGAAATCGTTGCGCGTCAACGCCCCAAGATCGATCGAGCCTTCCGCCGGCCTCAATTCGCCGATGATCGCCTTCAGGAGCGTCGACTTGCCCGCCCCGTTCGGCCCGGCAATCGCCGTCAGGCTGCCGGCCCGGAAGGCGCCGGAAACGTGATGCACGGCCGGATGGCGCTCATAGGTGACCGTGAGATTGTCGAGACGGATCAAAGCACTCATGACAACGCCACCGCCCAGCCGATCATCGCCCAAAGGATTGCGATGCCGATCGCAACGAAGGCGAGGCGCGTCAATGCGGAACGCCCGATCAGGGAAGAGGCGAAGGGATTGTTGCTGAAGGGCATAGGGGTTTCCATAAATGTAATAACATTACGTGTTGTAGTGAGGAGAATGCGGCAAAAAAGAGGCGAAGGGTGATTGGCCAAGTTGGCCGTGAACTGCACAAGAATATTTCCTAAGCTAAATATTACCGCTGGTGACGGTAGTCGCGACGTCGTTATCTGTTCGCGATGCTGCGATCTGAAGAATGCGCCCGATTGGGAGAGGGAGGATGCATTGAAATTGCGGCTGGAGTTGTTTGTTGCCGACGTTCAGACATCGATAGAATTCTATCGTCGGGTGTTGAATTTCCAGGTGGCCGGTGAGGTGGGCAAAGAATAGACGATGCTCACGAATGGCGAGGCGGCCATTTCCATAAATGCGCGGAAAGCTCTGGGACCGGATCATCCTCTCCGGGCCGAAAATGGCGAGCGGCTTGGCCTCGGTATCGAAATCGTAATGGGCGTTTCGGATGTCGAAAGCTTACATGAAAGCATCAGAGCACATGGCTATTCGGTGTCCGAACTTGTCCTGCAACCATGGGGTCTGCGGGATTTTCGCGTTATGGATCCGGATGGTTATTATATCCGCGTGACAAGCAGGCATTGAACAAAGGAATAGGAAGCGTGGCTGTATCTGCTTTTGCGGCGACGTGGGGGAACTGGCCGCGACGCGCCCAGCTCCTTTAGTTCGGTGAAATCTCAAAGCTGCTCGATCATCGCGGCCGCGCCTGAAACCGTTGCCTGGCCGGGGCTTTCCTCGATATTGAGCGTCTTCACCACGCCGTTTTCCACCAGCATGGAATAGCGCTTGGAGCGGACACCAAGACCGCCGGCGGAGAGGTCGATATCAAGGCCGAGGGCTTTGGCGAAAGAGCCGTCCCAGTCGGCGAGGAAGTGGATCTTGCCCATGCCGCCCGAGGATTGTGCCCAGGCGCCCATGACGTGCCAGTCGTTGACGGCCACCACGGCGATGTCGTCGACACCCTTGGCGAGGATGGCGTCACGGTTTTCCAGGTAACCCGGCAGATGGTTCAGCGAACAGGTCGGCGTAAAGGCGCCGGGAACGGCGAAGAGCACGACGCGCTTGTCGGCAAAAAGCTGATCGGTGGTGAGTTCGACCGGACCGTCAGCGGTCTTTTCCTTGAACGTGGCGGCAGGCAGTTTATCGCCGATTGCGATGGTCATGGCACTCTCCTTGGGTCGCGATTTAGGGCGGCACGGCCGCCCTTTGAGTGAAAATGGTTGGGCGAAACTATAGATCCGAGCTATTCGAAGGCAAGCGTGGTTTCCATGGCGCGTTCACCGTCGACGACGAGGATGCCCCAGCTTTTGCCTTTGACATCGTAATTCTTAGGAAGCTTGCCGATGGCGATTTCGGTCGCAAAAGTCTTGCCGTCGCGTTTGGCATTGGCCTGTTTGAAAAAGACATAGCCGGACGGGCCGGTCACGTAGATCAAAGGCGTGTTGCCATCTGCGTCCGGCAGCGTCAGGCGCAGCGAAAGGGTCTTCGCATCGGGCGAAAGTCCGTGATTTTCGACGGCAAAATCCGAGGAAGGGTCTTGCGGCAGCGACGCGTTGGCGGCGTCCAGCAGCGCTTGCTCATGCGGGGTCGCCTGGCTGGCGTCCGATAGTGGCAGCGAAAATTCGGCCTGGAAAGGGATGCAGATGTCCTTGCAGAGGCCGATGAAGGCGGTGAGGTCGAGCGTCTTCGGCTGCTCGCCATTGACCCGGAGCTCGAGCGGCAAGGTCACCGGCGCGTCATAGCCGATTTCCTGGATTGCGCCGACGGTGATCGGCTTGGGTGTGGGATAGCTGGTCTTTTCCAGCGTAACGCCGCTTCCCGGCGCCAGGGTCAACTGCGGCGGAATGCCGCTTTCGCCAGGCTCACGCCAATAGGTGATCCAGCCGGGTGCGGGCTCGATCTGCAGCGCGGCACGGATATGGCCTTGAGCGTCCGGCGCCAGTGCCACCAGCCGCATGCGTCCGCCCTCATTGTCTGCCCAGCCGCTCATGGCCGCAAGGGCGGCGGTGCTGCCAGTCAGTATTACGGCTGCGAGCGTTCCGAGCAGCGTTGTCAACAGGGGAGCGAAAGAGAGTTTTCTGGTCATGGAACAAGGATTTATCGGATGGCGCGATGCTGTACCAGAACGAGGCGGACAAGAAATGATCATTTTCAGTTGATTGATTTATGACATTGCCGCATCTTCTTTTTTAGGGGCGCAGTTACAGACTGCAGTCAGGAGGTACGATGTCCCTATCGACGCTGAAGAACAAACGCGAAAGAGGTTTTCTCGACGGCCAGTTCCTGATTGCTATGCCTGGTATGGAAGACCAGAATTTCAATCGCACGGTGATCTACATCTGTGCTCATTCCGCGGCCGGTGCCATGGGCTTCGTCATCAACCGGGCGCAGAACCTCACCTTTACCGACGTGCTGCTGCATCTCGAAATGATCAAGGACGACGATGCTATTCTTCTGCCGGCGGTCGCTCGCGATTTCCCGATCCAGACCGGCGGCCCGGTTGAAAGTGGCCGCGGTTTCGTCCTGCATTCCGACGACTATATCAGCGACAGTAGTATTCCGGTCAGCGACGATATCAGCCTGACGGCGACATTGGATATTGTGCGCGCCATTTCCAAGGGTGGCGGGCCGAAGCGCGCCACCATGCTGCTCGGCTATGCGGGCTGGGGCGCAGGTCAGCTCGAAGCGGAAATCGGCAACAATGGCTGGCTCAATTGCCCGGCCAATGAGGAACTGATCTTCGACCGTAGCCTTGATGATAAGTATGAGCGCGCTCTGGCGCTGATGGGCATTAGCGCCGCCATGCTGTCGCCGCATGCAGGGCATTGCTGAGCTGCTTGCGTCCTTTTGGAACGAAATATCGTTAGTCACGTTTCCCCGTCACTGCACCGGCAACCCCGCCGGTGCAGAATGAGGAGGCGTTTGATATGGGCAGCATGAGCGAAAAGGTATCCGGCAAGGCCAACGAAGTGGCCGGCAAGGCCAAGCAGGCTGCGGGCAAAGCCACCAAGAGCAAGACTATGCAGGCCGAAGGCGCGGCTCAGAAGGCCAAGGGTAAAGCCCAGGTGGCTGTTGCCAAAGCCAAGGATAAGGCCAAGGGCGCTGCCAGCCGGATGTAATCCGGCAGTCTGACATGCGCCTATTTAAGTGCTGCGTCCTTTCGCATGCGCGGCGCAGTAAAAGAGCCTGTCGCAAATCGGGACAGGCTCTTTTCATGTCCTCGACGGCCTGATTTTGGAGGGCTTTCCATGAGGCTTTTCGCCTGTGATCATTGTGGCCAACCGGTGCATTTTGATAATCGGCAATGCGTGCGCTGCGGCCATCAGCTCGGCTTTGTTCCCGAGCTTCTTGCGATGTATGCGCTGGAGGCTGACGGGCCGAATTGGCGCCTGGTTGCCGAGCCGACCCATGTTGTCCGGTTCTGTGCCAACGCGGAACTCGATATCTGCAATTGGATGGTCGAGGCCGGAGATTCCGAACCCTTCTGCATTGCTTGCCGCCATAACCGGCTGGTGCCGAATATGGATACACAGCAGGGCATAGGTCGTTGGCGGCGGATCGGCCAGGCCGAACGGCATCTGTTCTATTCCCTATTGCGCTGGAACCTGCCGCATCCCGATCGCCAGCACGATCCGCAGAGTGGATTGGTCTTCGATTTCCTGGAGGACGAGGTGCAGGGCGGTAACGTCGTACCGGCCAGGACAGGCCATGACGAGGGGCTGATCGCCATCCGCGCCGCCGAGGCTGACGACGTTACGCGCGAACAGGCGCGCGCATCGATGAATGAACCCTACCGCACATTGCTTGGCCATTTCCGCCACGAGGCCGGCCATTTCATCTGGAACAAACTGATCCGCGACCGCAATCAGTTCGATGCCTTCCGCGCTATCTTTGGCAACGAGCGGGTGGATTACGCCGCAGCCCTACAGCGGCATTATGAGAATGGGCCGCCGCCAAACTGGCAGGAAAATTTCATCAGCGCTTATGCCAGCGCCCATCCCTGGGAAGATTTTGCCGAATGTTTCGCGCATTACCTTCACATCGTCGATACGCTGGAAACTGCCCGCTCTTTCGGTTTGGCGGTCGATCCCAACGGTTACCGCGAAATGGCGGCCGCGGTGGATTTCAATCCCTATAAGGCTGAAAGCGCCGAGCAGCTGGTCAGCGCCTGGATTCCCTTAAGCGTCGCGATCAATGCCATCCAGCGCAGCATGGGCCAGCCGGATTCCTATCCGTTCATCCTGTCGCCGCCGGTGGTGGCGAAGCTGGAATATCTACACGGAGTGATTAGAGGAGCGTAGCTTTTGCTACGCCCTTTTCGTCAGTGGAAAGCGTTCCTTCAACAGCCGCAGCACCGAGTCAGTTCCCATCGGCGGGCCGAAGATGAAGCTTTGGCCGTAGGCGCAACCCATCTTGGCGAGTTCGAGCGCGTCCTCTTCCGATTCGATGCCTTCAGCGACGACCCGCATATTGAGCTCGCGCGCCATGGAGATCACGGAACGCAAGAGCACGGCTTTCTTATCGCTTTCGTCGCGCACCATCGCCTTGTCGAGCTTGATCGTGTCGAAGGGGAAACGGGTAAGGTAGGAGAGCGAGGAGTAACCGGTACCGAAATCGTCGAGCGCCAGGCCGATGCCGGCTTCGCGCAGCTTGCCGAGCACGAGGCGAGCTTGTTCCGGATTCTCCATCACCTGCGATTCTGTCAGTTCGAGCTTGATGCGGTTCGGTTCGCAGTGGGTTTTTGCGAGCAAAGCGCGGACATCATCGTAGAGCTCGTTGTTGAGGAGCTGCACGCTGGACAGATTGATGGAAACGAAGAGCGGCAAGTCGCCGGTCTGGCGCTGCCAGGCCATCAGGTCGTTGGTCGCCTGTTCCAGTGCGAACATGCCGAGCGGACCGATAATATCCGAAGCTTCGGCGATCGGTATGAACTCTGATGGCGGAATATTGCCGCGTTTCGGATGTTCCCATCGCATCAGCGCCTCGAAACCGGCGACTTCGGCATCTTCCAGCCGAACGATCGGCTGGTAGACCAGCGACAATTCCTTGCGCTCGACGGCGCGACGAAGGTCCGTTTCAAGCTGCAGGCGGTCGGTGCCGAAGCTGCGGAAAGCAGGCTGGAAAGGCTCGACGCGATTGCCGCCCGCGCGTTTGGCGCGATACATCGCAAGTTCGGCGTCACTCAACAAGCCGGTGGCGCTCTCCTGCTGGTCGACCCAGGACGTCAGCCCGATCGAAGCCGTCAGGATGATTTCGCGATTGGCGAAATTGATCGGCACCATGATCGCCTTGCTGATCGCATCGGCGAAATCGGCGACCTTTGCCGGATCACGCTCGGAAACGAGGATCAGGCCGAACTGGTCGCCGGAGAGGCGCGCCAGCGTGTCCTGCGGCTTCATCAGCCGACGCAGGCGCCGCGTCAGCGCGATCAGGATATTGTCACCGGCAGCGACACCGAGCGTATCGTTGACCAGCTTATAGCGGTCGATGTCGATCACCATCACCGTCGGACGCAGCTGGCCGCCTTCCGGCGCCAAGGTGAGAACGGCCTGCAGGCGGTCGATGAAAACCTGGCGATTGGGCAGACCGGTCAGATTGTCGTGCAGTGCGTCGTGCAGCAGCCGCTCGATCGAATTCTTCTGCTCCGTGATGTCGACGATGGTACCGACGCAGCGGATGATCTCACCGTTCGAGCCGAGCACCGGGCGGGCGCGGATCGATAGCCAGTGAAAATGCCCGTCTTCGGCACGAATGCGGAATTCGTGATTCAGCCGGCCGCGGCGGTGTTCGAGGAGCACATCGAGTGTTGCCCGGAAGCGGTCGCGATCATCGGGATGCAGTCGTGGCAGCCAGTTGCGTGCCGCGCCATGCATGGTGCCGGGCGACAGGCCGAGCTTCATCGAGATATCCGGAGTGGTCACCACACGATCGCGCGCCACATCCCAATCCCAGACGGTATCGCCGGAGCCTGTCAGCGCCAAGGACTGCCGCTCGAGATCGGAGAACAGGCCCTGCTGGAATGCGCCGCCGGCGAAGGCGTGCTGCATGACCGTGAAGCCGATCAGCAGCACAATCAGAACGAGGCCGCCGCCCAGCGCCGGCTGGATGATGTCGTTATCGAGCTTGCCCGTGATCGTCATCCAGGCGCCGAACAGCCAGACCAGGATCAGCGCCCAGGCGGGCACAAGCAGAATGGCGCGGTCGTAGCGGCTGAAGCCAAGATAAATGATCAGCAGCAGGCCCGCCGTCGCCGTCAGCGCCAGCGACAGCCGCGCAATGCCGGCCGCAATCGACGGATCATAGATCGCCACGCCGAAGAGCAGCGCGAGACCGAGTACCCAGGCAAGCGTCACGTAGCCGAGATGCGCATGCCATCGATTGAGGTTCAGATAAGTGAACAGGAAGATGACCAGGCTCGACGCGAGCGCCACCTCCGCACAGGCGCGCCATATTCGCTGATCGCTGGAGGTGATGCTGATGAGCTTGCCGAGGAAACCGAAATCGACACAGATATAGCCGAGCACTGCCCAGGCCAGCGCAGCCGTCGCCGGCAACATCGAGGTGCCCTTGACGACAAAGAGAATAGTCAGGAACACCGCCAGCAGGCCGGCAATGCCGAGCACGATACCGCGATAGAGCGTGAAGGCGTTGACGGTGTCCTTGTAAGCGTTCGGCTCCCAAAGATAGAGCTGCGGCAGGTTCGGCGAGGAGAGCTCGGCGACAAAGGTGACGACCGCGCCGGGGTTCAGCGTGATGCGGAAGACATCGGCCTCGTCGCTGGGTTGCCGGTCGAGGGCAAAGCCTTCGCTCGGCGTGATCGCGATGATGCGCTGCGAGCCGAGGTCCGGCCAGAACATTTTCGAGTTCACCAGGCGGAAGTGCGGCGCGACGATGACGCGCTCGAGCTGTTCTTCCGAGACATTGGCGAGCGCAAAGACGGCCCAGTCGCCCTGGTGGTTCGGCGAGGAGGACCGTACCTCAATGCGGCGGCGAATGCCGTCGGCGCCGGCGGCGGTGGAGACCTGAAAGGCCTCGCCCTGATTGGTGTAGATCTCCGTCGTCGCCGTCAGATCCAGCGCGGTGTCGTCGCGTGAAATCTTCACGGGCTCGGCGGCATGCACCATGCCGGCAAGAAAGAACAGCGTGGCAGCCGCAAGCGTCGCGAGGATCGCGGACAACCTCCTGGCCAATCGTGGGGGCGGCGTAAGATCGGCGGTCATTGCTGGTCGGATTTTCTGCTGAGGTCGGCGTCGGACGCCAACCGGGAAAACATCACGTGATCACGCCATTGACCGTTGATTTTAAGATAACCGCGCAAATGACCTTCCCGTTGGAACCCGGCCTTTTCCAAAAGCCGCATGCTACGCTCATTATCCGGAATACAGGCTGCTTCAATACGGTGCAACTCAAGTCCCGAAAAGATGTAGGGTATAACCAACTGAAGTGCGGCGAACATATGGCCCTGGCCGGAATGTCGCTCGCCCATCCAATAGCCGATCATGCAGCTTTGCGCGGCGCCACGTCGGATGTAGCCGATCGTGATGCCGCCGAGTAAGGTCATATTCTCTTTAAGAAAAATAAAAAGTGGAATGGCCTGGCCGGAGCTATATTCCTGTTTTCCACGGATGACACGGGCTCGATAGGCGCCCTCGGTCAGTTCGTCATGACGCCAGGTCGGCTCCCAGGGTTCCAGGAAGCGTCGGCTTTCGGCCCGCAGCCGATGCCATTGATTGAAATCGGAGTAACGCGGCAGCCGCAGCAAATAGGTCGCGTTTTCCAGTTCGACCGCGTCCGGATGACGTGACAGAAACCGAAAGACCGATTTTTGCATTCCGCCCAGTACTCCCCGAAAGATTGAACCCATAGGCTCGCGATGCGGTCTTAGCCGCTCGCGCTTTTGGAGGCGGGGGTCGGCGATGATAAGGACGTGATGATATCTTCCATCGGCGCCAACTGTTCCAACGGCCCGATCGCCGACAGCGTCGGCACCGTGTCGAAGAACAGGCGACCGGCAAGATCCGTCAGGCGGTCGATGGTGATGCCCTGCAACCGCTCCAGCATTTCCTGGTTGGGGATAGGCCGGCCGTAGAGCATCATTTGCCGCGCGATCTGGCCGGCGCGCGCTGCCGGGCTTTCCTGCCCCATCAGCAACTGCGCACGAATTTGGGCGCGGGCGCGCTCGATTTCCTGCTGCTCGATCTGGTGGGAGGATTTATGCAGCTCGGCGATGATGACCGGCACCAGTTCCGGTAGGTTCTCGCCGCCCGTCGCAGCATGGATGCCGAAAATGCCGGTGTCGGAAAAGCCCCAATGGAAGGCATAGACCGAATAGCATAGACCGCGGAATTCGCGCACTTCCTGGAACAGCCGCGAGGACATGCCGCCGCCGAGGATGTTGGCAAGAATCTGCGAACAGTAGAAGTCGCGTGTATGGTAGGCGCGGCCCTCGAAGCCGAGCAGGATCTGCGCGTCCATCAAGTCGCGCGTCTCGCGGATATTGCCGCCGATATAGCGGGCAGGCTCGATGACAGGTGGCGCCGACGGCTTGGTCGGCAGGCTGGAGAAGCGCTCTTCGACTTGGCGGACGAAGCTTTCGTGGTCAACCGCGCCGGCGGCAACGACGAACATACGGTCTGTCGTATAATTGCGGCTGAGATAACCGCGGATTTGCCCGGGCGAGAAGGAAACGACGGTCTCCGGTGTGCCGAGAATAGCCCGGCCGAGCGTCTGGCCGCGATAGGCGACTTCGGAAAATTTATCGAAGACCACGTCGTCGGGCGTGTCGTTCGCAGCGTTGATTTCCTGCAGGATGACCTGCTTTTCGCGCTGCAACTCGTCTTCGTCAAAAGCGGATTCAGTCAGGATATCGGCGAGGATATCGACGGCGAGCGGTACATGGTCCTTTAGCACGCGGGCATAGTAGGAGGTTGTCTCGGTAGACGTGGCAGCATTGACTTCGCCGCCGACATTCTCGATTTCCTCGGCGATCTCGCGCGCCGAGCGACGCGCCGTACCCTTGAACGCCATGTGTTCGAGCAGATGCGCAATGCCGTGCTCCGCCTCGGTTTCGTTACGCGAACCCGATTTGATCCAGACGCCGAGTGCCACGCTTTCGAGGTGTGGCATCGTCTGGGTCGCTACTGTCAGCCCGGACGCAAGCCGGGTGCACTCCACTGTCATCGTCTGTCTTTCTGCGTTTATTATTCCCCGGCCCGGGCATGTTTGCCGATAAAAGTTTCTACGGCTTTAAGCTCGGGATCGAGGACGTCGAAACGCTCCTCCCTGTTCATCAGTCCAGCAAGCCACGTCGGAAGCGCTGGGTCAATACCGCATGCCGATTTTACTGCGGCGGGGAATTTTGCCGGATGCGCGGTAGCAAGCGTTACCATCGGGCTTGCCGGCTTCTCGTTTATTTCCGCAACAAAAACACCGATGGCGGTGTGCGGATCGATGAGATAGCCTGTGTCATCGAGCATTTTGCGGATCGTGGCAGCGACCTGCTTCTCGCTGGCGCGGCCGGCGCGGAAGTCCTTCTTGATGGTCTTCAGCGCGTGTTCGCCGATCGAAAAACCATTCGATTGTTTCAGGCTTTCCATCGCCGCGCGCACCTTCGATGGGTCGCGGTCATAGGCTTCGAACAGCAGCCGTTCGAAGTTGGAGGAGATCTGGATGTCCATCGACGGCGCGGTGGTCGCCTTGACCTCGCGCATCTCATAACGCCCGGTCTTAAGGGTGCGTGCTAGGATGTCGTTCTCGTTGGTGGCGATCACCAGCCGGTCGATCGGCAGGCCCATGCGCTTGGCGACATAGCCGGCGAAAATATCACCGAAATTGCCGGTCGGAACGGTGAAGGAAATCTTCCGGTCCGGTCCGCCGAGCGCGACGGCGGTGGTGAAATAGTAGACCACCTGTGCCATGATGCGCGCCCAGTTGATCGAATTGACGCCCGAAAGTTTGACGCTGTCGCGGAAGGCCGTGTCGTTGAACATGGCTTTGACTAGGTTCTGGCAATCATCGAAATTGCCGTTGATCGCTAGCGCGTGCACATTGGCCGCCGTCGAGGTGGTCATCTGCCGCTGCTGTACCGGCGAAACTTTGCCATGCGGGAAGAGGATGAAGATGTCGGTCCGTTCGCGGCCGGCAAAAGCATCGATCGCAGCACCGCCGGTGTCGCCCGATGTCGCGCCGACGATGGTCGCCCTCTGCCCGCGCTTTTCCAGCGCATGGTCCATCAGCCGTGCAAGCAACTGCATGGCGACATCCTTGAAGGCGAGCGTCGTACCATGGAAGAGCTCCATCACGAAGCTGTTCGGGCCTGTCTGCACCAGCGGCGTGACAGCGGGATGGCGGAAGGTGGCATAGGCTTCATCGATCATGCCGCGGAAGACATTGTCCGGAATTTCGCCGTTGGTGAAAGGCGACAGCACGGCGAAGGCGACCTCCTGATAGCTCTTGCCGCGGAAAGCGCGGATCTCCTTTTTCGTCAAGGTCGGCCATTTGCGGGGGACATAAAGCCCGCCATCACGCGCAAGGCCGGCCAGAAGGGCGTCGCAGAAGCCAAGAGCAGGGGCTTCTCCCCGCGTTGAGATATAATCCACGGTCTAGAATTCCTTTGGTCGCAAAATTGCCGGAGTGATGAGGTGAGAGGATAGGAGAACGAAGCGATGGCAGTCCGTCTTTTTGCGTCGGATCAGCCGCGTGGTTTTCGCGTTTGCGCAATGTCCGCCCGGATGCTTCCGGCGGGCGGCGGCTTGCGCCAATCTGTCGACGTCGAAAAGTGAGCCAAAACGGTGCCTACCCAATCGATTTTTCGCTGGGCCGCTGGTATAGACCATCGCCAAGTGTCATAAAAGGCCCGTCGAACAGGCTGCAGGCCGATAATGTGAAATATTGCAGAGGGTGGAATAATAGTGTTTGGCAGAGTGTCTCGTCGTCTTTTCTCCGCTTCGCTTTTGGCATTGTTGACTGGCTGTAGTTCTCTTGGTTTCGGCGGTG
Source organism: Rhizobium mayense (assembly GCF_030272705.1). Taxonomy (GTDB): domain Bacteria; phylum Pseudomonadota; class Alphaproteobacteria; order Rhizobiales; family Rhizobiaceae; genus Rhizobium; species Rhizobium mayense. The sequence continues at coordinate 27,309 of NZ_JARFYM010000016.1, read as the reverse complement.
GCGACAAGCAGCCCGCGACGGATGTAACGGTGGCGCCGCAGGCGACAGCGGGCAATACATCCGCTGCCGACCCCGCGCCGCAAGTGACCGGCGGCCAGGCCTACATCGCAGGCAAATGCCCGCAAGTGGTGATCCGCGACGAGGCATCCGTCTACCGGACCTATGCAAAGGGCGCCAAGGACGATCCGAACCAGTTGGCGTATCAAGGCTCGCTCGCCCAGGCGACGCGCCAGTGCACCACCGATGGCACCAGCCTCAATATTCATGTCGTCGCGCAGGGGCGTCTCGTCGCCGGGCCGACGGGCGGGCCTGGCAAGGTAACCCTGCCGATCCATGTCGCCGTCATGGACGACAACACCGCGCTCTACGAGAAGACCATTAATTACACTGCCGAAATCCCACCGGGCGAGACCACGACGCAGTTCCTCTTCACCGACGACGACATCAAGGTTGCCGGCGGTTCCGGCGGCTTCACCAGCGTCCAGGTCGGCTTCGATCAGGGACCGCAAAAGCCCGAGAAGGGCCAGAAGCCGGTCCGTAAGAAGCATCAGTAAGGCTGGGGATCAGGCAGTAGGCAGTAGTAAAGAACACGTTGTCCTTGCCACCGTCGGCACATGGCGGCAACATCTATTGCCTATTGCCTATTGCCTATTGCCTATTGCCTATTGCCTATTGCCTATTGCCTATTGCCTATTGCCTTACAAAACGCCTTCCCATTCCGACAATGCCATCACCACGCCGGCCAGATCAGCCATCCGGGCGATGACGGTTTCGGCGCCCGCGTCGGTCAGCCGGTCGGCATGCGAAGGATAGGTGTGCGAAGCGCCGGTGAAGCCGATGACGCGCATGCCGGCGGCACGCGCAGCCTGCACACCATGCACCGAATCTTCGACGACGATGACATTGGCCGGCGGAACGTTCATCTTCTTGGCGCCGTGCAGGAAAATATCCGGCTTCGGCTTGACGCGATCGGCGCCGAGTTCCTTGGCGGAATAGATATACGGCGCGAACAGCTCTTTATAGCCGACCTTGGAGAGCATCATGTCGATCCGCGCGATGCTGGAGTTCGAGCAGATGCAGCGCGGCATCGGCAGGCGTGACAGGGCGAGAGGAACGCCAGGGATAGCCTTGACGTCATTGGCGAGCCTCAAGTCGAGAAGCTTCTCGGACTTGTCCAGCAGCGATGCGGAGAGCGGAATGCTCGCCTCGCGTTCGACTTCGAACAGAATGTTCTGCCAAGTCATGCCGGCAAAACGCTCGCCCATTTCTTCGACGCTGATTGGGTAGCCCGCTTCCGTCAGGAGCTTGGATTCAACCTCCGCCGCGATGATTTCCGAATCGACCAGAACGCCGTCGCAGTCGAAGATGATGAGATCGAAGCCATTGCTCATGAGAATACACTGCCTTTAGTGGGGCTCTGGATTGGCATGGCCTCATCCAAAAGGCGCTCCGCGCTTTTTGGGGCCTGCGCTAAAAGGGATTGTGCGGCTTTACACGATGCTCCGGCAAAGCTCAACCGATCAGCGGGCATGGCAGAAATGCACTGGGGGAAAGGATAGGCCAAGCTTTGGGTCCAACGAAAAGGGTCAGCCGTGATGGGTCATGTTGAAAAAGTCGCTGCGCAGGCTTTTGGCATGGAGTTGGCCGACCTGCGACTCATATTCCTCTTGAGCGGCCTGCCAGAAAGGCTCGGCCTCAGCGATTTTGTTCCGCCCGGCCGGCGATAGCTCCAACATCAGCCGCCGGCTATCCTTCATCTCGGGCGCAGTGATGATCAGCCCCTGTCGTTGCAGCGGCTTTACGGCCCGCAGCAGGGTCGTGCGGTCCATGAGCATCGCGGCCGCTAGGTCGTTCATGGTCATCCGTGCGTCGCGGTCGAGGAAATTCAGGAGCGAAAATTGGGTGCTGGTTATACCGGTCGGCGCCATATGGCGCTCATAGAGCTTCGAGACATGCCTCGCCAGTTGCCGGGTTGCCAGGCAATGACAGGCGAGGGGACCGAGGTCGTTTTCAGCTTGCATAATTTATCATATATGTGCATATGCACCCGGTCAAGTCGCATCGTATTTGATCTGGACGCTCGACAAGGCCGATCGCCACCTTTAAGGATCGGCCATGGCCAAAGAGCGCGACGACACGATTGCCAGCCGAATCAGCCGGGTGCTTGCAGATCGCATCATCCGTGGCGAGATCGCGCCCGATGCGCGGCTGCGGCAGGATCACATCGCCGAGGAATTCGGCGCCAGCCATGTGCCAGTGCGCGAGGCGTTCCGCCGCCTGGAAGCCCAGGGTTTGGCGATCAGTGTGCCGCGCCGCGGCGTGCGCGTTGCCTCCTTCGATCTCGAGGAGGTTCGGGAAGTCGCGGAAATGCGGGCGGCGCTCGAGAGTTTGGCATTGAGACATGCGGCGCAACATCTTACGCCCGCAATCCTCGATGCGGCCGAAGAGGCGACTCGGGAAGGGGATGCTGCTGCCGACGTCCGCGCCTGGGAAGAGGCCAATCGTCGCTTTCACCGCTTGATCCTTGCGCCTTGCGGCATGGCGCGGCTGCTTGCCTCAATCGATGACCTGCACGCCGCCAGCGCTCGCTTTCTCTTCTCCGCCTGGCAATCTGGCTGGGAAAAACGCACCGATCACGACCATCGCGCCATCCTCGCCGCGCTACGCCAGGGGCGGACAGAGGAGGCGGCATCCATCCTCCAGAAACACGTGCAGTGGATCGGCCGGGCGCCTGTGCGGACACCCTCGGGAACGACGCGCGAAGCTTTCGCGATCGTTGGATAAAAATTATAGATAATTTGGATACCTGGACGCCTTCGTCTCTGATGGAAGGACGACGCTCCGTCGGAATTTCGCAAGCGGCGATCTTCGCCATGCCTGTCGCGGCTGCGAATGGGGAGACCTCTGCAGTCGTATTGCAGCAAGCAATTTCAAAGGGATATTGATCGGTTCAAGCTGAGGCCGTCATCTCTGGCAACTGGACGCAGGCCTATGAAATTCAGGCGTCAACACCGTCGCGCTCTTTGTCCGTCGCAAGTGCGTCGACCGGAAACAGCGCCAGGAACCGGCGTTCGCCTTCCGATGTAAACAGGATCGAGCGGCTGTTTTCCGATCGCCGCGCCCAGCCCTTGTCGAAGAAATTGGAAAGCAGCGCCTTGCCAAGGCTGCCGGCGAGATGCGCGCGGCGTTCGCTCCAATCGAGGCAGGAGCGGCAGAGCGGGCGCCGCGTCGAGCGCAGCCCGGTCACGTCTATGCCGATCGAGCTAAGCTGCGCTTCGCCGCGCTCCGTCAGGTTTAAGCCGTCACCGACCGCCGAGATCGCACCGGCGGCAATCAGGCTATCGAGCATGCGCACGCCGTAGTCGCCGGCGAGATGGTCGTAGCAGATGCGTGCCTTGCGTAGAGCTGGCTCCTTCGGGCCGGGACGGTGGCGCAGGTGCCCTCGTGTAGCGGCGAAGCCCATGATACTTTCCAGCAGCTTGCCGACACCATCGTCGGCCAGCGCGAAATAACGGTGCCGGCCTTGCTTTCGCTGCACAAGCAACCCGCCTGTCTCGAGTTTCGACAGATGCGTGCTCGCCGTCTGCAGCGTGATGCCGCCGGCCGCCGCCAGCTCCGTTGCCGTCAGGGCGCGGCCGCCCATCAGCGCGGTGAGCATGTTCGCCCGTGCCGGATCGCCGATGAGTGCACCGATCTGCGCTACGTCAGGACCTTCCTTCATAGTTCGATCGTAACCGAAGCATCGACGTCATGCAATGTGCGACAAGATCTCCATCACCAAAGGAGAAAACCATGATCACCTGTTTCATCCGCTACGAGATCGACCCCTTCAAGAAGGACGCCTTTGCCGAATATGCCGCAGCATGGGGCCAAGCCATACCCCGCAACGGCGCGGACCTCATCGGCTATTTCGCCCCGCACGAGGGTTCGGCGACATCGGCTTACGGCGTCTACAACATCGAAAGCCTGGCCGCCTATGAAGCCTATCGCGCTCGCCTCGCCGCCGACCCACTCGGCAAGGCGAACTGCGATTTCTCGCGCCGCGAACGCTTCATCATCAAGGAGGACCGCATCTTCCTGAAAAACGTGTCCCTGCCGCATGGTCCAAAGGTGACGCCATGATCGCCGTCATTTTCGAGGTCATTCCCTATCTCGGCGAGCGCCATCACTATCTTGATCTTGCCGGCGCGCTGCGCGCCGAGCTCGAGACAATCGACGGGTTCGTCTCCATCGAACGCTTCGAAAGCCTGACGCAACGCGGCAAGCTTCTTTCGCTGTCCTTCTGGCGTGACGAGGATGCGGTCAAAGTATGGCGGAACCGCGAGGCGCACCGAGCGGCACAGAAGGCCGGGCGAGGGGCTATTTTCGCTGACTACCGTCTGCGCATCGCGCATGTGGTTCGTGATTACGGAATGAATGAGAGGCAAGAGGCACCGACGGACAGCCGCGCGGTTCATGATGGATCCGAGACGGCGAGCGACGACCGACAATCGGCGCGGTCTTGAGAAATTGCAAAATGTGCTGCTCGCTTTAGCCTTTGGTAACCAACTTAGGTAACCATAACACTCAGTTAAGCGTATCGAGTAAGTGTAACAGCGAGTATCACATGGCGTCAGTTTTCCCGCTTGCCGACCTCAGGACTTCCGCAACGCCGGGCTCCTGGGTCGACACGATCATCAAGGGCGATTGCGTGGCGGCCCTTGAAGCACTGCCCACCCATTCCGTCGACGTCATCTTCGCCGACCCGCCTTACAACCTGCAGCTCGGCGGCACCCTGCACCGCCCGGACCAATCGCTGGTCGACGCCGTCGATGACGAATGGGATCAGTTTGCTTCGTTCGAGGCCTATGATGCCTTCACGCGCGCCTGGCTGCTGGCCTGCCGCCGCGTCCTGAAGCCGACGGGCACCATCTGGGTCATCGGCTCCTATCACAATATTTTCCGCGTCGGCGCGACGATGCAGGATCTGAATTTCTGGATCCTCAACGATATCGTCTGGCGCAAGACCAATCCGATGCCGAATTTCAAGGGCCGTCGTTTCCAGAACGCGCATGAAACGATGATCTGGGCGAGCCCGAACGCCAAGGCCAAAGGCTATACCTTCAACTACGACGCTATGAAGGCGGCCAATGACGATGTGCAGATGCGCTCCGATTGGCTGTTCCCGATCTGCAGCGGTGGCGAACGGCTTAAGGATCAGGACGGCAAGAAGGCGCATCCGACGCAGAAGCCGGAAGCCCTGCTTGCCCGCGTTATCATGGCGTCGTCCAAACCGGGCGACATCGTGCTTGATCCTTTCTTCGGCTCGGGCACCACCGGCGCCGTCGCCAAGCGTCTTGGCCGTCATTTCGTCGGCATCGAACGCGAGCAGGACTATATCGATGCAGCCAGCGCCCGCATTGCCGCCGTCGAGCCGCTCGGCAAGGCCGAATTGACTGTGATGACCGGCAAGAAAGCCGAAGTTCGCGTCGCATTCAACGTTTTGATCGAAAGCGGTCTCATCAAGCCCGGCCAGGTGCTGACGGATGCAAAGCGCCGCTATAGCGCCATCGTGCGCGCCGATGGCACGGTCGCGTCTGGTGGCGAGGCCGGCTCAATTCATCGCCTCGGCGCGAAAGTCCAGGGCCTTGATGCATGCAACGGATGGACGTTCTGGCACTTTGACGACGGGCAGTCCCTGCGCCCGATCGACGATCTGCGTTCGATCGTCCGCAATGATCTGGCCAAGGCAGAATAATCCCAACTATTTGAACGGCATGATCTATCTGAAAGCCTTTCCCGGTTTTCGCGATCATGCCGCGGCCGGATCCGCATATCCGCCTTCTTCCGTCGAGTACCTCCAGTTAGGGAGGAAGGTGAGACGCCCAGGATTCACGAATCCTGGGCGCCATTTTTTGAGCCTCTAGGCTTAGAATTCCTGATAGTCCGTCACATCGACCCGTACGACGCGTCCCTCTTCGTCGAAGGTGATTGTCTCTTCGCCTTCGCGGATCAGCGGCTTGCCGGTCTTGCTGTTGGTCGCCCGGACAGACCAGACGGCGCGGCCGGAAAGCGGCGTCAGCGTTTCCACCAATGAATTGGCGGCGGCTTGATCCGGATACGTGTCGAAATAGCCGCGAAATGCTTCCATGATCGCCTCGCGACCGGCAAGGCTGCCGACGCCGTTGGAGACATAGGTGGCATTCTCGGCGAAGAAATTCTCGATCGCTTCGTAGTCAAGCCTGTTGATCGCGTCGTGGAACAGGGTGATGCGCTCTGCCGGATCGAAAATCATGGGTTCAAACCTCGATGCCGTAGGCGGCGAGATCGCTGCGCAGCTTCTCGGCGCCGGTGAAATGGACTGCGTTCCAACCCGCGGCTTTTGCGCCTTCGACGTTGGCAAGCGAATCGTCGATGAAGATGGTCGAAGCCGGATCCAGCCCGAAACTCTTTACATGCGCCTCATAGATCGCAATGTCCGGCTTGATCAGGCCAATGTCGCCGGACACGGTGACGCCGCGCGGCTTGGAGAGGAAATCGAAGCGCGTCTGCGCTTCACGAAAGGTGTCAGAGGCGAAATTGGTCAACATGGTGACGTCGCGGCCTTCGGCTATGAGCTTCTCCATGATGGCGACGCTATCGTCATAGGCATGGGGAACCATGTCATTCCAATTTTTGCGGAAAGCGCGAATCTGTTCTTCACGCTCGGGATGCTCGGCGATCAGCAGCGCTTCGGCCTCTTCCCAGGTCCGGCCGCGATCCTGCTCGATATTCCATTCATGTGTGCAGACATTTGCGAGGAACCAGGCTCGCTCCGCTTCATCGGGGATGATGCGGCTATAGGGAATACTCGGATCGTAGTGAACAAGCACTTTGCCGATATCGAAGACAATGTGCCGGATTTCCGTCGTCATGAATTATGTCCTGCCTTTTCGAATGTCTTGGTCTTTGTGAATGCACGTGGAATAGCCTGAGCGATGGCTTTTTTCATGACTGTCGGCAAGGCCTGTGCTTCAAGATTTGTAACCGGCTCCCACCATCCGTCATTGCGGAACGCGCTCGACGCCACCTGGGCGCGATAGATCGATAGCCGCAGTTCGAAGTGAGTGAAGACATGCGTCACGGTCCCCGCAGGCTGCCAATCGGCAGGAAAGGGGGCAGCCGCAGCGCTGGTCTCGCCGTCGATCCGGGCCGTCCAGCCGGTGGTCGGCACTTCGGTCATGCCGCCGAGCAGGCCGCTGGCAATACGCCGCCGCAAATAAATCTCGCCATCGCCATTCACCGCCACGAAAGCGGCACCCTGGCGCACCGGCTTTTCCTTCTTAGCCGCTTTGACCGGAAAATGTTCGGGATCATGCAGCCGCAATGCCTCGCAAGCATTGTTGAAGGGACAGAGCGAACAGGCCGGCCGCTTCGGCGTGCAGATCGTCGCGCCGAGATCCATCATCGCCTGCGCGAAGTCGCCGGGACGATCGGCAGGCGTCAGTAAAGCCACCTTCTGCTTCATCAGCGGTTTGGCAGCGGGCAAAGGTGTAGCGATGGCGTATAGTCTGGAGATGACCCGCTCGACATTGGCGTCCATGACAGCCGCCTGCCGCTCGAATGCAATGGCGGCGACCGCTGCCGCCGTATAGTCGCCGATTCCCGGCAAGGCGCGCAGTCCGTCCTCGGTATCCGGGAAACGCCCACCATGTTCCGCCGTTACGGCCTCCGCACATTTCTTCAGGTTGCGGGCGCGGGCATAGTAGCCGAGCCCGGCCCAGGCGGCCATGACATCGTCGGTGGGCGCCGCCGCAAGATCACGAACCGTCGGCCAGCGCTCCAGGAATTTGGCGAAATAAGCTTTGACCGCAGGCACGGTGGTCTGCTGCAGCATCACTTCGGAGAGCCAAATATGATAGGGGTCGGGCCGGATGCCGCGCGTTGCCATCGCGGGCGAGACGCGCCAGGGCAGGTCGCGGTGATGGCGGTCGTACCAGGCAAGCAGGGATGCGGCCGTAGGGGATTCTATTGTCGTCGTCATGATTTGCCGCATCGAGGGGAAGTGCTCTATACTTGGCCAAGCTGCGCCGAACGATCAAGGTCTTCGAGGCGCAAACAAGGTTCCAGGTCCCGTTATCCAATGAGTTATCCCCGAAAAGGCGAAAAGCAGATTTCCGAGCTGACCAACGGCATCATAGATCCCGTTCTGGCGAAGCGTGCGGGAATCAACACGGCGCTGCTCGGCTCCTGGGACGAGATCGCCGGCGAGGATTTCGCCGAATGTACGCGACCGGAAAAGATCGCGTGGGCAAAACGTGGCGGCTCGGGCGAGGATGGCGGCTACCAGCCGGGCGTGCTGACCATCGCCTGCGAGGGTGCACGCGCTTTGTTTCTGACCCATGCGCAGGGCGAACTCATCCAGCGCATCAACGGCTTTTTCGGCTTCCACGCCGTCAGCCAGATCCGCATCGTCCAGAAGCCGGTTTCGACTGCTTCAAAACGCTCCCGCACTCCGCCGCCGCTGAAGGGCGAAGCGGCGCGAAAGCTGGAAGACATGATGGACGGCATCGAGGACGACAAGTTGCGTGCTGCAGTTCAGAGATTGGGTAGGGCGATGGCTTGGAGGCGGGGCAAGAGATAGCTTTGTTTTGATGCGGAAATCGGTTGGTCAGCGGTTTCCGGAATGCTATATCTGTATAGCAATTTGGAGAGAAGATAATGTTGGCCCTACGGCTTCCGCCGGAAATTGAAGCAAGACTCGATGCGCTCGCCAAGCGCACCGGGCGCAGCAAAAGCTTTTATGCCCGTGAGGCGATCCTCGAGCACCTGGACGATCTTGAGGATATCTATCTTGCGGAAAAACGCCTGGAAGAGTTTCGCCGAGGCGAGAGCGACACCGTTTCCTTGGCTGAGTTAATGGCGCGCTATGGCGTGGACGATTGAGTTTCAGCGATCTGCGGAGCGCGAACTCGAAAAGCTCGGACATGAGACTTCGCGCCGGATACTTAAATTTCTCCACGAGCGCGTTGCCAAGCTGGATAATCCGCGCGCTATCGGAGAGGCCTTGAAAGGTTCTGATCTCGGTGACTTCTGGAAATATCGGGTCGGAGACTGCCGGGTAATTGCGCACATCGAAGATAGCGCCATACGAATTCTGATAGTTCGAATCGGAAATCGCCGCGAAGTTTATCGGAGATAGTGTCGCATCCTGAGGGTCGTCTGCCCCACCGCAGCCAATTCTGACGATAATTTAACCTTTTTGTCTTCTGTAGGTCACAATTCTTTGAAGAAAGTTGGTCAACCGTGCCTTGTTAGTAGTAACGAGCCGTTATATCGCAATGAACCATTCAAAGACCTCTTACGACGGGTGACTCTATGCCGATGTCCGACATGCTCTTGACCAAACGCCACCTGCTGGGCGGCACTGCCGTCGCGGCCCTTTCCTTGGCGTTCGCTGCCTTTGCCGACACCGCATCCGCCGCCAATGCCACTACCGCCGGCGGCGCCCAGGAGACCACCAATGCCGGCTCGGCGGAGGACCAGGTTCCGTCTCCGGATGGCAACGTCGACATGAACGAAGTGCTGAAGCCCGGCGCCCTGCCGGAAATCGCGCTCGGCAAGGAAGACGCTCCGGTCAAGATCGTCGAATACATGTCGCTGACCTGCCCGCACTGCGCGCATTTCGCTACTACCACCTTCGACGCGATCAAGCAGAAATACGTCGACACCGGCAAAGTCCGCTTCATCATCCGCGAGTTCCCCTTCGACCCGCGCGCCGCCGCCGCCTTCATGCTGGCCCGTTGCGCGCCGCAGGAACAGTATCTTCCGATGGTCGATATGCTGTTCAAGCAGCAGATCGCCTGGGCCTCGCCGGATGTCGACGGCCGTGCCGCGCTGCTGCAAATGTCGAAACTTGCCGGTTTTACTGAGGATAGCTTTACGAAATGCTTGACGAACCAGAAGCTTCTGGATGATGTCAACTCAGTTAGGGAACGCGCGGCCAAGGACTTCGGTGTCAATGCTACGCCGACCTTCTTGATCAACGGCAAGCGTTATGCAGGGGACATGTCGGTTGGTGCCATGTCGAAGCTCATCGACAGCCTTCTCTGATCCGTGCCTTTTCGAAACGACGGGCGGCGGGGGAACCTGCGCGCCCGTTTTTTTGTCCCTCACTCCTGAAAAGATAGGGGTTTCTTCCTTCCCCCGCTGGCGCGGAGAAGGGGAGTGGCGCTTATGAAGTTCAACAGGCTTCGTCTCGTCGGCTTCAAATCCTTTGTGGAGCCGGCGGAATTCGTCATTGAGCGCGGATTGACCGGCGTCGTCGGCCCGAACGGCTGCGGCAAGTCCAATCTGGTCGAAGCGCTGCGCTGGGTGATGGGCGAGAATTCCTACAAGAACATGCGCGCCTCCGGCATGGATGATGTCATCTTCTCCGGTTCCGGCAATCGCCCGGCGCGCAATACCGCAGAAGTCGGCCTTTATCTGGACAACAGCGACCGCACGGCACCCGCCGCCTTCAACGACAGCGACGAAATCCAGGTCACCCGCCGTATCGAGCGCGAGCAGGGCTCGCTTTATCGCATCAACGGCAAGGAGGCCCGCGCCAAGGATGTGCAACTGCTGTTCGCCGATGCCTCGACCGGCGCGCGTTCGCCGTCGATGGTCGGACAGGGGCGTATTGGCGAGCTGATCCAGGCCAAGCCACAGGCCCGACGCCAGCTTTTGGAAGAGGCGGCTGGCATTTCCGGCCTGCATTCGCGCCGGCATGAGGCGGAGCTGCGTCTGCGCGCTGCCGAAGGCAATCTCGAGCGTCTGGACGACGTGACCTCGCAGCTTGAGAGCCAGATCGAGAGCCTGAAGCGCCAGGCGCGGCAGGCCAACCGGTTCAAGATGTTGTCCGCCGATATCCGTGCCCGCGAGGCCATGCTCCTGCATATCCACTGGGTGCAAGCCAAGGAGGCGGAGACCGAAGCCGACAACGCGCTCAAGCAGGCGACGCTGCTGGTCGCCGAAAAGGCGCAGATACAGATGGAGGCGGCGAAGACACAGGGTATTGCCAGCTTCAAGCTGCCGGAGCTGCGTGAAGGGGAGGCGAAGGCCGCTGCCGCCTTGCAGCGCCTGCAGATCGCGCGCACTCAGTTGGAAGAAGACGCCAACCGTATCCTGCGTCGTCGCGACGAGCTGATCCGGCGCTTGGCGCAACTGGCTGAAGATATCCGCCGTGAAGAGCGCCTCGTTGCCGATAATGCCGAGATTCTCGCCAAACTTGACGCTGAAGAGGTCGACATCGCCGATGTCCTCGCAGATTCCGGCCGGCTCGCCGAGGAAACACGCGAGGCTTTCGATGAAGCTGCCGCGAAGCTGGCCGATAGCGAGCGCATCTTTACCGCACTGACCGCCGAGCGCGCCGAAACCGCCGCCGCCCGCAATCAGCTCGAGCGCGCCATTCGGGATCTTGCCGACCGCAAGATGCGGCTGGAACGCCAGATGGACGAGGCCAACGGCGAGCTCGCTGCGATCGATGAAAAGATAGCCACCCTGCCGGACCCCGGCGAAAAGCGCGATATGGTCGAAGCGGCCGAAAGTGTCGTCGCCGATGCCGAAGCAGCGATCCAGTTGGTCGAAGCGGCCCTCGTTAAGGCGCGTGAGACCGAAGCTTTATCGCGAACGCCAGTCGATCAAGCCCGCTCGCGGGTGAATGAATTGGAAACGGAGGCGCGCACGATCTCGAAGATCCTTGCGGCGGGAGCCGCCTCGGGCACATCCGCGCCCGTTGCAGAAGAGGTGCGTGTCGATCGTGGCTTCGAGACCGCGCTTGGCGCAGCCCTTGGCGACGATCTGGAATCGCCGCTGGATCCGAACGCGCCCGCCCACTGGTCCGACAATGGCAGCGGCGCGACCGATCCTGCCTTGCCGGAAGGCATCGTGCCGCTGATTACGCATGTCGGCGCACCAGCCGCATTGACGCGACGCCTGCGCCAGATCGGCCTTGTCGCCAGGGAAGACGCCATGCGTCTCATGCCGGTGTTGAAGCCAGGTCAGCGTTTGGTGACGAAGGACGGTGCCGTATTTCGTTGGGACGGGCATGTGACCGGGGCAGACGCTCCCAGCGCGGCGGCCCTGCGGCTGGCACAGAAAAATCGTCTTGCCGAACTTGAGGCCGAAGCCGAGCTGGCACGCGATATCCTGGCTGAGGCCGAAGAGCGTTTGGCGATTGCCGGCGACGCGATCCGGGCCGAGGAAGGCCGCCTTGTCGTTGCTCGAGATACCAGCCGGCTTGCCGCTCGCCACCTCGCGGAGGCTCGCGAAGCATTGGCCATGGCAGAGCGCGCCTCAGGCGATCTCATCCGTCGTCGCGATGTCATCACGGAGGCCGTCAGCCAGCTACAGGCGCAGTTGGAAGAGGTGGCGGTGCAGGACGAAAATGCCCGTATCGAACTGGAGGATGCGCCGGATCTGACGGCGATCGATCTCAAGCTGCGCGACCAGCAGGCGGAAGTCGCAACGGATCGCGGCGCGCTCGCCGAGGCGCGTGCCCGTTACGAAGGCCTGAATCGGGAAAACGAAGCGCGGCAGCGCCGCATTCTGGCGATCCGGCAGGAGCGCGACGGTTGGCGCCAGCGCGCCGCCAGTGCCGAAGAGCATATCCAGACCCTGCGCGATCGCGAGGAAGAGGCGCGCGATGAAGCCGCCGAGCTGGATCTCGCCCCGGATGAATTCGATGACAAGCGCCGCGCGCTGATGAACGAATTGCAAAAGGCGGAGGAGGCGCGCCGCGCGGCGGCCGATCGCCTGGTTGAGGCGGAAATCGTTCAGCGCGAGGCCGATCGTCAAGCCGCCATGGCGCTGTCCGAACTGGCGGAAAGCCGCGAAAAGCGCGGCCGCATCGAGGAGCGGCTGGTTTCCGCCCGCGAGCGCCGTCAGGAAAGCGAGTTGCGCATCCGCCAGGCACTGAATGTCGAACTGCACGAGGTGCTGCGGCTTGCCGGCTTGTCTGCGGGACAGACTATTCCTGATTTGCGCGAAGTGGAGCGCGAACTGGAGCGGCTGAAGATCGAGCGTGAGCGCCTCGGTGCCGTCAATCTGCGCGCCGAGGAGGAAAGTCGGGAGCTGACCGAGCGGTTGCGGGCCTTGATCAAGGAGCGCGACGATGTCATCGACGCGATCCGTAAGCTACGCGGCGCGATTCAAAGCCTCAACCGGGAAGGCCGCGAGCGGCTGATTGCAGCTTTCGACGTCGTCAACGTGCAGTTCCAGCGGCTGTTCACCCATCTTTTCGGTGGCGGCACAGCCGAGCTGCAATTGATCGAATCAGACGATCCGCTGGAGGCGGGTCTCGAAATCCTCGCCCGCCCGCCGGGTAAAAAGCCGCAGACCATGACGCTGCTGTCCGGCGGCGAACAGGCGCTGACGGCTATGGCGCTGATCTTTGCTGTCTTCCTTACAAATCCGGCCCCGATCTGCGTGCTGGACGAGGTGGACGCGCCGCTCGACGACCATAATGTCGAACGCTATTGCAATCTCATGGACGAGATGGCCGCCTCGACCGAGACACGTTTCGTGGTCATTACCCACAACCCCATCACCATGGCCCGCATGGATCGCCTCTTCGGCGTGACCATGGCCGAACAGGGCGTTTCCCAGCTTGTGTCCGTCGACCTGCAGACTGCGGAGCAACTGCGGGAGATCGCCTGAGACGCCTCTTTCCGATTGGAAAAGAGAAAAACCATTCCCATATCGACAAGAAATTGCTGCTTCGGCTGCCGCACAGCCGGAAAGCGTGTTAGATTTCTTTTTGATCAATAATACGTGGCGCTAATCCGCCCGGAAGGGAAGCATGTCTGGATATGATGGCAGTATTTTCGATGTCCTCGGAATATTCGCCGTGTTTTTTCTCGTCGCCGCCAATGGATTCTTCGTTGCCGCTGAGTTTTCGCTCGTCTCCGTCCGGCGCAGCCGTGTGGCCGAGCTCGTAGCCGAACGGCGGATGAACGCCGCGGCCCTGCAACGGGCAGTCGACAATCTCGACGCCAATCTCGCGGCCACCCAGCTCGGCATCACCATATCTTCGCTCGCGCTCGGTTGGGTCGGTGAACCGGCGCTCGCCCATCTGGTTGAGCCGCTTCTCGATTTTCTGCCCGGCTCCTTGGCCGCTGCGGGATCGCATGCGGTGGCCGTCGCGATTTCCTTCATTATCATCACGGCCCTGCATATCGTTCTCGGCGAACTTGCGCCGAAGAGCCTGGCATTGCAGCGCAGCGAAGGCACCGCCCTGGGTGTCGTGCGTCCGCTGGGCCTGTTCCTGTTTCTGCTTCGCCCGGCGATCTTTGTGTTGAACGGCCTTGGCAATATGGTTGTGCGCCTCTTCGGCCTGCGGCCGGGCGCCGGCGAAGGCTCTCTGCATTCCCCCGCGGAAATCAAGCTGCTTGTTGCCGAAAGCCAGGAGGCGGGCTTGCTGGAACAGGCGCAGCAGGAGCTGGTCGAACGTGTCTTCAACATCGGCGATCGCGATGTCTCCGATATCATGACGCCGAGGCTGGAGGTCGATTGGATCGACGCCGAGGACACATCTGAGGAGATGCTGAAGGCCATTCGCGAAAGCCGTTTCGAGCAGCTTCTGGTGGGTCGCGGGACGATAGACGAACCGATCGGCATGATCCTGAAGAGGGATATTCTCGATCAGCTCCTGAACGGCCAGCCACTCGATCCGATCGCGGTCATGCGTCAGCCTCTTATCGTTCATGAAGCGACGGCCGTGTTCAAAGTGCTTGAGAGTTTCAAGCGCGCGCCCGTTCGTCTCGCCATGGTCATCGATGAATATGGCAGCCTGGAGGGCATCGTCACGCAGACGGACCTGCTGGAAGCGATCGCCGGTGATCTACCGGATTTGGAGAACGAAGGACCGGATATCGTCGAGCGCGCCGACGGCTCACTGCTCATGGAAGGCATGATGCCCGCCTATGACGCCTTCGCAAGGCTCGGGCTGCGTGAGGGCGAGGAAACCGGCAATTTTCACACCCTGGCCGGCTTTGCGCTTTACCAACTCGGTCACATTCCGGAGGTCGGCGAGAGCTTTACGTTCGATGGCTGGCACTTCGAAATCGTCGACTTGGACGGTATGCGGATCGACAAGATTCTGGCCCGGCGGGAGGCGGAGGCTTAATCACCTGGGTCTTTAGGTTGTGATCGATGGATTTTTCATGCGATGCCGTGTGCAGCGTTCATGGCCATTTCCTCCAGGTGACGCTTCACGGATTCCCTGTAGCGAACACGGTTTTTAACACTACGATTCCATATTTATTGTGCGACGCAACATTTTGCCGCATTTGTCGATTTTCATTTCCACCTCAATGAATTAAGTTCAACCGTGGGAGTTGGACGGGGGAAAATGACGAAGTGGGTTTATACATTCGGCAATGGAAAGGCCGACGGTCGCGCCAGGGATTATGAGCGGCTCGGGGGGAAGGGTGCTAATCTTGCCGAAATGTGCAGCCTCGGTCTGCCGGTTCCGCCTGGCTTGACGATCGTCTGCGACGCTTGTGCTTTCTATTACAAGAACGGCCGCAAGGTTCCCGAAGACCTGAAACTCCAGGTGATGCAAGGACTGAAGCAGATGGAGGAAATCACCGGACGGAAGTTCGGCGATACCGTTCGGCCGCTGCTTGTCTCCGTGCGCTCCGGTGGACGGGCCTCCATGCCAGGCATGATGGATACCGTCCTCAATCTCGGCCTCAACGACGATACCGTGCAGGCGCTCGGTCATGATGCCGGCGATGCGCGTTTCGCGTGGGACAGCTACCGTCGCTTCATCCAGATGTATGCCGATGTCGTCATGGGTCTCGACAACGAGGTTTTCGAGGAGATCCTCGAGGATGAGAAGGCCCGTCTCGGTCATGAGTTCGATACTGATCTTTCCGCCGTTGAGTGGCAGCATGTTGTCTCGCTTTACAAGGACGTCATCAAGGAGGAGCTAGGCGATGCCTTCCCGCAGGAGCCGGAAGTGCAGCTTTGGGGCGCTGTCGGCGCGGTGTTTTCGAGCTGGATGAACCCGCGCGCCGTCACCTATCGCCATTTGCACAACATTCCCGAAGCCTGGGGTACGGCGGTCAATATCCAGGCCATGGTCTTCGGCAATCTCGGCAATTCGTCCGCCACCGGCGTCGCATTCACGCGCAATCCTTCGACCGGCGAAAAAGAGCTCTATGGCGAATTCCTCGTCAACGCCCAGGGGGAAGACGTCGTCGCGGGTATTCGCACGCCACAAAGCATCACCGAGGCGGCCCGCATCGCCTCCGGCTACGACCGGCCGTCGATGGAAAAGGTGATGCCGGAAGCCTTTGCCGAATTCCGCCGCATCTGCAGCGAACTCGAAGCGCATTACCGCGATATGCAGGATCTGGAATTCACCATCGAGCGCGGCAAGCTCTGGATGCTTCAGACCCGCGCCGGCAAGCGCACCACCAAGGCGGCGATGAAGATCGCAGTCGACATGGTCGAGGAGGGCCTGATTACCGAGGACGAGGCCGTCTCCCGCATTGAGCCGGCAACGCTCGATCAGCTTCTCCATCCGACGATCGATCCGCGCGTGCGCCGAGACGTTATCGGCTCCGGCTTGCCGGCCTCGCCGGGCGCGGCCATCGGGGAGGTGGTCTTCACCGCCGAGGAGGCGATCATTGCCGAAGAGGAAGGCCGCAAGGTCATTCTCGTACGCATAGAGACGAGCCCGGAGGATATTCACGGCATGCATGCCGCCGAGGGGATTCTCACCACGCGCGGCGGCATGACCAGCCACGCGGCGGTGGTCGCCCGCGGCATGGGCATTCCCTGCGTCGTCGGCGCTGGCACCATGCGCATCGACATGCGCAACGAAAAGCTGATCGGTATTGGCGTCACCCTGAAAAAGGGTGATGTCATCACCATCGACGGTTCCACCGGTCAGGTGCTGAAGGGTGAAGTGCCGATGATCCAGCCGGAACTGTCCGGCGATTTCGGTCGCATCATGGCTTGGGCCGATCGTTCGCGCCGCATGACGGTGCGCACGAATGCGGATACGCCGGCGGACGCTCGGGCGGCTCGCTCTTTCGGTGCCGAAGGCATCGGCCTTTGCCGCACCGAGCATATGTTCTTCGAGGGAGACCGCATCCATGTCATGCGCGAGATGATCCTCGCGGAGGGCGAGGAGGGGCGCCGCGCGGCACTCGCCAAGCTCTTGCCGATGCAGCGGCTCGATTTTACCGGCATGTTCACTATCATGCACGGCCTGCCGGTGACCATCCGCCTGCTGGACCCGCCATTGCACGAATTCCTGCCGAAGACCGATGAGGAGATCGCCGAAGTCGCAGGCATCATGGGCATGGAGCCGGCCATGTTGCGCCAGCGCGTCGATGCGCTGCATGAGTTCAATCCCATGCTCGGCCATCGCGGCTGCCGTCTGGCAATCTCCTATCCCGAAATCGTCGAGATGCAGGCTCGCGCTATCTTCGAAGCGGCGGTCTCGGCGGCAAAGGAGACGGGTGCCGCGGTCGTGCCGGAGATCATGGTGCCTCTGGTCGGCCTGCGCTCGGAGCTCGATTACGTCAAGGCACGTATCGACGAGGTGGCCCGCGCCGTCATGACGGAAGCCAAGATGAAGATCGACTATCTCGTCGGCACGATGATCGAACTGCCACGAGCCGCCCTTCGCGCCCATATCATCGCCGAGGCGGCCGAGTTCTTCTCCTTCGGCACCAACGACCTGACGCAAACCACCTTCGGCATGTCGCGCGACGATGCCGCCGCCTTCATTCCAACCTATCAGCGAAAGGGGATCATAGAGCATGATCCCTTCATCTCCCTCGATTTCGACGGCGTCGGAGAGCTAATTCGCATCGCCGCCGAACGCGGCCGCCGTACGCGCAACGACATGAAACTCGGCATCTGCGGCGAACATGGCGGCGATCCGGCCTCGATCCATTTTTGCGAGGAGATCGGGCTGGACTATGTCTCCTGCTCACCTTTCCGCGTGCCGATCGCAAGGCTTGCGGCGGCGCAGGCGGCCATCAGAGGCAAGGCATAACATTCGTCGCGGGGAAGGGTGTCGCCGGAAGAGGCGAACTGATCAGTGCCAGCGGTGATAATAGCGATGATATCCCGGTCCGACCACATAGGGCGGTCCCCAGAAGAAATCATCATTGCTTTCCATGAAGGCGCGCTGATCCGCCCGCCGGCTCAGGTCCTGGTTCATCAGGCAGTTGGCGAAATTCTCGGTGCCGCGCCGGAAGCCGTAGCTGCTGCATCTCGCTTCATCCGCCGCGCGAATCTCCTCCGCCGTCTGACAGGCGGATAAGACCAGTGCTACGACAATGAGAGAGAGTGCGGGAAAAATACGCATGACTTGATATCCTCGGCACGAATATGCACGTAGAAATTATAATCCCCCTCGGTGAGGGGCGAAAGATGTAATGCCGCCAACTCATCAAGTGCGAAAGAACAAAAAAAGCCTCTCAAGCGTCGTCGCGCTGCCTGGCCGGCAAGCGTTGCAGCAGATCGACGAAGGCGTCGGTGAAACGAAGCAGCGGCTCGGTTTCCTCATCCGGCTGCAGCAGGCGGATTTCCGCGCCGTCTTCATCGAGCGCCGCGAAGATGACGCGCACGGCCTCGCCGTCCTCAGGGATTCGCAGAACGGCAATCCGGCGGCAATCCGCAATCAAGCCCGTGGCTGGGAGATCGAACAGGAATTCGCCATGCGCGGCCCGGGCGGCGTCCCGGACTGCCTCGCAAAAGGCCGGCTCTCCACCGGAAAAACCTTCGAGCGACAATTCCAGCTCCAAGAGTTCGAGCGGCAGGGCAGGATCGGCGGCATCGGCGATCTTGCCCGCCGCTGCAGGCAACGGCTTGGCGGCGATGTCCGGCGACTGGATCGTTTCCATCTCCTCAAGTCCTTTCATGGCCTCGGTAAACCACTAAAAAGCATGACCCTTTTTCAGAATTTAAGCAAGTACTCACGTTTTTGCGTCGGCAGCCCAGAAATGCACATGCAGCCGGGCGTTAATCGTCTGCACCGACATCTCATTTATTTTCGCCATTTGTTGTTCTAAACATGGGTTCGATCCTCGGGATCGGGTAGCATCCGCCTTCCGATCCGACGCGCCGACGAGCTTTTGATGACCATTCGCTTCGACCGTCCCGTTTCGCATGCAGCACGCGCCGCTCGCTTGATCGCGTCCTTTGCGCTGGTGCTCTGTGGGGTCGTTTTGGTCGGCCATCGATTTGGGCCGCTGGAAACGCCCTATTTCGTCCTGCTGATGCTGATTTCCGCCGGCTTTGCCGCGCTGGCAGTAACCCTTGCCGTCGTTGGCCTCACGCAGCTCTGGCGGGTTGCTGCCATCGGTGGCGTTTCCTCCGTCAAGGCGCTGATTTACGCCGCTCTGCCTCTGGTAATCGTCGGTATCGGCGTGGAGCGTTATTGGACACGGCCCCCCATCTACGATGTCTCGACGGATCTCGTTGACGCGCCGGAATGGCTGGCGCCGCCGGAGGCCAAACAGATTTGGCTGCCGGCAAGGCATTTTGTGACAACGCAGGACCGTGAGGCGCAATCCGCCGCCTATCCAGTGCTGACCAGTCGTCGCTATGAGGGCGCTGTCGACCGCGTGCTGGAGGCGGTGCGCAAGGTCGCCAAGGACAGCCACGTCACCATCGTCAACGCCGAAGGCGCCGATGTCATCGATCCGAACAGCGACGAAAAGCCGAAGCGTCGTTCGCCGCAGCGGCATCCGAGCCCGGCTCCGGACGATACGGCGGTGACCGACATGCCCGATGTCGTTCCCGTGCCGACGCCACGTCCCTTCCGCGACGACGTGGCTGACCTCATTCGCCATAACTCCGACGTCGTCCTGCAGGGCGAGACCCGCACCCGCATTCTCGGCCTGCACTTCGATGTGTTGATCCGCCTGCGTGAGGAGGAGGAGACGACGCTTGTCGACGTCCGCGTCGCTTCCCGCTACGGCCAGGACGATCTCGGCATCAGCGCCAACATAGCCGAAAGCTATTTGAAAGCGTTGGACGCCGAACTCCTGGGTATCGCGGGGAGCTGAAGTAGCTCAGAGCAATTCCAGGAAAAGTGTGCAGCGGTTTTCCGTCCGGAATTGCGGAAAAACAAAAAGCTAGAGCGGCTCTAAGACTCCGTGAAAAGCTGAGCCGCTCTAGGCGGGCCGGTAGGCCCCGAACAGCGCGGGCGGCCCGTCTGTCTCCACCTGGCCTTTCTCCACCAGATCTTCCAGATGCGCCAGCACCGACAATGCGGCGGCGCCATGCAGGCGCGGGTCCGTGTCGCGGTAGATGGCTTTCACCATGTCTGATATCAGTCGGTCGCCGGCCTTGATGCGCTCCAGCACAGCGCGTTCGCGCATGCGCCTGTGCGTTCTAAGCCCGCGCATGAAGGAGGCCGGCTCCTTCACCGGCCCGCCATGGCCGGGAAAGAACAGGCGGTCGTCGCGGGCGAGCAACCGATCCAGCGAAGCCATATAGTCGGCCATGGAACCGTCAGGCGGCGCGACGATCGTCGTTGCCCAGGCCATGACATGATCGGCGGAAAAGACGATGCCGCTACCCTCCAGCGCAAAACACGCGTGATTGGCCGTATGGCCGGGTGTCAGAAGCGTAGTCAGTTCCCAACCGTCTCCCGAGACGCTTTCGCCATCGGCAAGCGTGATATCCGGCAGGAAGCCCATGTCCGAGCTTTCGGCGAAGAGATTGACCTCGCCTTCGTGCAGTGGCCGCGCCGCGCGGTGCGGTCCTTCGCCGACCGTCAAGGCGCCCGTCGCCTCCTTCAGCCGCTTGGCGAGCGGCGAGTGGTCGCGATGGGTATGGCTGACAAAAATATGCGTCACCTCGCGCCCCTTCAGCGCCGCCATCAGAGCCGCAAAATGCGCGTCATTCTCCGGACCGGGGTCGATCACCGCCACGGACGCGCCGCCGACGATATAGCTGTTGGTGCCGTGGAAGGTGAAAGCACTGGGATTGTTGACCGTCATTCGCTCGACGCCGGGCGCGATGGGGACGGCGCGGCCGTAGGCGGGGTCGAAGGCAAGGTCGAATTCTGGAACGCTCATCGTTTGTATTCAATTTCAATGAAAGACATCGATTCGGTCCCGGCATTGACCACATTATGCTCGACGCCGGCATCGCGCCTGTAGGCCGCGCCCTTGGCGAGGTCGACGCGCCGGCTTTCCGGCCCTTCCTCGATCAGGAACTGGCAATCCGTCATCGGCACCACGACATAGCCGAGGCCATGGACATGATGCCCCGTATCGGCACCCGGCTCGAAATCCCAGCGAGTAATGCGCACCACAGCGTCGTCGACAAGCACCGACGGGACGGCCGGAAGGCGGGCACGATACTGGCTCATCGGGTCTCCGGAGTGGATTTCGGGACGACAAGCCCTATCATAGCCCCGCTGGAAGCACACAGAAATATGCGCTCACGCATAACTTAATGATTGTGACTGGATGCGACCTTTGCTAATCAGACGCCGATTTGGCGCGAATGGTCGCCATGTTGCACGGTGGGGCGTAGCCAAGCGGTAAGGCAGCGGTTTTTGGTACCGCCATCCCCTGGTTCGAATCCAGGCGCCCCAGCCACAGCTGTTTTATTAATTAAAACAAATACTTAGAGTAAATTAGAATGTCTGAAACCGGAACGCATTTCCGGTACATAAACCCGGAACATCGCGTCAGCCCCTGGGGATGACTATCAGTGTTGGGTTGTCGTCGATTTCGGGCAGACGTGCACTTTCTACGTTGCTGGTTTGCCCTAGGTTTAATCGAGTCACGAAGATTGCGGAGTAATCATACTAACGCATGGGCGATCTACCTTATCTTGCTAAGCTTAGAGCCTACGGGCAGGGAAACCCAAGCCAAGAACACTTAGAGGCAATCGAGACAGAACTTTTCAACGGCCCGGACAGAGGCGCGGCGGTAGTTCTCACGGCACTCGTCGAGAAGTCGTTAGAGCACCTATTAAAGCGCGAGATGCGCGAAGAAGGCGTTAGCGCCCTTTTTGAGTTTAATGGTCCTATGGGAACGTTTTCGAATAAGATAGCGATGGCGTTTTCGCTGAAACTCATCGGCACTAAGACAAAGCATGATCTAACAATCATTCGCACATTAAGGAATGTGTTTGCTCATTCACGCCTCCCTGTCACCTTCGAAACAGAGGTAGTGGCGGTAGCGTGCGGCCATTTATGTTTACCTGATGAACCGGGCGTTTTTCTCAATAGCAACATGTTGGAGAAGGTCTCAAATGACCGGCTGGCCGAGGCAACTGATATAAAACATCCACGCACGAGATTCTTCACGACATGCAATGAGATTGCGAAACGAATCTATTGGATTAGAGTTGGTGAAGACCCTCAGCACCATCTGAATGTGCTTCCGTAGCCCTTCAACCCCGGCCAACGGTTGCCTTCCTTGTTGCCGCACTCACACTTGAGCTTGTCGCGAAGATTCATGAGGTATTGATTCCCCCATTCCCGCTCGACGGCCCGCTTATCGAGCCATGAGACGCGTCCGCACTTCCCGCACCGCGCGCCGAGCACTTCCCATTCGCGAAGTGATTTCAGCGTCTCGTATTGCTGGCCATCATGCTCCCGGTAGTCGGCGGGCGGGAACCGCGGGGTTAGATCGATGCCGCGACGATGCTTCACGGTCATGTCTCCCGCTGGAATTTTGGTTTCCAGCCGCGCACAAGGCCGGTGCCTATGAGCAGGGACGCGGTTTCAAGCTGGTCATGTGGTCAACGACGGTCGCGGCCCGAGTAAGTCCGTTCTTGCTGCATTCCCGGCAGTGCGGATGCCTGGCGAGGTAGATGCACGACACCATACATGCGATAAGCGAACAATGAAAAGTCCGCCGATCTTTACCGGCGTCGTCGGTAGCGACCTAAGTCGAACTGGCTTGAATGCATCAGAATATTCAAACAAAAACAGGCGACCCTTCCCGGCCGCCTGCGATATCCCGTCCCCGATAAAGCCCGAGAAACTCAGCTCGCCTTTTCCGGTGGCGCCAGCAGTTCGGCGCAGTAGGAGGAGCCGTTGACGCCGGGCTGGTCGTTGAGGATGTGGACCGCGCGGATGACATAGCTCTGGTTGGTGACGATGTCGGCCTTGCAGCTGAGATAGAGCTTGCCCTTCTTTTCGCCGTTCTTATTGGTGACCGTGACCGTCTTGTAGCCGCCGCGCCAGGTGTAGACGCGGTTGCCGCCTTCGTCGCGATCAGCGATCGGCGGGCCGAAAGAGGCGAAGAAACGGCCAGCCGACTGGCCTTCCCAGCGGTCCTGAACCGGATTGCTCGCAATCGTCGGAAGAGCCACGGTTGTGGTTGTGCAGCCGGCAAGGGCCAGCAACAGCCCCGCCGCAGTGATCATGCGGATATTCATCGTATCGTCCTTGAGCTTCTGTCTCGCATTCGGCCGCGGAAAGCCGCTGTCCCACGGACATTTCCGCCTGTCCCGCTAAGGGCTTTACCGCCAAAGCCGGCAAAAGAAAATTCCCATCGGCGTGTACAAGTGGGATTTTGCTAAATGTGTTGCGCCTTATGCACTTCGGCCGGTTCGACACCCATTTTCGTGCCGATTTTCTGGGCAATTGCCCCTGTAATTTTTTCGTCAAGAATCAAACGGTTTTTTTGATTTTGGAGCTTGTGCTTCAAAAATGGCTGGTCTATAGAGGCGCCGCTGGTCACGGAGTGTAGCGCAGTCTGGTAGCGCACCACGTTCGGGACGTGGGGGTCGAGTGTTCGAATCACTCCACTCCGACCAGCCGAAAAGCCCGCTTTGCGGGCTTTTTTCTTGCGTTGCCTCAAGTCCCGGTTTTGTCGGGTAATGAATGCGGCGAAGATTTATCATTTCTTTGAGCGGCCAGCGGCAGCGGTTCACTTTCGCTAATTACATTTGCTTATCTATGGTTGAGTGGACGCAAGATCGTTCGCGTGCCATAGTCTTACTTCAGGTGGAGGGCCAGATATGAGCAATCAGTACGTTGATGATATTGACGCCGCGTTGCAAAGGTTGGTGGACCTGCGGCGTAAGGTCGTTCCAAGTCTCGGAACCGATGACAAGGCAATGGACGCGCTTGCTTCAATCCAAGACAGCCTGGTTCACCTCGTCAAAGCCCGGGATCAGGAAGATGACCTTGCAAAGGGCAAGACCCTGTATGAGGCGGCAGCTGCGAGCCTCTAATTCTCGCAGAGCATCTCAAAAATCTAGGCGGCTCTTCGACGGCCCCAGATGTGACCGAACTGAACCGACACCGTCGCCGATCGGCCGCGAAATCATCCACCTTTTCCTGCCTCAACCGGAATGAATCAAAAGCTCGCCAGGTGCAGCTGCCGGCTCCATATCGACGCCGGCTTGAGTTACCGCGATGTCGGGGTGGGAAGTGATCGGCGAATACGTTTTCGGCGTGGCCGTAAGGTTGCAGCCGCGCAGAGCTGACGAGTTCTCGCAATTTCGCCAATCTACTCTTCAGGGGATGACGGGAGTTTCGGCCACCTTGTGGGCCCGCCCACCGAAACTCCCGGCTGTCGTTAAGGGGTGAGTACGACAGCGCGGGCAACTAACCGGCTCTCGCCAAAATGATCCAACGGTAGCCGTGCAGCTGGATAACCTCTGATTAATATCCACCAATCTTGTGCCGTTTTGGATCGGAGACAATGTCTCGAATCCATCGCATGAAGCCTGCGACTACGTCGCAACCACCCGCGCCAAAAAGTACCATCAAATCGCTGTTGACAAATACTAAGTCAAGCTTACCGTTAGCGTGCTAGATTAGATTGACCTCCAATCTGCGCTACGGTGGCCTGGCCGTTTCCCTCGGCCAGGCCGCTTCTTTTCCGGGGTATCGACACAACGCCTGCCGGCTTCGGTCATGGCTCGCGAAGGAAGTGCCCGAGGGCTCGACTATCCTTGCTGGACTTCGCAATTCACGCGCCATCGACATGCCATTTTCTATCGGTCTTAACCGGCTCCGCCTCCGCTCTCGGCCTTCTTCCGATGCAGCAATCTGGTCATGGCGGCTGATGCGCGATATCCTTTTACGGCATGGTCGCTTTTTCGTTGTGGGAAACACTATATACAAAGTTGGAACGGGATGACTCTCTCGATGTCGAGACGAGGCGCCCGCTTGGAAAAGCGAAGCGAGGGATGAGAATGCGGTCTTGGCGGGGACAAAATGCCGGCAGTTCGGCTCGGAGTTGTTTTGCAGCCATCGGGGAGGCTGCGGCTGCCGGTCTTTCCGGGCTGGCACTGGTCGTGGCAATCCTGCTCGCATCCGGCGCTCACGATCGCGTGCAGGCGGCAGATTGCGGCGATGTTGCCCGGCCCGGCCTGAATTGGAGCGAATGCAGCAAAACCAATATCATGCTGCAGGGCAGTGATCTGCACGGGGCCAATCTTGCCGGCGTTCATTTCGACAGCACCGATCTCAGCAACGCCAATCTCACATTGGCAAATCTTGAGAAGGCAACGCTAGTGCGCACATGGTTGAAGAATGCGCGGGCCGAGGCGGCGAATTTCTCGAGGATCGAAGCATACCGTTCCGATTTCACCAACATCTTGGCCACCGGCGCCAGATTTGTCAGTGCCGAACTGCAACGGGCCGAATTCGGCGGCGCGCAGCTTGCCAACGCGGATTTTCAGAAGGCCGAGCTTGGCCGCGCCGATTTCGAAAAGGCGGTATTGACGGGGGTCAATTTTTCTCTCGCCAACCTGTCCCGTGCCACTTTGAGCGGCGCGACGATAAAAGGTCCGGTCGCCTTCGACGGCGCTTTCATGTTTCTGACCCGTATCGAAGGGCTCGATCTATCGGCCGCGACCGGCTTGACGCAGCAGCAAATCAGTCTCGCCTGCGGCGACAAGTCGACCGTGCTGCCTGCCGGGTTGAAAATGCCGGAGGGCTGGCCCTGTCCGCCGGACGATAAGGACTGAAACAAACCGGCCGATCATGACATAATCGAAAGGCAACGATCCAATGTTTCTGGAAAAGACGATCCAACACGACAACAAGCCCGATTTCTATCGTGAGCTCGCCGGCCAATTGCAGGCGTTGCTCGATGGCGAGACTGATCCGATCGCCAACGCCGCCAATACGTCGGCGCTGATCTACCAGATGCTGCCGGACCTCAACTGGGCCGGCTTTTACTTCCTGCAGTCGGATGACGAGCTCGTGCTGGGACCGTTCCAGGGCAAGCCGGCCTGCGTCCGTATCGCGGTCGGCCGCGGCGTGTGCGGCACGGCGATCGAGAAGGCGCATTCGATCCTGGTCGAGGACGTGCACACTTTCCCAGGCCATATCGCCTGCGATGCCGCCTCCCGTTCGGAACTGGTGGTGCCGCTGTTTCGCGACGGCCATGTTTTCGGCGTCATCGATCTGGACAGCCCGCTCGCCGGCCGCTTCGACAGCGACGACCAGGCCGGCATCGAGGCTGTGGCGACGATCTATGCCTCGGCCTGCGACTGGGATGATTGATTGCCTAATGCATGTCGCGCAAAAAGTGTGCTGCGGTTTTTGCGAAAACGACATGCACAAAACAAAGAGCGAAAGCGTGGGAGCGAATCCTGGAGATCGCGACGAGCTTTAGGCGTGATGCATCACGCCGCCGTGTGGGATATGGCAAATCGGTTGCCGGATACCTATATTTCGCTCGCAACCACTCCCGCGACGCTCATCGAGCTCAATATCAGTAACGATTGCCAGTGTTCTCTCGTAGTCCCTGGTTGAGTTCGACATTTGCGTCCAAGGGCAAGGAGAACAGGAATGCAGAACTACAGCAAGACTTCCGAGGCTATAGCGAAGCTGACTCCGGAGCAGTACCGTGTGACGCAGCAAAGCGGTACCGAGCGTCCAGGCACGGGTGAATATCTCAACAACAAACAGCCGGGCATCTACGTTGATATCGTATCGGGCGAGCCGTTGTTTGCCTCTTCGGACAAGTTTGATTCAGGCTGCGGCTGGCCGAGTTTCACCAAGCCTATCGAAACCGCGAATATCAACGAGCTTACCGACCTCTCGCATGGCATGCTGCGCACCGAAGTGCGCTCTATCCATGGCGACAGCCATCTAGGCCATGTTTTCCCAGACGGGCCGATGGACCGCGGCGGTTTGCGCTATTGCATCAACTCTGCCTCTCTTCGCTTCGTGCATCGCGACAGGATGGAGGCTGAGGGCTATGGTGCCTATCTCGATCAAGTGGAGGATATCCGATGACTACGGAACGTGCAGTTCTCGCCGGCGGTTGTTTCTGGGGCATGCAGGACCTCATCCGCCGCTATAACGGGGTCATCTCGACGCGTGTCGGCTATACCGGCGGCGAG
>NZ_JARFYM010000150.1 GCF_030272705.1 Rhizobium mayense | reverse complement strand
ATGTGGATTTTATCGCAGCCCACCGTGGGTTGGCGGCGGCGTTCAATTCGGGCGATCCGGCGCTCGAAGGATTGCCCGCACATTTCCAGGAGCGGCTGGGCCCCCTGGTTCAGAAACTTCTGGACGCTGCGGCCGCGAGCGGCGAGATACGCTCGGGAGTGATGGCGAACGAGCTCCTGCACGGCATCGGGATGTTATGCGTGCCACCCATGTGCGGCGAGCCAACTGATCCGCAGCGGATGGT
>NZ_JARFYM010000149.1 GCF_030272705.1 Rhizobium mayense | reverse complement strand
GTCACGCAACCGGCACTGACCAAGGGCGTGCAAAAGCTCGAGCAGGAACTCGGAGGTGAGCTCATCTACCGGGAACGTCAGCTCACCCACCTCACCGACTTGGGAAAAGCGGTGCTGCCCATGCTCGAGCGCGCACTTGCCTCGACTGAGGCCGTTCGACGCCGCGCGCGCGAGTTTCAAAAAAAGGAAGTCGCGCCATTAACGATCGGTCTCGCCCCATCGATTTCCGCTTCGCTCGTCGTCGAGCCGATCGC
>NZ_JARFYM010000148.1 GCF_030272705.1 Rhizobium mayense | reverse complement strand
GACGATGTCGCCTGGCCGCAGCGTCGGGACGAGTTGTTGCTCGACATAGGCCTTGAAGCATTGGCCATTGATCGGGCCGTCGAAGACGCAGGGTGCGGTAAGACAGTCGGCCCGGAGCGCGCCGACGAAGGTTAAAGTGCGCCAATGACCATGCGGAGCAAAGCCACGCAGGCGCTTGCCCTTAACACCCCAGCCGTAGAGCGGCGCCATATTGGTCTTAATCCAGGTTTCGTCGATGAACACGAGCCTTTGAGGA
>NZ_JARFYM010000147.1 GCF_030272705.1 Rhizobium mayense | reverse complement strand
TGCCCGGTTTGCCTCAAATATCTGCGCGAGCTGGAATCGCTGATCCCTGAATATGAGCGTCGCGGCACAAAGGTCATCGCCATCAGCTCTGACGTTCAGGCGCGCGCTCAAGAAATGGCGCGCAAGGTCGGCACCAACCTGCGATTTGGATATTCGCTGCCGCTCACGGTGGCCCGGCAATGGGGACTCTATATTTCCTCATCGCGTGGAAAGTCATCGATCAACGTCGAAGAGCCGCCGCTATTTTCGGAGCCGGG
>NZ_JARFYM010000146.1 GCF_030272705.1 Rhizobium mayense | reverse complement strand
GTGGCTGCCCAGATTGTCCATGATGACGATGTCGCCTGGCCGCAGCGTCGGGACGAGTTGTTGCTCGACATAGGCCTTGAAGCATTGGCCATTGATCGGACCGTCGAAGACGCAGGGTGCGGTAAGACAGTCGGCCCGGAGCGCGCCGACGAAGGTTAAAGTGCGCCAATGACCATGCGGCGCAAAGCCACGCAGGCGCTTGCCCTTAACACCCCAGCCGTAGAGCGGCGCCATATTGGTCTTAATCCAGGTTTCGTCGATGAACACGAGCCTTTGAGGA
>NZ_JARFYM010000145.1 GCF_030272705.1 Rhizobium mayense | reverse complement strand
GCGACCGCAGGTGTTGGTGAGCAAGAGACGATCTACTATCCTGACAACAATCTTGGGCCAATCCGAAAATGACTGAACCTACTGCCAGGCGACGATTGGATCTGGTCGTCGCGGGTGCTCAAAAATCCACCGATTATTACGCTCGGCTCTTCGGCTTTCCAGTCGCGGCGCACGGGTCAGACACCATAAAATGCTAGTTAAGGGCGATGCGGCAGCCGCATTCAACAAGCATCGCCGGCGGAAACGCCCAAGCAGCTTAGCCAAGCCATTTCACGGCCTATCGCG
>NZ_JARFYM010000144.1 GCF_030272705.1 Rhizobium mayense | reverse complement strand
CGACAGCTCGTTGGAGGCGCGGCGGATCTCTTCCTTGGAGACGCCGATGTCGTTGCCCTTGGCATTGACCCGGCCCATGGCGGCTTCCAGATGCGACAGCGCCTCGTTGAAGTTGTTGCGCAGGCCGGCATAGCCGGTACCGATGTCGCCGCAGCGCACGGTCAGATCGCCCTGGGCGAGGTCTTCGAGCGCCCGGCCGATGGTGGCGACGACACGGGCCTGTTCCTGGGCCTCGTCCTGCTGCTGGCGCAGGTTCTGCTGGCGTTCGGCGTTGATTTCCTGCTCCTGGGCCGCC
>NZ_JARFYM010000143.1 GCF_030272705.1 Rhizobium mayense | reverse complement strand
CGACAGCTCGTTGGAGGCGCGGCGGATCTCTTCCTTGGAGACGCCGATGTCGTTGCCCTTGGCATTGACCCGGCCCATGGCGGCTTCCAGATGCGACAGTGCCTCGTTGAAGTTGTTGCGCAGGCCGGCATAGCCGGCGCCGATATCGCCGCAGCGCACGGTCAGATCGCCCTGGGCGAGGTCTTCGAGGGCCCGACCGATGGTGGCGACGACACGGGCCTGTTCCTGGGCCTCGTCCTGCTGCTGGCGCAGGTTCTGCTGGCGTTCGGCGTTGATTTCCTGCTCCTGGGCCGCC
>NZ_JARFYM010000142.1 GCF_030272705.1 Rhizobium mayense | reverse complement strand
CGCGTCGGAGGTTTTTGCCGAGGCCGGAATGGATGTGCCCATACGAGAAATTGCGGACAGGGCGGGGGTCGGCGTCGGCACACTCTACCGCCATTTTCCGACGCGTTCCGACCTTGTCGTCGCCGTCTTCCGCAAGGAGGTCGACGAGGCGTCGAGGCAGCGAAGATGCTGGCCGCGCAGCACCCACCGGGAGAGGCCCTCGAACGATGGGTCGCGCACCATGTGGATTTTATCGCAGCCCACCGTGGGTTGGCGGCGGCGTTCAATTCGGGCGATCCGGCGCTCGAAGGATTGCCCGCACATTTCCAGGAGCGGCTGG
>NZ_JARFYM010000141.1 GCF_030272705.1 Rhizobium mayense | reverse complement strand
CCAGCCGCTCCTGGAAATGTGCGGGCAATCCTTCGAGCGCCGGATCGCCCGAATTGAACGCCGCCGCCAACCCACGGTGGGCTGCGATAAAATCCACATAGCGCTCGACCCATCGCTCCAGCGCCTCGCCCGGAGGATGCTCCGCGGCCAGCGTCTTCGCTGCTTCAACGGACCCATCGACCTCTTTGCGGAAAACCGCCACGACAAGATCGGAACGTGTTGGAAAATGGCGGTAGAGTGTGCCGACGCCGACCCCCGCCCTGTCCGCAATTTCTCGTATGGGCACATCCATTCCGGCCTCGGCAAAAACCTCCGACGCG
>NZ_JARFYM010000015.1 GCF_030272705.1 Rhizobium mayense | reverse complement strand
GCCGCTCACGGTGGCCCGGCAATGGGGACTCTATATTTCCTCATCGCGTGGAAAGTCATCGATCAACGTCGAAGAGCCGCCGCTATTTTCGGAGCCGGGCGTGTTCCTCGTTCGACCGGACGGTACTTTGTATTACAGCGCGGTTCAAACGATGCCGTTCGCACGTCCGCTGTTTTCGGAATTGCTTCAGGCGATCGACTTCGCCATCCACAAAGATTATCCGGCGCGCGGCGAGTATGACGGCCCGCTCTGAGCGACGTCGGCTTAGCTGCTATCGTATGGTCACGCCATAGGCTGCTATTTTACCTCAATAATCGTTTGGAAAACGCCGATGCCGAAGCGGCCCGACTACATCAACGGTGACGCCTGCCACGTCATGACAGGTTATCCGGAAGATCGAGCGACAACGGAGCCAATCCGCTATGTCTTCTCGCACAGCACGCTCGGAGTGCTGCTGTTGGCTGCGAGCAAAAAAGGGGTGGTAACGGTCCTGCTGGGCACTGACACCATTCCCCTGACCAAGCTTCTGCGGGAGCGGTTTTCGCTAGCCGACGTTCAGCCTGGGCATTGGCTGGAGGACGAGCTCGCAATGCGTGTCGCGCACTTCATCGAAGCCCCCTCTCGCGGGCTGAATGTGCCGCTTGACCTGCGTGGTTCCAGATTCCAGCACCGTGTCTGGGAGGTCATCCGGGACATTCCCATCGGCGAGACTTCAACCTACGCGGCTATTGCGCATCAAATCGGCGCGCCAACCGACGAGCATGCGGTCGGCCTAGCCTGCGCGGCGAACGAGTTGGCCATCGTAGTGCCCTGTCATCGTGTCGTTGACGAGGGCGCGCAGTCGGGGTCGCGATACAGGTGGGGTCGTTCAAGACAGCTGGTGTTGCTGACGCGCGAACAAGCGATCTTTGACGACAACGCAGCCGACAGAGAGGCGCTGAATGGTGCGCGGCTTCCTTAATGTCGTGTCGAGGCAGAGCGTTCGGCGCAAGCGGACTCAAAACGGGTTTGGGGATTTCTGGAAAGAATTCCCAGAGCGCCGGGAATCTGATGCGTTGACGCCGACGGAACGGCAACTTGCCGAAACCCGCGACCACGCTTTCATCGACAGCGTGGCCGAAAACAGTTGGCCCTGTGTTCAACACCGGTGCGAATACTCCGATTAGAGATTCTCGATGCCGGCGATGGCGCACGCTGTCGCGCGAGGCATAAGTCAGATTGCCTCGACGCGACGCATGGTTCACTCACAGCTTGTGCTGCGAGATACCGTGGTGGGCCATTCGCACAATGGCTTCGGTCGTGATACCAAACTTCTCGAAGACGTCTTTCGCCTTGCCTGACGCACCGAATTCGGTGAGACCGACAAAGTAGCCGCTTTCGCCGATATACCGGTCCCAGGAGTCTCGGATTCCCGCCTCTACCGCTACCCTGATCCCGGAATTTCCGAGGACTGCGCGCCTGTACTCCTCAGGTTGCTGCTCGAATAACAGTCTGCATGGCATGGAGATTACGCGAGTAGGCACTCCCTCCTCCTGAAGGATCTCATGGGCTTCCGTCGCCAGATGAAGCTCCGATCCCGCGGAAAGGAGGGTGACCACGGGCTCCTCGCCGTCTGCTTCCAGGATCACGTAGGCCCCTTTCGCCGACTTATTCCCCTGGGAATGGTCACGGCGGACCGGCGGCAGGTTCTGCCTGGAGAGCGCGATCAGCGATGGGCCTTCCTTGCGCTCGAGGATCGCTTGCCAGCACTCAGCTGTTTCGATGCCGTCGGCGGGCCGGAACACCGCAAGGTGGGGAATGGCTTTGAGGGCGCTCAGTTGCTCGACAGGCTGGTGCGTCGGGCCGTCCTCGCCGAGGCCAATCGAGTCGTGCGTCATGACGAATACAGTCGGCGCGCGCATCAGCGCGGCCAACCGGATGCTGGGCCTGCAATAATCCGAAAATGCCAGAAATGTTCCGCCATAGGGCCGCAGGCCGCCATGCAGGGCGATCCCGTTCATCGCCGCAGCCATACCATGCTCGCGCACGCCATAGTGGAGGTACGAACCCGAGAATTTCCCCGGTTCAATTTCCTTCTGGCTGTTCGTCTTCACGTTGTTGGATGGGGTCAAGTCGGCTGACCCGCCAATCAGTTCAGGCATCACGGCGGTCAAGTGCTCGAGGACCAAGCCGCTCGCCTTGCGGGTCGCCATCTCGGTATCCGTACCGCTCATCTCATCGAGGGCTTGCGCGATTGCCGTCCGCCACTGTATCGGCAACAGCCCGTGCATTCGACGCTCGAAGTCGATTTTGACTGGAATGGGGGAGGTCTCCAATCGGTTCAGCCATTGCTGCCGCACCGCTTCTCCCCTCGCTCCGACAGCGCGCCACGCGTCAATCAGCGGTTCCGGAATTTCGAAAGGCTTGGAATTCCATCCGAGCAACTCGCGGGCACCGGAGACTTCGTCCTCGCCCGGCGTGTCGCTATGCGCCTTGCGCGTCCCGGAGATCGTCGGGAACCCGAAGCCGATGACGGTCTTGCATGAAATGAGCGACGGACGATCCGTAACCGCCTGAGCATTGCGTATGGCCTCCCTGATCGCATCGGTGTCGTGCCCGTCGATTTCCTGGACGTGCCAGTTTGACCCGGCAAACCGAGCGGCTTGGTCGTCGGAGACCGCAAGCGAAGTTGGGCCGTCGATCGTGACGGCATTATTGTCGAAGAACGCGATCAGCTTGCCGAGCTTCAGGTGACCTGCAAGCGAAATGGCCTCCTGGCTGATGCCTTCCATCAGACAGCCGTCCCCCATGAAAACGTAGGTAAAATGGTCTTGCAGGCCGTCCCCGAAGGTCGCGTTGAGCACGCGTTCGGCGATGGCAAAGCCGACAGCATTCCCTACCCCCTGGCCAAGAGGCCCCGTTGTCGTCTCAATGCCCGGGATGTGCCAGTACTCGGGGTGTCCGGGTGTCTTGCTGTCGACCTGTCGGAACCTTCGCATGTCGTCCATCGTGATGCCTTCGTATCCCGTCAGGTAAAGGAGGCTGTAGAGCAGAAGGCAGCCGTGTCCATTGGAGATGACGAATCTGTCCCGGTCTGGCCAGGAAGGGTTCTTGGGGTCAAATTTCATGAAGTCGCGGAACAGCACGGTCGCGATGTCCGCCATTCCCATGGGCATGCCCGGGTGCCCACTCTTCGCGTTCTGGACGGCGTCGGCGGCGATGAACCGAATGCAGTTGGCCATATCGCGCAGCAGTGGATCCCGTGGGGCCGGAAATTTTTTGGGCTGTCCGCTCGTTACATCAGTCGGCATGGTCTGAGCCTTCTTTGAGATGGTGTTCGGTAATGCAAGCCCGGCATTCATTTGGCTTGTCGTCGATGTGGCCGCGGGCTCTCGCTCTTACCTGATCGCGTTATCAACGATATGCACAAGCTCGAGGCAGGCGGCATTCCAGCAAAGCCAATCGGGCGAAGCCGGGCCAATGAAACGTTGGAATAGATCCGATAACCAATTCTACGCCTGTTTCGAACGCGCCAATCTTTTCCTGAAAAAAAAGCCCTCAACGGCGCTCTCGAGTCGCCGCCCGAGATCTGTTCGCGGCACGTTTCCAAGCAATTCTAAAAGATTATCGCCCCGGAGTCTCGCATAGCCTCGTTGCTGTCGGTTGGCGGCGGGAATGGAAACCATCTCCATCGGTTATTGGCGTGGCCCGACAGCCAATCCTACACTGAGGCCTCGAACACGCCGCCAGCGCGGGCAAAAGCCATCTAGAGGATTTTTCAATGTTTCCACGGGAAGCGAGAATGACCGTGATGGCTTTGATTTCAGAAGGAATCTGGCAATGAGTTTCAGTGTCTTCGACACCATTATTCCCGGCATGGCACACGGTTTTGCCGTGCTGGATACCTATCTCGACCACGGCAAGGCGTTTGAGGAAGAAAAGGGCCTCCAGCTCGGCGAAGTGTTGCGCGCGCGGCTCGCGCCTGACATGCTGACCTTCGGAGAACAGTTTAGCGTGGTCGCAAATAAGGTGGAACGACACATGTCGTTCCTCATTGGCCGGGATCCCACTGCGCCCCTTGACGTCGAGCAGACTTATACCGCCCTCAAAGCCCGCGTGACAGGCGTTCGTTCATTCCTGCACTCGATAACGCCTGAGCAGCTCAGCGGAGCGGAATCTCGCACATACGAGATCACGCCACCTATTGTCCGTGGCTGGTTCGGCGGCGCCGACTACATTTTTTACCTGGTGATCCCCGACTTCTACTTTCACGTCGCCACGGCGCACGACATCCTCCGGCATCTCGGCGCGCGTGTGGGCAAGCGAGACTACCTCGGATGGCTCAATATGGAAAATCCGGGCGGATACTCGTGAGCGTCTACAGCGTCGAATGGCGGGCCACGCCGCTAGAGGCGCGATCTGAAAATCCGCCCGTCCGACGCTTGGGGATCTTGTGCCTTACCGGCCGATCAAGACCGTGCTGCCGGGCCTGCGGGGCGACAAACTAGACCAGGTGCCAGAAAAAACAACTTATCAAAGGAGGCGTCGAATGCGTCCGTCACACAATGAGAAGACTACTTTCCTGGTATTGCTCCAGTCCGACATCAATCGGGGATACATGTGTAACTACAACGACATCCAGCGAGAGCTCGTGCGGCTCGGCGATGACGTGGTTGAGTTTCGTACCGACACCTGGTTTGTCGAATCCCAACTGAGCGCCGGCGAGATCAGCGCCGAGTTGCGGCGCAACCTTAGCGGCGCCGAGAGCCTGTTCGTCGCGGCGCTCGGGTCGGACGTATCCTTTTTCGGTATCCTGCCCGAGAAGATTGCGGCGGTTGCGCGGCACTCCGTCGAGGCTAAGCCGAACGTCTAGACAGGGCCTGTCGCGAGGCGCCTCGTATTCCCGCGTTCGATCGGGCCGACCCTCAGCCCGGTGAACCCGGATCGCGCCAGGCACGACACGGAAAGTCCGGAATGGGATGCCGTAAGCCCGAAGCCCTGCCGCAAACGCCGACGTGCAAGCCCAGAAGCCCCGAGAATGACCTACCCCTCCATCTCATGGCGGGATGCAAGGGGAATGCTTAGCCGGCACTTGATATGAACCGATTGGAACCAACGTGAACAACTTAGACTCCGAACAGAGGCTCGCGGACCTGCCCTCATCGTCTGCAGAGAATCCCGCATCGCGAGAAGCGCCGTCACTCAAATTCGACGCTGATCTTTTCGTGATCGGCGGGGGATCCGGTGGGATTCGCGCAGCGCGCGTCGCCGCGAGCCACGGCGCTCGCGTAATGCTCGCGGAGGAGTCCCGCCTGGGTGGGACATGCGTCATCAGGGGTTGCGTGCCCAAGAAGCTCTTTGTCTACGCGAGCCGTTTTGGCGACGCGCTCGACGAGGCGGCGGACTTCGGCTGGAAGATCTCGCCTCCCAGTTTCGAGTGGCCTTCGCTGGTGGCGGCCAAGGACAAGGAAATCGCGCGTCTCGAGGGCCTGTATGCGCAGGGGCAATCCAAGGCGGGTGTCGAGGTTGTCCATTCGCGCGCAATGCTGGAGGACGCACACACAGTACGCCTCGCCGACGGCCGCAGCGTCCGAGCTCGCATCATCTTGATTGCGACTGGCGCAAAGCCCGAGCTTCCGCCATTCGAGGGCATGGAGTTGGGCATTACCTCTGACACGGCCTTCGACCTCAAGGTGTTGCCGCGACGCCTCGTCATCGGCGGCGCCGGCTACATCGCGGTGGAGTTCGCGGGATTGTTCGCGGCGCTTGGCAGTGACGTCACGATCGTCTGTCGCGGAAGCAATGTCTTGCGAGGATTCGACGAAGACGTGCGTCAAGCGATAGCGGCGTCCTACACAAATCGCGGGATCAAGATCCTGCTGGGCGACAGCATCAAGCGCCTGGCGTCCGGAAAGGTGGACGGAGACGGACAAAAGCCGGCCACAATCGATGTCGTCACCGAGCAAGGCGCACGCCTCAAGGCCGATCAGGTGCTGCTGGCGTTCGGGCGGACACCCAACACCATCGGGCTTGGATTAGACCGTGTCGGCGTGAAGACGGATGAGAAAGGTGCAATCATCGTCGACGCGAACTCGCGCACCAGCGTTCCCAGTATCTTCGCCGTCGGCGACGTCTCGAACCAAGTCAACCTGACGCCGGTGGCGATCCGCGAAGGCCACGCCTTCGCCGACAGCGTCTTTGGGGGCAAGCCCTGGCAGGTCGACTACGCCAATGTGCCGACGGCCGTATTCTCAAGCCCGGAGATCGGAACGGTCGGACTGACAGAGCTGGAGGCGCGCGCCGAATATGCTGTCGTCGACGTCTACAAAGCACGCGTCCGCCCGCTGGCGGCGGGTGTAACAAGAGACTGCGAGATCGCGCTGCTCAAGCTGGTGGTCGACGGCGAGAGTGACCGCATTCTCGGCGTACATCTCTTCGCCGAAGACGCAAGCGAGCTGATCCAAGTCCTGTCAATCGCATTGGAAAGCGGCGCGACCCGGGCGGACTTCATGTCGACCATGGCCGTGCATCCCACATTCGCCGAGGAACTGCTTGCAATGCAGACACCGACGGTCCGGTACGATCGCCGGTAGTCGACAGAGCCGTTGACATGGCTCTTTCCGATCAGTCGGAAGGTCGGCGATGGACGCACGCTTCTTCCATTTGTCAGCGGTGTTCTGATCGATCCCGCAACGCCTCACCCCCTCAGCAAGTCATATTTATCCACCCCAGCAACGAAGGAACCGAAAATGAAAAACCTCAGTGTCACCGTGCTTCTGGCGCTCTCGATCTTCATTCCTGCAGGAGCCCGAGCCGCCGAGTACGAGGTCAAAATGTTGAACAAGGGCAGTGATGGACAGGCGATGACGTTCGAGCCCGCTTTCCTGCATATTCAGCCGGGCGACACGGTGCATTTCATGCCAGTCGATAAAGGGCACAATGTCGATACGATACCCGGCATGCTTCCGGACGGAGCAGCGCCGCTGAAGGGCGCCATTTCCCACGCCGTGGATGTAACTTTTCAGCAACCCGGGCTCTACGGCTATCGCTGTATGCCTCATTTTGGAATGGGAATGGTCGGCCTGATTGAGGTCGGCAACACACCGGTGAACCAGGCCTCAGCGCAGCAGGCGAAATTGCCCCCCTTGGCCAAAAAGCGGATGGATACCCTGGTTTCGCAGGTGCAATAATATCTTGCGGCTGCCACTTGAGTGCCGGCGCTGCGATCCGCCGCAGCGTCGGCCGGTTAAAACGGCTGCCGACCCCACCCGGCACTTCGTAAGGTGGATATTGCGGGCCGACCATGGCCGCCATGCTCTTCGCTCGCTGGCCCCGGTCACAGAGGTGGAGCTCGGGGCCGCTCTCAAAAAGACTCGGGCGAGCGTAGCTTGTCCCGAGCTTAAATAGTCAACTGAAGGACCGACAATGAGCGACGTCACCGACGCGATAACTCAGATCGAAGAGCGAATCTCCATTGCGCGAGACGGCTTGCGACAGTTGAGGGAATTGGCGGCTGCCGGACAGGACGAGACTCTCATCGCGCGACGGGTGGCGGAGCACGAGGACGAAATCGCGCGACTGACATCGCTACTCCTTGAATTGGAAAGCGGAGCCACATCCTTCCATGCGTAACCGCATGAGCGATCTTTTGTCCTCGCAACTAGACATGGATCGGTCTGGCCCGGCCGGGCCAGGTTTGCCGTCAGGGCGACCGAGGTTCGCTGGTAAAGCCAGCTGATCAGATAGAACAGCAGTCGGCTCCGGCTCGTGCCAACGGGTAGATAACCGCGACGCCCGCTGGAGCAGTTAAAGAGCATGTCGGACCAGCACAATACCGCGTTCGAGACACGCCTTTTGGATTTCCGGACGCACGAGTTGCGTAGGGACAGTGTTTTATAGCGGGGAACGGCTTATGTCGTCGACACGACGAAAGGATTTCGGTGTGGCTCCAGTTGAGCTGAAGAAACTGTTTGGGGAATACACGATCGCTCGGCTCCCAGTGCTCGCGCCGATCCCCTCCTGGGGGGACGGTGAGGGCTTCGTCAGCATAAGCCGTGGCGAAGACGAATTGTCGGTGATCTGCATGAGGGAGCGCGTGCCCGGGAACGTAAGGAGCGAGGGCGACTGGGCCTGTTTCAAGGTGGCCGGTCCGTTCGTGTTCGGGGAGACCGGCGTACTCTCGGTCGTGAAGCCAGTGTCGGAAAACGGCATCGGCGTGCTCGCGGTCTCCACTTTCAACGGGAACTATTTTCTCGTGCGGAGCCGCGACGCCGCGGCCGCAGTTGACTTCCTAAGTGCGGCCGGGCACCGCGTCGCCTAACGGATCGCGCCTTTCCCAAGACGACCTCCGCTCTTCCGGCTGCCAGCCTACCCCGGAAGATCGGAATGGCATCATCGAAACGGAGACCCTTCGCCGAACGTCGGCCGCCTTTGAGGTTGCGGATCAATGAGCGGGTGGGCTCGAGCGTGGCGGGATGGCGGAATGAAATCGATAACAAGTGGGCATTTCTAATCCATTCGGCAGAAGACTAATTTCAACGAGTACCGCACTCGATATATCTGGCGCTCGGGAGAGCAAGCCGAAGGACTAAGTTGGTCTAGGCTCCACGACTGCCAGTATCTCAGCGGTGCGAATTCGATCAAACCTGTCAACCGCGCCTGGAGGACCTGCCATGCTCCGCTTCGTCACTAAATCCATTCACGCCTATCTCATCGACTATCCCGTAGCGATTATCCTTTTAGTTGCGCCGTTCGTTTTGAAGCTCGGTCACAGCGGTCCAGTCGCCATGTGGCTTTCCGTAATCACAGGTGTTGCGGCGCTCATATTGCCGATACTGACCGACCATCCGACCGGCCTCATCAAAATAATCCCCTATCCGATCCACCTTTGGATCGACCGGGCGGTTGGAGTAGTGTTCCTTGCTGCAGTCGCTGTGTTCGGTTTCACAGGCATCGACGCATGGTACTACGGCGTCCTCGGCGTCGCTGTTCTCCTGACCACTTCGGTATTCAACGCCCCTGAGCAATCGATTTCGGCGCATGGTGCCATGGGCACCCACGACGCGATCTGAATCGCCGCAGCATCGCGGCAAAAGAAAAGACCGCCGCGGATAGCGGCGGTCTTTCTCGTTTGTCGGAAATCCTCAGGCAGCCTGAACGGTGCCGCGGCCAACGAGGCTGATATCATCAGGATTGATCAGGTCGGAACCCGTCCAGCCGGAAAGGTCGTATTCGCTCATGCAGTCCTTGACCATAGACTGCATTGAGGCGAGATCGCCGGTGGCGGCCGCCGCCATCAGGGTTTCGATTCTGAGATTCTCGTAATTGCCCGCATAGTTGCGCTCGTAAAGCTCGTGGCGGCCGCCGAACTCGGTGCCGATGGCATCCCACAGCAGTTTCAGCAGCTTGACGCGATCCAGAGCCACATAACCGTTCGAGCCGCGCACGAAACGGTCGAGATAGGGACGGATCGCCTCGCTCTCGAAATCCGCGGCG
Source organism: Rhizobium mayense (assembly GCF_030272705.1). Classification (GTDB taxonomy): domain Bacteria; phylum Pseudomonadota; class Alphaproteobacteria; order Rhizobiales; family Rhizobiaceae; genus Rhizobium; species Rhizobium mayense. The sequence continues at coordinate 134,421 of NZ_JARFYM010000015.1, read as the reverse complement.
CTCGACGGCAGATAAATGAGACCGCTCGCGACATGCCGCTCGATCAGCTCCTTGATACGCGGATAGGCCATCGGCGCCAGCACACGGTAGGCGAGCCCGGCATTGAGGTTCGGCAGGTTGAACCCGTCGGTGCCCTGCCACGAGACCGGCGATTTCACCATCGCATCTCCGAGCGCGTGGAAAGTATTGCGCCAAGCGATAACTTCGCCCACGCCGGTCTGGACGCCGCGGAAATCCTTCGAGCCCGTCGCCTCGACGGCCATGGAGAACAGGCCGGCGATGAAATCGAGCTTGACCGACAGGCGGGTAAGGCCATGCAGCGTGAAGCGCGGTACGAAGCCGGAGCCTGGGAAGAACTGATTGATCTTGTCGACATCACCGTAGATGAAGATGTTCTCCCACGGCACCAGAACCTTGTCGAAGACAAGAATGGAGTCGTTCTCGTCCAGACGGCTCGAAAGCGGGTAGTCGAAGGGCGAGCCGGTCGCCGCGGCGTTGAATTCGTAAGAGGCGCGGGCGATCAGCTTGACGCCGGGTGAATCCATCGGCGCCGTGAAGATGAGCGCGAAGGACTTGTCTTTGATCGGGATGCCGTAGTGGGCGATGAAATTGTAATGCGTAAGTGCCGAGCCGGTCGCGACGACCTTGGCGCCGGACACGATCAATCCCTTGTCCGTCTCCTTGTCGACATGCATGAAGACGTCGCGTACTTCCTCGATCGACCGGTCGCGGTCGATGGGCGGGTTGACGATCGCGTGGTTCCAGTAGTCGAGACGCTCCTGCGTGCGGGCATACCAGTTGCGCGCATTTTCTGCATATTCGCCGTAGAAGGCGGAGTTCGCTCCGAGCGTTCCGAGGAAGGATGCTTTGTAATCGGGCGAACGCCCCATCCATCCGTAGGAGACCTTCTGCAGCTCGGCGATCGCGTCCCGCGACTTGATCAGGTCCTCGGCCGTCTTGGAGCCAAGGAAGAAGGGATGCGTAAGTTTGCCCGAACCGGTATCCGTCGGCACGCCGATCTCGGTCTTCTTTTCATGAAAGCGGTCGTACCAGCGGGCGACCATGCGTGCCGAGTTGCGGAACGCCGGATGCTCTGTGACGTTCTTGACGCGCTCGCCGTAGATGTAGATCTCGCGGCCGTCCTGGATGCTCTCCAGGAATTCCGCGCCCGTATAGGCGTCGGTCGTCGTGGGGTGCGAGTCCAGGCCGGGTTTGGTAGCCAGGGTATGCATGTCTGTTTACTCCTCCAGTTAGCCGGACAAGAGGTCTGCAAGCCGGCGTCTCGATCAGAAAAGGATCCTCTTCCCCTTTCCGTAGGCGAAAACTATGCCCCGACGACGAGCGAATGATAGGTATCATGCGATACCGGATCGGGTATCGCAGCAGGCCCCTATCCGGCGGTAGATTAGCTTCGTCGAACGCACCGGAGGACCGTGCCGCCGATAGCGAACATGGGAGGAGACCATGGATCATCGCCCCTGCATTCAGACGCTCGTTCATGACGATAACGTACTGAGACTGTCCGCATCAGCCCTGACGATCGGGGCTTTCGATGGCGTTCATAGCGGCCATCAAGCCCTGATCAGGACAGCCGTGCGTAGTGCGCGGACCCTTGGTGTCCCTTCGGTAGTCTATACGTTCGACCCGCCTCCCAAGGCCCTGCTGTGCGGCGTCCGACCGTTGACGTCGATCGAGTACAAAGTGGCCCGGATCAGCACCCTGGATCCCGACTACATCATTGTCGCCCGTTTCGACACGGCGTATCGGGCCCGCACGGCAGCGGACTTCATTGGGGAGGTAAACCGGCTGGCTCCACAGGTGATCTGGATCGGCGCCGACTTCCGGTTCGGCGCTTGCAAAAGCGGAAATCCCGATCTGCTTGCCAGCTATTTCGACACGAAGATATTTCCGGCCGTCTGCTGCGAGGCTGGTGAGATCGTGTCGAGTACCCGCATCCGCGCCTTGAAAGCTGCGGGGCGCTTCAGCGAAGCCGAACGGTTGGAAGGATGGTCCAGCCTCCTGCCCGTTCAACGATCCCATGATAACGGAGGATGTCATGTCTACGCCTGAGCCACGCGTGTTCCGCGATGCCTGCGGCGCGTTCGCGACCGGGGTGAACGTCATCACCACCCATTGCGACGGCCACGATCACGGGATGACAGCCAACGCATTCATGTCGATCTCGCTTGATCCACCGCTGATAGCGATCTCCATCGCCGAAAAGGCGCGGATGCTGGGAAAGATCCAGAAGTCGGGGCGTTTCGCGGTGAGTGTCCTTGCCTCTGGGATGGACGCCATCGCCTGGCATTTCGCCGGCAAGCCGAATGCGGATCTGCACGATCTGTTCGACACGCTGGACGACCTGCCGGTGATCCGTGGCGCAGTCGCGACATTTTCCGCGAGCGTCTACGACGAGATCATCGCCGGCGACCACACGATCTTTCTCGGCCATGTCAGGACGCTCATCAGAAACGATAACGTCGAGCCCGTGCTCTTCTTCAAGGGTAAGTTCGGCGCGCTCGAAAACACCAGCAAGGCCCCGGCCAGCATGTTGCAACTCGAGACCGAACTCATGTGGTGACGTCCGCAGGGACGTTCCCGACGCATTACAAGGAGGAGAAAATGCGAAACGTTACCCAGCAGAACATTTCGGACGTGGTGATCGCCGCACTAAGCTCAAGCCGAACTCCGAGGCGATGACCGTCGCAGCCGAATAGGCCGCTGATATAACCACAATTATCGATCCGCCCAGATGCACATGCGGCACGCTCCGGGGCGGATCAATTCAGAAAAACAACCGAGAACGGTGCCCCGCTATGGCTGATACAATATCCGATCGTGACAGGCCGGCGGACTCCGCCAGCGATACGCGAATAAGGTCGATCTCGGCGAGCATCATCGAGGCCCCGACCGTTCGCCGGCACAAGCTTTCGAATACCGAGATCGCCCATCAGGGCTTCGTCCTCGTCCGCGTCCAACTCGAAAACGGCGTGACCGGTATCGGCGAAGCATCCACGCTTGGTGGACCGCGTTGGGCCGAGGAAAGCGTGGAGTCGATCCAGGCCGCTATCCAAAACTACCTCGGCCCGGCCCTCGTCGGCCAGAACGCCATGCTCTTCGAGGCCAACGCCGTGCGCATGGCAAAAGCTGCCACGCGAAACTTCGCCGCCAAGGCTGCGGTGGAGTCTGCCCTGTTCGACGCTATTGGCCATACGCTCGGCCTGCCCGTCAGCGCCCTGCTCGGTGGGCGGGTTCGCGACCGGATCGGCGTCATCTGGGCGCTCGCCTCCGGCGATGCGGCGCAGGAACTGGAGGAGGCCCGCGAGAAGCTTCGCCTCCGGCAGCACCGGGACTTCAAAATCAAGCTCGGCTTCAATTCGCCCGACGCCGATATCCGGCGCCTGCAGCATCTGCGTGCTGGGCTCGGCGATGACGTGAAGCTGATCGTCGACGTCAACCAAGCCTGGACGGAAGCGATCTGCATCCGGCTTTTCCCGGCGCTGGAAGAACTCGGCGTCGTCCTCATCGAACAGCCTGTGCCTGCAAGCCAGCGCGAAACCATGGCCCGCGTCGCCGCCCGCACGCATATTCCGCTTCTCATCGACGAAGCGGCCTTCACCAATTCGGAGCTGGCAAGCGTCGCGACCCAGGCCTGCGGCAGCGTGTATTCCCTGAAACTCGTCAAGAGCGGCGGGCTGCTGGAACTCAAGCGGGCGGCCGGCATCGCGCAGGCATTCGGCATCGAACTCTACGGCGGCTGCCTGCTCGAAAGCAGCATCGGCGCGGCCGCCCATATGGCGGTCTTTTCCACACTGCCGAAGCTCGAATGGGGCAGCGAGCATTTCGGTCCCCGCATCCTCGTCGACGATCTGGTCGCCACGCCGCTGGTTTTCGAGGAATACGAAATTCATGTACCGACTGGCCCCGGTCTCGGCATCGCGCTGGACGAGGACAAGGTACGCTTCATGACGCGCAAGGTTTGAGGTATGTCATGCAGAAAGCTCCAAGCGAGACGCGCCGCTGGCTCGACGATATGGCCGTAACCCTCAAGCGAACACCCAGTGCCGCGCTTGTCGTCATGAAGGTACTCGGGCATTTTCCCATGAGCGAGAAAACGACCGCCTTCAGACCTTATTTCCAGGACGCACTGGAACTTATGCGCATCTCGCAGACGGAATTGATGTATGCTGACGGACTGCGATGGATTTCAAACGGCTGAGCTATTTCCTGGCAGTGGCGGAGGAGCTTCATTTCGGGCGCGCATCCGCACGACTTGGAATTGCCCAGCCCCCCTTGAGCCGCCAGATCGCCCAATTCGAGAAGGAAATCGGCGCCGTCCTTTTCGACCGCAGCCGCAGCCAGATCAGGCTCACCCAGGCCGGCGAGCTGCTTCTGGAGCGCGCCAGAGAGATCCTCGAGCGTCTCGACCAGACAGAACGCGAGGTCATGCGGATCGGCCAGGGCATTGCGGGCCGCCTGCGGATTGCTTTCGTCGGCACGGCGACATTCGGGGTCCTACCCAATATCATCAAGGCATTCCGTGCGGCCCACCCTGATATCGAACTGGCTTTGTCGGCCATGAACAATGCGGAATTGAAGCGGGCGCTGATCCAGCGGGAAATCGATATCGCGGTGGCGCGCCCGTCTCTCGATGACGCAGAGCTCAAATCCGAAACGCTGACGAAGGAGCCGTTAATACTGGCGCTTCCGGATACCTATTCCGATCACCTCGGCACCTTAAAGCTGGCTGACCTCAAGGGCGCGACCTTCGTTCTCTTTCCACGGCGGCCCCGGCCGAGCTATGCGGACTATGTTCTCGATGTCTGCAGGACCGATGGCTTCATTCCGGCCTCGCAGGTGATGGCGCAAGACTATCTGACGGCGATCAGCCTTGTCTCGGTCGGCGTCGGCATCTCCGTCGTCCCGGAATCGGTGGCGCAGAACGAGCGTCCTGGCGTGATCTACCGCCACTACGAGGGCTGCAATCCCGGAACCCAGCTTTCCCTGAACTATCGCCGCGACAACCGCTCCCCACACCTCTTCGGATTTCTCACCCTCGCACGCAAGATCGCGCGGGCATGACGTCCCTCGCGCTTTCGCTCTACACAGCTAGGAGCGGAGAAATTCCAGAAGCGTGGCGGTGAACGCCGAGGCGGACTCGATGTTGAAGATGTGCCGGCCAGGCAAAGACCGATGCTGCCCCTGCTGGACGCTTGTGGCGATGGCCGCGAGGTCGGCGCGCGGGCACACCGAATCCTCGTCGCCAGAAATGGCAAGCACGGGATTGGCGATCCGCTTTAGATCGCCACTCAGATCCGCGCCAGCCAACGCGGCACAACAACCAATGTAGCCGTCGGTCGATGTGGCGACAAAGCGATCGAGCACGCCGCTGACGACGGACGGCTCGCTGGCCTCGAAGGTCGAACTGAACCAGCGTTTGGCTGTCGCGGCCCGGAGGGAATCCAGACCATCCTCCCGGACGGACTCGATGCGCGCGGCCCAGCTCTCAGGCGTGCCGATACGTGTCGCCGTGGCGCAAAGGACGATCTTGTCGAGACGTTCGCCTGCGTGGATGCCCAGCCATTGTCCAGTCAGGCCGCCGATCGATAGCCCGCAGAAATGTGTACGGTTGATCTCCAAAGCATCCAGCAACGCGATCGCATCACGACCAAGGTCGGCCAACGTATAGGGCGGGGGTGGAGCCGACGACCGGCCATGGCCGCGGCGATCATATCGCAGCACGCGGAAATGGCGCGAGAGCTCCAGCGCTTGCGCGTCCCACATGGAGAGGTCGGTGCCGAGCGAATTGCAGAATAGCAGCCATGGCGCATCTCTCTCGGCACTTTGGTCGCCATCGATGCGGTAATGAAGGCGATGGCTGGGCAATTCTAGGCAGGGCAATGTTCAAGTTCCAATAGTCGTCGCGCGTTGAAGCAGTCAGCCGAGATCGCCGCCGGCAACGGGCAATACACTGCCGGTGATGTAGGAAGCCTCATCCGAGGCCAGGAACAGGATCGGCGCCGCCTGCTCCTCGACGCTGCCGTAGCGCTTCATGAAGCTCGACTGCTTCACTTGACTGACGACCTCGCACATCCACGCCTTCTCGGCATCGGAGTCGCCTTCGGCGTTGCGCGGGATACGGCGCGGCGGCGCCTCGGTGCCGCCAGGTGCGGTCGCCACTACGCGGATGTTGCGCTCCGCCAGCTCCATCGCCAGCGATTGGGTGATGGCATTGACGCCGCCCTTCGCCGCCGAATACGGCACGCGGTGAATACCGCGGGTAGCATTCGAGGACACATTGACGATGGTGCCGCCGCCGCGCGCGAAGAGATGCGGCAGCACGGCGTGGCAACAATAGAGTGTCGGCATCAGCGAGCGGCGGATTTCCGCGTCGATCTGCGTCGGTTCGAATTCCGCGTAAGGGCGCATGCGGATGGCGCCACCGACATTGTTGATCAGGATATCGATACCACCGAACCTCTCGGTGGCATAGCGCATCGCGGCTGCCGCCCCCTCGGCTGTTTCGAGATCGCCTTGGAAGGCGGCGGCCTCATCCCGGCCCGCCTCCGTCGCCACCTCCGCGACGAAATCTGCGCGGTCGACAAGCAACACCTTGCCGCCTTCCCGAGCGGCGCGCAGCGCAACGGCGCGACCGATGCCCTGGGCGGCGCCGGTGACGACTAGCACCTTGCCGGCAAATCGACCCTCGAAGCGAGCCGTGGTCATGCCGCCTCCCTCACCACCGCATTGGGCGTGAACTTCTCGTAGTGGAAGCTGTTGGGCGTCACCCCGTTGTCATCGAAATATTTGCGCACCGCATCCACCATGGCCGGCGGGCCACAGAGATAGACGTCGACATTGCCGCCGTTGAGCGCCTCCGGCGGCATATGCTGGGTTACCCAGCCCTTGCGCGGATGGCTGGAGGCTTCTTCAGCCACGACGGTGTTATAGGTGAAATTGGCAAGCCGCTTGGTATAGGCCTCGATCTCGTCGACCAGCACCAGATCCAGGTCGCGGGTGACGCCATAGATGAGGTGCACCTTCTGCTGCGAATTTGACTGGGCCAGCACTTCGAGCATCGACAGAAACGGCGCAAGACCAGTGCCGCCGGCGAGGAAAAGCAAAGGTCTCTGGACCTCGCGCAGGTAAAAGCTGCCGAGCGGCCCTGTCAGCTCAAGTTTCGTCCCGACCTCGGCGCGCTCCAACCAGGTGCTCATCAGGCCGCCCGGGATCTTCTTGATCAGGAAGCCGATGCGTTGTTCGCCCGGCGCCGAACTGAAGGAATAGGAGCGGCTCTGACCACTGCCCGGCACGCCGATATTGACATATTGGCCCGGCAAAAAGGCCGGTGCAGCGGCCGCTTCCACATCAAACTCGAGCACGATCGCCACATCGTTATGGGCGACCACACCTGCTACCGTGGCGGTGAGTTTCTGCTGTCCGGTCTTGCAGGCGCCGGATGTCGTCGGCACCGCGATGACGCAGTCGCTCGACGGCTTCATCTGACAGGTCAGCACTAGGCCGTTCGCAGCCTCGTCTGCCGTCAGTGCATCGTCGATAAAGTCGTCCCCGAGGTCGTAAGCGCCGCTTTCAGCGCGGCACTTGCAGGTCCCGCAGACGCCGTCGGAACAGTCCATCGGCAGGTTGATCTTGTTGCGGAAGGCGGCGTCGAGCACTTTTTCGCCCTCATTGCATTCCACGAAACGCGTGACGCCGTCCTCGAAATTCAAAGCGATCCTGTAGCTGGCCATGGAATCCTCCTGTTGCGTTCCTTTCCTTCGGCTGACACCTGTCACACGTGATAGACGTCGATGACCTGGCGGATGTAGTCGTTCTTCAGCACGATCTTTTTCTGCGAGATCAGCAGCTGATCGCCGCTTTTTCGCAGGGTGACGAACATGGTTCCGAAGAAGTGGTCGGTGACCTTGTAGCGGTGGTTGAGCGTGTGGAAATTGTAGCGCACGTCCACCTCCTCGCCCCTGTCCGCCAAAACCTCGACATTCGAGACATTGTGACTGGTGCGTGGCTCCGGCGTCGAAGCGCCCGAACGCTCAGTCTTGATGCGGAAGACGCGATCCTCGAGGCCATCTCGGCTCGGATAGTAGATGAGCGAGATCTGCGATTGCGGATCTTCGGTCAGCTGATCGTCGTCATCCCAGGCCGGCATCCAGTAGGCGACGTCAGGCGCATAGCAGGTCAGCCATTCGTCCCATTCGCGGTCGTCGAGGAGGCGCGCCTCGCGATAGAGGAAGGTGCAAGCGGCCTCATAGGAGATGCTCATCTGATAGCTCCCTTCCTTTCGGCGGCAAGCGCTTTGCGCATGACCGTCGCCCAATACTCGTGCTGGCGAACGAAAAGCCCCTCGTCCTCGCTGCGCTCGCCCGAGAGCAGCGGCTTGAGACCCATTTTTTTGGCGTTGTCATCGGGGCCGTCGATCCACAATGGTGCGCCGCGCGACAGATCGTTCCACGGCGCAGTGGCGCCGGCATAACCGGCCTGGCAGGCGCGGAACTCTTCCAGATCGTCCGCGGTTCCCATGCCGGAAACGTTGAAGAAGTCTTCGTACTGGCGGATGCGCAGGGTGCGATCCTGTTCGCTCTCGCCCTTTGGAGCGAAACAGAAAATGCTGACCTCGGTCTTGTCGACGCTGATCGGACGCGTCACACGGATCTGCGTACTGAACTGGTCCATAAGGAAGAGGTTGGGATAGACACAGAGGTTGCGGGTCTGGTTGACGATGAAATCCGCCTTCACCTCGCCGACGCGCGCCTTGATCTCCTCCCGTTTGCCGTAGACGGGGCGGACCTCCGGGTTCATGGTTTTGGTCCAAAGCAGGATATGGCCGTTTTCGAACCCGTAGACACCGGCGACGGACTTGCTCCACGAATTGGCGTCCACCGCCTTCGTGCCCTCCTCGTTGCGCCGCCCCATGGTGGCGGCGTAGTTCCAGTGCACGGACGAGACGTGGTAGCCGTCGCAGCCATTTTCCATCTGGAGCTTCCAGTTGCCGTCGTAGACGTAGGACGAATTGCCTCTCAGAACTTCGAGCCCATTCGGCGCCTGGTCTACGACCTGATCGATGATGACTCTGGCCTCGCCGAGAAACTCTTGGAGGGACGGCACGTCCCCCTTCAGGCTGCCGAACAGGAAGCCGCGATAACTTTCGAAGCGAGGGACGCGCGTCAGGTCATGCGAACCGTCCTTTGCGAACTGCTCAGGATATTGCGTCGTCTTCTCGTCCTTCACCTTCAGTAGCTTGCCCGTATTTGAAAACGTCCAGCCGTGGAAGGGACAGGTGAAGCTGCCCTTGTTGCCGTGCTTGCGGCGGCAGAGCATCGCCCCACGATGGGCGCACGCATTGATCACGGCATGGAGTTCGCCTGTCTTGTCGCGGGTGATGACGACGGGCTGGCGGCCGATATAGGTGGTGTAATAGTCGTTGTTTTCCGGAATCTGGCTTTCATGCGCCAGATAAACCCAGTTGCTCTCGAAGATATGCTTCATCTCAAGCGCGAACAGGTCTTCATCGGTGAAGATGTCGCGGCGGCATCGGAATAGGCCTGCTTCCTTGTCGTCTTGCACGGCCGTGTCGAGCAGGTGGTCGAGGCTACGGGCTTTTTCGATAATCGCGGACATGATTTTCCTTCCGCAAGAGGCACGTGCCCCTTGCAACGATGTCGATAATGGGATGGTGGGCGGCCCATCCGGGCCGCCAGTGTCGCCTTTGTCAGGCAGCCGCGCGCTTGCGCTGTTCGTTGATCTGGTTGTCGACGCCGTCAATGAGCGCGGTCAGATGGATGTCGAAAACGATCTCGGCAAAGGGGCCCGCGAGGCCATTGGCTGCGATGCCCGCCGCATCGGTCCGCTCGACAACGGCCGGAACAAGGCCATCGCGGGTCGCATAGGCGAAATCGTCGTTGACCAGCGGATCGCCTTCGATGTTGATCTGCGTCGTCAGCTTCCGGTGGCCGTGGCCGCTGATAAAGAAATGGATATGCGCCGGGCGCTGACCGTGACGGCCGAGGGCCGACAGCAACTTTTCCGTCGGACTGCCCGGGGGCACACCGTAGCCATGCGGAACGATACTCTGGAATTTGTACCCGCCCTTCTCGTCGGCGACGATCGTGCGGCGCATGTTGAAGGGTGCCTGTTTTCCGGTCGGGTCGAAATGTGAATAGAACCCGCGGGTGTCACAGTGCCAGACTTCGACGGTGGCGCCCGGCAGCGGCTTGCCATCGGCGCCGTAGACCGTGCCATGCATGATCAGCGTGTGGCCATTGGCATCGGTGCCGTCGTCGAGGCGGGCAAAGCCGCGCGATACCGGCGCACCGGCGACGTAGAGGGGCCCCTCGATCGTGCGCGGGGTCGGGTTGTCGATGCCGAGTTCCGCATCGATCGCGTCCAGGCGTTCATCGAGAAAATGGTCGAGGCCGAGGCCGGGCGAGATGAGGCCGGCCTGCCCGGTGGCGCCGATCTCGTTGAGCCAGGCGATGGCCGTCCAGTATTCGTCGGGTGTGACGTCGAGATCGTCGATGGTTCTGAAAAGGTCCGACATGACCCGGTGAACAATCTGCTTGACGCGCGGATTGCCGCCGTCCTTGTCGAGCCCGCTTACAACCTCCAGGAAAGCCTGGATGTCCGGTCTTTTGAAAATCTTCACGCTCATTTCAATCCTCCATTCGGGTTGCTTCGAAAACCAGCACGGACCCTCCTCCCGGAGGCGCCGTCAGCGGCGACGTCAGCTGTCGTCGTCGCGGATCGAGGATGGATGCCGCAGGAGCGGCGTCACCTCGATATGCATGAACTTGAACAGCGGCAGGCCGGAGAGAATCTCATGCAGCTCCGCATTGTCCTTCACGTCGAAAATGCTGTAGTTTGCGTAGGCGCCGGCGATCCGCCAGATGTGCCGCCACTTGCCGCTGCGCTGCAGTTCCTGCGAATAGGCTTTTTCCCTCGCAATGATGTCGGTCGCCTCCGCGGGGGGCAGATCGTTGGGAATGTTTACATCCATCCGTACATGGAAAAGCATGGGACTATCCTCACTCCGCGACGCTGATCGTCTTGCGTTGCCCGTTGCGGGCGAAAAAGGCCACGCGCTCCTCATCCAGTTCGATACCGAGCCCCGGCCCATCCGGAACGGTCAGTTCGAAGTCGCTGTAGTCGAGCGGCGTCGCCAGGATTTCCTCTGTCAACAGAAGTGGGCCGAAGAGCTCCGTACCCCATTGCAGGTTGGCGAACGTGGAAAAGACATGGGCCGATGCGGCTGTACCAAAGGCGCCTTCGAGCATGGTGCCGCCGTAGAGCTCGATCCCGGCTGCATCGGCGATCGCTGCGACACGCTGCGCATTAAAGAGGCCGCCGCTCTGCTCGATCTTGATTGCGAAGACATCCGCGCCGCTAACGCGTGCAAGCTCAAAGGCGGTCTCCGGACCCTGCAAGGATTCATCGGCCATCAGGGCGATAGGGAAGCGACGCACGAGCCTTGCCAGCGCGGCAGCCGAGGCGACGGGCTGCTCCACCAGTTCGCAGCCGGCCTCAGCAAGGGCGGCCATTGCATATGCGGCCTCGGTTTCGCTCCAAGCCATGTTGACGTCGACACGAACCGCCCCGCGTTCGCCGAGAGCGCGTTTGATCGCGGCGACATGCGCGATATCCTCGCGCGGCGTCTTGGCGCCGATCTTCAATTTGAAAATCTTGTGTCGGCGAAGGTCGAGCATCTTCTCCGCCTCGGCTATATCCGTCGCAGTATCGCCGGAAGCCAGCGTCCATGCGACGGGCAATCTGCTACGCACGCGCCCTCCCAGCAGTTCACTGACGGGCAGACCGAGACGCTTGCCATGCGCATCGAGCAATGCCGTCTCGATGGCGCATTTGGCGAAGCGGTTTTCCTTGATCCTCTTGTCGATGCGCGCCATCAGGACCTGGATGCGGGTCGCGTCTTGGCCGATCATCACGGGCTGGAAATAGCTGTCGATGGCGAGCTTCATACCCTCCGGGCTTTCTCCGCCATAGGAGAGCCCGCCAATCGTCGTTCCCTCACCGATGCCAACGATGCCGTCGCTGCAGTGAACTTTGACCAGCATCAGGGTCTGGCCTTTCATCGTCGTCACGGAAAGCTTGTGCGGGCGAATGGTCGGCAGATCGACAAGCAGCGTCTCAATCCGTTCGACGACGGGTACGATGGTTGCGATCGGAGCGATGGGGGCAATAGCTGTGTTCATGCCACGATCTTGCGGCAGCCGTGGTAGTCCGTCCAACACCATTTGCGTTGGATATGATACCTTTATGATATAGTATCGGAAAAATATCGAGTTAATTTGTACTTACCGCAGCGCAACATACCTGCGATGGTAGAGTTATAGCCTTTCAAACAGGGGGAAAGGATGGATCTTCGCCAGCTCCGCTATTTCGTGGCAATCGCGCGCGAGCGCAATTTCACCCGCGCGGCGGAGATCCTGCATATCGCACAGCCTCCCTTGAGCCGACAGATCCAATTGCTGGAGGAGGAACTTGGCGTGGCCCTGCTCATCCGGAAGAGCCGGCCTGTGCGGCTAACCGATGCGGGACGGCTTTTCTACGAACAATCCCTCCAGGTTCTCGGCCGGGTCGACCAGATGCGCGACGCGACCCGCCGCGTGGGACTGAACCAGAACAGCGTGTTCGCCATCGGCTTCGTTGCCTCCACTCTTTACGGCGGTCTGCCTTCGCTGGTCCGCAAGCTGCGCCGCCACGCGCCGGAACTCGACATCCAGCTCCTAGAAATGGTCTCGGTGCAGCAGATCCCTGCCCTGAAAGAGGGCCGCATAGACATCGGTTTCGGGCGGCTGCGCCATAGCGACCCCAATGTCACCGGCATCGTGCTGCGCGAGGAGCGGCTGGTTGTCGCCATCCCCAAGGGCACGCCGCTCTCCGAAAGCAGCGCTCCCCTCCCCGTCGCCGCTTTGGCGAACCAGAAGATCATCGTCTATCCGAAGGAGCCGCGCCCCAGCTATGCCGACCACGTGCTGAGCCTGCTGCATGGCCATGACGCACGGCCGGCGGAGATTCAGGAAGTGCGGGAGATCCAGACGGCCCTCGGGCTCGTCGCGGCGGATGCAGGTCTATGCCTCGTGCCCGCCTCCGCGCGGCAGATGCGCTCGGACGTCCACTACAGGCTGCTGGAGGAAAAGGATGCGACCTCACCCATTATCCTCAACCAGAGGGCCGGCGACAGCTCCCCATACATCGACCTCGTCCGGAAACTCATCGACGAAATGTACACCGAAGACCCATCCTGGCTGGATACGGAGCACAACTACATTCCATGAATACCTTGCTCGACCGATTGCCTTGATCACTCCTGCATGTTTCGAACATCCGATACTCTGTCACATCCATGTCATGAAACGCGTCGACACCTCGTATCGGATCAGGAGGCGCCCAAATGGATTATTTCAGACGTTTCAACTTTCTGTTCGCAACGCCGGCTTTCGATAGCGATGATCTGGAGGGCGCCCGCTACAACCAGATCGTCGAGGAGATCGAACGCTCGGGCTTTGAGGTGGTGCGTGCGCGCAATCTCGAAGACGCGGAGATCGCCGTACAGACGGACGCCGCAATCGGCTGCATGCTGGTCGACTGGGGCAAAAAGGGGCTTGAGGGCAAAACGGCTTCCCTCATCAATCTGATGCGCCGGCGTGGCCTCGAATTCCCGATCATCCTGTTGATCCGCCGTAAGCGCTTCGAGGATGTGCCGGTGGAGGTCCTCGATTTCATCGACGGTTATGTCTTCCTGTCGGAAGAAACGCCCGCCTTTATAGCCAAGAGCCTCATCAGCCGGCTCAAGCAATATGCCGAGACGCTAAAGACGCCGTTCTTCGGTGCGCTGGTCGACTATGCCGAAGAAGGCAACCACCTTTGGACCTGCCCTGGGCACAATGGCGGCATCTTCTACAGTCGCAGCCCGATCGGTCGGGTCTTCATGGAGCATCTCGGCGAAGCGGTGTTTCGCGACGATCTCGACAATTCCGTGCTCGACCTCGGCGACCTGCTGACCCACGAAGGACCAGCGCTTGCCGCGCAGAAGGAAGCGGCGAAGATCTTCGGCGCCGAGAAGACCTATTTCGTGCTGAACGGCACCTCCACTTCCAACAAGGTCGCCCTCTCCGCCCTAGTCACCGATGGCGACCTCGTGCTGTTCGATCGCAACAATCACAAGGCCGCTCATCATGGCGCTCTGATGATCTCCGGCGGTATTCCGGTCTATTTGCCGACCATCCGCAACGTCTATGGGCTGATCGGTCCCATGGATTTTGCGACTATGGACGAAAGCGCACTTCGCGAGCGCATCCGCACGCATCCGCTGGTGAAAGATCCGGAGGCCTACAAGAAGCCGCGTCCGTTCCGCGTCGCGGTCGTCGAACAGTGCACCTATGACGGCACCATCCACAACGCCGAGATGATCCTCAAGCGCATCGGCCACTTGTGCGACTACATCCTCTTCGACGAGGCGTGGGCGGGCTTCATGAAGTTTCACCCGCTCTATGCCGGGCGCTTTGCCATGGGTCTTTCCGACCTCGGCCCCGATGCGCCTGGCATCATCGCAACGCAATCCACTCACAAGCAACTCGCAAGCTTCTCGCAGGCCTCGCAGATCCACATGAAGGACCGGCATATCGCCGGCCAGAAGCGTCGCGTGGAGCACCGTCGCTTCAACGAAAGCTTCATGCAGCACGCCTCGACCTCGCCTTTCTATCCGCTGTTTGCCTCGCTCGACGTCGGCGCGCAGATGATGAAGGGCCGCTCGGGCGAAGTGCTTTGGGACGATACGATCCGCCTCGGCATCGAGCTGCGCAAGAAGATCCGCGCCGTGCGCCGCGAATTCGAGGAGAAGGAGCATCGCCCCGAGCGCCGCTGGTTCTTCGAGCCCTTCGTGCCGGATCGGGTGGCAATCCCGGATGTGTCGAGCCCCGGCGCGGTGCACAGGGTGCCTTGGGAAAGCATCTCTACCGACCAGCTCGCCACCAATCCCGCCTTCTGGCACCTGACGCCCGACGCGGCATGGCACGGCTTTTCGGCAATGGAGCCGGGATTCGCCATGACCGATCCGAACAAGCTCACCCTGCTGACCCCCGGCTTCGACCGGGCGAGCGGAACATATACCGAGCACGGCATACCGGCGCCGGTGGTCGCGCAATATCTGCGCGAAAACCGCATCGTTGCGGAAAAGAACGATCTCAATTCATTGCTCTTCTTGCTAACTCCGGGTGTGGAGGCCAGCAAAGCCGGCACCTTGATCAGCGGGCTCGTCGCCTTCAAAAAACTGCATGACGATAATGCTCTGCTGGAGGAGGCGATCCCGGAGTTCTATCGTCTCCGCCCGGCCCGCTATGCGGGAGTGCGCCTGCGCGATCTGTGCGCGCAAATGCACAACTTCTTCCGCCAGGCCGATGTCAGCGCGCTTCAGACAAAGCAATTTTCTGCTGACCACTTGCCCCCAATGGCCATGTCGCCCCATGACGCCGCGCGCTGCCTGGTTCGCAACGATGTGGAATATCTGCCGATCGACGCCATCGCCGGCCGCATCGCCACGACACCGTTCGTTGTCTACCCTCCGGGTATCGCGACCATCGTACCCGGCGAGCGCTTGACGGAGCAGGCAATGCCAATGATCGACTATCTCAAGATGTTTGAAACCTGCTTCAACACCTTTCCCGGATTTGAGGTGGAGATCCAGGGGCTCTATCGCGAGATTGATGCATCAGGCCGCATCCGGCTTTATACCTACGTCGTCGCGGAATAGGCTTAGAAATTCAGGTTCAGTCATGAAGCAGGAGAAAATGATCGTCATTCGCCCATCCCGGGAGACCGACGTCGATGCCATGTTGGCGATCTATCGCCGTCATATTCGCCGCGGCATCGAGGTTGGGGTGGACGATGGCGACACTCCGCAACCGGACGATCTGCGGGAGCGGCGCAAGAATTTGAAAGACCGCCGCTTCCCGCATGTAGTCGCGGTCGAAGGCGAAAAGGTCGTGGGCTATGCCTACGTGGTGTTGTTCCGCAAACGCCCGGCTTATCTTTACACCGTCAAGCATTCGATCTATGTGCATCACGACCATGTCGGCCAGGGTGTCGGCAGCCTTCTTATGCGCGGGTTGATCGACGCCTGCGCGGCGGCCGGTTTTCGGCAGATGATCGGCTATATCGACGCCGATAACGCCCCCTCGCTCGCTTTGCATGAACGGTTCGGCTTTGCTCGCGTCGGCCTTTTGCCGGCAGTCGCCTATCGTTACGGCCGCTGGGCCGATACCGTGATGGTTCAACGCTCACTCGCCGCCGGCTCGACCACCCCGCCGCCGCCACCGCCGCTCTCCACCCGCTGAAACCAGCGGGATTGAATCTCCGGCACGGCCCACACCAACAACATTTTCCAGGTTGCCGGTGCCTTTAGTATTTTGCGCATTGCGGGGGCGATAAGATTGGAAGCGTAGTGTTAACGATTGCTCAAGCACAATGATAATGCAATAGAACCTTTCGGCAACTTCGATTCCGATACCGCGAGCGGCATCATACAGATGAGCGCCTCGACGTCTCGGGGGGACACCGCATGCGCCCAAAATTTAGCATTTTCAAACACCTCGGCTTCGCTGCCGTGACGGCATCGCTCTGCGCTGCAGGCCCGGCATTCGCCTCGAGCAATGCATCGGCCATTCCAGGCTGGCTGGCGGCATATGTTGGTGAAGGGAACGGGCAGATTGCTCCAGTCGTGCTGGAGCGGGCTCGGGCACTTTACCTGCAGAAGGTCGCAGAGGGACGCGTGAGAAACGCATGCTATTTCGCGATGGACGCCACGCGTCCTAACGGAACAGCGGGCGGCCGGTTCTACATGATCTGCGAGGCGGCACAGTCCTTCCGCGTGATATCGGCAGGGCATGGCGGCGGCCGCAATCTGCCAGGGGTCGTCAACTTTTCCAACGGGCGGGAGTGTGCAAAAAACTTCGGCAACGCAATGGATTCCAATCTGACGGCCGGTGGCGCCTATCTGACGAATGAGATCAAGACGACTTTCAAAGGCTATTATCGTGCATCTACCAATCAGGACGCAGTTCTAACCCGCTCGTTCGTTCAGTTCGACGGCATTGGCGATACTGCGAACGCGAGGCAGCGTGCCATCGGCGGACATGCCGCGGCCCTCGTCTCCGGAATATGCATGCAGAAAAAGCCGGAAAGCCCCTACGCCAATCGTGAAGGGTATGTCCCCTTCGGCAAACTGGTCACCTATGCGGGCGGCCGCAGCGACGGCTGCACCAGCTGGTCGCCGGAAGATGCGGTGCAAGTGCTGTCAATGGTCAAGGATAACCCGACAACCATCTACATCTATCCGGAGGCCCGCGATATCAGTGCCGTCGCGCACGCCGTAGCATCCGGCCAATCGCCGACCAAAAACGGCTCATACTGGAACGCCTCGTGCCTCAGCGAGATCGGCTCGCCGCAGTTCTGGCCCAAGGAGAAGCTCGAGCCGATCATCGCCCAATACAAGCAAGATCATCCAGCACCGCCACCGCGCCCCATTCCCCTTTGCGAACCTTTGTCCAACTGAAAGGCGGTGCTTTCTGGGCACGGCGGCTGCCTTGGCGCAGATAGAGCCCTCGCGGGTCCAGGCGACAATATCCTTCGTTTTGCTTCATATTCATTGACCTCAATCCGGGAACGCCGACGGGTCTCCTCCATGCTTTTTTTTAAACCTGTCCCTGTATCAAGTATAAAAGCGTGGGCTAGCTAACTCTCTTTGCGGAATGTTGCATTCGCCAACTCCAGCCGCTCTAATCTTGACAGAGCCCAAGGTATTGCGTCCACGCTGTGAAATTACTCACCTGATTGAGGATCAACAAGCAACCCATCCACCATTGACGCAAGTGCACTGGATGCGGCCAACGCGGCAATCATCTTTTGAGGGTAACTGTCAAACGCACAAAACAAAACTGAACTGGTCGCCCTTACCCTGAAGTTGCCCTCCGTAAGTTCCTTTCCTGAGGCGTTCATGTAGTGGTGCTCGAAGCCGGAAGTTGCTCCGTCCACTTTAGCCGGAAGAAAGCCAGCCATCGAACGAGGATCGAAATTCCTGCAAAGTTCGACCGGAAATCCCGCCCGACACATATAATCTCGCTAGGCTGAGGGTGTTGGAATCTTAGCATTCTGCAGATAAAGGATTAGATTGTAGCTCATCGTTATATCTCAGCGAAGCCAAAACGGCTTGCCATCTAAAGCATCATATTCATCAAGCGATTTATGATCGTCTCGCAGGAAGCCGGCCAAATCCGATATGATTGTCTTTACCGGCTTATAAATGTGGAAGTCGTGTTCAAACGATTTTGCAGACGCCGACGCTTTCGCGAAGCATTCGAAATATTCGCTGAACACGTCGGCTAATGTCGACTGATCGGGATTCAGCCAGCTCTTTTCTCGATTGCCGACCAAACTGGAATCCCATTCCACACCTGAGGCAGCTCGTACAAATGTAAAAATTTGTCGCGCGCGCTCCATCAGGACGATTGCGGGATCGAGATCTTCAAGTGCGATGTAACGACGATATAACCGATCTGTCAGCAAACTCCAATCGCACTCTGGATGGACCTGCTCCACATGCGACTTCATGCAGTCGAAGAACAACACGACATCGGAAACCGGGCCAAGCTCGTACATTGAATGGCCACCATGAAAGCCAACCTTCCTCATTTGAACAATATAGCCCCTGGGTTAATTATACCGTTTGATTTTTGTACAATGCCTTGAATAATCGCCGATTTTTGCGCGTCTGTCACCGCTTGGCCGCGAGTGTCAATTATTAGCAGCTGTTGCATACCTTCTGGCAGGTTGGTCGAACGCTGGATTGCCTGCTTTGCGACATTGTTGATAAGGCCGTCCGAATTCGTCGCGATATTGTAGTTCTTTACCTCGAAGGCCGCGCTGCCGTCGTTTGCTATGAAGTCCGGCCGGACACTGCCAGGCGTTCCATAAGGAAACTCCTCACCATTTATGTAGCTTACGTGAGGCGTGTGGCCCTCTCCCAGATCCTCACCAACATCGATTTCAGACTGACGTGGCGTCGGGCGACTACCGGCTTCCCGGCCATATACGGGCGGCGATGAGGATGAAACTCAGAGAGAGATAGACCACATTCTCCAAACCTATGGGCGAATTGGTAAGTCGATTAGGGAGGCCGAAGATCCTGGTTATGACGAGTCGGACCAGGTCAATGTGCCGGTATCGAGATTGAGTTGGCCGTCGCTGGAGATCAGGCCGGCCGCTGTCAGGTTGGTGTTCTTGCCGACGGTGATGTTCTGATCGCCGGTGGAATAGAGGCCGGCCGGCGTATCGATCCAGTTGGTCGAGCCCTTGCCGGAGCCGAAGCCCGGCTGCACGCCGCCAAGCGTGAGGCCGTCAAGCGCAGAGCCGGCATTGGCAGTGGTTAAAGACTGCGTGCCGTCGTTGCTGTTGGCGATCGTTGGCCCGGTGAAGGAGAAGCCGAGCGAGGACGAGCTGTTCGACTGGCTGCCGGTGTTCGGCGTCGAGAAAATGGAAAAATCGCCGCCGACATTGCCGTCGATCGTGTCGGCGGAGAAGACGGTGTTGTTGAGCGTCGTGTCGCTCTTGGAGACGAAGGTGATGTTGTTCGAGGCGCCAACGGACGAGATCACCTGCGTGACCGAGTTGCCGTTAGACCTGTCACTGCCGTAGCCACCGTTCGCGGCAAAGCCGGCGCTCGACTGAGCCGCTAGATTCTCGCTACAACCGACATTGGCGGGGCCGCTGAGCGCCAGTCATTTCAAGTGAATTCATGGCGTCTATGCTCGCCAGCTCCTTTCGCGTCATGGCATTTGCGCTTCTTCGGTGATACGAAACAAATCTGGCCTAAAGTGCTTCTTTAGTTCGATGCGCCGACGAGAGAAGGTCTGAAAATCGTTGAAGGAATCCATGATGTTGTCGCTCATCAGCAGAAGGTAGCCACCAGCAAGCTCCTCAACGTGATAGCCAATTTCAGCAAGCTTCGCGAAATCGGCCTCATGAGAATAGGGAGGGCCAAAGAAGGTTGCCCAGGCAATATTGGGCAATTGCTTCTTTAGGATACTTCCGGCAGCGCCCGGATAATAAGGCGAATATCCATTTTCACGCCTCTCGAATCGCGCCGGGATATGTATAAACCCCGCGGCCGCCTTCGTAAGCTCGCAGATTTCTCTAAAAAATCGCAGCCAATCCGTTGCCTCATCATATGCGGACGATAAGGAAATAGCTCCGGGGATTAGGTTCCCCTTCTTGCTTGTATCGGTAAAACTTGTCCTACCATTGCTCTCAAGCTTGGTGCTGCGGTGCCAAGCAACAGGCCACAAGACATCCGAAGGACCAAATGGTCCTTCCAACCGGACACGCCTTCCCCAGAGTGGCCTAAAGGTGGAAATATCTCCATAGGCGATCAAATCGTCGGAGTTTCCAATCTTTTCGGGCGTCAGACGCGCGTCTGTAGCGATCAGCATCTCAAAAAAACGCTGACCGAAACTCCAGTCCGAAATGTAATTCTCGGTTACAACGCTAAACTCTATTCTTGGTGTGCTATTCTTCCGTTCACTTGCCATCCTTGCCTCAATACCGCGTCATGATTCCTGTTGCAGGGTCGAATCGATAGATATTTCCGCCATGCGGCAGTTCGTTTATTGTTTGTTGGAGCGTCGTATCAACCACTGTTTTAGGCCCGACAACCAGATTATAGGGCAATTCCTCAGTCGTCGCGAAACTCATTTGAGCAGTCAGTTGGTTGGTTTCCCTTACCGTCGTCGCATTATAGAATTTGGCCTCAGTTACGCCGTCCAGCGGAGTTCCTGTGCCCGTTGCGACAATGGCGTCAGGAATAACGTTCTGTACTGACCCATCGCTCAGAGCACCCGGGATCTTGACTTTATTTTCTGGAATTCCGGCGGACTGAAGAACTTGGTTCTGGAAGACAATCCCCTGCTTTTGTGGATCAATTCGTGTAACGGCGGTTCCGTTGAATTCGAAATAA
Source organism: Rhizobium mayense (assembly GCF_030272705.1). GTDB lineage: Bacteria > Pseudomonadota > Alphaproteobacteria > Rhizobiales > Rhizobiaceae > Rhizobium > Rhizobium mayense. Next base: position 113,384 of record NZ_JARFYM010000015.1, on the reverse strand, counting down.
TTCCCATTGCTGTAGTAAACCGGATTTCCATTGCTCGTCTGTCCAACCGTCGTATATTTTGCGTTATTTGAGCTCAGAAGGTCGCCGCTGATTGTTGGCGTGTATGTACAGGTATTGTGGACCCACACCGGCTCAGCGGCGTCGTTGCCTGCCTGTTTGACAAAATAGGTGTGGAAGCCGGCGACCGTCAAATTGTAGGCGTCTAGCGGCTTGGCCGCGATACGAACACCAACGACGTCGGTCCAGCTTCCATCCGCCCCCAGCAATTTCTGGCCAGGCTCGAGGTCGCGTGCAGCGACCCACGCTCCATGGGTGATCGGGCCCCTATATTGGCGTCCCTCCGGCAGTATGCTCGGCTCGGGCACCACCGCAAAGAACGGATGCGTGAGCGTTGTCGTGATTGTCTGTTGATGCCCGCCTTTTTCTGATTGCAAGGTTACATAGACGGTTTCCGCATGCCTATTGAGGAACTGATGCAGGACAAGTTTATAGCCCTCGTTCCCCTGATCATCGCGGGACCAGACCTTCGTTCTGCCCGGTTGTATATCGCGGATGGCAGTAAAGCCGTCGACCGTCTTGACCAGGGTCGAACCATCAAAGGAGCAGCCGACAGTGCAGCTCCCGCCCGAGCAGCTTACGCCCTTCAGTTCCAGGGCGACGTCGTTGATCTGAGAAGCCCCGGCATCGGCATCGGCGACGACGCCCTGGAGGAGACGCGAAGCGCTGTTCGCGCCGCCGAGCTTGGTAGCGTCGACGGCGAAGCTGTAGACGGTCTGACCACCCACCGTCCCGGCGGTCACGATCAGAATCCCGGCGTCGACGTAAGCTTGATACTTCGCCGCATCTGCCGCCGTATAGCCCCGGTTTTCCAAGGCCAGTTCGAGGATCGACTTGGCCGCCTCGCCGGTGATTGCCTGTTTTGCATCACCGTAAAGGTGATTGGCCGCGCCAGCTGCACCAAGAATACCAAGCGCGCAGACGACGCCACCAGAACCGGCGCAAGCTGCGCCCCCACCGACCACGCCTGCCGCATCCAGGAAGGCTGCAACTCCACCTTGGAGCTTAGACATTTCTGATAGCGCGTCAGCAAGGGCCTGATCCGGGGTGGCAGTACCATCAAGAACGCCCTGCAGATGATCGCCCAGGATGCGGTCATACACGAATATGGATTGCGTCACCGCAAACGCGCCCGCTCGTTCCTGCGTTGGTAAGCCGGCTAGATCATCGTCTGAAACTGCTTTGAGGAAATCGCGAAGTTCCCTGATGCCTTCCTGGCACGCCGTGGAGGCGGTGCTTCCCGCGCAATCCGCTATGAGGTTTTTCGTGTTGTTCTGCGATAACGTCAGATAATAGGACTTCTGAAGATACAGCTGATTGATGTCCTGTTGACTGCATCCTTTGCTGTCAAGGGCTGCTTCGCACTTGTCGATGGCTGCGGCGATATCCTTTGCTTCCTGTAGCTGCTCGTGTGTCAGGAAATTATATTTGAAGGTATCGATTGCCGCGGCCGCACCGCCGTTTCCACCAATCGCGGCTCCTATAAATGCGGCTGCCCATTGCTGGATGGCGATACGCTCCACCGCCGTTAGCGTGGGGTCCGCCTTCAGCATATTCGTCAAGAAGCCATTAATCAGTTCTTCCGCGGCGGCAGCCGCTACAGCCTGGCCCGGATCGCCACCGGCCAGCTGAGCAACCAGGGCGGCGGCGGCGGCGTGCAAGGCAATTTTCGCGGGAGTGCCTTCGTCCCAGTGCATTTGGTTGGCAAGTGAACCGATCGCCATATTGGCGAGCTGCGACAGCGCCGCAGCGCTCTCCTGCTGGGCTTTCAGCTTGTCGATATCGAAGGCGTCGACAGTGTCGCTCGCCTTGGAGGCATCCGCGTTGAGACTGGCAAGATCCTGCTGCTGATTTGTCAGATTCCAGTTGCCCGGCGTAATCGTCGCGAACGTCTCGCCGTGATCGTCCTGCTTCGCCGGCTGGCCGACCACCGGGACGGGAATGCCGGCACCGATCAGGCTGAAGCCGTAGCTGCTTGATGAGGCCGACATCGAGTTTTCGATGTTGGAATAAAGGATCTGGTTTGCGGTCAGATCGTTGTTCGTCAGATCGGCGCTCGAGCCGATGAAACCGCCGACAAGTTCGATCGTGCCGTCGGTGCCGACGTGATAGCCGCCGGAACCGGCGAAAATGCCGCTCTGCTGCGATACGTTGGCATAATCGCCGGTAATGGTGCCCTGGTTATAGCCGCCGCTGATGCCACCCGAACTGATGCCGAGTTGGGCACTATGCGTTTTCTCGTCATAAGATGCGATGTCCTGGCGGCTCTCGATGACGATGCCGCTGGCGGCGCTGGCATTGACCGTGTTGCCGGAGAGCACGCCGCCCGCCAGCGTCAGCGTGTCGCCGGAAACGACGGTGACCGTGTTCGTGCCGGACACATTCGAATTGACCTGGGTGACCGAGTTGCCGGTCTCCTTGCCGGAGCTGTAGCTTGCGTTGGCGGTTGGGCCACCGCCCAAGATGTTGCCGCCGGCGTCAATCCCGGCCGCAACACCAATGCTCACACCACCGGCCTTGCTGCTGCTCTTGCTGTCGCTGGTCGCCTGCACGCTTTCGAGATCGACATTGCCAGCCGCTGAGATCAGCACATTGCCGTTGTTGGGATCGTCAGACGCGGTCGTAGCCTGGCCGTCTTCGCCGATGCCCGCGCTGATCTGGACGCCACGGCCGACGACGTCGCCGGACTCGGCCACAATGGTGACTGAACTGCCGCGGATTGTGGGCGGAACTGGAATAGAGGTCGTCGATTCCGAGGAGCTTTCGCTAAAGCTGTAGCCGGCAGTTAGCGAGATCGACGCGACGGCGGGGCGCAGACCGGTGTCCGGGTCCGGCTTGGCGTTGATGGCAGCCATCGTCTGGGATATCGCATTGTAGCCATTGACGCTGGCCAGCACAGCCGGGGCAATGCCGTAGACGCTGTTATCGCCCGAAAGCAGGCTGGCCGCCTGCGCCCCGGACTGAGCCGCACTGATCAGTTGCGACGATACCGTGATGCTAACGCCGGAAAAGCTTTTCTTCTGCATCTCCGAGGCATTGGTGACGTCATTGCTCGCGAGCATGTTGACGCTGTCGCCGGCGATCAGATCGACCGCGCCGTTCGCTGCGATTTGGCCGGACTGATCGTTGATGTTGCGGTTGGCGGCTATGGTGATGCCGCCGTCGCTGTCGAGCGAACTGACCGCATTGATATTGGCGTCCTTCGAACGCTTCTCTTCCGAGGTGCCGACACCGATGCCGACCGAGACGCTGCCGTTACCGCTTGAGAAATTGATCCCAAAACCGGAACGCTTCGTGTCGGATGAGGACGATTGTTCCTCCGCTCCCGGCGCGATGTTGACGTCGCGCGCCGACGAGATGACCGTGCCGTCGCCGGAATGCGATGAGGAGCCGAAGATGTTGACGTCGCCCTGCGTCGACGTGATCGTCGTCGCGCCGCCGGATGAGAGCGTCGAGCCGATACTATCGGTCTCGCTCTGGCTGTTCTTCGAATCCTTCGATCCATAGATCGAAATAAACCCGCCGCCAGACCCCACACCAATGCCGGACTTCTTGGTCTGTTTGTCGCTCTCGTGCTCTTCCTCGGCCGCCATGACGGTGACGGTCGAGCCGGAGAGGCTGAGATTGTTGCCGGCGGTCACGTTGGAACCGGAGATGACGGTCTCGTTGCCGGCATTGGCGCTGACGTTGCCGGATGCGGAGATGGAGGAGCCGACGGTGTCTTCGTCGTAGCTGTGGGTGTGGGTCTTCGACGAGGAGAGGAAGCCGCTCGACTTGCTGTCGGAGGTAGCCTCGTCCGTGTCCTTGCCGGAAGCGACGATAATGTTGCCGGCCGCCTGGATGTTGGCATCGGCCGTGTGGGCCGCATCGCCGGCGGTGACGTCGGAGGCCGAGATGGTGACGTTGCCGCCGGTGGAGGCGATGTTGACGCCGGTCTGGCCCGAGATCGACGAGCCCTCGGCCGTTGTCGTCGCATCACTCGCCTTCTTCGAGCCGGATTGGCTGGAGGAGGACGCGCTGTCGGTCGCCTCGCCGATGGTGATGTCACCCTTGGCGATGACGGTCGCGGTGCCGCCCTTGGCGGCGATATCGGAGCCGATGACGCTGAGATTGCCGTTGTCGGCCTCGACCGTCACTCCGCCATTGGCGGAGGTGATCGACGAGCCGTTGCTGGTGACCGAGGTCGAGGATGAGCTGCCGCCCTGGTAGCCGGTGGCCGCACCGGCGATCGTCTTCGCCTGGCTGGTGGTCTGATCTTGCGCGGCCGTGATCGCGATATTGCCGTTGGTCGAGACGATGCCGAGATTGCCGCCGGCCGCAAGCGTCGAGCCGGCAATCAGCACGCCCTGATTGCCGGACACCAGCATGCCGCCGCCGGCGATCAGCGACGAGCCCTGCTGGATCTGGCTGGTGGTCGTGGTGATGGTGCCGCCTTGGGCAAGGCTCAGCCGGTCCTGATTGAGGACGGTGTTCTCGACACCGGCGGAGATGATGTTGACCGAACCGCTGGAGGAGAGGACGGAGAGGTCGCCGCCGACCTTGGCGGAGCTTGCGATGATGTTGACGCCACTCGTGCCGGCAATGGAAAGATTGCCGCCCGTCGTCACCGTGGTGCCGATGAGGGCCTGCGTGCCGCCATCGTCCTGCTTGACGGCGCCGAGCGTGACGTTTTGGCCGGAAAGCTCGGCCGAGCCGCCCGCCGCCACCTTGGTGCCGGAAAGCGTCAGGCTGCCTGCGCCAGCATCCATCTTCAGATTGCCGCCGGCGGTGACCCCGCCATTGGCGGCAACGACGGTCTCGCCGCCAATGTTCATCGTCTGGGCGGCGAGCGTGATGCCGTTTGTGGCATTGAGGCTCATGTTGCCGCCGGCAAGGAAGGCGCCGCCATTGGCCTTGATGTCGGTGGCATTGATGGTCATGCCGTCAGCGGCGGCGATGGCGCCGGAATTGTCGACGGAGCCGGCATCGATGCTGACCGTGTTGCCGGCGATGACGGCGCCGGCGCTATTGACCTTGGCGCGATCGGCCGCCGAGAGATAGACGACCGGCACCAGCACCTGCGCGCCGTCGACGACCTCGGCCTGGTAAACCACGATCGACTGGGTGAGCGACGCCGCCTGCTCGGGCGTGAGCGCCTGACCGAGAGCAAGGCCGTTGGCCTCGGCGTAGATAACACCATTGTCGAGCAGCGTCTTCATCTGATCGGTGGCATTGTCGCCGGGGATGAAGGAGCCGGCGCCAAGGCCGTCGCCGACCAGTTGCCGCATCTGCTCGTCGACGAGCTGGTTGTCGAAATAGGCGTCGCCGAGGAAGGGGACCTGCGTCTCCGGCGTATAGCCGATCCGGTCGATGAAATAGGCCGAGCCATAGAACTTCGACACGTCGAGGAAGGCTGCCCGCGTTTCGAACAGGAAGACCTGGCCCGGCACCGTGCCGCCGACGCCGCCGGATTGCGGCTTGGAAAGCGAGGCGAGCTGAGCACCGTTCACCTGCAGCACCTGGGCAAGATTGCCGGTGTTGCCGACGGCGGCGGTCAGCTTGCCCATCAGGCTATTGGGATTGATCGCGGCGCCGCCGGTCGTCAAGCTATTGGAATTGATCGAAGGTCCGCTGACTGCCGCAACGCTATTGCTGCTCACCGAGGCGCCACCGTTCGCCGTCAAGCTGCCGCCGCTGATCGAGGCGCCGCCAGCAGCCGTCACGCCATTGCCGCTGACCGAAACGCTGCTGCTCGCCGTCAGGCTGCCGCCGTTGATCGAGCCGCCGCCAGCAGCCGTCACGCCGTTGACGCTCACCGAAGCGCTGGCATTCGCCGTCAGGCTGCCGCCGCTGATCGAGGCGGCGCCGGCCGTCAGATTGTTGCCGCTGATGGCCGGACCGCTGCCGATCGTCGAACTGCTACCGCCAAGCGACGGGCCGCTGCCCACACTAGCACCGCCGTTGGCGGCGACGCTCGCAAGCGCGGCGTTGACGTTGAACAAGGCGCCGCCGGCCGTCATGCTGCTCAAGGCGCCGAGTGGATTGCTCGCTGTCGCCGGAGCATCGATTGCAACCTGCCCGGCGATCGAGCCATTGGCGGCGACGTTGTTGACCGCACCACCGCCATTGATGGCCAGTGCGCCCCGCGCCTGGATGACACCCGAGACGGCGCCGATCGCCTGGATGGTCACCGTCGTGCCGGCGGCGAGATCCCTCGAAGCGTCGCGCTGGCCGTTGGGATTATTCGAATAGGTGAGTGACGGATCGTTGCCACCGAGGCAAGGACGGTTGGGGCCACTGCAATCCGGACCGCCGGCGGTGGTGTCGGAGGAGACCACATCCGGGTAATATTGGCATGGTGTAGAGCTGTCGCAGACTGTTTGTGTCGTACGGTTCAGCGTGGCACCGTCATTGGTCAGCGTGCCAGCGACGGTGAGCAGCATGTTGCCGTCGGACTTGATCGAGCTATAGGCGTTGGTCAGATTGATCGCATTGATGGTCAGGTCGCTGCCGGCGCGGATCTTGGCCGAAGCGCCGGCACCACTGATCAGTTGATCCTCAGTGACGATCTGGTTGACCAGATGATCGACGGTCTGCGTCCAGCCGTAGGTCTCTTCGTGGTCGCCTGAACCACTGCCGCAACGTGTTTCACAGCCATACGTCCTGGTGATGAGATCGTAGGCGCTGAGGATGGTGTTGGAGATTTGAACATTGCGCTGGATCGTCGGTCCGGAGGTCGTGGTGTTGGTCAGACCATTGGTCAGGATCGACATGCTGCCGCCGGACTGGATGAGCCCGGCGTAGTTGACGACGGCACCATTGCGCTGACCGCCACCCGGCCCTGCAATGGCAAGGCCGTTGCCGGAAAGGAGGGCGCCCTGGTCGTTGGTCAGCACACCCCCGACGAAGAGGTTGGCGTTGTTGCCGGCAAAGACGAGGCCGGAAGGGCTGTTGTAGAAATCGCCGGCGACGTTGAAGGCGAGATTGTTGCCGGCCGCAAGCTGACCGGTGTTGGCAAGCGACGGCAGATTGAGCGTCAGGTCGTGCGCGGCAAGCAGCGAAGTGCCGGCGGTCGTGGCGAGGCCCGCGGCGGAAATGGCGATGTCGCCAGAGCCGCCGGCATTGGTCACAGTGCTGATCTGCGCATTGGAAAGATCGGCGCCGCCGGAGAGATTGAGCGCCAGGCCACCGAAGACGAGATTGCTGCCGGCAAGGTTGGCGGAGGAAGCGTTGACGATCAATGTGCCGGCACCGGCTATCGCGCTACCCCTGCTGCCGGATAGGTCGATAGCCCCGGTGTTGAGGGTGAGATTGCCGCCGACGCGGGTGGTGCTGGTATAGCTGATAGTGCCGGGCGCGGTTAGCGTGGCATTGCCGAGGCTCTGCAGGCTGGCATAGCCGATGTTCTGCGTTGCCGTGGCGGCAAGACTGCCGCCGGAGAGCAGCACGTTGGCATTGATGCTGCCGCTGGAGGCGGCAAGCGTCATCGCGCCGCCGCGCTGCAGCATCAGGCTGCCGCCGGGCGCCGCACCCGTGGCGGCAAAGTCGACGCCCGATACCAGGGTGTTGATCGTGATCGACCGGGCAGCAAGATTGACGTTGCGAGCGGTAAGCGATTGGCCGCTAAGCGTGATCGCGTTGCCGGCATTCACTGAGAGGTCGCCATGGGCGACGGTGTTGGCGCTGACATTGTTCGCCGCATTGGCATTGATGCTGCCGGCAGCGATCAGGCTATTGGTAGAGATGTTGCCGGACGTGGCCTTCAGCGTCAGATCGCCTACCTGACCGAGAACGATATTGCCGCCCGCCGATTGGCTGGTGGCGGCAAAATCGACGCCGGCAACGATGACATTGCCGCTGATACCAGATCCTGTGATCGAGACATAGCTGGCGCCGAGAAGCTGGCCGTTGATCGCAACGGCGCCAGGATTGGTGGACAAACCGATCGCAACGGCGCCATGGCTTGTGACGTTGCCGCCCGTAAACGCGCTCGCCGTGACGTCGAGACTACCAGCGACAATCAGCGTGCCGGCTGCGGCACTGGCCGCAACGATGTCGAGATCTCCACCCGATCCAAGAGCAATGGCGCCGTTTGATGATCGCGCGGTGGCGGCAAAGTCGACGCCGGTGACGGCCTGGCCGACCTGAACGGTCTGGCCGGAGAGCGCGACGTCGTCGGCTGCGAGGAGCTGGCCCGTGACATTAACGCTGTTGCTGCCTGCAAGGGTGACATCTCCGTGTGCGGTGACCGCTCCGGCTGTGATGGTGGCCGCACTGGCGTCGATCGTGCCGGCCGACAGCACGGTCGATGTTGCGATACCGGCGGAGGCGATGAGGTTCATCGAGCCGGACGATCCGAGCACGATATTGCCGCCGGCGGTGTTGGTCGCGGCAAAATCGATGCCTGAGATCAGCGTGGGCGCACTTATGCCGCCGCCGCTGATGGTGAGGTTGCCGGCGGCAAGCACCTGGTTCGCGACGTCGACATTGCCGCCAATCCCTGCGTTGCCGCTTGCGGTAATCGCGACCTTGCCATGACTGGTGATGCTGTCGGCCTGAAGATCGCTCGCCTGCGCGGTGAAGTCGCCTGCCGACAGCATGGTTTGCGAGACGATATCGCCTGACGCGGTGAGGTTCATGGCGCCGGACTGCCCCAACACGATATTGCCACCGGTCGCCGTGGTTGCGGCAAAGTCGATGCCGGAGATCAGCACCGGCGCACTGATGCCGCCGCCGTTAAGAGTGAGATCACCGGCGGCCAGGATCTGGCTGGTGACATCGACATCGCCAGTAATGCCGACCTTACCGTGGCTGGTGACGCTACCGGCCTGAAGATCGGCCGCCGTCGCCGTAAAGTCACCGGCGGAAAGGATGGTGCCGGCCGTGACATTGCCGGAGAGGGTAAGGTTCAGATCGCCGGAGGGCGCCAGGGCGATATTGCCGCCGGTAGCATTGGTTGCGGCAAAATCGACGCCGGAAACGAGAAGGCCGGCATTGAGGCTGCCGCCGTCGATCGAGAGGTTGCTGGCCGACAGCACCTGACCGCTGACATCGACGCGACCGTTTGCGCTGGTGGTGCCGTTGGCCTTCAGATCGACCGCACCGTGGCTGGTAATGCTGCCGGCCGCCAGGTCGATCGCTTGTGCGGTGAAATCGCCGGCGGACAACAGCGTGCCGATGGTGAGATCGCCCGTCGACGTGAGCAACACGTCGCCGCTGGCGGTCTGGACGATGCCGCCGGTGGTCGCCGTTCTAGCAAAATCGACACCGGAGACGATAGCGCCGGCGGTGATGCTCGGGCCGGAGATGCTGACACCGCTTCCGCCCAGGACCTGACCACTGACGATGGTAGCACCGGAAAGGGTGATGTCCTTATGACCGGTGATCGCGTCGGCAGTCACCGTGGCCGCGCTGACATCGATGGCGCCGGCGGCCTGCATGGTCGATGCCGCGGCGTTGCCGCCGACCATGACCGTCAGGTCGCCCGTCGGTCCAAGCAGGATGTCGCCGCCTGAGGCGTTCGTGGCGCCGAAGTCGATGCCGGCGACGACGGTCTGGGCTGAAAGGCTCTGGCCGCTGATCAGCACGTTACCGGCGCCGAGAATCTGGCTGTGGACGCTGATAGCCCCCCCGAGTGTCACATCACCATGCGCCGTAACGGCATCGGCAGTGACGGTCGAGCCGGTCGCACTCAAATCGCCGGCCGATAGCAGCGTACCAGTGTTGATATTGCCGACCGAGGTCAGCGTCAGGTCACCGCTGTTGGCAAGCACGATATTGCCGTTGGCGCCGGCGGTCGCCGCAAAATCGACGCCGGAGACGATGGCGCCGGCAGTGATGCTGGAACCGGAGATACCGACGTTGCCGCCGCCGAGGACCTGACCGTTGATATCGACACGACCGCTTCCGGTCGTCGTGCCGGTAGCACCGGCAAGCGTGATGTCCTTATGACCGGTAATCGCATCGGCTGCGAGCGTCGCTCCGCTGATGTCGATCGCACCAGCAGCCTGTATGGTCGAAGCCGCAGCGCCGCCACTGACATTGACGGTCAAATCACCGGTCTGACCGAGCACGATGTTACCGCCAGAGGCATTGGTGGCGTCGAAGTCGATGCCGGCGACGAGGGTTTGGGCCGAAAGGCTCTGGCCGGTGATCGATATATTGCCGGCACCAAGGATCTGGCCGGTAATGCTGGTAGCGCCCGCGAGCGTCACGTCACCATGCGCCGTGACGGCATTGGCGACGATGGTTGAGCCGGCAGCGCTGAGATCGCCGGCCGACAGCAGCGTGCCGGCGTCGACATTGCCGATCGAAGCAAGCGTTAGATCGCCGCTGCCGGCAAGCACGATGTTGCCGCTGCTAGCGGACGTCGCCGCGAAGTCGACTCCGGAGACGATGGTGCCCGCCTTGATGCCGGAGCCAGAAATGTTGACGTCGCCGCTACCGAGGACCTGATCGTTAACCTTGGTCGCGCCGGAAAGGCTGATGTCCATATGCCCGGTGATCGCGTCGGCTGTGACAGTGTCGCCCCTTGCATCGATGATGCCGGCCGCCTGTATCGTCGAGGCCGCAACCGCGCCACTGTCTGAGACGGTGAGGTCGCCGGCCTGACCGAGGACGATATTGCCGCCAGCGGCATCGGTGGCATCAAAGTCCAGGCCAGCGACAAGGGTTTGCGCTGACAGGCTCTGGCCGGTGATCGACACGTCTCCGGAACCGAGAATCTGTCCGCTTACGCTGATGGCGCCCCCGAGCATCATGTCACCGTGGGCCGTGACGGAATCAGCCGTGACGGTCGTGCCGCTGGCATTGAGGGCGCCGGCCGCCAGCAACGTGCCGATATCGACATCCCCGGTCGAACTCAGCGTCAGATCGCCGCTTGCCGTCTGGACGATGGCACCATGGGCGGCCGCCGTCCTAGCGAAATCGACGCCGGAGACGATGGCACCAGCCTTGATGCTGGAACCGGCGATGCTGATGTCGTTGCCGCCAAGGACTTGGCCACTAACGTCCACGCGACGGCTTGCGGTCGTCGCGCCGGTCGCGCCAGCGAGCGTGATATCCTTGTGGGCGGTGATCGCGTCGGCGGTAATCGTAGCGCCGCTCGCATTAATGACGCCGGCGGCTTGCAACGTCGAAGCCGCCACCGCCGCGTTGACCGAAACCGTCAAATCGCCGGTCTGACCAAGCACAATATTGCCGCCGGAGGCATTGGTAGCGTCGAAGTCGATGCCGGCGACGAGAGTCTGCGTTGACAGACTCTCGCCGGTGATCAGCACATTCCCGGCACCGAGAATCTGGCTGCTGACGCTGGTAGCGCCGTCGAGCGTCACATCGCCATGCGCCGTGACGGCATTGGCGACGATGGTTGAGCCGGCAGCGCTGAGATCGCCGGCCGACAGCAGCGTGGCAGCGCCGATGGCGCCGGTCGAAGCAAGCGTCAGATCGCCACTGCCGGCAAGCACGATGTTGCGGCCGCCTCTGGACGTCGCAGCAAAGTCGACGCCGGAGACGATGGTGCCCGCCTTGATGCTGGAACCTGAGATGCTGACCTCACCGCCACCGAGGACTTGACCACCAATCGTGGTCGCGCCGGAAAGGCTAATGTTCTTATGGCCGGTGACGGCATCCGCGCTGATGGTGGTGCCGCTCGCACCGATCGCGCCGGCGGCTTGGATTGTGGACGCTGCGATGCCGCCGCTGACCGATACCATCAGGTCGCCGGCCCGGCCAAGGACGATGTTGCCGCCCGCGGCATCGGTGGCGGCGAAGTCGATACCGGCAACGACTGTCTGGGCGAAAAGGCTCTGGCCACTGATCAGCACATTGCCGGAGGCGAGAATCTGACCGCTTACGTCCATGCGACCGCCTGCGGTGGTCGTGCTGGCTGGACCGGAAAGCGTGACATCGCCATGGGCTGTGAGGCTGTCCGCGGTGATGGCTGTTCCGCTGGCGCTGAGATCTCCTGCCGACAGCAGCGTGTCGGCAGTGATGTTGCCGTTCGAGACGAGGCTCAGATCGCCGCTGCGGGCCAAGACGATATTGCCGTTGGCGGCGGCGGTCGCAGCGAAGTCAATGCCGGAGACTACCGTGCCGGCATTGATGCTGGAACCGGAGATGTCGATGTTGCCGCCGCCGAGGACCTGACCATTGACATCCACGCGACCGCCTCCGGCTGTCGTACCGGAAAGGTCGATGCCTTTGCGGCCGGTGATGGCATCGGCACTGATGGCCGCCGCATTGACGTCGATAGCGCCCGCCGCCTGTATGGTCGACGCCGCAGCCGTGCCGCTGACCGAGACGGTCAGGTCACCTGTCCCGCCGAGCGCAATATTGCCATCAGCAGCGTCTGTCGCATTGAAGTCGATACCGGCGATGACGGTTTCGGCCGACAGGCTTTGGCCGGTGATCGATATATTACCGGAGCCGAGAATCTGACCGCTGACGCTGATCGCGCCGCCAAGTGTGACATCACCATGCGCCGTGACCGCACCGGCGGTGACGGTGACACCGGCAGCGCTGAGATCGCCGGCCGACAGCAGCGTGCCGGCGTTTATGTTGCCGGTCGAAGCCAGCGTCAGGTCGCCACTGCCGGCAAGCACGATGTTGCCGCTGCTAGCGGACGTCGCCGCGAAGTCGACTCCGGAGACGATGGTGCCCGCCTTGATGCCGGAGCCAGAGATGTTGACGTCGCCGCCACCAAGGATTTGACCACTAACCTTGGTTGCGCCGGAAAGGCTGATGTCCTTATGCCCGGTGATCGCGTCGGCTGTGACAGTGGCGCCGCTGATATCGATGACGCCGGCCGCCTGTATCGTCGAGGCCGCCACCGCGCCGCTGTCCGAGACGGTGAGGTCGCCGGCCTGGCCAAGGACGATATTGCCACCGGCAGCCTTGGTGGCATCAAAATCGATGCCGGCTACCAGGGTCTGCGCCGACAAGCTCTGGCCGGTGATCAGCACGTTGCCCGAACCGAGAATCTGTCCGCTTACGCTAATGGCGCCCCCGAGCGTCATGTCGCCGTGGGCCGTGACGGAATCTGCGGTGACGGTGGCGCCCGTCGCCGAAAGTGCGCCTGCCGATTGGAGTGTTCCCGCGTCAACCATCCCGGTCGAGGCAAGTGTTAGATCGCCGCTTGTCGTCTGGACGATGGCGCCATTGGCGGCAGCCGTTCCGGCGAAATCGACACTGGAGACGATGGCGCCGGCCTTGATGCTGGAGCCTGAGATGGTGACGTCGTTGCCACCAAGGACCTGACCACTAACGTCCACGCCACCGCTCGCGGGCGTCGTGCCGGCTGCGCCGGAAAGGCTAATGTCCTTGTGGCCCGAAATCGCATCCGCGGTAATGCTGGCGCCGCGCGCATCAAGATTGCCGGCGGCCTGTATGGTCGGCGCAGCAACGGCGCCGCTGACAGCGACCGTCAAATCTCCGGCCTGGCCGAGAACGATAGTCCCACCGGCAGCATTGGTGGCATCGAAGTCGATGCCGGCGACCAGAGTCTGCGCGGAAAGCCTCTGGCCGGTGATATGCACCTTACCGGAGCCGAGGATTTGGTCGGTAACCGTGATGGCGCCACCGAGGGTCATGTCGCCGTGGGCCGAGATATTGTCGGACGTGATGGTCGTGCCGTCGGCAGTCAGATCGCCCGCGGACAGCAGCGTTCCGGCGCTGAGTGCGCCGGAGGCTGCAAGTGTCAGATTGCCGGTTTCGGCTGCCGTCGCGCCCAGAACAATCGTGCCGCCGGCTGCATCGGTAGCGGCGATATCGACGCCGGAGACAATAGCATCGGCCGCAATGCTCGAACCGGAAATGCTGACATTGCCTCCACCAAGGATCTGTCCGCTGATGTCAACGCGACCGCTGCCCGTCGTCGTGCCGGTAGCGCCGGCGAGCGTGATGTCCTTGTGGCCGGTGATCGTGTCGGCGGCAACCGTCTGGCCGACGGCATTGATGGCGCCGGCTGCCAGGATCGTCCCGGCCTGGATGGCGCCGGCACTGTCGTCGATCCTCAGATCGCTGCCCTGCCTCAGCACGATAGTGCCGGCCGCCTTGGTCGCGGCAAAGTCGACACCGGAGGCTAGAAGATCGGCGCTGACGCCATTTGCGTTGCCATTGATGGTAATAGCGCCGGCGGAGAGCAGTTGGCTGGTGACATCAACGCCGCCATCGATGTCGACATTGCAGTGGCTGGTGAGATTGTTGGCCTGCAGCAGGTTGGCCTGAGCGGTGAGATCGCCGGCCGACAGCAGTGTATCGACGTCGATCGCGCCGGCGACGGTCAGATCGAGCGTGCCGACGGTCCCGAGAGCGATATTGCCGCCCGCCGCATCCGTGGCGGTAAAATCGACGCCGGAGGCGATTGTCGTCGCCTGAATGCTGGCCCCGGAGATGGCGATATCACTGCCGCCCAGGATCTGGCCGCTGACATTCACGAGACCGTTTGCGGCCGTCGCGCCGGTGGCATTGATTTTGATGGCACTCTGACCTGAGATGGTCTGGGCCGTCAGCGACGTCGCATTGACCGCGATATTGCCTGAAGACAGCAGGCTTGCGGCATTGACGGTACCGCCCGTCGCCGTCAGTTGCAGATCGGCGCTGCTGGTGAGCATGGTTTTGCCGCTGACATCCGCCTGGGTGGCGGCGATGTCGAGGCCGGAGACGGTGGCGCCGGTTGAGATCGAACGGCCGGTGGCGGCAATCTTGCCTTGCGCGAACACAGTGCCGGCAATGGTGATATCGAGACCGGCATTGAGGCCTATGTTGTCGTAGGTCAACAGCGATGCGGCCGAGATCGCGCCGGAGGCTGCGGTGATCGACAGCGCGTTTTTGCTGTTGGCGGCTCCCGTGAGGCTGACGTTGCCGGCCGATGCCGACAGCGTCGTTGCTCCACCGGCAGTCACATTCGCGCCGGAGATGCCGCCTGCCGACATCATCACGACATTGGTGGCGCTGTTGACGTCACCGGTCACGCTCAACAGGCCTGTGCCGCTCGACAGGGCGATATCGTCGTCGGCGGCGACCGATTGCAAGGTGATGCCCTGATCGGCCTGAATGGCGACCTTCGCCTTCGAGGTCACCTTGGCCGCCGAGACCTTGGACTTCGAGGTAATGGACACGCCCTGCCTCGCCGACGCATTGCCGATCGAGATCTTGCCGTCCGCCGACAGCGTGAGGTCTCCAGCGTTGGCGGCCATGTCGCCGCTCATGTTGACGCCGGCGCCCTTCGCGGTGACGACCATCTTGATGCGGTCCGCCTGCATGGCGCCGAGCGCGGTCCCGTCGATGGCGTATTCCGGCGTGCCGGAGGTGGCCGTCAGCGCCGTCGCCTGGCCGGTGGCGTAGTTGTAGTTGCTGGCGCCAGCCGTCAGGCGCAGCGTCTTGCCGTAGACCGGGCCGTTGACGTGAATATTGCGGGAGACGACATCGAAGAGGTCGACCGCGCCCGGACCGGCAGCGAAGTAGCCGCCCGTGCCCTCGAAGGTGACGTCGCCGCCATTGACGGTGAAACCGCTCAAGCTTCCGTCGGCGCCGATATTGGGCACGCCGGTCGTCAAGGTGGCATGCGGCGTGTTGATGAAGCCGCAGCCATTGCATGTGATTCCGTTAGGATTTGCTATTATGACGTCGGCTTTTGTACCGAACACTTCCGTCGGACCGTTGAGCGCCGAGCGGTTGCCGCTGGTGACCTCGTTGAGGATGACGGAGGCCGGATTCGAGGCATTGATGTTGGGATTGCCCGGTGTTGCGCCGCCGAGGTTCGAAATGCCGACCTCGCCCTTGAAATTGTTGAGGATGGCGCCCTGAGTTCCGACACTGAAATTGTCGTATTTGTTGTGCGACAGCCCAGCCGCATTCGGCGTGACGATATCGATGAGCGGCGCGCCGTTCGGAGCCGCACCCACGCTCGGCTGGTTGGCAACAGGTGCCGTCGTGCTGGCCGAAATCGACTGGGCATTGGCGACCATCGGCTGGAATATCAGCAGGCCGCTCAGCGTAAGTGCCAGCGACTGATGGGCAAAACACATGAGCCGACGGGCAAGGCCCTCGCCTGCTTTACTGCCGCATTCTGCTGTCGCAGGCTTACGCCGCACGATCGTCCTGCTCATGGCATGCCTTCCGGTGCTTGATTTTTGCGACGGCTGAATACCGCCGTGGTTGTGGTGGCATGCAGAGCGAGACCACGGCTTCGGGATGGGGTCAACGTCGGCATGGGAATGAGGTAAATGGATTTAAAACAAAAAATCTGTTATTTGGTGCGATCGCAGCAGGGCCTGCCCGTGCCGCGATCGCACAGTTCGCTTTACTTCTTGGTGAGCAGCCAGGCCTTGACTCGGCGCGTAAAGTCGTTCGACAGGCGTTGGGCCAGGATATCTTCCGGCCCCACTGTCTCGGCCGCATTAACGGCCATGGCCACGACTATACCGAGCCCTTCACCTCTCATCCCGGAATTGCTTCCCACGACGTCCGGATTTTCCGCTATGAGGCGACCGGTCTTGGCGTCTTCCAGCCTGACCGTTCCCGCAATGTCACTGTCGCTGTGAATGAGGATGCGACCAGCCTTGGTGCTCAAATCGACGACGTGCAGGGTGACGACCAGCCGTGCATACGTGGGTCCCCCAGGCAGGCCGGTCAGCTCCTTCTCCATGGCCGTCTTCAGCGTCCGCACAACCATAGGCAATTGGGGGTCAGGTTTGCCTTCAGTGAAAAGGCCGGTCATCTTCACGTCGGGAGCCGTCTCGATGCGAATCTCCCGGACCGAGCTCTGCTGGAGGGCAGCCACCAGTCGCGGATCGGTGGTAACGCAGGAGGCGAGCATCGTCAAAAGAAGCAGCGCGAGGCCGCAAGACATGCACCGGCCCAACCAAACCTTAAGATCAGTCGGATTTCTCGCTAAAAACGCAGACATCATCGCGGCGCCTCAACCATCTCTCTTGGCCGGGGGCGTCTTCACGCCGCCGTCGAGCTTCTTGTAGACTTCGTCCAATTGCGACTTGGGCGCCGGACATTTTCGCGAACGTGCGAGGTCGGTCAGCACCTGGTTGCGATTGCGCAAGGCGTCGATCTCGATCTTCTCGGGTGATTTGGGATCCATGAAGAATAGCGCCGGCCAGAAGAGAAGAACGCCGGTGGCGCCTAGAATGATGTTTTTGCCTTGAGCTTGCGAACGCTCCTTGACGGTTGCCAGAACCTGGCGTTCGTTGGCTGCGAATTCGCGCGAGATCCCGCCGCAATCAAGCCCGCCGTCGCCCACATTGGTGGAGGCGATCGGATGCGCGTCGCGGCCTCCGCAGCTTGAAAGTGCGATTGCACAGCAAAGAAGTGCAGCCGCCGAACGCGATGCCAAAAGCGTCGTTTTGCTGCCTTTTCGAATGAATAAATTCATGATTTCCCTCCTAATATTGATCACCATCGTACCGAAGCGCTGACAAAGAGCAGCCCTCCATCCTTTTTGCCGATCGTGCCCGCGAGCACGTCGGAATAGCCGATATCGAGATTGAGATTGCCGCCGGCGAGCTTGGCGCCGACAGTCCAGCCGAGCATGTCACCGCCCTCGATCTGATAGCGCGTCTGCGAGGCGATCCGCCCGTAATCGAGCCCGACATAGGGGTGCAGCTCGCCGAATATTTTCGCGGGACCGGCATTGTTAGCGAAGGGCTGCGTGCGCCAGACGAGATCGTTTCGGATAAAGAAGCCGTTGTTGCCGTAAAGCATGGTCTCGCGCGAGCCGCGGACGGTGGAATAGCCGCCTAGCGAAATCTGCTCGGCGCCGAAAAGATTATCCGGTGAATATTGTCCGGTAAGGATCGAATCGACCTCGAAGCGCTGGTCGCCGAGCGCAAACGGCCGGTTCATGGTGACAGTGCCGGTGAACTTGGAAAAACGCGGATTCGCGTCGCCTGCGCCGGCATCGCCTGGATCGACGGCGTCGAACAGGTTAAGCCCGTGATCGTAGGAGAGATCGAAAACCCAAAGGCCGCCAAGCATGCGGCGCGAATGCGATATGCCGAAATCGCCGACCGTATATCGGCGGCTGCCGACCTCGATCTTGCTGCCGAGCAGGAAGTTGTTCGTTTCCTTGTAAGTCAGGCCGCTGTTGAGCGTGGTGATCGAATCCTTGTCGCGGAAGATGACGCGATTGGCAGCGACCCCGAGCTCCTTGCTGTCGCCCGACGTCTGCAAGGTCCCGAAATTGCCGGGAACGGAGCTGTGATAGTCGTACCAGCTGCCGTTCAGCGAGAAGGTCCAGTAGCCGTAGGGAACGCTGGCATTGCCGGTGTAACTGTCGCTCCTGCCCTGGCCGTCGTTGCGCCAAGGATAATCCGGTCCCGTATGCTCGTAGCCAAGGCTCCACTTATCATTGACGCCGAAGAGGTTATCGTAGCCGACCGAGGCCGAGCTTTTGGAATAGCCGGTCTGTTCCTGGCCGAGATTGCTGTTGCCGAAGGAGAGGTGCCAGGGATGGCTGGGCTTGTTCTCGATGTTGAGGATCGATGTGCCGCTGATCTTACCCGGCAGCATCGCAGTCTTGGCGTTATTTGAATTCAGCCGGTTGATCTGGTCGAGGCCCTGCTCGATGTCGCGCAGATTGACGATATGGTTCTTCATGCCGGGAAAGGCGGAGGCTAGCATGCCAGAGCCCAGTGCCGGCTGGCCGTTGATGTAGATGTCAGCAAGCGTGCCTTCGATCGCGACCAGCCGAAGGACCTTAGTCTTGGCGATATCCTGCGCCGGAACGTAGACACGCGAAGAGACGAAACCCTTGTCGAGGTAGACATAGGTCAGATCGCGCAACAGCGTGTTGATCTCGCCGACGCCGATGCAGCGGTTGCGGTAGGGCGCCGTGATCTTGTTGATCACGGTATCCGGGAATTGTCTGACCCTCTCCACCTCGATATCGGTGATCGCAAAGCAGAGCCCGCCCTTTTGCGCAGCCCCGGCGTTCTGCTGGTCGGAGAGCTGCTGCGCTGGCTTCGGTGTGCTCTTGCGCAGCGCGTCGAGGCGCTGCTCCTCATTCTGCAGCGCCCGACGACGGGCAAAATCATCGTTCGGCGATTGCTGGGCGGCTACCGTCGATGCGGCCAAGGCGGCGATGAGCAGCGCGCCGACGGCAGCGGAGCCGCAAGTACGCACCGCGGAGAGAAGGCCACGTTGGGCAGGCGTCGGTCGCCAGGCCGGTGTCATGGGATCGTCCGGGCTTGCCCTGTCAGTTCGACGCAGGCTTCTGCAGCGCGTCGAGTGCTGCCGCCAAGCCTTTCAGCGAAAATTTGATGTTGACCTTCTGGCCATTCATCATCTGCACATGGCCGATGCCGTCCGTTGCTTTCTCAAAGGCGGCGACCATCTTGGCATCGAGTTTCTGCTGCGACCAGCAACCGGCCTGGTTGCAGTTGCGGTAGGCAAGCTGGACCACCGGCTTGTCGCCGGCATCGACGCCGAGCCCGGCCGGCAGATACATGTTGAGCGGCACGAGTGCCGTCAGTATCAGATCGCCGGAGGATGATGTCTTGCCGCCCTTCTGCGCCGCCAGCGGAGCCGGTGCCTTGGCGATCGCCAGCGTCAGAATATTGACGTCCTGATCGCCCTGCTTCACCGTGGCGATCTGCGCCACTTCGCAGCTCGTCGCAGCCGAACCGTCCGCCGCCTTGGCGTCGACGCAGCGATAATACCAGTCGTCGAATTTCTCCACGCGCGCCTGCGGCGCTGGTTGCTGCCCTGCGGCTGCGTTCGAGGCGCTCTTTTCCGCAGTTGAGGCAGCCGGCGCCGCCGCACTGCCGTCTGGCTGTTGCGCTGCGCCCGGGGAGGCGTAGAAGACGGACGATACGACCATCATAGATGCCATAAGTCTTACAGAAAACGTGTCACTCAGCGTCCTGCGCGCCATGCAAATTTCCTCAAGCCAAAGCCATACAGATGAGCAAGACAGCTCTTGCTCATCGACAAATCATCGTTTCAGGGGGAACAGCACCTGGGAGGGGGTGCGGCCAATCATCGGCTCGCCCGTGTCATACCAGAGGTCGAGTTAATGCACGGAAAATTAGAACTCACCTTACGTCAGTTCGTGCGCGTTTTTGGCGAACTGTGTGGATTTGACAACACCCGATGCGCGCCGCGTCGGCCGCATGAAACTGCGCCAAGCCGGTGAAGGCGGTTATCTGTCTGATGAAACCTTGCCCAGCGTTCTTCCTAGGCGATCTAATCGTCCAGCGCTGGACCGGCTTCGGGGATCTAATCAGGTCCTATGCGCCGATCTGGGTCTCCAGTCAGAACGAATTGACGATGTCGCCGCCGGTTTGCATTTGCTGGACCATCTTGTGCGCGTGATAGTGCATGGCGCATTTGATGGCATAGATCTGCAGGATCACCGGAGAACGACGGCGCAGCAGGAGTTTCCAGAGGCGTTGACGATAGATATTGCGCAAGTCCGCCTCCTGTACTCGGCGCATCAATCTTGTGAAGATACCGGCGGCTTCAAAAGCCCACATCAGATTTAAGGCAATCAGGCGGATGGGATGGCGGCGCAGATGGCGCAGCCGCGTCCGCTCCGGTTGAATACGGGCATCGAGATAGAGCGCGTCCAGTCTATCGAAATAAGCGGCGGGTTGGTGAAGGTCGCTCAACACCGAGAGATAGCCGTCGCGCAAAGTTTCCCGGCTGAGATTGAGGGGAATGACGTTGGTGCCGTAAGCCGGGGGATCGGCGTGGTCCAGCCGTCCTTCCTTTTCGAGGCGCGTATAAAGCGGCGTCTTGGGAATGGCGGCCAGCATGCCGATCATCGCATTGACGATCCGCGCGTCCTTGATGAAGATGCGCTGGGCGTCGAAGATCGTCGTGTCGTCGCTATCGAAACCCAAGATCATGCCGCACCACACTTCCATGCCCGTCTCTTGGATCGCATGGATCTTCTCCAGCATCGTCCCGCCTTTTCGAAGATTCTGGAGCTTCTTGGTCTCTCGCAGCGCCGCTTCGTTCGGTGTTTCGACGCCGATGAAGACAATACGGATATTGGCATCGACCATGAGCTGCATCAGCTCGTCATCGTCGGCGAGATCGATCGAGGCTTCCGTGAGGAACGTCATCGGATAGTGGTTACGCTCCTGCCAGGCTACGACTTCGCGGAGAACCTCCTTGATCGCCTTCTTGTTGCCGATGAGATTGTCGTCGACGATAAATGCCGTATCCATTCCGGCTGAGAGTAATGCCTCCATCTCGGCGATGATCTGTGAGCTGGTCTTGATCCGCGGCTTGCGCCCGAACACGACAATGATGTCGCAAAAGTCACAGGTGAATGGACAACCGCGCGAGAACTGGAGACTGCCGAGCGCGTATTCATCCATCTTCAACAGATCGAAACGCGGGATCGGCACCTTGCTCATGTCGGTCTTGTCGGATTGCTCGTAGCGCCTGACATGACGGCCCTCTTTCCATTCGAGCAGGAATTGTGGCCAGGTTTCCTCGGCCTCGCCGATGAATGTGACATCCACTAGCCCCTCGAAATAGTCTTCCTTTACGGTGACCCACGGTCCTCCGACGACGGTGAAACAATTGCGCCCTTTGAGCTCCGTCAAAATTTCCTTCATCCGGAACCGTTGGACGATCATGCCTGTCAGCGCGACGATGTCCGCTTGCGCGCAGAGATCGTAGTCGATCGGTTCCACATTCTCGTCCACGAGCGTGACAGTGTGTTCGGCCGGCGTGAGCGCCGCCAGCAGAGGCAGGCAGGCGACGGGAAGATTCGCTTTTACGTCAAACAACGGAAGCGCGTGTTCCATGCCCCAATAGGAGGTTTCGAAACGCGGATTGATGATGATGATATGAGCCATTGATCCCACCGCTCCATGACTTTGAAGACCTAGTTCGGCATGCTGCTAAGGCTTTTTCGTTCGGACCGGCTTCGTATCTGGTCGCCCTGCCCCAAACGGAACGGGACCGCACTCCCGCGGCACCGCCAGGCGCTGTATTAGCAGTCGTAAATGAGCTCAAAATTAAATTGGGCGGAGCCGCAAAAGTCCCGGCCCGCGATTGCCCAAGCAATTTTAATTTACCACAACTGAGGGCCGGAAGAGTAGGCCAACTTCCTTACTCCATCTTTCCGGGCGATAGTCGACGACAATGAGTATCCGCGTGCAAAATACAAGGAACTATACGAACATATGCGCGTTGAGGAAAATTCGTCATTTGGGGGTTCCGTCATGCAGTGCTTCGCTCGCGTCCTCCTGATTTTGTCCGTCGGCCTTTTCCCAAGTTTGGCCGCCGCAGATGAAAGCGATTTTTTGCAATCCCTCCAGGGAAAATGGACTGGCAAGGGGACTATCCTCCGTCGGATCGGGACGTCACCGATCAACGTCGCATGCACCTTTGCACTAACAACAAGCGGGCCTTCGCTCTCCATGCGCGGCAATTGCCGCGGCATGCTCGTCGTGAGCCGCCCGATCTCTGCCGATCTCAGAGTGAGTGGCACGCAATATAACGGCGTCTATGTCGGCCCGGCGGGGGGACGTTCAGGATTGTCCGGAAAGCGCCAGGGCAATACCATCGATCTTGCCGTTCACTGGGCAAAAGAGGTTAACGGCAACCGGACGGCGAAGATGACGATACAGGAAGTCGGCGGCAGTGGCCTCAATCTGCGAACGATCGACCGCGATCCGAAAACCGGCAAATCGGTAATAACGAGCGATATTGCTCTTCGACGGATCTAGCACGATCGCCGGATCGGGCCCGAAGAAGCGGCAACAGTCTAACCGAGCATCTTCTGACTGCTGATGCCAAGGATGTCGTTGGCAAGGGCGAGAGCGATGCCAGCGGCTACGATGATCACTCCAATCAGAAATAGACGGCGGGCGCGGTCGTATTTGACCACCAGCAGCGAATCCCGTGCAAGCAGATCGGCAAAGACCTTTACCTGCACAGCTATTCCGACAACCATCACCGTCATCGGCAGAATGTCGATGCAACTCCAGTCGTTCGGGTTGGAAACCCAGCGATTGATGAAGCTCAGTGAGAAACCGACGATGATGCCGACAGCGGTCAACGATCCGTTGCGAAAGGTCGCATCGATTTTTTCCTGATCGTCCGTTTCCGGCGCCATGTCGTTTCCCGCCAAATGACGACCTGATCGTCAAAATACCCAGGCCAGCCAAGCACCCTCGCCGACTTATGTCCAGATCTATCGTATCTCGGTTTGGTTCCGCGCGGTCGTTTGCGCTTCGCCGAGATATTCATCATGCAATTCCTCTATGCGGCGCAGCAGGTAATTTACGAAATCGTCGGAGACAGCTTTCGTGAACGTAAGCTTGGTTCCCGTCTTGGCGTAATTCACCGTAGCAAGGGTCATTCCCCTGGAGACGACCTCCTGGACGCGATCGACGGCGGCTATGGGCGCGCGTTCGGCCACGGAGACCGCATTCAACACCGCAGAAAATCTGTCATCGCTGGATAGCGACCGGGCAGCCGGTTCCGCCAGAATCCGCTCGGCAATCTTCGCGGCATCAGCATTTGCGCTCCAGCGCTCCGCCAGTTGTGCCCAACGCCGCCTGCCGGTTTCCGGAGCAAAGCCAATGGCTGCCAGAACCGTCTTCGGAAAGCTCTTTGCGATTTGAAGCATCTCGGAGATGTGCGACTTTCCCGTGGCCAGCGAGGCGCAGATCACCTCGCGCTTGAATCCTGCTTCTTCCTGGCCGAGGGCGAAAACGCATTTTTCAATGAAGGACAGGTCGTCGCGATTGGCATTCTCTTCGCCCTGGATGACGATTGCCTGTTCGTCTGAAAGATCACGGATGATTGCTTTGAACTTGACGCCGAGGAGTTTCGCGGCGGCAAGACGCCGCCGTCCGAAGACGATCTGAAATTTGCCCCCTTGCCCGCTGACGGGCCGAACCAGGCCTGGAGTGGTTTGTCCGTGCTCACGCATCGACTGCAGGAGATCCTGGAGCCTGTCGGCATCGTAAGCGCCGTCGAACCGATCAGGTATGTGCGACGGCAAAACCGCGTCCACATCGAGTTCGATAATATGATCCGCGTCCCGGAGCAGCTTGTCGGCAAGTTCGCCGCGCTCCTGAAGCTGCCGAACGCCGGCAGCGACCTTCTGAAGATGCGGGGACGCCGACGTCGCAAGCGGCGTAGACGCTGCCTCCTGGCCTAACCCGACCAGGACGTTCGCAAACATGCCTTTGGAGTCTTTTCTGCTCATTCGCGCCCCCATGCTTTCCAAAAAAGTTCTTCGATTTCGGCATTTGCGGCGTTGATCGATTCGATTGCCCGGTCATAGGTCTTCGGAGCGGAGAACCTTGCCCGCTGCACTTCATAAAGGCTCTGCTTCCAGGTCAGCACATCTGCAACAGCGGTCGACTTGATCACCGAATTCAAAAGCAGGTCTTTGCCGAAAACCTGGCGCATGAGCGCCGTCATATTCGCTTGCGGATGATCGTTCGGCTCAAATTTGGTGATTAAAAATTTGGCAAAATCCCATTGCGCCGAGGTCCCCACTTGCTCGAGGATCTGCATGTAGGATCCGGCAAGCTCCAGAAATTTTGCGGTCGAGTCGACATCGAGCATATGGGCCGGAACGGGTATCAGAACGCCCGTCGCCGCCGTGAGGGACGACAGGGTAAGAAAGTTCAGTGACGGTGCCGAATCCATCAGAATGATGTCATAGCGATCCGCAACCTGCTCCAATGCTTGCGATACGCGCAGCAGGAAGCTCGTGCCGCCGGATTTGCGCATTTCCAGAGCAACTGCGGTCTCGAATTCCGTCAGTTCAAGACCGGCGCAGATAACATCAAAACCCGCGATGTGAGTGTGATGGATGACCTGCTCGGTGGGGAGAGGATCTTCGAAGCGAATAGCCGAATAGAGCGTGTCGCCTTCGCGGTAATCGAAATCAGGCAGACTGCCATGAAGGGTGGTCAACGAGGCCTGCGGATCGAGATCCACCGCAAGCACGCGATAACCTTTCAAGGCAAGATAATGCCCGAGATGGATCGTGGTGCAGGTCTTGCTGGAGCCGCCCTTGAAATTGGTGATCGCCAGGATCTGGCATTGTTCGGTGCCCACCCGCCGCGGATTCATCCACTTCTTTCGGCCATTTTGCGCCAGATGCATCCTCAGTTCGAGGATCTGCTCCATCGAATAGAAGCGCCGGCCGTTTGCGACTTCGGGAGATGGCCCCTGCTCTTTCAGCGAAACCTGCCTGATATAGGCCTCCGTAACGTTGAGGAGTGCTGCCACTTCGGAGGAGGTGAATTTGCGCATCGTCCGGCGGGCATCCGGGGGATACTGCGCAATGCTGAGATTTCCCAAGGCGACATCCAGCTTGGCTGAGAATGTCTGCATGAAGGCGAGGCTGCTCAAATGTCGTGTCACGGCTCTCTCCCGTTTTGGCCAGAGTACTAAGCGCCTCGATGGTTAACGTTTGATGAAGGGTCGCGTAGTTACGCGGAGCGCCGATATTACTGATATTTGGCGTAGGTGCGGGGTAGCCCGATTCTGTCGCCACTGGCAACTGCCGTGCGGTAGTGTTCCCCGCGGGGAACTCTCGGCCAGGATGGAATGTGCAAAAAACTAATTAGGATGTTTTCCGTCTATGCGATTGCGACGAAAATCACGACGGCCGACGCCGCGTCGAGAATACGATGCTCGACGCGGCTGGAGTTGTCGATCAATTTGCTTTTTGATCCTAGCCGCAGCTTACTGCTGTGCGGGCGGCGCGGACTGCTGTCCTGATCCCGATTGCTGTGCGGGAGCGGCCTGCTGGATCTTTTCCTGAACTTTCTTAACGAGCGCAGGATCCTTCTGCGCAGCAGTCAGAATTGTGTTGTATTCCTCGACGGACATGCCGGGCGAGGTCTGGACAGCCTGTACCATCTGTTTGCCAGCTTCGGCCTGTAGCTGTTGCTTCGCGGTCGCATCCGGCGTTGCTCCGATCTTGGCTGAGTATTCCTGCCTGATCTTGTCCACCTGCAGATACGCGACGGCAAAAGCCTCAATTTTCTGATCGCTTATAGCCGCACCCTGGCTATTTGGTTGCCCTGGGGTAGGCTGTTGCGGAGTAGGCTGCTGCCCTTGGGCAGGCTGCTGGTCTTGTGTTGCCTGCTGTGCGGACGCCGGATTGCTGAGAAATAGCAAACTCAAAGCTGCAGCAGTCAATGATGTAGCGGTAATATAGCGAGTGATCATCTTCATTCCTCGTTAGTAGCGCGGGAGAGAACGCCTCTTTGACGGCGCAGAGTGAAGGCGGCATATCGCATTGATGAAGCCGTGCGTTAGGGTTGAGGAATGAACCGGCGAGAATGTGACCCTCAAACGTTTTCTATGGGGCAATAGCGTGGCAATCTGCAGACTACGGAGTGACGGCTTTGTGGCTGCCGCTAGCTGGCGTACCGTTCACGACATGGCCGCCGCGCCCCGGGGCCGCACTAATCTCACGTCGGCTTCATGAATTCCGGCTGATATCGCTGCTTCCGCTCACAGAACCACCGCGGTAAAAAAGCCGCCGCAGATTCGAGGCGCAGCCGGGCAGGTGGAGAAGCTGACCAAGAAGACGCGGTCGTTTGTATCCAATTGTATCCGAAGGTCCAATAGCTACATCGGCATTCAAAGCCTGTGGGATCGTGACACATCACGGATACATGGAGGCGATTTTCTCATGACCACGCCGGATCCACCTGGAGAGAGATCAATGTCTGAAGATATCAATCATCAACGCCGCCGTTTTTTCGGCACCGCAGCCATGACCATCGCCGCCGCGCAGTTCGGTATGTTCGGCGTCGCGCAGGCGCAGGCTGAGACCAAGCCGTCGGCTCTGCCCGCGGTCAAGCCGGGAAGCAATACGACCTTTGGCGCCCTCAAGCAGATCAATGCCGGTGTGCTGAATATCGGATATGCCGAGGCCGGCCCCACCGATGGTCCGCCAATCATTCTTTTGCATGGCTGGCCCTACGATATCTACAGCTTCGTCGACGTCGCTCCTTTGCTGGCGTCGCAGGGCTACCGCGTGATCATTCCCTATCTGCGCGGCTACGGCACGACGCGCTTTCTTTCAAATGATACGGCCCGCAATGGCCAGCAGTCGGTCGTGGCCGTCGATATTCTTGCCTTGATGGACGCTCTGAAAATTCAGAAAGCGATCCTCGGCGGTTTCGATTGGGGTGCGCGAACGGTCAACATTCTCGCCGCGCTCTGGCCGGAACGTTGCAAGGCCATGGTGTCCGTCAGCGGTTATCTGATCGGCAACCAGGAAGCCGGCAAGACACCGCTGCCGCCGAAGGCTGAACTCCAATGGTGGTACCAGTATTATTTTGCCACGGAACGCGGCCGAGAAGGTTACGACAAATACCGGCGCGACTTTGCCAAGCTCATCTGGCAGATCGCTTCGCCGAAGTGGAATTTCGACGACGCGACCTTCGATCGCAGCGCCGCATCCTTCGACAATCCGGATCACGTCGCCATCGTCATTCACAACTATCGCTGGCGGCTGGGTCTCGCAGAAGGCGAAGCGCGATATGACGATCTGGAAAAGCGCCTGGCAAAGGCTCCGGTGATCAGCGTGCCCACCATTACCATGGAGGGCGACGCGAACGGCGCCCCACATCCCGAACCCACAGCCTATCGCAATAAATTCGCGGGTAAGTACGAGCATAGAACCATCGAGGGCGGCATCGGCCATAACCTGCCGCAGGAAGCGCCGCAGGCATTTGCCCAGGCAATCATCGATGTCGATAAATTCTAATCCTCCGAGCAGATCGCCAGCAGTGGTATAAAATACCGCTGCTGGCCCCATCGGGGGGCTAAAGCTCCCCTTGATACCCATCCCGGCAAACGCCTATACATTTGTTTTATCATCATTATTAATGTGATAGGCGAAATGCGGTTGCCCGGTCTGAACAGCGGCGGCATTGTTGACCTGCCGGCAACAATCCGTTCAGGGGCATCCAGCTGCCGTCAAAAATTGCTGTTGCGCCGTTCCGGAGAAAAGAGGCACCTGACGATGGATCATATCGACCACATCTTGATCGTCGATGACGATCGCGAAATCCGTGAGCTGGTCTCGAACTATCTCAAGAAGAACGGACTGCGCACCACCGTCGCGGCGGACGGCCGGCATATGCGGGCGTTTCTGGAAACAAACGCCGTCGATCTCATCGTCCTCGACGTGATGATGCCCGGCGATGACGGCCTGGTTCTTTGCCGGGAGCTGCGTGCCGGCAAGCATAAGTCGACGCCGATTCTGATGCTGACAGCGCGCGACGACGAAACGGACCGGATCATCGGACTGGAGATGGGCGCGGATGATTATCTGGCAAAACCCTTTGCCGCACGCGAACTCCTGGCCCGTATCAAGGCCATCCTACGTCGGACCCGTATGCTTCCGCCAAATCTCCAGGTGACGGAGGTCGGTCAGCTTTTGTCCTTTGGCGATTGGCGGCTTGACACAACCGGCCGCAACTTGCTCGACCGCGAAGGAACCGCCATAGCGCTCAGCGGCGCTGAATATCGCTTGCTCCGCGTCTTCGTCGACCATCCGCAACGTGTCCTGAACCGGGATCAGCTCCTAAACCTCACGCAAGGGCGGGATGCCGAGTTGTTTGACCGCTCGATCGACCTTCTGGTCAGCCGGCTACGCCAGCGCCTCCGCGACGACGCGCGCGAGCCCGAATACATCAAGACCGTGCGCAGCGAAGGCTATGTTTTCGCAATGGCGGTCGAAATATCCGAGCTCCGCCAATGAGCGTCGTGGCAGGGTTACGGGGGTTTAGGCCTTGGCCTCGGACCTTGGGATCGAGGCTGTTTCTGATCCTTCTCGCCGGCTTGATGCTTGCGCAGGGGCTTACCTTCAGCGTCCAGTCCTTGGAACGCTATATCACGGCCAAAGCGGTGATGCTCAACACGCTGGAGAACGATGTGGCGACCTCGATCGCCGTTCTCGACCGGCTGCCGGCGGCCGAGCGCGCCGATTGGTTGGACCGCCTCGATCGCGGGACCTATCGATTTGTGCTTGGCCCAGGCCTTCCCGGCGTGCCCAGCCTGACTGATCAGGGCAAGCAGATTGCCGGAAAAATTCAGGATGCCGTCGGTGAACGCTTTCCCATCCGGTTCGAGTCGATACCTGGTGACGGCAAGCGCCTCCAAGCCCACCTGACCCTGAGCGACGGCAATCCGCTGACGATCGACGTCAACCCCGCACCCATCATGCCGATGGCTCAATGGCTGCCCATTGTTCTGCTCCTGCAACTCGGTCTCCTCATTCTCTGCACCTGGCTGGTCGTCCGGCAGGCGCTCCGTCCGCTTGCTGATCTGGCCAACGCCGCCGACGCGCTTGACCCGAACAAGAAGACGCCGCGTTTGGTTGAAGCAGGCCCGAGTGAAGTTGCCCACGCCGCCCGCGCTTTCAATGCGATGCGCGACCGGATCGCTCATTATCTCGAAGAAAGGGTGCAGATTCTCGCGGCAATCTCGCACGATCTTCAAACGCCGATTACGCGCATGAAGCTTCGCGCCGAGATCGCGGAAGACTCGCCCGAAAAGGAAAAACTGGTCCAGGACCTTGCCGAAATTCAGCGCCTCGTCCATGAAGGGGTGGCCTATGCCCGCAGCGCCCACGGAAACACCGAGAAACCCTCCCGCATAGACATCGGCTCCTTCGTCGAGAGCCTCGCCTATGACTACCAGGACACCGGCAAGGCGGTGATGGTCGCCGACAAGGTCGATGGTGCCATTATCACCCGGCCGCATGCGCTCCGGCGGATCCTGACAAATCTCATCGACAATGCGTTGAAATTCGCAGGCACCGCGGAGATATCCGTGCAGAAGGACAGCACCGGAACAGTCCTTATAAAAGTCCTCGATCGCGGTCCCGGCATTCCGGAGGACCAACTCGACGCCGTGATGCAGCCCTTCTTCCGGCTCGAACAATCCCGAAGCCGAGGAACCGGGGGAACCGGACTGGGCTTGGCGATCGCCGGACAGCTTGCACAGGCGATCGGCGGCTCGCTCGCATTGCGCAACCGCGAGGGCGGCGGGCTGTCGGCGGAAATCTCCCTCCGCTGATGGGTTTAAGGCCGCGCTACCTTTGTATCCCAACGTAGCGGCCCACTCTCTTCGAACACTTCGTTACACTTTCGCCCGATCGGGACACATGGGGGATACGTCAGCTCCCCCTTATGCGGTCAATGGCTGCTCACCAGCCATTGCGCCCCGGCGCCCGATCAATCCTTGAAAGGAAACGATGATGACACTTCTTGTCATTGCCTATCTCGGAGGCGTGCTGACGATCCTCAGCCCGTGCATTCTCCCTATTCTCCCCTTTGTCTTCACCCGCACCGGGCAGCCTTTCGTCAGAAGCGGCTTGCCGATGCTCACCGGCATGGCGATAACTTTTGCCGCAGTTGCGACGCTTGCGGCCGTCGGTGGCGGCTGGGCCGTCCACGCCAACGAATATGGGCGCTATGCTGCCATTGTCTTGCTAGCCATTTTCGGCGTGACCCTTGCCTCGCCGCAAGCAGCCGACATCCTGACCCGGCCGATCGTAGCCTTGGGAAACAGGCTCATGAATTCGGCCGATGGCGGGCGTTCCTCCGTAGTTGGTAGCTCACTGGTTCTTGGCATCGCAACCGGACTATTGTGGGCGCCCTGCGCCGGCCCGATCCTCGGCCTGGTCCTGACGGGCGCTGCCCTGCAGGGGGCGAATGCTAATACGACCTTGCTGCTTCTGGCCTATGCAGCAGGCGCGGCAACATCGCTCGCCGTTGCGCTTCGGGCTGGCAACAGGGTCTTCGCAGCCATGAAGAGCTCGCTCGGCTCCGGTGAAAGAGTACGCCGGATGCTTGGTGCAGCAGTCCTCGCCGGCGTCGCGGCGATTGCGTTTGGCTTGGACACAGGATTTCTGGCACGCTTGTCCTATGCCAATACCTCGACATTCGAGCAGGCCATTCTCGACAAATTCAACGCCGATCGCCAGGAGCAGGCCGCAACGATGGTGGCCAGCAACACACCGATGATGGCTGCCGTAAAGCCTCGTTTCAAGAGCAAGCTTCCAGTCGAAGGCCGGTTTCCTTCTGTGGATGGCGCCGTCGCGTGGCTGAACTCGCCGCCGCTGACCGCGGAGCTACTGCGTGGCAAGGTCGTGCTGGTCGATTTCTGGACCTATTCCTGCATCAACTGCATCCGCACCATCCCCTACGTCAAAGCCTGGGCGGACAAATACCGGGATCAGGGGCTGGTCGTCATCGGCGTACACGCACCGGAATTCGCCTTTGAGAAGAAGATCGACAACGTCAAGGGAGCCCTTAAGGACTTCCAGATCGACTATCCCGTCGCCATCGACAACAACTACCGGATCTGGCAGGCATTCCAGAACAGCTACTGGCCGGCGCTCTATTTCGTCGATGCCAAGGGGCAGATCAGGCACCATGTTTTCGGCGAGGGGGAATACGACACCTCCGAAAAGGTCATCCAGGAACTGCTGGCCGACGCCCGCAATCAGATGCCTGAAAACAGTATGGTCACGCCGAATGCGCAAGGCGCGGAGGCAGCACCTGATCTTGCCAATATCGGATCCGGCGAGACCTACATCGGCTACAAGGAAGCCTCGAATTTCGTATCACCGGAAGGTCTGAACGGGAATGCCGCCCAGGATTACACGACCGGCGATCCCGGTCTCAACGAATGGGGCCTCTCCGGCAACTGGACGATCGGTTCCGAGCAGGCGACGCTGAACAAGGCCGGCGGCGGCATCACCTATCGCTTCAGCGCCCGTGACCTGCATCTCGTTCTCGGCCCGAGTGCCGACGGCAAGCCGGTGCGGTTTCAGGTCACCGTCGATGGCAAGGCGCCTGGCGCAAGCCATGGCGCCGACACCGACGGCGACGGCAACGGCACTGTCACTGAAACACGCCTCTATCAGCTCGTGCGCCAGGCCGGCGATGTCGGGGAACGGACCTTCACAGTCCACTTCCTCGATCCCGGCGTCGAAGCCTACGTATTCACTTTTGGATGAGGAGCAGAACAATGCAGATCAGAACGCATTCGAGATTTATCAGCCGTTTCGGGATCGTACGTCCCTTTCTAGTCGCCGGAGGGTTGCTAGGTTTTTTCGGGGCGACGCTTCTCGGCAATTCATCAGCCGCCGAGGCGCCGCGGTTGGTGCCGCCTGCGATACATGACGTGGCAAGCGCGGCTGGCCTACAGACCGCCGTGTTCGCCGGTGGCTGTTTCTGGGGTATGCAAGGTGTATTCCAGCATGTCGAAGGCGTCATCAGCGCGACGTCCGGTTATGCCGGCGGCAGCGCCGAGACCGCGAATTACGAGCTGACGGAAAGCGGAACCACCGGCCACGCCGAAGCTGTCCAAATCGTCTTCGATCCAAAGACGATCAGCTATGGCAAGCTGCTGCAGATCTATTTCTCGGCCGCCCACGATCCCACGCAGGTCAACCGGCAAGGGCCGGACCGCGGCACGCAGTATCGCTCCGCAATCTTTCCGGTCGACGCAGAACAGAAGCAAATCGCCTCGGACTATATCGCCCAATTGGAAACGGCCCATGTCTTCAAGGCGAAGATCGTAACGACCATCGAGCCCGACAAACCTTTCTACAAGGCAGAGGCCTACCACCAGGACTATATGGCCAATAATCCGAGCCAGCTCTATATCGCGATCAACGAGCAGCCCAAGGTCGACAATCTGAAAAAGCTCTTTCCCCAGTTCTACAGAGAAAACCCCGTTCTGATTTCAGATAGCCAGGGCTGACGGAGGCCTCGAAGCGCTCCACTTGATTGCGAGAGCGTCCAGAGCCTCGTGAACGACCGTCCACCGAAACAAAACTCCTCCGGCGCCAAGCCGGAGGAGTTTTCCGAACTCATAACCCAGACTGCCCTTTCGAATGAAACCCAGGCCTCGGTGTCCTATCGCGGATGTCCGCTGGCCTGCTTTGTACGGCAATGTACAGAGCCGTCGCCCTCCCACAATCCGTTACACTTCTGCTTAATCCGGACACATGCGGGATACGTCGCCACTGCTTTATACGGGCAATGGCTGGTCGCAGTCATTGCGTCCCATCAGGGCGCCTTCAACCGCTTTAAAAGGAACCAAGACCATGACCCAGACCGACAAGGTACTCTACACCGGCAAGACCCACACCACCGGCGGCCGCGACGGCGCGTCGCGCAGCTCCGATGGCCGTTTGGACGTCAAACTTTCCTCCCCAGGCACTTCGGGCGCCGGCACCAATCCGGAGCAATTGTTCGCTGCCGGCTGGTCGGCCTGTTTCGAAGGCGCGATCGGGCTTGCCGCCCGCAAGATGAAGGTCGCCGTCCCGGCTGACGCCGCAATCGACGCCGAGGTGGATCTGTGCCTTGTCGACGGCGCGTATTTCCTGCAGGCCCGCCTCACCGTCAGCCTGCCGGGCTTGGAGCACGATGTGGCTCAGGCGCTTGTGGAAGCCGCGCACCAGACCTGCCCCTATTCCAAGGCGACCCGCGGCAATGTCGATGTCGTGATCAACCTGGTCTAATCGGATTTCCCCCTGCTGGCCGTCACAAGATTATCGCGAAGCCTTGTGACGGCCTTCTGCAGGAGCGCAAATTCCTCCGCCGTCAAACCCGAGGCTTTCGCCGTCACCGCGGCGAGGCCGAAGCCCTTCTCTCGAAGGCGGCGGCCAACATCAGTCAGTGAAATCCGAACGTTGCGTTCGTCGTCGGTATCCCGTGTACGTCGAACATAGCCCATGGCCTCCAGCCGCTTCAGCATCGGCGTCATGGTGCTCGGCTCCAAAAACAGCTTCTCGCTCAGCCCTTTGACCGTTTGCGCATCTTCCTCCCACAGGGAGACGATCGTTATGTATTGCGGATAGGTCAGGCCAAGCTCCTCCAGGACCGGCTTGTAGACCCGCGAATAGCTTCGCCGAATAGACTGCAAAGCACATGAAGTCCGCCAGTTTCCCGGCCTTTGCGCGGGGAGAGGTTTTCTTGGCCATCAGGGTCTCCGGGAGCGGCAAAAATAATTATGATGCGAAGGATTATCACAGGTTTAAGCGCCTCAACCAGCCGAAACAACTGCTATCCTAATAATTACTACAATAATTAATTGCGCGATGATCGAGGCATAGTATCACGACTTGAACGCAGGCCGACGCCCATCCATTTAATCCTTACGACAGCGCCATGGCGGACCAGGCATCACGGTGATCGGGCCGCCGGCGGCAGCGACGATGGGCGCCGCTGTTTGAGGATCAAACGATGGGTTTCATAGACAAGGACATAGTGCCCGCGGATGACGGGGCACTGATAGATGCATATTCTCAATCCATAGCGAGTGCGGTGGACACGGTCGGACCGGCGGTCAGCCGGATCGAGCGGGTTGGCGGCAGGGGTGGGCATGGTTCCGGCTTTGCCGTCTCGCCAGACGGGCTCATCGTCACCAACAACCATGTTGTCGACGACGCCAAGATCGTCCGCATCACCACGCCGGACGGTTCGGTGACTGAGGGACGCGTCCTCGGGCGTGACGTCGACACCGACATCGCCCTCATCCGAGCCAATTCAGGCGTTGGAGCCTGGGCTCGTCTTGGGGACTCCAAGCGCCTGCGCAGGGGCCACATCGCCATCGCCATCGGAAATCCGCTCGGCTTCGAGTGGACGGTGACCGCCGGTATCGTATCGGCGCTTGGTCGCTCGATGCGGTCTGCGAGCGGTCGCCTGATGGACGACGTCATTCAGACCGACGCCGCGCTCAATCCCGGTAATTCCGGTGGGCCACTGGTGTCTTCGCGCGGCGAGGTCATCGGGGTCAATACGGCCGTCATCCAGGGTGCGCAAAGCATCGCATTCGCGGTGGCTTCCAATACGGCGAACTTTGTGGTCTCGGAGATACTCCGCTATGGCCAGGTCAGGCGCGCCTTTATCGGGATCGCCGGCGATACGATCGAGCTGCCGCGCAGGATCGCCCTTGAGGCCGGCACCGACCAGACAACCTCGGTGCGCGTCAGGCGGGTCGAGCCTGGCGGTCCGGCCGATCGTGCCGGCTTGCGGGACGGCGACTATATCCTGGCGATCGACGGTACGCCGATCGGCGGCGTCGATGATATCGTAAGACTGATGAGCGGCGACAGGATCGGTCAGGACACCGACCTGCTCGTTTTCTCGGTTGCGGGTCGAATCGAGAAGCGCACATTGCTGCCGGTTGCCCGGTCATAAATCATCTGACGAAAGTGAAAACATCGGTCCGCTCAGCCGATCTGAGCTCCTGGTATCTGGCGCGGATCGGAGTCGCCCCGCGCTAAACATGAGCGCGGCAGTGCGGCGACGGCTCAATTCGTTCCCACGTAATCATTGGGTCGTATAGGTCGTCAGATCGGTGCAGGGCCGACGAAGGAGAGTGTGAATGGAGAACTCGAGGCAGCATCCGGCATTTGAGTCCGTCTTCAAGCCGGGCAACCTTTCGTTCGGTTTGGTGCTTCCCTTGACGCGCGCCGGCGAGACCCGGCCGGATCCGTATGCGCAGCTCGATTTCGCTCGGCTTGCGGACCGACTGGGATTCTCTGCCCTTTGGGTCCGGGATGTGCCCCTGAACAGCCCCGACTATCCTGACCCCATCGAACATCTGGATCCCTGGGTTCATCTGGGCGCCCTGGCGGCCGCCACCGACAGGATCGCCCTGGTTACAGGCGCCATCGTTTCCCCATTGCGGCATTTCATCCACACGGCCAAGGGCGCGGCGTCCGTCGATCATCTGTCGAAAGGCCGCTTTCTGCTCGGGCTGGGCTCAGGTGACCGACCGGGAGAATTTCGGCCGTTCGGACAGGAACTATCGGATGCGGCGGAGCGGTTCCGGGAGAATTGGGAGCGGATTTCCGGGCTCCTGAATAAGGATGGGCGCATCGACCCCTCAGGCGCAACGGCCGATCCCGATGCCGAGATTCGTCCGAGACCATTGCATGGAAACATCCCGACGCTGGCGGTCGGATCCGCTGGGCAGACGATCAGTTGGATTGCCCGCAACGCCTGCGCCTGGGCAACCTATTACAGACCTCTCGCAAGGCAGCGTGACCGCTACGCGATCTGGCGCGCGGCGGTGCAGAAGGTCGATCCAACGAAATCGCCGGCCTTTGCATCATCTCTGCGTTTGCAGCTTGAAGACAATGCCCATGCGCCAACCCAGCAGCTCGACCTCGGTCTGCGGGTCGGCCGGGTCGGCCTGATCGAGGAACTTGTGGCATTGCGCGAAATGGGCGCCCAACACATCATGTTCAACCTGACGAGCGACGAACCGCCGGCAGAAGAGGTAATGCAGGAACTCGCGTCAGAGGTTATTCCGCAATTTCGTTAGCGTCGATTCATGATCTAAGAAG
The DNA here is from genome assembly GCF_030272705.1 of Rhizobium mayense. Classification (GTDB taxonomy): domain Bacteria; phylum Pseudomonadota; class Alphaproteobacteria; order Rhizobiales; family Rhizobiaceae; genus Rhizobium; species Rhizobium mayense. The sequence goes on along the minus strand of NZ_JARFYM010000015.1, from coordinate 77,008 downwards.
AGCCGATCATTCACGGCAACCATGCGCATGCCCCACACCACACAAAGGATATCATCATGGCCCAACCCGCCCTATTCACCCCGCTCCGCGTCCGCAATCTCGACCTGGCCAACCGGATCGTGATTGCTCCCATGTGCCAATATTCTGCGGAAGATGGGTGCATGAACGACTGGCATTTGATCCATCTCGGCCAGCTTGCCCTTTCGGGAGCGGCATTGCTGACCATCGAGGCAACGGCGGTTCTTCCGGAGGGTCGCATCAGTTGGGCGGATGTCGGGCTGTGGAACGATGAGACGGAAGCGGCCATGCGCAGGACATTGGAGGGCGTCCGGCGCTGGTCGGACATGCCGATCGGAATTCAGTTGAACCACGCCGGCCGCAAGGCGTCGACCGAAGTCCCGTGGCTCGGAGGGGCGCAGATCGCTCCGGGCACACCACATGGCTGGCAGACCGAAGCACCTTCCGCTGTGCCGTTTACCGAGGGCCGGGTTGCGCCGACCGCGCTGGATCGAGACGGGTTGCGCCGGGTTCGCGATGCCTTCGCGGCTTCGGCTGTCCGCGCCGGCCGGCTTGGACTCGACTTCGTCCAGCTTCACGGAGCCCACGGCTATCTGCTGCACCAGTTCCTCTCGCCGCTCTCGAACCGACGCGAGGACGAATATGGCGGTTCGCTGGAGAACCGGATGCGGTTTCCGCTGGAGGTTTTCGAGGCCGTGCGTGCCGCCTTCCCCTCCGATAAGGCGGTCACCATGCGAGTGTCGGCTACGGATTGGGTCGAGGGTGGCCTGAACGTCGACGAGATCGTTGCGTTTGCCAAGGTACTCGACGCCCGCGGCTGCGACGCGATCCATGTCTCCAGCGGCGGCCTTCACCCGGCGCAGCAGATTCCGATCGGACCAAGCTATCAGGTGCCGCTTGCCCGCGCCGTCAAAGCCGCCGTTCGCATGCCGGTGGTAGCCGTCGGGTTGATAACCGAGCCGACGCAGGCCGAGGCGATTGTCTCGACCGGCGACGCCGACATGATCGCTCTCGCGCGCGCTATTCTCTACGATCCCCGTTGGCCCTGGCATGCAGCCGCCGAACTGGGCGCGCAGGTGCGCGCGGCCAATCAATATCTCCGCAGTCAGCCGCGCCAGTTCAAGGACCTGTTCCAGATGGGCGGCACCGCTACCCGCACGTAAGCGCGGCCGCCTGCTTGTCTCGTCACGACTGCGGTGGGGAACTGCGACCTGCCGCCGTCGTTATGACATCGGGCCACAGCGATGGAGAAAGACAATGGAAATTGCAGGAAAACCTGGCTCGCATGCGCTCAGCGCATTTTTTGACGAGGAATCCGACGCTGAAAAGGCGTCCAAAGAACTCAGGAAGGCGGGTATACCGAGAGATGCCATCACCATGACGCCTGGAAACCGCCCCGGCATACCTCCGATCGATCATCTCGGCTTCGTCGATGCCCTGACCGGTCTCTTCTTTAGAGAGGAGCAGCGCAAGACCTATGCCGAGGCGCTTCGACGCGGGGGCGTCCTGGTGACCGTGCAGGAGGTCAGTAACGAGCAGCACGACGCCGCGCTGAAAATCCTCACGGAAAGGGGAAGCATCGATATGGATGAGCGCGTGGAGGAATGGCGGCGCGAGAACTGGAAATAGGCACCATCCGCGAGCCGTCCCCTCACCTCTTCTTTGGGAGCGGATCGGTCATCGGCGCAAGCAACGATTGCCGAGGTGCTCATGTGAATTGATTTGCCGGACAACCTTCCACGAGGCAAATAAAATGAAAGGAACATGTCGAAATCGCGCTGGCCCGAGCGTCTTTAGGGAATGGACGGCAGCGGAATAGGATCGTCCATGCCGTACTAAAGATTGATCGCACGAATATGGGGTTCAGCGGATATGAGCGTTTCGTATCGTTGGGTTATCGTGGCCGCCGGCGCACTCATGACCTGTGTCGCGCTTGGCGCAATGTTTTCATTGGCTATTTTCCAAGTGCCTATTGCCGCCGCCACCAATTGGTCACATGCCGGCATTGCGAGCGCGATGACGCTGAATTTCCTGGTTATGGGCCTGGGTGGTTTCCTTTGGGGCGCGGCGACTGACCGCTTCGGCCCCCGCATTGTCGTGTTGACGGGAGCGGTGCTCTTGGGGCTCGCGCTCGTGCTGGCGAGTCGCGCTGGATCATTGCTCGAATTTCAATTGACCTATGGCATTCTCGTCGGCCTCGCCGCTAGCGCATTCTTCGCACCGATGATTGCCGCTACCACCGCATGGTTCGAAGAAAACCGCAGTCTCGCCGTTTCGCTGGTCTCCGCCGGCATGGGCGTTGCGCCGATGACGATTTCGCCGTTCGCCCGTTGGCTGATTTCGACCTATGACTGGCAGACGGCCATGATGCTCATTGGCATTCTGGCGTGGGTCTTGTTGGTGCCGGCAGCGCTATTGGTGCGACGTCCTCCGGCGCCCGTGGGCGGCCCGGCTGCCGATCCTGCGGCAGAGGGTCCCAACGTGCCGCTCGGACACATATTCCGATCACCGCAATTCCTCGTTCTCGGTGGAACCTTCTTTGCCTGCTGTGCGGCGCATTCAGGGCCGATCTTCCACATGGTGAGCTATGCGACGATCTGTGGCGTGGCGCCTATGGCGGCAGTCAGCATCTATAGCGTCGAGGGGCTGGCGGGGCTCGGCGGCAGACTTTTATATGGCACGCTTGCAGACAGGTTTGGCGTCAAGCCGGTTCTCGTCGCGGGCTTGCTGGTGCAGGCCGCCGCGCTCGCGATCTACCTCTTTGTCAGCCAGCTCAGCGAATTCTACGCCCTCGCAGTCATCTTCGGCAGCGCCTATGGCGGGGTCATGCCGCTTTATGCGGTGCTGGCGCGCGAATATTTCGGCCCGCGCGTCATCGGCACGGTTTTTGGCGCCGCAACGATGTTGTCGAGCATTGGAATGGCTTTTGGTCCGCTGGTTGGCGGCTGGATCTTCGACACGTTCGCGAACTACTCCTGGCTCTTCATCGGATCGTCCATGGTCGGACTCGGCGCTGTCGCGATCGCGCTCGCCTTTCCGCCATTGCAGCGGGTCAGGCTTCAACCGGCATAACCCGAGTTTCCGGCGTCAACACACATGACCGAAATGATCAAGGCCCCCATAGGCATGAGATGGGGGCTGCGTAGAGCCGCTCGCTGCCTTACGCACAGTTTTCGACCAGGGCCGCAAGTTGCGGGCATTGCATTTTTCAATTTTTGCTTAACACTTCTCCTGTGCATCGGGTGCGTGACCTCCGGGGGGAGGAAATCCGGAGGCATGCACCGGCGCTGGCAAATCGCGCCAGTCCGGCTGGGGAGCCTATGCACAACGTCAACATGCAAGGACATGGCACGCGTCTGCTGGCCATGCCCTTAGTGCAACTGGGAGGAATAAAAATGGTAACCACCTCTGTAGGTGAAACTTCTGGTCGGGGTACTTCTGGCCGAGGCATGACCAGGGAAGAGAAGAAGGTGATATTCGCATCTTCGCTCGGAACTGTCTTCGAATGGTATGACTTCTATCTCTATGGGTCCTTGGCCGTGTTCATCGGTGCTGCCTTTTTCAGCGATTATCCGGAGGCAACCCGCAATATTTTCGCACTGCTCGCTTTCGCGGCCGGCTTCCTTGTTCGGCCATTCGGTGCGCTGGTGTTCGGACGGCTCGGCGATCTCGTCGGCCGCAAATATACGTTCCTGATCACGATCACGATCATGGGCCTGTCGACCTTCCTGGTCGGTGTCCTGCCCGGCTCGGCCAGTTGGGGCATCATTGCACCGGTCATCCTGATCGCATTGCGCCTGCTGCAGGGGCTTGCGCTTGGTGGCGAATATGGCGGTGCGGCGACCTATGTCGCAGAACATGCACCCAACGACCGGCGCGGCTACTACACATCCTGGATTCAGACGACCGCAACCCTCGGGCTTTTCCTGTCGCTCATCGTTATCCTCGTGGTGCAGAATTGGTTGGGCAAGGACGCCTTTGCCGATTGGGGCTGGCGTGTTCCCTTCATCGTGTCTTTCATCCTTCTCGGCATTTCCGTGTGGATTCGTCTGTCGCTCAGTGAATCGCCGGCGTTCCAGAGGATGAAGGAAGAGGGTAAGGGCTCCAAGGCGCCGCTGTCGGAAGCCTTCGGGCAGTGGAAGAACGCCAAGATCGCCCTGCTTGCGCTTTTCGGCCTGACAGCCGGTCAGGCCGTCGTCTGGTATGCAGGCCAGTTCTATTCGCTGTTCTTCCTGCAGAACGTGTTGAAGGTCGATGGCCAGTCGGTCAACATCATGATCGCCATTGCGCTTTTGATCGGCACCGGCTTCTTCGTAGTGTTCGGCTGGCTGTCCGACAAGATCGGCCGCAAGCCGATCATCATGGCCGGCCTTGCCCTGGCGATCCTGACCTACTTCCCGTTGTTCAACGCCTTGACCCGCGCGGCAAATCCGGCTCTCGCGGAGGCACAACAAACGGTCCGCGCCACAGTCACGGCAGCCCCCGGCGATTGCACATTCCAGTTCAACCCTGTCGGCACGGCGAAATTCAACAACTCCTGCGACATTGCCACCTCGTTCCTGTCCAGGAGCTCAGTCCCCTACGCCATCGTCCAAGGTCCGGTCGGCCAGCCTGCAACGATCAAGGTTGGCGATACGACCGTCACCTCATTCAACGCAGTCACTGCCGGCGCGGACGCCGCGGCAAAAAACGCAGCCTTCACGCATGATCTGAACCTGGCCCTGCAGAAGGCCGGCTTCCCGCTTGCACGCGATCCGGCCAAAGTGCCGGACGCCAAGCTGGACAGCTTCATTGCGGCAAACCCTGAACTCGGCCTGAATGCTGCCACGATCCGTGCCGGCGAAAAGACGGTCGTTTCGGTTGCCGATCTCGTCAAGGCGAAGCTCCTCACTGCGGAACAAGCCGCCGGGGCAACGGAAATGCCTGTTTTCAGCATACCGAACGCGGGTGCGTTCAAAATGGTCGCCGATCCCAATGCGGTCAATTGGCCGCTCACCATCGCCATTCTCACCGTTCTCGTCATCTATGTGACCATGGTCTACGGTCCCATCGCCGCGATATTGGTCGAGATGTTCCCGACCCGCATCCGCTATACCGGCATGTCCCTGCCCTATCATATCGGCAATGGCTGGTTCGGCGGCCTGCTTCCGGCAACGGTCTTTGCGATGAGCGCCGCCAAGGGCGATATCTATTACGGCCTTTGGTATCCGATTGCGGTTGCGGCGATGAGCTTGGTCATCGGCGTTATCTTCATCCGCGACACAAAGGGCGTTGACCTCCACGCCATCCAATAGCAACGCATGAAAGGCCCGGCGCGAAACATCCCGCCGGGCTTTTTGTCCCTGGTGCCCGGCTATTATTCGGCTCGGCGCCGTCCAATGATATCTATGCCTTATCAAATCTGCTATCAGAATTGACGAATGTTCTCGGGTAAATCGAGGCCACGTGATGAGAGAAGATTTCCTTCAATCGCTCCAGCACGAACTCGGCAGCGACGTCTTTTTCGGTGCCGACATCCCCGCGCGTTTCCATAATGACTGGGCCGGACTCGAGCCCGTCGTGCCGCTCGCCCTAGTCCGCGCGCGGAGCACAGAACAAGTCTCGGCGACGCTTCGGCTTTGCGATCGCTTCCGGGTACCGGTCGTGCCGCAGGGCGGCCTCACAGGACTTGCAGGCGGCGCTCGTCCGATCGAAAACGGCATCGCACTCTCGCTCGACCGCATGAACGGCATTGATGAGATCGATCCCGTCATGGCGACGATGACCGTACAGGCTGGAACGCCGCTCAGCGTCATCCAGGCGGCTGCAGAGGAAGCAGGGCTTTTCTTCGGGCTTGACCTCGGCGCCCGCGATTCCTGCGTCATCGGCGGCAATCTCTCCACCAATGCCGGCGGCAACCGTGTCATTCGTTTCGGCATGGCGCGGGAGCAGGTGCTCGGCCTCGAAGTGGTGTTGCCGGACGGCACGATTGTCCGATCGCTCAACAAGATGCTGAAGAACAATGCCGGCTACGATCTGAAGCAGCTTTTCATCGGTTCGGAAGGGACGCTTGGCGTCATCACCCGCGCCGTGTTGCGGCTACAGGCAAAACCTGCCGCGCTCGCAACCGCCTTTTGTGGATGCCCCGATTTTCCGGCCATGCTCGAATTGCTGAAGAGCGCTCGGCTGCGCATGGGGTCGGCTCTCATGTCCTTCGAGGTCATGTGGCCGAGCTTCTACGATTTCATGACCGGCAATCTGCCCGACCTGCGCCGTGCCTTTTCCGAGCCGCACGGCATCTACGTACTGATCGAGGCGAGCGGCCGCCATGCCGACGAAAATCGGGCGATGCTCGAACAGATTCTGTCCGACACGCTCGAGGAGGGCTGGGTGTCAAACGCCATTCTGCCGTCCTCCGAGCGCGAGACGCGCGATCTTTGGGCAGTCCGCGAAAGCGTTTCGGAATATGGGCGGCTGATGGGGCCGCAGACGGCTTTCGATGTCGGGCTGCCCACGAGCGCTGCCGGCCAAGTGGTCAGCGAGATCGAAGCCGCCATAAAGAGCCGCTGGCCGGACGCGATCGCGCTCAGCTACGGCCATATCGGCGACAGCAACCTGCATCTCGTCTGCAATATCCCTTCGGCCGGCGAGACGCAGCCGCATAAGGAAATCACCGAGCTCGTCTTCGACGCAATCCGGCAGGCGGGCGGCACGATTTCCGCCGAACATGGCATCGGCCTCCAGAAAAAGCCCTATCTCAAGCTTTCCCGGACCCCAGAAGAGCTCGCGCTGATGGAGCGGATCAAACGCGCCATCGACCCGAACAACATCCTCAATACCGGGAAAGTGCTGTCGAATTGAGGCAATCGGAAGAAATGCCGGCGAACGGGTATTGCAGGCCGGTGCGGGTGCTCCTCCCGAAAGAGTAGGTTCCGTACCGGCTTTCCACCAGGAGAAGGATCGCAAGATAGTTTAAGTTTAAACTTGTTTTTTCCGCTGTGCGACTCGATACTGAGATCTCGGCGGCGAGCAGTGAATATCGGCCCGGCCGCCAGGTTTCATAGCGAGCACGGAGAGTTCGACATGGCTTTCGCCTATCTTGCATTTTTCGAAAGCCATGATGATGGCGATCTTGCCGTCAGCGAAACGGATCTCGCAGCCGTTACAGCGATCATCAAGGCGACGCCGGGCCTCACCTCCGCAAATATCTACACGCCCGAAACAACAAATGACATGTACAACAAGACGGAGCAGTCGCCGGTATTCGGCATGCAGCTCTATTTCGACGAACTGACGGACCTCGAAAATGCTGTCGGCCCGGCGGGCCACCTGCAGCAGCTTGTGGCGCCCGGCATTCTCACCAGCATAGAAGGCGCTAAGGCGACACAGCAGGCCATGTATGTGCGGCCGTTTCCGGTCGACGACGTCAAGCTCCAAACCGGGAAGAACACATTGCCGTGCAGCTACGTCGTCCACTATACAGGTCCAGCCGAGGACCTGAACGTCTGGCTGCATCACTATGTCAGCCACCATCCGCAAGTCATGCGAACCTTCCCGGATATCCGCCAGATCGAGGTTCTATCCCGCGTGGATTGGTGCGGCTTCCTGCCCTGGGAGCGCGTCAATCATATGCAGCGCAATCGGGCGATGTTCGATAGTCCGGCCGCGTTGCAAGTCGCGTTGCAATCTCCTGCGCGCGTCGCCATGCGAGAGGATTTCAAGGCCTTCCCGCCTTTTGAAGGTGGCAACTCGCATTATCCGATGGCCACGCGGATCATCGTCCCGTGAGGGGGCAGCGTCTAAGGCCTGATATAACGGCGGTCGAGCTCGACGTCCGAGCCCGTCTTATTCCATCGTCAGCACGAGGCGTCCTCGTGAGATGGCGCCCGCTTCCATCAGCCGGTGCGCTTCGGCAGCATCCGGCAACGGCATCCTTCGCGCGACCTGTGGCTTGAGCATGCCGGCTTCGGCGAGGTCCATTATCGATTGCAGCACCTCTTTGTCGTCGGTGATCATGGCACGCGTCACCGTCACACCGAATTCGGCGCCGCGATTGGTGATGGGATCTGCCACCAGCCAAATTAGGCGCCCGCCAGGCTCCAAAACATTATATGACCTATCATGGACGTCGCCGCCCATCAGATCGAAAACCACGTCCTGACCGCGTAGTTCCGAGAAATCCTCCTGGTCATAGGCGACGACCCGGTTGGCGCCGAGACCAAGCACATAATCGCGGTTCGCAGCGCGGCAGGTGGCGGTGACCTCAGCTCCAATATGGTGGCAGAGTTGCACCAGCAATCCGCCCACCGCCCCGGCGCCGGCGTGAACCAATACCTTGTCGCCGGACTTGACCTCTGCCGTCCGCACGCAAATCCAGGCGCTGCGGCCAGGATTGGAAAGTGCCGTCGCTTCTACGAAATCGAGATTGTCCGGGATACGCACGGCATTCTTTGCGTCGCAGGCTATTTTTTCGGCATAGCAACCCTGGGAGAACACCCCAGCCACCACGCTCACTCGGTCGCCGATCGCGAATTCGGTTACATCCTCGCCGACCGCGATGACCTCGCCGGCGCCATCGCGGCCGGGAATGCTCGGCATCGGCACCGTAAAATGGTTCCTGAGATGACCAGCTCGAAGTTTCCAGTCAAAGGGGGCGACACTGGCCGCCGCCAGCTTGACCAATATCTGACCCCGCCCAGCGCGCGGATCGGGCAGGTCGACATAGTGCATGACGTCCGCGGAGCCATATCCGCGGTACTGGATCGCCTTCATGTTCTCTCCTTGGCCGTCGGATTTCGCGGGCTAGCTGCGGGCCTGCATTAACAAAATCAGCCGAAATTCGTATACTGATTTTTGCCTGTTGTCTCGGCTTTCTCTCATTATAGCGATTTTTCCATTGAATACGGCGAAAAACTGAATACGCTTTGACCGATGGACAGGCCAAGTCAAAATCTGGTGGAAACGATCTACTCCGATCTGCGGCTCAAGCTGCAGCGGAGCGAAGTGTCGTTGTTGGACCGCCTCGTGGATACGGAGATCGCGGCATCCTACGGCATATCGCGCATGCCGGCACGTGAAGCATTGTTGCGACTTGTGTCCGAAGGCTATCTCGTCGGAACGACGCGCGGATTTGCTGTGCGGGAACTTTCGCTCGAGGACATATCCGGCCTGTTCGAAGTGCGCCGCCAACTCGAACCGAGGGCAGCGGCGAGTGCTGCACGCGACATGACACCCGATGTCGAGGCGGCGCTGACCGCGGCGTTCGGCAGGATCGAGCAGACGCTGAGCGCTGGCAATATTCCCGGGCTACTGGCCGCCAATGTTGACTTTCGCAACACATGGCTCCGGGCAGTCACCAACCCGCATATGGCGGCGACCATCTCGCGTTTCATCGATTATTTTCAATCCGTCCGGCTCGGGACATTTGCCGACCCCGCCGTCGCGGCGCGCTATTTCGACGGACTTTCGGCTATCCATAAAGCCTTCCTTGCCCACGATCCGTTGGCTGTTCACGACCGCATGACGCTTTTCATGTTTGCCGCGGAAGAGGCCTATCTCTCCGTGCGCGGGCGCCAATTAGAAGAAGCCGAGGCCATCGGTTCCATTCGCAAAAGACGAAAATAAAGAGGGAAACATGATCAAATCGCATCCGCTGAAAGGCCCGAATCGGCTGAAGCTCGGCGTGTTCGCCGCCAATGCCGATGGCGGGCTGGCAATCACCGATGTGCCGGAGCGCTGGGCCGCCAGCTGGCAGGACAATCTGACCGCCGCGCAGATCGCCGACCGTGCCGGGCTGGAATTCTTTCTGCCGATTGCCCGCTGGCGCGGCTTCGGCGGCAAGAACCGGGTGCGTGAATGGTCGTTCGAGACCTTCACATGGGCAGCGGCGCTGGCCGCAGCAACCGAGAAAATCGGCCTGTTCATGACCGTACATGTGCCGTTGGTGCATCCGCTTTATGCCGCCAAGTCGCTGGCGACCGTCGATCACGTCAGCCAGGGGCGCGCGGGCCTCAACATAGTCTGCGGCTGGAACCCGAAGGAATTCGGGATGTTCGGCGTTCCCTTGGTCGAGAAGGGCTATGACCAGGCGGCGGAATGGCTGGAGATCGTCGAAAAGGTCTATGCCTCCGATGAGCCCATCGACTATATCGGCGCCTACTATACGCTGAAGGAAGCTGTCAGCCGTCCGGCGAGCCTGCAGATGCCGCGGCCGGTAACGATGAACGCCGCATTCGGCGGTCCGGGCCGCGATTTTGCGGCGGCGAGCTGCGATTATCTCTTTACGACCTTCACCGAAATCGCCGCCGCCGGAAAGCATGTCTCTGACATCCGCGAGCGGGCGGAGAAAAAGGGGAGAGACGTTGGCGTCTATACCGTCTGCCATGTCGTTTGCCGGCAAACGCAGCAGGAGGCAGAGGATTATTACATCCGCTACGCCGTGACCATGGCCGATCACGCCGCCGTCGATCAGCATATGGCCGGCAAGAAGGAATTCTCGCAGTCGCATGATCGCGACGCCTATGATCGCTACCGCCAGCGCTTTGCAGGCGGCGCCGGCAGCTATCCGCTTGTCGGCACGCCGGAAAAGATCGCCGAAGAGATGATCGCCATATCGGCCCAAGGCTATGCCGGCATCGCGCTATCCTTCGTCAACTACACACAAGAATTGCCCTATTTCTGCGATCGGGTCATCCCGCTTCTGAAAAAAGCAGGGCTTCGTGTCGAATGAAAGGGCGTAGCATGGATGGGATGCCGCACGACGACGTGGAGGCGGCCCGTCTGGCCTTTCGGGAGGGAATGGCAAAGCTTGCCGCTGCCGTCAGCATCGTCACGACCGATGGACCGGGCGGGCCAGCGGGTTTTACCGCATCGGCCGTCTGCAGCGTAACGGATACGCCGCCGACGCTGATCGTCTGCCTTAACCGGTCGAGCTCGGTCGCCGCCATATTCGATCGCAACCGCTCGCTTTGCGTCAACACGCTTGCCTCCGGCCGGGAGGCGCTCTCCCGCTTGTTCGGCGGCTCGACGCCACAGCAAGAGCGTTTCGCCGCCGGCGAATGGCTGTTCGGCAAAACCGGAGCGCCACGTCTCAAGGATGCGATTGTCTCGTTCGATTGCGACGTCGAAAGCTCGGTCGAAAGCGGCACACATCGCGTGCTTTTTTGCCGGGTCATCGATATCGCTCATGGAGAGGGAGAGGATGAGGCGCTCATCTATTTCAAGCGGCGCTATCATCGCATCCGCTAGCCGTTCAAGCGCGCTCCGCCCAGATTTTTGCGAGTTCGACCAGCGTCTTGACGGCCTTTTCCATGTCTTGCCGGCTGACCCATTCGAGCGGTGAGTGAAACGCGTGGCCGCCGGCAAAGATGTTAGCGCAGGGAAGTCCCATGAAGGACAGTCGCGAACCATCGGTGCCGCCGCGGATGCTGCCGCGCACCGGGGTCATGCCGGCGCGTCGGACGGCCTCGATGGCGTTGTCGGCGATCTCCGGATGGCGGTCGAGGATGGCCTTCATGTTGCGGTACTGCTGCTTGACCTTGAAGCTGTAGGAAGAGCCCGGATATTCGGTCATCACCTCCTTTACGATCGCCTCGAGCATGGCCTCCTTGACGGCGAGACCATCGTCGTTGAAGTCTCGGACGATAAAGCCGAGAGCTGCCTTTTCCATCGAGCCGGTCACGCCCGTCGGATGAACGAAACCGTCCCTGCCGTCCGTCGTCTCTGGCGCCACGTCCTTCGGCAGCCGACTAATGATCGCGCCGGCGATTTTGATGGCATTCTCCATCTTCCCCTTGGCGAAACCGGGATGGATCGCGACACCCTGAATGGCGATCTCCACACCGTCGGCGGAGAAGGTCTCATCCTCGATATGACCGGCCGTTTCGCCGTCTATGGTGTAGGCGAACTCTGCCCCGAGCTTTGCCAGATCGACCTTGTCGACCCCACGCCCGATTTCTTCGTCCGTCGTGAACAGGAGCTTGATCGTCCCATGTTTGATCTCGGGATTGTCGACGAGGAATTGCGCCGCCGTCATGATCTCGGCAAGGCCCGCCTTGTCGTCGGCACCGAGCAGCGTTGTGCCGTCTGAGGTGATGATATCGTTACCGATCTGATCGCTAAGCACCGGATTATCGCTGATGCGAATGACCTGCTGCGGATCGCCTGAAAGCTGGATGTCGCCACCGCCGTAGTTTCGCACGATTTGCGGTTTGACGTTCGTCCCGGTGAAATCGGGCGCGGTATCCATATGCGAACAGAAGCAGATGACCGGGACCGGGCGGTCGACGTTGGAGGGAATGGTTGCATAGACGTAACCATGCTCGTCGAGGTGCGCATCCGAAAGGCCGATCGCCAGTAGCTCTTCGACCAGAATACGACCCAGATTCTTTTGCTTTTCGGTGGAGGGCTGCGTCGACGACTTAGGATCCGACTGAGTATCGATAACGACATAGCGAAGGAAGCGATCGGTAACGGTATCGGTCATGAGCTCGGAGTCCAATGTGTGTTTGTCGACGATGGACAGCTATAGCCCTCGACGCCATCGCGGTGAATCTATTTTCGCTTTTTCGCTGCGTTTTATCGACGCGGCAACGCGCACAGCAGCTCGTCACTCAAATATGTGACGCGCAGCTCCATCGAATTGGGTAGGAAAATTACTCCATTTGGCCGATTGAGATAACTTGCGCTAGTACTAAGCTCTATATCAATTAGAAGATGCTAAATCATATGCCGCCGCGCCGCCGCCAAGTAGCGAGCAGGCAGATGCGGGCGCCCGATGGCAGATTCAATTCAACGGCGCGTTTGCGGTGAGCCGAGAGCCGAGTCTTCCGAGCGGGTGCTGCGCCTCGCCGGCTGAACAGCGAATTCGTACTTTCCAAGTTACTTTGCGGACAGAGTTTTCCGCATTCTTGACGTGCATAGCCGCGTGAACTCTAGGAGGAAGATCGCTGCCTTTGGGAGCGGTCCAACAGGGAGGGACTTATGCCTGGCACGATCACTGTTTGGGAAAAAGATCCTGCTGTGGATCGGCGCACAACCGCCCCGATACCTGACGTCAGCAGACTGCCGCTGGGTTTTAATTTTCCCGCGGCACCGCCCTTTAGCGACGACCCGGCAACCGCAGAATTCCGATACTGGAATGCTGCGGCAACGTTAAGGAGAGCTGCGGACTTCTGGGCTGCGAGTACGAAGCCGCCAGCCGAGTGGAATGGCTCTGCGGTTCTCGACGTTTTTCTCGATCGAGGGGAGGATCTGCAATCTGAGTATGACGGGCAGGCTTTGAATTTCTATCACGGCTCGCCCGCCGGAAACACGGCCATCGTCGTCTATTCCGGCGCCAGTCCCGATCTGCTTCGTCACGAACTCGGTCACGCCGTTCTGGATGCTATCCGCTCTGACTTGTTCAACAGACATCTTGTGGAGACTGACGCCTTCCATGAATCGTTTGGCGACATGAGCGCCATACTCTGCGCGTTGCAGATCCCCACGTTTTGCGCCGCTGTGCTCGCTGAAACGGGCCAGAACTTCTGGACTAGCTCGATCCTGTCGCGAATAGCCCCGCAGTTCGGGGCTGCCCTGCGCATGGAGAACCAGGACGAGGCCGACGCCGATTGCCTGCGCAATGCGTGGAATAATCATCCCTATAGCGACCCTGCCGGGCTGATGGCTGCAGGCCCGCCTGAAACGGTCGCGGCCAATCCGCACTCGTTTTCCAGGGTATTCACCGGTGCCTTCTTCGAAATTCTCGCCGGTATGCTTGCAATCAAGGCGGGCAACAGACCGCTTGAACCCGAGGATTTGCAGCAGGTCAGCTGTGATATGCGAGACATTCTGGTCGAAGGTTTAAGGGAAGCGCCCTTCGTCCCAGGTTTCTATGCAAGCATTGCGGCAGCAATGGTGGAGGCGAGCCTCGGTCCCGGTCTCGGGCGCGGTCCGGCTGTCCGAGACGTATTCCAAAACGTCTTCGTCCGCCGCAACATTCTTCCGTCTGCGATTGCCTGAGAAAGCAGCTTCGACCTCGGCGTGTACTCGCATAAATTGTCTCTTCGTTTAATACATATCATTCGTCATTGGTGGGGGGCAAAGCATGACATCCATGGGGAAAAAATACTCAGCTCGTCTGCAACTGGCTGGATTGGCACTCGGCGTAGGTGCCGGGCTTGCATTCGTGGGCACGGCAGAAGCGCAGACACCACAGTGCAGCTTCTTTCTTAGACCGGATTATCTTCGCACTGTGGTAAATCCTCCACCGTCCGATCGGCAAGAGATCATGGACCTATTGCATCGTTACAATTGGGCGCTGGACGACGCGAGCGATCAAGGCGTGGACGCCATGCTGCTTGATAGCGTGTCTTACGAGTTGTGCGACGCAGGGCGCGTCCAACTAGAAAAGACGACCGGCAAGGCACAGCTGATTGAACATATCAATCAGATAAACTCCCTGATGGGAAATACCAGTCGGAGACGACATATCGAAAGCAACACCCTTCTCAACGTCGTGGACAACGATACGGTTGAGGGCAAATCGACTATCGCTGTGACCATACAATTCACTGGGATCGAGACACCCGTGCTCGACTACACCGCGACGCTTGTAACCATGTTCAAGAGAGACGCCGGGCTTTGGAAATTCGCGATGATCGTCCTGATCCCGGATGGACCAAGGATCACTCTGAGAGCCCGTTGAAAGTGATTGCTGTCCACGGCCCTTGAAGCTCGGAGTAGATGATGCGGTCTGTTGTTTCTGCATCGCTCGTTTTGCTCGTCGCGGCCCTACTACTATCCGGCTCCGCCTTGTCGGCGTGGGTCATCGTCGATGCGGGCCGAGTCCATCGTTTCGGTACGCGCCTGACCCACCGCGATGGCCGCCTTGTGCATACATCTGCATGCACGGACAACGATCGGTGCGACCGGTTGACGGGCTGTGTCGCACCTGCTCGTCCATTGGAGCCGCTCGCAGAAGCGCTTCCTGACGACGAAGCACATCGCCGTTACGTTGAGGATCTGAAGGCCTTTCAACGCTGCCGGCATCTGGCTCAGTTCCGGGGAAACATCGACCAGACCGATATCAAGGTCGTCAGCGCCGCTGCCACCGCATCGCCTGCCGAGGTGATCTCCTTCGCGGAGATCGCCAATCGATGGAACGGCGATTTTCTCTGGGAGCCGGCCTCTGCGAGCACCGACATCATCACCAGATTCGGCGATGAGGCACGATCCGTTTTGGGCCCCATCCCGGATATCGATTGCAGCGAGGGTGAAGCAAAGGTCATACCCTTAGAAATCGATGGGGATATCGTAGACCTGAAACCAAACTTGAGTATTGCTGGGAGCCCCCTCCAATTCGAACATCGGGACACCGCCGGCAACATCGTCCGGTGGAGCACCGAGATCGCCGCCTGCGACAAGCCTTCGCTCGCGGGTAATGTTACCTATTGCGGTATGAATTCGCGCATGAGCCGTAAAATGGCAGGAAGCGTGGAATGGGTCTCGCTTTGCCGGAAATCCAGCCCGCATCTTGAAATCGATCCGGAGCCTTACTGGCAAAAGGGAAATCCGACATTCGCTCGGCTCGGGATGATCGGCTTTAATCGACAGAGTGGAGAAATCGTCTTCTTTGACGGAAGCAAGGATCGGCACGACTTCGACTGGACACAGACATTCATCCCTCCAGGTGGCCGCTCGTATGCCGACGTCAACGGTCGCGCAACGGCCGCCAGGCTTTACGACCCTACATTCCAAATCCAATGTTCCGCATGCCACGACAACAAGAGCCCCTACGTCATCGACCCCAATATCGGCCTGGCCAGGATCGGATATCAGGGCGGAGCAAAGGGCGAGAGAGCCGCTGCCTTCAGCCTTGATGACTATATCCCGAAGATGACGCGCAGCGAGCAATTGCCATTTCGGGTCATCGGTTCGGCCTATACCGCGACCTATACCGCTGATCTCGCGCGTGCAAAAACGTTCCGGGATCCCTCAGGAAACTGCACGGAATGTCATACACTGACGACACAGATGACCGGGCAACGTTTCGCGGCAGATGCCGTAGGCCGAGATCCCGTGGTCGCGAGCCCGAGCTGGACACAGGTGGTCAGCGTCCGGGCCGAGCTGATAAAACTTAGCGAAATCAATGCACACCGAACGGAGTGGGTTCGCCAGTCGGGGCCAGGCAAGATCCACCCGTGGATGGTACCTCGCGATGGCGGCAACGTTGCCGCGCGAGGAAGCGAGATTAGCGAAGAAGATTGGCGGCAATTGAGCAACTGCATTTGGGAGGCTGGAGGTGAAGAGTGTCACTACCGTCCACTCTTCACGCCCTGCCCTGCCCCCAGCACCCAATCGGGCGAAGACCGTTCTCAACCCACTGATATCTCGTCCGTGGTGCTACCGATGCCAACAAAGGAAGCCGGCGCGGATCGTATTCTCCGTCTGAATTGGCGCTATCTCAACGAGTACGGTGGCGTCCCGCAGCGGGATGACGTTCGCTTCAATATCGCGATTAAATCAACTCCGATCCCGTCATCGGGTGAAGCCCCCTTGGCAAGCGAATACCCGACGGTGGTTGAAGCCAAAGACGATAATTTCGATCCGGTTGTCGGCAATGTGGGTACCTCCGGGACAGCGTTGTTCGTTGGTAATATGTCCTACTTTGGCCACAAGCGATTTACCGAACCGACGCCTTCCGCGACCCCGCGCGAATTTAGGGCGGACCTGCCCGCCAAGTGCAACAGACGCTATCTGGCCCGCATTCTTCCCAAGCGGTTCTGTTTCGATCAGAGCGGCGTCAAATATGCGGATGAGGGGTATCTGCTTTATGCCGACATTCGGTGTGATCGCCCGTGAAGTTTATATTCGAAATAACTTATGAACGACGGTCAAGAATGCTAAGCTCGGAAGTGGGGTAAAGGTAAGTGGCACAGGCATGTAGCGTTTCGCGTGGGGGAAGCCATGGACAATATAAGGAAATGGCTGAGTGAACTGAGGCTCGATCATCTCGTCGGTATATTTGCGAAGAACCAGATAGATTTCGACAGCCTCCGCCTCCTCTCCGAAGAGGATCTGCAGGAGATGCGGATTCCTCTCGGCCCGCGTCGAAAAATCCTGGCCGGCATCAAGCTGCTGAATAGCGAACATGGCCATGCGCTGTCGTCGCCGGCGGTCGAACGCCGGCAATTGACCATATTGTTCTGCGATCTCGTCGGATCGACCGAATATGCCACCCAGCTTGATCCGGAGGATTTCACCGAACTTACCCAAACCTATCTCACGGCGTGCGCGCGCGCCGTAAAAAGCCATAACGGCATCACCGCGAACTATATCGGCGACGCATTCCAGGCCCTGTTCGGATATCCGATCGCAGAAGAAGATGATGGCGAGCGCGCACTGCGGCTCGCCTTCGATATTTTGCGGATCGTCCCGCAGATCGAGGTGCCGCGTGGACTGCCCTTGCGCGTGCGGATCGGCATAGCAAGCGGACTGGTGGTGGTCGGAGATTTCGTGGGGGCGCCTGCGGGCGTCTCGACCGTCGCTCTCGGTTCGATCCCCAATCTGGCGCAGAGGCTGCAGACGCTGGCTGAACCGCAGACCATACTGACCGATCAGAAGACCTATGAGACGACGGCAGGCGCATTCGAGTTTACGGATCTTGGGCCGCAATCTCTCAAAGGGTTTTCCTCGCCGGTGCAGATCTGGCGCGCCGAGAAGGCCAAGGATCTGCAAAATCGCTTTGCAAAAAGAACGCGACTGACGGAACTTGTGGACCGCCAGGAGGAAATGACGCGCGTCCTTGGGCTGTGGCGGGAGGTGATTTCCGAGAATCGCGGCCATGCGCTTCTGATCTCTGGTGAACCGGGAATCGGCAAGTCGCGGCTGGTTTTCGAGGTTCAGCGACAGATCCCACAATGCACGGTACTGACACTTCAGTGTTCCAGCGCCTACTCAAACAGCGCGCTCTTTCCATTCCTCAGCCTACTTAAGCGTTACGCCGGCATCGATGCCGACGACGCGTCGGACGTAACCTTGGATAAGCTCGAGGCCGTCCTTTCGCTCAGCGAGGTTCCGATTTCGAGCTCGTTGCCCATTTTCGCCGATCTGCTATCAGTGGACCAGACACGTTATCCGGCTACCGAATTGACGCCACTGCGCCAACGGGACGTGTCGCACAGGATTCTGATCGACTGGCTTCATCATGTTTCTCGCATCAGCCCGGTGCTGCTGGTGATCGAAGACGAGCATTGGATCGACCCTTCCTCGCGCGAGGTTGTCGGAATGCTCATCGGAGAAGCCGTCTCCTTTCCGATGCTGATCCTGATCACCTCTCGCGAGAAGTCGCTCAGCAATGGCGCAGAACCGGAGACCTTATCCAAGATAGGCTTGGAAAGGCTGAGCAGCGACGAAGCCGAAATGCTCGTTCGCCATATTGACGAAGGCAAAAGCCTGTCCGACGAGACGAGCCTGTCGCTTTTGGCAAAGGCGGAAGGCGTTCCACTTTTCGTGGAGGAACTGACCCGCGCGGTGCTGGCAACGGGTCACTCAGACAGTGGCGAAGTGCCGGATCCGCGGACGGCGACACTCGCCGTGCCCAGCTCCCTTCAATCGTCGCTGCTTTCGCGTCTTGACAAGATCGGCCCGGCAAAGGCGGTCGCCCAGATTGCGGCCGTGGTGGGACGCGAATTCGACGCAAAGCTCGTCGCCCATCTTTGCGGTGTCGCACCACCCGCCCTCGATCCAACACTTCGGCGACTCGTTGAATCGGACATCGTCATCCGGCAGCCGTCGACCGGCGGCCAGAACTACGCATTTGCTCACTCGCTTTTACAGGAATCTGCACGCGATACCTTATTGCGCGAACGGTGCCGCGAACTTCACGGAAAAGTTGCGGAAGCTATCGAGCAGGTGCATCCGAAGCTTGCGGCGGAACATCCGGAAGTTCTGGCCCAACATTTTGCGGAAGCGGGGCTGTTCGAACGCGCTGCTGATTGTTGGCTTGCCGCTGGTCTCAACGTCGGCAAGACCTGGGCCAAGGTGGAGGCTGCGACCATGTTCGCAAATGGCCTGGAGTGCCTGGCTAAACTGCCGGCCTCGGCCGAGCGCAATCGCAAGGAGCTTCGTCTTGAACTGGAGCGCGGCGACGTGCTTTACGCGACATTCGGTTATGTGACCGCCGGAGGTGGCGCAGCCTACCGCAATGTCCTGCGGCTCAGCGAGGAACTGGGGGATACCCAGGCGCCGATACGCGCGCTCGACGGTATCTTCGGCACCGCCTTCAATTCCGCCCGCTTTGCAGACGCGCTCTGGGCGAGCGAACAGTTGATCGATATCGGTAGAAATCGCGGCAGCCTCCGGGCGGCCGTTCTCGGGATGCAGTTCAAGGGCATGAGCCTCTTTGCACAAGGCCACTTCACACAGGCGCGCGAATATCTCGAAGCGGCACTTCGCCATATCGCAGATGCCGACGAAATCGGCAGCGATTTTCCAAGCATGGCGATGTCGTATCTTGCATGGACATTACAACTGATTGGCTTGGAGCGCGAAGCCATCGAGTTGTATCGCGCCGCTGAGGCTGATGCGCGTCGGCATTCCGCCTATAGGCTTGCGGCCTACCTTGGCAACGGCTGCATCCTCCACGCATTCCGTGAGGATACTAAGCCGCTGCGCCGCATGGTCGACGAACTGTCCGTTCTTGCCGAAGAAAATGGCTTTCGCATGTGGCAGAACATGGCCTACTTCTTCCACGGATGGCTCATGGTGCGATTGGACAACAACTTGTCGGGCCTCGCAAAGATGCGACATACCTGCGACAACTTGGGAGAGCAGGAAACCGACAAGTCCTGTTATCTCGGCTTGCTTGCCGATTGCTATCTGCGATCGGGAGATCTCGACGGTTGCTTGGCCACCCTGAACCAAGCCCTGGAACTGGTCGCCAATACCGGCGAGAACTATTTCACGGCCGAGCTGTTGCGCTTGAAGGGCGAAGCTTTGTCACGTGCAAATTCAGCGCAGGGCGAGGCGGAGGACTGTTTGTCCAAAGCCGTCGAATTCGCCCGCCAGCAGGAAGCACGAACCTGGGAGGCGAAGGCGCTGGAAAGCCTCGATCGGATCCAGGGATTGAACGCGTGAGCCAAGTGTAAACGTCCCGTGGGCGTATCTGCTGGGAAGCAAGGCACGCCCGCGGGATTGGTACCGGAGATATGCTAGTTTATCGCGGTCAGCGTCACCGACGTACCGGTAGCAGCAACATTGAGCCCGAGCTGGCCGGTCACGCTGATTAGCTGGAGATGGACAGAGCCCGAGGAACCGCCAAGAAGAATGTTGGCACCAACGCCCGCGCCGACGGTCGCCTCGGCGGTAATGCCCGTATAAAGGCCGCTCAATGCACCATGATGATAGCCGGCTGTCGGCGCGAAGACGAGCCAGACAAGACGGCTGCCGGTCGTGAAGCCGAGATCGACGCCCAATTTTCTGATGGCGCCGTTGTAGTGGTCTATGCGCTCTCTTCCGACGGACGAACGGAAAACACAATCGACTTCCTTCGCCGATCCGAGAACATACCCGACACCGCCGCCGATATCGCAAGTGAGGTAACCGATCTTCACGCCGTTGCGCTGGTCCGGTTCCTCGTAGGCTTTCTGCAAATCGGCCGCACGCGTGGCCGCCGCGCCGGTGACGATCAACGCCGCTGCTGAAAATGCCATGGTGAGTAATTTTTTCATCTTTCCTCTCCTTGTCAGAGTATTCGGGGCGTAGGGCGCCCACTCGTCGAGCCATTGAAGTCGGCTCTAACTAACGCCTGTCATCACAGAACGATCCCAGAAAATTGAGGCGGCTACCATAATTATCACGATCATAATATAAGCGCTTACGCAAGGTCCGACCGCCATCGGACGCTTCACGTTTTGCGATCAGCGTTAACCACGTCAACGTACGACAATTGGATGGAGCGTTCGTCCCGCCGTCGGTATTACGATCGGGCTTTCTGACGTGCCACGCTATTTCCATTCGCCGCGAAAGCGAAGACGTCGACGGGTTCGCCAAGGCCCTTGAGAGGGAAGGCACCGAGGCTTTCCATCGCGACCTCACAGCCTGCCATCTCGACGAAGGCCTTGGACAACAGCACGGGCCGTTTGACCTCCTTGGTCAGCGTCTCCAGGCGCGATGCCACATTGACGGCCGGCCCGATGACCGTGAAGTCGAGGCGGCTGCGGGATCCGATGTTGCCATACATCACGTCACCGACATGCACGCCGACGCCATAGCGCAGCACCTCACGGCCATTCCGACTGTTTTCCTCATTCAGCGCGTCGACCGCCGCCTCCGCTTCGCTGATCGCTTGCAGAAGATTCGAACAAGCCTTGGGGTCGCTCAGCGGAAAAATCGCCAGCAGTCCGTCACCCATGAATTTGAGGATCTCGCCGCCATGTTTCTCGATCGGCTCCGACATCGCGTCGAAATAGCCGTTCAGGAGATCGATCACATCGTCGCGCGGCCACATGTCCGAAATCGTCGTGAAATCGCGCAGATCGCAGATGAGGATGGCCGCGCCGACGGTGGTGCCGCTGCCGCGGGTGGTCGCGCCGGCAAGGATCTGCTCGCTGGCATGGGGTCCCACATAGGTGCGCAGAAGCGTCCGGGCCAAGATGTTCTTCAGCCTGATCTCGCTCACGAGCGTCAGTGCAGGCAACAGATCCTTCAGGAAGCAGATATGCTCTTCGGTAAAACCGCCCGGTACATCGGCGGCAAAGGTGACGATGTGGCGCTTGCCGAGGGTGTGGAAGATCGGCCAGGCGATGTAATCGGTCAATCCTTCGGCATGCATTTCCTGGTATAGCGGGTAGGCCGGCCGATCGGTGTCATCCAGGTTTTCAAGGTTTTGGCGAACCTCCGTGGCGCCGTTGAAAATCTCGTTGATCGGGCTCGCCAGAAACTGCGGCGTCGTCTCGACGCCATAGCTGAATGTGCTGAGATTGGCCTCCCTAAGCCCCGTGCGCCAGAGAATTCGTGCACCGAGCCATTGCGGATGAAGGGTTCTGAAATGCAGCGTCGCCCTACCGACAGGGACGCCCGCCGCCCGCAACCTCTCGCACAGGTCCACGAGAATATTGTCGATGAAGCGCTGTTCGCGGGTATCATGCACCAACCAATCGAGGATCGCACTCCGCCTTGTTGGCCAGCTTCCCGGGCTCTCGACATGCGATCCGACTGCCGCTTCTGGTGAAAGTTGCATTACCCATACCCCACGAATACTTGCTCTTTGCTGGCGCGCAATGATCCGCGCCGAAGCGGAGAATATACGCCTGTTGTCGTGTCTCTGGAACGACAATTGACCTCGACCATCGATTTTGTAAACCGATGCGCGAAGGTATATCGCCTTCGCACACGGTGTATTCAAAGGCAGATAAGGTCAACCTCGGCGTTTGTTAAGAGTGAGGTGGTCGGCTTATTTGTCCGCCTGTTCTCTCCGAGATCAGGCCGAATGGGCAGCAGAATGAACCGCCGGTTCCTCCAGAGGCTTTGCCGTGGCCGTTTTTCCCAAAAGCTCCGAACCCGTCAGGGTGATTTGGCCGCTGGTGACGATCTGGTTCAGAGGTACGGGGCGGCCCAGCAAATATCCCTGTGCCTCATCACAGCCTTCCGCGCTCAAAAGCGCAAGTTGGCCATGCGTCTCGATGCCTTCCGCCAGCACCGGAATATCTAGGCTCTTGCCGAGAGCCAGCACAGCGCGAATGATCGCCTTGGCCTGCGGATTGGATTCGATTTCGCTCATGAACGAGCGATCGAGCTTGATCTTGTCGAAGGGGAAGGAGCGCAGCGTGTCGAGCGACGAATACCCCGTCCCGAAATCGTCAAGAGCGATGCTGACGCCGAGTGCCTTGATCTGGCGCAGCATATGTAGTGAGCGCTCCCGATCGGCGAAGATGGTCGATTCCGTCAGTTCCAGTTCCAGTCGATCTGCTGGCAGTCCCGTTTCAATCAGGATTTCGAGGACGAGCTTCGGCAGATCGCCATGCGCGAATTGAACCGGGGAAAGATTGACGGCAACCTTATACGGAGGGTCCCAGGACGCCGCCTTGGTACAAGCGGTTCGCAGCACCCATTCCCCCATTTGCTGGATCAGGCCATTTTCCTCCGCCAGCGGGATGAACTCCGAAGGTGGAATGAATCCATGTTGCGTATGCTCCCAGCGAAGGAGGGCCTCATATCCGCAGACTTCGCCGGTCGAGATGGACGTCTGTACCTGGTAATGAATATCCAATTGGTTGTTTTCGATTGCTTGCCGAAGCTCGCTTGCCAGGGTCCTGCGCGCTCTGACGATTTCATCCATTGATTGCTCGTAGAGGCAAACCGCGCGCGTGATGTCCGTCTTGGCGCGGTACATGGCGAGGTCTGCGTTATTGATCAAGGCCTCTTTGTTGTCGGCATTATCGGGGTAGAGGGCAACGCCAATGCTGGCTCCCGGGACGACCTCATAATCATCGAGCCGAATGGGCTTGAAGAGAGCGGCTTCGAGACGCGCCAGAAAATCGGCAAGGCCGGCCTGGTGCTGCATGCGGTAAACAGCAGCAAATTCATCGCCGCCGAGCCGGGAAGCGAATTCGCCGTCACCCAGAAGATTGCTCATGCGCCGCGCGAGGATCTTTAACACCTCGTCGCCGGCGGCATGGCCACGAAGATCGTTAATCTCTTTGAAGCGGTCGAGATCAATGCCAATCAGAGCAACCTTACCTCCCGTTTCGTCCGCGATACGGAGTTCATGATCGAGATGATCGTTGAAGCTTGCCCTGTTCGGCAGGCTGGTCAAATTATCATTCATGGCCATGTGCCGAAGTCGTTCATACGATTCCGCGCGCATGCTGGAATCGATAAGATAGCTGGCAAGCCCTGCACCGACGATGATTAACGCAACCCCGGCAACGGCCAGTGCAAGCGCCTGCAGGGCGGCTGGGTTCGAAAAAGAGCCGTCGATCAGCATCGGAGAAACGCGGAAAGCCGTCATTCCAGTGAAATGCAGGCTGACGATCGCCAGAACGAGAAAGCCCATCGCGATATATTTATCGTTCCGGGAGACGCGGCGCATCGCGAAATGCAGGGCCAAACCAGAAAATACGACAGAGAGGAAGATCGACGCCGCGAGGTAGGACCGGTCCCACGAGACGATGCCCTGCACGCGGTAGGCCATCATGCCGGTATAGTGCATCGCGACGATCGCAAGACCGACGATACCCCCTCCCACGGTAGGTGCCAGCCCCGTGAGGCCGCTCGCTGCCACAACAAGGCCCAGTTGAACACCGACCATGGCGACCAATAGCGACACAATGGTCATGACCGGATCGAAGCTCACCGGCGCATCCGGATAATAGGCCAGCATTGCGATGAAGTGCGTGCACCAGATCGCGGAGCCGGCCGCTGCCGTCGTCAGAAGATGCCACCCGATCCGCTGCGCGCCTGTCGTGCTGGCTGCCCGGTCGAACAGGCGGATGATAACCCAGGATCCCGCGATGCATACAACTGCTGCAACGATCACCAGCCAGATATTATGTTTGCCGACAATACAGCCCAATACGGTCATCATTATCTAATAGCTTTCAAGACGCAGAAGTGCGCTTAGCATTATTCTCTAAATTCCGTTTCTTTAATTCTAGTGAAGACAGTCAGCCCATTAAGGTGCGGCCATCCACAACGTCGAAACTGTTACCAAACCTCACCGACATTTCCGGTCCTCGGCGGCTACGAGCGTCTTGCCCTGAACAGCGGAAATCGGCGTATGGTTTGCAGGGCGCGATCTGCGCTCGCTTCGACTTGGCCTCCAATTGAAGACGCACATGCCGGGTATTAACCGCTTTTCCTATCAAGTGGGAAAGTGTGTCTGCAGTACCTTTTGCTGCTCGCAAATGTGATTATACCAGCATGCCGCTCAAGACTATGGCAAAGATAGTCCCGGACCGTTCTCCGTTTCGCGGGCGGCGGCAATCCGAGCGCCAACAATAGACCATCGCAAGGAGGCGATTCATGAACCCGTCCGAAACGTCGCGGATCATCGCAAACGAGGCCAAAAACTGGCGCCGCGAGATTCACCAATATCCGGAGCTTCTGTTTGACCTGCCGCGCACCGCGGCGATGGTGGCGGAGAAGTTGAAGGCCTTCGGCTGCGACGAGGTGGTGAGCGGGATTGCCAAATCAGGTGTCGTGGCGGTGATTAATGGCAACCGGGGCAATGGCAAAACCATCGCCCTTCGTTGCGACATGGACGCACTGCCGATGTCGGAACAGACGAACCTGCCCTATGCATCGAAAGTGCCGAACATGATGCATGCTTGCGGACATGACGGCCATACCGCCATTTTGCTCGGCGCCGCCAAGCGCTTTACGGCTAATCGGGATTTCGCCGGCGAAATCGTTCTGATCTTCCAGCCGGCGGAGGAAGGTGGCGGCGGCGGACGCGTCATGCTGGAAGAAGGACTGCTCGATCGCTTTGGCATCGATGAAGTCTATGGAATGCACAATCAGCCGGGACTTGCCGTCGGTTCGTTCGCCATCCGCAGCGGCCCGATGATGGCAGCAGGCGATCGCTTCGTTATCACCATCAATGGGCGAGGTGGACATGCGGCTTCGCCGCATCTTGCCCGCGACCCGGTGCTTGTCGCTTCGCATGTCATCGTCGCGCTCCAGTCGATCGCATCACGCTTTACCGATCCGTTCGATCCGGTGGTCGTCTCCGTCACCTTCATCAGCGGCGGTGACAGGAAAGCGCTGAATGTCATCCCTCCCGCGGTCGAAGTCGGCGGCACGATCCGGACGATGCTACCGGCGACGCGCAAGGCCGTCGAACAGCGGTTTCGAGATGTGGTCTTGGGGACGGCGAAGCTCTACGACGCGCAGGCCGAAATCGATTGGCGTCCGGGATATCCGGTGACCGTCAACAATGCCGAGAAGACTTCGGTTGCAATCGCTGCCGCCAGCAGCATCGTTGGCGCCGAGCGTGTCGACGGCAACTGGCCAATGACGATGGGCTCGGAGGACTTTTCCTACATGCTCGAAAAGCGGCCCGGCGCGATCATCTGGCTCGGCAATGGCGACAGCGCTGATCTGCACAATCCTGCATATGATTTCAATGACAATGCGATCGCTTACGGCATCGATTATTGGGCAGCCCTCGTGGCGCAACAACTGTCGTAGCTGAGCGGAAGACCGCAACCTCGGCTGCCATGGGTCGTCGCCCGTCAAGGGCGACCGGCCTATCCTATTTCCGAGCGGTCTCGATCCTGATCCAGTCCAACTCCAAGGTATCAGAAGACGGTATATAGTCGCGATACTGGCCGATCTTAAACTTTGTCATCGGCGGAGATAATGGGTCAGGCTCGTACCCGATCCTGCCCGTTATCTTGGCGATGAACCTGCCGTCCTGATGAATCTCGATGAATGCGTTGCCGTCGCGGCCCGCCTGCACACGATAGCGCATCTCGACCCACTGCCCTGCCGGCGTCGACAGGACGGGATTGCGCCCGTATTCCACCTTCAAATTGGGTGTGCAAGCTTTGCCGCTGCTGTCTTCCGGCCGGATGGATTGGCAATAGTGCGGCGTGCCATTTCTCCAGACGAGATTGCTTCCTTTTGCGGGCGCCGACGCGATCATGCATCTGCACATGTCATCCTGAACTGTTACATGTAGGATGCCGTCGTCAAAGCGCTGCGCGAGAAACGGGCTCGGCGACCAGCCCTCGAACTCCTGCTCATACCTTTTGTTGATCGGCTCCTGCTTCCATTGCGCCGTTATCCAGCGAATGGAATCCTTATCGTTCAATACATCCTTCGGCATGCGGAACCGGAAGGAATAGACGAGCGGCACGTCGGATCTTCTGAAGAAGGATTTTTGCAGACGAAGCTCTTCACGTTGAATGCATTCGTCCTCCTGATGGGCGGCCTTGACCCGGTCCCAGACGGCTTCGTCGCAATATCGATCAGGCTGGCCCGCCGTCGGCGCCCACCTCGCCTTCGGTTTGGCAAAGAAATTCGTTCCGAGAAACTCCGGTCTGCTGAAGTCTGTCATCAAATAGTGTTGTGCAGCCAGCGTGTCCTGCGGCGTCCTGCAGGCAGGCTCACACCTCTTGCCGCCGAGCGAGGTCTCGTTGACGGTAATTTCGGCAACATAATCTTTCCTGTCGGCAGGATTGGCGGAGAATGTGACAGGCGTATTTGTGTTGTCGATCTGGCAGGAACACCATTGGTTCGGATTGAGCGCCGGCGACCTGAAATCCTCGCGAAGAAGCTCTGCGGCCAAGGTGTTGGACGTGGCTGCGGCAAAAAGCGAAAGAAACATTGCACCAGGCGTCAAACGCCGCATCGTCATTCCCCACAGGTGCGTAATTGCGCCCTTGGAGGAAGTTTTAAACACAGAATTTCGCCAATGGGAATGTAGCCAAAGGACGAAGGCTCGATGTATTCCCGCCGCATCTTCATGGCGCCCCAGCGAGCTCACTTCGTCACCAAAGTGACTGCAATTTTTGCGGCGACTAGTTGGTTTAGGAAACGAGGGAGGGAGGATCATCCCGATAGGTTTAGAGGACTTCTCTTGAGAGCTATCCGCTCCGAATTCTGCTTCATTACCTTGGACGGATGCAAATTTGCGCCGGAGCTAAATGGCTGTTAAATTTAAGGCAAGCCGTCAAACGGAAGCAATCTGAGCATTTACTTCCGCCACCCCCTACTCCCATTGGGCGATCGAATTCCGATTGATAGGGGTGTTCCTGATAGGAAAGATCTGCGGGGTGCGAGAGACCAAGCTGAGACCGATTTGGACAGGGAGAAAGCTACTACAATAATGCCCGAACGCAAAGTGAAATAGGTGACATAATTGATCTTTTGGCGCAGATGTCGCCTGCAACGGCGTCTCAAGCGTTTGATCGACAGAACCTGAAGATCCGCTTCACTTTCCTCATATCGAAGCTTCAGCGCGACTTGCGAAATGAACTGCTCAGCGTCTTCCTCCACTGCCCTGAACAGGCGCCAAGAGGAATCTCGATCTCCGTTATCATCACCGTGGGACAGCCTCTCATGCCTGGTCATGCTCGACGAGGCTTCGGGCCGTAGATTGCGGAGAGAGCGGGCAAGCTCAAGGTCGTTGGCATATCCAATCACCCTTTCCGCCAGGACGCGTGGGACGACATGCTTCATCCCGCATGTCGCTCTAGCAGCCCGCGGGACCGCGCCAAAGCCATCAGCATCGGACCGATAGCGAACTCGCCGCAGTGCGCTCTCCGCGTCAGATGGCGCAGATAACCTCCTGCGGATTTGATGTGCTCGGCTCTTTGCAGCATGCAGGCCATAACGGTCGCCGCATTCTCGGGGCCCATCACGTCGCATGCCTCTTGGTAAACCGACGGACTGATGGCCAACATGGAACGAATGACGATTGCCGCCGTCATGAGGTCACGCCAGCTCTCAACTTTGCCGCTGGAGCCGTATGACACAACATCGGGGCAGGCCTGGATGACGAGACCGAGTGGGAATGATTTGAGCGGCGCAGATCTCGACGCTTGGACGGTCGTACCTGTCAGCTGTTCAGGTTCGGATAGGGCTGATTGAGGCGTGTCGGCTGTGCGTGCTGTCGGGTGTGACAGGTTCTCCTCGCGCTGGCATTGGCTGCTGACAGGTTCCTTCGTCAAATCCGGAGCGGAATTTGTGCCCGCGCATGGTTCAGATTCAAAAATGTTTTTAAGATTTGTATTCTGTATATGGCGCTCAGTTTGGGATTCTTTGGCGCTTTGTTTTTGTGTTTCCAGTCGTCTTTCCAATCGGATAAGCACTTCGCCGCGTAGCATCTCGAGTTCTTCAAGAACTGCGGTTAAATCGCTGATGTGCGGGGTGCGCGGTATCGTTCCGGCAATGGACTGGAAGGTTGATTGGATCATTAACCAATCGTCGGGTGCTTGTTCATCGAGCGCGATCTCGATCAGTTTCGCGATGTCGCGGCGGCAGATGGAGAGACGTTCTTTGGTGATACGCAAGCGGTCGCGATCGGCAGCGATCCGGGCGGCATGAGCAAAGATTTCGTCGGCACGTGCAACGAGAGCCGCCAAGCTGAAACCGAAGGCCTCATCGATCTCCCCTTTCCGATCCCGCCTGGCATATCGTTTTCCGTTCGGGCTGTCTTTTCGGATGAGCAATCCTGCGTTAACCAGTGCGGCGAGATGGCGCCTCAAGGTCGCGGGAGCAATTCCATGGGCCCGCAGCGACAATTGCGCATTGGATGGAAAGATCACCAGGCCGTTTTCCTGCGACAGAGTATTTTCCGGATAGAAGCTCAGCAGCGCATTCAAGACGGCAAGCGCGCGATCGGAAACTCCAAACACGGTCCTGGCTTCGCAGAGTGCGCGAAACAGTTTCCACTTGTCGATGGATTTTCCGGGCTCGATATCGCTGGCGTCGTATTGATTTGCCAACATGCCAAGCGTCATCGACCGCCGCCCAAAAGGCGTCGTTACGAAATTTGTGTTGTGCATATCTTCGCCTTTTGATCGCAGGCAAAACGAATACGGCCACCGAAACGACTTCGATGCGTTGACAACTGATTCGGGGGGAGCTATTGATATCTTCGCTACAAGAATGCAAAGGCTCTCGAATGGTTCGCCGTTTGGGGGCCTTTTCTTTTTGCCGTCGCTTACCTTTCTCTCTTCGTTTCAACCATGGTTTCTCGGTGGTTTCACCGAGTTATTCCGCTGATTAAGCGGACACCAAACGGTTCGAAGGTCGCGGCAAAAGAGCAATGATATCTTCGCTACAAGAATGCAAAGGCTCTCGAATGGTTCGCCGTGAGGGCTTCTTCCGTTGATACGTCAATTCCAAAAATCCACGCAGAACGTGGGGATGAAAACCCTGTCAGTTGACAGGGTTTTATGGATCATCCTGTTCGTCGCTCGCATCAAATTTCGCGATAAGCGCCGGCATTTCGCCCTCGATGAAGGCCGCAAACCGCGCTCCGCGCTCGGACTCTGGCACCAGTCGCAGCTCTTTCCTCGAAATCTGAAGCCTTGCCAGGGATTCACCGCGGCGATCGCGAAGATCCCGTCCAAGCGGACGCGCAGCCGCAGGTGTCTTCAGCACACCCATGGCCTGACTGAAGCGCTCATTAGACATCAGCTGCAAAACCCTGTCAGTTGACAGGGCTTTTCTGATGTCGGCCAGCGCATTAGGTTTCGCTTTTAGTGATCCACCGAATTCAACCCATCGCGGCCGTCCGATTTTTGGCGCGCGTCCAATCGCCTGGATGACGTCGATGGGGACGACACGATAGACTGCACGCATGCGCGAAAGCTCCGCGTCGTCGATCCCAAGCGCGGCATAAATGTCTCTCGGTCGGATGCCGGCTTCGTCCATGCGCCATGCAAAAAGCGCGCGTTCGATCCAGCTCAAATCTTGACGCGCAGCATTCTCAATACCTTGCACAACAACAAGGTCTCGATCCGACATCTCCAAAATCAACGCCTTTACGGGGCGTTGGAGCTCACGCGCAGCACGCAAACGGCGATGCCCGTAGATCACCTGATATCGACCCGTAAGCGTCGGGTGATGACGGACCTGTATGGGGATCTTCTGCCCTTCTTCTTCGATGCTCCTTTTGAACTCCGCAAAGGATGCATCGTTGTCGTCGGGAAGCCGGTCGGGGAAAGGCGATGGGTCGATCAAACCAGCGTCGATCTCCGTCGAACCACCCGATCCTGCTTCCAGCATGGCAAGAAGGCGATCGCGCTCGCCCCTAAGGTCGCTGATGGCCTTATGGGTGGCACCAATTACGCCGGCGCCTACACGCGCAGACACCGGGGATTGCGGCGCCTGTTGATCGGGGTTCTTCATAGTATCGGCATTGATGTCGGCTGCGAGCAGGCCAAAGCTTGCTGCGAGCGATGACCTTTTTGGGGGCTTTGTCATCCACGCCCCCAACTGCTTTTTATCAAGTCTAGGATTGCTTCATTTACGGCATCCATAGCATCTCGGGCTCGGCGATGCGTATCGCGGCCGACTTGGCCCATCTCCAGTTCGTAGAGGCTGCGCTTGGCGAGACCAGCGGCCTCGATTGCGGTACTTTCGATCGCGGTTGGCAATATGACATCGTCGCCGAAAAGATGGCGAAGCATGGCCACGACTTGGGACTGAGGCTGGTCATTCGGATCATGACGGGTGATCAAATAGCGGAAAAAATCCTGCCGCAACACGGCACCGCTCTCGCCCAGAACCTGAATAAGATCGCCCATCATCAGAAGGAATTGGCTCATCGAGGATACATCCAGCATCGCCGGGTGCACTGTCACGACCATCCCTGTCGACGCATGAATGGCGCTAAGCGTCAGAAAACCGAGGGAAGGGGGAGTGTCCAGAATCACCACGTCGTAGCGATCGTCGACCTCATTCAGGGCGAGCTTCAGGCGCTCAAAAAACATTCCTTCGCGGCTGCCCAGTCGCTGGGCGAGGATACGAGGGGTCTCGTGCTCATATTCCATTACTTCGAGATTACCCGGAATAAGATCAATGCCATCGAAATAGGTCTGATGGATAATCTCCTGCATCGGTCGACGTTCGTCGTCATATCGCAGGGCAGCGTAGATAGTCTCGTTTGCTTGCACATCGAGCTCGGGTTGGAAACCGAACATCGCGGAAAGTGAGGCCTGCGGATCGAGATCGATCGCGAGGACACGATAGCCATGGAGCGCGAGATATTGCGCAAGATGGACGCTGGTCGTCGTCTTCGCACTGCCACCCTTGAAGTTTGCAACCGCAAGCACCTGGAGATGCTCCCTATCTTGCCGATAGGGGAGAAACCGCAACGCGTCCGAAGGCTTTTGCTCGGCAAACATGGTACGCAGCTCATTGATCTGCTGCAGCGTATAGGCGCGGTGGTTGTTTTCAAGCCTGCTTGGGACTGGCCCGCGGCCCTCATTGGATAATAGCTTCAGGGTTGAATCGGGAATGGAGGTCAGTTTGGAGACTTCATTCGTCATGAAGTGCCGGAGACTCTTTTTTGCCCTCGGGGGATACATACGTGTCCGCAGCGCCTGGAGCTGGTTCGAAAGCATACCGGCGTGCCGGACGATCTTGGTCGCAGCATCCTCGGAAAAAGTAGCTTCCTGCTCGATTTGTCTTGTTAGCGCCATCTGTCCCTCTTGGCGGTCTACAGTCGTTCTATCGACCACCGCCCGCTAACAAAGGACATGATTCTGCGTTTACGTCCAGCAAAATAAGGTTTGCGTTATCTTAACGCCATCGCTCGGCAAAAAATGAAAAGCCAATTTCCATCATGTTTCCCGTATGTTAGCTATGCTACCGACTGAAGCGGGCGGCTACGTTAGAGCTTTGGCGTAGATAGCGGCGGTTGCATTCGAGCGGCAGAATTATCCTTCGAGCAGCCGTTAACATAGTGAGTCGCGACTCGCTCTTTGTGACGACTATGGTGGATAACACCAATCTCCTGACTATCCCGCGGCGCGCCAAGAAATAGCTGCGGGCTATGAGCGGTGAGCTTTCAGAAATTCCAAAAGCACGACTGCGTGGTTGTGTACAGGATCCTTTGCGCCGTAGACCAGCGTCACGGGCCCGTCTAAATGGAGCAGCGTCTGCACAGCCGGGTTCGATGCCAGCTCTTGCCGGTAGCTTTCGCGAAAGTCCGCGAATCGTTCCGGCTTATGACCAAACCACTTCCTGAGTTCAGGCGATGGGGCCACATCCTTGATCCAGTCAGCGAGCTTCGCTTCGCCCTTAGAGAGGCCGCGTGGCCACAGCCGATCAATGAGCACTCTATGCCCGTCGTCGTTTGCGGGTTCCTCATATACGCGTTTCAGCTTCAAGAGCGAGGGAGCCATCCAAAAACCCTTACCATCTCAGACCATGCCGCCGCCAATGTAAGCCAAGCGTTTACAGCGGCAATCGGTATTGAGTATATCCGACTGTCACGAAAAGGGGACTGCTCGCGCGACAACATTACCCTCGCCTGGTACAGGGCGGATCGGTAACGTCGGGAGATTGAGCCGCGTTTTCGTACGGGTTCTGGAATACCGCCAGTGAGGAGGATGATCGATGGCAGCCCATGCAGACAATAGAGACAGCCAGCCCAAAATAGCCGTGATAGGTCTCGGCTCCATGGGCCTCGGCATGGCGCTGTCGCTTCGAAAGGCCGGGCTGGACGTGACCGGTTTCGATGTCTCCGCGGCATCGATGGATCGATTTCTAGGGGAGGGCGGCAGATGCGGGCTGACCCCGGCCGAGGCCGCCGAAGGAGCCGACATTGTCGTTTCCGTGGTCGTCAATGCTGCACAAACCGAGGCGGTGCTTTTCGGTGAGGACGGCGTCGCGGCGGCAATGTCACCTGCCGGCGTTTTCATATCCTCGGCGACGATGGATCCTGCCATCGCCAGGAAGTTGGCTGAACGGCTGGAAAAAGACGGCCGGCACTATCTCGATGCGCCGATATCCGGGGGTGCCGCAAGGGCTGGGAGCGGCGAACTTACCGTCATGGCATCAGGTTCGACCACAGCTTTCGAAAAGGCGCGGCCGGCACTCAATGCCATGGCGTCGAAAGTCTACGAACTTGGGCCGACGGCCGGCACAGGGGCCGCGTTCAAGATGATCAACCAGCTCTTGGCCGGCGTCCACATTGCAGCCGCATGCGAGGCAATCAGCCTTGCAGCCAAGCAGGGCCTTGATCTGAATATGGTCTACGAAGTCATCACGGCGTCGGCCGGCAATTCATGGATGTTTGAAAACCGCATTCCGCATGTGCTGTCGGGCGATTACAGCCCGCTCAGCGCCATCGAAATCTTCGTCAAGGATCTAGGGATCGTTCAGGATATGGCGCGCGCCGAACGATATCCGGCACCGATTGCGGCCGCTGCGCTGCAAATGTATCTGGCCGCAGCCGGTGCCGGCATGGGGCGGGATGACGATGCTTCCGTCGCCCGGGTCTATGCGCAACTTTCCGGGGCGACCCTGCCTGCAAAGCAGAATCGCAAACCCTGACGCCATCGCGGGGCGCTGGAATTCAATCGGCCTGGCTGACTGAAACGGAACGGAGCGGGGCCGCACAAGAACTTGCGTCAGCCCAACTTTGCCAAATGACGCAGCCTTTTGAGAGATTCGATCAGCAGTTGCTCGTTTGCCAGCATCCCTCGCAAATGGGTTTTTGCCAAACGCTCGACCAACGCATCTCCTTGAGGAGTGAGGCCGACGAGCACGCTTCGCTTGTCTTCGGGTGAGGGGATGCGCAATGCGAGTCCCGCCGTCGTGAGCCTGTCCACGAGCTGCACGGCGCCGTGGTGCTTAATAAGCATTTGATCGGCAAGATCTCGCACCATGATCTGGCCTCGCGGCGCAACCTTGATGACCAATAGTGCCTGGTATTGCTGAGACGTCACTCCTGCTTCGGAAACGGCTGCCTCGCTGAATGAAAGAAACCGCCGCATGACAAGGCGCACACCCGCAAGACCTTCGTAGACGCCAGGATCGAGTGCTTCATCGGCCGATGATTCATATTTGCTTGGGCGCTTGAGCCGCTTCCCGGGAGACATTCCAAAATTTCCTTTATTTGCATCATATCATGATATATTTTTTAATCGTATCCGCCAGTAGAGGAGCGGGGCGGGCTCCATGCCGGGATACTGCAACCGTTATGGTTGCAAAGCATATCTTAAATCTCGGCGGTTGAAAGGGTCAGCACATGGACGACCTTAATGTCAGCATCGACGGCTCAATCGTCTTGGATCGCGACGTGCGATTTTTTGGGACGTTGACCGGCACCTTGACGGTTCCGTCTGGTCGCCGGTTCGAACTCCACGGAAGTGTTGGTAAGGATCTCATTGTCGAGAAGGGCGCGGCCGCAATCGTTGCCGGAATAGTTCACGGCACGCTTATCAATAAAGGCGGAGATGTCTTGTTGACGGGCGTTGCGAAGAACTTGGAGGATCGTGATCCCGCCAAGCCCACAAAGAGGGAAGCTATTTCCTGAATGTTTCAACCAGCTTTATTGGGCGCTATACATTGACTACCACTGATACAGATTGCAGAAGATGCGGAAGGAAAGCCGTGGTGCCGGCAGCAACCCGCCTCCCATCGTAAGGCGTCAACGGATGACAGCGAATTTGTGTCAACCGAATGAAGCGATAAGTGAAGCTCGTTTTCTTGGGCCGCTCACCCGTACATTGCTAAAGTACCGCAATCGCATGAATAGATTCAGAAATGCATTTCTCATATTTCCTATGCTGGCGGTTTCGGCATATGCCGAAACGCCGCGAGCAATTCCTGTTACAGATCGCGCAGCCGATTGCACCGAGGTCGTGGAAAAAGCCCTGGCGAAGACAGGAGGGCGGCTCCTGTCGTTTCGTCCAGGCAAGAAAAAATGCACCGTCGTCATTCTCCTTCAAAAAGAAGGTGAGCGCCCGGAAAAACTCGTGTTGCAAATCGATCGCGACCTGGCCGCCGATAATGTGGAACAGCTTCTTAAATGATGCGTCGAAACATAATAGGTGACGGTACGCGGGTCTGCTGCCGCACGTGAAGGCACAGATCGACTGATGACGATACAGGGAATTAATTGAAATCGTTCGTGGATGATCAGGAACAAGAATTGTTCCTGACGGCACGCTAATGGTAGCGTCAGGAACACAGACCGCCGCCTGCCTTGTTCCTCGGAGCCGTTTTTTCAATGACTTATGTCGTTTCTATTCTTTTTGGCCTGACCTATCTCGGGATGGCGCTGGGGCGCGTCCCCGGACTGCGTATCGATCGAGCCGGCATCGCATTGGTCGTCGCCGTCGTGCTCGTAGCGGCCGGTGCGCTTCCGCGCGGCGCGATGGGCGAGGCAATTCACTTCCCGACACTGCTGCTGCTCGCCGGATTGATGATCCTGTCGGCGAGGGTTGGCGCCAGCGGCTTTTACGGCGAGGTCGCCACGTGGATTGCGCGCCAGGCCGAACGGCCGCGCCTGCTCCTGGCCCTGACGATTGCCATCGGCGGCATCCTCTCCGCCTTTCTCGTCAATGACATCGTCGTCTTCGCGATGACCCCGCCACTTTGCGCTGGCCTTGCGGCCCGCAATCTCGATCCTCGCCCCTTCCTACTCGGGCTCGCCGCAGCAAGCAATGCCGGCTCGGCGGCAACCTTGATCGGCAATCCCCAAAATATCCTCATCGGACAGGCAGGTGCGCTCAGTTTCTGGGGTTATTTCGCCGATGCGGCTATCCCGTCGCTTGCCGGACTCATTATCAGCTACGTTTGCGTGGCTTACGTTTGGCGGGCAA
Organism: Rhizobium mayense; assembly: GCF_030272705.1. Classification (GTDB taxonomy): domain Bacteria; phylum Pseudomonadota; class Alphaproteobacteria; order Rhizobiales; family Rhizobiaceae; genus Rhizobium; species Rhizobium mayense. The sequence continues at coordinate 40,736 of NZ_JARFYM010000015.1, read as the reverse complement.
GCCTCAAAGCACCGTCAACAGATGCTCCGTCCGAGGCAGTCTCCTTCGACCGTCTTCAGGTGGGCATATGCGGTGCGGCGCTGCTTCTGTTGCTCATTTTGTTTGCCTCGCCTCTGCCACGGGAGATCTCCGCTCTTCTCGTCGCCGCGGCACTGATTATCAGCCGCACGCTCCCGAGCAGGCAGCTGCTCGACGAAATCGACGTGCCTTTGCTAATCCTGTTTGCGGCGCTGTTCGTTATCAACGATGCATTTGCCCGAACCGGAATTCCGGAAGAGGCCGTGCGCACACTCGCGAGCTATAACCTGCTGCCCGATCGCGTCTCTTCCCTGGTGCCGATTTCGCTGCTTCTCAGCAATACGATCGGCAATGTTCCCGCCGTCGTGATGATCCTGAAGGTTTGGCACGGAATCCCGGAAGGGACCTTGGTAGGGCTTGCCATTCTTTCCACGCTTGCCGGCAATCTGCTGCTCGTCGGAAGCCTCGCCAACCTGATCGTCGCCGAACGGGCGGCCGTCCAGGGCGTACGGGTCACATTTCGCGATCACGCAAAGGCCGGACTGCCGATGACGATCCTTTCCATGCTTGTCGCGGGCCTCTGGCTTTGGATCGGCGGCTATATGCCGCTGTAGCCATCTGGACGAAGTGGATAACCGAGCAGGTCAGCCGGACGTATCGAACTACAACGCAGGATTAGGCGTGGTGAAGCTCCGTTCCCTGGATGGCCGAAAGCTTCCAGTTAGAACCCGGCTTGCGCACGAAGGTCCAAACCTCGGTCGTTTCCGAGGCATTGCGATCGTCGCCATCGACCAGTCGGCCGGTCGTGCGATCGACGAGCGCGTCAATGCTGGAATAGCGCATTGACAGGGTGGCATATTCGGCATTGTCCTCGCGCCAGGCTTCGGCGATGTCGCCCTGCAGCAGGCGAACATTGGTGACGCTGTTGCGGACGCCTTTGGTTGCGTTCTCGCCAAGCTCCTCGGCCAGATAGGACATCGCCTCAGGCGTCGTCAGCCGGCGCAGGGTGCCGTAGTCCTCGGAACCATAGGCCGACTGGATTTCCGTCAGAAGCTGCTCGAATCGGTCGAGATCGGCTTGCGATAGCCCGATCTCGTCATTGGCCTGCCGCGTTCTCGATCCGGTCGCCGCCGTTCCGCCTCCGATCGGCGGAATGGAAAAGGACGGACGCTGCGAAGCGTTGGCATTGTATGAGGCATTCGATCCAGGTGCCGCCGCATAGCGAGTTTGCTGGCGGTTCGTAAAAAACTGTATGGCGAAGCGGATGGCCAAGAAGATCAGGACGACCTGTAGCAGCATGCCGAGGAAACCGAATCCGCCGCCGAATCCGTGGCCGATCAACATGCCGAGGAGACCGCCGGCAATCAGTCCACCGATCATCGACCCGCCGAAACCGTTGAACAGGCCTGGACGCGGCTGCGCGTTGAACGGCGGTTGTGTGGCGGTCTGGGGCTGCGTTCGAGGCGTCATCGTCCGGTCGATCGGCGCGGCCTGCGTCGGGGCTGTCCGCGTTATGGCGGGAGCATCGAAGGTTCGCGTTCCGCGGCTACCGAAGCCGCCGAACCCACCGGCGCGACGTGCGTTGGCATCGTCAAAGCTTGCGAGGCACGAGGCGGCGGCAAGCACGACGATGGCGGCGATCTGAGCAAAACGCGGTACTGCACTGAACATTGGTTCTTCCGTCCTTAGGCAGAAAGATGATCTGCGGGATATATAGGGTCGTCATTTTGCGATTATAAGTCGGCGGAAAGGTGTCGGCTTGGAGAAGGCGAGCCAACCCCCTCAATTTGCGAGCAAATTTGCCGACTGCACAGCAGTGATTTCAGGTCAATGACGGTGCGCTGCCGTCGACCATCGTGGTCCAGCGCACTGTCCGTTGCTAAGCCGAAGCGACACAACAATTCTAGTCGCAGCAAAGCATGTAACCGACCCCGGGCTGAGTCAGCAAATATTTCGGTTTCGCCGGATTTGCTTCGATCTTGCCACGGATCTGCGAGACGTAGACGCGGACATACTGGATGTCGACCTTTTTGCTCCAAAGCTGGGAAACTAGATACCGATGCGTCAACACTTTTCCGGCGTGCCGAGCAAGGATGTACAAGAGATCGAATTCCTTGCGCGAAAGCGAGACAGCGAGGTCTCCAACGCTAAGGGCTCGCTTATCGACGTCGAGGTGAAGCTCCCCGATATGAAGGGACGTCTTCTGTTCCGATCGTACTGACCGACGGCGCAACCCCACACGAATGCGTGCTAGAAGTTCTTCCATATCGAATGGCTTCGCCATGAAATCGTCGGCCCCGGCGTCGAGAGCCGCCACCTTCATGTGCGTCTCGTTCACGCGCGAGGCAGCAAGGATAGGAGTCTCGCTGAAAATCTCGCGGAGTTCCCTCACCAATGCCGATCCTTCGATGTCCGGACGTGTAAGGCCAAGCACGATAAAATCTGGCTCCATAGGTGCCAGCTGTATGACCTGTGCCAGGGATATGGCCGTCAAGGTTCTGTAGCCCATTGAGCTAAATGCCAGTTGCAAGCCCTGCTCAGTTTCGGGTTCACGATCGACAACAAGTATTTTAGGGGCGTCTACTAACATTGCAGCTCGGTTTAACAATCGCCTCAACGCGGGCGCGCAAAAGCTCCGCTTTCGATCAATATCAAGCTGCATGTCAGGATGATGCTTTGTTTTCGCGGTCTTTATAAGGACGGCATAAACATTGTATTGCGTCCGGCCCCGGTCCTTACACCATCTTTATGTATTGCCATAAAAACTCGGCACTAACCTTATACGCGACGCAATAGATGATTGTCGGCAATTCTGATCCTTCAAGGAGTCGACAATATGTGCTCGCTTTACGCCTGGCAGTTGGCATCTGCCCGATTTTTCCTCCCGCCAGGACATTCGGCCAACTCGTTGCGCCTGATCCATCGGTCCCCGGGAGAGATACTGTCATGACGCCTTCGATCATGATCTGGCTGGCCGGCCTCTGCGCACTCGGCCTCTTCGTTTATCTGTTTTACGCCCTCGTGAAGCCAGAGCGCTTCTGAGGACGGAACAGACATCGCAACAACCAACTTGGTGGCAACTATGGGCGACCTCGTATTCGTGGCGGTGACGCTTGTCTTTTTCGTATTCACAGCAGGGTTCATCGTAGCCCTGGATCGAATCTGAGGGCGTTCACATGGCACAAGACATCACTCAATTCGTCCTCATCCTTGCGATCATGACCGGGCTGGTCGTGGTCCTTGGCAAATGGATGACGCATCTTTTCACCAGCCCGGCGCACAATTTCGTCGAACGCGGCACCTACCGCATTCTCGGCGTCGACCCCGCGGAAAAAATGTCATGGCGACGCTATGGCATGGTTCTGCTGGTCAGCAACGGCGCAATGATGCTGCTCGGGTACCTCTTCCTGCGGCTGCAGCAATACCTGCCGGGTGACTCGCTGGTGCGCGCATCTCAGGGGTCGGACCTGGCCTTCAACACGGCCGCATCCTTCATCACCAACACAAATTGGCAGTCCTATTCCGGTGAAACGAGCCTTTCGAACTTCTCGCAGATGGCTGTCATCACGTTTCTTATGTCCGTGAGCGCCGCGACCGGCGTGGCAGCCGCGGGCGGTTTTATCCGCGGGCTGAGCCGCAGGAGCGCTGCCGACATCGGTAACTATTGGGTCGACTTCACCCGCGTGACCTACCGCCTGCTGCTTCCTATCTGCCTGGTCATGGCGCTTGTCTATGTTTGGCAGGGCATGCCGCAGACGCTTAACGCCGATGTAGTTGCCGCTACGCTCGAAGGTGCCAAGCAGCAGATCATCCTCGGTCCGGTTGCGAGCCTTGAGTCGATAAAGCATATCGGCACCAACGGTGGCGGCTTCTTCTCTATGAACGCCGCGCATCCGTTCGAAAACCCGACTCCTCTCACCAACACGCTGCATATCCTCAGCATGTTGCTGATCCCGTCGGCTCTCACCTACACTTTCGGCGCCATGATCCTGCGCCGCCGGCAGGGCTGGGCATTCTTTGCCGCCTTCCTGGTCATGTTCCTGGGATTCCTCACCCTCGTCTACAGCGCCGAACAAAGCGGCAATCCGCTGCTCGCTTCGTTTGGGGTCGACCAGACCCATACGCCACTTCAGGCCGGCGGCAATATGGAAGGCAAAGAGCTGCGCTTCGGCATCGCCCAGACCAGCCTGTTCGTGACCACCACGACGGCGGCGACCACCGGTTCGGTCGACGCGATGCACTCGTCGCTCACTCCGCTCGGCGGCCTGGTGCCGATCGCGCAGATGATGCTGAACAACGTCTTCGGCGGCGACGGTGTCGGTCTGATCAACCTCGTGACCTACGCGATCCTGACGGTCTTCCTGGTCGGGATGATGATCGGGCGCACACCGGAGTTCCTCGGGAAGAAAGTCGAAGCTCGCGAAATGAAGTACGTCATGCTCGCCGTGCTGGCCCATCCCTTCAGCATCCTCGGCTTCACAGCACTCGCATGCTTGGTGCCGTCGACGCTTGCCAGCCTGGCGAACATGGGCCCGCATGGCTTCAGCGAGGTGCTGTACGCCTATACCTCTGGAACGGCCAACAACGGTTCGGCTTTTGCCGGCCTCAATGCCAATACACCGTTCTTCAACACGACGATCGGCCTGGCCATGCTGATCGGACGCTATCTGACGCTGCTGCCGATGCTGGCCGTAGCCGGTGTGATGGCGGCCAAGAAGACCATTCCGGAAGGGCCGGGAACACTGTCGACGGCAACGCCCCTGTTCACCGGCCTGCTCGTCTTCGTGATCATCGTCGTCGGCGGTCTGACATTCCTGCCAGCACTCGCTCTCGGCCCGATCGTCGAGCATCTGATGATGCTCTCCGGCACGACCTTTTAAGGACGAACTTCCATGCAAGCCACATTTAATGCAACCGAACCAGTTACTCGATCCGCAACCCGCGGCATAGTGCGTCCAGCACTGGTATCCGCGGTCTTCTTCATGGTCGTGACCGGCATCGCCTATCCTTTGGCGACGACCGGCCTGGCAAAGCTGCTCTTTCCCGCCCAGGCGGACGGAAGCCTGATCATGCAGAATGATCAGGTGGTCGGCTCAGAGGTCATCGGCCAATATTTCGTCAAGCCGGACTATTTCCACGGCCGGCCGAGCGTGACATCCGGCACCGATCCGAACGATCCGTCCAAGACTGTCGATCAGCCCTACAACGCCGGCTCGAGCGCGGCCAGCAACCAGGGCGCGATCAGCAAGAAGCTGCTGGACGCCGTAGCCGACCGGACCAAGGCCTATCGCCAGGAAAACGCGCTTGCGCCGGACGCTCCGGTCCCCGTCGACGCCGTTACAGCCTCCGGCTCAGGCCTCGATCCGCATATCTCGGTCGCCAACGCCAGGCTGCAGGCGGCACGCGTTGCCAAGGCGCGTGGGCTGCCGGCGGAAAACGTGCTGGAACTGGTGGACCAGAACACGAGCGGCTCGCAGCTCGGCATCCTCGGTGATCCGAGGGTCAACGTTCTCGAACTCAATCTCGCACTGGATGCGGCCACAGCCCGTCCAGCCGCGAAGTAAGAAAGCAATGTCATCATGTCACAAGTAGACGCAACGGCGCATGGCGCAAGTATCGTCAGTAAGCCCAAGCCGGTCGAGTGGACCTCGGTGATCGGCGAGGCGTTCAAAAAGTTGTCTCCTCGGGTGCAGGTTAAAAACCCGGTGATGTTCGTCGTCTATCTCGGCAGCATTGTTGCAACCCTTCTCTGGATTCAGGCCCTTCGAGGCAATGGTGAGGCTCCCTCTGGCTTCATTTTCGCCATCGCCGTCTGGCTCTGGTTCACGGTCCTTTTCGCCAACGCCGCGGAAGCCTTGGCGGAGGGCCGGGGCAAGGCGCAGGCCGATGCGCTTCGCGCGACGCGCCAAAGGGTCGTCGCGCGGGTTCTGAAGGAGCCGAAGCGCGAGAGCGAATCCTGGCTGACGCCGAGCAACGAACTCGACGTCGGTGTCCATCTGCTGGTCGAGACCGGCGAAATCATCCCGACCGACGGCGAGGTGGTTCAAGGTGCGGCTTCGGTCGACGAGTCCGCCATCACCGGTGAATCCGCTCCCGTGATCCGCGAGGCGGGCGGTGACTTCTGCTCGGTTACCGGCGGCACCCGCGTCCTGTCCGACTGGATCGTCATGCGCGTGACGGCGAAGCCCGGCGAGGCGTTCCTCGACCGCATGATCGCCATGGTGGAAGGCGCCAAGCGCGGTAAGACGCCGAACGAGATCGCGCTCACGATTCTGCTCGTCGCGCTTACCCTGATCTTCCTCCTGGTCTGTGTGACGCTTTTGCCGTTCTCGGGCTTCGGCACGATCGTCAACGGCTCTGGATCCGTGGTGACGATCACCGTGCTCATAGCGCTGCTGGTCTGCCTGATCCCGACGACGATCGGCGCCTTGCTGTCGGCGGTCGGCATCGCCGGGATGAGCCGGATGATGAAGGCCAACGTGCTTGCGACATCGGGGCGCGCGATCGAGGCGGCCGGCGACGTCGATGTTCTGCTTCTCGACAAGACCGGCACGATTACGCTCGGCAATCGCGAGGCCACCAAGTTCTATCCGGCGCCGCGCGTCGACGAGCGCGCGCTCGCCGATGCCGCCCAGCTTGCTTCGCTTGCCGACGAGACACCGGAAGGCCGCTCGATCGTCGTTTTGGCAAAGACCGCCTTCAACATCCGCGGCCGTGAACTTCATGGCGCCGAAGCGATTGCATTTAGTGCCCAGACGCGCATGAGCGGCATCAACATCGACGGCCGCCAGATCCGCAAGGGCGCGGGAAGCGCAATCCGCGCGCATGTCGAGGCGATCGGAGGGGTCTTCCCTCGGGAAGTCACCAGTATCGTGGAGGAAGTTTCCCGGCGCGGCAGCACGCCGCTCGTCGTCAGCGACGGCATCAACGTCCTCGGCGTGGTCGAACTCAAGGACATCGTCAAGGGCGGGATCAAGGAACGTTTCGCGGAATTGCGCGCCATGGGCATCAAAACCGTGATGATCACCGGCGACAACAAGCTGACGGCCGCCGCGATCGCGGCTGAAGCCGGCGTCGACGACTATCTGGCGGAGGCCACTCCCGAGGATAAGCTGCGCCTGATCCGCGAATATCAGGCCGAGGGGCGGCTCGTCGCCATGACTGGCGACGGCACCAACGACGCTCCCGCGCTGGCGCAGGCCGACGTCGCGGTGGCGATGAATAGCGGCACGCAGGCCGCCAAGGAAGCGGGTAACATGGTCGATCTCGACAGCAACCCCACCAAGCTCCTGCGAGTCGTGGAAGTGGGGAAGCAGATGATCATGACCCGCGGCGCGCTGACCACATTCAGTGTCGCAAACGACTTGGCCAAGTACTTCGCCATCATACCGGCGGCCTTCGTCGCGACCTATCCGCCGCTGGCAGCCCTCAACATCATGGGGTTGCACAGCCCTGCGTCGGCGATCCTGTCGGCGGTGATCTTCAATGCCCTCATCATCGTTGTCCTGATCCCGCTTGCCCTGCAGGGCATCAAGTATCGGGCGGAACCGGCCGCGCGTCTGCTGAGTCGCAACCTTTTGATCTACGGATTGGGTGGGATCGTCGCTCCCTTTATTGGTATAAAGCTGATCGACATTCTGCTGACGCCCTTCTTCTGACGGAAGTTCCGAACGAGGGAGACAGCAGTCGTGAGGTAAGTGATGACGGATCAACGACCCGATCCAGACGATCTTCTGGAGGTCGCCAAGGACGAGAACCACCGCTCCAAACGCGGGCAACTGAAGATATTTTTCGGTGCCTGCGCCGGGGTGGGCAAGACCTTTGCGATGCTCCAGGCCGCGCGCCAACTCCAGGCGGACGGCGTGGCGGTGGGGATCGGTGTCGTTGAAACGCATGGGCGAAAAGATACGCAAGAGCTGACGAGCGGGCTTCCCATCTTGCCGCGCAAGATAAACGAGCGCAGCGGGAAGCTCGCCGACGAGTTAGATCTCGATGGCGCCCTGGCCTCGGGATACCAGCTCCTGGTTGTCGACGAATTGGCGCATACCAATATCGCCGGCAGCCGCCACGCCAAGCGCTGGCAGGACGTCGAGGAACTGCTCGATGCCGGAATCGACGTCTATACGGCACTGAACGTCCAGCATCTCGACAGCTTGAACGATATTGTCGGCGGCATCCTCGGGGTGCGCGTCAGGGAAACAGTGCCCGACCGCATTTTCGATGCCGCAACCGATGTCGTCCTTGTCGATCTACCGCCCGACGACCTTCTGGCGCGGATGAATGCTGGGAAGGTCTATCTGCCAGTATCGATCGAGCGCGCCCGTCAGAACTTTTTTCGCCGCGGCAATCTGATCGCCTTGCGCGAACTGGCGCTTCGCCGCGTCGCCGATCGGGTCAACTCCGATGTGCGGACTTACCGCGTCTCGCATGCGATCAAGACGGTCTGGCCCACGCGGGAATTGCTCATAGTCTGCGTCAGCGCCCACCGTTCGCAGGACAGGCTGGTCCGCGAGGGCGCGCGTCTCGCGCAGCGCCTGCAAGCCAAATGGATCGTGGTGCATGTCGACCAGCCATACCATGGTGACGATTCCAACGCCCGCGAGACTCTGCTGAATATCGCCAAGGCCGCTCAGGCGGCAGGGGCTGAGTTCGCGAACCTGCCCGGACAGGATATCGCCGAAACCCTTCTGGATTACGCACGAAAGCGCAACGCGACCAAGCTCATCATCGGCAACCGGGGCGGCCGGCGGCTTTTCTCCTTCCGGCCGCGGCTGCAGGAGCGCATCGCGCAGGCAGATCCGGAAATCGGCGTGATTTTGCTGAGCGTCGACAACAGCCCGGCCGTCAAATTCAGGCTCATGGACGAGCAACATCAGGGCTATGGCCGGATCCTTGCGATCGCCACGCTTGCTTGCGGCGTCACGACCGCGGTCGCCGCCTCGCTGCTGCGTGTTTTCGATCTTTCCAACGTTGTGATGCTGTTTCTGATGACGGTGGTTTTCGTCGCCATGCATCTCGGCCGCGTCGCGGGTGCATGGGCGGCGTTATTATGCGTTGCCTGCTTTGATTTCTTCTTCGTCGAGCCGAGACTGTCATTCGCGGTCACAGATACCCAATATATCTTCACCTTCGCCCTGATGCTTGGCGTGGCCCTGGTCATCAGCCAGCTCGCCGCCCGCATGCGCTCCGAGGCGAGGGTGGCGCGAGCCGGCGAACGCCGCGCATCCGCGCTTGCCCGGATTGCGCGTGACCTGTCGAGCGCGATAAAAGTCGAGCAGGTGATCTCCATTTGCCGCGACGCCATCACGCCCTTGTTCAGGGTGAATGTGGTCCTCCTGGTTCCCGGCGCGAAGGACCGCCTCGTTCCTACGCAGGATGTCGAAGCCGTTGATCTATCCGTGGCGCAATGGGCTTTCGATCACGCCCAAGAGGCGGGTCTTGGAACGCAGACGCTAAATGCGGCCGACGCTCTCTACCTTCCGCTGAAGGCGTCGATGGCCACCAGAGGCGTACTTGCGATCCTGCCGGCGGGGGCGCCTCTACCGAACGATCCCGACGACCGACGTCTGCTGGACGCCTGCTGCTCGTCGATCGGGCTTGCCCTCGAGCGCATCCACTTCGTGGAGGTCGCTCAGGATACGTTGGTCAGGATGGAAGGCGAGAAGCTGCGCAATGCACTGCTCTCAGCGGTATCTCACGACCTCAAGACGCCGCTCACGGCGATCCGCGGGCTGGCCGAGACCCTGGAGCGCACGAGCGAACTCTCTGAAGAAGATCGAAGCGATCTTGCACGCTCCATTCGCATTCAGGCCGACGAACTCAAGAGGCTTGTCAGCAACCTGCTCGATCTCGCTCGGATGCAGAGCGAGGGGGTACGCCTCAACAAGGAATGGCATTCCCTGAGCGAAATCGTCGGCAGCGCGCTGGCACAATCAGCTCAGATCCTGAAGCCAAGGACAATTCGAACCAGCCTGCCGGCCGATTTGCCGCTCGTTGAGGTCGACGCCACGCTCATCGAGCGCGTCTTGATCAATCTGTTCGACAATGCGGCAAAATATACGCCGCCGCCAAGCACCATCACTGTCCGCGGCGTGTCTTCAGGCGATTCGATATACCTGATCGTGGAAGACGACGGTCCCGGCTTGCCGACGACCGACCCCGCGGTGCTCTTCGAACCCTTTACCCGAGGTCGGAAGGAATCGTCGATTGCGGGGGTCGGTCTCGGGCTTGCCCTGTGCCGTAGCATCGTGACGGCCCATGGAGGAAGCATCCGGGTGGCCGCGCGCAAGCCGCATGGCGCAGCCTTTGAAATCCGGCTGCCGCTCGGCGTTCCCCCGGAAATTGAAAGCGAGACAACGCATGATCAAACAGCGCATTCTTATCGTTGAGGACGAAGCCGACATTCGACGCTTCGTCCGCATGGCCCTCGAAAAGGAAGGCATGAACGTGTTCGAAACAGCGACCGGCGAGGAAGCACGGATCAATGCGGTCAGCCGCAAGCCGGATCTCGTCATTGTCGATCTCGGGCTGCCCGATGGAGATGGCAAGGGCTTGATCCGCGATTTGAGGAGCTGGGTATCCGCGCCGATCCTGGTGCTTTCCGCGCGCGAGCAGGAGACGGAAAAGGTGGACGCTCTCGACGCAGGCGCCGATGATTATTTGACCAAGCCCTTCGGCGTTCCGGAGCTGCTCGCCCGGGTACGCGCCCAATTGCGACGCGCGAACGCCGCCTCAAACGGTTCGGCGACGTCACCAATCGCAAGGTTCGGTAAAGTGGTGGTCAATCTTGCTACTCATGAGGTGACGTACGGTGGAGTGCCTATTCATCTTACTCCAAACGAGTACCGGCTGCTTACCGCTCTGATCCGCGGACATGGCAAAGTCCTCACCCATCGCCAACTCCTCATGGAGATTTGGGGCCCCGGTTACGCGGAACGATCGCATTACATCCGGATTTACATGGCTCAACTTAGACAGAAGCTGGAGGAGGACCCATCGCAGCCTGTCCACCTCGTAACGGAATTGCAGGTCGGTTACCGGCTCTCCGGACTGGAGGACTTCAAGGCGAACTTAGCCTGACGATGGCGTGAGCTTGGATTTGACCGCCCAATTTCCTGTCAGCTGCAGGTGTCAATGCTCTTTAAACGACACGACGGATTTGAGGTCCCGAAATTGGATTGTCGGCGCGCTGTGGATGGGCGAATTCGCCGGAATCCTGGGCTTCAATTTCCTGGAGCGATGCAGCGGTCGAGAACGTGCTGACCGTGTTGCGACCGGCACGTTTCGACCGGTAAAGCGCCTGATCCGCCTGATTGAGCAGCGTCGCCAGGTCAGTCCGGGCGTTCGGTGCCATTGAGATGCCGATGCTTAGCGTCGGCTCGGTGCGATCATGGCGCAACCGCGCCGCGTCCTGAAACCGGGTTCTGATCCGCTCCGCGACGAGGAAAGCGGCCTCAAGGTCTGCCCCCCGCAGAAGTACGACGAATTCGTCTCCGCCCTGTCGCGAGATCAAATCCGTCTTTCGGATTTCCGAGCGCATGATCTCCGTCACCAGACACAGGAGCGCGTCGCCTGCATCGTGGCCTTCGCTGTCGTTGACCGCCTTGAATCGGTCCACATCGATCAGGAGGACGCAAGCCGACAGCGAACTGGCACCAGCGGCGTCTTGCGTGTGGCGTTGCGTCATCTCCAGAAGGCCTGCCCTGTTCAATGCACCGGTCAGGGGATCATGCAAGGCCAGCCGCTCCCAGTCTTGTTGGCGGCGTTCGCCGCCAACAAGCAGCATCGTCATCGGGCGCAAGCAAACCACGGTGACGGCAATGAGGGCCAGGAAGATGTGGCCGGAAGGATTGGCGTTCAAAGCGCCGGAAAAAGCCAGGTACGATCGTGCGAGGAAGACGAAGCCGGTCGTCGCGAAAACCGCGGCCAGCGTCCAGGCGGTCTTGAGGTGCTCGTTTCTCGCAATATGCACGCCGACATACGCCACGAAAAATTCACAGGCCGCAAACACGAGGGACATTATGCCGACCCGAACGCCATACCCGGTTTCAGCGTCTCCGAGCAGCAGCGCTCCGAAAAGTGCAGACGCGACAAGACATGGCCAAACGAAAAAGGGGATTGGTCGTTCTGCGAGGGCCCGGGCGCTAATCACCGAAGTCAGGAAACCGGCGATAGTCAGACCGTTGGCGCAGGTTATGGTCACGAATTTCGGCGCCCACTCGAGCGAGGAGTTCGCCGCGAAGCCAAGACCAAGCAGAAGATTGCTGACGCTGCACCACAGGGCCCAACTATCTCTTATACGGACAAGCGCCTTCGCTAAAAGCAAGGCCCCGAGACACAAGCAGATGCAGGCGACGGTGAAATACAACGTGCGAAGGTCAAGCATGATATCCTCAAAACGCTTCGTTCGTACCATAACGAGACACGCTTAAGGTTCTGTGATCATCGACGGGTTCGACGCCCGCCATTATCCACGGCAAGACCGCCGTTACTGCCACGCGCGCCTGACCTAGGCGCAGTTATGCACCTACCTCATTCTTCGCCAGAAACCTGGCAACACCCAATTGCTGCCTCGCGGCGTCCTATCTCGCACTCAAGGCGGCAACACGATCCAGGGCGGCTGAGAAGCCACGTAGCGACACCTGAAAGCTCAGCGGTTTATCCGGATCAGCTGTAACCTTGAGGTTGAGCCGGGAGCCCACCCGCAGTTTCGTAAGTGTTGCTGAATCGAGGGGAAGTAAGGCAATACATCCCGTCGGCAAACAGGTGCGGAAACGCACCGGCTTCAGAGGCGGCTGATCATCGACATTCGGCGTCACGCCGGAGTCGAGAATAATGCCGAACGGGAGGAGAAGCGTCGCGACCGCGCTGCCATCGGGGCGCGTTTGCATCTCGACGGCAAGCAGCCTCTGACCATTCTGCTGCGTCTGATCCTGGGAAATTACGCAGGCCGCTGCCTTATCGGCTGCGTTGCACGCGACCCGCCAGTCCTGATAGGTCTCCTGCAGTGCCGATGCGCCGTTTGGCAGAGCTGATTGAGCAAAGGCTGCCGGCGCAAGCATAAAAATCATGCCCGAACAAAGAAAAGCGAACCGCGCGCGAGATCTGCCAAACCCATGTTTCGGCGGCAGCTCAGCGAGGATGGAAGATCGCGATTGGTTCATGTGCATACCCATTCGCGGATCTTGCATTGCGTTCCTGAGATCTCGCATGCCTTGATGGCAAGGTCTTCGGCTTCCCGGCGGGTTGCTGCCGACTTTGCGCTCCAGGGCGTGATTCGCTTGCCGGCTTCCTTGCCGACAGCCAGCGCGCCACAATGCTCATAGGGAAAACCGGTATTGTCGTCATCGTCCCAATGCCGATGATTGCGGAACACGCTCACCACGACGCACGCGCTGCCGCCATCCCGCTTGCAATATTTGAGTGCGCTGTCCATGGCTTCTTGCCGCTTGTCGGCGCCCCAGAAGAAGCCGTGCTTTTCATCGGGCGTGGAGTAGGCGATTGCCGCCCATATGCCGCGTTCCTCCTGCGGCGGCGGAGCTGGTGGCTCCTCCGCCTTGAAGAGATCAGCTGCCCCCAGTTGGCCGGTGGAGACAAACAACATGCCTATCGCCGCAACGGCAGAACGGAATCTCATTTTGCGCTCCCTTGTTGTCCTGCTGCCGAGGCCACGGAAATGACGACGCAGCTGTTTCCGGTCGGCAGAAGCATGGCGTTGCCGCCACCATTGCCAAGTTCGTAGACGCTGATCTGTCCGAGATTGTTGACGAGCTTGCTTCCGTTCGGAAACTTGGCCGGAATGTCCGTGCAAGGGGCCACAAACGGCGCCACGCGAACCATCGCGCCTTCGCAACCTGCTGCGACCGGCGCAGCAAATACGATGCCCGCGGCCGGACCGCTATAGCCCTGGGAGGCATAGTTCATGCCGACAAGCGCCTCCACGGCATGCTTGTCCGCGGCATCGCTGTTCCATTTCGACTGCACATTGTATTGAGTGCCGTTTGTCAGCAATTCCCCGAGAACCGGAAAGACGGTGGAGCAGGATTGCAAGCCGGCCCGTTTGGCGTGCTGCAGAAATGGCGTGTCGGCGAGGGCCTGATTGGCTTCGTTCGTCTCGGCAACCGCCGGCTGCGATATGAAATTCCCGACCGCATCGTATCGCCAGGCGGCGTAGCCGGCCGCTCCGACAACGGCGATCCCGAGCAGTGAGAGAACGGCCGTTTTCCACCAGTTCCGTTGCGGCCTCGCTTGGTCATCGACTGCGCTCTGAACGGCAAGGCTGGTCTGATTCCGGGACATGATTCGATCGTGGATTGATTGCTGGTTCATTGGAGATCTATCCGTCAATTTATCGCCTTAACGGCGGCAGAAAGGCCCTTGAGGGTCGCGGTCACGCTGATCGTCCTCCCATCCGTCGTCGGATAGGAGACCGTCGGCGCCGCGCTTTTGGAAATCTGTTCACGCATGATGGTCCCCACCGGCAGCATGCCGACGCAAACCACCTGGCTGCATCCATCGAGTTTGATTTGTACCGGGTCTTTACGTCCCTCGAAGCTTAGCGAGATGAGGCCATTGCTCTTGGCAACCGGCGCGGTGCGCAAAATCATATAGGGCTTGCCGGCCTTGTTGGCCGCAAGCGACCAACTGAAGGCGATCTGCCCCGCTTGGTTTTCGATGATCTGGGTGACGTTGCAAACCCGTTGGCGCACCTTCAGGTTTTCGTCACAGATCAGCGTCCAGTTTTCGAATGGACGAATGGTCCTCTGATAGTCGCCAAGCTTTGCGTCCGGAGGCAACACCACTTCGGAAGGCCTTATACGATAGCCGGAAGCATTTGCCTCCTGTCCGACCGCGTTTGGGACGGACAGGAGCAGGCAAGCCATGAAAGCCGAGACGCCGAGGAGCGCTCCTTTGAACATGACAGGCTCAATTCAAAGTGAAGCTGAGACCAGCGCCGACACCCAACTGCCCGCCGGCTGCCGTACCAGACAAATTCCCGCGAACTCGACCGTTTTCACTGGTGTAACCGGCGCCGAAGGCCAGAGCACCTTCACCCCGCCACACGCCGCCACCGACGGCAACGCTTAGCTTGCCCGGACGGTCGTCATAACGAAGCGATGCCGCAGCAAGCCCGATTGCGGCCCCCTGTCTCGCCTCCGAGCGAACGTCCCCTAGCTCGTGGTTCAGCTGCCCAAACTTCTGGTCGGTATAGGCGTTGGCAGTGTTGATGCCATACTGAACCTGGGTATCGGTGTAGGATTTGACCTGGGTGATCCCATCGTTCAATTGAGCGACGTTGACGGCATCGGTGTCGGCCACGCCCTTGCCGACATTCGAGATGATGACCGGCGCATTTACGTCGCCGCCCTGCAGCGTGATGCTGTTCTTTTTGCTGCCATCCGCATTCAGGTCGTATTGAACCGCATTTTGGGTGAGGTTCCCGACACCGGTCTGCAGATCGTTGATGGCCGAATTGGTCGCAAAAAGCTCCGATCCGTTTATGGCATCCGTGCTGTCTGCCGAAATCCGACCGGCTGCCACGTTCGTTATGGTTCTTTCCGCCCCTTGAGCACCGACGCTGACGGTGCCGACTGGTGCAGTACCGGCAAAATCATAGTGCTTGTTCTGGATGGTGGTTCCGGATGTGCCGACTGCCGTGTCCGTCACAGAGCCTGAACCGAGCGCCACGCTATTCGCGTTGTTGGCCTGCGCCCCTTGACCGAGAGCGATCGAGCCCTGTCCGGCGGCGGCAGCTCCGTGGCCGGCAGCCATGCTGTCAACCCCGCTTGCCACGCTCTCGGGGCCGATTGCGACACTATTGGTCCCCGAGGCTGCGGAATCGGCCAGCGCAGAATCGGCGTGGAAATATTTGATGCCGCCGCCGTTGGTGATGTTGGTCAGCGTGTTGTCGACCGCGCCGAAGGCGTCGGAGACGGTCGTGTAGTTGTTGCCTTGGATGTTGTAGGTCGGGCCTGTAATCGAGCCGTCGGGATTTACCACGGTGGTGCCGCCAAAGAGATTGGTGACATTCTGCGAAACACCGCGCAACTGAGAGACGTTGACCGCGTCCGTATCCGCCGAGCCGGCGGCCACATTCGTCAGCTGGCGCTCTGCGCCAGCGGCACCGATCGACACCTCGCCGATTGAGGTCTGCGGGGTCGCAAGGGCAAAAGCCGTGTAATTCGTCTGGGCGCCGACGGTCGTCGTGGAGTTGCCGCCCAGAGCCACGCTATTGGCAAAGGTGCTGTTGGCACCGGCACCGATGGCGATCGCCTGGATACCGGCTGCGGTCGAGTTTGTGCCGAGCGCCAGGCCGTCTGCCAGCATGACGTGGGAATTCTGGCCAATCGCCGTGCCGCCCGGCGCGATCTGATCGACGACTGCGCCGTTACCGATACCGATGCCGTTGTCGCCGTTGACCACCGTGGTCGGGCCGACCGCGACCGACTCGGCGCCGACCGCGAGGGAGTCGCCGGCCGCCGAGTTGGCATGGAAATATTTGGTCGGGGTCGTCGCGACCGAGGCGATCGCGCCCTGGAGCTGGCGTACCGTCACCGCATCCTGGGCTTGGTTACCGTCCGCGACATTCGTGATCTGTCGATACGACGTGGCGTTACCGACCGATACCGCCCCAAGAAGGTTCTTGTCGGTCGTATTGTACTGGATGATGGCGGGACCGGCGGTGATCTGGCCGGTGGCCGGCGCCAGGGGGCGATCGGATACCGATTGAGAGCCGAGCGCCACGCCGTCGCCAATCGTGGATTGGCTGTTTCTGCCGAGCGCGAGCGAATTGTCGGCTACAGCAGTCGCGTTATATCCGACGGCGGTGGAGCCGATGCCTTGAGCGGAGGAATCGCTGACGGCAAGCGTCGTGTCGTTGGTGCGCACATATCGGATGCCCTCGCCGTTTGCGTCGGTAAAGACCGTCGATGTGTCACCGGCAATGTTATTGATCGTATTGCCGAGATTGGCGATGTCGGTCGTATTCTGGGTGACCTGGCCCCCGATGGTGGTGACCGTATTGCCAAGATTGGTGATATCGGTCGTGTTCTGGGTGACCTGAGTGTTAAGAGTGTCAACCGCCTGATTGGTCGCAAAAAGCTGCGAGCCGTTGATCGCGTCTGTCGAGCCGGACGAGAGCTGTCCCGCCGCAACATTCTGGATCTGGCGCTCGGCGCCGGCCGAGCCGACCGAGAAAGCGCCGCCCGCCGGCGTGCCGGCAAAGCTGTAGGTTGTCGTTCCGATAGTGACACCCGAGACCGTTGTCGTCGGACCTGACGCAGCATTCAGGCCGATCGCAACGTCGCCGGCATTGTTGGCCACGGCGTTCGGACCGACGGCAACGGAATTGGAGCCAACGGCCTGGGAATCCGGCAAAGTCGAATTGGCATGGAAATACTTGATGCCGCCGCCAGTGTTGATGTTGGTGACAGTATTGTTGAGATTGGCGATGTCGGTCGTGTTCAGGTCAACCTGCTGGTTGGTCGCAAAGAGCTGCGAGCCGTTGACGGCATCCGTCGAACCGTTATTGAGCCTGCCCGCCGCGACATTGGTGATCGTGCGCTCCGCACCCACAGCGCCCACGCTCACCGTCGAGTTCGGCGTCGTGCCGGCGAAGCTGTAAGTGTTGCCGCCGATCACAGTACTGGAGGTGCCGACCGCGGCGACGGTAACCGATCCAGAGCCGAGCGCCACGTCGCCGGAGCTCGCTGCCGCCGTCGCGCCATTGCCCAGCGCGACATTGCCGACGAAACCGGAAGCACCCGCCGTGGAACCATTGCCGAGCGCAACCGAGCCCTGGCCGATCGCCTTGTTGTTGTTACCGATCGCGACCGCGCCGACCGCCTGGTTGGCGGCGGTGGCGCTTGCCGTGCCATCGCTGTTGGCGATGTTGTTGGCGCCACCGGTAAAGGCGCCCGTGCCGCTAGCATAGCTCGGATCACCGATTGCGACCGCGCCGTCGCCGTAAGCGGTATTGCCCGCGCCGATTGCGACCGCCTTGCCGCCATCAGCGGCCGCGCCCGTGCCGATGGCGACGGAATCGGCGGTGATGGCGCTGGCGGCGGTGCCGACGGCAATCCCATTTACGTCGAGCGCCACCGCGCCTGCTCCGAGTGCTGTGGAGCTTGCCCCCGAAGAGACGGCCGCCGTGCCAATCGCGACGGAATCGTCGCCTCCGGCCGTGACTGAACGGCCGCCCGCGAACGCACGGGCGCCGGTGGCGTTGGCTGCAGAACCAACCGAAGTGGAGTTCGCTCCCGTCGCGCTGGCCTGGAAGCCCATGGCTGCCGAATTGCCGCCGCTAGCTACGGTGCCGATACCGAGTGCGGTACTGCCGGCCCCGCTGGCGTTGGCGCTGACGCCGGCAGCGAGAGAATTGTCTCCCGTCGCCTTCGTTCCAGATCCGTACGAGGAGGCGTTTGTGCCGCTGGCGACAGCTGTACGTCCCGTGGCGATGGAATTGTCGCCGCTGGCGTTGGCACCGGCGCCCGTGGCAACCGACAAAACACCGCCGGCATTTGCATTGTTGCCAAGCGCGACGCCTGAGGTCGCGGTGCTTGCGACAATTGCGCCCGAGCCTATCGCAACACCACCACCGGCAGCCAGCGCCTGTGTCTGGTTACCCAACGCAACGCCGAAGGCCCCTGACGCAACACTAGTTGGGCCGATGGCGACCGAGTTAGTCGCCGATGCGGCGGCTGACGTGCCTATGGCGATGGAATCGGTGTTCGAGGCCTTCGCGAGGTAACCCATCGCCGAACCTCTTAGGGCGGAAGCCGCTGCCCCATTTCCAATCGCCGTAGCCTGGTCCGCCGTCGCGGCGGCTGATGTGCCGAAAGCGCTGGACCCAGTACCCGTTGCAGATGAGCTCGAACCCACGGCATTGGACCATGCCCCCGTGGCGTTTGAGGCTGTGCCGAGCGCTACCGCCTCGAAGCTGAACCCGGCAGGTGCCGTCCCGCTTGCATTGGCATTCACGCCGATGGCAATCGGAGAGCCTTGGCCCGTCGAGACCGCCTTGGCACCGGTGCCCAAGGCAACACTGCCACCGTTGCCAGTATTGGCGACTGCACTGGGACCGATTGCGAGCGTGTTCGCCGCCTGGGCTTGAGCCCCAGCACCCAGGGCGACAGCGGAGGCTCCGGTTGCAGTGGAGTTAATGCCGTAGGCGGCGGCGTTCGCGCCTGTTGCGTTGGCATGGGTGCCTACGGCGACGGTATTGGCAGCATTAGCGGTTACATCCGTGCCAATCCCGATGGCGCCGTCAGCCAGCGCGCCTGTCGAAGGGGCAGTGCGGGCGCCAAAATAGATGGAGTTGACCCCTGTGGCAAAAGACCCGAAACCTATGGCGATGCCATTCTGGGCGGCGCTATGCGCGTCATACCCTACTGCGAGCGCGCCGAGGACATCGGCGGCCGAGAGCGAGCCCAGCGCGGTTGCCCCAATCCCCGAGGCCGTGGCCGACAAGCCCACGCATGAAGCGGTGCTGTTATACGCGTTATAAGGTGCCACAGAGCAGTCTACCGTCTGCGCCTGCGCCGGCAAGGCCAATCCGATCCCGCCCAGTGCCACCGCCAACATTCCACTGATACCGAGCGTGCCGAGGCCCAGCCGCTTACGCCGCATGCCCAATACGCGATACGCCATGCGCAGAACCGCTATCAGGCGACGGCGGAGCGTGCGATTGTCGCTATGGCTTGAAATCCAGTTTCCGACAAATCCCGGACGAGATTTGAACTGCAAATGCTCCTCGATGCATTCGGTCATGCTGCTTTGTCCTCGCTGTTGCCTGAACGACCGGGCGCGCTTGGATCCGCATCGGCGGCCGAGTCGTCATTGAAATTGCGCATTTCCTGAAGTGTGCGACCCATCCTGGCGCCTTGGCTTTCGAGCTGCTCGCGGACGCTTTCGACCCACGGCTGTGTCGGCTCCGGTACGGCATGCAATGCAGCATAGGTCCGATCGGGGGGAAGCATCGTCGCCACCAACGCGTGGCAGATATCGAAATGATGGGCCGGTTCGTGTTCGGCATAGGTCGGAGAGGTCAATCCGAAAACGAGGCAGGCAAATAGATGGTCGACCTCTGCGCCGGTTAGGTGACCGGCGTACCGCTGTTGCAGCGCGGTCCAGGCGATCTCGACTTTCGGAGCAAAGATTTCAAATTCCGGGAATTGAGTGTCCATACCGCACCGAATGGTTGCCGTAGCGAGCATGGCCTTATTTCAGGGCTGCGGTATTTTAAGAAATTACGGACTATTTTTAGAAAACTACGGTTTTTGCTAAGCTGGCCAAGCGTGTAACCGCTGTGCCACACTTACCGCAGGCTGTTTTGATCCGCCGTTGCGAAGAGACCGTTGCACACGAATGAATGATTCGGGTGCATGCTTACATTTCTTTTGGTTCAAACTGTCCTCGGCTGCTTTGGGACCGATAAGACAAGCGTGTTCCCCCATGCGCTGCTTGGATAAGCCTATGGGATGATTTAGGATTCTGGAAAATGGCTTCCGTCTGAAATATCCGAGGCTATTTCGCGAATCGCAATTCCGTTGGCGTTCTTCCTCGAAAACGCTTCATTGTGGTCGCCAAATGGCTTTGATCGGAAAAACCTGCCAGGTAGGCGATTTCGGCAATCGGGACCTCGCCTTCGACAAGCAGTTTTTCCGCAAAGTCCAGGCGCAAGTTGATCAGGTATCGATGCGGCGGCATGCCGAACGTCTTGGCAAACCTCAATATGAAATGATTGGATGAAATGCCGGCGACCGCCGCGAGCTCTGCGACGTGTATCTTTTGGGCAAAATGTTCGTGGAGATACTCTTGCACGCGTCGAGCGCTTTTCGCAGAGAGACCTCCCCTGAGTGGTGGAAGCTGTTTCATGCGGCTGGCATAAGTACGAAGAAGGTGAACACTAAACAACGTAACCAATGAATCCAGAAAGAGTTCATTTGGTGTCGCCTTCCCCGTTAGCTCGACAGAAATCCGCTGGGCAATGTCGAGAGCGCGCATGTCCACAGTGCCGAAAATAGGCGGCTCAAGCTCGACATTGGCTAGATCGAATTCCTGAACGGCCAAGTCGGACAAAACCTCTGGAGGTATGGCTACGACAAGATTCTTCCGCGTCTCCGACCAGGCGAGGCGACTGTCCACACCTGCAGGGTTGACCGCAATGCAGCCAGTTGGCGCATCATATTCGGTGATCCTATCGCTCCCAAGCGACGCCCTCAACTTGCGTACAGGCTCCAACACAACTCCCACGGCATGCTCCTTGGCCAGGAACGTCTGTGAACCGGGAGCGCGTACAGAATGTATGACGCTCCCCCTCACGGTGGATTTTCTTGGCCCTGCATTTTCAGGAATTATGTCAAATACATATCGATCGGCCCGCTCCCGGGCCTCATCCGCATGTCTCATTCCGCCCGCCCGAACGAAAATCCTTTAAATATCCATAAGTTGCTGAAAAACCCAGCCTATGATTGAATTTTATTGCACAACAGTGGTTGCTGAGCGCCACCGCATATCAACCGGTAGCGCGCAATTAGATAGTACAAATTGCGGAGTTGGGAAGGGCGCCTGCGCGCATGGTTAAAAAAGAATGAAACGGAGAAGTTGCCAATCATTGCGTGGTCGAACAGCCGCGTCGTTAGCGACCGATTCTGGTACATTTCAATTACCGGGGGTATGGAAAACGCTATTTAGCGGGCCGCTGCTCTTAAAGATCGTCCTGACGCTTTTCGTAAAGAGCCCACGCCACCTCCACGAGCCCGAGCAAGACATCATTCTGATTCCATCCGTCCGCAACCGCAGCGCGAACGATCTCATTCACCATAGGCTTTAGCCGACGTTGGCATTCGCTCGAAATGTCGCCAACCTCTTCTCCTCGAGGGGGCTCACCAAACTTGATTTCCACCATTAACGCTCCGACGCACTCAATATATATCGGCTAGCACATTCCAAAAATAAAATAAATCCGGGCTAGTGCCTAGCAGTTTTGTAGGACAATATGCAGATCACACCAGGGCTATGCTGCAATCAGTCTGCGCTGGATCACTATGAGTAAGATGATATCCCTCTACGCTGAATAGACTATCCTTTTAGAGATACAAGAACAGATAGAATTTATTTCGGGCGCGCGGCCGGCGTCATATTGTTCCCGACCAGCGTCGACGCGCCTGCACCGAACGACCTTCGATGTCACGCAGGTTGAACTCTTTGCCCGATGTGGGCGACTGCAGCCATCTCATGACGTGGCCCATCTCGCGATCCGATCGTCCGCAATCTTTGGATTCTATGTTTCCTTTCCGATGGCTTACGCGGCGGCTGGCCAGCATTTACCATTTTACCCAAGGATATCGGCGAGGGGACATTTAGCCCCGCACGTCCAAGCAAACATTGACTTACGTCAAAGTCACATGCGGCGGCATTGATCCTTTGGGCGGGCAGGGATGATCGTTCCAACCGGACGCAAGCCGCAACCTCTTACAACTAGGACTGGGATAAGATGAGCGAGTTGAAATGCCTCCCACAGGATGCCGTCATATGGGGACTGGACATACTTGCAAACTCGGTTGCGCGGCTACCCAGTTACGGTATCGAGCGACCGATCGTATTCACGGCGGAGCCGCTGGTTCCGCTCTACGAAAGTCATATCCGGCCGGGACTGGATCAGCCGCGAGGCTTGATTACAGATCTGCCGGCGCATGTACCTGACTTTGCTGTCAATGCTGCACTCGATGTCGCACTTAATGCGGGCGCCCGGTCTATTGTTGCCCTGGGTGGCGGTTCGGTCCTCGATGCCGCAAAGGGCGTTTCCCATTTCCATGAACAACGCACGGGACAGTATCTTCCCATCGCGGCCTTCCCGACGACGCTCTCCGGCTCTGAATTTTCTCATTATTTCGGTGTCACTGAAACCACCGGCGCGCAGAAGTTCAAGCGAGGCTATGCCGTCCGGGCGACAACGCCGCGGGTCGTCGTCATCGATCCGGTCCTTGTCGAAGGTACGCCACGGCCCCTTCTGCTGTCCTCCGCAATCAAAGGGCTCGACCATGCGGTAGAGGGCATGCGGCGAGTAGAGCGGGATCACCCGCATGCCATACTGGCGGCGAGCGGAGTGGAACGCTTCCTTTCGATCCTGGAACGCTGGCCCTCCGGCCTGGATAGCGCTGCTGCACTCGCCGCCGGAAAGATCACGCATGGCGACCTGCTGCAGCTCCAGCTTGCCGCATGGCAGTGCTATTTCTATCCCGCCTCTGTCATCTACGGTCTGAGCCATCGCATCGGCCACATTTTGGGCGGGACTTACGGGCTGCCTCATAGCGTCACCTCTTGTATTACCTTGGGTCCGGTTATTCGCGCCTGTGCCGACTTTTACGGTGACAAGCTGACGGTGTTCGCTCCTGGAAAAGACCGGGCAATTGCGGCTGGTGTACTGGCCGATCGTATCGAGGCTGTGGTGCGCACGCTTGAATTGCCCAACAAGATTGGCGCTTTTGACCTTCCCGCCAGCGAATTGGCCGCTGTCGCCGCGCTGCTTGAAATGAATTATCCAGACGAGGTGGCTGATTTAGGTGCGAATGCCTCCGAAAAACTTGCCGACCTGCTTAGGAGCATCTGGTGAGCGCCGCCAATCAATACGCGCTTGCAAAACCGCTCGGCATCAGGTCGTCGTTGGATTTCCTGGCCAGTGGAACGGCCACTCTTGCCGATCTGGTCAAGCAGGCGATCGACGGCGCAAATGCTTTGAACTCGAGACTTCACGCCATTGCCACGATCGCTACGGATCGCCCTCTGCGAGACGCGGCCGAAAGCGCAAAGAGATGGCGAGAGGGCCGCGCGCGATCGCTCGAGGAGATTCCGATTGCCGTGAAGGACCTCATCGACACCGAGGATATGGAAACGGGCTACGGCTCTGCCGCTTATCACGGTCACATTCCCTGTGCCGATGCCGAGGTCGTCCGTCAGCTCCGCCAACAGGGCGCGATTATTGTCGGAAAGACCACGACTCACGAATTTGCCTTGGGGGATGACAACCTCAAGCACAAATTTAGGGGACACACGAAATCCGGTCGATGAAACGCGTATCCCCGGCGGATCTAGTGGCGGTGCTGCCGTCGCCATCAGATCCGGCGTCGTGGCTGCCGGGCTCGGTACCGACACCGGCGGATCGGTGCGAATTCCAGCGGCCTTGTGCGGGACCATCGGCTACAAACCGACCTTTGGTAGGCTCCCGACCGCCGGCATATTCCCGTTCGCGCCAACGCTCGATCACGCCGGCATGGTCACTATGCGACGAACCCACCAGGCTCACGCAATGACTTCCCACCACAAAGCTACACATCAAACGCAACTGTAGTACTAGGGCCGCGCTGTCGCTGTAACGGCAAGAGCCGGTAACGGCCGCACAACAACCTTCACACTTGAACCGTGGCCAAAACGCGCAACGTCCGCGCTGGCAATCTGAGCCTGCACCAAGGTGTCGTCATGCAGTCTCACCTGCACACGGGCTATCGGGCCGAGGAAGCTTGCCGCTACGACTCGGGCAGCGCCCTCAGTGTCAGGCACCAGATCAAGACACTCAGGCCTGACCAGTACGATCGCCGATCCCTCGGCCACGGAACCGTCAAGCACGGGAACCGTGCAGCCAAGCACGGTTGCCACTCCATCACGCACTTCGCCGCGAAGGCGGTTCGAAATGCCGACAAATTCGGCGACGCGCTGCGAGCAGGGGCGTTCATAAAGCTCGATCGGGGTCGCAATCTGCTCGATCCGTCCGGCATGCATCACCGCGACACGATCGGCCGCAGCCATCGCCTCCTCCTGATCGTGAGTTACGAACAAAGTCGTCGTTCGCAGATCCAATTGAATTCTGCGGATTTCGTCGCGCAATTGGGTTCGAACCTTGGCATCGAGCGCGGAAAGGGGCTCGTCCAGCAGCAACACGCTTGGCTGGATCGCCAGCGCGCGCGCCAGGGCAACACGTTGTTGTTGTCCGCCGGACAGCTGATGCGGATATCGTTCCGCGCGATCGATCAGCCCAACGACATCGAGAAAATGGTGTGCAATCCGCTTTCTCTCGCCCCTACTCATCCGGCGCATGAGCAGCCCGAAGGCCACATTCTCCAGCGCAGTCATGTGCGGAAACAGACTGTAGGCCTGAAAGACCATACCGATGTCGCGACCACTCGTCGCCAATTGGGTGACGTCGGTGCTTCCAATGACGATCTTGCCCTCATCGACCCGCTCAAGACCGGCAACTGCACGAAGCGCCGTGGTCTTGCCGCATCCGGAGGGGCCGAGCAGTGCCACCAGCTCGCCGGGGCGGATATCGAGGGTCAACCCGTCCAGTGCCCGGATGCTTCCGTATCGCCGTTGAAGGTCCAAGAGCTGGACAGGGACACCGCCATCGGGCCGATCGTTGCCGGACTGGGCCGGAGACATTTTCATCATCATTCCTCTTTTTCGGCGATTTCCCGAACCTCGGGACGCTGTCCCGCGAAGGACAGAATGAACAGCAGCATGAAGGCAAAGCAGAGAGCGGCGAGCGATACGGAGACGGCGACGCTCGCATTGCGCTTGCCGATCTCGTTGATGATGACCTGAAGCGTCTCGAAACTCAAAAGCGAAGAGATTGTGAATTCCCCGAGGACCAGTGCCACCGAGATCAGCGCGGCCGCAAGCAGGGCGCCGCGGATATTGGGTACGACGATCCGCCAGATCACGCCGCTCCAGGAACTGCCGAAAACCCGCGCCGCCTCCGACAACGTCACCAGATCGAGCGTATCGAGCCCCGATGCGATGGCACGATAATTATAGGGCAGGACCAGGATGACGTAGATGAAGGTGAGCGTCAGCGGCGATTCGCTGATGAACCGCCCAACGAGACCGTAGACCGGGCCAAGTCCGACAACGAGGACGATCGCCGGCACCGTCAGTGGCAATAGACAGATGAATTCGAGCACACGGTTGAGGCGGGGCCGTTTCAGCCGCACCAGGATCATCGTCGGCACCAGCAGCGCCAGCGCCAGCAATACCGTGAGCGCGGAAAGCTCAAGCTGAAGAATGATGGCGCCTAGAAGATCGGGGTTAGTGCCGATTTCCGCCCAGGCCGCCAATGTGCGCTGGCCACCCACACCACGGGTGGAGAATTCGAACATCGCCAGCATCGGCAGCAGGAGATAGCCCAGCACTGAGAAAAGCACTACCAGCCGAAGGATCGCTTCACCCCTTCTTGCGCGTGCTCGATCGATGCTCTTCATGCGAGCCACCGGCTGGTTCTCGCTTTGAGCAGCCCGTACAGAACCGTCGTCGTCACGACGATGACGATCATGCCGAATGCCAATGCTGCCCCGAGATTTTCCTGGCCTAGCATGACTTCGCTGGTCAGAAGGGTTCCGATGCGTAGGGTGACGAGCGGATCGGCCTGGGAAAGCAGGGCCGCCGCCGTGGCATAGGCGGAAAAGGCATTGGCGAAAAGCAGGAGCGTGGCGCCGGCAAAGGACGGCCAGAGGATGGGCAGCCCGACATGCCGCCAATAGGCGATACTGCCGCCCCCCAACGTCTCGCAGGCTTCGCGCCACTGCGGGCGCAGCCCCTCGATCGCTGGCAGAAACACGATGACCATCAGCGGAATCTGGAAATAGGTGTAGACCAGCGCCAGGCCCGGGAGCGAGTAAAGCCATTGTCCCCAGGCAAAGATATCGACACTCAACTGTTGCTTCAGGAACAGCGTGACGAAACCGTTGAAGCCGAAGGTGGCGAGGAACGCAAAAGCGAGCATGACGCCGCCAAATTGCGCCAGCGTGCCGGACGCCGCAAGGATGGCGCGGCGCAGGAGGCCGTGGCGCGGGCCGGTCGCGACAGCCCAGGCAAGCAGCCCGCCCAGGACAGCGCCGGCAACCGCGGTAATCGCCGACAACATGATCGACAGCGTGAAGACACGCAGGTTCTGATTGGAAACCGCATCGATCAGATTGCGCAGGGTAAAGGCGCCTTCGGAGGTTTGGAAGGCGCCTGTGACAACGACGACCGTCGGCCAGAAGAGGAACAGCGAAACAAAAATGAAAAAAGGCAGAACGCCGAGCTGATCAAGGCCGAGGCGACGCTGCACCGGCGCCTTCCGTGCCGGTGCAGTCCATGCCGGCGTCTCGCCACCGCTCGGGGTAGCGAAACGCGTTTGCGGCTTGCCTGCTGTCATTGGACTGCCTGATCCCAATGCTCCTTCAGGTAATCCTGGGCCTTCTTGAGCTGGTCCTTGGTCAGGACGACAGGCTTTCCGTCAACCTGGGGAAGCTGGCCAATCGCCGCCTTGTCCACGGTACCCGCCTTGGTCATGGCATCGAGGCGTACCGGGCGGGCAAAGCCCTGAAGCCAGATGTTTTGACCTTCGTCGGAATAGAGGAATTCCTCCCACAGGCGTGCGGCGGCCGGATGCGGCGCGTCCTTGTTGATCGCCTGCACATAATAGGCGCCCACCGGCCCGCCAGGCGGGACCACGACCTTCCAGTCGATCGAGCCCTTCAATGCCTTGGATTGCGCCAGGTTCAGGTACTCCCAATCGATGACGACAGGGGTCTGCCCGGAGGCAATGGTGGCGGGGGTCGGATCGACCGGAAGCATGTTTCCGGCCTGATGCAGCTTCTTGAAGAAGTCCACGCCCTGAGAGATATCGTCGGCGGAGCCGCCGTTTGCGAGAGCGGCCATCATCACGCCATGAAAGCCGGCCGATGCGCGCGTCGGATTCCCGTTAAGCGCGACCTTGCCCTTGAACTCGGGCTTCAGCAGATCTGCAGCACTGGTGATCGCCGGAACTTGCTTGGCGTCATAGCCGATCGAGGCATAACCGCCGTAATCGGCAAACCACGCGCCATTCGCGTCCTTGAGGTTGTCGGGAATGTCGCCCCATACTGCGACCTTATAGGGCGCAAAGGTCGGTACGGCCGACAAGGCGACATTGATGCCGAGATCGAAGACGTCCGGCGCCCTGTTTTGTCCCTGCAAGCGTTTTGCCGCATTGAGTTCGTCCTGGCTGTCCGCGTCCGGCTGGGCGCTGTTGACCTTTATCCCGTATTTGTCCTGGAAGGTCTTTATCATCGCGCCGTAATTCGCCCAGTCCGGCGGCAGGGCGATGACGTTCAACTCACCTTCCTTCTTGGCGGCTGCGATCAGACCGTCCATGCCGCCGAATGCGGAGACGCTGGTTGCCGTACTGTCCGCCGATGCGGCCTCAGCACTCTGTGGTAGGCTCGCGAGGCTGAAAGCCATTGCGACCGACGCACACAACATGGTTGTGCCGGCGAGACACCGGCGAAAATATACATGATGTTTCATTTTTTCCTCTCCCTCTGTAGTCCTGACACGCGCCTTCTACGAAGGCGATAGCAAGCTGCTTTTGCTTTGATTATGTCTTTGGCCGGCATGCGAGGATAGTCAGCATCGCTGACGTCTTATTCCAATCGCAACTGCTCCCTTGCACCGGATCATCCCCCATGTCCGAATTCAAGTCGATGGTATGCACGTTCCGACACTACGAATAGGCCCAGTTTCGATGGATTGGCAGGCCATTTTATTTCGACCTAACATTGCCATGAAACCGATCGAAAAGAACCTACCCGATCCCGAATTCAGATCCTAATCGTGACCGATTTCGTTCGGCAGTAGCTCGCCAACGCGATCAATCCCTTTTCCCGGCCGATTCCGGATTGCCGGTTGCCGCCGAACGGCGTCTCCACCCCGCCGGCGAAATATTCGTTGACGAAGACCTGGCCGGCATCGACGTCGCGGGCGATGCGATGCGCCTTGGAGAGGTCTTTGGTAAAAAGACCCGCCACAAGCGCATAATTGGTGCAGTTGGCCGCCGCGACCGCTTCCTCGATACTATCGACGACCTGAACCGCCAGCACCGGTCCGAATATCTCTTCCTGAACGATCGGATCGCTCCAGTTCACGGCGTCGAAAATGGTCGGTTCGAAAAACCATCCCTTGCCGGTTACGGGATCCACCGTTTCGTTCCCGCCGGTCACGACCTCCACCCCGCGCGCCTTGGCGCCTTCGACATAGGATGCGATCTTGTTCAGATGCTCTTTTGAGTTGATTGCGCCGAAATTGACCCCTTCGGTCAGTCCGTGCCCAATCTTCAGCTGACGCACCCGTGCCACAAGCCGCTCGATGAATTCGGCGTGGATGGAGCGCTCGATGACCAGACGCGAGCCGGCCGAGCAAATTTGGCCGGCGTTCTCGAAGATGGCGCCGATGACATTGCCGACCGCCAAGTCGATATCCGCATCGGCCAGAACGATATTAGGAGACTTGCCGCCGAGCTCCAGCGTCACCGAGGCGATATTCTGCGCTGCGGCTTTCATGACGTTGATGCCTGTCACCGTCGACCCCGTAAACGTCACATGGCGCACATCAGGATGGGAAACGAGAGGAGCGCCGGCGGAAATCCCGGTCCCGGTCACCACGTTGCAGACGCCATGCGGCAAACCGGCCCGAACGAGGATCTCTGCCAGTAGCAACGCGGTCAAAGGCGTTTGTTCGGCCGGCTTCACAATGGCGGTGCAGCCTGCCGCAAGCGCCGGCGCAATCGAGCGGCAGGCCGTCGACAGCGGGTAGTTCCAGGGAACGATATGGGCGGTGACGCCGACCGGCTCTGCGATGGAATAGGACGTATAGTCAGGCCCCAGCGGATAGGCCTTACCCTCCTGCTTGTCGGCCGCACCGGCGTAGTACTCGAATGTCCGCGCAGAGCCGCGAACATCGCCGCGCGCCTCCTCCAACGTCTTGCCGCTGTCCAAGACCTCGGCCCGTGCCAGGCGCTCGACGTTCTGGCGGATCAGCTCGGCAGCGCGCATCAGGATACGCCCGCGCTCAGCCGGGAGCGATTTTCCCCACACGGTCTCTTCAGCGCGTCGGGCAGATGCGACAGCATCGGCGACATCGTCCGAGGTTCCCGCCGCAAACTGCGCATGCGGTTCGGCTTTTCCGGGATCGTACGTCTCCATTAGACTGCCGGACCTCGGCTTGCGCCACGCGCCGTCGATAAAATGGCCGGACGGCCATTCTTCCGTCGCTACGCTTGAGGATTGAACTGTCATTGCTCCGCCTCGCTCACCTGATAACTGGATTTTGCAAGCCATTCCGGATCGATCTCGATGCCCCAGCCGGGTGCGTCCGTAACGGTGACCATGCCGTCTTCCACCATGTAAGGCGAATTGACGAAAAGCCCATCCTGCCACGGATAGTAATCCGGCCCTTCGATGGAAAACTCCAGATATTTGCCGCCGCCGTCTATGGCGCGAAGCAGATGCATGGTGAACAAGGTGACCAGACCGAGATTGGCGCTGTGCGGCGTCACGGGCAAGCCGGCCGCTTTTGCCATGGCGCAAACCCTAAGCGTGCGGCTGATCCCTCCAAGATACAGGATATCAGGCTGGACGATATCGACTGCACGCATCTCTATCATATGACGCCAGGTCGCAATCTCGCAATCCTGCTCGCCGCCGGTCACCGCAATATCGAGAGCATCGGTGACTTCCTTTGTCTGCTCCAGTTCCCAATAGAGGCAAGGCTCTTCGAAGTGCTCTATGCCGTTATCCTGCAGCATCCGCCCGACTTCGATGGCCCGCTTGGGACTGAAGCCACTGTTTGCGTCCACGAGCAGCGCGATGTCGTCTCCCAGCGATTTGCGGATTGTCGGAACGATTTCTTCAGTCCGTCCCGGCCACTCGTCGACATCGTGGCCATATTCGGCAGCAACACGGAATTTGAAGGCGTCGAAACCGAACCGGTCGCGCAGGCGCTGAAACCGCTCCGCCTCCGCCGCCGGCGTGATATCGCGCCTCATCGACGACGCGTAGGCGCGCAACTTGCCGGGCGAGCCGCCAAGCAGGCTAGCGACCGGTAGGCCGGCAGCCTTTCCGCGCAGGTCCCAGATCGCCGTATCGAGGCCGCCAAGTGCCCGCTTCATGTAGGACCCGGGAAACTTGTGCTCCCGCTCGATAGTCCGCTCCGTCAGGGCATCGATATCATCGAACTCGGCTCCCAGGACATGCGGGGCGACCTGACGGTGGAGAACGGTCGAGGTAATGTCGGAATTGTACGTGGATACCTGACCGATGCCTTCGCTACCGTCCTCGGCAGTAATACGAACGAAGCCGACGAAAGGCGTTGCGAATGTTTCTATGCGTTTTATCTTCACGTCCGGTCTCCCCGAAACAGCCCGACTGAAAGCCTGCCGTCCGTCCTACCGAACATCGCCTATTGCAGTTAGGTCCACTTTCGAAAAACGGGATAGCCGATCTGGTGCAGCCGCCCACGGCGCGGTCGCTGAAAGATCAGGCTTCGGGGAAACAGCGTCGCAGTTGGGATCGCAATTCGATCGAAAACGACGATAGTTGGATCCATCCATCGAAGTGATTTGTGAAATGAAGCAAGGTAAGAGACGCCAGACATGGTGAAAAGATCATCAGGTGAACTGCTATTCTCAATCGCCGTTGATCGCGCAATCGATAAGTCGATCACGACCCAGGTCTATGGCGCTATGCATCAGATGATCCTGTCAGGCGATCTCGCGGCGGGTAAGCGCCTGCCTTCGACGCGTATTCTTGCGAAGGAACTGGGCATCTCGCGGACCACGGCCATGGCCGTCTTCGAGCGCCTGACGTCGGAAGGACTGATTGAATCCCGCACAGGTTCGGGTTCGTTTATCTCGAACTCCGCTGGTGCTGCCCGACCCCGGCAACCGCTTCTGGTCGACGCGCAGGGGGCGCCGATGTCCGCGACCCTGGCCGATATCATCTCGGACGCCTCGCCTCGCTTTTTCCAGCGCCTGTCACATCCGCAGACACCGCGGCCGTTCATGACGGGATTGCCGGATTACAAGGCGTTTCCGCTCGCCACGTGGGCACGGCTGACTGCCAAACATTGGCGTGAACCGCGCGAAGAGATCATGGGATATTCAGATGCGGCGGGCGACCCGCATCTGCGAGCGGTGCTTGCGGAACATCTTCGCTCGAACCGCGGCATTTCCTGTGACCCCGAACAGATATTTATCGTCAACGGCGCGCAACAGGCGTTCGATCTGATCGGACGCATGCTTCTCAACCCCGGTGATTTCGTCTGGTTCGAAAATCCCGGTGCGATCGGTGCTCGCAACAGTCTGATCGCCTGCGGCGCACGGATGGTTCCGGTCCCCGTCGACGATGAGGGACTCTCGGTCGCCGAGGGCTTACGGATGGCGCCGAATTTCCGATTGGCTTTCGTCACACCTTCGCATCAACATCCGATGGGGGTGGAAATGAGCCTGCAGCGCCGGGGCGAACTTCTGGCGGCTGCAATCAGGCACCAAGCCTGGATCATCGAAGACGATTACGACGGGGAGTTCCGCTACGACAACAGGCCACTTCCAACCTTGAAAAGCGGCGACGCAGGCGAGCGGGTGATCTATGTCGGGACGTTCTCCAAGACGATGTTCCCGTCGCTCAGGCTCGGTTTCTATATCGTTCCGAAGCCATTGGCGGCCGTGTTCAAACGCATTTCCGGAGCTTTTCTCCAGGGCGTGCCATCAAGCATCCAGGCGGTCATGGCGGCATTTATCGAAGAGGGACATTTTGCGACCCATCTTCGGCACATGCGCGAGATCTATGCCGAACGACATGCCGCATTCCATGCGGCCGCGCAGCGCCATCTTGGAGGGCTTCTTCATGTGAAGCGGTCGGTGGCCGGTTTTCACGTCGTGGGGACCTTCGCGTCGCCCGCAATGGACGAAGACAAGATCATGATCGACGCCGCGAAGGCCGGCCTTGTCGTTTCACCGATCAGTCGCTTTTGCATCGAGCAATCAAACGTCGAGCGCGGCCTTGTGCTGGGCGTGAGCGCAATCGATACGCGGATGATCGAAGAAGGCGTCCGGACGCTGGCCCGTGTATTGGAGGCCAATCGCGGCTGATGCACGGGTCCGCCTAACGATTGTCTTCCAGGATCATCGCTGCGCCCTTTTCCGCCACCATTAAAGTTGGCGCGTTCGTGTTGCCGGATGTGAGATTTGGAAAAACGGACGCATCGACGACGCGCAGGCGACCGATGTCATGAACCCGCAGACGTGCATCCACGACATTTGTCCCATCGGCCGGTCCCATACGGCAGGTGCAGGTCGCATGGAACACGCTCCCTGACCGGGCACGGATATCGGCAATCAGATCTTGTTCGTTCTGGACATTCTGTCCGGGCTGCATTTCATCGACAATGATCGCCTTCATTGCCGGCTGCTCGGCAATGCGGCGGATTAGGCGGACGCCGGCAAGCATGGATTGCATGTCTTCCGGTGTCGCGAGGTAATTCGGCTCGATGACCGGCGACGCCTTGATATCAGGCGAGCCGATCTCGATATGGCCCCGGCTTGTCGGACGGCAGGGTTGGATACCGATGAAGAAGCCCGGAAACGGATCCGGCATCGTCAGGCGGCGAACGCCCGGCGTCGGCTTGCTGTAGCTGACAGGCGAGAAATAGAGCTGGATGTCGACATGCTCGAGATCGGGGCTGGATTTGACGAAGCCGCCCGCCTGATTGACGCTGAGCGAAAGCGGCCCGTCGCGAAACAAGACATACCTCGCTCCGAGCAGCAGACGACCCGACCAGGGACGGAGAAGCGAGTTCAGGGTGGGCTTGCGCGAGCGATAGAGATAATCGATGCCGAGATGATCCTGAAGGTTTTGTCCGACCGCCGGTATGTCTTTGACGACGGATTTGCCGAGCTTCTGGAGAAGCCCGCCTGGACCGACGCCGGAATGCTGGAGAAGCGTGGGAGACTGGACGGCGCCCGCCGACAGGATGACCTCCCGGCCCGCGAAGATCTGCCGTCTCTCATTTCCCTGCTCGAATTCGACCCCGATCGCGGTCTGGCCATCGAAGAGGATGCGTGTGACGAGAGCGTCGGTGATGACCTTCAAATTGGGCCGCCGGGCCGCCGGATGCAGGAACGCGGTGGCGGAGGAAACACGAAAACCGCCCTTGGCGCTGATCTGATAGGCCGAAATGCCTTCTTGAATTGCGCCGTTATAGTCCGCGGTACGATGAAATCCCGCCTGTTCGGCTGCACGGAGCCAGTCACCACAAAGCGAATGGACTGCAGGCGCCATGTCGGTGACGAAGACCTCGCCCTTGTCTCCCCGCCAGTCGTCACCGCCCCGTTCGAACGTCTCGATAGACTTGAAGTAGGGCAGAACATCATCAAAAGCCCAGCCGATATTGCCGGCCGCACGCCAATCATCGAAATCGTTGCGCTGGCCGCGTACGTAAATCATCGCATTGATCGACGATGAGCCTCCCAACACTTTGCCTCTCGGCCAATAGCTTTTGCGTCCAGCCAACGCGGCCTGTGGCCCGGTTTCGAACCGCCAATTGACCGCTGGATTGTAAAAACTATGCCCGTATCCGATTGGCATGCGGATCATGAAACGGCGGTCGCTACCACCGGCCTCAAGCAATAGTACCCGAAACCGTTTCGAATCCGTCAGGCGGTTAGCCAGCAGACAACCGGCCGATCCGGCGCCAATTATGATAAAGTCAAAATCCGCCAATTCTCTCCCCTTCCACTTTCACTCAGCGATTTAGCATGTGAAGAAATGGGAGGGAGCAGCCATTTCAGTAAGGTTATAAAGCCAATCCCGTGAAGCCTTGCGCCATCGCAGGCCCGGAGAAATCGCGTGATAGGAATCGAACCGATGGCAGCTGGTTTGCCTCAATCTGCGGCTCTTGCGCGAATGTAGGCTCCTGCTTACAACGCTTGTCGCGTTATGGCCGCGTTCCGGCGTTCCACAACCATGCCTCGGAGGGATGAGAGGTCTCCGGATCAGCGGGGATTTTTCGGACCTCGGTAGTCCCCTCGTGGAGCGCGTTCAATGGACTCAGCTGGAGTTAGACAGTGTCCGACCGGCTGAGAAAGCCGGTCGTTTTTGATTTCATCTGATTGAGGGTCCTTAGTGCCCCGCCTTGATGAAAGTTCCGTTCTGCAGTTCGCGCATCGCCTGCCTGATCTCTTCGTGGGAGTTCATGACGATCGGCCCATGCCAGGCGACGGGCTCCTGGATCGGCTTGCCGGAGACCAGCAGGAAGCGGATGCCCTTTTCGCCGGCCTGTACGGTTATTTCGTCGCCCGTGTCGAAGACGACGAGTGTGCGATTGCCGGACATGTCGCGAATATTCAGCTCCTCGCCGTTCACTTCCTTTTCCACGCGCACGCCGAAGGGTTTCGATGCATCGCGGAAGGTGCCGGAGCCGGCGAAGATATAGGCGAAGGCATTGCGGTAGGTGTCGACCGGCAGCCGCTTGGTCTTGCCGGGCGGCACCGATACATCGAGATAGATCGGTTCGGCGGCGATGCCGTCGACCGGACCGGCCTTGCCCCAGAAGTTGCCGCAAATGATGCGGACTGCCGTGCCGTCATCATCAACCACGACGGGGATGTCGGTCGATTTGATGTCCTGGTAGCGCGGCGCGGTCATCTTCAGTGAAGAGGGCAGGTTGGCCCAGAGCTGGAAGCCATGCATGCGCCCGGCGAAATCGCCCTTCGGCATTTCCTGATGCATGATGCCACTGCCGGCCGTCATCCACTGGATGTCGCCGGCGCCGAGCAGGCCGCGATTGCCGAGGCTGTCGCCATGCTCGACGGTGCCGGCCAGCACATAGGTGATCGTCTCAATGCCGCGATGCGGATGCCAGGGAAAGCCGCGTAGGTATTCCGCCGGATTGTCGTTGCGGAAGTCGTCCATCATCAGGAACGGGTCGGTCATTGACGGCTCGCCAAAACCGAAGACGCGGTGCAGCTTCACACCAGCGCCTTCCATTGTCGGAACGGCCATGCTTTCATGCTTAACGGGTCTGATCGACATCTCATCCACCTTTCTGTTGGGTGGAAAGGTAGCGATGCTTCATGGACGCGTTAAGCTTCGGTTTCGAGGAAACACTGTCCACTATCCTGCGATTAAAAAAATCATGTTGGGTCCGAGATAATCATTCAGCACTCACCATAAGGGCGGGCTACGTCCCGCGATTTGTGCTGACCAAGAGTTGAAGTCAGACGACCAAAGATCGGGCCCGCGTGATTCTGTAGGTATCCTTCCAAGGGCGAAGGCGTTCAAAGGCTGCGCAAGCCGCAAGCACATCCATGTCGCCATAACGCCTGCCGATGATCTGCAGGCCCACAGGTAAACCCCTGGACATCCCGCAGGGGACCGATGCGGCGGCGTTGCCGGTCATGTTCGTGAGATAGGTCATGCACCAACCGATTTGAGGATCGATCTTGATGCCGTTTATCTGGCTCGGGCCAGTTGTGAGCCCGCCTGTCGCATTGTCGACCGGCAAGGTGGCGGTGGTAGGGGAGACGATCAGGTCATACCGAAGAAATAGATCGGCGAAGGCATCGAAGACGATCGAGCGCATTTCCTGATCATGTTGCGTTTCTTCCAAGGGCTGTTTCGACACATGATGCAGCCAATGCAGCAGCGGCTCCGGCATCTCATCGCTGTTGTCGCCGAGAAGATCGATGCCGGAGTGCTTCAGATTTCTCAGAGCTGCGCAACTTCCTGCGGTG
This sequence comes from Rhizobium mayense, assembly GCF_030272705.1. Classification (GTDB taxonomy): domain Bacteria; phylum Pseudomonadota; class Alphaproteobacteria; order Rhizobiales; family Rhizobiaceae; genus Rhizobium; species Rhizobium mayense. Next base: position 4,135 of record NZ_JARFYM010000015.1, on the reverse strand, counting down.
ATGAGACGGCACCACAGATCGCTAAGTTCCGTCACGCTGAACGGCAGTGCGAACTGAACTTCGTCGACGATTGCCCCCGCGTCAGTAAACGCCTGGACTGCGGTCGCAACACAGTCTGCCACCTCTCGCTCGACCGGAAATACTCCAAAATCAGCGGTATATCCGATCCGCTTACCGGCAAGGTCAGCAAATTGAAGAGCCTCCGAAAAGCTTCCCGAAGTAGCGATGCTGAAGGGATCATGAGGGTCATAGCCGGCCAAACTGTCCATAACTAACGCGATATCAGCGACCGTGCGCGCTATCGGCCCCTGATAGACGAAGGGCGATATCGCTTCGAAGGCATTCGGCCTGGTGATCAGAGGAACTCTTCCGAATGACGGCTGAAATCCGACCACTCCGCACCATGATGCAGGAATTCGAATAGACCCGCCCCCGTCCGAAGCTCCCGCAACGGGAACGAAACCGTCGGCCACGGCGGCCGCACTTCCCCCCGAAGATCCGCCGCTGTTCTTCGACAGATCGAAAGGATTTTTGGTCGGCCCAAACAAAGGATTATCGGTCGTTCCGCGAAACCCCATGACCGGGCTGTTGGTTTTACCGAGGAGAACGGCGTCTGCGGCCTCCATTTTCTTCGGATAAGTGCTCCAGATGTTCGGACGGTAATCCCGCAGCCTGGGAATGCCGCCAAGGGTCGAAGGCCAACCGGGTTTAAAATCGAAGAGGTCCTTCATCAGGGTCGGTAGTCCGGCCAAGGGACCAACGCCGTCCCCGCGCATAATGCGTTTTTCGAGGTCGGTCGCCTGATTGAGAGCACCATCGAAATCCGTAAAAATTACCGCATTGATACTGGGATTTCGTTGCTCGATGCACTTGATGGCTGCGCGCACCGTCTCGACTGGCGAGATCGCTTTTTTCCTGACCAGTTCCGTGGTTTCGACCGCAGTTAGCGCTGAAATATCTCCTCCCGTCATCGTGCCTTCTCCTCAGGATCGTTGAACGGCAATTACCTTGGCTGGTTTGGTAGCGATGGGCGACCCAGCCGGAAGATCAGTGGCTTCGATCGCGGCAGGTCGCGGAACTGCTTGGATCATCCTCCACAACCATGGTGTCATCAACCCAAAGCGGCAGAGATCCTAAATCTCGGCAATCGGTTTGGGACTACCTTTTTCGTCAAGGGCAACCATGATGAAAGTTGCTGCGGTCACTTTTTCCAGTCCGTTATATCGGGAGCGATGCGCCCAGGCTTCGATGTGGAGGGTGACCGAGGTGCGACCAATGCGTTCGATGTCGGTATAAATTGATAGTGTATCACCGATTTTGACAGGCGATACGAAGGCCATTTCCTTGACCGCGGCCGTCACCACCCGACCTTTGGCTCGCTCAGCAGCGCGAATACCGCTCGCAAGGTCCATCTGCGCCATCACCCAGCCACCGAAGATATCGCCGGCTGGATTTGCATCTCCGGGCATCGCGAGCGTGCGCAATGTTAACTGACCTCGTGGCTTGGGACTCTCAGCCATATGATCTCCTAGTTCCACCTGTCTTGGCTCGACCCGCGTCCTGCCCCTAGCGCCAGCCTAACGCGGGAGCGACATGTTTGAGGATGGATTCTATGATATGTGCGTTGTAGTCGACGCCAAGCTGGTTCGGGACCGTCAGAAGCAACGTATCAGCCTCGGCGATAGCCTGGTCCGCCCTTAGCTGCTCGACCAGAGCGTCGGGTTCTGCGGCATAGCCGCGGCCGAAAATCGCCCTCGTCTTGTCATCGATGAAGCCGATCGTATCGTCGGATTCGGATTGCCGGCCGAAATAGGCATGGTCACGGTCCGTCACCAAGGCGAAGATGCTGCGGCTGACCGAAACGCGTGCTTCCCGCTCGTGGCCTGCCGCTTTCCAGGCGTCGCGATATGCGCGAATCTGCTCAGCCTGCTGGACGTGGAAAGGGCGCCCGTTTTCGTCTGTTTTGAGGGTCGAGCTCTGCAGATGCATTCCGAGCTTTGCGGCCCACACCGCGGTTGCATTCGAACTGGATCCCCACCAGATCCTCTCCTTGAGTGTCGGCGAATGCGGCTCGATGCGCAGCAGGCCGGGAGGATTTGGAAACATGGGCCTGGGGTTGGGCTCGGCAAAGCCGTTACCCTGCAAGGCACTCAAATAGACTTCAGCATTGCGACGCGCCATTTCCTCTTCCGAACCGTTTTTGTCCGGTGAGAAGCCGAAGTAGCGCCAGCCGTCCATGACCTGCTCCGGAGAACCGCGGCTGATGCCAAGTTGAAGCCGGCCGCCGGCAATCAGGTCGGCAGCGCCGGAATCCTCGGCCATGTACAGAGGATTCTCATATCGCATGTCGATAACTGCGGTGCCGATCTCGATGCGCTTGGTCTTCGCGCCGACAGCCGCAAGCAATGGAAACGGCGAAGCGAGCTGGCGCGCGAAATGATGGACGCGAAAATATGCGCCATCGGCGCCCAACTCTTCGGCAGCGACCGCGAGATCGATCGATTGTAGGAGAGCGTCTCCTGCGGTACGCGTCGCCGACTGGGACGATGGCGTCCAATGTCCAAAGGAAAGAAAGCCGATCTTTTTCATTTGCCTTGCTCCAGCGCTGAGCACTTGCCCTCGAAAGAGCAGTCAGAAAAGAGAGTGCCGGCGCGAGAGGCGCCGGCACCGTCTCAGGCTTAGTTGAAAAAAGCTTCTGTGCCTACAGTAAGACGGCGGGCAACGGAGGCTACTCGCCGGCCTTGAAAACGCGCCACTTCAAGCTGCTTGGCGTTCGGGGCGACCGTATCTTGGACCGAGACATGCGTAGCGCCATAGGGCGTTCCGGCCTCGAACAGGACAGGGTCGGCATAGCCGAGCGGAACAATGATCAGACCGAGATGAGCCATCGGATTGTAAAGGGATAGAAGCGTCGATTCATTGCCGCCATGCGTGGAAGACGTAGACCCGAACACAGAGCCGACCTTGCCATTCAGCTTGCCCTGGAACCAAAGGCCACCCAGGCTATCGATATAGGCTTTGAGTTCGGAAGTGACCGCGCCAAAGCGTGTCGGCGTGCCAAAGATAATGGCATCGGCCCATTCCGCATCTTCCTCCGTCGGCATCGGGTATTTTGCGTTCATTTCCGTCGCCTTCTCCACCCAACCCGGCGCTTTCGCCATGACTTCGGCAGGGACCACCTCGCGTGCGCGTCTCAGTCTGACATCAGCGCCTTCGATTTCAGCGCCTTCAGCAATGGCCTTCGCCAAAGCCTCGGTGGAACCGTTTCGGGAATAAAAGGCGATCAAAATCTTGGGTACGGTCATAATTTTCTCCTGAAACCAGAGCGATGTCTCATCGCAATTAGGCCCGGCCCCGCGCTCCACGCTAGGTGGCAATCATCAAACTCAGGTTCCGTCATAAGAGGACAATTGGCGGTTTTCTTATTGATGCGGAGGCGTCTGGCGCGCGAACGAAGTTTGCGATTCATCGAGAGAGCGAAATGGGCGTCAGGAATTATTTGATCGAAGGCGTTTCCGGGACTGGCAAGACCTCAGTCGCCACCGAACTGCAGCAGCGCGGTTACCACGTCATCCACGGTGACCGCGAGCTGGCTTATCAAGGCGATCCCCAGACAGGTGAACCCCTGGACGGCTCTGCGCATGAGCAGAACATTGCGGATGTGGCCTTTGGGCACGAGCACCATCTTTGGGATGTCGACAAAGTCAAATCCCTGGTGGCCGATCAAAGCCACCCGATCTCCTTCTTCTGCGGCGGCTCCAGGAATTTCCATCACTTTATTGATCTCTTTGACGGCGTCTTCGTTCTCGATGTCGATTTGGACACGTTGAAGCGGCGGCTTGCCAGCAGACCTGAAGACGAGTTTGGCGGAAAACCAGCCGAACGAGAAATAGTCTTACGACTGCATGCGACGAAAGAAGACATTCCGAAGAACGCGACGACCATCGACGCCACTGCGCCGCTTGCCTCCGTTGTCGACGATATTTTGTCGAAATGCGGAGAGGTCGGCTAAGGGCCGGCGCCTTTAAGGTTCGAGCGCAGTGTCCGCTCCATCAAGAAACTGTGTCCTTGATTGTCCGGCTATCGAATGAGGCCGCAAGCCCTATACTAACCTGCAATCAGAGGCGCCGCTGAT
>NZ_JARFYM010000140.1 GCF_030272705.1 Rhizobium mayense | reverse complement strand
CTGACAACGCGCGAGCGCGAGGTTCTGCAATTGGTCGCGTCGGGGCTGCTCAACAAGCAAGTGGCCGCTGAACTCGGGTTAAGCGAGATAACAGTCAAGCTTCACCGAGCGAGCGCGATGCGGAAGATGTGTGCTCAAACGCTCGCGCATGTCGTCAGGATGATGGAAGCGATCGAGCGGGGCACCCTGCAAGACCATACGCCAGTATAGTCCGTGCAACCATACGTTCGATTGCCGTACCTTTCGTCGGCGTTAAACTGCTAGTCGTATATCCATACGTCCTGAAAGGTGTCCCTTGGGCGCGAATATTGCCATCGCGAT
>NZ_JARFYM010000139.1 GCF_030272705.1 Rhizobium mayense | reverse complement strand
CTGACAACGCGCGAGCGCGAGGTTCTGCAATTGGTCGCGTCGGGGCTGCTCAACAAGCAAGTGGCCGCTGAACTCGGGTTAAGCGAGATAACAGTCAAGGTCCATCGGGGGAGCGCGATGCGGAAGATGGGCGCTCGGACGGTAGCACAGGTCGTCAGGATGATGGAAGCGATGGAGCGAGGCATCCTCCAGGACCATACGCCAGTATAGTCCGTGCAACCGTACGTTCGATTGCCGTACCTTTCGTCGGCGTTAAACTGCTAGTCGTATATCCATACGTCCTGAAAGGTGTCCCTTGGGCGCGAATATTGCCATCGCGAT
>NZ_JARFYM010000138.1 GCF_030272705.1 Rhizobium mayense | reverse complement strand
AGATAATTGGTGCACTCGTCTGGACCGATGGTCTGGACGAGTGAGCCGAGATATCGCCAGGTGTCTTCGATGGTGCGCATTTGCGCTTTTCGCATCCAATGCTTGATCTTGGCGAAGGCTTGCTCGATTGGATTGAGGTCTGGTGAATAGGGCGGCAGAAACCAGAGCCTTGCGCCGGCGGCCTTGATCAACTGGCGTATCTGCCCGGATTTGCGGCTGCCCAGATTGTCCATGACGACGATGTCGCCTGGCCGCAGCGTCGGGACGAGTTGTTGCTCGACATAGGCCTTGAAGCATTGGCCATTGATCGGGCCGTCGAAGACGCAGGGTGCGGT
>NZ_JARFYM010000137.1 GCF_030272705.1 Rhizobium mayense | reverse complement strand
TTCATGTTTTGTTTGAAGCATATCCAGCGTTGACAAGATAATTGGTGCACTCGTCTGGACCGATGGTCTGGACGAGTGAGCCGAGATATCGCCAGGTGTCTTCGATGGTGCGCATTTGCGCTATTCGCATCCAATGCTTGATCTTGGCGAAGGCTTGCTCGATTGGATTGAGGTCTGGTGAATAGGGCGGCAGAAACCAGAGCCTTGCGCCGGCGGCCCTGATCAACTGGCGTATCTGCCCGGATTTGTGGCTGCCCAGATTGTCCATGATGACGATGTCGCCTGGCCGCAGCGTCGGGACGAGTTGTTGCTCGACATAGGCCTTGAAGCATTGGCCATTGATCGG
>NZ_JARFYM010000136.1 GCF_030272705.1 Rhizobium mayense | reverse complement strand
CAGCTCGAAGCCCTTGTTGATGTCTTCGAGCGGCATGGTGTGGGTGATCATCGGGTCGATCTGGATCTTGCCTTCCATGTACCAGTCGACGATCTTCGGAACGTCGGTGCGGCCGCGCGCGCCGCCGAAGGCCGTGCCCATCCAGGTGCGGCCGGTCACCAGCTGGAAGGGGCGTGTCGAAATCTCCTGGCCGGCACCGGCGACGCCGATGATGACCGACTTGCCCCAGCCGCGATGCGAGGCCTCCAGCGCCTGGCGCATCACCTTGGTGTTGCCGGTGCAGTCGAAGGTGTAGTCGGCCCCGCCGATCTGGTCGGCGCCGCGCTTCGTCATGTTGACGAGATAG
>NZ_JARFYM010000135.1 GCF_030272705.1 Rhizobium mayense | reverse complement strand
CAGCTCGAAGCCCTTGTTGATGTCTTCGAGCGGCATGGTGTGGGTGATCATCGGGTCGATCTGGATCTTGCCTTCCATGTACCAGTCGACGATCTTCGGCACGTCGGTGCGGCCGCGCGCGCCGCCGAAGGCCGTGCCCATCCAGGTGCGGCCGGTCACCAGCTGGAACGGACGCGTGGAGATTTCCTGGCCGGCGCCGGCGACGCCGATGACGACCGACTTGCCCCAGCCGCGATGCGAGGCTTCGAGCGCCTGGCGCATCACCTTGGTGTTGCCGGTGCAGTCGAAGGTGTAGTCGGCCCCGCCGATCTGGTCGGCGCCGCGCTTCGTCATGTTGACGAGATAG
>NZ_JARFYM010000134.1 GCF_030272705.1 Rhizobium mayense | reverse complement strand
GCCGGGGCGGCCGATCCGCTCGTCCCGGCGGGCGAGTTCGATGCCCGCACTTGAAATCGGCGGTGGGACCCGGATCGGAGGGCGAAAATTCCCGATTTCTGTATCGTTAACCATTTAAATTAACGATCTTTTTTTCTGGATCAGAAACAAACAAGTTATTAGCTTCCGCCACCTGTTATAGTCGGAGCGCCAGCTCCTCATCATTGATAAGAACCATGTATCGATAGTGATGGCTTTGACGACGCAAAACCGGTATAGGGGCTCAGTGGGAATCTCTGCAATAATACCCGCTAAGAGATTTTTCGTGTGACGGAAAACAGATGATTTCCGCGTAGCGGTTCGGCGCGTCGAAATCG
>NZ_JARFYM010000133.1 GCF_030272705.1 Rhizobium mayense | reverse complement strand
TTGCGCGCAAACTGGACGGCGGCGTCCCGCTTGGGATCGTTGGCATGGCCTTTCCGGGCGAGGATGATTTCGTCGGCCGAAAGCTTGGCCATATGTTCGGCCGTAAAGCTGTGAACCGTCAGGCAGTAGTTGCAACCGTTCACTTCGGAGACGGCGAGACCAATGCTGTCACGCGTCTTCACGTCGAGCGCCTTGCTCATGGAGCCGAACAGCGTGGCCCATGCGTTGAAGGCGATCGGGCTCTGCGCAAAGGTCGCCATCATATTTGGGGTGAACCCGACGTTCTTGGTGAACGCATCGAGAGTCGGTTTCGATTCGGCCGGAACCTGTTCCGGCTTTAGAGCAGCAGATCTTGCCATTATAGTCTCC
>NZ_JARFYM010000132.1 GCF_030272705.1 Rhizobium mayense | reverse complement strand
CGGAAGGATGCCCGCACCGGCAGGGAGTGGGTACTTGCCCTTCCGAACGAACTGACCAGTGAGCAGCGTGCCGATCTGGCTGATAGCTTTGCCCGCGCACTGGTGGAGCGTTACGGGGTGGCCGTGGATGTGGCGGTGCATCTGCCCGGTAACGAAGGCGATGAGCGGAATCATCACGCGCACATCATGACCACCACTCGCAAGGTGGAGCGGGATGCCGAGGGCAAGCTGTCTTTTGGAGACAAATCAACCATTGAACTGTCCGACAAGAAGCGGACCAGCATGGGGCTTGGTAAAGGGGCAGACGAGGTAACAGAGGTTCGCCATCTATGGGCTGGCCTTGCCAATGCCGCGCTAGAGCGGGCCGGACAAGAGGCCCGGATAGATCACCGGACCAATGA
>NZ_JARFYM010000131.1 GCF_030272705.1 Rhizobium mayense | reverse complement strand
GTTTCCTGACGTGCCCAATCCTGCTGCAGTTCATAGACAAAGTGTTGGGCGGTAGTCGGAACTGCACCGGCCTGGATCATACGCTCGACAGCCCGCTCGTGGACCTGGATATCCGTGTCGCCGCAGGCATCGGCAACAAAGAAAACCTCGTATCCGCGGCGAAGACCCTCGATGACGTTGAATGCGGTGCACGCGCATGTCCATAGGCCGGCGATGATCAGACGCTTACGTCGGGTTGCCTCCACGGCAGAGACGAAACCGGAATCGAGCCAGGCATTGATCGAGGTGCGATCCGGGATTGGATGCCCCGGAAATACATCCTTGGCGACCTCGGGCACGAATTGACCGGCAAAGGTGTTGGCGGTGACGGTCGTCAGCACCGTGGGAAGCTTGAACAGCTTGGC
>NZ_JARFYM010000014.1 GCF_030272705.1 Rhizobium mayense | reverse complement strand
CAGCCGATCGCCCTGGATGAGGCGATCGGCTGGGCTCGTTCAGTTTTGCAGATGTCGATTGGGCTGAAGCCTCAGGCGCCCAGCATCAGGTCCATGTTCTGGACCGCGGCTCCCGATGCACCCTTGCCGAGATTGTCGTAGACAGCGACCAGCATGGCCTGTGCCTTGTCATCATTGGCAAAGACATGCAGCCGCATGCGATTGGTGTTGTTGTAGATTTCCGGATTGAGCTCGGGCGTCCGCTCAGGATTGTCGAACGGCGCGACTTCGACAAAGCCGCCCTTTTGCCCCGCATAGTAATCGGCGATAGCCGCGTGCAATTCAGCGCCCTTGGGGATTGTCGACAGCACCGAAAGCTGCAGCGGCACGTTAACGACCATGCCCTGCGCGAAATTGCCGACAATCGGCTGAAACAGCGGGATGCGCGAAAGCTTGGCGTAGGCCTTGAGTTCCGGCAGATGCTTATGATTGAACGTCAGGCCATAGGGCATATATTCCGGAGCGTCTTCGCCTTTCGTCTGATAATCCTCGATCATCGAGCGTCCGCCGCCGCTGTAGCCGGAAATCCCGTGAACGGTGACCGGATAGTCCGCGGCGACGAGCCCGGCCTCGACCAGCGGGCGAAGCGTGGCAATTGCCCCCTGCGGCCAGCAACCGGGGTTAGCCACTCGCTTGGCTTTGGCGATGACTGCAGCCTGGTCCTTGCTCATTTCGGGAAAGCCATAGGCCCAGCCTTCGGCAACGCGATAGGCGGTCGAGGCGTCGATCACGCGTGTCGTGTCATTGGCAATCAGGCTGACGCTTTCCTTGGCCGCCTCGTCCGGCAAGCAGAGGATGGCGATGTCGGCAGCATTGAGAAGCTCCGCGCGCACCGCCTTGTCCTTGCGGCTCTCGGCGGGAATGGACAGAATCTCGATATCGCGGCGCGCAGCCAAACGCTCACGGATCTGCAGACCCGTCGTTCCAGCTTCGCCGTCGATGAAGATTTTCGGTGCCATTTTTCCTGCTCTTTCAATCGGTTCGGAGTGTTTCCGGACTCAGTTTGCCATGAAGTTGATTCAAAATGATAACGGCTGTTTTCGAGTGAACATGATCTACTGCGAAAAGCGCATCATATTTTTCGAGATTATACTTTAGCGACCTGCCGCGCGCCGTTCGGCGTGGAGACCGAGCATATACATCGCCACCGTCGCCCCTGCAATGGCGGTAATATCGGCATGGTCATAGGCCGGCGATACCTCCACGACATCCGCGCCCCTGATGTCGAGTTGATGCAGCCGCTGCAGCGTCGAGAGAATTTTCGCGCTCGAGGGGCCGCCGGCCACGGGCGTTCCCGTGCCTGGCGCATAGGCGGGATCGAGGCAGTCGATATCGAAGGTCAGATAGGTAGGTGCGCCCCTCGTGTGGGAGATGATCGTCGAGGCAATCTCTGAGGCGCTCATATCCTCGACCTGATGTCCATAGAGAATCTGGATGCCAAAATCCTCGGGCGCATGCGTACGGATGCCGATCTGGATGGAGCGGTCCGGATCGATCAGACCGTCGCGCGCCGCACGAGCGACGAAGGAGCCATGATCGATGCGTTTGCCGTCGTCGAACCAGGTGTCCTGATGCGCATCGAACTGCACCAATGCCAAGGGGCCATGTTTTGCGGCATGTGCCCTCAGCAATGGCCAGGTGACGAAATGATCGCCGCCGAGCGTCAGCAAAAAGGCGCCGCTATCGAGGATCGTGTTCGCTTGCCGCTCGATCGCAGCCGGCGTCTCCTGATGATTGCCGTAATCGAGCAGGCAATCGCCGTAGTCGATGGCCGCCATCTGAGCGAAGAGATCGCGATGGAAGGGATATTGCGGATCATTGTCGAAGATCGCGGAAGCGCGGCGGATCGCCTGCGGCCCGAAGCGCGTTCCCGGCCGGTTGGAAGTCGCGGCGTCAAAGGGAATACCCCAGACGACGGCGTCGACGCCCTCGAGCGACTTGGTGAAGCGCCGGCGCATGAAGGAGAGCGCGCCCGCAAACGTCGGGTCGCTGGCCGCCGACGTCAGGCTGGCGGCAGTAAAGGCGTGATCAATCGACGTGCTCGGCAAGGGATTCTCCTTCACTCGCATGGAAACCATAAGCCCGCTCGACCCGAGCGACCCGGACTTGATATTGCTCGTACCAGCGTTCGCGCCCGAGTTTCTGAGCGGCCATATGAGAGACGACGTTCTTCCAGGCCGGAATACTTTCCTCATCCCGCCAGAAGGAAATGGTGATGCCGAAGCCATCGGCGCGTCGGGCACTCTCGAGACCGAAGCAGCCGTCCTGCGCCAGCGCCAACGTCTCCATTTTCTCCCCCATGGCGCCATAGCCATGATCGCCCTCCGTGCGGATGGAAGAAAATGAGACGATGTAGTAGGGCGGCTGCGGTGTTGCCGCGAAAGGCGATGCTCTGCCGTCGGTCATGGCGTGTCTCCTGGTGACGAAGAGAATTAGGGGACGGCAGGCACGGAATGCAAGCGCGATCAGTTGGCGTCTATTTGCCTGGCGGGACCGTGCACTGATAGGCCTGCTTCACGCAAGCGATTTGCGGCGTTGAACATTGCGCCTTTCCGTCGACAACGGCACAGATCGAACATTGGTCGGTAAATTGCTGGCAGTCCGGGTTGGCCTGCATGAAGTCCTGCATGCTTTGCATGGGCGCCGGTGCCGTCTCGTTCGTCGTTGCGGCATCCGCTGAAAAAGCAGCGGTTGCGCTGAGCGATGCAAACGCCAGCAAAGAGATCAAGCCCAATGCCGTCGATCTCATGTCCGCCCCTCTGTGGTTGCTGTCCCGTTTCCTTATAGTCGATCGCATGGAGACAAGGCAAAGAAGCGCTAACACATCTGGGTGCCGATGATGATCAGCCTTGGCCGAGGGCTGGGGTCAAGACGGCGCCGTTCTGACAACCGCGCATAGCAAAAAAAGGCCGGGCAAAACCCGGCCTTTCCAAAATCCGATCTCGGATAAGCGATTAACGCTTGGAGAACTGGAACGAACGACGTGCCTTGGCACGGCCGTACTTCTTGCGTTCGACGACGCGGCTGTCGCGCGTCAGGAAGCCGCCCTTCTTCAGGACCGAGCGCAGGCCCGGTTCGAAGTAGGTCAGAGCCTTGGACAGGCCGTGGCGAACGGCACCGGCCTGGCCGGAGAGACCGCCACCGGCAACGGTTGCAATGATGTCGAACTGGCCGTCACGGGCAGCAGCGACGATCGGCTGACGCAGGATCATCTGCAGAACCGGACGGGCGAAGTATGCCGTGTAGTCCTTGCCGTTGACGATGATCTTGCCGGAGCCGGCCTTGACCCAAACGCGGGCGACGGCGTCCTTGCGCTTGCCGGTCGCGTAGGAGCGACCGAGCGAGTCGACCTTGCGGACGTGAACCGGAGCAGCAGCTTCCGACGTCGTGCCGAGATCCTTCAGGGAAGAGAGATCAGCCATTATCAGGCGCTCCTTACGTTCTTCTTGTTCAGCTTGGCCACGTCGAGAACGACCGGCTGCTGTGCTTCATGGGGATGGTTAGAGCCGGCGTAGACGCGCAGGTTCTTCATCTGGCGACGGCCGAGCGGGCCGCGCGGAACCATGCGTTCGACAGCCTTCTCGAGGACGCGCTCCGGGAAGCGGCCTTCGATGATCTGGCGAGCGGTGCGCTCCTTGATGCCGCCGGCATAACCGGTGTGCCAGTAGTAAACCTTGTCTTCGTACTTCTTGCCGGTGAAGACGACCTTGTCGGCATTGATGACGATGACGTTGTCGCCGTCGTCGACGTGCGGCGTGAAGGTAGCCTTATGCTTGCCGCGCAGACGCATTGCGATGATAGAAGCGAGACGGCCAACGACCAGCCCTTCGGCGTCGATGAGAACCCACTTCTTCTCCACCTCTGCAGGCTTCTGGGAGAAGGTTGCCATGTTGAATACTCTCTTTTGGGACCCTGGACCCGAAGGCATCAGGGCGTTTCTTGTTGCTTGGTTTGGCGAGCGAAAGGTGCGCCAAAAAGAAAGCAGCCCGGAAAGGCTGCGATCTGGCGCGGCTTATAAAGGCAATGAGCAAGAAGGTCAATAACACAGGATTTGATAGACGGAAAAATTCATGTTTAAAATCAATGTGTTAAATATATGGTATTTTGATACCCCATATTTCTCGCCTTCAGGCCAGCTTCATAGCCAATACGCCGGCTGCAATAATGGTGCCAGCCACATAGCGCCAGACGCTCGAGCGCTCCTTCAGAACGACCACCGAGATCACAAGCGCAAACAGGATCGAGGTTTCGCGCAGCGCCGCCACCGTGGCGACCGGCGCCCTGGTCATGGCCCACAGCGCAAGGCCATAGGAGGCGATGGAGCCGCCGCCGCCAACCAGGCCGCGCCACCAGTTGTAGCGGACATGGGCGGCGACGGCATTAATGCCACGCCGCGAGATCGCCCAGGCAAACAAAAGCACTGGCGGCAAGAGCGACATCCAGAGCGTGTAGGAAATGGAATTGCGGGATATCCGGGCACCGACGCCGTCGACATAGGTGTAGGTGGCGATGACCACGGCATTGGAAAGCGCCAGGATGATCGCCTGCCGGCCGCCCTTTCGCGCCTCGAACGCGAGCGTCAATATGCCGGCGCAAATGGTCATAGTGCCGATCAGCGCTCCGCCCGAAAGCGATTCTCTGAGGATGAAGCCGCTGGTCGAAACAATGATCAGCGGAGCGACCCCACGCATCAGTGGGTATACGAGGCCGATGTCGCCGGCGCGGTAAGCGGCCGCCACCAACTGGAAATAAGCGAACTGCAGGATCGCCGATGCGCCGATGAAGGGCCAGGCGGCGGAAGCCGGCAACGGCAGAAACGCCAGGAAGGGCAGGGCAGTGACCGCACCGCCGGCTGCAACCAGCGCGGCATCCAGGGACTTGTCCGTTCCGGCCTTGATGATCGCATTCCAGGTCGCGTGCAGCAAGGCACCGAAGAGAACGAGAGCGATGACGTCAAGGGACACAAAAACCTCGGAAATTGGGTGGCGACGGTTAAAAGCTAGCGGATTTGTGGAAATGCCGCCGCCATTTGATCCTCAATGCTCCAGAAAGCAACACATGTGCGGACTTATAAGCTTTTGGTGGTAGCTGCCGTTGCGGCAAAATAAATGGATAAGCATAGGTTCATTGTTCCCTGTTTGTTCTGAATTGTCGCTCAACCATAAGATGTTTCTAATTGATGCGGGAATGAAGCGAGAACAAAAATTGCATGCCGGGGGAACGTATGACAGGAAATATGATGATAACATCCAAAGCGCTATAGAATGTTATTCGAATAACATGATTAAGAATATATTGGGGTGGTTAGCACCAGCCAACGCATAGCCCAATTTGGTGATTCCGAGGGGCCTGATTTACCTCAAATGGATTATGAATTGCCGTACTGCAGTGCGAAAGGCCGCAGTCGAACCGAGATATCGGCAAAGGTCACGGAGGGGTATCTCCTGTCCAGGATTGGTATTTTCGCGGTGGCTTCTTAAGAATACTGACATAAAGACAATAGACACCGATGTCTGCTGTAGAAAATTGCGATTTCTGTCAAAAATTTCATGCGGTTCTAGCAGTTCATCATGAGGCTTCTCTAATTAACTTCCGAATAAATGGTGAACAAAAATTGCATTTCATGAGAACCTGGCCACCCGGTTCGGAACAGGGTCGTTTCGAAGCGCTTTGGAAGGCGGGTCCAAAATCGCGCGGGAGAAGCTATTCGGCGCGACAAGACCATCAACCACACCATCGAGACGACAGGCCAAAAGCCGGCGCGCAAAACCGCCGGTGGCACGCTGTCTTACCGGACTGCCGTCAATGCGGGATAAGCAGTAAATCATGACGGTCGAAGTCCGTCGACGGCCGGCAGGTATAGACAGGGCAATCGGATCTATCTTTGGTCGGCAAATAATCCTGATAGGCATAGTAGCCGGAATCACAGGCATTGCTGTCTGAAACGAAACGATCGTAAAGCGTCATGTTGCGCACTCTGCTGGATGGATGGCGCATGATCACCGCCCGTTCGCGGTCAATGATCGCCTTGGCCTGGCCGCAGGTGAAAGACATGGAATTATAACGCGAGATCGCCAGTGCCGGCGTCGCGGCCGACGCAATCAGCAGGCCGAGCAGCACGATTTTTTTCATCGGGGCAATCCTCCCTGAAATTGTTATAATGGAATATATATACGCAAAAGCCACGGCTGGAGTTTCCGGAATAGTGGCAAAACGCAAGTGTGATCGAACGGGAGGCCTTGTGATGAACCATGACCGTTATGACGATTCTTATATCGCTGATATTCTTTTATCCGTACGGACTATCGCTCTCGTCGGCGCCTCACCCAATCCGGCGCGCCCGAGCAACGGTGTCATGGCCTATCTGCTGGCGCGAGGCTATCGGGTAATTCCCGTCAATCCCGGACAGGCCGGTAAGGAGATCCTCGGCCAGTGGGTCTTCGGCCACTTGGCTGATATCCCCGAACCTGTCGACATGGTCGACGTCTTCCGCGCACCGGAATATCTCAGATCGGTAGTCGAAGAGACGATCATGATCGAACCGCGCCCACCGGTCATCTGGGGGCAGCTCGGCGTGCGCGACGATGCTGCCGCCGCAAGAGCGGAAGCGGCCGGCGTCAAGGTCGTCATGGACCGCTGCCCGGCCATCGAATATCCGCGGCTGGTCGCCTGAAGAAGGCGGCCGCGTCTGGCTGCCAAGCCTGTCCACTCGTCGCGTGAATTTGCGGAAAATGGGCAGTTTTTTTCAACACGCGCAAAAGCTTGGCAAAGTTCGCGGTTAACTTTCAGACCCGGGACGCTATGATCCTCTTGTCACAATAATATTGGCGGGAGGAGATGGCATGCCGACAAACAATCCAGGTTTCGATACGCTGGCGATCCATGCCGGGGCGCAGCCGGACCCAACGACCGGCGCCCGCGCGACACCGATCTATCAGACAACCTCCTTCGTCTTTCAGGATACGGACCATGCTGCCGCGCTCTTCGGGCTGCAGCAGTTCGGCAATATCTATACGCGCATCATGAACCCGACCCAGGCCGTGCTCGAGGAGCGGGTGGCCGCCCTCGAAGGCGGAACGGCCGGCCTCGCCGTTGCTTCGGGCCATGCTGCCCAGATGATCGTCTTTCACACCATCATGCAGCCGGGCGACAATTTCGTCGCCGCCAGAAGGCTCTACGGTGGCTCGATCAACCAGTTCGGTCAAGCCTTCCAGAATTTCGATTGGCATGTGCGCTGGGTCGACCCTGCCGATCCAGCCTCATTCGAGGTGCAGATCGATAGCCGCACCCGTGGCATCTTCATTGAAAGCCTCGCCAATCCCGGCGGCACTTTCGTCGACATTGAGGCGATTGCCGCGGTTGCCCGTAGGCACGGCTTGCCGCTGATTGTCGACAACACCATGGCCAGTCCCTATCTCATCCGGCCGCTGGAACATGGCGCCGACGTCGTCGTGCATTCGCTGACCAAATTCATCGGCGGCCACGGCAATTCCATGGGCGGCATGATCATCGACGGCGGCACCTTCGACTGGTCGGCTTCCGGCAATTATCCGATGCTCTCGACTCCGAGGCCGGAATATAACGGCATCGTGCTGCACGCGACCTTCGGCAATTTTGCCTTCGCGATTGCGTGCCGTGTCCTCGGTCTGCGCGATCTCGGCCCCGCCATTTCCCCGTTCAATGCCTTCCTGCTTCTTACGGGTATTGAGACGCTGCCGCTACGCATGCAGCGCCATTGTGACAATGCGATCGCTGTCGCCCGCTGGCTGAAGGAGCAGGATAAGGTGGCCTGGGTGAATTATGCCGGCCTGGGGGACGATCCGAACCATGCGCTGCAGCAGCGCTATTCGCCCAAAGGGGCGGGTGCTGTCTTCACCTTCGGGCTGAAGGGTGGCTATGAAGCGGGCAAGGGACTGGTGGAGGGCCTGCAGCTCTTTTCCCATCTCGCCAATATCGGCGACACGCGTTCGCTGGTCATTCATCCCGCCTCGACGACGCACAAGCAGCTCACTGACGAGCAGAAAATCGCCGCCGGCGCCGGCCCCGATGTCGTGCGCCTGTCGATCGGCATTGAAGACGTCAAGGACATCATCGCCGATCTCGAACAGGCGTTGGCAAATGTTTGATGAAGCAGGGGTTGTCCACCTTTCACGTCTGGTTGAGGCTCAGCCCAACCGGACATCGCCTGCCGACAACACATCGATTATCGGGCATGCGGCCTCGGCGTCCACCGCGTCGCACTGCTGAACCAGTCCGGCCAGCGCCTGCCTCATTGCGGCAAGGTCGGTGATCTTCTGGTCGATCATCGTTAGCTTACGCGCGGCAAGCGCACGCGTATCGTTGCAAGCGCACGCCCGGTCGAGCGCGAGCAACGCCCCAACTTCCGATAGCGTAAAGCCCAGCGCCTGCGCGCGCTTGATGAAGCGCACCCGCCTGGCCTGTTCGCTTGAATAGCATCGATGACCGCGCGGAGGCTTGGCCGGTTCATCCAGCAAGCCGCGTCTTTGGTAGTAGCGGATCGTTTCGATGTTCACTCCTGCGGCTTCCGCCAGCTTGCCGATAGTCAGCTTTGCCAACCGTTTGGCTCTTGATTCCGTACTTGGGTACGGAGCGTAGAATACCACTTGAGCAAGCAGCTTCAAGGAATTCGAAATGCTTCAACTGACCGGGAAAGGCTCGTTGGTCGCCGGTGCATTGGCAGCCATCGGCGCGTCGGTGTGCTGTGTTGTTCCATTTGTACTTCTGACACTTGGCATCAGCGGCTCATGGGTGGCGAGCCTGACAGCGATGCAGCCATTTCGGCCCCTCTTTGTCGGTCTGACGCTTCTGTTCCTTGGGCTCGCCTTCCGCCAGCTTTACCTGGTGCCGCAGGTCTGTGCGCCCGATACGCCCTGCGTCGATCCGCGCACGATCAAGCGGCGTCGGCTCACATTCTGGATTGTTTCGGCAGTACTGCTCGGTCTTCTGGCTGTGCCGTGGCTTGTGCCGTTACTCTATTGAAGGGTATCTTCCATGCGCAAATTGTTGATAGCCGCGACCGCCGTCATGCCGCTTGTGGCGCTGGCCGCTGAACCCCGAACCATCACGCTCGACGTCCAGAACATGAGCTGTAACTTGTGCCCGATTACGGTCAGGAAGGCGCTCGAACAGGTGGCCGGCGTGAGTGCCGTAAAGGTCGATTTCGACAGGAGAACGGCGACCGTCATTTACGACCCAGACAAGACCAAGCCGGAGGAACTGATGCAGGCGACTACCAACGCCGGCTATCCCTCCACGACACACCAATGAGGGCGTGATGACCTCCGTCATTCTCGAATCCGTGCTGACCTGTCCGCGCTGCGGCTTCGCCCGCGAGGAAACGATGCCTACAGACGCCTGCCAGTTCTTCTACGAATGCACCAACTGCAAGACGCTGCTGCGTCCCGAGCCTGGAGACTGCTGCGTGTTTTGCTCGTTCGGTTCGGTGAAATGTCCTTCGGTTCAACAACAGCTCGGATGTTGCCGATAGGCGATGGGAAGAACTGAGAACGCAATCTTCGGATCAATTCGGCGATTTGCAGCCCGAGATACTGACCTCTCGAGACTTGAAGCTATGCGATGAACTCGCAAAACGCATATGACGGGGCCGTCGAAGTTTCCTCGAAAAATCAATAGGTGTGGTATCAGACGTATGTGAAGAACTACATTTGACAAGGGAGCGTTTCGAGTTCGGGACGGGAGATTTATGACGGCATATTTACGATTGGACACCGACGGCATCGAGCCCGAAGCCGGTGCTCCGGCCGACGATCGCATCGTTTCCGGTGCGCCGAAGTTCCGCACCTGGAATATCGATGAAGCCGGCGGCGGGCTCTATGCCGGCATATGGGAGGCGACGCCAGGAAAATGGCAGATCGTCTATGACGAGTGGGAATACTTCCACATTCTTTCCGGCTATTCGGTGGTAACCGGTGAAAACGGCGAGGTTTTTCACCTGCGCGCCGGCGATCGGATGATCTTCAGGCCCGGCTTCAGGGGAACCTGGGAAGTCATTGAAACGACTCGAAAGGATTATGTGATTCGCCTCTGAAAGCGCGGCAGTGCCGGTCGAATCAAACCAGGATGACCGGCGCCGTTTGGAGGCGCGTAGGCATTGGTCAGCCGGCCGGCAAAAATAGCCGTTTTCATTGCCGCAAGTTGTGTCACCGGCCTTTCACCAAACTGTCATCAAACTGAAACACTGCGGCATTAGAGCCATCACTGTCGCCAGGAGATTGAGGGTGGAGGTTACGAACCGATGGGACACTCCACGTTAATCTCCTGCTCGCCATCCTTTCATCACTCTGGGAAGTGAGTTCAATCATGTTGAATCAAAAATTTCGTTCGCTTTGCCTGACTGCAGGCTTTATCGCGGCTATGTCCGTTTCGGCCTCGGCTGCCGACGTCACGGGCGCCGGCTCGAGCTTCATCGCGCCTGTTCTGTCCAAGTGGGCCGAAGGCTATAAGGCTGCGACGAACAATGTCGTCAACTACCAGTCGGTCGGTTCGGGCGCCGGCATCAAGCAGCTCCTCGACAAGACCATCGTATTCGGCGCTTCGGACAAGCCGATGAGCGATAAGGACCTCGAGAAGAACGGCATTGCCCAGTTCCCGATGATCTCCGGCGGCATCGTCGTTTCCTATAACATCGCTGGCGTGAAGCCGGGCGAACTTGTTCTCGACGGCAAGACGCTCGCCGACATCTTCCTCGGCAAGATCGCCAAGTGGGACGATGCTGCCATCAAGGCCCTCAACCCCGACCTGAAGCTGCCTTCCACGCCGATCTCCGTGGTTTATCGCGCCGACAGCTCAGGCACGACCTTCAACTTCACCGATTACCTGTCGAAGGTCTCGCCGGAGTGGAAGGAAAAGGTTGGTTCCGACACCGCGGTTGAATGGCCGACCGGCTTCGGCGCCAAGGGTTCCGAAGGCGTTTCCACCACCGTCAACCAGACGGCTGGTTCGATCTCCTACGTTGAATATTCCTACGTTGTCGCCAACCACATCGGTTTCGCGAAGATGAAGAACGCTGCCGGCAAGGTCATCGAGCCGAACCTCGACACGTTCAAGGCCGCTGCTTCCAACGCCGATTGGGCCCATGCCAAGAACTTCAACCTGATCATCACCAATCAGCCGGGCGACAAGAGCTGGCCGATTGCTGCTTCGACCTGGGTTCTGCTTTACAAGAAGCCGGCTGATGCTGCTGCAAACGAAGACGCGCTGAAGTTCTTCAAGTGGGCCTACGAAAAGGGTCAGAAGGACGCCACCGACCTGTCCTATCTCCCGGTTCCGGAGACCGTTGCCGCAGTTGTCGAGCAGTCCTGGAAGAAGGACTTCGGCACGAAGTAATTTGTGCTAGGTGAGAAGTTGCGGCGGACAGGGCAGGGCACGGCCCTGTCCGCCTTTCGTGATAGGACAAGGGGAAATCGATGGCTGACGCGACTCAGACGGCTGGCTTCCAGGCAATGGATACCACCGCCATCACCAGAAAATTCCGAACACAGGATCGGATTTTCTATCTTATGACGCTTGGTTCGGCTGCTCTGGTCGTGCTTATGCTGCTGGCAATCCTTGCGGTTCTTGTCGTCAATGCCTTGCCAACCTTCGAAACCTTCGGGTTTTCGTTCCTCTGGGGCACCAAGTGGAGCGCTCCCGCCGATATCTATGGCGCCGTACCTGCCGTGGTCGGCACGCTGGTGAGTTCGCTCATCGCCATGCTGATTGCTATTCCCCTGGGCATCGGCATCGCCATCTTCCTCACGGAACTTTGCCCCGGCAGCCTGCGACAGCCGATCAGCACGGCCATCGAACTTCTGGCCGGTGTTCCCTCCATTATCTACGGCATCGTTGGTCTGTTCATTCTCGTGCCGTTGATGCAGACCTATATTTTGCCCTTCCTTATGATGACGATCGGCCAGGTGCCGTTGATCGGCCTGCTGTTCCAGCCGCCGGCGCCGGGCGTCGGTCTGTTGACCGCAAGCCTCGTGCTGGCTATCATGATCCTGCCGTTCATCACCGCTATCGCCCGAGACGTGTTTAGCACCGTGCCGCCGATGCTGCGTGAATCCGCTTACGGTATGGGTATGACTACATGGGAAGTGGCTCGTCACATCCTGATTCCCTATACACGTCGCGGTCTCGTCGGCGGCGTCATGCTCGGCCTAGGCCGAGCACTCGGCGAAACCATGGCCGTCACCTTCGTTGTCGGCTCGGTGAGCCGTCTGCAAGCGTCGATCATTTCGCCGTCCACCACCATTTCCGCCCAGATCGCGAACAACTTCGGCGATGCCGACGGTCTGCAATTGTCGAGCTTGATTGCGCTCGGACTGCTCCTGTTCATCCTTTCCTTCTGCGTGCTTGCAGTGGCGAGGTGGATGATCGGTCGCGTCGACTCGCTTTGAGGGAAAACCCATGGAAGATGCAATTCGTCAGAACCTCGTATCGAGGCGCTATGGGAAGAACCGGGTGATGATGGCTTTGTGCTTCATCGCGGCCATCCTCGGCATATTCTTTCTCAGCGTGATCCTTGTGACCCTGCTTTATCGCGGTGTAACGGCGCTCAGCCTCGACGTGTTCACCATGTCGATCCCGGCCCAGGGCTCGCGCGGTGGCCTGATCAACGCCATCTACGGCACCGTGCTGGTCACAGGCCTCGCCATCCTGATCGCCGCGCCGATCGGCATTCTCGCCGGCACTTATCTGGTCGAATATGCCAATGGCACGAAGCTTGCCGAGGCTGCCAAGTTCATCAATGACATCCTGCTGTCCGCCCCCTCGATCATCATCGGCGTGTTCGTCTATGGCATCGTGGTCGTGCCCATGCACGGCAACTCTGCCATCGCCGGCATCTTCGCCCTGGCGCTGATCGCGCTTCCGGTGGTCAACCGCACGACTCAGGACATGCTGCTGCTGGTGCCAAATGCGCTTCGTGAGGCGACCGCCGCGCTCGGTGCGCCGCGCTGGAAGTCCATGATGATGGTGATCTACCGTTCCGCCTGGACGGGTATCCTCACCGGCATCCTGCTGGCTGTCGCCCGTATCAGTGGCGAAACCGCACCGCTTCTCTTCACGGCCGGTTACAGCAAATTCATGAATGCGGGCCTGACCGGTCCAATCGCCACGCTACCGGTTGCCATCAATACGCTCGCCGCCGATGCCGGCGAGGATCTCAAACAATTGGCCTGGGCCGGCGCGCTGATCATCACCGTTGCCATCCTTGCCCTCAACATTCTTGCCCGTGTCTTGAGTGGGCGCCGCCACTAACGAAGCGGCCGAACGATAGGAATGAAACCATGAACATGAGCGATAGCAATTTTCAGAGTGTTAAAGCCCAGCCGGGCAAGGACGCCGTCTCCCAGTCGGATGCCGGCATGGTCGCGAAACTTGAGGTGAAGAACCTCGATTTCACTTATCAGAACGGCCATCGCGTTCTGAAGAGTGTGAATATGAACATCCGCAAAAATGCGGTCACCGCCTTCATCGGCCCTTCGGGTTGTGGTAAGTCCACGCTGCTGCGCACCTTCAACCGGATGTATGACCTCTATCCGGGCCAGTCGGTTGGCGGCGAGATTCTTTTGGACGGCCGCAATATTCTCTCCAAGGACGTCGATCTGAACGATTTGCGCGCCAAGGTCGGCATGGTGTTCCAGAAACCCACGCCGTTCCCGATGTCGATCTATGAAAACGTCGCTTTCGGCATCCGGCTCTATGAGAAGATTTCCAAGGCGGAAATGGACGCCCGCGTCGAAGCGGCGCTGACCGAAACAGCGTTGTGGAGCGAAGTGAAGGAAAAGCTGCACCAGAGCGGACTTGGTCTTTCCGGCGGTCAGCAGCAGCGCCTCTGCATCGCCCGCGCCATCGCGGTCAAGCCGTCCGTGCTGCTTCTCGACGAGCCGACCTCGGCCCTCGATCCGATCTCGACCGCCAAGGTCGAGGAATTGGTATCCCAGCTGAAGGGCGAGTTCACGGTCGTCATCGTGACGCACAACATGCAGCAGGCAAGCCGTATCTCCGACAATACCGCCTTCATGTATCTTGGCGAGTTGATCGAATACGGCGCGACCGAACAGATTTTCCAGGCGCCGAAGGTCAAGCGCACGGAAGACTACATCACCGGCCGCTACGGCTGATATGGTGGGGCAATGCTGCCCATTGCCAGCGATCTTGCGATGGCGCGCCGGCCCGGCGCGTCTTTTTGCGTTTCGGATTAAGCGGTGAAATGAACGGATCGTCCCGCCATCGATGCGTGACGGGCAATTCGATCAAGAGACGAACCGCGAGCCGCCGGGGCGGCCCTTGCTCACCAGCTCAGCTCAAGCTTATCGAGGCCGTGGAACTGATAGACATCCTTGACCTCGGGTGTCTTCTTAAACTTCAGGCCAGGCAGGCGTTCGAAGAGGACCGGCAGCACGACATTCAGCTCCAGCCGCGCCAACGGCGCGCCGATGCAGAAATGGATACCGGCGCCGAAGGAAAGGTTCGGTGCTTCATTACGGTCGGGCTTGAAGGTGAGGGGATCGGAGAATTTCGTGGGGTCCAGATTGGCCGCAGCCAGAATCAACGCCACCTTGTCGCCGCGCTGGAGGGAAACGCCGTCCACCTCCGCCGGCTCCAGGCACCAGCGCTCGAAGATGTGCACCGGCGCGCAGATGCGCAATGATTCCTCCACCGTACGCTCCGTCGTCGTCTCGTCCTTGAAAAGTTCGGCAGGCGTATAGCCGCTATCCAGGATGACACGGACGGAATTGCCGATCTGGTGTACCGTCGCCTCATGGCCGGCGTTGAGCAGCACGATCGTCGTCGAGACCAGCTCATCCTCGGTGAGATATTGGCCCTTGTGCTCCGTCGTGATCATATGGGTCAGAAGGTCGTCACGTGGATTGGCGCGGCGCTCGCGAATGACGGTTTTCACATAGTCGGCAAATTCCTTGGACGCCTGATCGGCGGCAAGTTCGTCTTCGCGTGTGCGGCCGAACATATACATGCGCACATAGGCATGCGACCATTTCAGCAATTGCGGTCCCATCTCTTCCGGAATGCCGATCATCCGCGCGATCATGGTGACCGGAATGACATCGGCAAAGGCCGACAGCAATTCGACTTCGCCGTCTTTTTCGAAGTTATCGATCAGCCGGTTGGCCAGCTCGGCGAGCTCCGGCTTCATCTTCTCGACATGCCGAGAAACGAAGGCGCGGTTGACGAGCGTTCTAAGCCGCGTGTGTTCCGGCGGCTCCAGTTCCAGCAGCGAATGCTGCTCCGCAAGATCGAAATTTTTCAGATGCGGCAACGGCGCGGGCTGGCCGAGTTCTTCACGGGTCGCGACATGCAGGATCTGCCGGCCGAAGCGGCGGTCGCGCAGCAGGCCGTTCACATGGTCATAGCCGATGAAATACCATCGCTTCTGCTGCTCCCAATAGAAGGTGGGACATTCGGCATGCAGGGCGGCATAAACGGCGTTCGGATTGCTGTAGAAGGCGGGATCGCGTCCATTGAGGGACAAGCGACGCGCCGCGGGATCGATGGAGAAGAGAGAAGATATGGTCATGACGACAGGCTTATCCCATCAAATCGACTGGGAAAAGACCGTTACATCCTCGACAGCGTACCGAGGCGGCGCAGCGCATGAATCTGGTCGTCGAGCGTCGGCACTAGCTCGCCGCCATTGGGATCGGGTGGCGTGTCCGTCGCCATTGCCGCTTCCGCCTCGCTAAAGACGATCGTGCAGTTGCGACCGGCGCGTTTGGCGGCGTAGAGCGCCCGATCTGCTGCCGAAACCAGCCGATCCCAGTTGGCGGTCTCGCGCAGCATGATCGCCAGACCGATGCTGACGGTCGCCGACACCAATGAGGGGCCCGCAAGAAGCGGTACCCGGCAGAACTCCGCTCGAATTGTCTCGGCAATCGCCTCCGCTTGGGCTTGGTCGTCGACGATGATGAAAGCGGTGAATTCCTCGCCACCCATGCGGCCGAACGCGCCGCTGCGGGGAATGTACTGCCGTCCGATGCGGGCGAATTCGGCAAGCACGACATCGCCCGTCTGATGGCCATAACGGTCATTGATGGCCTTGAAATGATCGAGATCGAACAACAGCGTTGCGATCTTCTGCGACTCCTTGGTGGCCTTCCCGGCAACGAGCTCGAAATAGTCCTGCAAGCCGCGCCGGTTGAGGACGCCCGTCAGTGCATCGGTGATCGAGATTGCCCGCCAGCGGCGCTCGGACCGTTCCATCAGCAATCGACCGCTGAGCGCGATGGCCGTGGTGATCAGCAGCGCGCTGCCGAGGGCGGTGTAGCCGCGATAGATCAGCGCGTCTTGCGGATTTGGTCGCAGAAGCGTCATCGATATGGCAGAGACGAAGAAAACGCAGGCGAGCGCCATGAAAACGAAGCCGAGCTGGCCGCGCACCCCCTCGCGCCGGCCCTCTGCGGGCCGAACTGCAGTGGCCAGCAGCGTCGCGCCGACAGCGCCGGCAAGGTCGTAAAGGATGACACGATTGGTGAAGCTGTCGTGAACCCACGGCAACTCGATGCCGGCAAACCAGATGGCCGGCGGCAACAGCGCCGACCATTCGAGGTTGCGCTTGTCCATCCAGCAATAGCCGGCGATCCAGGCGCTCTCGCCGAGCAAAGCGATGCCGTTGCCGAATTCGATCGACAGGATATCCGGAATGAAACCGCGCGCCGCTGCAAGCGCAAACCCGACGGCGCTTACGGTGAAGCCCAGCGCCCACATCAGATAGGCAGGCGTCTCGCGATCATGCCGCCAGGCAAAGAAAAGCACAGTCGCGAGCGTGATCGCTTCCGAACACCAGATGGTCAGTCCTGTCGTGATATTCAGCACGATATGCGTTTCTCCCTTACCGCGGCGCAGATATCGTCGGCGCAAAGGACGCGGTAACGCCTGCAATCAACTCATCATCGCCGAATAAGATGGTGAGTTCCTTAAATTGCGTGGTAAATTTTGGCTGCGGATCGGATTGATGCTGTGCCATCATCATCTGTGCTTCATCCTTCCTTCACCCTGCGGTTGGGAAAAGGAGTGGACCGCGCAGATTGCGTCGTCAAGTCTATTGGCACGGGGAAACCAGCGGTTAGAAACGCTTCCTCAATATCTACTGAGCCATAGGCCTTTTTGACGTAATCCCGTCGCGCGTCTTGAAGTACAGGGCAGTGACACTCTATGTAGGGTAAAAGGATTTTTATTCGATTCCCGGCGTTTTCGCCGTCGGGGGCAAGCTTGGTAAAGGACGCACATGAGAAATCCAGTCGATACAGCTATGGCTCTGGTGCCGATGGTTGTTGAGCAGACCAACCGCGGGGAGCGGTCTTACGACATCTATTCTCGCCTGCTGAAGGAACGCATCATCTTCCTGACCGGCCCGGTCGAAGATCAGATGGCCACGCTGGTCTGCGCCCAGCTTCTCTTCCTCGAGGCGGAAAACCCGAAGAAAGAAATCGCGCTCTACATCAATTCACCAGGCGGCGTCGTCACCGCCGGCATGGCAATCTACGACACCATGCAGTTCATCAAACCTGCCGTGTCGACGCTGTGCATCGGCCAGGCCGCGTCGATGGGGTCGCTGCTGCTCGCCGCCGGCGACAAGGACATGCGCTTTGCCACGCCGAATTCGCGCATCATGGTTCACCAACCTTCCGGCGGTTTCCAGGGGCAGGCTTCGGACATCGAGCGCCATGCTCGCGACATCATCAAGATGAAGCGCCGCCTGAATGAAGTCTATGTCAAACATTGCGGCCGTACCTACGAAGAGGTCGAGCAGACGCTCGATCGCGACCATTTCATGTCCTCCGACGAGGCCAAGGACTGGGGTCTGATCGACAAAGTGCTGACGTCTCGTACTGAAATGGAAGGTGAAACCGCCGCCTGAGTTTATCCACGGGCGGTGTCGTCTACGCCACAGTTCTATCCCATTTGTGATCGAATAGGGGTTTAATGTGGTGTAGAACACGGTAATAGTACGCATTAATGCTATGTAGTGTTTTTATGACATAGCATTCGGCATTCGAAGGGGGATTCGTTGCCACCGCAGCCCTGGCATGGGTGTCTGGGCTACGTTCAGTACCCCGAAGAGCGCCGCGATCTGCTAATGAAACGAGGGGCAGGTCCGGCGGGCGCAGTGAGTGGACCGCGATTTCAATCTGGGAATCAGCGGCGTGCTGGAAGGAAAATGACATGAGCAAAGTCAGCGGCAGCAACGGCGGCGACTCCAAGAATACCCTGTATTGTTCATTCTGCGGCAAGAGCCAGCATGAAGTCCGGAAGCTTATTGCCGGACCGACAGTCTTCATCTGCGATGAATGCGTCGAATTGTGCATGGACATCATCCGCGAGGAGAACAAGTCCTCGATGGTCAAGTCCCGTGACGGCGTGCCGACACCGCAGGACATCATCAAGGTTCTCGACGAATATGTCATCGGTCAGAGACAGGCGAAGAAGATCCTGTCGGTGGCCGTTCATAACCACTACAAGCGCCTCGCACATGCGTCCAAGAACGGCGATGTCGAACTGGCGAAGTCGAATATCATGCTCGTTGGCCCAACCGGCTGTGGCAAGACCTATCTTGCGCAGACGCTGGCCCGCATCATCGACGTGCCCTTCACCATGGCAGACGCTACGACGCTGACCGAAGCCGGTTACGTCGGTGAAGATGTCGAAAACATCATCCTGAAGCTGCTGCAGGCTGCCGACTATAATGTCGAACGCGCTCAGCGCGGCATCGTCTACATCGATGAAGTCGACAAGATTTCACGCAAGTCGGACAATCCGTCGATCACCCGCGACGTTTCGGGCGAAGGCGTGCAGCAGGCGCTGCTGAAGATCATGGAAGGCACAGTCGCTTCGGTTCCCCCGCAGGGTGGCCGCAAACATCCGCAGCAGGAATTCCTGCAGGTCGACACGACGAACATCCTGTTCATCTGTGGCGGCGCCTTTGCCGGCCTCGACAAGATCATCTCCGCCCGCGGCGAGAAGACCTCGATCGGCTTCAGCGCCGCCGTCAAGGCGCCCGATGACCGCCGCGTCGGCGAAGTGCTGCGCGAACTGGAACCGGAAGACCTGGTGAAGTTCGGCCTGATCCCGGAATTCATCGGCCGTCTGCCAGTCCTGGCGACGCTGGAAGACCTGGACGAAGATGCGCTGATCCAGATCCTGTCGGAACCCAAGAATGCGCTCGTGAAGCAATATCAGCGCCTCTTCGAGATGGAAGATGTCGAGTTGACCTTCCACGAGGATGCGCTGCGCGAAATCGCCCGCAAGGCGATCGTGCGCAAGACCGGTGCTCGCGGACTGCGGTCGATCATGGAAAAGATCCTGCTCGACACCATGTTCGATCTGCCGGCGCTGGAAGGTGTTCGCGAAGTGGTCATTTCCGAAGAGGTCGTGCGCGGCTCCGCCCGCCCGCTCTACATCTATGCCGATCGGCAGGAAGAAAAGGCCAACGCTACCGCCTGATCGCTTGATTTGCGGCCTAAATTCGGGGCTCGTCGTTGACGGGCCCCTTTCTATTTGAAAAATCGCACAGTTTGCTGATAAAGTCCGGGATAAGCCTATTGAAACGCCGACTAAACCGGTTGTGAAGAGCGCTTGCCGCGGCCATGATGGCGTGATTCCGGGTATCCTCGGCGAATATGGATTTTGTATCCGGCTTTGGTCCTCCGGGTACCGCGTTGCCGGCAGTGTTCGAGTAGCCGGGGTCCGGTGTTTGTTGTTGCGTTCCTCTTCGTGAAATGCGCGTTCCGTCGTCTGGCGGTGCGTTCTGCACGACTTGAAATAGATAATGTGAAGCTCCACTTCTAAACCAAGTGAGAGAGCCGGCTAATTCCCCCCGCCGGCAGAGAGCCCGGGAACGGGACGACGGAAAGGAAATGACATGACTAAGAAAACGTCTGCGGCAAACGAGAGCATTGCCTATCCGGTATTGCCATTGCGCGACATCGTGGTTTTTCCCCACATGATCGTGCCGCTGTTCGTCGGACGGGAGAAGTCCATCCGCGCGCTGGAAGAGGTCATGGGGTCGGACAAGCAGATCATGCTCGTCACCCAGATCAATGCCAGTGATGACGATCCCACTCCGGATGCAATCCACCGGGTCGGCACCGTAGCCAATGTGCTGCAGCTCCTGAAGCTCCCAGACGGCACCGTCAAGGTGCTGGTCGAAGGCCGGGCACGCGCAGAGATCGACGCTTATACGAGCCGCGAGGATTTTTATGAAGCCCTCGGCCATGTTCTGCATGAGCCGAACGAAGATCCGGTCGAGCTGGAAGCGCTGAGCCGCTCGGTCGTTTCGGAATTTGAGAGCTATGTAAAGCTCAACAAGAAGATTTCGCCGGAAGTGGTCGGTGCGGCCAGCCAGATCGACGATTATTCGAAGCTCGCCGATACGGTCGCTTCGCATCTGTCGATCAAGATCACCGAGAAGCAGGAGATGCTGGAGACAACCAGCGTCAAGGGCCGCCTCGAAAAGGCGCTTGGCTTCATGGAAGGCGAGATTTCGGTTCTGCAGGTCGAAAAGCGCATCCGCTCGCGCGTCAAGCGCCAGATGGAGAAGACCCAGCGCGAATACTATCTGAATGAGCAGATGAAGGCGATCCAGAAGGAGCTTGGCGACGGCGAAGAAGGCCGCGACGAGATGGCCGAACTGGAAGAGCGCATCTCCAAGACGAAGCTGTCCAAGGAAGCCAAGGAAAAGGCCGATGCGGAGCTGAAGAAGCTGCGCCAGATGAGCCCGATGTCGGCGGAAGCCACCGTCGTGCGCAACTATCTCGACTGGCTGCTGGGCATCCCCTGGCACAAGAAGTCGAAGATCAAGACCGATCTGAACAATGCCGAGAAGATTCTCGAAGCGGATCATTTCGGTCTGGACAAGGTCAAGGAGCGTATCGTCGAATATCTGGCCGTTCAGGCTCGTGCGACCAAGATCAAGGGCCCGATCCTGTGCCTCGTCGGCCCTCCGGGCGTCGGCAAGACCTCGCTCGCCCAGTCGATCGCCAAGGCGACCGGCCGTGAGTATGTCCGCATGGCGCTTGGCGGCGTCCGTGACGAAGCCGAAATCCGCGGTCACCGCCGCACCTATATCGGCTCGATGCCCGGCAAGATCATCCAGTCGATGAAGAAGGCCAAGAAGTCCAATCCGCTCTTCCTGCTCGACGAAGTCGACAAGATGGGCATGGATTTCCGCGGCGATCCGTCTTCGGCCCTGCTGGAAGTGTTGGACCCGGCGCAGAACTCGACCTTCATGGATCACTACCTGGAAGTCGAATACGATCTGTCTGACGTGATGTTCATCACGACGGCAAATACGCTGAACATCCCTGCACCGCTGATGGACCGCATGGAGATCATCCGCATCGCTGGCTACACCGAAGACGAAAAGCGTGAAATCGCCAAGCGGCACCTGCTGCCGAAGGCCATCAAGGAACATGCGCTGCAGCCGAACGAGTTTTCGGTCAGCGACGATGCCCTGATGGCGATCAGCCAGCAGTACACCCGCGAGGCCGGCGTGCGCAATTTCGAGCGCGAATTGATGAAGCTCGCCCGCAAGGCGGTCACCGAGATCATCAAGGGCAAGACCAAGTCCGTTGCCGTCACCGCTGCGAACATCGACGAGTATCTCGGCGTTCCGCGCTTCCGCCATGGTGAAGCCGAGCGCGACGATCAGGTTGGTGTCGTAACGGGTCTGGCCTGGACGGAAGTTGGCGGCGAGCTGCTGACGATCGAAGGCGTGATGATGCCGGGCAAGGGCCGTATGACGGTCACTGGCAACCTGAAGGAAGTCATGAAGGAATCGATTTCCGCGGCGGCCTCGTATGTCCGCTCGCGCGCCGTCGATTTCGGCGTCCAGCCGCCGCTCTTCGACAAGAGCGACATCCACGTGCACGTACCGGAAGGTGCGACGCCGAAGGATGGTCCCTCGGCCGGTGTCGCCATGGCGACAGCCATCGTCTCGATCATGACCGGCATCCCGGTTTCCAAGGATGTCGCCATGACCGGTGAAATCACGCTGCGCGGCCGTGTGCTGCCGATCGGCGGCCTGAAGGAAAAACTGCTTGCAGCGCTTCGCGGCGGCATCAAGAAGGTGCTGATTCCGGAGGAAAATGCCAAGGATCTGGCGGAGATTCCGGACAACGTGAAGAACAGCATGGAGATCATCCCGGTATCCCGCATGGGTGAGGTGATCAAGCATGCGCTGGTCCGCAGGCCCGAGCCGATCGAGTGGGACGGCACCGTCGAAACGCCCGTGATCGCAACGGTTGAAGGCGTCGACGATGTCGGAGCAACTATCGCTCATTAAGCGTGGTTGCGCCTCATTTGGGCCGAATTGACAAAAAACCAGAAAGACCGGCGTTTTTGCCGGTCTTTTTTTGTGAAAAGCTTTTGGCGGTGCTTGCTTTTCCTTGATTTGCAGGGCTTTTGGGGGTTGCGGCGGGCTAGAGCACTCGTATTCTGCGCCCCGCTTACAAGATGAGTCGTTTCATACCAGTAGAAAGGGGTGGAAACATGAATAAGAATGAGCTCGTGTCCGCAGTGGCCGAGAAGGCCGGTATTACGAAGGCTGACGCTACCTCCGCTGTTGACGCTGTTTTCGAGACCGTCCAGGCTGAACTGAAGAAGGGCGGCGACATTCGTCTCGCAGGTTTCGGCAGCTTCACCGTTTCCCACCGTGCAGCCACGAAGGGTCGTAACCCGTCCACCGGCGCTGAAGTTGATATCGCGGCTCGTAACGTGCCGAAGTTCACGCCCGGCAAGGGCCTGAAGGACGCCGTCAACGGCTGATCCGTTTTCACCCGCCTATCGGGGCTTTTGCCCCATGGTGGAGGATATAGGGGGTTCGAAGCATTTCGGACCCCTTTTTTGTTATCTTATGTCGCGAAGGCCACCAATGATTACCTTCGGGCAGACGTACCAAACTCTATTCGCCGCCACCGGGGCGATCGTGACCGGAGACAAGCCCGGTCGACACCACAGTTTCAAAATACTCGACCTTCAAATCGAAGGAGCGCAAAAGCTTCTGCGTGCTTGGCTTCACCACCGCATCGTCGAAATCGCATTTGCCAAAATGACCGGCGGAGGCCATGTCGGCCCAAAAGCTCATAACCACCAGCTCATTGTTCTCGCCTCGAACCTTGCGGGCGAGGGTCGCCCCCAGGTGGCCGGGAAGCAACGCCATTTCAACGAAGGTGGTGGTCTCGAGGTGCTTCGCATAGGCTGCTAGCACCTCGTCAGAGCCAGCAACGGCCCGCCAAGAACGAACGATCATATCAACTCTCTATCCAGCCTGGAGGGTGCTTATGCACCGCGACCCTGATGTTTTGTCATATACTGAAGTCGCGGAAAACAGGGCGATCAAAGCAGCGTCCGCCCTCCGTTGACCGCAAATTTCTGACCCGTGAGGAAGTCTGCCTTGTTCGAAGCGAGGAACACCACCATGTGGGCGACATCCTCCGGTGTTCCGAAATGTCTGAGCGGGGTCTGAGCGAGATACCCATCCATCGCCTGCTGCGACGCTCCGGCGTGCCGTTCGACGGGAATCCAGCCGGGGGCTATGAGATTGACGGTAATTCCCTCCGGCGCGAGTTCCCGGGCCCAGGAGCGGGTCATGGACAGCATGGCGCCTTTTGCCGACGCATAGTTTCCGAAGTAAGGATTGCCGAGTTCCGCGACCTCCGAACCGATATTAATAATTCGCCCGGACTTGCGTGCCCGCCAATCCGGCAACACGGCCTGAAGCAATTCCAGCGGCGCTTTGACGAAAAACTCGAGCTGATCGAGATGGGTCTGCCAGGATTGCTCCATCAGCGGCATTTCCGGCTGCGGTCCCGTCGCATTGTTTACTATCAGGTCGACAGGCCCTAAGGCGTCGCCGATTGCACGAAGCCCGTCGGTAAGATGAGCCTTGTCGATGACGCTGAATTTCGCCGCATGGGCTCGGCCGCCCCGTTGCCGGATCGAGTCGACCACGGCGTCCGCCCCGCGAGTATCATTCGCATAATTGACCGCTACTGCCCAACCTGCCTCCCCAAGTTCCCGCGCGATCACTGCGCCAAGTCCGCGCGAAGCGCCTGTGACGAGAGCCACTTTCATAGAACTTCCTCCTTGAATTCTGCGTTTTAGAGATAGACGGCCGCCATACATCACTTTCAGATGCCGGCCGACGGTTGACGAAATTCATGGCCGGGTCTGTACCCGGCCATTCGCCTTCCGAGAAACGCTAGCCGTTACCAGCGGTGGTGAACGTGCGCGGCAATCAGGCGCTCGTAGATCTCGCGCGTTGCCGACATAACATCGGCTGAAAGCGGCGCGAGGTCGGCGGCGGCTGCATTCCCCTTGGCCTGCTCGGCGTTGCGGGCGCCGGGGATGACGACGGTGACCGCTTCGTTCATCAAGATCCAGCGCAGCGCGAAGGCCGCCATGCTGGCGCCTGCGGGGACCAGTTTGCGCACTTCTTCGACCGCCTGCAGGCCGACTTCGAAGGGCACGCCGGCGAAGGTCTCGCCGACATCGAAGGCCTCGCCGTGGCGGTTGAAGTTGCGATGATCGTCGCTGGCGAACTTAGTGTCGCGGGTGATCTTGCCGGAAAGCAGGCCGGAGGCGAGCGGCACACGGACGATGACCGCGACGTTCCTGCGCTTGGCCTCCTTGAAGAACAGATGGTCAGGACGCTGGCGGAAGATGTTGTAGATGATCTGGATGCTGAGCACGCCGGGATATTCGATCGCCTTCAACCCCTCCTCGACTGTGGAGACACTGACGCCGTATCCCTTGATCTTGCCAGCCTTCTGCAGTTCGTCGAGGCCGGCGAAGACTTCCGGGCGATAGAAAACCTCCGTTGGCGGGCAATGCAACTGCACCAGGTCCAGGCTCTCAACGCCGAGGTTTTTCAGGCTGCGGTCGATGAAGCCTTCCAGATTGGCCTTGTTGTAGCCGTCGGCGACATGCGGGTTGAGCCGGCGGCCGGCCTTGGTCGCCACCATCGGGCGCGTGCCGCCGCGAGCCTTTAGCACGTCGGCGATGATCTTTTCCGAGCGACCGTCGCCATAGACGTCAGCGGTGTCGATGAAGGTCATGCCGGCGTCGAGAGCGGCATTCAAGGCGGCGCGGCCGTCGGCCTCGCTGACATCGCCCCAGGCGCCGCCGATCTGCCAGGCACCGAAGCCAACATCCGTAACGACAAAGGACGTGCGGCCGAAAGCATGGTGTTTCATGGGATTGTCTCCGTTCGTGATGAAATGCCAAGGCACTACCAGCCGCTCAGAGTGCGGACAAGCCTGCAGCATGTCGCGCAAAGGTGCGTAGCGGTTTTGCGATAACGACATGCGCAAAATCAAGAGCCTAGAGCGCGAGGAGCGAATCTCAGAGATCGCGATGCGCTTTAGGACGAAACTCCGGGATCGCAATTGCGTGACATAGGAGTATGACAGGAGCCGGCAATAGACGAAAGCGTTGGATGACTGATGCCGCACGGTATTCATCGAACCCGTATTTCCCTAAAAGAGGGTGCCAGATATCTGACGATGACCGGAGCTTATGCCCTCTTTCAGCTTCATCCATGCCGCTGACCTGCACCTCGGCAGCCCTTTCCAGGGGCTGGCGCTGAAGGATGCTGCTGTCGCGTCCGTCTTCGTGGAAGCCAGCCGCAAAGCTTTTTCGACACTCGTGCAGCTGGCGATCGAAAGAGAGGTCGATTTTCTGCTGATTGCCGGCGATGTCTATGATGGCGATTGGAAGGACAACAAGATCGGCCTGTTTTTCAATCGGGAAATGGCGCGGCTGGAGCGGGCTGGCATCCCGGTCTATCTGTTGCGCGGCAATCACGACGCCGCCAGCGTCATTACCAAGACGATAACACTGCCTGCCAATGTCCACGAATTCCCGACGAACAAGCCCGGCTCCGTCAAGCTGGAGGCCCTGCAGGTGGCGCTGCATGGCCAGGGCTTCGCCGAGCGCTCGGCCAACGACAATCTCGCGCTTGGCTATCCCGCGCCGGTGTCCGGCTGGTTCAATATCGGCATTCTTCATACCTCGCTCACCGGCCGCGAGCCGCATGCACCCTATGCGCCGTGCTCCGTCGACGACTTGCGGTCACGCGGTTACGACTATTGGGCGCTGGGCCATGTCCACGACTACGAGGTGGTGGCGAATGATCCGCTGGTGATCTTCCCCGGCAATCTGCAGGGCCGGAGCATTCGCGAGCGCGGCGCCAAGGGCGCTGTTCTGGTCACCGTCGAGGAGGGCCGTATCAGCAGCCACGAACGCCTGATCGTCGACGAGGCGCGGTTTGGGCAGGTCGATATCGCTGTCGATCCCGAGGACGGCCAGGCAGCGATTCTGCGCCGCGTCGAGCAGGCAGTGCAGCCGCTCGCCGATGATATGGCGGGGCGCATGATGGCGCTGCGTGTCCGGCTGTCGGGGGTTACACCGCTGCAGGGCGCTATAGCGGCCAATCGCCAGCAATGGCGCGACGAAGTCGAGGCGGCGTGCCACCGCGTGCATCAGGATGTCTGGCTGGAGAAGCTCGAACTGCGGCTGGAGCCGCCCGTCGCGAGCGCTGTTGAGGCCAACGGCACGCTCGATCTCGGCCAATTGCTCGCCGAACATGTCGGTGATGCGGATATCGTGGCGGAGGCGAATAGGCTCGTCGGTGAGATCGCAATACGCTTGCCGTCGGGCCTCGGTGCGTCGGAGCTGCCGTTGGACGATACCATCGAGATGCTGATCGAGGAGGCGCGGCAATTGCTGCTGGCGCGCGGGCAGGGGGTAGGCTGACCCATGCGCTTCAACCGGCTCCACATCCTGCGGTACGGCGCGTTGACCGACCGCACGCTCGATTTTCGCGCTGGCGCGAAGCTGCATGTCATTTATGGGCCGAACGAGGCAGGCAAGTCCTCAGCGCTCAGCGCCATTTCCGATCTGCTTTTCGGTTTTCCCGCTGCAGCCGAACAAAGCTTCCTGCATGAGCCGACGAGCCTTCGCGTCGGCGCCGCGGTCAGCTCGCGCGATGGCGCGACCCTCGCTTTCCGCCGCCGCCGTGGGCGCAAGAACACTTTGCTCGCGCCCGGCGATAAGGAGACGCCGCTTGCCGAGGATGCCCTGGCACCGTATCTCGGCCATTTGAGCCGCGATGTCTTCGAGCGTGCTTTTGGCCTCGATTCCCTCCGCTTGCGCCAGGGAGCGACGGCCATGCTGCACAGTGGCGGAGAGATCGGCAGCCTGTTGTTTTCCGCCGCCTCCGGTCTCACGGGCCTCTCTCGCTTGCGGCAGTCTCTTGAGGGCGAAGCGGACGGCATCTATGCCCAGCGGCGGTCGAAGGATCGCAGTTTCTACCGGGCGCTGGACCGTCATGACGAGGCCCGCAAGGCCGAACGTGACAATGAGCTCAAATCCGGCGACTGGAAGAAGCTGCTTTCGGAAGCCGCGGAGCTTGAGGCCGAACTGGAGCGCCTGCAGGATCAACGCCGACGGACACGACAGGCGCTCGACCAGTTACAGAGGTTGAAGACGCTGCAGCCGCTCCTGGCCGAAATCGACGGCGAGATGGCCGCTCTCGTCAGCCTCGCCGATATCTCAGTGATGCCCGACAGTTTTGCGGACCGGCTGGAGCAGGGGCTGAGCGACAAACGTTCCGCCGAGGACGAGCTGCGCCGTGCCCAGCAGCTAGCCGAACGCACCCGCGAAGAGCTGTCGTCGATTGAGATAGACGAAACGCTGGTGCGAATATCGGACGATATCACGCAGCTCTTTGCCGATACCGGCAACTACCGCAGCCAGCGACATGATCTGCCCCGCGTCGATCAGGAGTTGGCTGGCTACGACGCAGCGCTTGCACAACTCGCCCGCCGCCTGGGCTTTGCCGACGCTGGGCAGTTGGAGGAGCGGCAGCCGAGCGATGCTGACCGCGGGCGCCTCTCCGAACTGGTCGAAGAGGGCAGGCGGTTGCTTTTCCAGGGCCAGGGGATCGCGGAGCAATCGGACAGCGAGCGCAGACAATTGGCGACGCTGGAGAGAGACAGTCACTCAGGCCGCCTGATCGACCCTCGGCCCTATATTGACCAACTGGAGGCATTGGCCCGGGATCTCTCCGCTCTTGCCCGCCTGGACGGGTTGGAGACACAGATCCGCCGTATCAAGACGGACCTTCAGGAGGCCGCCGCTCGCTTGCGTCCGCCGGTTGCCGATATCGAAGCGTTCTTTACCGCGTCGCTGCCGGATAGCGCCGAGATCGTGGCGCATCGCGAAACGATCGACGCCATCCGCGGCAGTCTGCGTGAGGCCTCCGGCAAGGTGCGTGTCTATGACGAGCAGCTGGCCGAGGTCGAGCAGGCGCTGGAAGATGCCGAGCGCACGGGCCCGATCGTCACGCATGAGCAGATTGCCGAAGCCCGCGCCGTTCGCGATGTCCTGTGGCAATCGATTCGCGACGCGTTGGTGGAAGGCGGCTCGCCTTCCGATGGCCAGACGATCGCGACCTTCGCGACAAGCGTCATGGAAGCGGATCGCCTTGCCGATGCGGTATTGAGCGATGCAGAGCGGGTTTCGCGTCATGCGGACAACAAGTTGCGTCAGGCGCGGATGCGACGGGAGCGCGAAGCTGCCGCGAAGAGACTGCGAGAGCGCGAAGAATCATTGGCAAAGGCGCTTGCGGCCTTTACAGCGCTGTTTGAGCCCTCCGGTATCGCTGCCCTCGATCCGGCGACCATGCTGGAGTGGCGGCGCGCGGTTGAAGGGTTGTTCCGGGAGCGCGGCGCCCTGCGCGATCTGCTGGACCAACGGGATGAAGCTGCTCTTGCTGAAGCGGGGGTCTCGCCGGCCCTGAAGGATATTGCCGACGCCACCGGCTATAAAAGCGGCCGGCTGCCGACGGGTGCGATGGCAGAAGGATTGCGAAAACACCTCCGCCTGCTTTCGGAGCGTTGGAGCGAGAGCCGCACGCGCGAAGGTGAGATCGTCTCGGCACGCGACCGGCTGACGCGTCTCGGAGAGCAGCAGAAGGATATCGAACGCCGTCAAGCCGATTGGCGCGACGCGTTCGGCAGGGCTGTCCCGCTGTTTGGCCTTCCCGAAGATGCAACGCTGGAGATGGCGGCCGTTGCCTTGAAGGCGTGGACCGAGCTGCCGGATGTTCTGGCGGAGCACGAGAACCGCCAGCGCCGCGTCAGTGGCATGCGTCGCGACATGGCCGATTTCGAGCGTCGGCTTGCTACACTTGCCGCAACCGCCGGCTATGAACTCGATCACCTGCCGCCGGACGCCGCAGCCGAAGCGCTGCACGCTCGCGCCAATGCGGTGCATGGCGAACAGAAAAAGCGCGACCGGCTCGACGAGGAACGCCAGCAGGCGGAGGCTCAGGCTATCCGCTGTGGCGAGGCGCTTGCGACGGTGATGACTGATCTCGCCAGTCTGACAGCCGGTTTGCCGGAGGATGTCGATCTGCCGGCCTTGCTGGCCCGCCTGCGCGAGCGCGTCCGGCGGAACACACGGCTGATGGAGAGCCGAGGCCGTTTTCGCCAACAGGCCGATGGCGAGGGCGAGGATGAGATTCGCACCCAGCTCGCCGGCTTCGAGCGCGTCGCCGCCGAACTGGAGATCGAGCGGTTGACCGCCGAAGATCTCCGGCAATTCACGGCGCATGGCGAACTCATGGCGCGCTTGTCGGAAAACCAGCGCCAACGGCGCGCGCTGGAGACCGGAGTCAGCGCCGAGTACGCCGTCTTCGAGAAGCTCTCCGCCGAGCAGGAAGCCAAGGACCTGGCGCGGCAATGGGTGGTGCTAAAGCTTGCGGCACGGATGCTGGCAAGCTCGATGGAGGCCTATCGCGAGCATCAGGCCGATCCGGTCATCACGCGTGCAGGGGATTTGTTCTCGCTGCTGACCGGCAACCGCTTCGCGCGACTGGTCGAGGAACATGACGAAAAGGACATTCTGCAATTGCTGGCAGAGCGCTCAGGCGGCGAGCGCGTGCCGCTGGAGGGCCTGAGCGAGGGCACCGGCGATCAGCTTTATCTCGCCTTGCGGCTCGCCTTTCTGGAGGATTATTCGTCCCGCAACGAGCCGGCGCCACTGATCGTCGACGACATCTTCCAGACCTTCGATGATGATCGCGCAAGTGCTGGCCTCAAGGCGCTCGCCGGCACGGCGGAGCGTTTTCAGACCATTTTGTTCACCCATGAAATGAGCCTGGTCGAGATTGCCAAACGAGAGATCGGCAAGGACCTGGATCTGATCCACCTGTAAGCCTGGGACATCAGATGTTGTCGCTTGGATGACGTCATCGGATGGCATAGGCTGACGGCAGAGAGCAAGCGCCGTAAGTGCTGCGCTGGTAGAAGCAGGAGAAACGCCGTGGACATCAAGCCCAATGGATCGCGCCCGTCCTTCAATGCGCCGGCCGAATATTTCACCGGTAGCGTCCGTCAGGAACCATTGATGCAGGCGCAGGCACCGGCCCGCGTGCAGGTCGTCAACGTCAGCTTCGATGCAGGCGCCCGCACGGCCTGGCATACGCATCCCTTTGGCCAGACGCTGGTGGTGACTTCAGGCAAAGGCCTTGCGCAGAGCTGGGGCGGCGAAATCCGGGAAATCAACGCCGGGGATGTCCTCTGGTTTGCGCCGGGTGAAAAACACTGGCACGGCGCCGGGCCGAACACCGCGCTGACGCATATCGCCATTCAGGAAATGCAGGACGGCAAAGCCGCCGACTGGATGGAATATGTAACCGACGACCAGTATCGCGGATAAAAGCGGAACGACTCCTGCGGTTTGCATAGGCGGCAGCTCTTTCACGTTGCGACGGTGGCTGCGACCATCACATCGATGGAATGCGCAGCTTCGTTGCGATCAAGATCTTCGGGTCCGATTTATCGCGGCTATACGCTGGATTGATCGCCCGGTCCTCAAAGGTCTGGGTCCCGTGCAACCGGCGCAGATTGTCCTTTTCGCGTTCAAATCGCTTTTTCCGCTCTCCCGATTTGTCCGATCCTCGTGAAACCGATTCATGGTGATAGAGGCAGGCGAACGGTGTCCAGATGATGCGGAAACCGGCTTCGTGGGCGCGCAGGCAATAGTCGACGTCATTATAGGCGACGGCGAAATTCTCTTCATCGAATGTGCCGATCGCTTCGGCGCAGTCGCCAGAAATCAACATGACCGCGC
The DNA here is from genome assembly GCF_030272705.1 of Rhizobium mayense. Taxonomy (GTDB): domain Bacteria; phylum Pseudomonadota; class Alphaproteobacteria; order Rhizobiales; family Rhizobiaceae; genus Rhizobium; species Rhizobium mayense. Next base: position 115,014 of record NZ_JARFYM010000014.1, on the reverse strand, counting down.
CGGTCACACAGGTCATCGAATTGCGGACATGCAGCCGGTTCATCGGGCCGCCGAAGTCCTTGGGCTTGTTTCCATACCAATGACCCGCCAGCCCGCCGAAGCCGACGATGACGCCGGCATGCTGGATCTTGTCGTTCGGATAGAGAAGCTTGGCGCCGACAATCCCGGTTCCCTCGTAGGCGAGACAGGCCACCATCTCTTTCAGCCAGTCCGGATCGATAATTTCGACGTCGTTGTTGAGGATGAGATAGTGCTCACCCTTGGCTGCGCTTAGACCGCGGTTGACCGACCGAGAGAAATTAAAGGGTTCCGGTGTGATCGAAGCCGAAAACGCGGGCTGCGTTTTGCGGTAGTGCTCGTAAAGATCCAGGACGTTTTTGTCCGAAGAGCCGTTGTCGATGACAAGTACTTCGAAATTGGCATAGTCCGTTCGCTCGAAGATATCCTTCAGCACCCGGGAAATCAGGTCGAAACTATCCTTGCTCGGAATAATGATGGAAATCTTCGGCCATGAAGTCTCCGGGTGCTCGAACACCACCCGATGCAGGGTTTTTGTCAGTGCCTCCTCGACGCGGATGGGCTGCCGTTGGCGCTCAAAGCAGTCGACAAGGGCTTTTCTTGCATTGGCCGTCGCGGCATCCATGAATTTTCGCGAATAGGTGCGGCCGTTGCGCCTCCACCAATAGGCGGGGTAGGGCAGATGAAGGATCGTGTTGTCGGGCAATCCTTCCAGATAGCGCAGCAGCAGGTCATAATCCTGCGAGCCGTCATATCCGGTGCGGATATTACCGATCTCCTGTAGTCGGCTGCGGCGGTAGATGGAGAAATGGTTGATGTAATTGACGCCCGTCAGCAGAACCGGGTCATAGGCGGGCTTCAACATTAGACCCGTGGGCTTTAGCGTGTCGTCGACAACCAGTTCGTCGGTATAAAGGAAGTTCGCATTCGGATTCTGCTCGAACGTATGCCGCACGACCTTGAAGGCATGGGGAGCTATGACGTCGTCATGGTCCAGCAGAGCGATCCACAGGCCGCGCGCGTGCAGAAGTCCGGCATTTGTGGCGGCCGCTATTCCACCGTTCTTCTCGTTCAGAATGAAGCGAATAGTGTCTTTCGGTCTCCGCGTCTCATACCATCGCCGAGTTTCCGGCGAGGTCGATCCGTCGTCGCTCAGAATAAGCTCCGTACCCTCTTCGTTTTGTGCTTCGAAGGATCTTACGAGATCGTCGAGATACCGAGACGGCGCGTTGTAGACCGGAACGACAACGCTCAGCCACATTCCCGCCGTCGAAGAAATAGGCGCGGCAGCGAGGTCGGCGGCAAGCCGATAGCTCGCCTCCGCATGTTGTATCGCCGCGCTCGGCGAGCGCTTTCCGAAGGCGAGCTTCGGCATCTTCGTCCAAAATTGCGCCAGTTTACCGAGATCGACGCGTTCCGCTTCCCCATGTGCGCCGAGCAGAGTTGAAATATGCTTCTCGGCCGATTGCGCTGAAGAAAATGCCGCAACGTCGAAGCTGAACGTGGTTGGGAAGCTGGCCGGGTCGGCGCGCAGGGAGCAGATGGTGCCGACCGCTCCCACGTCGGCTGTGATGATAAAGCGGCGTCCTGCCGACAGCGTGACCGCATCCTTTTCCCGGAATCCGCGACCGCGATTGACATAGAATTTCGGGTCGATGGCTTCATCGGTGCCGGCTATATGAACGACGACGAGCCTTTTCCGGACAGGCGGGAACCGAATTTCGAAGGCGGGATCATCACCAAGGGATTTCCAAAGATTGGAATGGGCGCCGGGAGAAATCTCTCGTTCAAGATCGTCGTTGGGTAAAATCTTAAGTCTCATTGATTTCTCGATATCCAAATTCCAGCCGCGAATAGTGTCACCCTGGCCGGCCATCAAGCCATATCACCGAGCCCATCGAAACGTATGCCTGGAAATGCCAGTGTCGCGCTTTGCCGCATTTTTTCTATCGACTGTTGTGTGGCATTGCGCGCGACAATTCGCCGGTCTCCATCCTCCACAAGCTGATCGACGGCCATCAGCCATTCCTCCATTGTGTTGCCGATGTGAATTTCTCCGGCAACGGCACAGCGTGCAAATGTCGCGCATCGGGAAAATATCGCGGCGGCTCCCATGCGGCTTATGTCGATCCGCTTGGTATCTGCCCGGCTGTCATTGGTCCTTCCCGCCAGGAGCGGCGTCAAGGCGATGTCGGCGCCATGATCCGTGGTCCTCGCGAGATAGGACGACCACGGCAATTGCGGGCTTATCTTCATTCTGCTGGAGTCAATGTCCTGACGACGCCATTGGCGTGCGAGCTTGCCATCGGCAAAAACCTCGAAATGCAAATTTTCATGCTTGCGCATTGCCGAGTTGACGATCGGCATCAGGAATTCGTGCTCGTGGCGGTGAATACCCGTGGCATGATAGACCATCTTCAGCGTCGCAGTCGTTGCGCTGCTGATCTCGGCTGATTCCCGGGTGCGTTCTGCCGGCATCGGGGCCAGGATCTCGACCCTGTGACCGGCATTGGCCAGCGTGCCCGCCAGGGCCTCCGTGGATACCCATAGATGGGTCAGCAACCGATTGAGGCGCGGGAGAGGCCGGATGGCGAGATTGAGCAGTCTGAATTTATAGGGCCAACCGGCTTCGTCGCCCGCGACGAGGGCGGGAATATCATCGTCGATGAAATAGGCTACGCCCGCCAGGTTGTCGCGCCAGTGCTCCAGCCAGCGCAATTGCGGTTCCTTGATGTAGCGGCAAATGATGACAAATAACCCTTCGCCATCGACATCGTCCAATCTGTCGTCGAGGCCCCTCATGAAGATCGGGACATTGGCAAGAGCTTTGGTTCGCTCATCCAGATAGTAGCTCGCGCTGGGATTAGGGTGTCGCGACAGGATGAGAAGCTGTTTCGCAGCAGGGGCAATACCATCAGGGGATGTGGCAGAAGGTTGCGGCCTTGGTATCAATCCGTAGATGATGTCGCGCAGAGTTTGCATGGGTGACCGACCGAGCGCGATTAGCCTAGACGATTTCGCACGGTCGTCAGCAGGCCGAAGACAATGCCCCAAATTGCCAAGGACGCTGCGAAAATGCCGCCGATCCAGAGTGCCCGTTTGGGATATTCCGCTTCACCCGGCAGGTTCGGCGCAAGAAACGTGTCGAGATAGAGGAGCTGTTGCTTGCTGACAAACTGCACTTGCTCCAGCGTTTTCATACTCGCGGCGAACTGCTGTTCGGCCAGGCTTTGCTCCAGTTCTCGCTGAGACATATCGACCGATACGTCGGCGAGGTTCTGCTCGGATTTATTTTGTCCCGCCACCTGGCTGTTCAGATCCTCCAGCTGCTTTTCCTTGCTGTCGATTTGGCGCTTCAGAACCTTCATCTGTGGCGCAGTCGGCGATACCGTTGCGAGAAGCGCGTCATATTTTTGCTGAAGGTTGATTTTGTCGGTCTGCACGCTCGTGATCAAACTGGTGAGAATTGCCGATGATCCCTCGACGCTGAGGACGCCCGTTTGATTGCGGGCGAGCTGAAGCTGCTCCCGTGTTTTCTGCAATTGATTCTTCGCATTGTCCAAATTGGTTTGAGCGGTGGTGAGGACGTCGCGCCACATGCGGTTGTTGACGTCGTTGACCACGGCTTCGGAAGCCGCAACGACTTCCGTCAATATCTTTTGCGCGTCGGCAGCCGAAAAGGCGCGGACCTTCACGTTCACGATACCGCTGTTGGCATCGATTTTGACCGAAACCATATCCTCCCAGTAGTCGAGCATCTTCTCCGACGTCGCGTCCTGCTTCAGCCTCGCGAGCGGATCGATCGTCGGGTTTCCATAGAGTTTCTGGAAGTCGACCTTGTCCCGGAGAGCGGCCACCATATCCTTGCTGGTGATGAAATTGGTGACGATCAGCGTATTCTGAATAATTTCAGCCGATGGCAGGCCGGTTATCTTGGTCAGCTGATCTTTCCCGAGCGCCGGCGTCGATGACCGGACGGTAAAGCGTGTTTCGGACTGGTATTGATCCGAGGCAATGCGCGTGAAGTAATAGATCGAAGCGGCGTTCGGAATGACGAGCAGCAATACCGTCAGAACCAGTATCGCCCAGCCAATAACCTGCTCCAGGGGGCGGGGGCGCAGTCCGACTACTTTGTAAAGCTGGCTTCGCTTTGATGTCGAAAAACGCAATTTGCGCGCAGTCACCGACAGTTTCGCGGCAACATCGCGGCTGTGCTGGATCGCAGTCAGCTGAACAGTTTCAGACGTCTTTCCGGTATCGTGAGCCATGTTGGACCTAATTGCCAATCCGTCGCATCTTATCTGTTCAATCTGTAGTATGCTTCGATGGCCTGTTCGACCTTGTCGAAAATCATGAGTCTGCCGTCGACAAGCACCATCCCCTTGTCGCAATGCTTTTTGATCATGCTCATGCTATGCGAGATCATGATGATGTCGGAATATTTTCGCCGACTCTCAAATGCGGCTCGACAGCGTTCCTGGAACCGGGCATCGCCCACGGCCAGAACCTCGTCGACAAGATAGCAGTCGAATTCGATAGCCATGGAGAGCCCGAAGGCCAAGCGGGCGGCCATGCCGGAAGAATAGGTGCGCACCGGCGCATTGATATAGTCGCCAAGTTCGGCGAACTCTTCGACAAAACGGGAGACTCGCCTGACATCCTCCCCATAGGCGCGGGCGACAAAATGAAGATTCGCGCGGCCGGTCATAAGGGGATTGAAGCCGCTGGAGAGGCCCAATGGCCAGGAGACCCGAACGTCTTTGGTGATCTTGCCTGAATTCGCCAGCATCGTGCCGGCGATCATCCGCATTGTCGTCGATTTTCCAGCGCCGTTCACGCCGAGCAGGCCGTAGGAATAGCCGGACATGAATTCGCAGGTCACGCGGTCCAGGATTACCTTTTTGCTGTTTTGCGTCTTGAAGTATTTCGACACGTTCTTGAAGCGGATCATCACGCATCTCTCGCTTATATCTGATGATCCTGCACGGACGCCCATATCAGTGAGAGGGTCGCCCAGAGAATGAACAAGCCAAGCAATATGATGAGTGGCGTGGTGATCCGATGCGGAAAGACAGCTTCGTCCGGAAGCTTCGGGTTCACGAATACAGCTAGGTAAAGCGTCTTTCGAAGTGCTTCGGCAAGCACGGCGTCGTAGTTCCTCTGCGAAGCCTCATAGAGCTTTTCCGCAATCACCCGATCTGTGTCGAGCCTGGAATATTCCAGCAGTGCTTTGGCCAGACTCGCATTTTCCGGCCCGGTTAATTCCGATTTCTTTTTGTCGATCTGGGCATCAAGGCTTTGCAGAGCAAGGGCCAGTTGCTGGTAGGTCGGAGAACCCTCCGCATGCGACTGTTTCATCACGAAAAGGCGCGTTTCGAATTCGAGCTTCTGCGCAAGCAGTCCTGTCAGCAGCGTGCTGCTGTCCTTGGCTTGCGCCTCTGGACTGAGCAGCCCGGATTGATGCTGAAATTGGTTGAGCGCGGTCAGGGTGTCGGCATAGGTCTTCCCGCTTTTCTCGACATCCGCCTGCATGCTTTGCACGATGTCGTTGCGCGCGCGCTGCGAGAGCTCGTTGATCAATGCCTCGCTCTCCTGGATGATGGCGTTGGAGAGCTTTACGGAATCGTCGGGCGTGAACGCGCGCACCTTCAACGTGATGATACCGGAGGAGACATCGATGTAGGCACTGACGTGGTTTTGCCAATAGTCCAGAAATTTCTCGTCGGAGTCCGACGAGCGGAATCGAGACAGGATATCCGCATCGTCCCGCGCGAACATCGATCGATAGTCGAGCTTCTCGCCGATCCGTTTGAGGATCTCCGTCGAGCGAACGAAGCTCGTAACGACGTAAGCATCCTGTGTGGCTGAACGCATATTGAGTAGGCCCGCCGACCCGCCGCCATTGTCGGATCCGCTCTTGTCGTCCGAACTGGCGCCGGAAAGGGCACGAACGGCGAAGCGGGCTTCGGCGACATACTGATCCGAAGCGACGAAGACGTAATAAATCACGCTCGCCAGAAACGGCAGGATGACCAACAATAAAAAGATGACGAACCGAAGCGGCGGCTTGCCGCCGGATTGGGGCACGGGTTCCTGTGTGCCGGGAACCGGTATATATTTGATGTCTTCCAGATCATTGTTCTGGCGCCGTTCGGGCACCCTTCGCCGAAACAGTGACGGCAAGAGATGTCGCGCCGGCTTTACCCGCGGAGACCGCTGATCGACCGTCTCTTCAATGGCTATTTTGGGCATATCGGCTTGCATTTGTGTTTCGCAATTCCGGCGCGCTCGGTCTCATCGCCTCACGCACATAATGATCAAAAATAAGGTCTTCCTCGAGCATTAGCTCGGCAATATGCAGTGAGCGCAATCTCGCCGCGACGTCCTCCAGAGCGGTGTGCCGGGAGAGCAGCGGAAGATCGCCTATGGAAATGCCGAGCAGCTCGCCAATCGCGTCTTGGAAATGAAGGCTGTCGGCATCATGCCCGACAATGGTGAAACGTGAGAGGAGGTCGATTGCCGCAGCAACGTCGCCACGCGTGGCTAGTTGCTCCGGAGTTGTGGCGACCAGTTGGCGGGTAACGGGGGATACCAGAACGTTTCTGACGTTCTGCGATGCTTTCTTGAGCGCCGATTTAAGGGACGCCTCACTTTCGAGATTGACCTCAGCAAAGTGTTCCGCCGCCGGTGCCAGGATGATCCTATCCCGGTCGCCAAAGAATGAGATCTGGGTTTTTGCCATTCGCTTCAAAAGAAATATGCGCAGGGCCAATTCATAATAGGGGTCCGTGAGCAGAACGATGGCCTTGAACCCCTTGTCGAGGAACTCCTCGTAGTTCCGCAGCAGCAGGCGCCCACTGATATAGATCGACTGGATGGCGTTGAGATGGAAGGCCTGAAGCGCGGTTTCATGGCCGAAACGCTCTACGGACGGCAGCTCATATTGGAAATGGCGCCCGCAGTGATAATCGAATTTGACCATCGGCAGGAGCTGTGTTTCCAGGCGCAGGATCTTCAGCGGGACCGGTTGCGACACTTGCGGCCGGCGATAAATCAACAATCCCGACTTGGCGTCGTGGATCGTGAGTGTGCTTCGCTTGGCAATGTCGGGAATGATCGTCGTGTCCAATTTGAACCCGACCCGCCCGTTCTCGTGTCGACCTGAGTCGACAACCGCCTGTTTGATCTGATCGCAGGGCAAGACCATCAGCTCGCCATCCGCATCCGATACCCTGATATGCGGCAGATCGGAAAATCCGTCCGGAATGAGATAGCCTTCCAGAACCGTACCCCGATCATATTCGAGATTAAACAGCACGGGTGCCCTCCAGGGTCGGGTTAAGGAGCCGCGTGCGCTTTGCGCGCCAAGAGCGAAAAGCACGGTCCGCCGGAATGGCCGAAGTTCTGATCCTTGATTGTGATGTCGCTGTATCCAAGCTTTTCCAAAAGCGTCAATATGTCGTCTCTATGCATCCAGAAGTGCCGATCCTTCATGCCGCCGCAGAAGGATGCGTTCGAGTTGGCATGCTGATAGCTGCGTTCGTAGTAGCGGACCGGAACGCCCTCGATCACCTTCGTTTCGACCTTCCCGCTGAACGGATTCCGCCGCACATCGCCCTTGGGCATCGCCTCTTCGAGAAAAAAGTGCGTCCAGATAAAAACGGCATTCGCGCGGCTGGCCAGCAGTCTCAAAAACTCTCCGGGATCGGCCATGTGATAGAGGACGCCCGAAGCTATGGCAAAATCATAGACTTCTTCGTGGTCGGTAAGCCACGCCTGAATATCACCCAACAAGAACGAAGCGCTGCTGATATCGAGAATTTGCCTTGTCACCAGGCATCGCAGGAAACAAAGCCGATTTGCCTCGATTGCGTCGATCCGCGCCGGACGTTGGCGATGCAGCATGTATGTGTGCATTCCTTCCAGCGGCCCCACTTCCAGGATAGTCTTCCCTTCGATCGAGCCGAACGATCGCAGCGCCCAATCTAACCGATCGTCCGCATAGAGATGATGCTTTCCGGCATTGAGTCCGAGGGCAGTGGGAAAAGCGCAATTCCAGCCGGGAAGGGCGTCAATCGCATTCTGATGGTCGGGTTTGCCTTGCTCGTATTGATCAAATATCGCCTCCAGAGAATTCTCTGGCGTCTTTTTCCTGGGTCGCTTCGCAAAACCGAGCATTGACAACACTTTCATTTCCATCGGTAGTTCGTCCGGTTTCGAGGCGTCTCTAGGCCGGTATAGTGGGTCGGACTTTGGCCGCCATTTTCTGAATTGCCGCGGCGTGTCCCTTGGACGGCACAATTCATATTGCGGTCTCTTTCACGGCCTAGCGACCACCCGAAAGACTTGTTCCATATCCTCCTTGCTGCCATGGCAATCCGGCGAAGGATGAATTCGACCTTGCTAATCCTGGGTTGTTTAATTCAGTTGCCAATATGTCGGTCATGGTTTAGAGCCCAAGGCCATGATAAGCAAGGGTACCCTCACAAAAAGGAAAGGCGTTCGGTTCCGTTTTTGGATCTAAGGATGCGGATTCGGCTTGTTTTCATTGGTTAACGGGTTCCTCTATCATTGAGTGAATATTAATCTAAGTCTCTTAGAAAATACCGGTATAAATTGTGTTATTCACGTTTTCAGCCTAAATTTTGCAGTGGATATACGACCATCACGTGAGCTAATAAGATCGCACTAGAATTTTTTTGACGGCGTTTGTGCTAAATTGGCTTGTTGAGGGGGCCTCATTATGCTCTTCAAGGCGCCGACGGGTTTTATGAATAATGCGCTGCCCTGATCCAGTCGGTAAGGTCGGCCGGTATTGATTTTGAGGTTATTCAATTGATTCGCGTAGGGGCGGCGATACTAGTTTGCGTTGTGCTGGCGGGATGCAATTCCGTCTCGAGCGAAGGGCCGCTGGCCGGTGCGATAGATGATGACGCTGGGCAATCGGGCGCCGAACTTGGGCGCAAGAATACGGCCGTTTTCGATGTTGTCGACATAGACAGTCGCACGGCGCGCCTTGTCTCCGATTATGTTTCCGGCGCACTTAATCGTCGGTTCGGGATAGGCGGCTCTGTCGGACGCGTTGTTATCGGTGTCGGCGATTCGTTGCGAGTGACCATTTTTGAGGCTGGCGCGGACGGCTTGTTCTCGACGGCTCAGTCCAAGCAGGTGTCGCTGGATATTGTCGTTCAACCGGATGGGACCGCTGCCATTCCCTATGCCGGCACGGTCAAGTTTGCCGGCAAGACGCTGGAGCAGGCCCGTCAAGCGATCCTGGCGGCACTGGCCACCAAGGCGGTCGAACCTGATGTCATTGTAACGAGCACCGGGACGGCATCGCGCACGGTCACCGTTTCCGGCGCTGTCGGCCGTCCCTCGCTGGTTCCTTTGGATTTGACTGGCGAAAAGATCACGCAGGTCATCGCCAAGGCGGGTGGACCGGTCACCCAGCCTTACGAAACCTATGTAACATTGGTTCGCGGCAACAAGACAGGGACAGCTCTTTTGAAGTCGATCATCGAGCATCCGACTGAAGATATTTATGTCCAGCCTGGCGATCAGATCTTCCTCGTACGTGATCCCAGGACCTTTACCCTGCTTGGTGCGGTCAAGGGTGATGGCCGCCTCGAGTTCGGGGCGAACGACTTGAATCTTCTCGAGGCCGTCGCTTTGGGCCATGGCGCGATCGATGAAGCTGCCAACGCGAAGGGATTTTTCCTGTTCCGTTACGAAGAGCCGGAAATCGTCCAAAGCCTGCTCGGCCTCGCTCGCTTCCAAGAGCTCGTGCGCAAGGGCATGTCGCCGGATTCCAAGGGACGCTATCCGATTGTCTATAAATTCGACATGTCGCATCCCGACAGTCTGATCGTCGGCCAGACGTTCCCCGTCAAGAGCCGCGACGTCATCTATGTATCGCGTCACCCATCGGTCGATATTCGGAAATTCCTGACGCTTGTCGGTGCGCCGCTCAACATCGCGTCGCAGGGTGCGTCGACGGCGGTCAATCTGGGGCAATGACGTTGGTTTGATGGCGAGGCGTGCGGAGCCGCGTGCTTTGTCAAGAGCATCAATGCCTGATGTCGGTCGGCGTAAGCCGCATGGTCGAAAGACCGGAATTTATTGGGAATGGACGGGCGATGGTGACAGCCGGCGGGGAGGCGCTTCGTATTTTTGAGATTCCGACTGTGGATCTTCTACAAAGGGTTGTAGTCCGGTATATCCACTCTGATTTGGGTCACGCCGGCTTTCTTTGTCAAATGCGGTGTTCTGCACCCCAGCTTTTGCAGGTGACAACCGCAGATAATTGTGATGTGAACAGTTGATAAGTAACTATGGCTACTTTCATCCCATGCAATTTTTAGAATGACGCCGAGATATCATGACGATTGAAATTATCGGGCGGGCGAGCGTCGCCCCGGGGGCGGGTTCGATAGAAGAGCTGCTGCTCGTCCTCAAGGAAGGACTTTGCACCGTTGGGCGTATCCCCGATGAGCGATGGGATCTCGCGCGTTTTTGGCACCCAGTCGTCGGCACTCAAGGAAAAACCTATAGTTACGCCGCTGGTGTCATGGCGGACATTTACGCCTTCGACCCTGCGGTCTTCGGCCTCTCGCAGCGCGAAGCAATGCAGATGGATCCGCAGCAGCGCATCCTGCTGAACCTCGTCTGGCGGGCTTTGGAAGACGCCAACTTGCCCGTCGACAGCTTCGAAGGCGAGAAGGTAGGCGTCTATGTTGGTGCTTCATCGCTCGACTACGGCAATCTCACCGCCGAAGATCCGGCGTCGGGCAGCCCGTACTTCATGACGGGCAACACGCTCTCGATCGTATCCAATCGCGTTTCACACATTTTCGGCCTGCGGGGGCCGAGCATGACGATCGACACAGCCTGTTCGTCGTCGCTTGTGGCGCTCGATCAGGCGGTGAGGGCGCTGGAATGCGGCGATATCGACACGGCGATCGTCGGCGGCATCAATCTTCTGGTCCATCCTTTGTCCTTTGTTGGCTTTTCGCAGGCGCGCATGTTGTCGCCTGAAGGGCTTTGCCGCGCCTATGACGACAACGGCCGCGGCTACGTCCGCGCGGAAGGCGGCGCAGCCATCATCCTGCGCAGGACGGATCGCGCTTTGCGCGAGAAGGACCGCAGTTACGCGCGGATCCATGCGGTCGGGGTGAATTCTTCCGGCCGGACGAACGGCATCTCGCTGCCATCGCGGGACGCGCAAGCCGCTTTGCTGCGCTCGATCTATGAGGGGCAGAATATCGACGTCAACCGCATCGCCTTCATCGAAGGCCATGGTACGGGAACCAAAGTCGGCGATCCCGCCGAGATTTGGGCGATCGGTGATGTCATTGGGCGGAACCGCAGGGCACCGGTGCCGGTCGGCTCGATCAAGTCCAATATCGGACATACCGAGCCTGCTTCCGGGCTCTTCGGCCTGCTGAAAGCGATGATCGCGCTGGAAAACAATTTCCTGCCGGCGTCGCTGCATTTCGAGCAGCCGAACGAAACTATCGATTTCGAAGGCTTGAACGTTCGGGTCAATACATCGGCCATCGAGCTCCTTCCGGCCAAACGGCCACGCTTTGCCGGCATCAATTCCTTCGGATTCGGCGGCACGAATGCCCATGTCGTCATCGGCGATCCCGATCCGATCGCTCCGCCCGAACCGCAGATGCGGGGCGACGGTACGATTTTCGTTGCAAGTGCCCATACGGCTTCGGCGCTTTCGAAGCTGCTCGATGACTACAGGACCCGCCTCGAAGATGCAGAGCCCAAGGAAGCCCGGCAGATCATCGCGTCGTCCGCCGCCAACCGCGAACCGATGCGCCACCGTTTCGCAGCCAAAGCCAAGGACAGCGTAGCGGTGCTTGCGGCCATCAATGCGCATCTTGCCGGCGAAAGTTCCGTTGGTGAAATCGGCGAGGTGCCGGGCCAGGCGGCCAAGATTGCCTTCGTCTTTTCGGGCAACGGCTCGCAATGGGCGGGCATGGGTGTCGAGGCCTATCAGGAGAACAGCCATTTCCGGCAGTGTTTCCAGTCTTTCAGCGCGCTCTTCGAGTATTATCTCGGCGAGAAGCTGACGGATATTCTGGTCTCTTCCGATCTGTCTTTGCGGCTCGCGGATACCAAGATTGCCCAGCCTCTGCTTTTTGCAGTTCAGGCCTCTCTCTCGGATTGTCTGGCGGCGCTGGGTGTGAAGCCTGACGCGGTCCTCGGCCATTCCGTCGGTGAAATCGCCGCTGCCTATGCGGCCAAAGCGCTGACGGCTGCCGAGGCGGTCGCGATCGTCGCCAAGCGTTCGCTTCATCAGGATCTTCTTGCCGGTGAAGGCAGGATGGCCGCGGTCGTTCTCAACGAGGACGCCGCGCTCGCCTTCGCCAAATCGCAGGGTCTCTATAACATCTGCGTCGCCGCGATTAACGCGCCGAATTCGATAACGATTTCCGGCCCCGTCCACGAGATCGAGGCGTTCAGGGACGCGGCCCGCAAGTCGCAGATCGTCGCCCATATCCTCGACATTAACTATCCGTTCCACCATCCGATCATCGATCGGGCAAAGGACGCCTTTCTCGCCGATCTGCCGGATGTCGAGCCGGATGCAGGCACCGGCACCTTCATCTCGACGGTGACTGGCACTGCCTGCGATGGCCGCCTGCTGGATGCCCAATATTGGTGGCGCAACGTCCGCGATCCCGTGCTTTTCAAGGCCGCCTGCCAGGCGGCGATGGCGATGGGATGCAACCTGTTCATTGAAATCGCCCCGCGTCCGATCCTGTCGAACTATGTGACGGAGATCGCCAAGCAGGCGTCCGTCCAGGCAGTTGCCATACCGACATTGCTGCGGGAGACGCCGCTTCGCAGTCGCGATCCGGTTTCGCAGGCGTTTGCGCGCGCTGTCGCCCATGGCGCGCCTGCACTGCGTTCGCGCGGCAGCGCCACGCGCAATGCTTTCGTCAAGCTGCCCCCTTTGCCGTTCGAGCCGGTGGAGTTGCGTTCGCAGCCGACAACAGACGAAATCGACATTTTCGGTCGCGACGGTAAGAGCCCTTACACCCTGCTTGGCTGGCGCACCGACCCCAACGGCTCCACTTGGAAAAACCATCTGGACGCGCATCTTTTCGCCGATCTGGCGGAACATGTCGTCGATGGCAAGTCTATTCTGCCGGGCAGTGGTTTCATCGAAATCGTCGTCACGGCAGCTCAGCGATATTACCAGACGGATGAGGTCGAGATCGGCAATCTGGAAATCGTCAGGCCCCTGGAATTGCGCCAGGACCGAATGATGGAGCTGTCGACGGTCCTGTCTCCGGAGACCGGCGATATCGAAATTCGGTCACGTGAGCGGCTGAGCAATGATGACTGGACCGTTCATGCCGTCGCGCGCTGCCGCAAGCCGATCGAGAACAGTGCCGTTGAGAGCCAAGCGGGATGGCGGTCCGCGCAGCCGGAATCCGTCCTGACTTCCGAGAAGACCTATGAAACGGCGGAGCGTTTCGGCCTGCAATATGGCCCCCATTTCCGGCTTCTGTCGAAGGCCGTCGCCTTCGGGCGCCATGTCATCGAAGTGGACCTCAAGCCTGCCGCCGGTCCCACCCATCCGTTTTTGACTTACAATCTCAATCCGATGTCGATCGATGCAGCGTTCCATGGTCTCGTGGCGCTATTCGATCAACTGTCCGGCGACGAGGCTGGAGCTCCTTATATCCCGGTTCGCTTCGGAACGGTGCGGGTTGCGGGCAGGGGAAGACCGGTTGCCAAAGCGGTCATAGAGATCGATCGATTCAGTCAAAATTCGATCAAGGCCCGGTTCTGGATGTTCGACACCGATGGCCATCAGGTTGCCGCTTTCGACGATTGCCGCTTCCGCCGCACCTATCTGCGCCGCCACGCGACGCTGGATTCCGTTGCCTTTCATTACGAGACCGTGCCATCGGCTCTCTTCGATCGCCAGTCTCTGCCGAATATGACGCTGCCGGATGCTCCGGTGTTGCACAACGACAATGGAAATCAATCGCTCGATAATGCGACCCTGCTTCTCGACGCGGCGATCTATCGGGCCTGCCATGAGATTGCACTGGCGATCGCAGGCAGAGACGGACTGGTCTCGCTTTCAAGCGTTCCCGACGATCCGGAATTCCGGCCGTTTCTGATCAACTGTCTCTATGCCTTGGAGGATGCCAGCATCGCTTCGGTTGGCGATGGCGAGTGGCACGTTCCCCTTGATTTCACCTTGCCGCCGGTGGGCGACCTTCTGCGGGAGCTGTACCGCGAAGATGCCGGTCGAGTTGCGGAAGCCGTTCTCGTCAACAATGCCTATCGCGAAACCCTGGACCGTCTGGCTGCTGTCCACAAGCACGTGCTGGGCCAACAACGGACCGAGGCGATGGCTCATACGGTGGGAGGGGCGACGCTGGAGCATGTGCTCGTTCACTCTCCCTTAAGCAGCAGGCGGCTTTCGTTGATTGCTGAGGCGCTGTTGGTTGCTGTCGAGGCCAATCCCGGCAGCATCGGCCATATTTTGGAAGCGGGTTCAACATCGACAGCTTTCAGCGAGCGGTTGGCATTGATGGCCGCCGAGGCCGGCGCCCGCCTGATCATAGCCGAGCCGCGGGAGCACATTCGCCGAGCGCTTGAACTCGCTTTCGAGAAAAACCCGCATGTCATTGTCACCGAACCCGGGAAGCTTGTCGATCAGCCGCTTGCCGACATTATCGTTGCGTCTGGTGATCAGAGCCAGCATCTCTTGTCCCATGACGATGGAATGAGGGCTGCCATCCGTATCGCTGGTGCCCGTGGCGCGCAGCTCCTGTTCGTCGATCGCGCGCCGAGCGTCTTCAACGATTTTGCCTTCGGCATGACGGAAGGATGGTTCGCCGGTAGCCAGTCGCCGGAATTCCCAGTGGGCCAGCTTGGTACGCCGCAGCAGGTCGAAAATATCCTCGCGACGCTCGGCTTCGGCAAGGCAAAGCTTGAAGAGCAAGTCTTTCCCGAGGGCGTGCTGATCACGGCTGCGGCCACGTCCGGTAGTCATGTCGAAGACAAGCCTGCCGTATCTCGCTTCGAGACGCCGCTTCTAGTTCTGTCCGAGGGCGGAGAGAGCACCGTCGGCATCGCCGATATGCAGGTGATCACGGTCGACGTCAAAGTGCCGCTTTCAAACCTCGCCGCTGCCCTGGCGTCCCACCGCCCGCGCCATATTCTCTATGTGGCGGAACGGGAAGGCGGCCGCGATGCATCCGAGTTGTCGCAGATGCGGCTGGAGGCGCTTGCAGAGCTGGCCGATGCACTTGCGCGATATGGCCGGGACGACAGACCGTGTCTTGTGATCATGGCTCCGGGCGGCTCGCCGCTTGCCAGCGAGCGGATTGATAGCGCCAATGCCGGGTTGTGGGCCTTCGCGCGCGTGCTGCAGAACGAATACGATACCTTCGACGTTCACCTCCTTGACGCCGACACGGACGATGAGCGGGCGATTGCGGCGGTTGAGACGCTTCTTGTCGCTAAGACCGACAACAGAGAATGGGTGCTCGAGGGCGTGAGCGGCAGGATCGGTGAAATCCGGGCCGTGGCTGGTCCCTTTGCCGTGGCTGCGACGCTCACACGCGATGTTGCTGCGGCGACCATCCGGCAACATGCGAGCGGCCGGTTGGACAGCGTTGTTTGGGAAGAGGCGGATTTGCCGGTGCCGTCGGACGACGAGGTCATCGTTGCCGTCGAAGCCACCGGGCTCAATTTCCGCGACGTCATGTGGGCAATGGGCCTTTTGCCGGAAGAGGCGCTGGAGGACGGGTTTGCCGGCGCGACGATCGGTATGGAGTTCGCCGGCCGCGTGCTGCAAACCGGCTCTGCTGTCAGCGATCTCCAGCCGGGCGACAAGGTCATGGGTATTGGCCCCGCCGCGTTTTCGACCCATGTGCGCGTGCGCCGCGACGGTGTCACCAAACTGTCTGAAACAATGGAAACGGTTGCCGCGGCCACGGTGCCCGTTGCCTTCTTGACCGCGTACTACGCCATGGTCGAGTTGGGGCGTATCCAACCTGGTGAAACCATTCTGATCCACGGTGCCGCCGGCGGCGTCGGCCTCGCAGCGCTTCAGATCGCCAAGCTCAAGGGCGCCAAGGTGATTGCCACCGCGGGCACGATCGAGAAGCGCAGTTTCCTTCAAATGCTTGGCGCCGATCATGTGCTCGACTCCCGCTCGCTGGATTTCGTTGCAGGCGTTCGCCACAACACCCAAGGCGAAGGTGTCGATCTCGTATTGAATTCGCTGTTTTCCGAAGCGATGGAGCGAAGCATCGAGCTGGTCAAGCCTTTCGGCCGCTTCCTGGAATTGGGCAAGCGCGATTATTATTCCGACCGCAAGATCGGGCTGCGCCCCTTTCGCCGCAATATCAGCTATTTCGGCATCGACGCCGATCAATTGCTGATCAGCGCTCCCGCCGTGACGAAGCGCATCTTTGCGGAGATCGGTCAGCTTTTTGCCGATAAAAAGCTGACGCCGCTGCCTTATCGTGCCTTTGGCTACGATGAGATCGGCGGCGCTTTCCGATTGATGCAGAATGCCGGCCATATCGGCAAGATCGTCGTTCGTCCGCCTGTTCTTGGTGTCGATCATGTCTTGCCGGCGCCGAGCAAATCGCTTCGGCTCGATCCTGATGGTATTTTCCTAGTTGCCGGCGGTATCGGCGGTTTCGGCCTGGCGGCTGCCGATTGGCTTGTCTCCAAGGGCGCGCGCCGCATCGCGCTGTGCTCGCGCCGAGGCGTAGCCGATGAGGAGACGCTGCAGACCATTGGTCAATGGAAGAAGAAGGGCGTGGAGGCAACGCTGCACGCCTGCGACATGACGGATGAAGCTGCCGTCGGGACATTGCTCGGCTCTCTTCGAACAGAGGGTGCGCTGAAAGGCGTTGTCCATGCCGCCATGGTCCTCGACGACGGCCTTCTTGCCAATCTGACGCCGGAGCGCAATCGGCCGGTTATCGAGGTCAAAGTCAGGGGCGCCGACATTCTTCATCGATCGACCCTGAATGACAGTCTCGATCTGTTTTTGCTGTTTTCCTCGGCAACGACGATGCTCGGCAATCCGGGGCAAGCGAATTACGTCGCCGCAAACGGCTATCTCGAAGGTTTGGCGCGCGCGCGCCGCGCCGCCGGACTGCCGGCGCTTGCCATCGGTTTCGGCGCCATTGCGGACAAAGGATTTCTTGCCCGCAATATCGAGGTCAACGAACTCTTGTCCAAACGCATCGGCAAGGCCGCTTTGAAGGCGCGGGATGCGTTGGAGCAGGTCGAACGCTATATGCTCGCCGATACCGGCAAGATCGATGCCGCGGCCGTCATGATCGCCGAAATCGACTGGGGTGCGGCTCGCATGTTGCCGATCGCAGGTCGCCCACTGTTCGAGCCGCTGATGCGCCATGCAAACGGGCATCAGTCCCTGAACGAAGGCGACACGATCGATCTCAGGGAATTGATCAAAGGCAAGTCGCAGGACGAAGCGCAAGCGGCTCTGCACGTGCTTGTCGCTTCGGAAATTGCCGCGATCCTGCGCGTGACTGAAGACACGATCACTCCCGACAAGGTGCTGAAGGATATTGGCCTCGACAGCCTGATGGCCATGGAGCTCGGCATGAGCTTCCAGCAGAAGACTGGTTTCGACATTCCGTTGGGCGGGGTCGGGGAGGGGACGACCGTCGGCGATGTCGTCAGCCGGTTGCGTGACCGGGTTATGAACCGTGGCGGCGGAGGGGCGGAACGCGCGGCGGTGACTGAGGATAAGGTCGTTGGCCGGCTGGTGCAGAGCCACTCGTTGCAGCCGCCGCTGAAGAGAGCCGCACACTGATGACGCAAGACGCCAACGACGATACGCCGCCTGGTGACGAGAAAATCAGCCTGCTCGAGCAGATGCGCCGGGCGAGCGAATCCTCTGGACGGAGCCGGGCCGAACGGCTGAACAGGCGGCCGCAGCAGCCGGTCCGCCAGGCCATCCGCTTCGAGGATCTGTCGGAATATAAGCGCGTCATGACGCAGAAGATTGCCGGCGAGTTGGCGGGTATCGCCAATCCATTCTACCGCTCGCATGATATCGCCGCCGGCGCGACGACGCGAATGGGTGGGCGCGAATTCATCAATTTCGCTTCCTACGATTATCTGGCCACCAACACTGATCCGGTTGTCGCAGCCCGTGCAAAGGAGGCCATCGACCGTTTTGGCATTTCTGCTTCCGCCAGCCGTCTTGTCGCCGGCGAGCGCCCGGTGCATGTCGAGCTGGAGCAAGAACTCGCGAAGCTTTACGGCGTTGATGCCGCCGTCTGTTTCGTCAGCGGCTACCTGACCAATGTCGCGACGATCGGCTGCCTGCTGGGGCCGCAGGATCTCGTCATCCACGATGAGTTCATCCACAACAGCGCGCTTGCCGGCATCAAGCTTTCCGGCGCCGCGCGGCGCCTGTTCAGGCACAATGACGCCGAAAATCTGGAAAGCATCCTGAAGACGCTGTCGTCCGACTTTCGCCGTATCCTGGTCATCGTCGAAGGTATCTATTCCATGGACGGCGATGTCGCCGACCTGCCGGCACTGCTGGAGATGAAGGCCCGCTACGGGTTCTGGCTGATGGTGGACGAGGCGCATGCGCTCGGCATCCTGGGCGAAAGGGGGCGCGGCACCTTCGAGCATTTCGGGATCGATCCCCGCGACGTCGACATCTGGATGGGAACGCTTTCCAAGACGACGTCGAGTTGCGGCGGCTATATTGCCGGCAGCAGCGCGCTTGCCGATATCTTGAAGGCCGAGGCAGGCGGTTTCATCTACAGTGTCGGCCTTGCCCCCGTTTTGGCGACGGCAGCCATCGCCGGCCTGCAAATTCTGGAATCCGAACCGGACAGAGCTGCCCGGCTGAGGCGCAACGGCAGTCTCTTCCTGCAATGCGCCAGGGAGGCGGGCCTGGATACCGGTCTAAGCCTCGGTTTTTCCGTCGTTCCCGTCATCGTCGGCGACTCCTTGCGAGCGGTGCAGCTTTCCAATGATCTGCTGAGCGAGGGCATCAATGTGCTGCCCATCATTCATCCGGCCGTGCCCGAGGGCATGGCGCGCCTACGTTTCTTCATCACCTGCAATCACACCGACGAGCAAATCCGCCATTCTATTGCCGTAACTGCCCGGAAACTCAAAGATTTACAGGATCGGAATTTCGGCCTGGGATCCATCGACATGGATAAGGTGATGCAGTTGTTGCCGATGCGTCAGGCCTCCGGCAACCGATAACAGCGAGGCGACCATCTCATGCATGTTATCGTCACGGGGGGCTCAAGCGGTATCGGTCTGGCGATAGCCAGGCTCTATGCCGCAAGAGGCGATCGGGTTTCCCTTCTCGCCCGTCACTTCGGACGCCTGGAGCAGGCACGCATCGAGATCGCTGCGAGCCCGGGCGCTGATCTTTCCCGCATCCAGGTTGCCTGCGTCGACGTCGCATCCGCCAATCAGGTTCTGGAAGCCGTTGAGACCTGCGAACACGCCTTCGGGGCCTGCGACGTCCTGGTTGCCTCGGCTGGCATCGTCGAGCCCTCCGCTTTCGAAAGGATGCCAGCCGCGGTATTTGACGAACAGATCGCCACCAATCTCATCGGAACGGCGAATGTCGTGCGCGCCGTCTATAAGGGGATGAAAACGCGCCGCGGTGGCAAGATCATGATGATCTCCTCCGGCGCCGCCTTGATCGGCATTTACGGCTACACCGCCTATTGCGCTTCCAAGTCGGCATTGGCCGGATTTGCGGAGGCTCTAGGCGCCGAGGCGGGCATTTCCGGGGTGCGTGTCTCCATCTGTTTTCCGCCGGATACGCTCACTCCGCAATATAGCCGTGAACTGCCCATGCGGCCCGCGGAAGCGGAACTCCTCATGGGCGCCGTCAAACCGTGGAGTGCCGAAGCCGTGGCGGCGAAAATTGTCCACAGCCTGGATCGCGGCAGAACGCGGATCCATTTCGGATTATCGCTGACCGCTCTCGGTTATTTCGGTCCGCTGATAAAGCCGCTGTTGATGTGGTGGTTTTCCCACAGGCTGAGAAAAATATCTCGGCAAGGCCGAGATGGAAGTCTTTCCGAAGTGATGAATGGAGGCTTTGATCATAGAAGGTGAAAGCATTCTCCATATTTCATTTGATGCTCCTGCGATCCCGAGGGGACGCGGATAAAAAACAATAAAATTTAGACTTGGCGACTGATCCCTTCCGATTTTGGAAGGAGCTGCCGCAGACTACTATATTCGGACGGTGTTGTTTTGAGACTTCATGATTTTCCGGCTCTTTTGACGGTTGCCTGCTTCGCTTTTTCCTGTGTCGTCATTTTCTTGACCGACCCCTTTGCGATGCCTGCTGCCGTCAACAAGCAAAATCATACAGAGAGAAGTTTGAAGCGGCTGACTTTTGAGTGGGCTGCAAGAATTCCCGTCATCGCTCTCGTCTATGCCTTCTTCTTCGCGATTTCCTGGCGTCCGATTTACGGTGCGCAGGGTGCGATCAGTTTCTTCGTCATCTTCACCGGCATTTCGCGTGCAAAATTCGAGTTCATCCGTGAGCCTCTGGTATTCTCCGACATCGCCCTGGTGGTCGATGTTTTCAAATACCAGGAGATTTTCTACGCGACGTCTCTGAACGTCGTCTTTTGGGTCATCGCGCTCTCCTACGTGTTCGGCGTCAGCGCGCTTTATATGTATTTCGAGCCGTCGATCCTGCCCAGCAAATACGGCGTCTTTTGGATTCTCGTGATGCTGGCGGTTGCCTTCGGTCCTTGGCTCGCCTTGTTCAGCAGGATCGTCAGTGGACCCGTCTGTCGTTTCACGCAGAATGTTCTCGGCAAGGTCGACGTCAAGAAGGATACGGTCAGGTTCGGCACGTTCGAATCCGTCGTCTTTCATTTCGTCATCTGGATGGGCGTCAGGCGCGAAGCGATCGTCACGCAACTATCCGAACGCTTCATTTCCGCCCTTCATGACCTTTGGGAACATGGCGACGACGAACCGCTGATCGTCATATGGCAATCCGAATCCTTCATCGACCTCCGGCATTTCGACGTGAAAGATGTCAAATTGCCCAACCTCGACCGGCTGCGGGATCAGGCAGCACAATGGGGCCGCATGACCAGCGTCTTCGAGGGAGGTTATACGCTCCGCACAGAGTTTGCGGTGTTGAGCGGTCTCTTGCCCGAAAACGTCCATATCGACGCGAGCTACCCCTATTTGCGCGCCAGTCACTACAAGGATGTCGTGTGGCCACAGAGACTGCGAAAGGCCGGCTGGAAGACGCAATTCATCCATCCCTACGACAAGACCTTTTTTCTGCGCCACAAGGCCATGCCACAGCTCGGTTTCGACCGGATGATGATGCTGGACGAATTCGACCACCGGCCCGAGCGTGACGGCCCCTATGTCAGCGACCTGTCGCTGACGAAAAGCGTGATTCGCGCAATCGACGGGGATGGCGTCGGGAAAAATTTTGTCTTCGTCGCTTCCATGGCGAATCATGGGCCTTGGGAGCCCGGTCGCTGTGGAGACCTGACGAATCCGGTGGATATCTATAGCGAACTGCTGATGCGCGCCGACCATGCGCTGGGCAATCTTGCGCATCATCTGGATCGGCTCGACCGTCCAGTGTGGCTGTTGTTTTACGGCGATCACGCACCGCTGCTGAAGGCCTTCGCCGATCCCTTTCCCGATCCGCGCACGGACTACATCATCGTTCCGCTTGGCCGCGCGCGATCGCACTCGCAAAAGCCGAAGCCATCGCAGGAAGAGGCGCCGTGGAATCTCATCGGCACGTTACTGCGTTATGCCGGGCTCAGCACCGAGGTTCCGGAGTGATGGCTGAGAGGCAGGGGGACGCAGCGGCTTCTCAGCGCGTCTTCCTTTTCCTGCAAGGGCCGTCCTCACCGCTTTTCACCGAAATCGCCTGGGGATTAGAGGCCGCTGGCCACCGATGCATCCGTATCAACTTGAACCTTGGCGATTGGATATTCTGGCGTCGTCGCGGCGCCCTCAATTATCGCGGCGCCTTTGCCGGCTGGCGCCATTACGTTCGCCGCCGAATCGAGGCCGGCAAGGTCACCGACGTGATTCTTCTCGGTGAAGAGCGTCCGTATCATCAAGTCGCCATCGAAGAGGCGCGGCAACAGGGCGCCAGCATCAATGTCGTCGAGATGGGATATCTGCGGCCGGATTGGGTAACGATCGAGCGCGACGGAATGTCATCCAATTCCCGCTTTCCTGTCGATCCGCTGTACATCGTGGAGGCCGCCGCGAGCCTTCCCGAGCCGGATTGGACCCGCCGCTTCAGCCACAGCTTCCTGGCGGAGGCGGCATATGATCTCCTTTACAATATTCCCAACGCTTTTCTGTGGTTTCTCTATCCCGGCTACAAGCGCCATGCGCTCTATCATCCGCTGGTGGAATATGCGGGCTGGCTCCGCCGGCTGCCGTCGAGCGGCCGGCGCGCAAGGGAGGCTGAGGCAACGACCGAGCGCTTGATCGCCGACAAAACGCGCTTCTTCGTCTACCCACTGCAGCTTCAGACGGATTATCAACTGCGCTCCCACTCGCCCTTCAATCGGCAGCAGGATGCTATCCGTCAGATCATGCGGTCCTTCGTCGCGCATGCAACTTCCGACTCGCATCTGGTGGTAAAGCTTCATCCGCTCGACAACGACCTCGTCGATTGGAAAGGCTATATCGACGCCATCTGCGCGGAGCTCGGCTTGTCGTCCCGTGTTCATTTTATCGACGGCGGCAATCTCGAAAAACTGATCACGGCGAGCCAAGGTGTGGTGACGGTCAATTCTACCGTCGCACTTTCTGCCCTGCAGGCTGACAGGCCGGTAAAAGCCCTGGGAGCGGCTATCTACGATATCGAAGGCCTGACCGACCAGCGGCCGTTGGATCTTTTCTGGGGCAATCCGGCAACACCGTCACCGGATATTCGCAGCGCATTTCTGAAGCTACTTGCCGCGTCCGTCCAGGTGCGCGGGAATTTCTATTCCCGCGCCGGCGCACGATCGGCATCGGCTGAAATCGTCAAACGTCTTTTGTCGCAGACCGTCAACCTGCCGGCCGCCTATATCGATCCGCCACCACGGCGAAGGCCGATGAAGATCAATATTCCTTGATCGCGTGTTTGAGGATTGAGCAGGAATCAATGACAAGCCTCGGAAAAGCGACGGTGTACATCTTCCACTAGGCATAAGAACAACCCTGGTATCATTAACCCTGAAATTGCCATGCCGGCCACTTATGTCGAGGTTCATAGTGAACTGAACGCAGCGATTCGACGTTGGGACAAAGAGCGAATAACCGGTTTGCAGGGAGCAAACGTCATGGATGGCAGCAAGATGGGACGCTTTATGCTGGAGGAGCTGCTCGCAATCATCGCAGCGCTCGTGCTTGTTTCCGCAGTACTTCTGACGATCGTGATCGCGGGTAATTATTGAGCGGGAACGGCGTACGGCGTTTGCACCGTTGCAGCACGCAAAAAAGCGCTACGAAGCAGCCCGAAAGCCGCGATCTCAGCCAATCAAATTTCATGTTTGGAAAATGGTGGGCGATGAGAGACTCGAACTCCCGACATCCTCGGTGTAAACGAGGCGCTCTACCAACTGAGCTAATCGCCCGTCATGCAAGCGGGTCGTTGGCCCGCCGCGTTCAGTGGCCGTGATCTATGCGGAACGGCAAAAAACCGCAAGAGTGTTTGTGAAGATTTTTTGATTTTTTTGATGGCGTCGCTCCTCCGAGTCGATATCGACACCATGTCCTTTCGCGAAAGCAGCCTTGCCGGGAAGCGTGTATGAGCCGCTTTTGAAATGCGTGAGGCGCGAACCTGCCATGCCAAATCGGCTGAGCCGGAATGCGTCGGCGAAGGTTGTGCAAACAATTCGCTCTCTGTCATGGATTTGTATTTAAACCTGCTTGACACCCAAACACGAACCCCGTAGTTAGCCGCTCATCGAACGGCGAGAGACCGCTTTGATGGGTGCGAAAGCATCCGGAATGCTTGAAATGAAATGCGGGTGTAGCTCAGTCGGTTAGAGTGCCGGCCTGTCACGCCGGAGGTCGCGGGTTCGAGCCCCGTCACTCGCGCCATTTTCAAGCACTTATTCCGGATTTCCGCCTGGCCGATAGGTCAAACGATGCGCGGGTGTAGCTCAGTCGGTTAGAGTGCCGGCCTGTCACGCCGGAGGTCGCGGGTTCGAGCCCCGTCACTCGCGCCATTTGCTTCAAGCCATTACAATCAATCATCAATTTGCTGCGACTGCGAAAACACCGTTCCGCGTTTGCGCGGATTTGTCGCGATATCGTTGCAGCTTGTTGATAAGCCCGGTTCGGTAGTGCTTGAAACGACACATTCAAAAGGCTTGCGCCCGCGCTCCGGCTGCGCTAACCACGGCTTTGTTGCAACGCTCTTTCGCTTGGCTTGGGCATTTGCTCAGAGGCGCCGCCCCGGCGCCCATGGCAAGCAGGGATGGACATGATGACTGGACTGCTCAGTTCCTATATTCCGATAGCGATTTTCATTGGTATTGCCGTGGTGATCGGCCTGGCGTTGTTGATTACGCCGTTTGCCGTCGCCTTCAAGGCGCCTGACTCGGAAAAGCTGTCGGCTTACGAATGCGGCTTCAACGCATTCGATGACGCCCGCATGAAGTTCGACATCCGCTTCTATCTTGTGTCGATTCTCTTCATCATCTTTGACCTGGAAGTCGCCTTCCTTTTCCCCTGGGCCGTATCTTTCGGTGCGATCGGCTGGTTCGGGTTCTGGTCGATGATGGTGTTCCTGGCGGTGCTGACCATCGGCTTTATCTATGAATGGAAGAAGGGAGCGCTCGAATGGGAGTAGCCCAAAGCAACACGACGCTCGTTGCGCCGCAACCGAAGGGGATCATCGATCCCTCAACCGGCAAGCCCGTTGGCAGCAATGACCCGTTCTTCGGCGAGATCAACAATGAACTCGCCGACAAGGGCTTTTTGGTCACCTCGACCGACGAGCTGATCAACTGGGCCCGTACCGGCTCGCTAATGTGGATGACCTTCGGTCTCGCTTGCTGCGCCGTCGAAATGATGCAGGTTTCCATGCCGCGTTACGACGTCGAGCGTTTCGGTTTTGCGCCACGCGCCTCGCCGCGTCAGTCCGACGTCATGATTGTTGCCGGCACGCTGACCAACAAGATGGCTCCGGCTCTGCGCAAGGTCTACGACCAGATGCCGGAACCGCGCTACGTCATCTCGATGGGCTCCTGCGCCAACGGCGGCGGCTACTATCATTATTCCTATTCTGTTGTGCGCGGCTGCGACCGCGTCGTGCCGATCGACATCTATGTACCGGGCTGTCCTCCCACGGCGGAGGCGCTGCTTTACGGCGTGCTTCTGCTGCAGAAGAAAATCCGGCGCACCGGCACGATCGAACGGTAAGGCAGGGGACAAGGCAATATGAGTGAAGCCCTGAACGAACTCGCCACCTATCTCACCGAAATTCGCGGCACGCTGATTTCGTCGTTCGAGATCAAGTATGGCGAGCTGAACGTGACGACGACGGCCGCAAACGTGGTCGCGCTGCTGACGTTCCTGCGTGATGATGCCAAATGCGGTTTCGTCAACCTGACGGATATTTGCGGCGTCGACTGGCCGCAGCGTCCCGATCGTTTCGATGTCGTCTATCACCTGCTGTCGCCGAAGAAGAACCTGCGCATCCGCGTCAAGGTTCCCGTCGCCGAAGATCAGCCGGTTCCCTCGGCCTGCAGCGTCTATCCCGGCGCCGATTGGTTCGAACGCGAAACCTGGGACATGTACGGCGTTCTCTTCACCGGCCACCCCGATCTGCGCCGCCTCCTGACCGACTACGGCTTCGAAGGCCACCCGCTGCGCAAGGATTTCCCGACCACTGGTTTCGTTGAAGTTCGTTATGACGACGCTGCCAAGCGCGTCATCTACGAGCCGGTCGAGTTGAAGCAGGAATTCCGTAACTTCGACTTCTTGTCCCCCTGGGAAGGCACGGACTACGTGCTGCCGGGCG
The DNA here is from genome assembly GCF_030272705.1 of Rhizobium mayense. Taxonomy (GTDB): domain Bacteria; phylum Pseudomonadota; class Alphaproteobacteria; order Rhizobiales; family Rhizobiaceae; genus Rhizobium; species Rhizobium mayense. The sequence goes on along the minus strand of NZ_JARFYM010000014.1, from coordinate 88,943 downwards.
ATGAGAAGGCGAAACAATAAAAGGCAATAGGCAGTAGCCAATAGGCAACAGGAGAATGGCGAACGGCGATTAATTCCTACCAGGACCTTACAGTGTGGCAGCGCTCCTTGGATCTTGCCGTTGAATGTTATGCTCTTACTAAGGAATTTCCGAAGGAAGAGATTTACGGCTTGGTTTCACAAATACGGCGCGCATCCGTATCGGTCGCGGCCAACATCGCAGAAGGTTATGGGCGAGAAGCTACAGGGGCTTACGTTCATCATCTCAAGATTGCACAAGGGTCGCTGAAGGAATTGGAAACGCATCTGATATTGTCAACACGAGTAGAGATCGTCGCCTTTGAGCGAATTAAGGCGACGATGTCCTCGGGTGATGAAATCGGCAAGATGCTACGATCGCTTATCCGCCGGTTGCAGGACGAACGACATGGATATGAGAGCTAACGGTTACACTATTGCCTATTGCCTATTGGCTAATGCCTGCAATAAGCGGAGCGCATTGCAATGACAGAACACAACGTTCGCAACTTCAACATCAATTTCGGTCCGCAGCACCCGGCTGCGCACGGCGTTTTGCGTCTTGTCCTCGAATTGGACGGCGAAATTGTGGAACGCGTCGATCCGCATATCGGCCTGCTGCATCGCGGTACGGAAAAGCTGATCGAAACGAAGACCTACCTGCAGGCCGTTCCTTATTTCGATCGCCTCGACTACGTGGCGCCGATGAACCAGGAACATGCCTATGCCCTGGCCGTCGAAAAGCTGCTCGGCCTCGATATCCCGATTCGCGGCCAGTTGATCCGCGTGCTCTATTCCGAAATCGGCCGCATCCTGTCGCATCTGCTGAACGTGACGACGCAGGCCATGGACGTCGGTGCGCTAACGCCGCCGCTCTGGGGCTTCGAAGAGCGCGAAAAGCTGATGGTATTCTATGAGCGTGCCTCGGGCTCGCGCATGCATGCCGCCTATTTCCGTCCGGGCGGCGTTCACCAGGATCTGCCGGAAAAGCTGGTGCAGGATATCGGCGACTGGTGCGATCCCTTCCTGAAGGCGCTCGACGATATCGACGAGCTGCTCACCGGCAACCGCATTTTCAAGCAGCGCAACGTCGATATCGGCGTCGTGTCGCTGGAAGACTGTTGGGCCTGGGGCTTCTCGGGCGTCATGGTCCGCGGCTCGGGCGCCGCATGGGATCTGCGCCGCGCGCAGCCCTATGAATGCTATTCCGATCTCGAATTCGATATTCCGATCGGGAAGAACGGCGACTGCTATGACCGTTACTTGATCCGCATGATCGAGATGCGCCAGTCCGTCCGCATCATGAAGCAGTGCGTCAACCGTCTGCTCGGCGATGCCAAGACCGGACCGGTGTCTTCGCTCGACGGCAAGGTCGTGCCGCCGAAGCGCGGTGAGATGAAGCGCTCGATGGAAGCGCTGATCCACCACTTCAAGCTCTACACCGAAGGCTATCACGTGCCGGCCGGCGAGGTTTACGCCGCCGTCGAAGCGCCGAAGGGCGAGTTCGGCGTCTATCTCGTCTCCGACGGTTCGAACAAGCCGTATCGCTGCAAGATCCGCGCTCCGGGCTATGCACATCTGCAGGCCATGGATTTCATGTGCCGCGGCCATCTGCTTGCCGACGTCGCGGCCGTGCTCGGTTCGCTCGACATCGTGTTCGGTGAGGTGGATCGCTGATGCAGCTTTGGCCGGTCATCGTCGCTGCGGTTTTTGTTGCTTCCGGAGCTTCGGCTCAGCAGGTCGGCAAGACGCAGGCGTTGCCCAGCATCTCTGTGCAAGGTTCGAATGCGAAAAGCTCGAATAGTGCCAAGAGTGGAAATACGGCTTCGCAGAGCGCGACATCGACCATGGCCGATCTCGTGTCACGCGGCTATGAAATAAAGGCCGCTGTGCCGAATGGCGGCAAGTTCGTTGTGTTTATGCAGAAAGACCAGTCGGCCTATGCCTGCGAATTTTCGTCTCTGACGGATACGCGGTGTGGGTCCTTAAACTGAGATAAGGCGTGAAAGATGTCCGTTCGTCGACTAGCCGAAGATCAATTCCAGCCTGCCGCATTCGCCTTTAACCAGGAGAATGCGGTCTGGGCGGAAAAGACGATCAAGAAATATCCCGAGGGCCGCCAGCAATCCGCGATCATCCCGCTGATGATGCGTGCGCAGGAGCAGGACGGCTGGGTCACCAAGGCGGCCATCGAAAAGATCGCCGATATGCTTGATATGGCCTATATCCGCGCGCTCGAGGTCGCCACCTTCTACACGCAGTTCCAACTGCATCCGGTCGGCAGCCGCGCCCATATCCAGGTGTGCGGCACGACGCCCTGCATGTTGCGCGGCGCCGAAGGCCTGGTGAAGGTCTGCAAGAGCCGGATCGCCGACCATGCTCTGGAGCGCAATGCCGAAGGCACGCTCTCCTGGGAAGAGGTCGAATGTCAGGGCGCCTGCGTCAACGCACCGATGGTCGTGATCGGCAAGGATACCTATGAGGATCTGACGCCGGAACGTCTCGAAGAGATCATCGATGCATTCGTCGCAGGCAAGGGCAGCGAAGTCCCGACCGGCCCGCAGATCGATCGTATTTTCTCTGCACCGGAAGGTGGTTTGACGTCGCTCATGGATTCGCCGAAGCCGGCGACGAAGAAGAAGTCCAGTGCTAAGGTTGCTGCGGAGACTGTCGCCGTGCCGGCATCCGAGGCAGCGGCCGTCGGCAACAAGGCTGAGTAAGAGGTAAGGTATGTTACAGGATCAGGATCGCATCTTTACCAATATCTACGGTCTCAAGGACAAGTCCCTGAAAGGCGCGATGGCGCGCGGCCATTGGGATGGCACGAAGCAGATCCTCGAAAAGGGCCGGGACTGGATCGTCAACGAGATGAAGGCTTCCGGCCTTCGCGGTCGTGGTGGCGCAGGCTTCCCGACTGGCCTGAAGTGGTCCTTCATGCCGAAGGAAAGCGATGGCCGTCCGCACTATCTCGTCGTCAACGCCGACGAGTCCGAGCCGGGCACCTGCAAGGACCGCGATATCATGCGCCACGATCCGCATACGCTGATCGAAGGCTGCGTCATTGCCGGTTTCGCCATGGGCGCCCACACGGCCTATATCTATGTCCGCGGCGAATACATGCGCGAACGCGAAGCCCTGCAGGCGGCGATCGATGAATGTTACGATGCTGGACTTCTGGGCAAAAACAACAAGCTCGGCTGGGATTTTGATGTTTTTGTCCATCACGGCGCCGGCGCTTATATCTGCGGCGAAGAAACCGCGCTGCTCGAAAGCCTGGAGGGCAAGAAGGGCCAGCCGCGCCTGAAGCCGCCGTTCCCGGCCAATATGGGTCTCTATGGCTGCCCGACGACCGTCAACAACGTCGAGTCGATCGCCGTCGCCCCGACGATCCTGCGTCGCGGCGCCAGCTGGTTCTCCTCCTTCGGTCGTCCGAACAATGTCGGCACGAAGCTGTTCATGCTTTCCGGCCACGTCAATCGTCCGTGCACGGTGGAAGAATCGATGGGCATCACCTTCCGCGAACTGGTCGAGAAGCATGGCGGCGGCATTCGTGGCGGCTGGGACAATCTGCTTGCCGTCATCCCTGGTGGCGCGTCGTGCCCGGTCGTTCCGGCGGCCGACATCATTGATTGCCCGATGGATTTCGACGGCCTGCGTGAGGTCAAATCGTCCTTCGGTACGGCAGCAGCGATCGTCATGGACAAGTCGACAGACATCATCAAGGCGATTGCCCGTATCTCGGCCTTCTTCAAGCATGAAAGCTGCGGCCAGTGCACGCCGTGCCGTGAAGGCACCGGCTGGATGTGGCGCGTGCTGGAGCGCATGGCCCGGGGCAATGCGCAGAAGCGCGAAATCGACATGCTGTTCCAGGTGACGAAGCAGATCGAAGGTCATACCATCTGCGCGCTCGGCGACGCCGCCGCGTGGCCGGTACAGGGCCTGATCCGCAACTTCCGCCCGGAAATCGAAAAGCGCATCGACCAGTATACGGCCAATGCGACAAGCCACGGCGCGGTGCTGGAAGCGGCCGAGTAAGGACGATCATGGCGAAGACCACAGATACCAGGCAGAATAGCGGAGCGGCCGATGCATCGGCTGATCTCAGCCGTATTGCCGCGGACATGCTTCGGAATTCGCCTGCCTTGCCGATCCACCCGTTGATGTCGCATCCGGCGGCTGCATTTGCCGCCGCGACCGCGATCGGGTTCGGTTTCTCGTCGCAGATGGCGGGTGCGTTCTTCGGCGCGCTGCAAGGCGTGGTCGACGCGACCAACAAGCTCGCTGTTGCGCTCGACGAGAAGAACAATGCCGTTGCCGAGCCTAAGCCGGCAGCAAAGATTGATGGGGCAGGGGAGCCGAAGCCGGTGACGGCATCGCCCGCTGCCAAGCCGACCAAAGCAAAGCCGGCTGAGGTGAAGAAGGTCGAGCCGAAGCGGGTCGCAGCGAAGATATCGCCAGCGGAGGTGCTGGCCAAGCCCAGGACCAAGGCCAAAGCCGTTGCTGCGGAGCCGGTTGCAACAAGGCCAGCGGCGGCGCGTAGCCGCAAGGTCGCCGCTAAAGTGGATGACCTGAAGCGGATTTCGGGCATCGGTCCGAAGTTGGAGCAGGTTTTGAACGGGCGAGGCATTCAGCGCTTTGTCGATATCGCGGCCTGGAACGACGCGGATATCGAGCGGATCGATACGGACCTTGGTTTCGACGGCCGTATCCGTCGCGATGACTGGGTTGGTCAGGCAAAAGCGCTCCTGCCGAAGGGCCGGGGTTGAGACTTTTCTTCGGCTATCCCCAAGCGGCCGAAGAGCGTGAAACAAAGCGGTGAGCATGTTGCGGGCGTGGCCCGCGATGTTTCAGCCGGCGTGCTGATCTTGTGGGGGCAAGGTTCGGCAAAGGTGATTGTGAGCAAGACCGGTGCCACACGGCTCAAATGCCGTGCCGCTGGCGAGACGGTATTGCGGTCATGAAATTGTCTGCGGCCAGGTACGGCGGCAGACGTGACATAGGACTGAGTGGACGATGGCAAAACTGAAGATTGACGGTAAAGAGATCGAAGTTCCGGATCACTACACGCTTATCCAGGCGTGCGAGGAAGCCGGCGCCGAAGTCCCGCGCTTCTGCTTCCATGAACGACTGTCGGTGGCCGGCAATTGCCGCATGTGCCTTGTCGAGGTGAAGGGTGGCCCGCCGAAGCCGCAGGCATCCTGCGCCATGGGCGTACGCGACATCCGCGGCGGCCCGAACGGTGAGCTTCCGGAAGTCTTCACCAACACGCCGATGGTCAAGAAGGCCCGCGAAGGCGTGATGGAATTCCTGCTGATCAACCACCCGCTGGATTGCCCGATCTGCGACCAGGGTGGCGAATGCGACCTGCAGGACCAGGCCATGGCCTTCGGCATCGACAGCTCGCGCTATCAGGAAGACAAGCGCGCCGTCGAAGACAAGTATATCGGCCCGCTCGTCAAGACCGTGATGAACCGCTGCATCCACTGCACACGCTGCGTTCGCTTCACGACGGAAGTTGCCGGCATTTCCGAACTCGGCCTGATCGGCCGCGGCGAAGATGCGGAAATCACCACCTATCTCGAGCAGGCGATGACCTCCGAACTGCAGGGCAATGTCGTCGACCTTTGCCCGGTCGGTGCGCTGACCTCGAAGCCCTTCGCCTTCACGGCCCGTCCGTGGGAACTGAACAAGACCGAATCGATCGACGTCATGGACGCGCTCGGCTCGGCTATCCGCGTCGATACCCGCGGCCGTGAAGTCATGCGCGTCCTGCCGCGCGTCAACGAGCAGATCAATGAAGAATGGATCTCGGACAAGACCCGCTTCATCTGGGACGGCCTGAAGACGCAGCGTCTCGACAAGCCCTATGTCCGCAGGGATGGACGCCTGCAGGCTTCGACGTGGAGCGACGCCTTCGCCGCCATCAAGTCCGCGGTTGCTGCCACCAGCGGCGACAAGATCGGCGCGATTGCCGGCGACCTCGCTTCTGTCGAAGAGATGTACGCGCTCTCCGAGCTGCTGAAGTCGCTGGGATCGGAAAATCTCGACTGTCGCCAGGACGGGACGGCGCTTGATCCGTCGCTTGGCCGTGCAAGCTACATCTTCAACCCGAGCATCGAGGGCATCGAAGCTGCAGATGCGCTGCTGATCATCGGCGCCAACCCGCGCTCCGAAGCGGCCGTGCTGAACTCGCGTATCCGCAAGCGCTGGCGCCGCGGCAAGTTCCCGATTGGCGTGATCGGCGAACATGCGGACCTGCGTTACTCCTATGATTATTTCGGCGCTGGCCCGGATACGCTCGCCGATGTCGTCAGCGGTTCGCATGCCTTTGCCGATGTTCTGAAGAACGCCGAAAAGCCGATGATCATCATCGGCCAGGGCGCGCTCATCCGCGAAGACGGCGCTGAGGTGCTGGCGAATGCCGCCAAGCTCGCCTCCGCTGTCGGCGTCGTGAAGGACGGTTGGAACGGTTTTGCCGTGCTGCACACCGCGGCTTCACGTGTCGGTGGTCTTGACCTCGGCTTCGTGCCGGGCGCAAAGGGCGTCAATGCTGCTGCGATGCTCTCCTCGATGGACGTTCTGTTCCTGCTCGGCGCTGACGAGCTGGACTTCACCCGCAAGAGCGCGAAGTTCACCGTCTATATCGGCTCGCATGGCGACAACGGCGCGCACAATGCCGACGTCATCCTGCCGGCGGCCACCTACACCGAAAAGTCGGGCACCTGGGTCAACACCGAAGGCCGCGTTCAGATGGGCAACCGTGCCGGTTTCGCACCGGGCGACGCCCGCGAGGACTGGGCCATCATTCGTGCCCTTTCCGACGTGCTCGGCAAGAAGCTTCCCTTTGATTCGTTGAGAGAATTGCGCGCCAGGCTCTATGCTGCTTTCCCGCATTTCGCAGGCATCGACGAGATCGCCGAAGGCGATAGCGCCCAAATTGTCGCAGTCGCGAAAAAAGCCGGCGCGATGACGAAATCCGGGTTTGCTTCGCCGATCAAAGACTTCTATTTGACGAACCCGATAGCGCGTGCCTCTGCCGTCATGGCGGAGTGCTCGGCATTGGCCCGCAACAATTTCCAGGCTGCGGCAGAGTAAGGGCAAAGGACTATGGATTCATTCGTTTCGACCTATCTTTGGCCGGCGCTGATTATCATCGGTCAGTCCCTGCTGCTCCTGGTCTGCCTGCTGATCTTCATCGCCTATATCCTTCTTGCCGACCGCAAGATCTGGGCGGCGGTTCAGCTGCGCCGCGGCCCGAACGTCGTCGGTCCCTTCGGCCTGTTCCAGTCCTTCGCCGACCTTCTAAAGTTCATGGTCAAGGAGCCGATCATCCCGGCCGGCGCCAACAAGACCGTCTTCCTGCTGGCCCCACTTGTTTCCGTTGTTCTGGCGCTGTCCACATGGGCCGTCGTGCCAGTGGCGCATGGCTGGGTCATCGCCGATATCAATGTCGGCATCCTCTACATTCTGGCGATTTCGTCGCTCGAAGTGTACGGCATCATCATGGGCGGCTGGGCTTCGAACTCGAAGTATCCGTTCCTCGGCGCGCTGCGTTCTGCGGCGCAGATGGTGTCCTATGAAGTCTCGATCGGCTTCGTCATCGTCACCGTGTTGCTCTGCGTCGGTTCGTTGAACCTGACCGATATCGTCATGTCGCAGCAGACCGGCCTCGGCACCAAGCTCGGCTTGCCGGCTTCGTTCCTTGACTGGCACTGGCTGTCGCTGTTCCCGATGTTCATCGTGTTCTTCATTTCGGCGCTGGCTGAAACGAACCGTCCGCCCTTCGATCTTCCGGAAGCGGAATCGGAACTGGTTGCCGGCTTCATGGTCGAATATGGCTCCTCGCCTTACATGATGTTCATGCTCGGCGAATATGCCGCCGTCGTTCTGATGTGCTCGCTGACCACGATCCTCTTCCTCGGTGGCTGGCTGCCGCCGATCGATATCTGGATCCTGAACTGGGTCCCGGGCATCATCTGGTTCCTGCTGAAGTCGTGCCTCGTCTTCTTCATGTTCGCGATGGTCAAGGCGTTCGTGCCGCGCTACCGCTACGACCAGCTCATGCGTCTCGGCTGGAAGGTGTTCCTACCGCTGTCGCTGGCCATGGTCGTTATCGTTGCATTCGTGCTGAAGCTGACAGGATGGGCATGATGATGTCGATCCTCGCTTCAAGCAGATTTGGAGGTTGAAGATGGCCGGAATTTCCAACGCCGTCAGCTCGCTGTTCCTTAAGGAATTCGTCGGCGCATTCTTTCTGTCGATGCGCTATTTCTTCAAGCAGAAGGCGACGATCAATTATCCCTTTGAAAAGGGACCGGTCAGCCCGCGCTTCCGCGGTGAACATGCGTTGCGTCGCTATCCGAATGGCGAAGAGCGCTGCATCGCCTGCAAGCTCTGCGAAGCCATCTGTCCTGCTCAGGCCATTACCATCGAGGCTGGCCCGCGCCGCAACGACGGCACCCGCCGCACGGTTCGCTACGACATCGACATGGTGAAGTGCATCTATTGCGGCTTCTGCCAGGAGGCATGCCCGGTCGACGCTATCGTCGAAGGGCCGAACTTCGAATTCGCCACCGAAACCCGCGAAGAGCTTTACTTCGACAAGGCGCGGCTTCTGGAAAATGGCGACCGCTGGGAACGCGAAATCGCGCGCAACATCGCGATGGACTCGCCGTACCGCTAAGCGGAATTTTGAATATGCCGTGACGGGCGGCCGAGATTGTCGCCGTCACGGTGGAATAGAGACCGGGGCTTTGCCGGACATTTGTCCAGTTAAGTCCCATCGGGCAGGGAAACTCCCGGCTGCCCGGGGGAAGACGAAAAAGGCACCAACATGGGTCTGCAGGCTCTTTTTTTCTATATCTTCGCCTTTGTCGCTGTGGCGTCGGCGTTCATGGTTATCTCGTCGCGGAATCCGGTCCATTCGGTCCTGTTCCTCATCCTGGTCTTCTTTAATGCGGCCGGCCTCTTCCTCCTGATGGGGGCGGAATTCTTGGCGATGATCCTGCTGGTCGTCTATGTCGGCGCCGTCGCGGTTCTCTTCCTCTTTGTCGTCATGATGCTCGATATCGACTTCTCCGAGCTCAGGGCAGGCATTCTGGAATATGCGCCGGTCGGCGCACTGATCGGCATCATCCTCGCCGCCGAACTGATCGTCGTCATCGGCGGCAGCGTGATTTCGCCAACGATTGCCAAGTCGGTCGCGATGCCTATCCCGGCGCTGACGGCCCGGACGAACACCGCAGCACTCGGCGACGTGCTTTATACCAACTACGTTTATTTCTTCGAGATCGCCGGCCTGGTGCTCCTGGTCGCGATGATCGGCGCGATCGTGCTGACGCTGAAGCATCGCACGCACATCAAGCGCCAGAGCATTCCCCAACAGGTCGCCCGCACGCCCGCGACCGCCGTCGAGGTGGTCAAGGTCAAGCCGGGGCAGGGCGTCTGAGGCGAGCACGAGGGTTAAAGGAACAAGAATATGGTCATCGGACTTTCCCACTACCTGACGGTCAGCGCCATCCTTTTCGTGCTCGGCGTCTTCGGCATCTTCCTGAACCGCAAGAACGTCATCATCATCCTGATGTCGATCGAACTCATTCTGCTCGCGGTCAACATCAACATGGTCGCCTTCTCAACGTTCCTCAATGATATCGTCGGCCAGGTTTTCGCTCTGTTCATTCTGACTGTTGCCGCTGCCGAAGCGGCCATCGGTCTTGCAATTCTCGTCGTCTTCTACCGCAACCGCGGTTCGATCGCGGTCGAAGACGTCAACATGATGAAGGGCTGATAAAGCTATGTTTTTATATAAGGCTATCGTCTTTCTTCCCTTGATCGGCGCGATTATCGCCGGCCTGTTCGGCCGCGGGATCGGTGCCAAGGCTTCGGAATATGTCACCAGCGGCTTGATGATCATCGCCGCGGTTCTGTCCTGGATCGTCTTCTTCACGGTCGCGCTTGGTCATACCGATGGCCCGATCAAGGTCGAAGTGCTGCGCTGGATCCAGTCCGGCGGCATCGACGCCTCCTGGACGCTGCGCATCGATACGCTGACCTCGGTGATGCTGATCGTCGTGAACACGGTTTCGACCCTCGTTCATGTCTACTCGATCGGATACATGCATCACGATCCGCATCGTCCGCGCTTCTTCGCCTACCTTTCGCTCTTCACCTTCGCCATGCTGATGCTGGTGACCTCCGACAACCTCGCCCAGATGTTCTTCGGCTGGGAAGGCGTCGGTCTGGCCTCCTATCTGCTCATCGGTTTCTGGTACAAGAAGCCCTCGGCATCCGCGGCTGCGATAAAGGCCTTCATCGTCAACCGCGTTGGCGACTTCGGTTTCGTGCTCGGCATCGCTGGCGTCTTCGTTCTCTTCGGCTCGATCAATTTCGACGTCATCTTCGGCAACGCACAGAGCTTTGCCGCAGGGCAGGGCGGTCAGCCGGGCGATATCGTGCTCAACCTTTTCGGCATGCACCTTGACCGTGCGCATGCACTGACCGGCGTCTGTCTGCTGCTCTTCATGGGCGCGATGGGCAAGTCGGCGCAGTTCCTGCTGCACACATGGCTGCCGGACGCTATGGAAGGCCCGACCCCGGTGTCGGCGCTCATCCATGCGGCGACCATGGTCACCGCCGGTGTCTTTCTCGTCGCCCGCATGTCGCCGATCTTCGAACTGTCCCCGGATGCCCTGACCTTTGTCACCGTCATCGGTGCGATCACTGCCTTCTTCGCGGCGACGGTCGGCCTGGTGCAGAACGACATCAAGCGCGTCATCGCTTACTCGACCTGTTCGCAGCTCGGCTATATGTTCGTCGCACTCGGCGTCGGCGCCTATGGCGCGGGCATCTTCCACCTGTTCACGCACGCCTTCTTCAAGGCCCTGCTGTTTCTCGGCGCCGGTTCGGTCATTCACGCCGTCGACGGTGAGCAGGATATGCGCCACATGGGCGGCCTGCGTACGCACATCAACAAGACCTTCTGGGTCATGATTATCGGCACCGTAGCGATCACCGGCGTCGGCATTCCCTTCACCCATTTCGGTTTTGCGGGCTTTATTTCGAAGGATGCGATCATCGAGGCTGCCTATGCTTCGCACAGTTCGGTCGCGGGCTTCGCCTTTACGCTCCTGGTCATCGCAGCTCTGTTCACCAGCTTCTACTCGTGGCGCCTGATCTTCATGACCTTCTTCGGCAAACCCCGCGCTTCGCACGAGGTCATGCATCACGTGCATGAATCCCCGAACGTCATGCTGATCCCGCTCTATCTGCTGGGGCTTGGAGCTATCCTCGCCGGCATGGTCTTCAGAAGCGATTTCGTTGGCGAGGCCTATGGCGAGTTCTGGAAGACTGCGCTGTTTACACTGCCCACGAACCATATCTTCGAAGAGATGGAACATGTTCCGGCTTGGGTGAGCGTCAGCCCGTTCGTTGCCATGCTGCTCGGCTTCGTGCTGGCCTGGTACATGTACATCCGGTCGCCGGAGACGCCGCGCATCCTCGCACAGCAGCATCGCGTGCTCTACGAGTTCCTCTTGAACAAGTGGTACTTCGACGAACTCTATGACTTCCTCTTCGTACGCTCCGCCAAAGCGCTTGGTCGCTTCCTCTGGCAGAAGGGCGATATCGGGGTCATCGACGGGATCGGCCCGAACGGTGTCGCCGCTCGCGTCGTCGATGTCACCAACCGCGTCGTTCGCCTGCAGACCGGTTACCTCTATCACTATGCCTTCGCGATGCTGCTCGGCATTGCAGCCCTCGTTACCTGGATGATGCTCGGGAGTTCCCTCTGATGACCGATTGGCCTATTCTTTCAACGGTCACGTTCCTGCCGCTGGTAGGCGTTCTTCTCCTGCTGTTCATGCGGGATGACGGACCCAACGGCCGCCGCAACATCCTGAACGTATCGCTCCTGACGACGGTCTTCACCTTCATCGTCTCGCTGTTCGTCTGGATTGGCTTCGACAACGCCAATCCAGGCTTCCAGATGATCGAGAAGCATGACTGGCTCACCTCCGGCATCAGCTATCACATGGGCGTCGACGGCATTTCCATGCTGTTCGTCATCCTGACGACCTTCCTGATGCCCTTCTGCGTGCTGGCGAGCTGGCTTTCGGTCGAGAAGCGCCTGAAGGATTACATGATCGCCTTCCTCGTCCTCGAGACGATGATGGTCGGCGTGTTTACGTCGCTGGATATCGTGTTGTTCTACGTCTTCTTCGAAGCGGGCCTCATTCCGATGTTCCTGATCATCGGTGTCTGGGGCGGCAGGGATCGCGTTTACGCCAGCTACAAGTTCTTCCTCTATACGCTGCTCGGTTCTGTGCTGATGCTGCTCGCCATCATGGCGATGTACTGGCAGTCCGGCACGACGGATATCCCGACGCTGCTCGCCTACAAGTTCCCGCCGCAGATGCAGATATGGCTGTGGCTGGCGTTCTTCGCCTCGTTCGCGGTGAAGATGCCGATGTGGCCGGTGCACACCTGGCTGCCCGATGCGCACGTTCAGGCGCCGACCGCGGGCTCGGTCATCCTGGCCGGTATTCTTCTGAAGCTCGGCGGCTATGGTCTCATCCGCTTCTCGATCGGCATGTTCCCGAACGCATCGGAATATTTCGCGCCGCTCGTCTATGCCCTGTCTGTCATCGCAATCATCTACACCTCGCTGGTGGCGCTGATGCAGGAAGACATGAAGAAGCTGATCGCCTATTCCTCGGTTGCGCACATGGGCTATGTGACTATGGGCATCTTCGCGGCCAACCAGCAGGGTGTTCAGGGCGCGATCTTTCAGATGCTGTCGCACGGCATTGTCTCGGGCGCGCTCTTCCTTTGCGTCGGCGTGATCTATGACCGCACCCATACCCGCGAGATCGCGGCCTATGGCGGTCTCGTCAGCAATATGCCGAAATACGCCGTCGCGATGATGGTCTTCACCATGGCCAATGTCGGTCTGCCCGGCACCTCCGGCTTCATCGGTGAGTTCCTAACCCTGATCGGCGTCTTCCGCGCCAACACCTGGGTCGCGCTGTTTGCTGCCACCGGCGTTATTCTTTCAGCCGCTTATGCGCTTTGGCTCTACCGCCGCATCATCTTCGGCGCGCTGGAGAAGGAAAACCTCAAGAAGCTGCTGGATCTGTCGCCGCGCGAACAGCTCATCCTCTATCCGCTGATCGCGCTGACGATTTTCTTCGGCGTCTATCCGGCTCCGATCTTCGATGCGACAGCCGCTTCGGTGGATCTGCTCGTGAACAACTACACCGCAGCCCTGCACGCCGCGCAGAATGTTGCGCTGTCGATGAATTGATGACGGGACTTATTCGACATGACTGCTGACACAATTCTTGCAAGCCTGCATCTTTCCATCCCGGAGCTCATCCTCGCGGTCGGTGCGCTTGTGCTGCTCATGATCGGCGTCTTTGCCGGCGAACGGTCGGGACCGACGGTCACCGGCCTTGCCATTGCGGTTCTCGCGGTGGCCGGTCTCTGGATCATCTTCGTGCCGGGCGAAGGCCTGGCTTACGGCGGCGCCTATCTCGCCGACGGCTTCTCGCGCTTCATGAAGATCGTGGCCGTGGTGGGTTCGATCGTTGCCATGTTCATGAGCATGGGGCAGGCGCGCGAGCAGCAGCTCGATCGCTTCGAATTCCCCGTGCTGCTGCTACTGGCGACCCTCGGCATCCTGCTGATGATCTCGGCGCATGATCTGATCTCGCTCTACCTGTCGCTGGAACTGCAGTCGCTGGCGCTATACGTCGTCGCCGCCATCAATCGCGATAGCATCAAGTCTACGGAAGCCGGCTTGAAGTATTTCGTGCTCGGCGCGCTGTCTTCGGGCATGCTGCTCTATGGCATGTCGCTGGTCTACGGTTTCACCGGTCACACCACCTTTGACGCCATCGCTGCGGCTCTCACCGCGGAAACCCGCTCGCTCGGCCTCGTCTTTGGTCTGGTCTTCGTTCTCGCGGGCCTGGCCTTCAAGATTTCCGCCGTGCCGTTCCACATGTGGACGCCGGACGTCTACGAAGGTGCGCCGACCCCGGTCACGGCCTTCTTTGCCGGTGCCCCGAAGGTCGCCGCCATGGCGATCCTGACCCGTATCGTCGTCACCGCTTTTCATCCGGTGCTCGCCGACTGGCAGCAGATCATCGTCTTCATCTCGATCGCTTCCATGCTGCTCGGCTCTTTCGCCGCGATCGGTCAGCGCAACTTCAAGCGTCTGATGGCCTATTCCTCCATCGGTCATATGGGTTATGCGCTGGTCGGCCTCGCTGCCGGCAACAAGACCGGCGTCTCCGGTGTCATGCTTTACATGGTCATCTACATGGTCATGACGCTCGGCTCCTTCGCCATCATCATGGCGATGCGTCGCAAGGATGGCCGCCAGGTTGAAAACATCGACGACCTCGCCGGTCTTTCAACGACCAATCCGTTCATGGCGGTGGTGCTGACGGCGCTGATGTTCTCGCTTGCCGGTATCCCGCCGCTGGCGGGCTTCTTCGGGAAGTACTTCGTCTTCGTCGCGGCTATTCAGGCCCATCTCTATGCGCTCGCCATCATCGGCGTTCTCGCATCGGTCGTCGGCGCCTACTACTATCTGCGCGTCATCAAGGTGATGTGGTTCGATGAAGCCAAGGACGAGTTCACCCGCACGGCCGGTTCGCTGCGTCTGGTCTTTGGCCTCTCCGGTCTCTTCGTCGTCGCCTATGTCTTCTTCGGCGGTGCTATCGGCGGTGCGGCCGATCTCGCTGCCGCGACGCTGTTTTGATGGCGTCTGACTTGAACAGCCGGAAGTCGCTCGCCGACTTCCGGCATGATGCTCTTTCAGAGACTGCGTCCACCAACAGCGAGTGCCTGGAACGGGCGCGGGCAGGTGATGCCGGCAATCTTTGGGTGACGGCGGGCCGCCAGACGGGTGGCCGCGGGCGCCGCGGGCGTCCATGGGTTTCCGAACGCGGCAACCTCTATGCTTCCCTTCTTCTGATTGATCCGGCTCCCGTGAATCGCCTCGGCTCTCTGCCCCTGGCCGTCGCGGTGGCTGTGCACCAGGCGGTGCGCAGCGTGTTGCCGGTGGCGGCCGAGCCTGTCGAGGTCAAGTGGCCGAATGACATTCTGATCGGTCGTAAGAAGACTTGCGGCATTTTGATCGAGGGAGAAGCTCTTCCCGATGGACGCCATGCGCTGGTGATCGGCATCGGCATCAATGTTTCTGTTATGCCGGAAAATCCGCACTACCCAGTCACCTGCCTGCATGAGCATGGCACGACAGTGTCGCCGGAAGAGTTGTTTGCGCATCTTTATGCGTCCATGGCTGAGACGCTCACTGTCTGGAACAGCGGCAAAGGCATTCGCGAGGTGACCGCACGTTGGCGCGAGGTCGCCTGCGGCATCGGCGAAAAGATCACTGTTAACCTGCCGGACCGGTCGATTTCCGGCCATTTCGTCGGAATCGATGATAATGGCTTGTTGATGCTCGATACCGGCGACGGCAAGATTTTGCCGATTGCTGCGGGCGACGTTTTTTTTAATCGTTAGGTAGAAGATAGATATGGCGAACCAAGACGAACTGGTGTTTCTGCCACTTGGCGGCGTCGGTGAGATCGGCATGAATCTCGCGCTCTACGGCTATGGCGCGCCGGAACATCGCCAGTGGATCATGGTCGATTGCGGCGTCACCTTTCCAGGGCCTGATCTGCCGGGGGTCGATCTCGTGCTCCCCGATATCCGCTTCCTCGCCAAGGAACGCAAGAATCTCAAAGGCATCATCATCACGCATGCGCATGAGGACCACTACGGCGCGCTGAGTGATCTCTGGCCCGGCCTGAATGTTCCGATTTATGCTTCGGCCTTTACCGCCGGTCTACTGGAAGCCAAGCGCGACTATGAGAAGTCGATGGGCGAGATCCCCATCACGCCATTCAAGGCCGGCGATCGTATCAATGTCGGTCCCTTCAGCATCGAGGGCGTGGCCGTCAACCACTCCATTCCCGAACCGATGTCGCTGATGATCCGCACGCCGGTCGGCAATGTCATCCATACCGGCGACTGGAAGATCGACCACGAGCCATCGCTCGGACCGTTGACCGACGAGGCCCGTTTCCGCCAGCTCGGCGACGAAGGCGTGCTGGCGCTGATGTGCGATTCCACCAATGCGTTGCGCGACGGCGTCTCTCCCTCGGAAAAGGATGTTTCGGAAAGCCTGCGCAAAATCATCGAGGATGCCGAGGGGCGGGTGGCGATCACCACTTTCTCGTCGAATGTCGGTCGTATCCGCACCATTGCCGAAGCCGCCGAGGCGGCGGGTCGCGAGATATTGCTGCTCGGCAGTTCGCTGAAACGCGTTGTCGATGTCGCCCGTGACATCGGTATCATGGAGGGCATCAAGCCGTTCATCGCCGAAGACGAATATGGCTATATCCCGCGCGACAAGGTCGTCGTCATTCTGACCGGCAGCCAGGGCGAACCGCGTGCTGCCCTTGCCAAACTCTCTCGCGACGAGATGCGTAATGTCGCGCTCGCCGCCGGCGATATCGTCGTTTTCTCCTCGCGCGCCATTCCCGGCAACGAGAAGGCGATCCAGGATATCAAGAACGGCCTCACCGAGCAGGGCGTGCATGTGGTGACGGATGCCGAAGCGTTGGTTCACGTCTCCGGTCACCCGCGCCGCAACGAGCTGCAGAGAATGTATGAATGGACGCGGCCGAAGGTCGTGGTGCCGGTACATGGCGAGGCAACGCATCTGACCGCACACAAGGAACTGGCCGAGCAATCCGGTATCTCCATCGTGCCACGGGTTCGCAATGGCGATATTTTGCGATTGGCACCGGGGCCGGTCGGGGTTATTGGCGAGGCGCCGCATGGCCGCATCTTCAAGGACGGCACGCTGATCGGCGATTTTGACGAAATGGGCATTGGCGAGCGCAAGAAGCTCTCCTATGTCGGCCATGTCGCCGTTAACGTCGTACTCGATGCCCGTTATGATATTGTCGGCGATCCCGATCTCGTGCCGATCGGTCTTCCGGCCTATGACGACGAGGGCGAGGATATGGAGGATACGCTCTTCGACGCCATCGTCGGCGCCATCGAGAGCATTCCGCGCGCCCGTCGCAAGGATATCGACATGCTGCAGGAGGCCGTGCGCCGCGCTGTGCGCGCCGCCGCCAATCAGAGCTGGGGCAAGAAACCGGTCGTGACTGTGTTCGTCACGCGCGTCACGGGGTAATAGCGATCTGGTTGAGGAAAAGGGGACAGCCATGCTCGGGTGCATCAATCACATTGCAATTGCCGTTCCTGACATCGCTACCGCTTCCTCCATCTACCGCGATACCCTCGGCGCCAAGGTGTCCGCGCCGCAATCTCTACCGGAACATGGCGTCACCGTCGTTTTCATCGAATTGCCGAACACCAAGGTCGAGCTGTTGGAACCGCTCGGCGATGCCTCGCCGATATCGGCCTTCCTCGCCAAGAATCCCGACGGCGGCATGCACCATATTTGCTACGAGGTGGATGATATCCTCGCGGCACGCGAACAACTGATTGCGGCCGGTGCCCGCGTGCTCGGCAATGGCGAGCCGAAGATCGGCGCTCACGGCAAACCGGTGCTGTTCCTGCATCCCAAGGATTTCTTTGGGACTCTCATTGAACTCGAGCAACGCTGAACCCGCGCAATCCGGAGGTGTTACCGCGACTTTGCGCGCCAAGCTGACCGCGCGGCGCAGTTGTGTGACATTAGGGCGCTGAGCTGTGCTTTGAAATGCCGGGGCTTTGGTTCTATAAGCTGGTTTAAATGAGGAGAGGGCAAGCCGGTTTGCGGCCTGCTTCGAGGGGAGCATGATGGCCCAGCAGATTTTTTCGACTTGCGCGGTCTATTTCGTTGTCTGGTGGATCACGCTTTTCGCCGTCCTGCCGTTTGGATTGCGCACGCAGGCCGAAGACAATCACGTCGTCCTCGGCACTGTCGAGAGTGCGCCCACGAAATTCCGTGGCGGGAGGGTCGTGCTGATCACGACGCTGGTATCCGCCGTGATCTACGGCGCATGGTACGTCAGCTCGCATTATCTCGGCTTTGGCTTCGACTCGATCCCGCCGATTGTTCCACGCTATTGAGGGCTGAGGTTCATTTCCGAAAAATATTCCGCAATTTTCGGATGAAAGTCGCGCGTCACTGAATAGCCCACAATTCGTCACACCCCTGTCATGTGCCTGAGGCAAAGAGGCGGCGCAAACGGCGATCCTTCCGTTGCGTGAGTTCGTTGTGGTCGGAGACTGCTCTGAAGCTCGTCGATTGGAAAAAACTGCCGATCGGCCGAGGTAGAAAAGCAAAAAAAAACAAGGCTGAAAGCCTTGTTTTTAAGTATCGCGTGATCCTTATCCGTTGCCGGGGCTGCGAGCAAGCGCGCCTAAGATCTGATCCTCCCAAGACTTGACCGCGAAACGGCAAGAATTTAGCCTTCTTGCCTCTTTTGTGAGCTAAAATTAGCTCAAAGATTGAGCCTTGTCATCTATTTTTTTGCATTTTTGCTACAGTCGCGCAGAATTTTTCTGTTGACAGATTTCGCTCACAAATCCTTAGAAACGTGCATCTTTTCGAATTTCTAAAAATATATGACGTTGCCTACGTTTGCGGGTGTTCACCCGGTTTGCTCGCGCTAAATGCGGGTTTCTTTCCTGCGCCGAAGCAGATATGAACGCCTCCAGCAGTTAATTTTTCGAGCGATTCCGCTGGACGCGGAACGTCAAACCATCTGGAATCAGCCCATGCGTCTGTCTCGTTACTTCATGCCCATTCTGAAGGAAAATCCGAAAGAGGCTGAAATTGTTTCTCATCGGCTGATGCTGCGCGCCGGCATGATTCGCCAGCAGTCGCAGGGCATCTATTCCTGGCTGCCGCTGGGCAAGCGGGTTCTCGACAAGGTCAACAATATCATTCGTGAGGAACAGAACCGTTCCGGCGCCATCGAGCTGCTGATGCCGACGCTGCAGTCGGCTGAGCTCTGGCAGGAAAGCGGCCGCTATGATGCCTATGGCAAGGAGATGCTGCGCATCCAGGATCGTCAGGATCGCCCGATGCTCTACGGCCCGACCAATGAGGAGATGGTCACCGACATCTTCCGCTCCTACGTCAAGTCCTACAAGGATTTGCCGTTGAACCTTTACCATATACAGTTGAAGTTCCGCGACGAGATCCGCCCGCGCTTTGGCACCATGCGCTCGCGTGAGTTCATGATGAAGGACGCCTATTCCTTCGATCTGACGATGGAAGGCGCTGTGCATTCCTATAATAAGATGTTCACGGCCTATCTGCGTACCTTCAATCGCCTCGGCCTCAGGGCAATCCCGATGCGCGCCGATACCGGCCCGATCGGCGGCAATCTCAGCCATGAATTCATCATTCTCGCCGACACCGGCGAATCGGAAGTCTTCTGCCACAAGGATTTCGTCAATTTCGACATTCCCGCGGAGGACACGAACTTTGATGATGTCACAGGGCTGAAGGGTATCTTCGACAAGTGGACGTCGCTTTATGCAGCAACTTCCGAGATGCACGACGAGGCGGCCTTCAATGCCATTCCCGAAGGCGAGCGCCTATCGGCCCGCGGCATCGAAGTCGGCCATATCTTCTATTTCGGAACCAAATATTCCGAGCCGATGGGCGCGAAAGTGCAGGGTCCCGACGGCAAGGAGCATGCAGTCCACATGGGATCTTACGGTATTGGCCCGACGCGCCTTGTTCCCGCCATCATCGAGGCATCGCATGACGAAAACGGAATCATCTGGCCGGCTTCGGTCGCGCCCTTTGATGCCGTCGTGATCAACATGAAGGCCGGCGATCAGGCCTGCGACGCAGCTTGCGAGACGATCTATGCTGCGCTGTCAAAGGCCGGCAAGGATGTGCTTCTTGACGACCGCGACGACCGCGCCGGAACGAAGTTTGCCACCGCCGATCTGATCGGCGTGCCCGTGCAGATCATCGTCGGGCCGCGTTCGATCGCAGGTGGCGAAGTGGAAGTCAAGGACCGCAAGACGGGTGCCCGCG
Source organism: Rhizobium mayense (assembly GCF_030272705.1). Lineage (GTDB taxonomy): Bacteria > Pseudomonadota > Alphaproteobacteria > Rhizobiales > Rhizobiaceae > Rhizobium > Rhizobium mayense. The sequence continues at coordinate 68,897 of NZ_JARFYM010000014.1, read as the reverse complement.
AGACGATGACCATCGAAGCGGCGCTCAATCGGCTGGCAGGCTGATAAAACGATAGGATGAGAAGCTGATGGCGGTGAGCGCGGTAATGGAGCAGCAGGAGAAGGTCCTCAAAACCAGCCCGTCAGCGCGCCCGTTTTCCGGCTTCGAGCGGCTTGTCGCCTGGCGCTATCTGCGCGCCCGGCGCAAGGAAGCATCGATTTCGGTCATCGCCGGCTTCTCGCTGGTCGGCATCATGCTCGGCGTCGCGGCTTTGATCATCGTCATGGCCGTCATGAACGGTTTTCGCGCGGAACTCTTCAAGCAGATCCTCGGCTTTAACGGCCATGTCGTTGTCCAGCCGGTGGATTCGCCGCTGAATGATTATGCCACGCTTGCGCAGCGGCTTGCTGCCGTCCCCGGCGTCACCATGGCATTGCCGCTGGTCGAGGGCGAGACGCTTGCCTCCGGCCGTGGTGGTTCAGGCACGGGTGCTCTCGTGCGTGGCATCCGGTCCGAGGACCTTATCAAGCTCAAGACCGTTTCGGACCACATCGTCGATGGCGACCTGGTCGGCTTTAAAGCCGGGCAGGGCGTTATGGTCGGTTCGCGTCTGGCTCGGCAGCTCGGTCTTACGGTCGGCGATCAGATCACGCTCACGGCGCCTGATGGCGATGTGACGCCCTTTGGCGTCAATCCGCGCGTCAAAGCCTATCCGATCTCCGGCATCTTCGAAGTCGGCATGTCGGAATATGATTCCTCCGTGGTCTTCATGCCGCTGGAGGAGTCGCAGCTGTTTTTCAATGCAGAGGGAATCGTCGAGAAGATCGAGCTCTTCGTCAGCAATCCGGATGACGTCGACGAACTGAGGCCGAAGATCGAAGCGGCGGCGGGGCGGCAGGTCTTTCTGACCGACTGGCGACAGGTGAACGAGACCTTTTTCTCGGCGCTGCAGGTCGAACGCAACACCATGTTCATGATCCTCACTCTGATTGTCATCGTGGCCGCGCTCAACATCATTTCCGGCCTGATCATGCTGGTAAAGGACAAGGGTAGCGACATCGCCATTTTGCGCACCATGGGCGCGACGTCCGGGGCGATCATGCGCATCTTCTTCATGACGGGTGCGGCGATCGGCGTCGTCGGCACCGTCGCCGGCGTCGCGCTCGGTGTCGTCGTCTGTCTCAATATCGAATCGATCCGCCAGTTCTTCTCCTGGATATCTGGCACCGTGATCTTCAATCCCGAGGTCTATTTCCTCAGTAAGTTGCCGGCGCAAATGAATCTCGGCGAGACCGTCTCCGTGGTCGTGATGGCATTGACGCTCTCCTTCCTCGCCACGATCTTTCCGGCCTGGCGCGCCTCGCGGCTCGATCCGGTGCAGGCGCTACGGTACGAATAAGGAATTCCACATTTGATGAAGCGCAACGTCGTTCTCCAGCTTACGGGCGTGGAGCGTCATTACGGGCAGGGTGAGACGCGGCTTTCGATCCTGAAGGGCGCAGATTTTGCCTTGAGCAGCGGCGAGATCGTCGCCCTCGTTGCACCGTCAGGAACAGGAAAATCGACGCTTCTCCATGTCGCGGGTCTGCTCGAGCATCCAGATGGCGGCGAGGTGACGATCAACGGCCACGCCTGCGAGGACTTATCCGACGAAAAGCGCACGGCCGTCCGCCGCAGCGAGATCGGCTTCGTTTATCAGTTCCATCATCTGCTGCCCGAGTTTTCGGCGCTGGAAAATATCATGATGCCGCAACTGATTTCTGGCCTTTCATGGAACGAGGCGAGCGCCCGCGCTGCGCAGCTCCTGGACTATATGCGCATCGGTCACCGCGCGGACCATCGCCCGGCTGAGCTTTCCGGCGGTGAGCAGCAGCGTGTCGCCATCGCCCGCGCTGTCGCCAACGCACCGCTGGTGCTTTTGGCCGACGAGCCGACCGGCAACCTCGATCCCGATACCGCCCACTATGTTTTCGACGCCCTCGAAGCATTGGTGCGGCAGTCGGGTCTCGCCGCACTGATTGCTACGCACAATCACGAACTCGCCGCTCGCATGGACCGCCGTGTCACCATCCATGACGGCAAGGTCGTTGAGTTCTGACGGTTTTCGTTAGGGGACGATCAGCCCGCCGCGATAATCCAGCTCATAGGCCTTGCACCCATTCACCAGGATGACTTCACGGCCGATAAAATGGTCGCAGCCGCCAGTGCTTCGATCGACATAACGGCCGAGCGGATGGTCGAATTCGAAGCCGCCAAGAAAGCGTTTCTCATCGAGGTAAAGCCGCATGAGGGCCGCCTTGATGATCATCCCCGCAGCCTTGGCATCGATCAAATCAGGCTCCGCGATCCGTCCGAAATAGTTCATTGCCCACACGGGCTCGCCATCGAGCCAGATAAGCTCCTGTCCGGCGAAATCCGTGCCGCCGATATAGCTGTCAAGATAGCGCCAACGCCCGCTGGCGTAGCCTATGTCATGCGAACCACTGCGGCACGATGGTAGAGCCACGCCGTCGCCGACATAGGTTTCAGCTTTAGCTGTGACGATAAAATCATTCAGCTCGGCAAGATCCGGCACGGGTCTCTCCATCTCATGATGAGAGGTTAGGATGCCATGTATGCTGCAATATGTAAAGAACAAATAGTGAACAAAACGCCGCCGCTACTGGCTCACGCCACAGCCTTTCTGGCCGATATCGTCATTCCAGTCCTGGATCTTGATGGTTTTGGCTTCAGTCTTGAGGTCCTTGCCACCCTTCGTCGCCTTGCCGGTCAGGACATTGTAGTCGCAGGTGAAGCTGCCGTCAGGATTGAGAGTATCCCGGTAATCGTAGGTGTAGCCGGCAACGACGAAGGCGTTGTTCCGGAAGGCGAGTGTGAGCGTCTGATGCCAGCGATCGCGCCCGATCGCGTCGTTCTGGGAGGTAACGGCGATCGAACCATTGGGCAGCGCCCCGATCGACGGCTCCTGGCCGACGATGCCGCCGGGCTCGGCGCTCCCCCATATCTTGTCGGGCGCGGCGGCTGCCAGCTTGAGCAGCGAATGTTCTTGGTCACGGAGATAAATATAGATGCCGATCGTATTGTCGGGCCTGATCGTTCGGTGGGGCTAACGCCAGCAATGCAAGGTCCGGCTTGCCGTCCTTGTTCCAGTCGCCGATTGCGGCGTCGATGATGCGGTCGGGCGCGATCATATCCTCCGCGCGAGCTGCCGATGTAACCGAAAGCAGAATGAGTGTGCAGGCAAGTGACTTCATCATGATCTCTCCGTTCGCGTTTTGATAGCTGAGGGTTGTGCCTTCCGTCCATCGACATCAGCCAAAACAACGATGATGAAATTTATCGATGCACCTATTGACTCTCGAACATAAATAGAACAAAAAAGAAACATAACGAGTAAGGAGCGCGTAAATGACCGATATCATTCGAGACGTTGCAGCATTCACCTCCATCGTCATGTTTGTCGCCAGCTTTTCCCTCATCATGATGGCGATGTGACTCTTGTCCCCACGGGTATTGCGATGCGCCCGTGATTCATGAGGTCAACTTCTGGACTTTATCGTCCGCAATGCCGACAATGCAGCCGATTCATTTGGGCATGCGGAAGGGCATATGATGGCGGATATGGGTAGCAGCGGCGCAACAAGTGCGCCGGTCGGAGACACGCCGGAATTCGTGCATCTTCGTGTCCATTCTGCCTATTCGCTGCTCGAAGGCGCGTTGCCGCTGAAGAAGATCCTCGCCAAGGCGGCCGGCGACAATCAGCCGGCCATTGCCATCACCGATACGAACAACCTTTTCGTCGCGCTGGAGTTCTCCCAGAAGGCGATGGACGAGGGGCTGCAGCCGATCATCGGCTGTCAGGTGTCGATCGACATGGAAGACGGTGTCGAGAGCGAGAAGCGTGGGCCGCAGCAGGCATTGGCCAAGCTGCCGTCCATCGTGTTGCTTGCAGCCACCGAGCGCGGCTATGAGCGACTGGTCGATCTCGTCAGCCGCGCTTATCTTGGCGGAGAAGGCAACGGCGCCGCGCATATCAGCGCCTCTTGGCTGGAGGAGATCGGCACGGACGGCATGATCGCGCTGACCGGTTCGCTCACTGGCCCGGTCGATATGGCTCTGAAGGAGGGCCATGCGCCGCAGGCTCTGTCGCGCCTTCTCACGCTGAAGGGCTTGTTCGGCGATCGGCTTTATATCGAACTGCAACGTCACGGCACTTATGATCGTCGCCACGAGCAGAAGGTGATCGCACTCGCCTACGAACATGACGTGCCGCTGGTCGCGACCAACGAGGCCTTCTTCCCGACCCGCGACGATTACGATGCTCATGACGCGCTGATGGCCGTCGCTCACAATGCCATCGTTTCGGACGATACCCGTTTCCGTCTGACGCCAGACCATTATTTGAAGAGCCGAGCCGATATGGCGAAGCTGTTCGCCAATCTGCCGGAAGCCTTGGAAAACACCGTCGAGATCGCCCGGCGCTGTTCCTTCGTCCTGAAGACACGCAAGCCGATCCTCCCGCGCTTCACCGGCGCCACCGATGATGCAGAGGAGGCCGAACGAGCCGAGGCGGCGGAGTTACGCGCCCAGGCGGTTGAAGGCCTCGACCGACGGCTCGCCTCGCTCGGCATGGCGCCGGGCTATGTGGAGAAGGATTATCGCGAGCGATTGGAATTCGAGCTCAGCGTTATCGAACGCATGAAGTTCCCCGGCTACTTCCTAATCGTCTCGGACTTCATCAAATGGGCCAAGCAGCACGATATCCCGGTCGGACCCGGACGCGGTTCGGGTGCTGGCTCGCTGGTCGCCTATGCGCTGACGATCACCGACGTCGATCCGCTGCGCTTCTCGCTGTTGTTCGAGCGCTTTCTCAATCCGGAACGCGTGTCGATGCCTGACTTCGATATCGACTTCTGCCAGGACCGCCGCGAAGAGGTGATCCGTTACGTGCAGCGGAAATATGGCCGCGAGCAGGTGGCGCAGATCATCACCTTCGGTTCGCTGCAGGCGCGCGCCGCCCTGCGCGACGTCGGCCGCGTGCTGGAAATGCCCTATGGCCAGGTCGATAAGATCTGCAAGCTGGTGCCGAACAATCCCGCCAATCCGACCCCGCTCAGCAAGGCGATCGAGGAAGAGCCGCGCCTTCAGGAGGAAGCCGACAAGGAACCGGTCGTCGCCCGTCTGCTCGACATCGCCCAAAAGATCGAGGGCCTCTATCGCCATGCCTCGACACACGCCGCCGGCATCGTCATCGGCGATCGGCCGCTATCGAAGCTGGTGCCGATGTATCGAGACCCGCGCTCCGATATGCCGGTCACGCAATTCAACATGAAATGGGTGGAGCAGGCCGGCCTGGTGAAGTTCGACTTCCTCGGCCTGAAGACGCTGACTGTTCTGAAGACGGCCGTGGATTTCGTTGCCAAGCGCGGTATCACGCTTGATCTCGCCAGCATTCCGCTCGACGATAAGACGACCTATGACATGCTCTCGCGTGGCGAGACGGTCGGCGTGTTCCAGGTGGAAAGTGCGGGCATGCGCAAGGCCCTGATCGGCATGCGCCCGGACTGCATCGAGGACATCATCGCGCTGGTGGCCCTCTACCGTCCGGGCCCGATGGAAAACATCCCGGTCTACAATGCCCGCAAGCATGGCGAAGAGGAGATCGAATCGATCCATCCGACGATCGACTATCTCCTGAAAGAGACACAGGGCGTTATCGTCTATCAGGAGCAGGTGATGCAGATCGCCCAAGTCCTGTCGGGCTATTCGCTCGGCGAGGCCGATCTTCTGCGCCGCGCCATGGGCAAGAAGATCAAGGCCGAGATGGACCAGCAGCGCGAACGCTTCGTTGATGGCGCCGTCGAGAATGGCGTATCGAAGGGCCAGGCGGACGTCATTTTCGACCTGCTGGCCAAGTTCGCCAACTACGGCTTCAACAAATCGCACGCCGCTGCCTACGCCATCGTCTCCTACCAGACGGCCTATATGAAGGCGCATTATCCCGTGGAGTTCCTGGCGGCGTCTATGACGCTCGATATGGCGAACACCGAAAAGGTCAACGACTTCCGTCAGGACGCCAAGCGTCTCGGCATCGAAGTTATCGCGCCGTCGATTCAGACCTCGTTCCGTCATTTCGAGACGGGCGAAAACCGGATTTACTATGCGCTGGCGGCCATCAAGGGTGTCGGCGAATCTGCGGTCGACCATATTGCCGAAGTGCGCGGCGACCAGCCTTTTGCCGGCATCGAGGATTTCTGCCTGCGTATCGATCCGAAGCAGATCAACCGCCGTGTGTTGGAAAGCCTGATTGCCGCCGGCGCCTTCGATTGTTTCGACGTCGACCGCGCGCAGCTGATCGGCGGGCTGGACCGGATCATGGGCTACGCGCAAGTCGCGCAGGAAAACAAGCGAAGCGGCCAGTCCGACATGTTCGGAAGCGCGGCTTCGGGACCGGAAAAGATCCTGCTTCCGGCCTTTACCCCCTGGCTAGCCTCGGAGCGGCTGTTGCGCGAATTCCAGGTGCTTGGCTTCTATCTCACGGCCCATCCGCTGGACACCTACAAGAACGTGCTCAACAAGATGCGCGTCCAGACCTTCGCCGATTTCTCGACGGCGGTGAAGCAGGGGGCCAGCAATGGCCGCCTGGCCGGCACCGTCATCTCGAAGCAGGAGCGCAAGACGCGCACCGGCAACAAGATGGGCATCTTCGTCTTCTCCGACGCCTCCGGCCAGTTCGAGGCTGTGCTGTTCTCGGAGGTACTCAATCAATATCGCGACGTGCTGGAAGTCGGCAAATCCTTCGTCATTACCGCGCAGGCGGACGAGCGGCCGGAAGGCATCAGCCTGCGCCTGCAAACGGCGCAATCGCTGGAGGAAAAGTCGCTGCAGATGCAGAAGGCGCTACGCGTCTACGTCCGCGATTCCGGCCCGCTGAAGGCGGTGGCCGCCCACCTCAATGCCAAGGGCGATGGTCTCGTCTCCTTCATCGTCATCAAGGAGGAGGGCAAGCGCGAGGTGGAAGTCGCGCTGCCGGAGAAGTACCGCATCACGCCGGAAATCGCGGCCGCACTGCGCACCGCGCCCGGTGTGATCGACGTCGAGCTCGTCTAAAGCAATTCCAGGAAAAGTGCGCAGCGGTTTTCCGTCCGGAATTGCGAAAAACAAAAAGATAGAGCGGTTCTGAGATTCCGAGAAAATCTGGACCGCTCTAACCCCTTTTACCAAGGGCGCCGCGATTGGTGATGGTGATGAAATCGGTCTGGTCGCCGGTTTCCGGGCCGATGCCGGTGTCGGAAATCGTCAGCGACGAGCCGGCCGTGAGCAGATCCTCGATTTTGCGCCTGGTGTCATTGGGTATCGTGACGCGGTCGAGCGCGCGGTCGGCTGCGTCGAGCGATTCCGCGTGCGCCTCGCTGGTGATGCCGAGCCGCTTTTTCGCATCCTTGGAAAGATCGTCTTCCAGCGTCACGCCAAACCAGTCCGCTTTGCCGTTCACCTTATCGATGGTGTGGGCGGTGAAGAAATGCGTGCCGAGCGCTTCCTGTGGCTCAGCGATAATGGCGGGCGCTTCGAACAACGGCTTGAAGTTCTGCCGAACCATGATTTCGCCGTTCGGCGGTTCGCCCTTGCCGGCGACGTCGTAGACAGCCTTCATCAGCGCCGGGCTCACAAGTCCGCCCGATGTCTTGATGTTGTGCGCCTTCTTGAAGTCCTCGATTGCCTGCACTGTCGCCGGTCCGAGCATGCCGTCCGGTGTGCCGGTCGCAAAACCCATGTCGTTCAGCAGCCCCTGCAGGTCGCGGACATTTTCGCGCAGACCCCGGCGGGTGATGAGGATGCCGAGCGGTGCCGGATCGAGGGGCGCCGCCTGGGTGGCTTGTGGCATGGGTAGGGCAGCGACATCGTTGGTGGCGACCTGCACCGGCTGTGCCTGCGACAGGAAGGCGGTCGTGGGCCGCAGTTCAAGATCGGAAAACAGAACAGAGGCAGGGACGGCTTCGGGTTGGAACAGCATGGCATGTTCGAAAGGCTGCGGCACGAGTGGTTGGTCGGCGATGACGACATGCACGCCGCGCTCGGTCATCTGGTAGAGCATCTTGGCGAAAGCCTTGGGCATGCGCACGCAGCCGTGCGAGGCAGGATAGTTCGGCACCGAATTGGATTCGTGCAGCGCGATGCCGGACCAGGTCAGCCGCTGCATGAAGGGCATCGGCGAATCCGAATAGAGATTGGACTCATGATAGACCTCCTTCTCCAGAATGGAGAAGATGCCGCTTGGCGTCGCGTGACCGCGCTTGCCGGTCGAAACCTTCGATGTCGCCACCGCCTTGTCGCCATCATAGACGGCAAGTGATTGCCGGTCCTTTGACACGACGATCTGCAATGTGCGGGCATCTTCCGCGCCAAAGGCAGGATGAATGAGGGCTGTGGCCGACAACAGGCCAAGTCCGAAAAGAAAACGCGACTTCATATACACATACCAAAACGCAATACTCGTATCGCTGCAGGTTAGACTTCGAAGTTTAAGGAAGACTTGAAGGCACGCCGTCCGCCTAAATTGCTTTTTTGGTCGCTTCATCCGGCAAAGGCCTGCCCGATAGACGCAATTGCTAGAGGATGTATTTTATGTGTATCTTAAATTGCAGGATGGGGAACCGGGCGGACGTTCGACATGCATGTGGACGTGATCGAAAAGCTGGAAGATCTGCAAGTGCTGAAAGACAACTGGGATCGGATCTATGAGATCGACCCGGAAGCGCAGTGTTTCTTGTCCTGGACCTGGATATCGAGCTGGTTTGCCTCGCGTTCTCTGCCTTGGATCGTATTGGCGGCAAGGGAAGATACCGATGGCGCCTATGTGGCCTTCTTCCCGATCCAGCTCGGCACCGGACTGGACCGGGGCAAGGGCTTCTACAACACCATTGTCTTGGGCGGCTCCTATTTCGCCTCCTATACCGGCATTCTCTGCGATCCCGCCTTCGCCGATGCCGTCGTCCCAGCCTTCGCCGATTGCGTTCGCTCCTTTCATTGGAGCAGCCTGCATCTTGACGATATCGATCGGTCGTCCGCGCGGATCGGGTCTTTCCTCGATCATTTTCCGCAGGCGGATTTCGTCGGCGACAGGGTCAAGCGCCCTGCGCAGATTACGGATGCGGCCGAGAGGATTGATCCGGAAATCCATGTGCATGTGACGCTGCCGGCGGATTTTGGGTCGTTCCTTCGCGAGAAATTGCATTGGCGGGCGCGGCGGAACGTCCGTCATTGCCTGCGCCAGCTGGATGGCTCCGCCGGGTTCCGGGTGACCCACAGCAATGCCGAAACCATCGAAACGGATTTGGCGACGCTGCTGAGCCTTTGGGAGAAGCAATGGGGGCGGCGTAATCCGGGCTATACGCGCTATGTTCTCGACAACTCGCACTCCATTCTGCCGGATTGCTTGCGCAGCGGCGGTCTTTTTCTGCCAATTCTCTGGCATGACCAGGCGCCGATAGCGGCCTCCGCCGTCCTTATCGATCGCCCCAGAAAGAGCTTACTCTGTTTCCTCAGTGCGCGTGATGTCTCGATCCGAGATATGTCGCCGGGCCTGATGGTGCATGCCTATACGATCCGCTGGGCGATAGAGAATGGCTTTCGGATCTATGACCTCGGTCCCGGCGATTATGAGCACAAGTATATTTTCGGCTCGGTCAGCCGACGCATCGAGCGCTTCCGGATCGATACAAAGACGGGGCGGAACCTCGGCGAGCGGCTGGACCAGCATTGCCTGCCGTTCGTCGTCGCCCGCATCAAAAGCCTGTATTCAGCCGGCGATCTGGCCAATGCCGAGATAGGCTGCCGACAGGTTCTCGCGATCGAGCCGACACACAAGGACGCCCTAGCGCTCTACCGCGAAATCGTGGCGTCGCGAATGCTCTGGCAGGCCATCACATCGGATGATGCTGTCACGGACACGGTGACCGACAGTCAAGGTGCCATCGATCGTGCTGAGGCGGAAAAGCAATGTCGTGCCGCGATCGCCGAAAACCCCGGAGACTTCGACGCGGCGCATCGGTTGAGCATACTCCTGTTGCTGCGTGGCGAGGCCAAGGAGGCGGAAGCCGAGATAGGGCGAGCATTGGAGCTTCGCCCCGACTCCGCCGCAGCCCACTGCACCTACGGCAACCTTCTCGCCGCGATCAGGGATTTCGAAGGCGCCATCGTCCGCTATGATCAAGCGATCGCCCTCGAACCAAATCATGCGATTGCCTATAACAACAAGGGAAACGCGCTGCGCCGCTTGGGGCGCTCCGACGAGGCGCTGGCGAGTTATGAAAAGGCGATTGCGATCAGGCCGGACTATGAGCAGGCGCTCGCCAATCGCGCGGCACTTTTCGATGAAGAGACGGACATGTTGCCGGCGATGATTCAGCTCTCGCGCTTGCCGCTGAATGTGTAGCCGGTTTCGACCGTCTTGTTGCCGAATTTTTCCCTGAGCTTGTCCATCGCCGCTTCCGCCGCGGCCCGGCGGGTCGCCTGTTCGTCAACCAGATCGGGAGGGTCGGCGCGCGCAGCATCGCAGAGGTCGGTGACCCCGATGCCGATCAGGCGGAACTTGGTGCCGTCGGTCTCATGCTCCAGCAGTCGCAGGCCCGTGCGAAAGATGCGGTCAGCAAGCTGGGTGGGGTCTTCCAGACGGCGGTTGCGGGTGCGGCTTTTGAAATCCGCCGTCTTCAGCTTCAGCACGACAGTCCGCCCGGCGATGCTGCTGCGCTTCAGGCGGCGCGATACCTTCTCCGAAAGATCGCGAAGGATCGGCACCAGATCGTCATGGCGGGAAATGTCGTCAAAGAAGGTCGTCTCCGACGACACGCTCTTTGCCGCCTCGTCCGGATGCACTGTGCGATCGTCGATGCCGCGCGACAGACGAGAGAGTCGCTGGCCGATGACGCCATAGCGGCGCATCAGGTCGCCTTCCTCCATCGTCTGCAACTGGCCGATGGTGCGGATGCCATCGCTTTCCAGCGTCGCCGCGAAAGCCTTGCCGACGCCCCAGATGGTGGTCACCGGCTGCGGTTCTAGAAACGACACGGCCTCCTGCCGCCCGATGACGGAAAAGCCGCGCGGCTTCTGCAGGTCGGACGCGACCTTGGCGAGGAATTTGCAGTAGGAAAGGCCGACCGAAATGGTGATGCCGATCTCGCTTTCGATGCGCTTGGCGAATTTCGCCAGGATGCGGGCGGGCGGATCATGATGCAGGCGCTGTGTGCCCGCGAGCTCCAGAAAGGCCTCGTCGATCGAAAGCGGCTGCACCAGCGGCGTCAGCTCCTGCATCAGCGCGCGCACCTCGCGGCCGACGCGGACATATTTTTCCATGTTTGGACGGATGACGACCGCCTGAGGGCAGGCCTCCAATGCCTTGAACATCGGCATGGCCGACCGAACGCCATGGATGCGGGCGATATAGCAGGCAGTGGACACGACGCCACGCTTGCCGCCGCCAATGATGACGGGCTTGTCGGCCAGTTCCGGATTGTCGCGCTTCTCGATCGAGGCATAGAAGGCGTCGCAATCGATGTGCGCCAGCGTCAGGCCGTAGAGTTCGCGATGATAGACAAGGCGCGGACTGCCGCAGGCCCGGCAACGCGTGCGCTCGACCGATTGCTCGCTCAAGCAATCGCGGCAAAAACCGGAAACTTTATCGGGCGCGCTGGTCATAAAAATAGAACAAAAATTGAACATAGCTACCTTATGTTTTAACTTCGTGAGTCTCAAGACGGAAAGCAGCGGGGAGGAGATGCTGGTGGAATTGAAAGCAGTGCCTTTGACGGCGGATCGCTGGGGCGATTTCGAAACGCTTTTCGGGCCAAGTGGCGCCTGTTATGGCTGCTGGTGCACCCATTTCCGTATTCCGACCCCAGAGCGGAAGACGATGGATGGCGATGCGAAGAAAGAATTCATGCAGGCTCGCGTCGCCGCCGGCCCGCCGCCCGGCCTTCTCGGCTATATCGGCGAGCGTCCGGTCGCCTGGGCGCAGGTCTGTCCTCGATCGGAACTGCCGATGTGGAATTCTCCGAAAACCGTATCACGGCCGCTCGATCCGGCCGATGCCGAAGACAGCTCGGTTTGGGCCGTGAGCTGCTTTTTCATGAATTCGCGTGATCGCGGCAAGGGATACAGCCATCGCATGCTGTCGGAAGCGGTGAATTTCGCCAAGGCCTCCGGCGCGCACGTTCTGGAAGGCTGTCCGATCGAGCGGACGAAACAGTCGAAATCCGTCGGGCTCTATGTAGGCTCGCTGCGCATATTCGAGGCGGCCGGATTTTCCGAGGTCGCGAAACGAAAGGACGGGCGACCCTTGATGCGCCTCGTTCTCTGATGCCGGCGCGGGCGCGCTCAGCCGGCGATATGGGCGTGGATCAACGGCGCCGCCTGGGCCCAGTCGTTCGCCTGGGGAATATCGGCCGCGGCAGCCGGCGCCATGCGATGGACGATCGAATCCGGCTTCAGGTTGATGAGAAGGCAGCTTGCGACATGGTCGCGGACCGAATGCAGATTGTGCGCCATATCATCGACGAAGGCGGCGGGCAGGGTGCGGTTGCCGTGCAGTGCCTGAACGATCGGTCCCTTGGGCTGCAGCGAGGCGAGCAGCGGATAGGCGAGGCCGAGCCGGTCGAGAAGGCGGCGGCGCTGGGTCCAGAACTGCGGCGGCATGGCGGTGAGGAAGACGATGTCGGCCTCCTTGGAGAAGCCGCCCAGGGTGTCGACGACGCGATCGAAGGGCACCTGCCAATGCTCCTGCGCTTCGAAAAAGGCGTCGATCAGACGACGGACCTCCTTTTCCTCCAACGCCTCGCCGCTTGCCTTCGAAATGACGTTGCCGGTCAGCCGGAAGGAACGCGGCAGGAATTCATGGCCCTCGCTGTCCAAAAAGACCAGGAAAGGCTCGAAGAAGTGCAGCACCACATCATCGACGTCGCAGACGATCAGCGGCCGGTCTCCCAGGCGGACATGCGATGTGTCCAATTCGAACGGGGCATCCATCGTCAATATTCCCCAGAGGAAAGACCGGGCGGCGAGAAATGCGCCGAGGCGGCGGCGACCGTTTCCGGCTCGATGCCGCTTGCCTGGCAGAACGCAAGCAATGTCGGCTCATGGTTCATCAGAAAATCCAGCATGCCCGCAAGAAAAGCGGGTTCGTTGATGGCGTTGCGCACTTGCGCCGGTTCGACGCCGGTCAAGGCCAGGAAGCGGCCGAACATATCCGGCTCATTGGCCAGCCAGCCAAGTACGGCGATCGCGGTTTCCTGCGGATCGGCGGCCGCATTCTTCGGGTTCTTGAAGTTGTTTTGCATTTTGAGCGGTAAGTTACCTATTTTTCAACCAAATGCCGCTAGCGTCGGATTCAAGTATTTCTGGAATCGATTTCTCGCGACGTTATATTTTCATAGAATGGATGCAATACCGGATGCAGGGACAGCTCTCCATGCCTAAGCAGGTGATGATTGTAGAAGACAACGAGCTCAATATGAAGCTCTTTCGCGATCTGATCGAGGCGTCCGGCTACACGACGATCCAGACCAGAAACGGCATGGAAGCGCTTGATCTCGCTCGCAAACATCGTCCGGACCTGATCCTCATGGATATCCAGCTTCCCGAAGTCTCCGGGCTGGAGGTGACGAAGTGGCTGAAGGAAGACGACGATTTGCACGTCATTCCGGTGATCGCGGTCACGGCCTTTGCCATGAAGGGTGACGAGGAGCGTATCCGTCAAGGCGGCTGCGAGGCGTATGTCTCCAAGCCGATCTCTGTCCCGAAATTCATCGAGACCATCAAGACCTATTTGGGCGACGCCTGAGCGCGGGGAAAGACTGATGACCGCGCGTATCCTGGTGGTTGACGATGTTCCCGCTAACGTAAAGCTGCTCGAAGCGCGGCTTCTCGCCGAGTATTTCGACGTGCTGACGGCGGAAGACGGCTTGAAGGCGGTTGCCATCTGCGAGAGCACCCAGGTCGATCTCATCCTGCTCGACATCATGATGCCCGGCATGGACGGTTTTGAGGTCTGCGAGCGGCTGAAGTCTGATCCTCGCACCACACATATTCCCGTGGTCATGGTCACGGCGCTCGATCAACCGGCCGACCGCTTGCGTGGCCTGAAAGCCGGCGCCGACGATTTTCTGACCAAGCCGGTAAACGACCTGCAGCTCATTTCGCGGGTCAAAAGCTTGCTGCGCCTAAAGACGCTGAGCGACGAGTTGCGCATGCGTAACGAGACGGCCCGTAACTTCGGCATCGACGACTTGATGCGCTTCGGCGATGGCCGCGCCGACGAGGACGGCCATGTATTGCTGGTCGACGGCCGCGCCAATTCGCAGGAGCGTATCATCCGCGCCCTGAGGCCGATCGCAGAAGTGACGGTGACGTCCGATCCGCAGGCGGCCCTGGTCGAAGCTGCGGAAAAGCCGTTCGAGCTCGTCATCGTCAATTCGAATTTCGATGACTACGACCCGCTGAGGCTTTGCTCACAGCTCCGCTCGCTGGAACGGACGCGCTTCCTGCCGGTGCTGCTGGTAACCGATCAAGGGGCTGACGAGATGATCGTCCGCGCGCTCGATCTCGGCGTCAACGACTATATTGTCCGCCCCCTCGATCCGAACGAGCTGGTTGCCCGCTGCCTGACGCAGATCCGCCGCAAGCGATACAACGACCGTCTGCGCGCCAGCGTGCAGCACACTATCGAACTCGCTGTCACCGACGCGCTCACCGGCCTCAACAACAGGCGCTATCTCGACAATCACCTGAAGATCCTCTTCAACCGCTCCCTGACGCGTGGACGGCCGCTCTCGGTGCTGATCACCGATATAGATCGCTTCAAGCAGGTGAACGACACCTATGGCCATGATGCAGGCGACGAAGTGCTGAGGGAGTTTGCCGCCCGTATCCGCTCCACCGTGCGCGGCGCCGATCTGGCCTGCCGTTATGGTGGCGAGGAATTCGTGGTGGTTATGCCGGATACGTCTCCTGAGGTTTCCGCCGCCGTTGCCGAGCGCCTGCGCGCCGTGGTGGAGACCATGCCCTTCACGCTGCGGGCGTCAGGGGTCGCGCTCGACGTCACCGCTTCCTTCGGCATTGCGTCCCGTTGGGAGACGGTCGAAACACCCGAGCAGCTGATGAAGCACGCCGATCGCGCTCTGTATGAGGCCAAAAACGCGGGCCGCAACCGGGTTGTCGCGGCCGCCGCCTGATCGAAACAATCCAACCCGAATCAAAGCCCTTCAATATCCAGGGGCTTTTCTGAGTTATGAACAGGGATTACCAAATTTTAATCTTTGTTCCACAGCCACGGGCACGCCGGTTTCCGCGCGAGAATAGGCTTTGTAATCTGCCCAGCAAATCCGTGTAAATACTCGCTATATTGATAGATATACGATGTCTATTACGCATATCCCGCAATAAAGTTGACCGATGAGAAGTTGAATCAGTAAAAAACTATGGGTATCTGGTGCATATCACAATTTTCATTATGGTGTGCAAATGGTCTCAAATATCTGTAGTGAGAATCTGCTAGGAAAACGATAGTTATCTCTTCCTTTTTAAAATGCACTCGCTTTTAAATTGTCAATTTTTCAGGCAACGAGACTGAATGAAAACACGAATTTTAACCATTCGGCCAAACAAGAATTTTTTATCATTAAGAATTTGTTGATTTTCTTCCGATTTCGCGCAAATTTAGTTTCATACAAGGACAGCCCGCAAGGGCATGAAAATACCCCATGATGCTCAGGTCCGCCGCATCTCCTGGGTCGTGGGGTCGGTCGGCTGGCAGGCAATTTCAAGCGGTTCCTCGTGCCGTTTTGCAGGCTAGCCGGCCCCCAACTTAAAACGCCGCCTTCCAAAGGAAGAGCGGCGTTTTTCGTTGTCATTCAATATCAGAAGGTTGAATGTTAGTTTTTTCTGTTTTTTCGATACCTTCATAAGGTTTTGCACAGAAAAAAGAAAATCATCAAAAGAAAAAGGCGCTAACCTTACGGTTGCGCCCTTTTGTAATCAGAAGTTTAGGAAACTTACTTGATCTTCGTTTCCTTGAATTCGACGTGCTTCTTAGCAATCGGGTCGTACTTCGTCTTCGTCATCTTGTCCGTCATCGTGCGGCTGTTCTTCGTCGTGACGTAGAAGAAACCGGTGTCGGCCGTCGACAGAAGCTTGATCTTGATGGTGGTAGCCTTGGCCATGGTCGTCCTGCCTTTAAGAAAAATGAAAGCCGTGGACGGCCAGTGCGGAGGTCCACGGCAAATTCTGGCGCGAAACTACAAATCGCGCCCGAAAAGTCAACCCCTGCTGCCCATGAAAAGCACCCGTATCACCGAAAGCAGGACATAAAGCCCAAAGAAAAAGGCGATTGCCCAGGCAAAACCGCTGGGGTTGGCGATATCCATGGCACTACCAATCGTTGGTGGGCCGAGGACCATGCCCACGGCATAACAGAAAACGAAGGCGGCGTTGGCAGCCACAAGATCGGTGCCCGTCAGCCGCGTTCCGAGATGGCTCAGGCCCACCGTGTACATGCCGGAGACGCAACCGCCCCAGAACAGCAGGATGACCGCCAGAAGTATCCAATTGGAGGCAAGCGAGGGCAATAGAAGCGCGCCGATCAGGCCGATGGCCGCCATGACGGACAGAAGCGTCCGCTTGTCGCGCAAGTGGTCGGCAAGCAATCCCAAGGGGATCTGGAAGACGAAGTTGCCGACGCCCATCACGGTCAGCAGCAGCGCGGCCTGTGATTCGTTGAAACCAAGCCGAGTCGCATAGCTGGTGAACAACGATCCGCCGCCGACGGTCACCGCGCCGAACACGAAGACGGCGGCGGTCGCCGTAGGCACCAGGAAGACGTAGCGGATGAAATGCAGTTCCGGCTTTTCGTCGACGATGGGGCTCTCGTTGCGGGCGATGAAGATCGGGATAGTCGCCGCCAGAATGATGCAGGCGCCGATGATGAAGGGCATCAGCCCCTCGCTGCCGACCAGCGAGAAGAGCAGGGGACCTGCCGCGAAGCCGAGCGAGAAAACTGTGGAATAGAGGCCGAGAACAAAGCCGCGCTTGGAGGGCGGGGACGCGGCATTGATCCAGAATTCCGAGAGGATAAACAGAGTGGTGGTGGCTCCGTGGAAGATCAGGCGCAGCGGAAACCAGAGCAGCAGGCTTTCGGCGTAATAGAACCCGAGCGAACTCAGTGCGGAGAGCACGACGGCCCAGATCATCGTCTGCACGACACCGAATCGGTGCGCAAGCTTGGTGGTGATCAGGGCCGCTATCATCGCGGCGATCCCCATCATCGCGGTATTCAGACCGATCAAGCTCGACGGAATGCCGCGTTTTTCCAGGATGATGCTGAGAAGCGGAAGGCCGAGGCCGATAGCGATGCCGACAGCGGAAACGGACGAAATGGCGGCGACGAGCGAAGGCCAATGGATTTCTTCGACTTGGCCGGCCTTGCCGTTCGTCGGTTCATACATGAATTGATCCTTAGAGCATGTGGCGAACGAATCGTTCGCAACGCAGAAGATAGAAAGGCACGGCTCGGCCAAATCCAGGTGACGGGTCGGCTTTCATGGGATCGATCACATCCTCCGGAATGATCCTCTCGACGCCCGGCATGTTCAGACAAGAAATGCCGCGGATGTCAAGCCGTTGGAGTTCAAGCAATTCCCAGGAATCACGAATATGCGGGGGATCGATGTTGGTTCCGCCCAAAGGGAGTAATGGGGCACGCCAGCACCCGCCAGCCGGCAAGGCTGGTGAGATCAGTTCGAGCACATCGTTCACGAGCGGCCGTTCCCCTGATCCCATTCTTCCGGACTGTCGTCATGGCCGCCGAAGCCATGCATCCGTAAGGCCCATTGCAGGCCGATGACGCCGCCTTTGATCGGCTGGATCGAGGCAAGTGCGGTGATCACCGTGATCGGAGCCCATATGGCAAGATGGGCCCAGATCGGCAAGTGATAAGCCATGTCGGTCAACATATATCCACCGACCACGACATGGCCGAGCACCAGGACCACCAGATAGGGCGGCAGGTCGTCGGCACGCTGATGGAACAGTTCCTCGCCGCAGACG
Organism: Rhizobium mayense; assembly: GCF_030272705.1. GTDB lineage: Bacteria > Pseudomonadota > Alphaproteobacteria > Rhizobiales > Rhizobiaceae > Rhizobium > Rhizobium mayense. Next base: position 50,825 of record NZ_JARFYM010000014.1, on the reverse strand, counting down.
GCGCAACGGTCGACAGGCTTTAAGAAGGCCCTGAAGAGTTTTCCCGTGCCGCAATGCGGGCAGCGGTTCAGCAAGCCGCGGACAATCGAGCGCCCAAGTGGGCGTTCAGCCTCGTCGGGGCCGCCATAGCGGGTAACGGGATCGGACGGGCTGCTCGTCATGAACGTTTCCTTCCTTCCGGCGGCGCGCCGTTTATCGGCGTCCGCGCGGCGGTCTTGTTCCCGGCGCTTTGCGTGCCGGGGTCTTATTGCGTCGCGTCGCCTTGTGGAAGGAGCGCACCGCCGTGGGCATGGCGCGGCCGTCGCTCAGCATTTCGAAGCGCAAAGCACCGGCAAGCGGAATCGCCTCCGCCAGGCGCACCGTAACGCTGTCGCCGAGGCGAAAGCCGAGCCCCGTCTTTTCACCCGTCAACGCCTGATGCGCCTCGTCGTAGATGAAATAGTCGGAGCCGAGCGTAGATATAGGGATGAAGCCATCGGCGCCATAGTCGGGCAGGGTGACAAAAAGTCCCGATTTGGTGACACCGCCGACACGGGCCTCGAATTCTTCGCCGACGCGGCCGGCAAGATGGTGCGCGATCAGCCGGTCGACCGTCTCGCGCTCGGCAGCCATGGCGCGGCGTTCGAAGGTGGAGATCTCGGCGGCGATATCGTCGAGCGTTGCTTCCTCGTCCGGCGTGATGCCGCCTTCGCCGAAGCCAAGCGACCCGACAAGCGCGCGATGCACGATCAAATCCGCATAGCGGCGGATCGGCGAGGTGAAATGCGCGTATTTCATCAGGTTCAGGCCGAAATGCCCGATATTGTCGGGGCTGTAGATTGCCTGGCTCTGCGAGCGCAGCACCATCTCGTTGACCATGGTCTGATGCGCTGTGCCTTCGGCCTTCGCCAGGATGCCGTTGAAGCTGTTGGCGCGGACATTCCCGCCTTTGACGAGCGAGATGCCGAGCGTTGCAAGGAATTCGCGCAGCACTTCCTGCTTGGCGAGCGTCGGCCCGTCGTGGATGCGGTAGATCAATACCTGACGCTTCTTTTCCAGCGTTTCGGCGGCGGCGACATTCGCCTGGATCATCATTTCTTCGATGAGTTTGTGAGCATCGAGACGCGGCGGCACGAAAACGCGGTCGACAGTGCCATCCGGCTTCAGCAGGATCTTGCGTTCGGGCATGTCGAGTTCGAGCGGCTGGCGCCGGTCGCGGCCGCGTCTCATGATCTCGTAAGCATGCCAAAGCGGCTTGAGGATCGGCTCCAGCATCGGCTCGGTCTTGTCGTCCGGCTTGCCGTCGATCGCCGCCTGCGCCTGTTGATAGGAGAGTTTGGCGGCGCTCTTCATCATGATGCGGTGGAAGGCGTGGCCCACCTTGCGGCCTTCCTTGGAAAAGATCATCCGCACGGCAAGCGCAGGGCGATCGACACCTTCCTTCAGAGAGCAGAGATCGTTCGAGATGCGTTCGGGGAGCATCGGCACGACGCGATCCGGGAAGTAAACTGAATTGCCGCGTTTCAGCGCCTCGCGGTCCAGCGCGGAGCCGGGCCGGACATACCAGGAGACATCAGCAATGGCGACGGTGACGACCACGCCGCCGGGGTTGTCGGGAGAGGTATCCATTTCGGCATAGACCGCGTCGTCATGGTCCTTGGCATCGGCGGGGTCGATGGTGATCAGCGGCAGACTACGCCAATCGTCGCGATGCGACATGGTGGCTGGCTTGGCGGCGTCCGCTTCGGCCATAGCGGCCTGCGGAAAGACATGCGGAATGCCGTGCGCATGGATGGCAATCATCGAGATCGCCTTCTCCGAAGCGACGGAGCCCACGACCGACAGCACCTTGGCGCGCGGTAGACCAAAGCGGCCGAGGCGGGCGACTTCGACTTCGATCAGATCGCCGTCCTTGGCGTCGCCGGTATAGTCCGGATCGATCACCATTTCTTCGCCGCGCCGCTCGATCGGCATCAGCCGTCCGCCGCCGCCCGGCGTTTCGCGGAAGACACCCATGGTCGCTGCCAAACGCTTGTCGATAACCCTGATGATGCGCGCGCTATAGGCCGGACCGCCGCGGTCGACAGCCGGAAAGATCTTCGCGAGGATGCGGTCGCCCATGCCGGCGACAGGTGCCTTGCCCTTGCCGTTGCGGCCGGCAGGCGAGGAGGATTGCTTGATCAGCACGGCCGGCGCCACGCCGTTTTCTTCCGGCCATTCGGTCGGACGGCCGATCAGCTCGCCGTCCTTGTCGCGCGTGGTGATATCGAGGACTGCGATCGGCGGCAATGCTCCGGGGCGGATCAGCGACTTCCGGCTCTTCTGCACCATGCCGTCTTCTTCAAGTTCGCGCAGGAGGTTTTTGAGCTCGACACGGCTCTCGCCCTTCAGTCCGAAGGCCTTGGCAAGCTCCCGCTTGGAAGCCTGCTGCGGGTGATCGGCGATGAAGCGCAGAATGACTTCGCGCGGCGGCAGCACGCCGTGAACGATCGCCATCATCGGTTCCTGATCGCCGCTGTTTTTTGTCGCACGGCCAGCCTTGCCGGGGCGTCGCTCCGACGATGAAATCCTGCCGCGCGGTTCTCTGCTCACTCTGCGCTCTTCTTCGTTGTCTTGGCCGTTTTCGCCTTTGCAGCCGTCTTGGCCTTTGGCTTGGCCGCAGTCTTCGTCGTCTTGCTGGCGGCAGCCGCAGTCTTGGCCTTCGCCTTGGCCGGTGTCTTCGCGCCGCCGGATTTGCCGGCTTTCGCGGCGATTAGCGCCAGCGCCTCTTCAACCGTGATCGCCTGCGGATCCGTGCCCTTCGGCAGGGTCGCATTGACCTTGCCCCAATTGACGTAGGGCCCGTATTTGCCGTCCCGAACGGTGATCGTGCCGCCGCCGTCCGGATGTTCGCCGAGATCCTTCAACGCTGCCGGCGCGCCGCCGCGAGCCCCGCCTCCGGCTGCCTTGTTCTGCTTTTCGGCTAGAACAGTGACGGCGCGATTGAGGCCAACGGTGAAAACGTCCTCGACCGTCTCGAGATTGGCGTAGCTGCCGTCATGCAGCAGGAACGGCCCGTAGCGGCCGATGCCGGACGAAATCATCTTGCCGGTTTCCGGATGCTTGCCAATATCGCGCGGAAGCGAGATCAGCGCCATGGCCTTTTCATAGTCAATATCCTCGGGCTTCCATCCCTTCGGCAGTGAGGCGCGCTTGGCATCCTTGCCGTCGCCGCGTTGGATATAGGGCCCGAAGCGGCCGGACCGCAGCGTCAACTCCTCGCCGGTTACCGGATCCGCGCCGAGCGCCTTCGGTTCGTTCAAGCCGGTGGCTTCAGCCTCTGTGCCGCCTTCCGAGGAAAGCTGGCGCGTGTAATTGCATTCCGGATAGTTCGAGCAGCCGATGAAAGCACCGTATTTGCCGAGCTTCAGCGACAGGTTGCCCGTGCCGCAGACCTGGCAGATGCGCGGATCGCTGCCGTCTTCGCGTTTCGGGAAGACCAGCGGAGCAAGCGCTTCGTTCAGTGCGTCGAGGACATTGGTGACGCGCAGCTCTTTCGTATCCTCGATCTGGGCAAAGAAATCGCGCCAGAAGTCACGCAGCACGTCCTTCCAGTTCAATTCGCCGGCGGAGATGCGATCGAGCTTCTCTTCGAGATCGGCGGTGAAGTCATATTCGACGTATTTCGTGAAGAAGCTTTCGAGGAAGGCGGTGACAAGCCTGCCCTTGGCCTGCGGCACCAGCTTGCGTTTGTCGATCGTCACGTAGTCGCGGTCGCGCAGCGTCGCCAGAGTCGCCGCATAGGTCGATGGGCGGCCGATGCCGAGTTCTTCCATCTTCTTGATCAGCGATGCTTCCGAATAGCGCGGCGGCGGCTCGGTAAAATGCTGCGTCGAATTGATCTTCTGCTTGGCGAGGTTTTCGCGCGCGTTGATCTCCGGCAAGCGGCCATCCTCGCCGTCGGCATCGTCGCTCTGCTCGCCGTCTTCCTTCTGGTCGGTATAGGCGGCGATGAAGCCGTCGAAGCGGATCACCGAGCCGACGGCGCGCAAACCGGCTTTTTGGCCGGCATTGTCCGCCAGGATTTCGACGGTGGTCCGCTCGATCTCGGCCGAAGCCATCTGGCTGGCAATGCCGCGCTTCCAGATGAGGTCATAAAGCCTGATCTGATCGGCATCGAGGAATTTGCGGACGCGGTCTGGCGAGCGATCGAAATCGGTCGGACGGATCGCCTCGTGCGCTTCCTGGGCGTTCTTTGCCTTGGTCGAATAGAAGCGCGCCTTTTCCGGCAGGTAGCGATTGCCGAACTGATCGGCGATGGCGCGCCGTGCCGCGTCGATCGCTTCCGGCGCCATCTGCACGCCGTCCGTACGCATATAGGTGATGAGACCGACGGTTTCGCCGCCGATATCGACACCTTCATAGAGCTTCTGCGCGATCTGCATCGTGCGCGATGCCGAGAAGCCGAGCTTGGAGGAGGCGGCTTGCTGCAGGGTCGAAGTGGTAAAAGGCGGGCTCGGATTGCGCTTGACCGGCTTTGCTTCGACCGTCTCGACGACATAAGCGGCGCCTTCCAGCAGCGCCTTCAGCTTGCCGGCTTCTTCGCCGTTGCCGATCGAACGCGGCTGCAGTCGCTTGCCGTTCGCGGCGACGAGCCGCGCTTCGAATTCGTCACCGCGCGGTGTCTTCAGGATCGCCGAGAGGTTCCAGTATTCTTCGGAGATGAAGCGTTCGATCTCCGACTCGCGATCGCAGACGAGGCGAAGCGCCACCGACTGCACGCGGCCGGCCGAACGGGCACCCGGCAGCTTGCGCCATAGCACCGGCGACAGATTGAAGCCGACGAGATAGTCGAGGGCGCGACGGGCAAGATAGGCGTCGACCAGCGGCACGTCGATATCGCGCGGCTCGGCCATGGCGTCGAGCACCGCCTTCTTGGTGATGGCGTTGAAGACGACGCGCTTCACCGGCTTGCCGTTGATGACGCGTTTCTTGTTCAGGAGGTCGAGCACGTGCCAGGAAATCGCTTCGCCTTCGCGATCCGGGTCGGTCGCGAGAATCAGGCCGTCGGAGGATTTCACCGCATCGGCGATGTCCTTCATGCGCTTCTGCGAAGCGCCATCGACTTCCCAGAGCATCTCGAAATCTTGATCGGGAAGGACCGAGCCGTCCTTGGCAGGTAGGTCGCGCACGTGGCCAAAAGAAGCAAGAACCTTATATCCGGGTCCCAGATACTTATTGATTGTCTTGGCCTTGGCAGGCGATTCCACCACTACAACGTTCATCATAAATCTCTGAATACGAGGTCGTGCCCGGAAAAAGGCACGGGAGAAGCCGGGTATTTCCGTTTCCCCAGCCTTCCGACATGGACAGGGAATTCGTCGCGGTCAAGAGGCGAGTTCGATTTTTGCGGTCGGCGCGGCGATGCGATCCCAGCGGAATGGCATCAATGCTACAAATCCGGACAAACGTTTCCGGACGCTCCCGGCGGGGTGCTGCCATGATATCGGGATCGTCCGCGATACTTTCAATCCAGCATCGAAATCGACACCAATCCGCCGGGGTGCCGATGCAGCCGGCCGGCCATATCCAGTTCGAGAAGCACGGAATGGACTGACGATACCGACAGGCCGGTGTGCCGGATGATATCGTCGATCTCGACCGGCGTCGGCCCGAGCGCATCGATGATCTGCCAGCGGTCGGTATCGTCTGGCGGCAGCGACAGCGGCCTGTCGCTCTTTTCGGCCGGTGCTTCGGCAAGCTGTGAACGGAAAAGATCAGGCTCAGCCAGCGGCCTCAGCGCGCCGATGACATCATCGGGGCTGGTCACGATCATTGCGCCGTCCTTCAATAATCCATTGGTGCCCTCGCAGCGCGGATCAAGCGGCGAGCCGGGCACGGCAAACACCAGCCGGCCGAACTCGCCGGCAAGCCGCGCGGTGATCAGCGAGCCGGAGCGGGTTGCCGCCTCGACCACGACGACGCCAAGCGAAATGCCCGATATCAGCCGGTTGCGGCGGGGGAAGTCTCGCGCCCTTGGCTCCCAGCCGAAAGGCATTTCGCTGACAGCAAGACCGTTGCGCTCCCATATCTCGTTCAGCAGGCTGACGTTCTCAGGCGGATAGGGCTGGTCGAGTCCGCCAGCCATGGCCGCGATCGTACCGGTTTCCAGGCTGGCACGGTGCGCAGCAGTGTCGATCCCGCGGGCGAGGCCGGAGATGACGGCATAGCCGGCCTGACCACAAGCACGAGCGATCATCGCGGTGAACTTGGCGCCACTGATCGAGGCATTGCGTGAACCGACGATGCCGATTGCCGGCCGGGTCGCTGCCGGCAGACTGCCTTTGACGGCAAGCAGCGGCGGCGCGCCATCGATCTCCCTCAGCGCTTGCGGATAATCCGGCTCACCGATGCCGACGAAGCGGGCGCCGAAACGATGCGCGGCTTCTAGTTCACGCAGCGCATCCTGTTCGCTGGCGATGCGGATTGCCCTTGTCGAACCGCCGCGCTGTGAGAGTTCCGGCAATGCGGCGAGCGCTGCTTCGGCTGAACCGTAATGACGGATGAGGTCGCGAAAGGTAGAGGGGCCGACATTGTCGGAACGGATCAGGCGAAGCCAGGCGATTCTCTGTTTTTCGGTCAGCGCAATTCCGGTTCGTCCTGCGCTGCCTGTTGCCATTACCCCTTCGCTCCGATCTTGCTTTCCGTGCCTGCGGCCAGCCTGATAATATTGGCCTTGTGCTTATACCAGGAGATGATGGTCATCACTGCCATCGCCGCGGCAATTTTGTCGGCTCCCAATATCCATAATGCAACCGGAATGACAAGGGTTGCAACCAGTGCCGAAAGCGAGGAGTAGCGGGTGGTGAAGGCAATGGCCAGCCAGACGATCGCGAAGATCAAGGCCATCAACGGCGCGAGACCAAGGAGAATACCCAGATAGGTCGCAACGCCCTTACCGCCCTTGAAGCCGATCCAGACCGGGAAGATGTGGCCGACGAAGGCCGCAAAGCCGGCGAGCACGCCGGCATCTTCGCCGAAGAAATGCGAAACGATCAGCACGACGGCCGTGCCCTTGAAGGCATCGAGCAGCAGCGTTGCCGCCGCCAGCGGTTTGTTGCCGGTGCGCAGCACATTGGTCGCGCCGATATTGCCGGAGCCGATCTTGCGGACGTCGCCGAGGCCGGCCATGCGCGTTAGAACCAGGCCGAAGGGGATGGAGCCGAGCAGGTAGCCGGTGACGATAGCTGCCAGCGCCGTCGGCAGGGTCAGCTGCCATGTCCAGAAATCCGCCATTACTTTTTGTTCCCCTTGAGTCCCAGCTTTGCCTAGAGACCGTGAACCAGCTCGCCCGCGACATAGGTCGCGACCGCCCTCCCGGTCATTCGCGCATCTTCGAATGGTGTATTCTTCGAGCGCGAAAGAAGCATGTCTTTGGCAACAAGCCAAGGCTCATCGAGATCGATCAACGCGATATCCGCTTTGGCGCCGGGCTTTAGCGTCCCGGCGTTAAGACCGAAGATCTGCGCCGGCCGCGTCGACAGGGCGTCGATCAGCCGCATCAGGCTCACTTCACCGCTGTGATGCAGGCGAAGCGCCGCGGCAAGCAGCGTTTCCAGGCCGACCGCGCCGTCCTCAGCCTCTCCGAAAGGCAGGCGCTTGGTATCCACATCCTGCGGGTCGTGCGACGAGACGATGATGTCGATGGTGCCGTCTGCGAGCGCCTCGATCATGGCCGAGCGGTCATCCTCGGAGCGTAGCGGTGGATAGAGCTTGAAGAAGGTGCGGTATTCGCCGATGTCGTTTTCGTTGAGGGCCAGATTGTTGATCGAGATGCCGCAGGTGACCTTTGCGCCGCGTGTGCGGGCGAGGCGGATGGCCTCCGCCGATTCCGGCACCGAGATCATCGCCGCGTGATAACGGCTTCGGGTCAGTGCCGCGATCCTGAGATCGCGCTCGAGCGGGATGAGCTCGGCTTCCTTCGGAATGCCCGACAGCCCGAGCCAGCTCGCGAACAGCCCCTCGTGCATGACGCCGTTGGCGCCGAGATATTTGTCGCGGGTCTCGCAGGAGACAACCGCGCCGAATTCACGTGCATAAGTCATGATGCGGCGCAGGACCTGCGTGTCGTGGACGCAGGAATGCGCGTCGGTGAAGACTACGGCGCCGGCCTCCTTGAGGAGGCCGATTTCCGTCATTTCTTCGCCGGCGAGGCCCCTGGTGATCGCCGCTGCCGGATAGACGTTAACGACGGCCGTGTCGCGCGCAGTCTTTTTAACGAACTCGACCAGCGCGATATCGTCGATGACGGGATCGGTATCCGGCATCATGATGAAGGAGGTAACGCCGCCCGCCGCAGCCGCTCGGCTCGCCGAGGCGATGGTCTCGCGATGTTCGCCGCCGGGCTCTCCGACATGCACGCGGGCATCGACAAGGCCCGGTACGGCGACGAGGCCGGTGCAATCCCGTACCTTCGCCCCTTTCGGCGCGGCATGGCCCGACACATCGTTGCCGGCAGCCAGGATGACACCGTTTTCGACGATGATCGTGCCGACCTCGTCGAGATTGCGCGAGGGATCGACGATGCGGACATTCTGCAGGACGATCGAGTTGCTCATGCGCCAGCTCCCTCGGTGCGCGGCCCCTGGTTTTGTGAGATCAGCAGCGCCTCCATGACCGCCATGCGTACTGCGACGCCCATTTCCACCTGCTCGGCGATGACGCTTTGCGGGCCGTCGGCCACTTCGGAGGCAATTTCGACACCGCGGTTCATCGGACCGGGATGCATGACCAGCGCATCCTCCTTGGCCGCCTTCAGCGTCTCCGCATCGAGCCCATAGAAATGAAAGTATTCGCGCACTGACGGCACGAAGGCACCGGACATGCGCTCGCGCTGCAGCCGCAACATCATCACCACGTCGGCGTCCTTCAGCCCTTCCTTCATCGAATGGAAGACCTCGACGCCCATCTCGGCGATCCCGGCGGGCAGCAACGTGGCGGGTGCCACGACGCGCACCCGGGCGCCCATGGCGTTCAGCAGCAGGATATTGGAGCGTGCGACACGTGAATGCAGCACGTCGCCGCAGATCGCGACGATAATGCGCGAAAGCTTGCCCTTGGCCCGGCGGATGGTCAGCGCGTCCAGCAGCGCCTGCGTCGGATGCTCGTGCTGGCCGTCGCCGGCATTGACCACGGAGCAGGAGACCTTTTGCGCGAGGAGCGAGGCGGCACCCGCGCTGGAATGGCGGATGACGAGGACGTCAGGCCGCATGGCATTCAGCGTCATCGCCGTGTCGATGAGCGTTTCGCCCTTCTTTACCGAGGAATTGCCGACTGACATGTTCATGACGTCGGCGCCGAGCCGCTTGCCGGCCAGCTCGAAGGAGGCCTGTGTTCGGGTCGAAGCTTCGAAAAAGAGATTGATCTGCGTCAGCCCGCGAAGCGTCGACGTCTTCTTTTCGCGCTGGAGGCTGATCTTCACCGCCTCGTCGGCTTTGTCGAGAAGATAGGTGATATCTTGTTCGGTGAGGCCCTTGATGCCGATAAGGTGGCGGTGGGGAAAGAAGACCATGACGCTGCCCTCCGTATTTCGTCAGGGGGTCTATAAAGAGGGAGTGCCTCAGGGGCAAGCGTGGGCTTTCGTCACTGCCGTTTGTTCCCCATGCAATTTCGCTCGAATCTCGCTACAGCAGATGCTGTTGGGAGACGAAACTTCCAGTTTCCTTTTGCAACCCTCTTGCTCTACAAGCGATCCATGACCCAACCGACCCGGACTGACGATACATTTGCCGAACTGAACCAGCCGAGCCTCTGGTCCGGCATCAATGCCTATCGGTCCGATCCGCTGATCGTCGATTTGACGTCCGGCCTGCCGCGCTCGACGCGTGAAGATCTGGAGCAGATGGGCCGCTACGTCACTTCGCACGAGGCGCAGGAACTGGCACGCATGGCGAACCAGGGGGTACCGCAACTGCGCACCCACGGCCCGCGTGGCGAGCGCCTGGATGTGGTCGAGTTTCATCCGGCCTGGCATGCGCTGATGCGCCGCTCCATGTCGTCGGGCCTGCATTCCTCGATCTGGGATCCGCAGGCCGATCCGGACGCCAAAGGCCAATCACACAAGGTCCGCGCCGCGCGCTTTTACCTGACGGCGCAGTTGGAATGTGGCCATCTCTGCCCGCTGACCATGACCAGCGCCTCGGTCGCGGCGATGATGGCGTCTCCGGCCGTGCAGAAGGATTGGGCGCCGAGGATTCTGTCGCGCAAATACGATTCGTCCAACAAGCCCGCCATGCAGAAGAGCGCCGTCACCATCGGCATGGGCATGACGGAAAAGCAGGGCGGCACGGATGTACGCGCCAACAAGACGACTGCCGACAAGGTCAGTGACGGCATCTACCGGCTGTCGGGCCACAAATGGTTCATGTCGGCGCCGATGAGCGACGCCTTCATCATGCTGGCGCAGACCAAGGACGGCATGGGTTGCTTCCTAGTGCCGCGGCTGCTCGAAGACGGTTCGGCCAACGGCCTGCAGTTCCAGCGGCTGAAGGACAAGCTCGGCAATCGCTCCAACGCATCCTCCGAAGTCGAATTCAGCGATACCTTCGGCTTCCTGCTCGGCGCGCCTGATGGCGGTATCCGCACCATTCTCGATATGGTGACCCTGACGCGCCTCGACTGCGCGCTGGCGTCCGCCGGCATCATGCGCGCGTCGCTGGCCGAAGCTGTGCACCATGCCCGCGGCCGCAGCGTCTTCGGCAAGATGCTGGTCCATCAGCCGATCATGACGCGGGTGCTTGCCGACATGGCGCTCGATGTCGCTGCCGCGACGGCACTCGCTTTCCGTCTGGCGGAAGCCTTCGACAAGGCAAGCAGCAGCAGCGAAGATGCCGCTTATGCCCGCGTCATGACGCCCGTCGCGAAATATTGGTGCTGCAAGATCGCGCCTGCGCTGATCTACGAGGCGATGGAGTGCATCGGCGGCAGCGGCTACATAGAGGAGCGCCCGATCGCCCGGCATTACCGCGAAGCTCCGGTCAACGCCATATGGGAAGGTTCCGGCAACGTCATGGCACTCGACGTGCTGCGCGTTCTGAACCGGGGCAGGGACCTGTTCGAAACCGTCTTCGCCGGCCTCGCCCGCGATCTGGGTCCGGCCGGCAAGAAGACCATCGATGTTCTGCGCGCGGCCATGGCGCTTTGCCAGCAGGACGAGGGCGCGGCCCGTCTGCTGATCGAGCAGATGGCACTCGCCGCCGGCGCCGCCGAACTCTATCGCCTGGGCGCAGGCAAGATCGCCGACGCCTTCATCGAAACCCGCTTGGCGGGCGGCTGGCGCGCCACCTACGGCATGCTGGATGCCCGATTTGATGCGAGCTACATCGTGGATTTGCTCTATCCGCCGGCGACTTGAATAGCTGCAGCTCGGATTTATGCAGCCACTTGTAAACCGAGATGGTCGGACATTGGATCGAAATCCCGATCGTCGTGAAGAAGCACGTGGCCTTCCTCGATACAGAACGTACCGATGATAACATCTATGGTTTTTCGTACAGTAATTCCACGCGCTCGTAGAAAACGATAGTTGCGCGCCGCTTTGACTGCAAATGCGTCGTTCAGCATCGGTCGAACTGTAAATTGGCGAAGACTTCTTTCGATCAGAGCCGCATGCCGATCATCACGGGCACCCTGAAGAACTTCGAGAAGTATGAGATCTCCGACCAAAACACCGGGGGGGCCTGCTGCCATCATATTTCGGAGGCGACGTACAGCTTCCGTCTCCGCGTCACGCAAAAGGGAAATCCAAACGGAGCTATCGACGACGATCACTGTTGTCGATCTCTGCGCATCTCATCCAGGTCGCCTTCCCATCCGAGCCCCGCAAGGTCTTCGAGTGCTCGTCTCTGGCGATACCAACGAACTACGCTCCGTAGTGCCTCCTCAACGGTGGCTTTTTTTGTCGACTGTCCTGTTGCAGCCATTGCTTCTGCGATTAGCGCGTCGTCAATTTCTATATTCGTTCGCATTTGCAATCTCGTGTGTATATCGATAGAAAATTATACACATCGATACTTGGGTTGCAAACGCGAAAAAAGTTATTGAGGATATTCATGATCAATCTCCGCACCGTCCAACCCGGCGACATCGACCAGCTCTATGTCATCTCCCTGGTCACCGGCGATGCCGGCAAGGACGCGACGGAACTCCATCGCGATGGACGGATGATCGGGCATATCTATTCGGCACCTTACGCCACGCTTCATCCTGAAATGGCGTTGGTGGCCGAGGATGGCGACGGGGTCTGCGGATATATCGTCGGTGTTTTCGATACCGTTGCGTTCGAGCAGCGCCTGGAGCGCGAGTGGTGGCCGGCGTTGCGCAAACGCTATGCCGAGCCATCAGGCGATCCTTCGGCCTGGGATGCGGATCAGCGGAGGAGTTTCATGATCCACAATCCGAAGCGAACGCCCGCAGCTCTCTTTGATCCATTCCCTGCACACATTCATATGAATCTGCTGCCGCGCACGCAGGGGCAGGGCATCGGCAGCACGCTTCTCGATAGATGGCTCTCCAATGCCCGAGCCCATGGCGTCAAAGGCGTGCATCTGGGGGCAAGTGTCGGCAACCACAATGGGATACGATTTTGGGCATCGCGCGGATTTTCGCGGCTGGAACTACCCCCGGAATTGGCCTCGGAGACCACCGTCTGGTTCGGCCAATCTCTGTAATCTGTGGATTGCACAGCTTTAGATCCGTCGAAGCTCATCGGCTCGTTGTTCACTTCTGTGCGGCTTGTTATTCACCGGCTGGTGACAGGTTGGAGCCGACACGATGCCGAGCGCAAACGCCGTTCTGAAAAAACCGATTGAAATGCCGGCTGAGCCGGAGAAGCGGGTGCGTAACCGCGCCGCTACCGAACAGGCGATTTTGAATGCCGCGAAACGGCTGTTGGCGGAGGAGGGGTTCCAAAATTTCGGCATCAACGCAGTCGCCCGCGGTGCCGGCTGCGACAAGCAACTCATCTATCGCTACTATGGCGGACTCGATGGCCTGGTGGAGGCAATCGGCACCGATCTCGGAAGCTGGGTGAAGGATCGCATCCCCGACGATACCGGCGGCATGTTCCTGCTGACCTATGGCGACCTGATGGAGCGGCTCGCCCTGTTGTTCCTCGATGCATTGCGCGCCGATCCGCTGATGCGCCGTATCGTCGCCTGGGAGGTGTCAGAAAATACCGAACAGGTAAGGCGGCTGTCAGAAGCACGTTCGAAAGCGCTTGCAGGCTGGATCGAGCGCATGCGCGGCTCGCTGACGCCGCCGAAAGGGATCGACACGATCGGTGTCAATGCCATGATCTTTGCCGCCATCCAGCATCTCGTTCTGTCGGCGGCCGTCAGCGGCCAATGCGCCGGTCTTGTGCTGAAAACTTCGAAGGATTGGGAGAAGGCGGCCACAGCGCTGAAGCGGATCGTACGCGGCGTTTACGGCTGATGGTCCGGCCGCGCGAGAGATATCCACAACGCCGCCCGGCCGTTAACCTTAACAATTGGTTTACGTTGCGCCGCATCGGTTAACTCGCCACTGTGCGAAAAGAGATTGTTAACCACCAAGCGTGCAGCCATGGGGTCCAGACCCGCAAAAATAGCGTTTCTTGTCGCGGCGATGATGTTCTTCGCTGCTCTGGCACTAGATATAACGGTGCCGGCGATAGTGTTGAGCGCTATGGCACTGTCGAATTGGCTGGTCCGATCGGTCGATGCGACGCAATACCAGCGTCGAAGGGGAACCGCATGAAGTGGTTGCTGATATTCTGGGCCGCGCCCGTCTCGTTTCTCGGGGCGTGGTACTACCTGTCATATTACGACATGAGTTTCGGCATCTTCATGTTCACGCGGCAGATGCATGATCTGGTCTTCCAAATCTATGGCAAGATCCTAGGCATCCCGCCTGAAACCATTCCGCCGTTGGTTGCCCGTGCCATCGCCTTCGACACCCTGTTGGTCTTCAGCCTCCTCGGCTTTCGCAAGCGTGCCGCCATCCTGGCCTGGTGGAAGCGCCGTCAGGCCTCGGGAAAGGCTGTCCTGCCGAGAGCCGAAAGTCTGTCCAAAGCTCCCTGAAGAATGAAGCTTGCGGCCGCGGAGTCGATACGCTCGGCGCGTTTGGCCCGTGAGACGTCCATTTCCAGCAGTGCCCGTTCGGCGGCGACCGTCGACAGCCGTTCATCCCAGAAGACGAAGGGCAGGTCGGTCTTGTCGGCCATGCTGCGCACGAAGGCCCGCGTCGCCTGCACCCGGGGGCCGGCTGAACCGTCCATGTTCATCGGCAGGCCAATGACGAAGGCCGAGACTCTTTCCTTTTCGGCGAAAGTGAGCAGCACCTGGGCATCCTGGGTGAACTTCACACGCTTGATCACCGGGCGCGGCGTGGCGAACCGCCGGCCGAGATCGGACATGGCGAGTCCGATCGTCTTGGTGCCGAGATCGAGCCCGGCGATCGGCTGGCCAGGCAGGAGCATAACGGCGAGGTCTTCGATGGTCAGCGTCGTCATCAGGCCGTCATCCCCGTCAAAACAAATTGAACTCCGCACCGCTTTTCTTTGTGACGGTTTCGGATATGTCCTAAGACACCAGCCCTGCATTTGAAATCAAGTATTAAGGAGAAAATCCATGAAAATCACTTGGCTCGGCCATGCCGCTTTTCGTATCGAAACGGCCAAGGCTAAAATCCTTATCGACCCTTTCCTGAGCTATAATGCGTCCTTCGCCGGTGCCGGGCTCAACATCAAGGATGTCAGCGCCGGTATCACCCATATCCTGCTGACCCACGGCCATGCCGATCATGTCGGCGACACCGTCCAGATCGCCAAGGACACCGGCGCGGTCGTTCTCGCCAATGCCGATCTCGCCGCCTGGCTCGGCAGCAAGGGTGTCGAGAAGCTGGAAATGGGCAACACCGGCGGCACCGTCCCCCTGGGCAGCTTCTCCGCGACCTTCACCAATGCGCTGCACTCCTCTGCCCAGCTTACCGAGGACGGCGTTTCGCATTCCCTGGGCAACCCCAACGGCCTGATGCTGCACTTCGACGACGAACCGACGCTGTTCCACATGGGCGATACGGACATCTTCTCCGACATGGGCCTGATCAACGAACTGCACCAGCCGGACATCGGTATCGTGCCGATCGGTGACCGCTTTACCATGGGCGGCGCCGTTGCCGCGCTCGCCTGCCAGCGCTTCTTCAACTTCAAGACCGCCATTCCCTGCCACTACGGCACTTTCCCGATCATCGACCAGACGCCGGAAAAGTTCATCGCCGGTCTGGAAGGTTCGAAGACGGCGGTCGCGGCACCCAAGCCGGGTGGCAGCGTTTCCGCCTGACAAAAGTACGTTGCGTATGGCGGACATGGCCTTTATAGCGGTTAGGAAAAGTCCTATCCGGAGAATGCCATGTCCGTCGATCTTGCAACCGTGAAACGCGTCGCCCATCTCGCCCGCATCGCCGTCAGCGATGACGAGGCCGAGCGGATGATGGGCGAATTGAACGGCATCCTGGGCTTCGTCGAGCAGCTTTCCGAAGTGAATGTCGATGGTGTCGAAGCCATGACCTCCGTCACGCCGATGGCGATGAAGAAGCGGACGGATGGCATCACCGACGGCGGCAAGGCCGCCGACATCGTCGCCAATGCGCCGAATACCGACCAGAATTTCTTCCTGGTTCCCAAAGTCGTCGAATAACGGCCGCACGAGCCTGTTCCGACCCATTGCCCTCATTAGACCTGAAGCGAAACAAGATGACTGAACTGACCAGCCTGACCATCGCCGAAGCTCGCGACAAACTGCGAGCCAAGGATATCACCGCCACCGAATTGACCGAGGCCTATCTTTCGGCGATCGAGGCGGCCAATGCTCAGTTCAACGCCTATGTGAAGGTGACGCCGCAAAAGGCGCTTGAAATGGCCAAGGTGTCGGACGTTCGCCTTGCGGAAGGCAAAGCCGGCGCGCTGGAAGGCATTCCGCTGGGGATCAAGGACCTGTTCGGCACCGAAGGCATTCACACCCAGGCCTGCAGCCATATCCTCGACGGCTTCGAGCCGCACTACGAGTCGACCGTCACGCAGAACCTCTGGAACGACGGGGCCGTCATGTTGGGCAAGCTCAACATGGATGAGTTCGCCATGGGCTCCTCCAACGAGACCTCCTATTACGGCCCGGTAATCAATCCCTGGCGCGCTGCGGGCTCCAACCAGCAACTCGTTCCCGGCGGCTCGTCGGGCGGTTCGGCTGCTGCTGTCGCCGCGCATCTTTGCGCCGGCGCCACCGCCACCGACACCGGCGGTTCCATCCGCCAGCCTGCCGCCTTCACCGGCACGGTCGGTATCAAGCCGACCTATGGCCGCTGCTCACGCTGGGGAGTCGTTGCCTTCGCCTCCTCGCTCGACCAGGCCGGCCCGATCGCCCGCGACGTCCGCGATGCCGCCATCCTGCTGAAGTCGATGGCCAGCGTCGACCCCAAGGATACGACCTCGGTCGACATGCCGGTGCCGGATTACGAAGCGTCTCTCGGCAAATCGCTCAAGGGCATGAAGATCGGTATCCCGAACGAATACCGTGTCGACGGCATGCCGGAAGAGATCGAGACCCTTTGGCAGCAGGGCATCGCCTGGCTGAAGGACGCGGGCGCCGAGATCGTCAACATCTCGCTGCCGCACACGAAATACGCCCTGCCGGCCTATTATATCGTCGCGCCGGCTGAAGCCTCGTCGAACCTCGCGCGGTATGACGGCGTGCGCTATGGCCTGCGCGTCGACGGCAAGGATATCGTCGACATGTACGAGAAGACGCGCGCAGCCGGCTTTGGCCAGGAAGTCAAGCGCCGCATCATGATTGGCACGTACGTGCTGTCTGCCGGCTATTACGACGCCTACTATCTGCGCGCCCAGAAAGTCCGCACGCTGATCAAGCGCGACTTCGAGCTCGCCTTCCACGCCGGCGTCGACGCCATTCTGACGCCCGCCACGCCGTCCTCGGCCTTCGGCATCGCCGACGAGAACCTCGCGTCCGATCCGGTCAAGATGTACCTCAACGACATCTTCACGGTGACGGTCAACATGGCCGGCCTCCCCGGCATCGCCGTCCCTGCCGGCCTCGACCAGAAGGGCCTGCCGCTCGGCCTCCAGCTCATCGGCAAGCCGTTCGACGAGGAAACGCTGTTCAAGACCGCGCACGTCATCGAACAGGCCGCCGGCAAGTTCACGCCGGCGAAGTGGTGGTAAGCCGCATATCTGGAAAGGTCGATAGCTGAGAAGTGACGGGCCAGACCTCGTGGTTCGAGGCCCTATCACCTTCGCCGTCGCTTCGGTGCCAGAGCGCCTCACCATGAGGTCTGGAGCGGCCGAGCATCTGACGCCAAGCGAGGGGGAGTAGCCCTCATGGTGAGGCGTGGAGCCCTTTGAGCGTAGCGAAAGGGGCGGAGCCTCGAACCACGAGGGCGGATGATACGGCCTATCGATTATCCAACTGCGCCCTGACCAATCTCAATCCCTGCTCGGTAATCCGATAGGGATGACCACCGGAGGATTTGATGGCCTTTAGGCGTTTGAGTTTGCGAAAGAGCTCGAGGCCAAAGCCGGGATAGAGCCAGCCGTCGCGTGTGAAACAGTTGACGGTCTCGATCTTCTTATTTTCAGAGCGGTTGATTTCGATGCGCCCGCCTTGGGCGAGCATATGCAGGATGCGCTGTTCGGCGCGGGAAATGTCCATGGTTTTCAAGATCCGGAAAGCGCCGTAAGGCGCGACAAAACGATCCGACATTCCGTCTACGGGAAGTCGGGGCTTCGTTTCGGGCCCAGCGCGCAAGAAGGCTTGCGGGCGGGGCCTTTACCGGGTCTGTGAAGAGTTAAACATGGGTCCTACCTAAAGCAGGTTGTACCCAGTGGTCAAGTTTCACCCTTGTTAAACATAGGCAGTCTTCCAGCGCCTGTTGCCATTTGGCCGCTGGAAAAAGCCGTTTTCCGGTGTTTTACTGCTGGAAACGGCGGGGGCCCGATGATCCATATTCGCAATGCGCGTGAGGGAGAGACGGAGATCTTGGTCAATATCGGCCTGCGGTCGTGGCAAACGGCCATGGGGTCGATCGGCGGCACGGATGCGCTGTTGGAAAGTGCCAGCGAAGCCTTCTCGAATTTCACCCGCGGCGCCTGGCTGACGATCACCATCGTCGAACTTAACGGGCTTGTTGCCGGCTGGGCGGCGCGCGAGGCGTTGGACGAGAATATCTCCGATTTCTGGATCGATCCCGATCATCTGCGGCAGGGACTTGGTTCGGCGCTGCTGGCGCAGATAGAGAAGGATGTTCTGGAGCAGGGGCTGGAGAAGATCGCGGTGCAGACCCATGCCGGCAACACCAATGCGATCGAATTCTTCAAGGCGCATGGTTACGCCATCCATTGGTTGTCCGTCGACTATTCGCCGAAGCTCGATCGCGACGTGCCGACGGTCGGACTCTCGAAACTGCTGGTCGATGGCGGCGACGGGACATACGGCACGGGCATATAGCGCCTGCGCGGTGCTGAAAGTCTTGCGCCGCACCGCCAATTGCTCTACCTCACAAAGTTCAGAAGAACAGCATTTCAAGAGCCTCTCATGACCATTGTCGACGTCCGCACACCAGATCCGAAGCGCTTCATTCCCGGTGCCACCGGTGATTGGGAAGTTGTTGTCGGGATGGAAGTCCATGCCCAGGTGCTGAGCAAATCGAAGCTCTTCTCCGGTGCTTCGACCGAGTTCGGCAAGCCGCAGAATTCCAACGTCTCGCTGGTCGATGCCGCCATGCCCGGCATGCTGCCCGTCATCAATGAGGAATGCGTCAAGCAGGCGGTGCGCACCGGCCTCGGCCTGAAGGCTCAGATCAACAAGCGCTCGGTCTTCGACCGCAAGAATTATTTCTATCCCGACCTGCCGCAAGGCTATCAGATCTCGCAGTACAAGGATCCGATCGTCGGCGAAGGCAAGATCGTGATTTCGCTCGGTCCGGATCGCCAGGGTCAGTTCGAGGACATCGAAATCGGCATCGAGCGTCTGCACCTGGAGCAGGACGCCGGCAAGTCGATGCACGACCAGCACGCCACCATGTCCTATGTCGACCTCAACCGTTCCGGCGTAGCGCTGATGGAAATCGTCTCCAAGCCGGACATGCGCTCGTCGGACGAGGCCAAGGCCTATATGACCAAGCTGCGCTCGATCGTCCGCTATCTCGGCACCTGTGACGGCAACATGGACGAAGGCTCCATGCGCGCGGACGTCAACGTCTCCGTGCGCCGTCCGGGAGGCGAGTTCGGCACGCGCTGCGAGATCAAGAACGTCAACTCCATCCGCTTCATCGGCCAGGCGATCGAATATGAAGCCCGACGCCAGATCGCGATCCTTGAGGATGGCGGCACGATCGACCAGGAAACCCGCCTCTTCGATCCGAACAAGGGCGAGACCCGCTCCATGCGCACCAAGGAAGATGCGCATGACTACCGTTATTTCCCCGATCCGGACCTGCTGCCGCTCGAATTCGACGACGCATTTATTGACGCCTTGAGGGCCAATCTGACGGAACTGCCCGACGACAAGAAGGAGCGTTTCGTTCGCGACCTCGGCCTGTCGATCTATGACGCCTCCGTGCTCGTCTCGGAAAAGGCGATCGCTGATTATTTCGAAACGGTCGCCGCCGGCCGTGACGGTAAGATCGCGGCAAACTGGGTCATTAACGACCTCTTGGGCGCCTTGAACAGAACCGGCAAGACCATTGAAGAGACTCCGGTGTCGCCCGCCCAGCTCGGAGCTATCATCGACCTGATCAAGGCCGAAACCATCTCCGGCAAGATCGCCAAGGACCTGTTCGAAATTGTGCTCACCGAAGGCGGCGATCCCGCGGAGATCGTCGAAGCCCGCGGCATGAAGCAGGTCACAGACACCGGCGCCATCGAGAAGGCCGTCGACGAGATTATCGCCGCCAATCCGGATCAAGTCGCCAAGGTCAAGGCCAAGCCGACGCTCGCCGGCTGGTTCGTCGGCCAGGTGATGAAGTCGACCGGCGGTAAGGCCAATCCGCAGGCCGTGCAGGCCCTCGTCAAGGCCAAGCTCGGCATCGAAGAGGAATAGGCGCCGTGTATTTCGTCCGCACGGCCGGCGAACAGGATCTCGGGAAGGTCCGCGACCTTCTCGTGGAGACCTGGCACGCCGCCTATGACCGTCACTTTGGCGCGGCGAAGGTCGACGAACTGATCGACCTTCTTCTATCGCCCGCCAAGTTGAGAGCGCGGCTGGCAAAGCCGCATTCTGAGTTCCTGGTTGCCGACAACGGCGAGGATATCGGCGGCATGGGCTATGCCGTCATGTCCGAGCAGATGACCAAGACCGTTCTCCTGCACATGCTCTATGTCCGCCCCTCGCTGCAGCGCAACGGCATCGGACGTGACATCTTCGCCGAGCTGGAAACCTGCTTTCCGGACGCCGAGGTCATGCGCCTCGATGTCGAGCCCGAAAATGCCGAAGCCATCGCCTTTTACGAGGCTCATGGCTTTGCCGAGGTCGGCCGCAACGAGAATGCGGGGCCGGGACAGTCGGGTATTCCGGCGCTGGTGTTCGAGAAGCGGCTGGCTACGCAGTAGGCAGGCCGCCTTTTGCTGCGTGTTCGCCATATTTTTGGTGGAGAGCCGCAATGAGCATGAGAATCTCTCCTCTTGACGCGTTGAGATCGGCTACCTTGATAGAAATGCGTTGGGTGCCATTGGCAGAGTCACGGATGTTAAGTCGTGCGGCGGCTGTCGTTTGTTCAATATGCTCTCCGGTGCGGAGCCACATTCTGATGGCGCGTTGATCGCGGTATTCGGTGAGGCCAAGATCGCGTGGAATATCTACGTCGCCACAGATACCGGAAGCGGCCAGCGATCGCAAAACGGTCCGATAAACTACGCGCGCGATTGGAGGGCGTCCTGCAATAGGACGGACTTCTGGTTGCGCAGTCAGATCAATTCGGTCTATCGCCGGCCAGGGGATGATTGCTCCACCAAATCGCCGGTCAATTATGCCCTGGGGACCTACAGTCAAAACGCCTGTTCGACTTCCCATCCAAATTCTGGATATGCCCTGGCTTGTGCGAAACGCTGCCAGCGTAAAAATCACTATCTGAACGAAGCGAGCTGTAACGCCGCCGACCTGCAATATGGCTATTAGCCCAAAGAAAATCGCAACGGGTATGAGCAGGAGCGTCTTCAGGTATATTTCAGGCATGAAGTACCGAAACGTATAGGTTTCGCTCGCGAATATGGTTGGCTCCTTCGGCTCAGCAAATGCGGACCTAAGGCGCCGAAAGAACCTGCTATTGCTCCATACCGTGCTTATGAGCGCCATCACCGCTTAATCACCTATTTCGCGCAGCTCGGTTGAGGGCTTTCCTTGCGGTCGCTGTTGTTTGCTCCGATGCAAAGAGCCTATGGTCTGTTCAAGAGATCTGAGCATGAGATGACAATGAGGCGCGTTTGAAAGAAATGCCACACATCAAAAAACATTCACTAGATTAGTTCGTCCGCCTTGTATCGAGGTTCCGGTGTCCGATATTGATGTTCGTGAGCATCGCCTGCGGCATTGAGCGATCTGTGTTGGACGGTGCTCCCATCCAAGACCTAGGTACAATAGATTGCCCTCACAAGATCTACTTATCCGCGAATCTCACGAATCTGACCTCCCGGCTCTTATCGCCCTGTTCGCCGCCGACGCTCTCGGCGGGCACGGCGACACCACCGATCCGGCTGCCTATGACGACTACCTCCGTGCCTTCCGCACCATCCAGTCTTCTCGCGACCAGACACTCTACGTCGCCGAACTGGCGGGCGAAGTTGTCGGCACGTTCCAAACCACGCTCATGACCTCGCTGAACGGCCGCGGCTCCTCGTCGATGATCATCGAAGCCGTGCAGACGCGGACCGATCTGCGCGGGCAGGGGATAGGTGCCGCCATGATCAATTTTTGCATCGGCGAGGCAAAAGGCCGCGGCGTGCGGCTTGTACAACTGACCTCGAACGCCCTTCGCAAGGATGCCCATCGTTTCTATGAGAGATTGGGTTTTAAACCGAGCCATCTCGGCTTCAAGATGGCCTTGAAATGAAGCGCGTTTCCCATGCGAATCTCTGGACAATCCGTCTGTCAGGCGGCATAAGCAAACTATCGAATTCTGGTTTCGCCTGCTCCCAACGGGCATAAGGAAAAGACATGTGGAATTTACTCGTACAAACCTTCACCTGGTGGAATGGTCAGACGATGGGCACCCGCTTTGCGACCTGGCGGTTCGGCAAGCGCGTTGGCGAGGATGAATTCGGCAATGTCTACTATGAGGGCGGCATGTCCTCCTACGGTCTTCCTAAGCGCTGGGTAATCTACAAGGGTTATGCCGAAGCCTCTGCAATTCCCCCAGGCTGGCACGGCTGGATGCACCATCGCACCGACGTTCCGCCGACCAAGGACAACTACGTCGCCAAGGAATGGCAGAAGTCGCACCGCGCCAATCCGACCGGCTCGCCGCAGGCCTATCGTCCGCCGGGCTCGCTGTCCGTTGCCGGCGAACGTCCGCGCGTCACCGGCGATTACGATGCCTGGACCCCGGGCAACTGAGCATAGAAGGCCGGCCCGTCCTTTGGCCACAATTGGCCTTTAGGCGCAGAATGTGCCGGCTCGTGCTCGGCGCTTTGACCGAGACCAAGCGGAGATTGGCGGATATGACGTTTTTCACGCGGAGCGCTTCTTTGCGTGCGATGTCGGGAGTAGCGCTCGCCGTCGCCATGGGTGCTCTGTTGCCGCCCTCCGCTGAGGCGGCCCGTATCTCCAATCCCGTCGCCGTCTTTTCCGGCCTCGATAAGATCACTGGCCGCATCACCACGTTCGATGTCTACATCAACGAGACCGTGCAGTTCGGTGCCCTACAGGTGACGCCGAAGGCCTGCTATTCCCGTGACGATACCGAGCAGCAGAAGGTCGATGGCTTTGTCGAAGTGGACGAGATTACGCTCGACCGCCGCATCCGCCGCATCTTCACCGGCTGGATGTTCGCCGACAGCCCGGGCCTCAACGCCGTCGAACATCCGATCTATGACGTCTGGCTGAAAGAGTGCAAGCAGAAGTCGGATGTCCCGCCGCCGGACAGCGCCGGCGCCAAGTAGTGGCTTTCAAGAAAATGAACTGCAAATTTGTACGGCCCGCAGAAGCCTTGCTCCTGCGGGCATAGTTTTAGCTTCATTCCGGATTGGCCGCGGCTTCACCTATTGCCTGACGGCCGGCTGCCTCCGACAAGTCGAGGGTGATCCTCATCCCATCTTTGGGCCTGTGGCGCAGAAAGTCGTCACGGCCCGATTGGGCTTTCAATCTGCCTCCATCGTGGAGAGCCTGAATCCGCGAACGCGAGATCGGCAGTTCTGACGCCAGCAAGCGATCAAGACGCAGATTCATGGGGAACTCGACTGATATCTCGATGTCCAGGACAGTCCATTCGCTTGGCTCATTTCTGGCGACTTTCCGAATGATGACATCCGGCGGTTCCTCGATGCGTTTGGCTTTTCGCTTCAATCCGTCGAGATCGAATTCCTGGGCTCGCACCCAATCTGGATCGCTGCGCTGCAATGCCTCGAGCGTGGAGGGGGCGAGGTCGTGAACGGTCCGGCGTTCGAAGAGCGTTCGGTTCCAGGTCTTTTGACAATCGATGCATTTGTAAATAAGCCACGCATCAAGCCTCTTGCCGTTAGCATTGAGCCTGATTTTGCCGCTCGATCTGAAGGGTCTCGGTGATCCACAACCGCTGCAGGCGATCCATGGCTGAGGCGAGGTTCGACGCGAAATGGTCCAACGGACCTGAAGAATGTTGCACATACCGTCTTGGTCTTCCGTTTGGAAGTCCACCAAGCTGGCGGTGAGACAAGCCCGTCAGGGCACGGCATGGCGATATTGCAGGACGGCTGAAGAGCTGAGACAGCAGTGGCTGCGCTGGGCGCGTTTGACAATGCCAAACCGGTCTCAGGCCATCACCCGATGGACATGAATATGCACCAGACGGCGCTGGGCCACCCTGATGCGCTGGGTGCTTTGGATGAGACCGGTAATTACAAAGGCAAAATGAAACCTCTACGCGCAAACGCCCTTCGCGCGAAACGGTAGCAGCGAACAGCCGGGATTTGAAGCCCGGAAAGCCTCAGTGGTGAATTGTTCTCGTCGTCCGTCAGCTTCGCAGCGATACAGGCTGAGAATTCGACGGCTAGCTGCTACTCTGCCGGGTTGATAATCGCCTTATTCTTTCAGTTTCATGAAATCTCTGGTTTCTCGATTTAAAGATCGCGACATGATTGAATATAACATGTGTGACCGTCTTCGATGATCTGATGCTGCCATGCAAGTTCGAGAATGTAATCCCGCCCACCCAAAGTCTTTCGCCGGTATCTTTTGTTTAAGCATTGCACAAGGAGTTCCGATGCCTAGACCGAGAAGCAGAGAAATCGCGACCGATTGGATGCACCATATCGGCGACGACAGGTTTCTGACGGAACTGACCATACCCGGCACGCACGATACCATGACATACCTCGCGGAAAATGATTCCGTGATGGAAGGGCGCAATCTGTCACTGTGCCAGCACCTTCCATTGAAAGATCAACTCAATCGCGGCATTCGCTTCATCGACGTGCGTCTATACGCAAGTCTTGATTACGGCGGCCAGAACCTGGTTCTCTGCCATGGCTCGGTCAGCTTGAACCATACTTTCGATTATGTGCTGAGCGAGTGCTGCAAGTTTCTCGCGGAACACACCTCCGAATGCATCATAATGTCGATCAACAATGACCGGAGGAAAGACGACAACGTCAAGCTGTTCTCGGAACTGGTTTCCGCCAGCGTGAGCGATCCACGCTACCGTGACTTCTTCTATACCGAAAAGAAAATACCGAAGCTGGGTCGGGTTCGCCGCCGCATAGTGTTACTGCGCCGCTTCGACGACAGTGAGGTTGGCATCAATGTGACTGATTGGCCGGGCGACCAAACCTTCGAACGCAAAAATAGCGACGGGGTCGTCTACAACGTACAAGATGAGTTCGATGCCTGGGGATACGCCACGCTCGGACGAAAATACGACCACTGGAAGAAACAGGCTTTGAACGCGGCACAGGACCAAATCAAAGACAAGCTCTATATCAATTTTAGCAGCGGCACAGGCGGTGCCCCAGCCGCTATCAAGATGACACCCACACCGGAATATATAGCCGACTCTGTCAATCCTCGGCTCCTTGATTTCTTCAGCGAAGCGACGCCCGCGCGTTATGGCGTTATACCAATGGATTTTCCCGAGGCGTTGCTGAAGCCGGCCAATCTTATCTCGACCATTATCAGCACCAACGTCGCCGACCGGGTCGTTGATGGCGGCATTTATGAACTGCGGCCGAAGCTTGCGCCAGACAGTGCGTTGACCGTGTACGGCCGCGAGAACGACTATTACCGCGACGTCGGTATTTCCAAGGCACAATCAAGTGACAATCAACGCTGGTTGCTGGGGGACATCGACCGGGATGGCTATTTCTGCCTGGCTCCGCTCAGTGTTTCCGACTTGGCCTTGTCCGTTCGCGATGGTAGCACCAGCGATGGAGCGGCAATCACTCTCGACGACCCGTCTCATCAAGACTATCTAAGATGGAAGCTCGAAACACGCCCGGATGGTTTGGTGACGTTAAGTCCCAAGAACGCGCCCGGTTCGGTTCTTGACGTCTATGGCGGCTCGCGCGCGGACGGTACTCTGGTGAAGCTTTACCATTATTACCCTCCCCAGAATGGTAATAACGCCTATTCCGAACGCTGGCAGCTGGTGCGCGTCGGTTAGGTTTCAATTGTCCTAGAGCGCCGCGCGTTCATTTGAACGCGGGATGCTCTAGAAGCTGAGATTAGGCGATTCCATCGCCTTTTCCAGCATTCTTGCGTATTGATCCTTCGGCACATCGATTGCACCGAATGTCCTCAAATGTTCGGTGGTGAATTGGGTGTCGAGCAGGGTGAAGCCGCGCTGCTTTAGGCGTTCGACCAGATGGACGAGGCAGATCTTCGAGGCGTCGGTGCGGCGCGAAAACATGCTCTCGCCGAAGAAGGCTGAGCCCAGCGATACGCCATAGAGCCCGCCGACCAGCTTACCGCCTTCCCAAGCCTCGACGGAATGGGCGTGGCCGATATGGTGCAGGGTCGAATAGAGCGTCCGGATGGTTTTGTTGATCCAGGTGCTTGGCCGGCCGTTGGTCTGCTCTGCGCAGGCGGCGATGACGGCGTCGAAATCCGTATTGAAGCGAATATCGAAAGGCTTGCGGCGGATGGTCTTCGCCAGGCTTTTCGAAACGTGGAACGTGTCGAGCGGCAGCACGCCGCGCAGCTCCGGCTCGACCCAGAAGATTTCCGGATCGTCAGCCGATTCCGCCATCGGGAAGAGCCCGATGGAATAGGCACGCAGCAGGATCTCCGGAGTAATGCCGGGATTTCTGCCGCGCGGTCCTACCATAGGTCAAGCCGATCCCTTCGCCAGATAGTTTTCCAGCCAGTGTATATCGTAATCGCCATTGGCGATATCCTGGTTGGAAACCAGGTCCTGGAACAGGGGCAGGGTGGTCTTGATGCCGTCGACCACGAATTCATCGAGCGCGCGGCGCAGACGCATCATGCATTCGACGCGAGTGCGGCCATGCACGATCAGCTTGCCGATCAGGCTGTCATAATAGGGCGGGATTCTGTAGCCCTGATAGGCGCCGGAATCGATGCGCACACCGAGACCGCCCGGCGCATGGAAATGTGTGATCGTGCCTGGCGAGGGCACGAAGGTGCGCGCGTCCTCGGCATTGATACGGCATTCGATGGCGTGGCCGTGAAAATGCACATCGTCCTGTGTCACCGAAAGACCGCCGCCCGAGGCGACGCGGATCTGTTCGTGCACGAGATCGATGCCGGTGATCGCTTCGGTAACCGGATGCTCCACCTGCAGGCGGGTGTTCATTTCAATGAAATAAAACTCGCCGTTTTCGTAGAGGAACTCGATAGTGCCGGCGCCGCGGTACTTCAGCTTCTTCATGGCGTCGGCGCAGATCTGACCGATCTTCATGCGCTGCTCGACATTGAGTGCCGGCGAATTGGCTTCTTCCCAGACTTTCTGGTGGCGGCGCTGCAGCGAGCAGTCGCGCTCTCCGAGATGCACGGCATTGCCTTCACCGTCGCCGAACACCTGGATTTCGATGTGGCGCGGCTTGCTGAGATATTTTTCCATGTAGACGGATTCGTTGCCGAAGGCTGCCGCCGCTTCCGTGCGCGCCGTCGACCAGGCTTCGATGACGTCAGCTTCCGTGCGCGCCACCTTCATGCCGCGGCCGCCGCCGCCGGCGGTCGCCTTGATCAGCACCGGGTAGCCGATTTCCCTGGCCGTCCTCAGCGCATCCGCCTCGGTCTTCACTTCGCCGTCGGAGCCGGGAACAACGGGGATACCGAGTTGCTGCGCGGTGGTCTTGGCGGTGATCTTGTCGCCCATGATGCGGATATGCTCCGCCGTCGGGCCGATAAAGGTGATGCCATGTGCTTCGAGAATATCGGCGAACTTGGCGTTCTCCGACAGGAATCCATAGCCCGGGTGCACGGCATCGGCGCCGGTGATCTCACAGGCGGCAACGATCTGGTGGATGTTGAGATAGCTGTCACGCGACGGCGGCGGGCCGATGCAGACGCTTTCATCCGCCAGGCGCACATGCATCGCGTCGCCGTCGGCGGTCGAGTGAACCGCTACACTCGCAATGCCAAGCTCCTTGCAGGCGCGCAGCACACGAAGGGCGATTTCTCCGCGATTGGCTATGAGAATCTTCGAAATCATGGGCATGGGGCCTACTCGATGACGACCAGGGCTTCGCCGTATTCGACCGGCCGTCCGTCCTGAACGAGGATTTCGGTGACAATACCGGATTTCGGCGCGGGGATCTGGTTCATCGTCTTCATCGCTTCGATGATCAGCAGCGTCTGGCCTTCCTTGACGGAGGCGCCGACCTCGATGAATTGCGCAGCGCCCGGAGCGGGCGCCATGTAGACCGTGCCGACCATCGGCGCGCTGACGACGTTATCGGGATTGCGCGACTTGCCGGCAGGTGCGGCGGCTGCGGCAGCCGGGGAGGCGGCGACGGCGGGTGCTGCTGCGGCATAGGCGGGTGCTGCGATCGGCGCCTGAACATACTGCATCGTGCCGGCGCGAGAGACGCGGATACGCAGATCTTCCTGCTCGACTTCGATCTCGGTCAGATCCGTCTCGTTCAGAATATTGGCGAGGTCGCGAATCAGCGCCTGGTCGATGCCCAATTTCTTTTCAGCCATGGATGTTTTGCCCTGTATTCTTGTTATTGCGTGATGGATTTCAGCGCGTGCAGCGCCAAGATGTAGCCGTAAGGCCCGAAACCACAGATCATGCCCTTGGCGGCGGGCGCGATCATCGATTTGTGCCGGAATTCTTCGCGTGCGTGGATGTTAGAGATATGCACCTCCACCACCGGAATGGAAATGGCTCGGATCGCGTCATGAAGCGCGATCGACGTATGGCCATAGGCGCCCGGATTGATGGCGATGCCGGCGGCGACATCTCCGGCTTCGTGCAGCCAGTCGACGAGCACGCCTTCATGATTGCTCTGGCGAAAGTCGACGACGAAGCCGAGGCTTTCGCCCACGGATTTGCAGTCGGCTTCTATATCCTTGAGAGTCTTGCCGCCATAGATGCCCGGCTCGCGTTTGCCAAGGGCATTCAAATTGGGTCCGTTCAGGACGAAAATGGTTTGCGCCATCAGAGGTTCCGTCAAAGTGCAGCGCAACCTATAGACTCCCGAGGGCCTATAGGAAAGCCCCTAGGGCATAGGTTGCGCATGTCTAGGTGTGGAAACGCCCCGAATTTGGCGATTTTACGCATGGTTCCGAAATCGGTCCGATTTCAGAATGGCCCGTGCATCTTCTGAGGCGCAACTGTGCCCATTATGCAACCCGAAAGCTGCGCGGCACAGTCATTTCCGCGGTTTAGCAGGTCGTCTTGCCGCAACTGCGGACATTGGCGATCTTCTGCTGAATGGCATCGAGGCCGATAGCGCCGGAGATTGCCTCGTTACCGATGACATAGGCCGGCGTGCCGGTGACGTTGAGGTCGGTGGCAAGCTGGTAGGTGGCTTTTACCGAATCATTGTTCGGGCTCTTGGCCATTTCCGCGCGGATTGCCGCTTCGCTAACGCCGAGCGAGGCCGCGACTTCGATGGCGCTGTCCTCCGAGGCGCGGCCATCGCTGCTAAGCAGCGTATGGTGGAATTCGGCATATTTTTCCGGTGCCAGCTTGCGGAAAGCATCGGAGACCCTGGACGCGGCAACGGAATCCGGCCCGAGGATCGGGAACTCCTTCAGCACGAAACGCACATTCGGGTCTTGTTTCAACAGCGCGTCCATGTCGGGCAGCGCATGGCGGCAATAGGTGCAATTATAATCGAAGAACTCGACGACGGTGACGTTGCCCTTCGGATTGCCGATCGTGACGTCATTCTTGGAATTGAAGATAGCATCCTTGTTTTCGGTGACAGCCCGGGCTGATTGGGCGAGGCGCTGCTCATCCTGTTTCTTCTCAAGCGCCGCCTGCGCGTCCAAAAGAACTTCCGGATGCTCGACGAGATATTGCTTGATGAACTCACCGAATTCTTTTTTCTGTTGGTCATCCAGCGCCGCAGCGGGCTGGATCATGGCGAATGATGCAGTGATGGCGATCGCTGAAACCGTCAGCAGGGTCTTGGAAAAAAAGGTCATTGGGTCCTCGTTTGGGTAGATGCTGAGGTTTATCGTCTGCGTCGGGATATCATTGCCAGATTAAAATCCACAGATGCTTGCGGGCAATTTAGGGCGCATGCTTATTTCCAGAAACAGGAATTTTCACGACAAAGCCGCAATCGCGGGATTGTGAACAGGCTAATATTGCGGCAATTGTCTGGCGCTAATCCGATCCGAGAAAGAAATGACCTTGTTTTCCCTATCCAAACGCAGCGATGTCGAACCCTTCCACGCCATGGATGTGCTGGCGGAGGCGACGCGGCGGCGCCAGGCGGGGCATGCTGTCATCTCGATGGCCGTCGGCCAGCCATCGCATCCGACGCCGCAGGCCGCACTTGAGGCGTCGCGCGAAGCACTCGGTCACGGCCGCATAGGCTATACGGACGCACTCGGCACGCTGGCGCTGAAACGGGCGCTTGCCGGTCACTATCAGGTCCGGCACGGCCTCACCATCGACCCCAAGCGGATCGCGATCACCACCGGTTCGTCGGCCGGCTTCAACCTCGCGTTCCTGACGCTGTTCGATCCCGGCGACAGCGTTGCGATCGCCCGTCCCGGCTATCCCGCCTATCGCAATATTCTCGCTGCCCTCGGGCTGGACGTCCTCGAAGTGCCTGTCACCGCCGAGACGCAGTTCACGCTGACGCCGGAAAGCCTTGAGGCGGCGCAAGCAGCCAGCGGCAAACGACTGAAAGGCGTGTTGCTCGCAAGTCCCGCCAACCCGACCGGCACGGTAACGGGCAGGGCTGCGCTGAAGGCGCTTGCCGATTATTGCGCCGACCGCTCGATCGCCTTCATCTCCGACGAGATCTATCACGGCTTGACCTTCGTCGGCGAAGAGACGAGCGCGCTGGAACTGACCGACGAAGCGATCGTCATCAATTCCTTCTCGAAATATTATTGCATGACCGGCTGGCGTATCGGCTGGATGGTGCTGCCGGAGCGACTGGTGCGCCCGATCGAGCGCGTCGCCCAGAGCCTCTATATCTCAGCGCCCGAACTTTCGCAGATTGCCGCCGCCGCGGCGCTCGGGGCAGGAGCCGAGCTGGACGTTTACCGCGAAAGCTATCGCCGCAACCGTGATTTTCTAATGCGCCGTCTGCCGGAAATCGGTTTTTCCATCGCTTCGCCGATGGACGGCGCTTTTTATGCCTATGTCGATGTCAGCAAGTTCACCAACGATAGTATGGCCTTCGCCCGCAAGATGCTGGCCGAAATCAACGTCGCCGCCACCCCCGGCCTCGACTTCGATCCGATCGAGGGACACCGCACTATGCGCATCTCCTATGCCGGCTCGAACGCGGAGATCGAGGAGGCGGCGGAACGCATCGCGGCCTGGCTGAAATAGACTTTTGTATCAGTGGTTTGGATCGGGCCGCCCCGTCCTTCGAGGGTCGCTTCGCTCCGGCCTCAGGATGAGGCGGAGCCGGCTTTGCGGCGTGCGGCAGCGTACGGGTAACTCGCGGTTAGACGTAGAAGATTAGCCCTCATCCTGAGGCGGGAGCGAAGCGACCCTCGAAGGACGAGGGCTGGTGTGAGAGCGCTATTTGTCGCTG
This sequence comes from Rhizobium mayense, assembly GCF_030272705.1. GTDB lineage: Bacteria > Pseudomonadota > Alphaproteobacteria > Rhizobiales > Rhizobiaceae > Rhizobium > Rhizobium mayense. Next base: position 19,438 of record NZ_JARFYM010000014.1, on the reverse strand, counting down.
TTGGTCTTCTCGCTCGTCGCCGCACTTGTGAGGAGGGTGAGTGGCAGAAGAAGAACGTCGATAGCCGACGATATTCGCCTATGATCATCCAAAACAAAATCCGGCCGCGTTGCCACGGCCGGATTTTGTTTATTTCGGTCCGAACAGCAGTGTTCAGAAGAAACCGCGGCGTTGCCACCAACCGGCCTTCTTAGGCTTGGTCGGCTCGCCATCGGTCTCGCCGCCTTCGCTGGTGCGGGTGGATCTGACCACCGGTTCGGAGGAAGTGACGTTCGACTCGCGGTTGGCGCGTATCGGCTTGCTCTCGGCTTCGATCACCTCGGGTTCCGCTGCGGCCACCGGTTCGACGGCACTGTCGAGATCGCCGGCGATTTCGGCAACAGTTTCGACCTCCGCGTCGACTGCGGGTGCCTCTTCGGCGACCGGCGCTTCGACTGGTGATGCTTCGGCTTTCGGCTTGCGACGGCTACGGCTCTTGGGCTTTACCTCTTCGGCGACGACGGGCGCAGTTTCGACTGCCGCCATGGCCGGTTGGCTTTCGACGGCAGCTTCACCTTCGGTGACAATGATTTCAGCGACGGTCACAGCGACATCCTCTTCGCCGTCACTCTCATCGTCGGCGCCTTCGTCGGAAGCTACCGCTTCACTGCCGGCGGCCAGTTCATTGCCTTCACCGTCACGATTGCGGCGGCCACCGCGCTTCCCGCGACGGCGGCGCTTGCGCTTCTGCTGTCCATCGTCGCCGGACACGGCAGCGACTTCGCTGCTGCCGCTGCTGTCGTCCTCGTCGCCTTCATCCGCGTCCTCGTTACCATCCTCCTCGGATGTATCGGCGGACTCGGAAGCGACCTGGGTGTCACTGCCACGGCCGCGACGGCGGCGACGGCGCTTGCGCTTGCGTCCGCCCTCGTTGACTTCGGACCGGGCGACAGGTTGCTGCTCGACGCCGGCGGCCTTTTCTTCGAGTTCTTCGTCTTCGTCCTCATCGGCTTCGATGACGATGTCGTCGTCTTCATCCTCCGGAATGGCGGCGAAATTGAACAGAGTTTCGATCTTCACCGGATTTTCCACCGGCTCGCCGCGGTCAATCGCGAAATGCTGCGTGCCGACGGCATTGTCCGCGTCGATGACGATGGAGACGCCGAAGCGGTTTTCGTAATCGACGATCGTCTGACGCTTGTGGTTCAGCAGGTAAAGCGCGATGTCCGGTGTCGTCCGCACGGTGATATCGTGCGTCGTATTCTTAAGCAGATATTCCTCGATGCCGCGCAGAACATGCAGCGCAACGGAAGACTGTGACCGCACGTGGCCAGTGCCGCCGCAATGCGAGCAGATCTGCGTCGTGCTTTCGAGAACCGAAGCGCGGATGCGCTGGCGCGACATCTCCAGAAGGCCGAAATGCGAGATGCGGCCGACCTGGATGCGGGCGCGATCGTTCTTCAGGCACTCCTTCAGCTTCTTCTCTACAGCGCGGTTATTGCGCTTTTCTTCCATGTCGATGAAGTCGATGACGATCAGGCCGGCAAGGTCGCGCAGTCGCAGCTGGCGCGCAATTTCCTCGGCCGCTTCCAGATTGGTCTGGAGCGCGGTATCCTCGATCGAATGCTCTCGGGTCGAGCGGCCGGAGTTGACGTCGATCGAAACCAGCGCTTCCGTCTGGTTCATGATCAGGTACCCGCCTGAACGCAACGTCACCTGCGGCTGCAGCATGCGGTCGAGCTGCGCCTCGATGCCGGAGCGCGAAAAGATCGGGTGAATGTCGCGATAGGGCTGAACCACCTTGGCGTGGCTCGGCATCAGCATCTTCATGAAATCTTTCGCTTCACGATAGCCTTCTTCGCCGGCAACGATGATCTCGCCGATATCCTTGTTGTAGAGGTCGCGGATCGAACGCTTGATCAGGCTGCCTTCTTCGTAGACCAAGCAAGGAGCGGTCGATGCCAGTGTCAGCGTGCGGACGTTTTCCCACAGGCGCATCAGATATTCGAAGTCGCGCTTGACCTCGACCTTGGTGCGGTTGGCGCCGGCGGTACGCAGGATGACGCCCATGCCCTGCGGCACTTCGAGCATCTTGGCAATTTCCTTGAGGCGCTTGCGGTCCTGCGGATTGGTGATCTTGCGGGAGATGCCGCCGCCGCGCGCCGTGTTCGGCATCAGAACCGAATAGCGGCCTGCGAGCGACAGATAGGTGGTGAGCGCCGCACCCTTGTTGCCGCGCTCTTCCTTGGCCACCTGCACCAGCAGGATCTGACGGCGCTTGATGACTTCCTGGATGCGGTACTGCTTGCGCGGCTTGCGCTGTGTGCGATCCGGAACCTCTTCCATCGCGTCTTCGGCGCCGACGGATTCGATCACTTCCTCTTCATGGTCGTGATCGTCATCATCGTCGTCATCGTGACGGCGCTTGGAAACGTCGACGTCTTCGGAAATCGAGTCGGTTTCGACCATCGCGGCCATTTCGCCGGACGGGCCTTCCTCGTCTTCGCTGGGCGCATCGACCGTTGCCGTCGCTTCGACTGCAGGCGCCTCTTCGGCGGCTGCTTCCGCGACTACTTTCTTGCGGCTGCGGCGCGGCTTCGGCTTCTTTGCCGGAGCTTCCTCGGCGGGAGCCGCTACCTCAAGGGCAGGGGCTTCTTCGGCTTGGGCTTCGTCTGCGACAACCGCTTCAGCTTCAGGTTCGTCCTTGTGGACGATGCCGATGTCGGGCTGTTCCTGCTGGGAAAGATCGAGCGCGGTTTCGACATGTTCGACATCGTCGTCACGGCGATGCTCCTCGGCTTCCGCCTTCAGGAGCGCCTGCCGGTCGGCCAGCGGGATCTGATAGTAGTCAGGATGGATTTCGGCAAAGGCCAGGAAACCGTGCCGGTTGCCGCCGTAATCCACGAAGGCGGCCTGCAACGAGGGCTCAACCCTCGTCACCTTGGCGAGATAGATGTTGCCGCGGATCTGCTTCTTGTGCTGCGACTCGAAGTCAAATTCTTCTATGCGGTTCCCGCGAACGACAACAACACGCGTCTCTTCCTCGTGAGACGCATCGATAAGCATTTTGTCTGCCATGAAAGCTGTGCTCCTCGGCGCCGGCATGCGGAAAGGCGCCGGCCTGCCGTTAGGACAGGCTGGATGCGATCCACCATTGCTGCACCGGATAATGAAAGTCGCGATTGGTTGTTTTGCGATGACAGCAGCCAGACAACAGCCGGGACATCAGTTCCCCGGGGTCTGTTCACTTCCTGAAAAAGCTGCTGCGGTACCATCCGTAACCAAACGAGATCGACAATGCCTTAGACCCATCAACCGGGTCCGATGAATGTGCTCTCTTTAAAGAGCGTTTGGTGGCTCTCCACCGATGAATTTCCCGCGCAAAACCGGAAATTCAGATATCCAGTATGGGAGCAGAAGCACCGGAGACGGCGGATGACGGCCGCTTATGGCGCCTGGTACTCGAGGCGGCTGCCTTTGCGGCGACTCTATCCCGTCAACACTTCTACCCTAATATGCGTTGTATGTTTAATCTGTCACAATAGCAAGGGGAAAGCCAAGTATGCCATAATATTGATGGATTCGTCGTGTGATGAGGATGCGGGGACGGCGTTTCCGATTCTTCTCCCGGCGCGCCATCACATCAACACCATCGCATTACCCGTGATCTTCCCGTTATTTTTGGACTTCAAAAACAACATTGAAATCGATATGGGGCGCGGTGAGCAGTTGTTAAAGGGATAGCGGCATGCGACGGAGAATGAGGTGAGGGCTTTGCGAATTGCAGCAGTAGCCCTCGCAGTGACGGCTCTTTCAATCCTTTCGCCGCTAGCGACAGCCGTGGCCGCAGCCGATCCCTTGTTGGCCTACGGCGCACGCATCGCCGGCGACGATGCCCGCACCCGAATCGTCATCGATATGGACCGCGAGCCGACGTTCACGGTTCATTATCTCGACAACCCAGTGCGTGTTGTCATTGACCTTCCGGCAACGGCCTTTGGCTTTCCTGCTGGTGACCTGAAGCCGGTCGGCCTCTTCAAGGACATACGCTACGGCACCATGGATGAGGACAGCGCCCGCATCGTGCTGACGGCCGCCAAGCCGGTGAAGCTGGTCATGGCCAAGGTGCAGCCTGACGAAAGCGGCAAGGGGCATCGCCTCGTACTCGACGCCGAAATGCTGCCCGCCGCGCAATTTGCGGAGCTGATCAAGCAGGAAAGCTGGACCAACGACGACACCGCAAAAGATGTCGGTCCGGTGGCGCCGATGGAAAAGGCTGATCCCGGCTCCTTTCTCGTGGCGGTCGACGCCGGTCACGGCGGTATCGACGCCGGTGCGACGGCCAGCGACGGCGTCACGCAGGAAAAGGAAATCACGCTCACCTTCGCCAAGCTCCTGGCGGACAAGCTGAATGCCCAGCCCGGCATCAAGGCCTTTCTGACGCGCGACAAGGACGAATATCTGTCGTTGTCGCAGCGAGTGACCATCGCCCGACAGAACCATGCCTCGCTGTTCATCTCGCTGCATGCCGACACGCTGAAGCAAAAGGATATCCGAGGCGCCACGGTCTATACGATCTCCGATAAGGCCTCCGATAAGCTCGCAAGCGAAGTCGCTGACCGCGAAAACAATTCCGATCAGCTCGCCGGTGCCGACACGCAGGCCCAGCCCGCTGCCGTCGCCGATATTCTGATGGATTTGACGCGGCGCGAGACGCAGGCTTTTTCCATTTCGCTGGCACAGGATGTGCTGACCTCGTTCAACGGCCAGATCGCCATGATCAACAATCCGCATCGTCATGCCGGCTTCCGCGTGCTCCAAGCGCCCGACGTTCCCTCGATTTTGCTCGAACTAGGCTTCCTTTCGAACAAGGATGATGAGAAGCTGCTGCTCGATCCGGATTGGCGGCAGAAATTGGCCGACCGACTGACCGATGCCGTGAAACAATACCGCGTTTCGACCATTGCGAATGGCGGCTGAGAATGCGGACGGCGAGCGCTGTTCGTGTCTTCCATGTAACAGCCGCTGCTTATGGGCTGGGATGAATTGAGGAATACTGGCGGGGAGCCCTATTTTGCTCACATTCCCGCCGTTACAGCGAAGTACTGTTTGCCCGCGGGCGGCATGCACGGCTTTGTGCCGTTGCCGTCTTGCATTAACACCTTGAGCGTGCAAAACGCCCGTGAATGTGCGATGGTCTCGCACATGCGCCGCATGAAGAGAAGCACCGGTAGCTTTATATGGTCAGACTGATTGGATATTTCTTTGGGCTGGGCTGCATCCTGTTCCTGGGTGCGGCTGCGGCTGCGGCTATTTATCTGAGCGTCGTCTCCAAGGATCTGCCCGACTACGAGGTCCTCGCGAAGTACGCGCCGCCGGTGACGACCCGCATTCATGCCGGCAACGGTGCACTGATGAAGGAATATTCGCGGGAGAACCGGCTGTTCCTGCCGATCCAGGCCATTCCCGACCGCGTCAAGGCCGCTTTCCTTTCAGCCGAAGACAAGAATTTCTACAATCATCCCGGCGTCGATGTCGGCGGCCTGATGCGCGCCGTTGCCGTCAACCTCCAAAATATCGGTTCCGGCCGCCGTTTCGTCGGCGCATCGACCATCACCCAGCAGGTTGCCAAGAACTTCCTGCTTTCGGCCGACCAGACCTTCGACCGCAAGATCAAGGAAGCGATCCTCTCCTTCCGCATCGAGCAGACCTATAGCAAGGACAAGATCCTCGAGCTTTATCTCAACGAGATCTATTTCGGCCTCAATTCCTATGGCATTGCTGGTGCTGCGCTCACCTATTTCGACAAGTCGGTGAACGAGCTGACCATTGCCGATTCGGCCTATCTCGCTTCGCTGCCCAAGGGCCCGTCCAACTATAATCCGTTCCGCCACCCCGACGCGGCGATGACGCGCCGCAACTGGGTGATCGACCGCATGGTCGAGAACGGCTATGTCAGCCAGAGCGATGGCGAAGACGCCAAGAAGCAGCCGCTCGGCGTCGTCCCCCCGAAGAATGGTCCGTCGCTTTTCGCCTCTGACTATTTCTCCGAAGAAGTTCGCCGGCAGTTGATCGACCAATACGGCGAGAAGATGCTTTATGAGGGCGGGCTTTCGGTACGCACCTCGCTCGATCCGCAAATGCAGCTGGAAGCGCGCAAGGCACTACAGGACGGTCTTGTGGACTATGACGAGCGCCGCGGCTTCCACGGCCCGATCAAGCAGATCGCGACATCGCAGGACTGGGGCTCGGAACTTGCGAAGATCCCGGCCTTAGGTGATGTGCCGGAATGGCAGTTGGCCGTCGTGCTTTCGGTGTCCGACCAGACGGTCGATATCGGCCTGCAGCCGAGTGTCGACGCTGCCGGCAAGGTCGCAGGCGACCGCAAGCGTGGTACGATCGCCGCCGCCGACATGCGCTGGGCTTATCGCTCGGCGAATGGCGCCAAGACGGCGAAATCGCCGAGCGGCGTGCTGAATGCTGGTGACGTCATCTACGTCCAGAAGACCGGCGATGCCGATTCCAGCACCTATCGCCTGCGCCAGCCGCCGAAGGTGCAGGGTGGCCTCGTCGCCATGGATCCGCATACCGGCCGCGTGCTCGCCATGGTCGGCGGCTTCTCCTATGCGCAATCGGAGTTCAACCGCGCCACCCAGGCAAAACGCCAGCCGGGCTCGTCCTTCAAGCCCTTCGTTTACGCCGCGGCCATGGACAATGGCTATACGCCGGCGTCGGTCATTCTCGACGATCCGCTCCAGATCACGCTCAGCAACGGGCAGGTGTGGAAGCCGGAAAACTACGAAGGCGAGGGCGGCGGCGCCCATACGCTGCGCTTTGCCATCGAGCATTCGCGCAACCTGATGACCGTGCGTCTCGCCGCCGATATGGGCATGCCGCTGGTCGCCGAATATGCCGACCGTTTCGGAATCTACGACCATATGAATCCGGTGCTTGCCATGGCGCTTGGCGCCGGCGAGACGACGGTGCTGCGCATGGTTTCCGCCTATTCGGTCATCGCCAATGGCGGCAAGCAGATCAAGCCGACCTTGATCGACCGGATTCAGGACCGTTACGGCGCGACCATCTTCAAGCACGAGGAACGCGTCTGCGACACCTGCAATTTCAGCGAGTGGCAGAACCAGGACGAGCCCGTCATCGCCGACAACCGCGAGCAGGTGCTTGATCCGATGACGGCCTATCAGGTCACGTCGATGATGCAGGGCGTCGTCGTCCGCGGCACGGCCGCCGGCAAGGTGAAGCTCAATACCGATGTCGCCGGCAAGACCGGCACGACCAATGATGAGAAGGACGCCTGGTTCGTCGGCTTTACGCCGAGCCTCGTCGCCGGCCTTTATATCGGCTACGACACGCCGAGCACGCTTGGCCGGGGAGCGACCGGCGGCTCGATCGCTGCGCCGATCTTCAACGAGTTCATGCAGGCTGCCACCAAGGATCAGCCGCCGCAGAAGTTCCAGGTCCCGGCGGGCATGAACATGATGGCCGTCAACCGCGCGACCGGTATGGCTGCGCAAACCGGTGATCCCGACGCCATCATGGAGGCCTTCAAGCCCGGCACCGGCCCGGCCACGACCTATACGGTCATCGGCGGCGGCGATGCGTCGGCGCAGGTCGCGCCCGAGGAAATTCTCAAGACCTCGCCGCAGGCCAACCAGGCGGTCACCTCCGGTGCGGGCGGTCTCTTCTGATCTCATCGGATTTCTTCGATGATCTTGCCGCGGGGCTTTACAGTCGCGGCATGTGTAACTATGTCACCAGCACTCTTTGAATCGAACAGCCGTTCATAGCGAACGGCCGAATAAAGAAGCGGGAATATGCGAGCGGAAATCGAAAATGTAGTCGACGAAACCAAGCAGGCCATCAGCTTGCTGAGGAGGCATCTTTGACTGGGATCAGGCGGTAAGACGACTGGACTGGTTGAACAACAAGGCAGAGGATCCGACCCTCTGGAACGATGCCACCGAAGCGCAGAAGCTGATGCGTGAGCGCCAGCAGCTGGATGACGGCGTCAATGGCGTGCGTGCCCTGGAGCGGCAGCTTTCCGACAATGTCGAGCTGATCGAGCTTGGCGAGGAAGAGGGCGATCCCGATGTCGTCCGCGAGGCCGAAGAGGCTCTCAAGGGCCTGAAGACGGAAGCTGCGCGCCGGCAAGTGGAAGCCATGTTGTCGGGCGAGGCCGATTCCAACGACACCTACCTGGAAGTCCATTCCGGTGCTGGCGGTACCGAGAGCCAGGACTGGGCGAACATGCTGCTGCGCATGTATACCCGCTGGGCCGAGCGGCAGCGCTTCAAGGTGGAATTGCTCGAAGTCCACGACGGCGAAGAAGCCGGCATCAAATCGGCGACGCTTCTGGTCAAGGGCCACAATGCCTATGGCTGGCTGAAGACTGAATCGGGCGTTCACCGCCTGGTGCGCATCTCGCCCTACGACAGCAACGCCCGTCGTCATACGTCGTTCTCGTCGATCTGGGTCTACCCTGTCGTCGACGACTCGATCCAGATCGAGATCAACGAAAGCGACTGCCGCATCGACACCTATCGTTCGTCCGGCGCTGGCGGCCAGCACGTCAATACGACAGACTCGGCCGTCCGCATTACGCACATCCCGACTGGCATCGTCGTGCAGTGCCAGCAGGAACGTTCGCAGCACAAGAACCGTGCCAAGGCCTGGGACATGCTACGCGCCCGCATGTACGAAGCGGAACTGATGAAGCGGGAAGAAGCTGCCAACGCCGAAGCCGCCTCGAAGACCGATATCGGCTGGGGCCATCAGATCCGTTCCTACGTTCTTCAGCCCTATCAGCTCGTCAAGGACCTGCGCACCGGCGTCGCCAGCACGGCCCCGGATGACGTGCTCGACGGCGATCTCAATGAATTCATGGAAGCCGCCCTCGCGCACCGCATCAGCGGCGCGGCCGATGCGGTCGTGGATGACGTGGACTAAGAGTGGGATCTGTTTGATTGAAGAAAGGCCCCGGAGACGGGGCTTTTTTTGTGCGTAACACGGTAGTCACGGGATGGCTAGTGAGCTAACCGGTCAACGATTTCGGCGAGCCGTCAATGTCTGATCCGCATATCCGTGTCATCGCGCTTGCCATTGTTCGGCATCCGAAGACCGAATGCCTGTTGGTGTTCGAGGGAAGGGATTCCACGCGAGATATCGTCTATCATCGCCCTTTTGGCGGCGGCATCTTGCTCAACGAGACCGCCGCGGCTGCAGCCGTGCGCGAGGTTCGGGAAGAGATCGGCATGATCGTTGAATCGGCGCGCATGCTGGGAGTTACGGAATCATTCTTCGTTGCGAATGAGGCGCTCAGACATGAAATCGCGTTGCTTGTGGAGTGCCGATGCGTCGACGAAGCAATGTACGACCGTACATTCTTTCCAGATATCGAAGGCAACGGTGAACATGGGTTTTGGAGAAGTCTGGAAGAGGGCACGCCTCTATTTCCGGAAGCGCTGCAGGAAGTTCTTCGGAACTGATGAGGTCGCTGCAAAATCTCCCTGAAATGCAGATCGCGAGCCGCAGGCGCCGGCTCAACAGCGGCTACGCTCGAGGCACGCTGTCGATATCAGTCTCGCGCAACAATTGGTCTAGTGTCAGAAGCGGCGTACTCATCGCTTTCGCATAGGCATAGTGAAAACAATCAAAGTTGCTCAGGTGACGGCGACCGATGCCATGTTTTTCGGCGACTGCAACGGCGAAGGACAGTACACGGCGCGGCGAATCCGGTTCCTGAAGGCGAATGTTGCGCGCATCCAGCCATTCAAGGACAGCACCCTCGACTTCGCTGTATTTGCAATTGAGCTGGTCCGGCCGCGAGAGCACGATGATAGCTTCCCATGCGGCCAAAGCTGACGTTGAAGGGGAGGTGGCATCTAACAGCGCTGCCTCGTAGGCCTTGGCGCTGTCCTCGCCCGCCATCATGGACACGATCGCGCAGGCATCGACAAACATTATTCGTCGCCGTTGAGATCGTGATCAAGCTGGTGATAAGCCTCAGGCGGCACCGGTTTCCGGTTTGGCGCAAAAGACAAGCCACGTTTAGCGAGAATTTTGCGAGCCGTCTCGCTTGGTGCTTCCCGGCGCAGGCGCATGTTGATCGCCTCCCTCAGCGCAACAATAACGGCATCTGTTACGGTTGTTTGGTCGATCCTGGCCAGTTCCCTGGCGAGTGTATCCGCCTCTTCATTTCGGATGCTAAGCACCATCTGTATAGCTCCATGCGTCTAGCTTACTATACAGGCTTGTGTGGCAATCCTCAATCCGAAAACTGCTCCGCCAATATCCGCTCCGACCACGACCTGTCCGGATCCGACAGGATGCGCGCCGTCGTGTCTTCGGTCTGGGCGATCCTGACGCCCACGACGGATTTGACCTCGGTGTTGTCGGCAACCGCGTTGACCGGGCGTTTTTCCGGCTCCAGCACGGTGATGTCGATTGTCACCTTATTCGGCAACAGGGCGCCGCGCCAGCGACGCGGGCGGAAAGCACTAACGGGGGTGATGGCGAGCAGCGGCGCCTCCAGCGGCAGGATGGGGCCGTGGGCGGAAAGATTGTAGGCGGTTGAGCCGGCGGGCGTCGTCACCATCAGGCCATCGCAGATCAGTTCCGGCAGACGGACATGACCGTCGATCTCGACCTTCAGCTTCGCCGCCTGATAGGACTGGCGAAATAGCGACACTTCGTTGATGGCAAGCGCGACGGACGTGCTGCCGTCTTCGTTGCGCGTGCTCATCTGCAGCGGATGAAAGGCATTTTCGACCGCCGCATCGATACGCTCGGCCAGGCATTCCGTGCGATAATCGTTCATCAGGAAGCCGATTGAGCCGCGATTCATGCCATAGACGCGCTTGCCGGAGTTCATCGTATTGTGCAGCGTCTGCAGCATGAAGCCATCGCCGCCGAGCGCAACGACAATATCCGCATCTTCCTGCGGCGTCTGGCCGTAAAGTCGAATTAATTCTTCACGCGCGGCCTGGGCTTCCGGCGCGGTCGATGCGAGAAAACAAACAGATTGAAAAGCGCGTGACATGCAATTTCCTTTGAATAATCATACTAGGTAATGATATTCCCCCTATGCGACAAGACGTTTTGCGGAAACTGGTGAACCCGCAAAGGTCTTTTGATCTGCGGCACCAAAGCCGGACGGCGGATTTTCCCTTTACAGGAAATGAAAATCTGCTACTTGGCATGCCGATGTGCCCTTGTAGCTCAGTTGGTAGAGCACCTGATTTGTAATCAGGGGGTCGCGGGTTCGAACCCTGCCGGGGGCACCAACACTCTTCCCAAGGATTTCAGTGGTTTATCGTGCTCCTCTTCCGCTAATTGCGGGTGGGACGCGTGTTTCATGACACATCCGACTTTCCTTTGTTTCTGGGTATTCCTCTTAGAATTCGGCGATTCCATACGACATGGATAGAGCCCATTCCCAAACAACACGCTTAATCGCCAGTCGGCATTGCCACGCTTGATCGCGCGGTGACAAAGGTTATTTCCGCTAAAATTGCATATATAGTAGAAGATTCTCTTTAAAGTTACACGCGTACTGTCTTTGACGACTTTCCATCAAACTGAGCCCAAGGGTGGCCGTCGTGACTCGTCGTTCGATGATATTGTCTTCGATGCTCGCGCTGTCGATTGCTCTGACGATCGCGATTAGACTTCAACATACATCGGTGAAGGGGGCCGAGAACGCGTTTGCGTCGTGGAACCTGCGTGAAAGCGTGTCGCTTGCTAATCCTTTGCAAAAGGCTAACGGTGGCACTCTGGAGAATGCAAGGCTCGTTCGTGCTGCAATTATGCGTTCGGATTTTGAAACCGCTGAAAGATTGACGCAGAACGTCCTTAAGGCGGGTCACCTGCCCACCCCGAATGTACGTCCCATCAAGCATTTCCTTGATGTCCTCATCGATCCAGCCGATCTGCAGTTCGAGACGCAACTAAGCGGTTGGGTTCAGAAATGCCCCGACAGCATGGTCGCGCATTTGCTCCGCGCGAAATTCCATTACGACGCGGGTTGGTTCCGACGTGGTCATGGATACGTCAGCACGGTGAGTGAACAGGGCGTCCAGGAGTTTGTGGATGACATGCATAAGAGTGAGCTGGACATCGACCGAGCGCTTCAGCTCGATGCCAACGAACCCTATCTTCAGTTGTTGCGTTTGGAAATCCTGCACGGGTCCGGCTATTCGGACAAAATGGGTCAAGCCCTACAAGACAGCATCTCCAAGTTTCCGACTTTCTTCCCGCCCTATGATGTTGTTCTTTCCGCTCTCCAGCCCAAATGGGGTGGTAATGTCGACGTCATGTTCAGCTTTGTTGACCATTTTAAGTCGACCGACCCTAATGGCATCGCGACCAAACTCCTTGACCTGGATGTCTATCGCTACCTCTTGAGTACGGCTTCCTCGCAATGTCAGGATGATAGGGAAAACAGCGACTATCAGCGCCTCTCCGAATGCGTGCGCGAGTTCATGAAGACAAATATGACTGGCGATCGCGAGGGCAGGGTGGTCGAAGCGCTGAGCGAGTTAGGTCAAAGAGACAACTACATCGCAACCAAAGCCGTCGAGGACGTTCTTTCCTCTATGATTGATACGGCAGGGTCGGAGACCTATGCGGGACCAGTCCTCCAGGCGGCCGCCAATGGTTACGAGAGCGATACGCGACTGCGTGAAGATAGCAATTCTCACAATCACTACATGATCGATAGCCTCGTCGCCAAGACGTGGCTGCGGCAGGGCAATCTCGACAATGCACTCAGCAAGTACCAAGAGGCGCTGCGCGACCTGCTGCCCGCGAAGTTCCCATCGACGGAAGAGCAAGACGCGGCGACTGCCGCGATCAAGGAGCAGATGGCGAAGGTCTATGCCAAGCAACGTCGTTACGCAGACTCTGTCGACGTAGCACAAGAAGCGGTTGCGCTAGGAGCTAGCTCCGATAGCCAGTTGCTCGTTTGCTACGGCTATTTCCAGCAGAAAAAGTATGAAGCTGCGGTCGACGAGTGCGCAGAGCTAGCGAATGATCAGGCAAATGGTATGACCGCCCGATATTGGCGCGGGTCCGCATTTCGCGAATTGCACGATGACGACAACGCAATCAAAGAGTTTAGCGCGGTCGCAGCGTCCAAGAATGGCTGGCGAGCTTCGGCCGCGATTGGCTTGTCAATGATTTACTTTGGCCGAAACGACAACCCGGAAGCGCTCAATGTGCTCAACAAGTACGACTATCTGTATGATGTCAAATCGACAGGCAAGGACGACGTCGCCGTTGCGTTCAACAATCGATGCTACGCCCATATGGAACTAGGCGATCTAAAAAAGGCCTTGGAAGACTGCACAGCATCGCTCGCCAACGGCAACATCCCGGATGCTTATAAGAAGCAACAAGAGCTATTGAAGCGGATTGCGGCCCGCTAACCGACGAACGCGTTTTTCGAAATTGTGCAGCCATGTTAGGCCAAGTAGGGCCATCTAGCCAGCTGGGTCCCAGGCCGCGCCGTCACGGCGCATGGCCGGTTTGGACCTATGACGCCATGCCGACAGTCCGACGAGCAGCGCTATAATAGCGCCAAGAACAAGGCTGACCGGGCCTGTCCCCAAATCGAGACCGCCGCGATCGGGCGTCACGCCCGCCCAATCGGCGAAGGAAGCCCCAAGGGGACGCGTAAAGATATAGGCGAGCCAGAAAGCCATAATCTCGCCCAGCAATCCGAAGCGATAGGCCAGCCCAGGCAAGGCGAAGACCAGCAGAAAAAATAGCCCGCCGCCAAGATAACCCAATCCGAATGTCGTGGCCGCCAGATCCCCGGCCGCCGTACCCAGAGCAAAGGTCGTCAAAATGGCGGCCCAGTAAAACAATTCGCGTCTTGGGCTGAAGATGCTGTGAATGGAGAGTGTGCGTTCGGACAGATACCAAACCGCAAAAATCAAGGCCAACGACAGCAGAAAGAAGCTCGTCGAGACGGTGTAGGGTATGCCGAGACCCACGTGGAGTACGTCGGCAGCCATGGTGCCAAAGATGCTGACGAGCACGATCGCCAGCCAATAAACCAGTGGCATATATCGTCGCACGAAGAGCTGCAGGGCGAGACACGTACAAAGCACTAGGAAGGAAATCGCGACCACAATGACCGGATCATACCGGTGGGCGAGAAAATCGGAGGTTGTTTCCCCCACGCCCGTTGTCAAAATTTTGATAATCCAAAAGAGCAGAGTAATTTCCGGAACCTTCGAAAAGGCCTCGGACCGAATTGCTTGATTCATATCATGGCTCCTGTTCGAGCGACCACCAGCCTCCTTCTCGTCAAGCATCCAGCTGACATCTGCCTTAAAGCAGCGGCGTTTCGTTCAATGGTTCGGCGGCCAACCGGCCTAAAATTGTCTTCCGACGATCTCGTAAAGGTTGGAGGCTTCGACAGGTTCGGTGCCATGACGGATGTCACCGCGAAGAAAAGCCCGGCGCAAGGCCGGGCCCGATGTAGAAATATAGAAATATTATCGGCAGACACGCTCTTCCCGAACGACCCTATGGCCGTGGTGCCATTCCTTCACGACCTTCGTGTAGCAGTGGCGGTGGTGATAATCGGGATAGTGATGGTGGTGGTAATAGGGATTGTAGCCTTGTGCCTGGGAGGGAAGGGTTGTGGCTGCAAGAGAGGCGAGGGCGATTGCAGAAGCGATAAAGAACTTGTTCACCGGGGGTCTCCGAACATTTTGCTCTTGTACAACGTCTCCGAGGACGTTGATTCAAAGGTAATAGCCAGGGGATGAACGTGGCCTGAGGGTAGCGTTCACGTGCGCTTCATCTGGAGTTGTGCCCGCTCCCAATGATAGGCCGGAAAAAGCGAGCCTGCGCCCCTGGTGCGGGACTTCACCTGCAACAGCATGCTGTTGAAAAGCCGCTGCCCTTTGAAAAGGTGAGGCCGACCGCTAACATGTGATTCTCGTCATTGCTGCGTGTAGAGAAACATGACCACCAAACCCAAGAAGCCCAAACTCGAACATTCCGAGCTCTCCGGTGAGTTTACCGAGGACGGCGTGACCGTGCTCGTCGATATCTTCCGTCCGGCGGGCACCCAGCAAGATTGGCGAATGGAAGTCATCACGCCGGAGGAGGATCTCATCGAATGGGAAGAGCCCTTCGCGACCGACCGTGAGGCCTTCGACGAGTTCCTGGCGACGATCGCACGCGATGGTATTAGGACTTTCTTTGACGATTCGGATCCGTCGATTCACTGAGCTATGCCGGGCCATTGGGATCGCTGTGAGGTGCATTAGCGTCGGTGGCGTATTGCTGACCTCAGGGATGATTTGCCCGATCTCCGAATGGGAATCCGCCGGAGGTATGTACATTTACAACACATAAAATAGGCATACACTTTCTCCCATCAACGGAGGGCGAGGGTGCATCCATGAGCGAGGCATTGAGGCCTATTGTCTTGGGCTTGTCGTTTGTTGCGATTGCAAGCGCACCGGCGATGGCCGGGCAGAATTGCTACTGTAAAAGCAAGGACGGAACGCTACACCAGGTCGGCGAGATCGCCTGTATGAATGTGGACGGCAAGAGCTATCTCGCGCGATGCCAGATGAACCTCAACGTCACCTCCTGGTCAAAGCTGCAGGATGGATGTCCGGTCACGGAGCGCTCGCCGTGGGAGCCATCCGCCGGACATCCGCAGCCGATCGTCGTTCGCTGAACCGCCCTAATGGTAGCTTTAACCGCCCTGCTTGCGGACCAGAACCAAGGGCTCTCCCTCTTCCTCCTCGGATTTCTGGAAGCTGCCATCCGGCCGCATGTCGAAAGAGAGCGAAGAGCCGTCCGTGCCCATCATCACCAGGCCGAAACCCTCCATGACCCAGAGGGAAAGCTTGAGATCGCCGATATTGGCAGGGCAGTCGCTGCCCGGTGACATCTTGGGTGTCCCGTCCGTGTCGGCATCGCTGGAGAGCGTAATGCTGCAGATGGTTTTGCCGCCAGGCTGCTGGATCTCCCAAGTTCCGGCGACGCTTGCGATGGTTGGGACATGGTCGACATCGCCAAGCGCCGGCAACAGCCACATCGGGTCACCCTCTTCGATTTCCCAGGGCGAACCTTCTTCTTCTTGCTGGAATCGCGCCACCACTTTCTGCGTCGCGTCGGTCAGGGCCAGTGTGCCGTCTTCGCCGAAATTCCAGGCGGCCGCTTTGGCAAGCGCGGGCAGGGTGGAGGCGCATGCGTCCGCGCCGCTGATGGCGTAGCCGCCGGCCGCCGGCGTGGTTTCGAAGGTAATGCGGCAACCCTTGGCGCCGCTTTCGGGTGCCAAGAGCCATATTCCGGCTTGCGCCTTGATAAGTTCGTCATCGACGGCGCCTGCCGGTTGGCCGGTGGCAAGGATGAGGGCGGCGGAAGCGGCCGCGAGGCTAAAAGTACGGATCAAGGCAAATTCCCCCAAATCTGCAGCGGCAGCCCCAGCGCCGCTAGATTTTCAGATAAGACCGCGCTGCATAAAGGGCGATAGCGGCCGCGTTCGATACATTGAGCGACTTGATGGCGCCGGGCATGTCGAGGCGCGCCAGCGCATTTACCGTTTCGCGCGTTTTCTGGCGCAGCCCCTTACCCTCGGAGCCGAGGACAAGCGCGACTTTCTCGCCCGAAAACGTGCCCTCGAGCGCCGCCGGCCCTTCCGAATCAAGGCCGATGGTGACGAAGCCGAGACGGTGAAGCTCGCCGAGCGCATCGGCGAGATTGGTGATCTGTATATAGGGTATCAGCTCCAGCGCGCCGGAAGCGGATTTCGCCAGCACGCCCGATTCGGTTGGGCTATGTCGCTGGGTGGTGATGACGGCGCCGGCGTCGAAGGCCACGGCCGAGCGCATGATGGCGCCGACATTATGCGGATCGGTCACCTGATCGAGCACCAGCAGCAGTGGGCTATCCTTCAATGCCTCCAGGCGACGGACGGGCAGGGGACGCGTCTCCAGCATGACGCCCTGGTGGATTGCCTCGGGACCAAGCACCTTGTCGATATCCTGCGGCGAGACGATTTCGACCGGAATGCCGAGTTCCTCGACCGGTCCGATCTCAAGCCGCACGAGCGCGTTTTGCGTCGCCGACAGCTTGATGTTCTTCCGCTCGGGGTTGGCGAGAGCCGCACGAACCGTATGCAGGCCGTAGAGATAGACCTGGTCGGGGGCCAGCGCCGGCGGCTTCCAGTCGTCCGCGTTGCGCGGTTTGCGCTTCTGTGGTTGCGGCGTCGGAATTTCGCCACGCTCACGCTTGGCGTCGCGATGCGCGCGCCGTAGAGTGGCGTAATGCGTGTCCTTGGCCGACTTGTCGCCAGCGGTGTTTTCTGGGCCTGAACGGCCGGATGTTCTGTCTTTGCTCATGCGGCTTTATAGCCGGAGCGCCGTTGAGCGCATAGTCCTCTTTCGCCCGGGGACTTTTCCAGCAAGTTGAAATTTTTTCGTCATTTTTGGCTGAACCTCATGTTGACAGACGGAAACGGTGCGGTCATATACGCGGCGCAGATCGCGGCGGCGACGTCGGGTCTAGCAAGCTTGGTCTCAGGATCCAGTCGGAAAACTGGAGGGATGCCCGAGTGGTTAAAGGGGACGGACTGTAAATCCGTTGGCTCAGCCTACGTTGGTTCAAATCCAACTCCCTCCACCATTCCGCGCCGGATCTTGGCCACCCGCGGGTATAGCTCAATGGTAGAGCAGCAGCCTTCCAAGCTGAATACGCGGGTTCGATTCCCGCTACCCGCTCCAAGTTTTTCGATCAAATCGTTTTCCCAAGCCAATGGCGCGTCAACCGCGCTTTTTTGGTGCGAGCACTCGCTATGTATTCGGCCGCGTCGCTACCTGTTCCCTTCGGCACGCGGCGGAACTATGCGGTGATGATGGCTGCCCGGCCGGCCATAATGGTGATTTTCCGGGTGACGATGCATCGAGTGCTGAGGTCGTCCGCGATTGCGGTAATTGCGGTGATCGTAGCGATAACGATCGTTGCGATAGCGATAGTGGTCGCTGGAATATCGCGATCGATACCGATTGCTGCCGCCATAGATCACCGTGCCGCCATAATAGCCGCCGCTGTACTCGTTGTAGCCGTAGGGACCGCTTTCGACGGCGCAGCTTGAAAGCAGGCCAGCCAGACCCAGGAAGACGGCCGCGAGTAGAGATTTGCTCTGCATGATTGCTCCTCCCGCCAGGCTATATGGGGCGGAGTATGCGACCGGCAATTGAGAGGGCGGGCAAATCTCCGCTGTGGTTTTAAATATTTGCCGACCGCTGCCTGTGCCCGAAATCTCCTGAAGCTGCTCGATGAATGTCAAAACCGCGCGCCAAATCGCAGGCTGAGCGATCACCGATCGCTCGCATTTTTCGTGAAACTACCATCGCAAACTACGGGAGCACGGCCTGTCCCCACTCCGCCATATCGTCACGGGACTGCATGTTTACATCTCTAGCGTGAGATCTTGCTTAAACAGGAACGCGCGATAGATAGTACCGGCCAACCTAAACGGGGGAGTACCCAATGGGAATTTTTGCCAAAATCAAAAGCGCCATCTGGGGCGAGGCGAAAGCGGCGGAAGTCGCGCCTGCCTCCACCCAAACAGCCACGGCCGGTGTGGCTCCGGCAGCCACGCCCGCACCGCCACCTTCTTCTTCTACCGGATCGGCACCAACAACGGGTGCGCAAGCCACACAGGCGGCAGCCGCGCCGGTGGATATCGCGTCGATTCTGGATGCAGCCGTTAGGAAGAGCGGCCAAAAACTCGACTGGAAACATTCGATTGTCGATCTCATGAAGGCGCTCGGCATGGATGCCAGCCTCGCGGAGCGCAAGGAGCTTGCACAGGAATTGGGCTATACCGGCGACGCCGGGGATTCCGCGAAGATGAACATATTTCTGCACAAGGCTCTCATGAAGAAGCTCTCGGAAAATGGCGGCAAAGTGCCGGCAGATCTGCTTGATTGATTGAAGTACATCGTTCGGGATGCAGTCTCCTTTCGAAGGCTGCGGATCATTGCGCCCTCTCCGCATCGGGGAGGGCGTCTTTCGTTGCTCGGCAATCCACGGACGGTTCGGCTCCGGCAACAGTTCAGACACCTGGAATATTTCCTCGGCGTGCCTATCTAACCGTCTGAACCGGCAAATGCTTTTACGTCTTTCCGGATCGGCCGGCGAACACTTCGGCGCGAATCAATGCCGACCGCGCATATTGTCCGCCATCGGCTACGCTTCGCCAAGAATAGGGCCTGCAATTAAGTCTTGCGCAAATGCGACGAAAGCCTTAAACGGCGGCACTAAACCGGTTCGCCGGGGTCACCATTTACGTTCACAGGAAGCATTCAAATGGCAAAGAGTAAGTTTGAGCGCAATAAGCCGCACGTTAACATCGGGACGATCGGCCACGTTGACCACGGCAAGACGTCTCTGACGGCAGCGATCA
>NZ_JARFYM010000130.1 GCF_030272705.1 Rhizobium mayense | reverse complement strand
GATCAGTTGCCCGCTATCGATCGGCTTCTCAATCAATGGAAAGTGCTCACCCAGGCGGCGTGCATCGTTCACCCGTTCAGGGAAGGCCGTCATGATGATCACGGGCACGACATGTGCCTGGCTATTCAAGATGCGCCTCAGCTCGAGGCCGCTGGTTCCGGGCATCTGGAGATCGGAAACGATGCAGTCGAAACTGTCTGCGCCGGTCGCGAGCAATGCATCGGCGGACTCAAATGCCACGGTTCGAATGCCGAACGAACGCAGCAAGCCGGCCATCGAGGTCCGGACAAGCTCATCATCGTCGACGATCGCGATGGCAATATTCGCGCCCAAGGGACACCTTTCAGGACGTATGGATATACGACTAGCAGTTTAACGCCGACGAAAGGTACGGCAATCGAACGTA
>NZ_JARFYM010000129.1 GCF_030272705.1 Rhizobium mayense | reverse complement strand
ATCTATGCCGGCAACGCCATCCAGACGGTGCAGGCGACCGACGCCAAAAAAGTCATTACCGTGCGCACCGCCTCGTTCGCCTCGGCTTCGGAAGGTGGCCCGGCTGCCGTCGAGGCGATCCCGGCAGTGGCCAATCCCGGTCTTTCGACCTTCGTCAGGGACGCGCTGTCGACTTCCGATCGTCCGGAACTGACGTCCGCGAAGATCATCATCTCCGGTGGCCGCGCGCTTGGTTCGGCCGAAAAATTCCGCGAGGTCATCCTGCCGGTGGCCGACAAGCTCGGTGCGGCTGTCGGCGCTTCCCGCGCTGCCGTCGATGCCGGTTATGCGCCGAACGACTGGCAGGTGGGGCAGACCGGCAAGGTGGTCGCGCCGCAGCTCTATATCGCCTGCGGCATATCTGGGGCCATCCAGCATCTCGCC
>NZ_JARFYM010000128.1 GCF_030272705.1 Rhizobium mayense | reverse complement strand
ATCTATGCCGGCAACGCCATCCAGACGGTGCAGGCGACCGACGCCAAAAAAGTCATTACCGTGCGCACCGCCTCGTTCGCCTCGGCTTCGGAAGGTGGCTCGGCTTCTGTCGAGGCGATCCCGGCGGTGGCCAATCCCGGTCTTTCGACCTTCGTCAAGGACGCGCTGTCGACTTCCGATCGTCCGGAACTGACGTCCGCGAAAATCATCATCTCCGGTGGCCGCGCGCTTGGTTCGGCCGAGAAGTTCCGCGAGGTCATCCTGCCGGTGGCCGACAAGCTCGGTGCGGCTGTCGGCGCTTCCCGCGCTGCCGTCGATGCCGGCTATGCGCCGAACGACTGGCAGGTGGGGCAGACCGGCAAGGTGGTCGCGCCGCAGCTCTATATCGCCTGCGGCATATCTGGGGCCATCCAGCATCTCGCC
>NZ_JARFYM010000127.1 GCF_030272705.1 Rhizobium mayense | reverse complement strand
ATGCGCTCCAGATAGTCCTGGTGCTCCGGCTCGGCTTCCCAGAAATCGCTTGCCGGCGTCACTTCGGTGACGACCTTGCCCGGCCAGAGGCCGGAGGCGTCGACATCGGCGATCGTGTCCAAAGCGACCCGCTTCTGCTCGTCGCTGGTATAGAAGATCGCCGAACGGTAGCTCGTGCCGATGTCATTGCCCTGGCGGTTGCGCGTGCTCGGATCATGGATCTGGAAGAAGAATTCCAGAAGGTCGCGATAGCTGATCTTCCCGGGATCGAAGATGATCTCGATTGCTTCCGCATGGGTGCCATGATTGCGATAGGTCGCATTGCGAACCTCGCCGCCGGTATAGCCGACACGCGTCGAGATGACCCCGTTATAGCGGCGGATGAGGTCCTGCATGCCCCAGAAACAACCGCCGGCGAGAACTGCACG
>NZ_JARFYM010000126.1 GCF_030272705.1 Rhizobium mayense | reverse complement strand
GGCCTAAGTATTAAAAATTCACCACTCGATAAAAAAGCTTTATATATAGAGATTCCTGGTGAAAAAGCTTTAGATGAATACGGTAGAATGCATAATTGCTTTGCCGTTTTTAGTATCCAATCTGGATTATACGATCACAATGGCCACTACGCCGCCGGAATAACCCCAGAAACTTCTGTACCAATCAAAATTTGGAACGAGAAGTAGTTTACCGACCTCTTCCTCGACGTTCTGCGCGGGCCTGTAGCATTTCCTGATATGCCTTGGCGTCTCTGGCTTTCTGCTCGGCCCGCTCTCTCTCGGCGGCTTCGGCTCTCTGACGTTCTTCTGCCAGTCGTTTCCGCTCCGCTTCGGCGTCCTTAGCTGCTCCGGCTTTTAATCCCTTGGTGAAAGCCGCCCATTTACTGGCAGTTTTCTCCGCTTTCTGC
>NZ_JARFYM010000124.1 GCF_030272705.1 Rhizobium mayense | reverse complement strand
CGGCCGAGCATTTCACCGGCTTCTGCAGCTGCCTTGACGGTATCGCTCGACATCGAGCTGATTTCGGCGGCAGCAGATTGAGAGCGTTCGGCAAGCTTGCGCACTTCCGAGGCGACGACCGCAAAGCCCTTGCCATGTTCGCCGGCGCGCGCCGCTTCCACGGCCGCGTTCAAGGCTAGCAGATCGGTCTGGCGGGCGATCTCCTGCACGATGCCGATCTTCTCGGCAATGGTGCGCATGGCGCTGACGGCGCGGGTCACGGCATCGCCGCTTGCTTCCGCATCCTTGGCCGACTGACGGGCGATCTTTTCCGTCTGGGCGGCATTGTCGGCGTTCTGCTTGATATTGGCCGCCATCTGCTCCATCGAAGCCGAAGCCTCTTCAGCCGATGCCGCTTGTTCGGTCGCACCCTGCGACACCTGCTCCGAACTTGCCGAAAGCTCCTGGCT
>NZ_JARFYM010000123.1 GCF_030272705.1 Rhizobium mayense | reverse complement strand
AGCCGTGAAGCCGTTGCCGGCGTCATAGTTGTAGGTGATCTGGTTGAGTTCGTACGGGCCGTCATAGATCACGTCGTCGTTGATGACGTCGCCGGCGTAACCAACGAACTGGTTGTACCAGGAGTCCTGCTTACCGACGCTGAAGCCGCCGAGGCTGATGTACGACCACAGAAGGTTCGTGCCCGTGGAGCCGCCTTCCTGCCAATCCCAACGAAGGATGGTGTTGGTCTTCAGCGGACCGTATTCGGTGTCGGTCGCGGTGTTGATATTCAACTCAGCACGGGTATGCCACAGCGTACCATTGCGCCAATCACCAGCAGTGCCGTGACCGCCATAAGCGTCGCCCCACTGGCCTTCCGTACGAACCTTACCGCCGATCTTGAGGCAGGTTTCGGTTCCCGGAATGAAGAAGTAGCCTGCACCGTATGCGTCGCAGATGCGAACGTATTCG
>NZ_JARFYM010000122.1 GCF_030272705.1 Rhizobium mayense | reverse complement strand
ATGCTCGACCATGACGCCCTTTGGTGTCCCGGTGGAACCGGAGGTATAGATGACATAGGCGAGATGGCGGGGGGTGAGGCCGAGGGCATGCGGCTCGGGGTTTGTGGCCGGCAGCTCGGCCCAGGCCAGCGCGTCGTCCTGCAGGTCGACCAGCGCCAGATCGGCGATTGCCTCGGGGCCGAGGGCTTGGCGGCCGGCTGCGTCGCAAAGCATAAGCCGTGGTGCGGCATCGTCGAGAACCTGCCGCAGCCGCTGAGACGGGTAGGCTGGGTCGAGCGGCAGATAGGCGCCGCCCGCTTTGAGGATCGCCAAAACCCCCACCACCATCGCCGGGCTGCGCTGAAGGCAGATCGCCACCGGCTGGTCCGGCTTGACCCCGAGCGTGATGAGATGATGGGCCAGCCGGTTGGCCCGGGCGTTGAGTTCGCCATAGCTCAGCTCATCGTCCTCATGGATGAGGGCGA
>NZ_JARFYM010000121.1 GCF_030272705.1 Rhizobium mayense | reverse complement strand
GTGGGCGCCGGACGGAACGAAAGATGTCGTTCAATTTCGGCGCGCTTTGGTTCGAGCGACTCGGGCAGGCAGAGGGATTGACCAAGATCTTCCTTGTCCTCGTCCACGGCAAAATCGCTCGGGGTCGACACCGCGCAGATGTGACCGTCGGGATCGCGGAAGTGGAAGATCTTGGAGTAGATGGTGTCCTGGATCCCGGAGACGTCAACGCCGGCGCGCCTTAGGCGTTCGCGTTGATCCGCCAGCGCCGGTTCATTTTCGACTTCAAGCGTGAAGTGATGCGAAAGACCCGTTCCAAGGCGGCCCGGCACGTAGTTCGGCAAGCCGAAGAATGTGATCACGGAGCCCGGCGACAGATCTTCGTCGCAAGCATAATAGTAATGGGTTCCGCCCTTTTCATCGAGGTAATCCGTCTTCTTGATCAGCCGCAGCCCGACTGTCTCCACGAAAAACTTCTCGGTCCGCTCCGC
>NZ_JARFYM010000013.1 GCF_030272705.1 Rhizobium mayense | reverse complement strand
TTGGATGCGAAAAGCGCAAATGCGCACCATCGAAGACACCTGGCGATATCTCGGCTCACTCGTCCAGACCATCGGTCCAGACGAGTGCACCAATTATCTCGTCAATGCTGGATATGCTTCAAACAAAACATGAAGCGCTCTAAGGTAGTTCCCTCTCCCCGCGAGCGGGGAGAGGGTTAGCGTGAGGGGCTCTTCGCAAAACCTAACCGAGGTGCTTTGCTACATTCACTTCGCCGGCATTTCAAAGCCTTCCAGATACGGCCCAAGCTCCGGATCGACATCGACCTTTACCACATTGTTGTAGACCGCCGTGGCGATCATGATGCCAGCGAAAGCCACGAGATTGGCGAGTGTTGGTTCGTCGTAACGCGCCTTCAACCGATCCCACAGTTTTTCGGGCACGGCATTGGAATCCCTGACGATGGCCTTGCCGAAATCGATCAGCAGCGCCTCGTCCTCCGTGGGTACGATGGTTTCCGGCGTCAGGCCGGCGCTGATCAGCGCCCGGCGGAAGAAGCCGACCGGGATGATCGAGCGGCTTTCCACCGAAATGGCATGACAGAAAAGCCAGACGGCGCGGTCGTCCAGCGCCGGGCGCAGCTCCTCGCGCAGGGTGAACCATTCGGCATAGATGCGGTGTGCCACCGGCGAGTGCAGCAGCGTCCGCTTCATATTGGTCATGCGGCCGCGTAGCTGTACTTCGCGATCATGTTCGGCGCGGACGGCGTTAGAGGCGGTGTCGTAATCGATCGGCGTGATATGGCTCATCGGCTTCTATCTTTCACTGTGCCGCTTCGGAAACCGGTGGGAAAAAGCGGTTCTGCGGGCGCGGCAGGCCGAGATGCTCGCGCAAGGTCGTGCCCTCGTATTCGCGCCGGAAAATGCCGCGGCGCTGCAGTTCCGGAACGACGCGCGTGGTCACATCCTGCAGGCCCTGCGGCAGGAAGGGGAAGACGACGTTGAAGCCGTCCGAGCCCTCCTCGTGCAGCCATTGCTCCATCTCGTCGGCGATCGTCTGCGGCGTGCCGACGAAGGCGAGGCCGGCATAGCCGCCGAGGCGCTGGGCAAGCTGGCGCACCGTCAGCTTTTCCGCTTCGGCCAGCGCAATGACGCGCTCCCTGCCGCTCTTGCTGGCATTGGTTTCCGGGATTTCCGGCAGTGGACCGTCGGGTTCGAAGCTGGACGCATCATGACCGAGTGCGATCGACAGGGAGGCGATGGCGCTGTCGTAATGGACGAGGCTATCGAGCTTGGCACGTTTGGCCTTCGCCTCCTCAACGGTATCGCCGACGACGATGAAGGCGGCGGGAAGGATCTTCAGGTGATCCGGGTTGCGGCCGATCGCTTTCATCCGGCCCTTGATGTCGGCGAAGACCGCCTTGCCGTCTGCGAGATTGCGAGGGGCGGCGAAGACCGCCTCGGCCGTTTCGGCGGCAAGCTGGCGTCCGGCATCCGATTGCCCGGCCTGGACGATGACCGGCCAACCCTGCGGCGGGCGAGCAATATTGAGCGGCCCGCGCACGCTCAACTCTTCGCCCTTGTGGGCAAGCACATGCATTCTTTCCGGGTCGAAGAAGATGCCGCTTTCGGCATCGCGGAGGAAAGCGTCGTCGGCGAAGCTGTCCCAGAGGCCGGTAACGACATCGTAGAACTCGCGGGCGCGGTGATAGCGCTCGCCGTGCTCCATATGCTCTTCAAGGCCGAAATTCAGCGCGGCGTCCGGATTGGATGTGGTGACGATATTCCAGCCGGCGCGACCGCCGCTGATATGGTCGAGAGAGGCGAAACGGCGGGCGATATGGTACGGCTGGTCGAAAGTGGTGGATGCCGTGGCGACGAGGCCGATCTTTTCGGTGACTGCCGCAAGTGCCGAGAGCAGTGTGAAAGGCTCGAACGAAGTCACGGTCTGGCTGCGCTTCAACGTCTCGATGGGCATGTTCAGCACGGCAAGATGATCCGCCATGAAGAAGGCGTCGAATTTCGCCTGTTCTAGTGCCTGCGCGAAACTTTTGATGTGCTTGAAGTTGAAATTCGCATCCGGATAGGAACCGGGATAGCGCCACGCGCCGGTATGCAGGCTGACAGGGCGCATGAAGGCCCCAAGCTTCAATTGCTTCTGTTCACTCACGGGTCCATCCCTCTCGGATATCACTGGTTCATGGCGGCATGCACAGGCAACCGCCGGCGAGAATATCCCTTTCGACGTAGGAGCGTTATCGGCCCATTCAAAGAGCCGATTTCATTTATTTGATCGGTTCCACGGAATATTCATCCAGCGCCGCTTTCCACCTCTGTTTGTCGGGCAAAAACCCTGACGAGCCAGTCGATGAAGACACGCACGCGAGGGGAAAGCTGGCGACTTCTGGGATAGAGCATCGAGACGGGTGTCTTCGTTGGCGGAAAGTCCTTGAGGACGTGAACCAGTTCGCCGGATTTCAGGGGGCGCTCGCGCGGCACCTGAATCGGGCCCAGGCTCTCGGTCACGTAGAGTTCGACTCCGGATAGGTCTCCAGGAAAGACGGCAGTTCGGCAGTACGAAATGGGGGCCAGCGTGCCATGCACATCGACGCGCAGCAGGCCTTTCGGTTTGGTCCCGGTAAAAGCACCCTCGGCATCTTCAATATCGGATAGAATGCGCAGACAGCGCTGGCAATAGCCCTCGCCATCCAGCGTCGGGCTGACATGCCGCGTCGTTCGTTGCAACAGGCGCACGCCAAGCCGCGCCTCCAGCTGTTTAAGGGCATCCGTCACCGTGGAGCGCGGCAGACCGATGTCTTCGGCGGCCAGCGTGAAGCTGCAGTGTTCCACGAGGCGGGAAAATACCCGCAGGGCACCGAATCTGTCCATTTTTTGTTGTTCGCTAATTTCGGATAGTGATGTCAAGTAATGGCTGATTATCCGCCGCATGAAAAGGGGCATCTTCCTCTCATCGAAACGCGCTGCGGCGCAATCACAGCGAAGGATGAAGACAATGACCAACAATTCCAACAAAGTAGCTATTGTTACCGGTGCGTCCCGTGGTATCGGCGCCGCCATTGCAGAACGCCTCGCAAAGGACGGCTTCACCGTCGTCATCAATTACTCAGGCAGCGAAGCCGCGGCCGAGGAGCTGGCACACAAGATCGAAGAAAAGGGTGGCAAGGCGCTGACCGCCAAGGCAGATGTTTCTGATGCCGAAGCCGTGCGCCGCATGTTCGATGCAGCCGAAGCCGCTTTTGGTGGCGTTGACGTCCTGGTCAACAATGCCGGCATCATGCAGCTCGCCAAGATCGCCGATGCCGACGACGGCCATTTCGACCGTCACATGGCCATCAATCTGAAGGGCACTTTCAATACCCTGCGCGAAGCCGGCAAGCGCCTGCGCGACGGCGGCCGGATCATCAACTTGTCCACCAGCATCGTCGGGCTCAAGCTTGAGACTTATGGCGTCTACGCCGCTACCAAGGCCGCCGTCGAAACGCTGACCGGCATCATGTCCAAGGAAATGCGCGGCCGCTCGATCACGGTCAACGCCGTCGCTCCGGGCCCGACGGCCACCGACCTCTTCCTCAACGGCAAGAGCGGCGAGCTAATCGATCGCATGGCCAAGATGAACCCGCTGGAACGCCTGGGCACGCCCGAAGACATCGCCGCTGCCGTCGCCTTTCTCGCGGGCCCCGACGGCAGCTGGATCAACGGCCAGACGTTGCGTGCCAATGGCGGCATGATCTGAGCCCTTTCAAGTGGCGGCGGGGCAATATCCCTCGCCACCAGCCCATACCGACCTGAATGCATTTCATCCGACCGCAACACAGCCACTTTGAAAAGGACACGATCATGAGCAAGCAAGTTATCGTCATCACCGGTGCATCGAGCGGCTTCGGTGCTCTCACTGCGCGCGCGCTCGCCAAGGCCGGCCACACTGTTTACGCCAGCATGCGCGAAACGGAAGGCCGCAACGCACCGCAGGTGGCTGAGGTCGTCGCCTTCGCAAGGGAGAACGGCGTGGACCTCAAGGCTGTCGAACTCGACGTCGCCTCGGACGCCTCGGTCGAAGCCGGCATCGCCAAGGTTATCGAGCAGGAAGGCCATATCGACGTCATCATCCACAATGCCGGTCATATGTCGTTCGGCCCGGCGGAGGCCTTCACTCCGGAACAGTTTGCCCAGCTCTACGATATCAACGTGCTGAGCACCCAGCGCGTCAATCGTGCAGCACTTCCCCATCTTCGCAAGGAGGGCAAGGGCCTGGTGGTCTGGGTTTCGTCTTCCAGCACCCGCGGCGGCACGCCGCCGTACCTTTCGCCCTATTTCGCCGCCAAGGCCGCCATGGATTCGCTTGCCGTCTCATACGCTTCCGAACTGACGCGCTGGGGCATCGAAACCGCCATCATCGTACCAGGCGCCTTCACCAAGGGGACCAACCACTTTGCCCATTCCGGCTCGCCCGCCGACAAGGCGCGTGCTGCCGAATATGACAATGGTCCCTATGCAGGCGTTCCGGACCAAGCACTGAAGGGCCTGGCTTCGCTGGAGCCTGCCGACGCCGATGCCGCCGCGGTAGCCGTCGCCATCGTCGATGTCGTCAACATGCCTTTCGGCACGCGTCCGTTCCGCGCCCATATCGATCCGTCCGAAGACGGCGCGGAAATCGTCAACGGCGTTGCCGATCGCGTTCGCGCCGAACTTTTCCGGCGTATCGGCCTGGAAGATCTGCTGAAGCCGCATGTGAAGGGTTGAACCGATCGTCGTGCCACACCATCTCAAAAGTTCAAATCGCCGCTTCTGTGTCACAGGAGCGGCGATCGTTTGTTTTCGATTGGCCTATTTGCGTTGTGCAGCGTTCCAAGGTCGCCTATTTCGTATTAAAGCGAATCTATTCTGGGGTCGGAGATATCCATGAACGACAAGGACATTGGCGAAATCGCCTCCTGGCTCATGCAGAGCGGCCTCAAGGGCGTGGGGGAAGCCGATATCCTGGCGGGATTCTGCGACGCATGCCGCCAGCGCGGGCTCAATGTCGATCGCGCCATGGCGCTGATGGATACGCTGCATCCGGTCTATGAAGGTCGTGCTTTCCGCTGGGACGGCAACCAGGTGATCGAACGCGAGTTCGAATATGGCCCGTCGCATCAGGGGATCGCCGCCGAGAACTGGTTGCGTTCCTCTTTTTATCATTTGCTGACGACCGGCGGGGACGAGGTGCGCCGCCGCATCGGTTTTGGCGACCCAATCGATTTCTTCGGGCTCGATACGCTGAAAAATGATGGTCATACCGACTACCTCGCTATGGTGCACCGATTTGAAGAAGGCGGCACCATCGGCGAGATGGACTGTTTCTATTCGCATTTCAGCACCGCTGCCGAAGCGGGTTTCCTTGACGAGGACCTGCGCGTGCTGCGCAAGCTCGCACCGGCCCTTGCGCTGGCGATCAAATGCACCGGCATGGGACGCATTACCCGAACCATCGCCGAGGTTTATCTGGGCGAAGATGCCGCCCGGCATGTTCTCGAGGGCAAGATCACCCGCGGTAAGGCCGAGCGTATCTCGGCGGCGTTGTGGTTTTCCGATCTTGCCAATTATACCCGTATTTCCGACACGGCCGAGCCGGACGAAATCATTCCGATGCTGAATGCTTATGCCGACGCGGTGATTTCCTCGATCCACGAGGCCGGCGGCAACGTGCTGAAACTGATTGGCGACGGCACGCTGGCGATCTTCAAGGCCCGCGATTCGGGTGACGCCTGCGCTGCGGCGCTGATGGCGGAATCGCTGCTGCGCCAGCGGCTGCGTGATCTCAATGCCCAACGGCAGATTGAGGGCAGGCCTGTGACCGACGTCTATCTCGGCCTGCATATCGGCGATGTCTTCTATGGCAATATCGGCAGCGTGGATCGCTTGGACTTCACAGTCATCGGTCCGGCCGTCAACGAGGTTAGCCGTATAGCCTCCATGTGCCGTTCGGCCGACCGCAACATCCTGATGTCGTCGAATTTCGTTGAGGCGCTGTCATCCAGCCAGAGCAACGACCTCGTCTCCGTCGGCCGCTACGCGTTGCGCGGCGTCAACCGGCCGCAGGAACTGTTCACCCTGCTGTCGTCGGCGGCTTGACGGCTTTCACCGGCGCCCTGCCGTAAACATCGGGCCGCCTTTGTGTGGCGGGAAACCGTAGCCGTTGATCATCACCAGATCGATATCGCTAGCGCGAGCGGCGATGCCCTCAGCCAGGAGCGCATCGCCCTCATCGGCCATGGCCTTCAGCAAGCGGGTGACGATTTCGTCTGCGGTGAAGCTCTTCGGCGTAATGCTTTTTTCGGCACGGGCGGTTTCGATCATGGCCGTGACTTCCGGGTCGACGGTGCGCTTGCCATCGGGATAGGCATACCAGCCGCGCCCGGCCTTTTGACCGAAGCGGCCGGCTTCGCACAGGCGATCGGCGATGACGACATAGCGGGCGGCCGGATCGCGCGTTGCCGCCTGGCGTTTGCGTCGCGCCCAGGCAATTTCGAGTCCGGCCATGTCGTAGACCGCAAAGAGGCCCATCGGGAAGCCGTAGGCCTCCAGTGCCGCATCGATCTCATGCGGCAGCGCGCCGTCCTCCACCATGAATTCGGCCTCACGGCGATAGGCGGAGAAAATGCGATTGCCGATGAAGCCCTCGGTGACGCCGCAGACGACGGGTAGTTTCCCGAGGCGCTTGGCGAAGGCGAGGGCACTTGCCAGCACATCCGGCGCCGTCTTTTCGCAATTCACGACTTCCAGCAGCCGCATGATGTTGGCGGGCGAGAAGAAGTGCAAGCCAACGATCCGGTCGGGATGAGCGGTTGCGGTGGCGATGGCATTCGGATCGAGGTAGCTGGTATTAGTCGCAAGGATGGCGTCGGCGCGAACAATGTCGTCGAGGCGCTGGAACAGCTCGGTCTTGACGGTCAGATCATCGAAGATGGCTTCGATGACGAGATCGGCTTGCGCCAGCCCTTGTGCATCGGCGGCGACCACTAATCGGCTCAGGCGATCATCCCGGCCTGCCATGTCGAGGCGGCCGGATTGCACTGCTTTGTTGAGGATGCCGGTTATCCGCTCACGGCCGTTATCGGCGGCTTCCTGGGTCTGCTCGATGCAGATGACGCGATAACCGGCGTTCAACGCAGCCACCGCGATGCCGGAGCCCATGAGGCCTGTGCCGACGATGCCGACAGTTTCGATCTTGCGCGGCGCGATCATTTCCAGGCCTTCGACCCTGCCGGCGGTTCGCTCTGCGAAGAAGACGTGGCGCAGTGCTGCTGCCTCTTCGCTGTCGCGGAGCTCGACGAAGGTGCGGCGTTCTTCGGCTAGCCCTTCTGCAACAGAGGCCGTTGCGGCGAGGCGAACGAGACGGACGGCTTCGGCGGGCGCGCGCTGACCACGCGCCTTGCGAAAGGCTTCGGCGGCCGCCTTGTCGATCGCTTCCGTAGGTTCCGGCGGGACGGACAGCGTGCCAGTGCGCTGCAAGGGGAGACCTGTTGCGCTCTTGGCACTAGCAATCGCGGCATCGATCAGCGGGTTTTCGGTCAGGTTGTCGATGATACCGAACTCGTGTGCTTCCTTGGCCGACACGATGCGTCCGTTAGAAATCAGTTCGATGGCAGCGATGGTGCCGACCAGACGCGGCAGGCGCTGCGTGCCGCCGGCGCCGGGAACGATGCCGAGCTTGACTTCCGGCAGGCCGATTTTCGCTGAGGGAACGGCATCGCGCTTATGGCAGGCAAGCGCCACTTCCAGGCCGCCACCCAGGGCAACACCGTTAATGGCTGCGACGACGGGCTTGGAGAAATCCTCGATGCGGGCAATGACTTGCGGCAGCAGTGGCTCGATGGGAGGCTTGCCGAATTCCTTGATGTCGGCGCCACCGATGAAGGCATTGCCGGCCCCTGTCAACACAAGGGCAACGATCGCGCTGTCCTTCCCCGCGTGATCCACCGCCGCCATCAGACCGGCGCGGACATCGGCCGAGAGCGCATTGACGGGCGGATTGTCGATGGTGACGACGAGGACGCCATCGGTCAGCGTCGCCGAAATGCTATCCGAAAAGCGCAATGCCGACATGGCCAGCTCATCCTATTCCGGAATGACGGCGGTCGCCTGGATCTCGATCTTGGCGCGATCCTCGACGAGGGCGACGACCTGCACGGCGGCCATGGCCGGGAAATGCCGGCCGATGATCTCTCGGTAGACCTGGCCGATACCCTTCAGATTGTCCAGGTATTCCTTCTTGTCAGTGAAGTACCAGGTCATCGAAGTGATGTGCTGCGGCTTGGCCCCGCCTTCGGCGAGGATGGCGACGACGTTCTTCAGCGTCTGGCGCACCTGCTCGACGAAATCGTCGCTTTCGAATTCGCAGGCGGCGTTCCAGCCGACCTGGCCGCCAACGAACACCATGCGGCCGGTGGCCGCCATGCCGTTGGCGTATCCGATCGGCTTGGCCCAGCCTTCAGGTTGCAGGATGGTGTGCATCGGTCGTCTCCAGATGATGGGTCAGTGCGGCGCGGATATCATCCGGCCATGCAAGCGATTGATGAGTGTCGAGGGACGTGGAAACGACACGATGGCGGGCGGTCCACAGGACCTGGCCATTCGCCGAAACCTGATGTTCCAGATCGAGCGAGGAACGGCCTACACCGCGCACCGCCAGCACGAATTCAAGCTCGTCGCCCTGGAAGCCAGGCCGCACGAAGGTGACGTCGAGCCGCACGGTCGGCACGCCGATGCGGCGGTCGTTGAACAGCGCCTTCCAGGGGAAGCCCAGCGAAGCGAAATAATCCTCCAGCACCCCGACAAGGATGTTCATATAGGACGGAAAGTAAGCGATCCCCGAGGGATCGCAGTCTCCAAAACGCAACGGTCTGGTGGTTTTGAACGCCACGGCGGGCCTCAGTTCGAAAAAGCGGCGATGCCGGTAATGGCGCGGCCGAGGATGAGGGCGTGAATGTCGTGGGTGCCTTCGTAAGTGTTGACGACCTCGAGATTGACGAGATGGCGGGCGATGCCGAACTCGTCCGAAATGCCGTTGCCGCCGAGCATGTCGCGGGCGGCACGGGCGATATCCAGTGCCTTGCCGCAGCTGTTGCGCTTCAGGATCGAGGTCAGCTCCACCGGCGGATGACCCTCTTCCTTCATGCGGCCGAGGCGCAGGCAGCCCTGCAGGCCGAGCGTAATCTCGGTCACCATGTCGGCGAGCTTCTTCTGGATGAGCTGGTTGGCCGCGAGCGGCCGGCCAAACTGTTTGCGATCAAGCACATATTGCCGCGCTTTGGCATAGCAATCCTCGGCCGCGCCCAAGGCACCCCAGGCAATGCCGAAGCGGGCCGAGTTGAGGCAGGTGAACGGACCCTTCAAGCCGGAAACGTTCGGCAGCAGGTTTTCCTCCGGCACGAACACATTATCCATGACGACTTCGCCGGTTATGGAGGCGCGCAGGCCGACTTTGCCGTGGATCGCGGGGGCGGACAGGCCCTTCCAGCCCTTTTCCAGGATGAAGCCTCTGATAACGCCGTCTTCGGTTTTGGCCCAGACGACGAAGACGTCGGCGATCGGCGCATTAGAGATCCAGGTCTTGGCGCCGGTCAGGCTGTAGCCGCCATCGACCTTCTTGGCGCGGGTTACCATCGAGCCAGGGTCGGAGCCATGGTTCGGCTCGGTCAGGCCAAAGCAACCGATCCATTCGCCGGTCGCAAGCTTCGGCAGGTATTTCTGCTTCTGCGCCTCGGAGCCGAAGGCATCGATCGGCACCATGACGAGCGAGGACTGCACGCTCATCATCGAGCGATAGCCGCTGTCGACGCGTTCGACTTCGCGGGCAATCAGGCCGTAGGCGACATAACCGAGGCCAGCGCCGCCATACTGCGGAGAAATCGTCGAGCCGAGCAAGCCGAGCTCACCCATTTCGCGGAAGATCGTCGGATCTGTCTTCTCATGGCGGAAGGCTTCGAGCACGCGTGGTGCGAGCTTCTCCTGCGCATAGGCGTAAGCCGTGTCCAGCACCATGCGTTCGTCATCGGTCAACTGCTCCGTCAGGTGGAACGGATCGGCCCAATCGAAAATCTCGCGGCTCATGCTCGTATCTCCCATCAACTTGTCTTCAGAAGTTCGCGCGCGACGATAAGTTTCTGAACCTCCGTCGCACCCTCGTAGATGCGAAGCGCGCGTATCTCCCGATAGAGTTTTTCCGCTATTTCGCCTGTCTTGACGCCACGCCCGCCGAAAAGCTGGACAGCGCGGTCGATGACGGCTTGCGCGGTTTCCGTGGCCGTCATCTTGGCCATGGCCGCCTCACGCGTCGTCGGCAGGTGCTGCACGTCGCGACGCCAGGCCGCCCGATAGGTGAGCAAGGCGGCTGCGTCGATGCCGGTCGCCATATCGCCGAGGGCGGCCTGCGTCAACTGAAGGTCGCCGAGTGTCGCGCCGAACATTGGCCGCGTACGAACGTGCGCCAACGACTCGTCCAGCGCCCGCCGGGCAAAGCCAAGGCTTGCGGCGGCGACGGAGGCGCGGAAAATATCGAGCGTGCGCATGGCGATCTTGAAGCCTTCGCCCGGCGCACCAAGTCGGCGCGACGCGGGAATGCGGCAATTCTCGAAGCGGATCGTCGCCAGCGGATGCGGCGCGATTACCTCGATGCGTTCGGCGATCGAGAAACCCGGATCATCGGCGAAGATAACGAAGGCGGAAATACCGCGCGTGCCCGGCGCCTCGCCGCTGCGGGCAAAGACGGTGTAGACGTCGGCGATCCCGCCATTGGAAATCCAGGTCTTTTCACCGTCGAGGACATAGTGATCGCGATCGGCGCGGGCCGCGCAGCTCATCGCCGCGACATCCGAGCCCGCGTCCTTTTCCGACAGCGCGAAAGCGGAAAGCCAGTTGCCGGCACGCACTTTCGGCAACACGGCGGCACGCAGCTCGGCCGAGCCGGAAAGTCCGATCGCGCCGGTGCCGAGGCCCTGCATGGCGAAGGCGAAATCGGCGAGGCCGTCATGCCAGGCGAGCGTTTCGCGTGCGAGGCAGACAAGACGGGAATCGATCAGCGGTTCGCTATCCGAGGTTCCTGTGGCAGCGGCGAGGAGGTTGGCATCGCCAAGCGCCTTGACGAGCTTGCGGCAGGCGCCGTCGACATCACCATGGTCGATATCGGCCATGGCGGAGGACTTGGCAAAAGCGTCCACGTCAGCCACGAATTTCCGGTGGCGTTCGTCGAAGAACGGCCAGTCCAGATGATCCCGAGTCGTACCGGGGAGGCTGGTTTTCGCGGACATCGCCTCAGTTCCCTTGGAATTCAGGCTTGCGCTTGGCGGCGAAGGCCTCGAAGGCGCGACGGAAATCCTGGGTCGCCATGCAGACGGCCTGGGCCTGCGCCTCGGATTCAATCATTTCGTCGATGCCCATCGCCCATTCCTGGTTCAGCATGGTCTTGGTCATACCATGCGCGAACCATGGTCCATCGGCCAGCGAACGGGCGAGCTTGACGGCTTCCTGCTCCAGATCGGCGCTGGCATGCAGGCTATTGTAGAAACCCCAGGCATGGCCTTCGGCCGATGTCATCGAACGGCCGGTGAAGAGCAGTTCGGCGGCGCGGCCCTGGCCGATGATGCGGGGCAGGATGCCGCAAGCGCCCATATCGGCGCCGGCAAGACCGACGCGGGTGAACAGGAAGGCGGTCTTCGCTTCCGGCGTTGCCAGACGCATGTCGGAGGCCATCGCGAGAATGGCGCCGGCGCCCGCGCAGATACCGTCGACAGCGGATATGATCGGCTGCGGGCATTTGCGCATGGCCTTCACCAGATCGCCGGTCATGCGGGTGAAGGCGAGAAGCTCGGGCATTGCCATACGGGTCAGCGGTTCGATGATCTCGAAGACATCGCCGCCGGAAGAGAAATTGCCGCCAGCCCCCGTCAGCACCATGGCGCGAACATCCGATGCGTAGGCAAGGTCGCGGAAGAGATCACGCAGTTCGGCATAGCTGTCGAACGTCAGCGGATTCTTACGTTCTGGCCGGTTCAGCCGGATCGTGGCCACGCGGCCGTCATCGCTGACTTCCCAGAGGAAATGCTGCGGCCTGTAGTCCTTGAAGGGCTTGAGATGGCCCTGCATCGTCATATCCCGATCGCTCATCCCGCTAAAACCTCCCCACCGGCAACCGCGATTGCCTGTCCATTGATCGATGCCGCCGCCGGCGACGCCAGCCACAAAACGGTGTCGGCAACCTCCTCGGGTTTGACGAGCCGTCCCTGCGGATTGGATTTGGTGAATTCCGATAGCGCCTGCTCTGCGGTGCGTCCCGTCTTGGCGACGATCGTCGCAATCGAGCGTTCGATGATCGGCGTATCGGTGAAACCGGGGCAGACAGCGTTGACCGTAATGCCAGTCTTTGCCAGTTCCAGCGCCAGCGAGCGCGTCAGGCCGACGACGCCATGTTTGGCCGCGACATAGGCGGAAACATAGCCGTAGCCGGTGAGCCCCGCCGTCGAGGCGATGTTGATGATGCGCGCTCCGGCGCCATAGGCTTTGAGATTAGGCAGTGCGGCTTGCGTCACCAAGAAAACACCGGTGAGATCGACCGTCAGGACGCGGTTCCACATGTCCAGACTGGTCTTCTCAAAGGGTGCGCTCGGTGCTTCGCCGGCGTTGTTGATGAGAATATCGACAGGGCCGAATTTCTCACGGGCAACGCGCAGGCCGTTCGCGATCGCGTCCGCATTGGTGACGTCGAAATCGCCAACGACGACGGCATTTGCGCCAATTTCGGCAGCCACCGCCTCCAGCGGTTCTCTTCTCCGCCCAGCCAGCGTCACGCGTGCACCCTCGACAGCGAGCGCCTGCGCAATCGCGGCCCCGATGCCGCTGCCGGCGCCGGTGACGAGGGCGTGACGGCCCGCGAGTTTGCCGGTCGTCGTCATTGGCTCCTCACTTCGCAGGCGCGGTGGCGGCCGCGCGGGCAAGATTGGTTTCGTATTGCAGCTTGCCGGAGAGATATTGCTTCGGCCAGGGGATCGAGGTCAGGCCGATCTTGGCGGCTTCGTGCAGCGACCAGGCCGGGTCGGCCAGATGCGGGCGGGCAACAGCGCAAAGATCGGCGCGGCCGGCGGCGATGATCGAATTGGCATGGTCGGCCTCCGAGATCGCACCGACAGCGATGGTCGGAATGCCGATCTCATTGCGGATCTTGTCGGAGAATGGCGTCTGGAACAGGCGGCCATAGATCGGCTTTTCCTCCTTCGACACCTGGCCGGATGAGCAGTCGATCAGGTCCGCGCCGGCATCCTTGAACATGCCAGCAAAGATGGCCGCATCCTCCGGCGTGTTGCCGCCATCGGTCCAGTCATGGCAGGAAAGGCGCACGGACATGGGCTTGTCCTCCGGCCAGATCGCACGCATGGCTCGGAAGATTTCGAGGGGGTAACGGGCGCGGTTTTCGTGGCTGCCGCCGTATTCATCCTCTCGCAGATTGGTGAGCGGCGACAGGAAGCTCGACAGGAGATAGCCGTGGGCGCAATGCAGCTCCAGCCAGTCGGCGCCGGTCGAGATTGCGAGTTCCGTCGCGCGGACGAAATCGGCCTTGACGCGATCCATATCGGCGCGGTCCATGGCCTTCGGAATCTGACTGTTCTTGAGATAGCGGACGGCGGAGGCTGAGATCAGCGGCCATTCGCCTTCGGCAACCGGCTGATCGATGCCCTCCCAAGCAACCTTTGTCGCCCCCTTGCGGCCGGCATGACCGAGCTGGACGCCGACCTTGGCAGCGCTGTTCGTATGCACGAAATCGACAAGCCGCCTCCACTGTGCCGCCTGTTCTTCGTTCCAAAGGCCGAGGCAGCCGGGGGTGATGCGGGCATCCGGCGTGACGCAGGTCATCTCCGCAAAGACCAGGCCGGCGCCGCCGAGCGCGCGCGAACCGAGATGGATGATGTGGAAATCGTTCATCACGCCGTTTTCCGCCGAATACATCGCCATCGGCGAGACGACGATGCGGTTTACGAGCGTCACGTCGCGCAGTTGATAGGGCGTGAACATCGGCGGCAGGCAGCGGTCGTTGCCGACTGCAAGGCCTGATTTCTTGGCGAACCACCGCTCGTAGCCCTCGAGCCAGTTCTTGTCACGCAGGCGCAGGTTTTCGTGGCTGATGCGCTGCGAACGGGTCAGCATCGAATACATGAACTGCTCGGGCTCCAGCGTATCGGCATAACGCCGCCCGACCACTTCGAACCATTCCATGGCGTTGCGCGCCGCATTCTGGATGCGGGCGACGTCGACGCGGCGGATCTCCTCGTAGGTCTCGAGAACAGCCGGAATCTTCTCCTTGCTGTGCCCGTGAATCTGGAATTGCCGCGTCAGTTCGATGGCGTCGTCAATAGCGAGCTTGGTGCCGGAGCCGATGGCGAAATGAGCGGTGTGGGCGGCGTCGCCCATCAGCACGACATGCGAATTGCCGTTGAAATGGCTCCATTTGCCGCAGATCAGCCGGTTGAAATTCAGCCAGGCCGAGCCCCGGAGATGGCGGGCATTGGTCATCAGCGAAGCGCCCTCGAGCACTTCCGAGAACAGGTTCTCGCAGAAGGCGATCGAGCCGTCCTGGTCCATCTTGTCGAGACCATGGGCAAGGTAAGCTTCCTCGGTCGTTTCGACGATGAAGGTGGAGGTCTTGTCGTCGAACTTGTAGATATGCGCCTGGAACCAGCCGTGTTCGCTCTTGCGGAAATCGAAGGTGAAGGCGTCGTAGAGCTTGTTGGTGCCGAGCCAGATATAACGGTTCGGCCGCGTGATCATGTCCGGCTGGAAGACGTCGGGATAGTGGTTGCGAATGCGTGAGTTCAGGCCATCCGAGCCGATAATCAGATCCGCGTCCGGAAAATCGAGATCGGACATGACATCGGTTTCGAAAATCAGTTCGACGCCCAGGGCCTCGCAGCGCTTCTGCAGGATATTCAAGAGCTTCTTGCGGCCAATGCCAACGAAGCCGTGACCGGAGGTGCGTTGGCGCGTGCCCTTGAACCAGACTTCGATATCATCCCAATGGTTGAAGGCATCCTCGATTTCGGCTGCACTTTCCGGATCCCATTGGCGCATCGACACCATGGTGGCATCGGAGAAGACTACGCCCCAGCCGAAGGTGTCATAGGGGCGGTTGCGCTCGACGACCTTGATGGAATGCTCGGGATGCAGCTTCTTCATCAGAAGCCCGAAATAGAGCCCCGCGGGTCCGCCGCCGATGCAGACGATTTTCATCGCTTATCCCTCCTGTGACACCAAAGTGGGGGTCACTCGAATTATTTAAGTTTAAAATATCTTGTCGCTGCCGTTCGTCAAGAGTTGTCTTGCGGAAGTCTCCGCGCGAAAAACGATCCCGATGGAACAATGAGATCGAAATATGTTTTTGAATCAACACATAAGCAATATTATTTTAGGCTTAAAATTTCTTGCTTGAACATTTACGTCTTCGGTGCAATCATTTTCGGCAACGCTGCACATGCCGCCTGGAGATCGGCGTGGGTTCGCGAATTGGGTCGAGAGGAATGCGGGAGCGAACCATGCTTGGACCGACCGGTCATGCCGATACATTCACGCGCGACAACCTGCCGCCGGCGGGGGAATGGCCGGAGTTTTTGCTGGACGGCTTCGACTATCCCGAATGGTTGAATGCGGGTGTCGAACTCAGCGACCGCATGGTCGAGCGTGGTTTCGGCGATCACGTGGCGCTGATCGGCAATGGCCGCCGGCGCACTTACAAGGAGCTTGCTGACTGGACCAATCGCATCGCTCGTGCGCTCGTCGAGAATTTCGGTATCAAGCCCGGCAATCGCGTTCTCATCCGCTCGGGCAACAATCCGGCGATGATTGCCTGCTGGCTGGCGGTGACCAAGGTCGGCGCCGTTGCTGTCAACACCATGCCGATGCTCAGAGCCGGCGAGCTTTCGAAGATCATCGACAAAGCGGAAATCTCCTTCGCGCTCTGTGATACGAGGCTGCTGGAAGAACTGGTTGCCGCGGCGAAGGACAGCCGGTTTCTGAAGCAGGTCGTCGGTTTTGACGGCACCGCCAATCACGATGCCGAGCTTGATCGCATCGCGCTCAACAAGCCGGTGCGTTTCGAGGCAGCGAAGACAGGGCGGGATGATGTGGCGCTGCTCGGCTTCACCTCGGGGTCGACGGGCGTTCCCAAGGCCACGATGCATTTCCACCGGGATATCCTCATCATCGCCGATGCCTACGCCAAGGAAGTCCTCCAGGTGACGCCAGAGGATGTGTTTATCGGCTCGCCGCCAATCGCCTTTACCTTCGGGCTTGGCGGTCTCGTCGTCTTCCCGCTGCGGTTCGGGGCATCGACGGCGCTGCTGGAAAACGCCTCGCCGAAGAACATGGTCGAGATCATCCAGGAATATGGGGCGACGATCAGTTTCACCGCACCGACCGCCTACCGCGCCATGCTGGCCGCGATGGAGGAGGGGGCGGATCTTTCCTCGCTTCGGATTGCAGTTTCCGCCGGCGAGACGCTGCCGGGGCCGATCTTCGAAGAGTGGACGCGAAAGACCGGCAAGCCGATCCTCGATGGTATCGGCTCGACCGAGCTGCTGCATGTTTTCATTTCCAACCGGGTCGATGACGCCAAGCCTCATTGCACCGGCAAGCCGCTCACGGGATATGAGGCGCGCGTCGTCGACGACGAGATGAACGTGGTCCCGCGCGGCACGATCGGCAAGCTCGCGGTACGCGGCCCGATTGGCTGCCGCTATCTCGCCGACCACCGTCAGGCCGACTACGTGAGAGACGGCTGGAACCTGACCGGGGACAGCTTCATCGAGGATGAAGACGGCTACTTCCATTTCGCCGCGCGCTCCGACGATATAATTCTTTCCGCCGGCTACAATATCGCCGGGCCGGAGGTGGAGGCGGCACTTCTATCGCATGCCGACGTGATGGAATGCGCCGTCATCGGCAAGCCGGACGAAGATCGTGGCCATATCGTTCAGGCGCATGTGGTGCTGATGCCTGGCATCAACGGCTCGGATTTGTTGGTGAAGACGTTGCAGGATCACGTCAAAGCAGTGATCGCGCCCTATAAATATCCCCGGTCAATCGTCTTCGTCGAAGCCCTGCCGAAGACCGAATCCGGGAAGATACAGCGCTTCCGCCTGCGTAGCTAAAGACACCGTCAGGCGGCGGTTTCCCGCCTG
Source organism: Rhizobium mayense (assembly GCF_030272705.1). Classification (GTDB taxonomy): domain Bacteria; phylum Pseudomonadota; class Alphaproteobacteria; order Rhizobiales; family Rhizobiaceae; genus Rhizobium; species Rhizobium mayense. Next base: position 138,320 of record NZ_JARFYM010000013.1, on the reverse strand, counting down.
GTCTCACTTGCCCGGATGTTTCGGATTCCACAGCAGAGTTTCGGCGCCTTTTTCATAAGCCATGCCCTTCGGATAGCTGATTGCCTCGAATTGCAAACCCCATGGTGCTTGGAAGTAAAGGATGGACTGGCCTGCTGCCGGGCCATCTGTGATTGGCAACGGTCCTAGCCGCGTGTCAATGTTCTTGCTGTCCAGATAAGCCTTCGCCGCATCAATGTCGTCGACGTAAAGCGAGATATGAAACGCACCGATGTCGCTGTTCTTCTGTTTGAGGTCCCGCTGATCGGATGCTGAGTATTCGAACAGTTCTATGTTCGATCCGAAACCGCATCGAACTTGTGTTATCTGCTTTATTACAGCCTTGGGGTCGACACCGAGCAGATCGGTCATGAATGTGCCCTTGTCATCAGCAAACGGCCCGAACGACATTATGACCTGGCAGCCGAGCACATTCTCGAAGAAATCGATTGCCTGCTCCATATCCGGCACCGTAAGCCCCGTATGGTCGTGACCACGAAGACCAGGCAGCCCGGTGCCTTTTGTCGCTGCTGACACAGGGTATTTCATAGTGCCTCCCCTTGCTGTATGCCGCTGTTGTTGCCCTCTCGCTGGTACCTGCGGCTCAAGTGCCAGCTTTGCGCCCCTTTCGGGCGATGATTCAAGCTCCGGACGTTTCTTCCATCAAGCTCTCGCGGCCGAGCCACTTCGGGTCGATTTCCGGTAGGGGAATGGCGTCCAGTAGCGTGCGGGTATAGTTGGAGGCGGGCGCGGCAAAGACACGCTCGCAATCACCTTCTTCCACGACTCGGCCCTGGCGCATCACATAGACGCGATTGCAGACGGCGCGGATGACGGAAAGGTCGTGGCTGATGAAGGCCATGGACAGGCCCAGATCGCGGGAAAGCTCCTTCAGCAAATTCAGCACCTGCGCCTGCGTCGAGACATCGAGGCCCGAGACGATTTCGTCCGCAAGCACGAAGTCAGGCTCCAGCAGAGCGGCGCGGGCGATACCGATGCGCTGGCGCTGGCCGCCGGAAAGTTCATGCGGATTGCGGTCGAGACAGGCATGCGGCAGCGTCACCCGGTCGAGGATTGCGGCGACGCGGCGTTCGGCGGCCTGCCGGTCGGTTGCCAGCCCGTGCAGGAGCAGCGGTTCGACCAGGATGCGGCGGATCGTATGGCGCGGATTGAGTGACGCCATCGGGTCCTGGAAGATCATCTGCATGCGCCGCCGGAGCGGCCGCATCTCGGTGTCCGGCATATGGGTGATATCCTTGCCATCAAAATGGATCGCGCCGGCGGAGAGGTCGACCAGCCGCAGCAACGCCCGTCCAAGCGTCGTCTTGCCAGAACCGCTTTCGCCGACGATGCCGACGGTTTCGGCGCGGCGGATTTCGATATCGACGCTGTGCAGCACCTTGATGCCGACGCCAGGCGGGCCAAACAGATGGCGTTTGGCGCCGTAGATGACGTCAATGCCTTTTGCGGAAAGGAGAATGTCGGATTGACTCATCTTCCGTCCTCCCGAATGCCGATTTCATGGCGCAATTGTTCGAAGACCGCTTGCGGCACCGGAGTCAGCCCGGCATCAGGCCGGTCATAGCGCGGGCCGGCGGCTATGAGGGATTTGGTGTAGATGTGTTGGGGATTGCCGAGCACCTCGGCAGTGCGGCCTTCCTCGATGACCTTGCCGGCATAAAGCAGGGTGACGGTATCGCAGATCTGTGCGACGACACCGAGATCGTGTGTGACGAAGATGACGGCGGTGCCATGCGCCTCCTGCAGGCCGCGGATCAGCCGCAGGATTTGTTTCTGCACGGTGACATCAAGAGCCGTGGTCGGCTCGTCGGCGACCACCAGTTTCGGCTCCAGCGCGAAGGCGGCGGCGATCAAGATGCGTTGGCGCATGCCGCCGGAAAGCTCGTGCGGATAGGCGCGCAGCACACGTTCTGGATCGTGGATATGGACTTCTTCCAGCAATTTCAGAGCTCGCAGCCTGGCAGCGCGCGAAGACAGGCCGCGCTTCAGCCGCAAGCCGTCGGTCAGTTGCGCCTCGATGCGGCGACCGGGATTGAGGGCGGTCTGTGGGTCCTGCGGGATCAGCGAAATCTCGTTGCCCATGATGTCGCGAAGGTCTCTCGCGGGCAGTTTCAGCAGATCGCGGCTTTCGAACAGAATAGAGCCGCTGGTAACGCGCACGGTGCGCGGCAGAATACCGAGCAAGGCTTTGGCAATAGTCGATTTGCCGGCGCCGCTTTCGCCGACGAGGCCACGCACTTCGCCGCGCTCCAGTGTCAGCGCGATGTCCCGCAGGATCGGTGCGCCGTTATCGCGATCGGAAACAGCGCTCAACGCCCTAATAGAAAGAAGTGGCTCGGTCATCGGCGCATCACCGGATCAAGGGCACGGCGCAGGCCGTCGCCGAGTTGGTTGAAGGCGAGCACCGTTGCAAAGAGGGCGATAAGCGGCACGACGAGCACCCACCAGCCGTCATAGATGATCTGCCGTCCTTGGGCGATCATGCCGCCCCAGGTCGGCGTGTCCGAGGAGACCGATAGCCCGACGAAGGAAAGGATGGCTTCGACGATGACGGCGATGCCCATTTCCAGGCTGACGAGGGCGATCAGAACCGGCGCGACATTCGGCAAGATTTCGCTGAACAGGATTTTTGCGCGAGAGAAGCCGATGGTGCGGGCGGCGGTGACATAGTCCATCTGGGCCTGGGCCTGGGTTTCAGAGCGTATGACTCGGCAGAAGCGCGTCCAGTCGATGATGACGATGGCGGCGATGACCGAATGCACGCCGGAGCCGAAAACGGCGACCAGCAGGATCGACAGCAGCACAGGCGGAAAAGCCATCCAGATGTCGACGAGGCGAGAGATCACCCTGTCGATCCAGCCGCCATACCAGCCAGCGAAGAGGCCGAGCAGCGTACCGATCAGGGCTGCCAGCCCCGCGGCGACAAAGGCGACGGTCAGAGCGACGCGCGTGCCGAAGATGGCGCGTGACAGCACGTCACGGCCGAGATCGTCCGTGCCAAGGAGAAAGCCCGGATCGGAACCGCTAAGCCAGACGGGCGGCAGGGTACCGGACATCAGGTCCTGCTCCAGAGGATCTTTCGGCGCGATATAGGGCGCGAAGATCGCAAGGATGATCAGGATCAGGATGAAGCCACCGCCGAAGATCACCTTCGGTTCCGACAGCAGCGCGCGCAGGCGTTTGGCCGTGCGCGACGGTTTGGGGGAGGCAGTCGCGGCGATATCAGCCATGGGCGAGCCTCGGATTAAAGGCGGCTACGAGCAGGTCGACGGCCAGATTGATGAGAATGAAAAGGGCGCCGAAGACCAGCACAAGACCTTGGATCAGCGGCAGGTCGCGATTGATAACGGCGTCGATCGCCATGTTGCCGATGCCGGGGTAGGCGAAGATGCGCTCGACGATGACGGTGCCGCCGATCAGGAAGGTGAATTGCACGCCCGTGAGCGCGATTGTCGGGCCGACGGCATTGCGAAGCGCTTCCTGCAGCACCAGCCGTAGGTTCGACATGCCTTTGAGTTTGGCAAGCAGGATATAGTCCTGCACCATTGCTTCCGAAAGCGTCGCCTTCAACACGCGGGCGATAATGGCGGCGAGCGGCAGTCCGAGCGCCAGCACCGGCATGACCATGTGGGCGGCGATATCGGCTGACATCTCAAAGCGGAGGGCCACCAGGCTTTCGATGAGATAGAAGGGTGTTGCAAATTGTGCGTCGATTGCCGGATCGATGCGCCCGGACAGCGGAAAGAGCGGAAAGAGAACGCCGAGGACCAGCACGAGGGCGAGTGCCCAGACGAAATCCGGCACGGCGAGAAAAAGACCGTTGAGGCTGTCAATGACGGGCTCGAGCGGCGTGCGCCGGACAAGCGTGCCTATGATCGCAACTGCACCGCCCAGGAGAACGGCGAGAACAAGGGCTGCAAAGGCGAGCTCCAGCGTTGCCGGCAGGCGTTCGCCAAGCAGGGAGAGAACGTCGCGCTTCAAGGAGATCGAGGTGCCGAAATCGCCGGACAGAACCGATTTCAGCCAGATGCCGAACTGCACCGGCAGGCTGGCGTCAAGGCCGTAATGGGCACGGAGCGCGGCGATATCGGCGGGCGTTGCGCCCGGCGATATCATCATCGCAATCGGATCGCCCGGCACGACGCGCAGCAGCACGAAGACGATCAACGCCACACCGAACAGCGTCACCGCGGCCATGATCAGGCGATTGAGAATGGAGACTGCTAGCATTCGTTATGAATTCCGATGGCATTCGCTGTCCGCCGGCGGAGAACTCAAGCCCCTCATCCGGCCTGTCGGCCACCTTCTCCCCGTTGTGACGGAGAGAAGGGGAAAGTGGCGCCCGCAGCCTACCCCTAACGACGTGTTCGCGCGAAGGAACAAAGGTCGTTCCCTCTCCCCGTCAAAACGGGGAGAGGGCTAGGGTGAGGGGCAAGGCTACAAGTGCGGAGCCGATGTCAAGCCTTCGACACCAGCGTCGGCTGCAGCGCGCCCGAAACGTTCGGCGTCACTTTCAGGCTCGACTTGTAGACGATCGGCTGGACATATTGCAGCAGCGGGATCACGTAACCCTGCTCTGCGATATATTTGATCGCTGCTTTCCAGCCGGCGATGCGCTTGGCCTCGTCCTTTTCAACCCAGAGCGGCCCCAGCATGTCGTCGACATCCTTGGTCTTCCAGGCCGAGTGCGGCGAGGGGCCGAACATGGCGAAGCCGGTGGAGGTCGTCGGGTCGCCGATGGCATTGCCCCAGTTGTAGAAGGCGGCCGGACCGAGCTGATGGGCGGCGCGCAGCTCGTAGTGCTTGGCGATTTCGTAGACTTCGATATCCGCCTCGATGCCGACCTTGCGCCACATGCCGACGATCGCCTGGATCATCTCGTAATCCTTCGGCTTGAAGCCGCGGGTCGTCTTGATGCCGAACTTCACCGGCTTTTCCGGCGAGTAGCCGCTGGCGGCCAGAAACTTCTTGGCCTGTTCCGGATCGTAGGGAATCTTGACGGAGGCGTCGTAGGCTTCGTATTCCGGCGCTTCCAGCGTCGAAAGCGGCTTGCCGTAGCCGCGCAGCAGGCGCTTAATGATCGCGTCCTTGTCGATCGCCATATTGGCGGCGAGGCGGACGTTCTTGTCCAGCATCGGATCGACATTGCTGATGAAGATCATGCCGATATCGGAGATCGGCGTCGCGACGCCGGCAAGGCCCGATTTCTTCTTCAGACGGTCGAAGTCCTCATAGGGAATTTCGAGCGTCACATCCGATGAGCCGGATTCGATTTCCGCTACGCGGCTCGTGGTATCCGGCACGAATTTGAAGATGACCGTGTCGAAGGCCGGCTCGCCGCCGAAATATTTGGGATTGGCCTTCAGCCGCAGGTAGGAATTGCCTTCATAGGCGTCGACCATATACGGGCCGGTGCCGACGGGCTTCTTTTCAAAGCCTTCCGCGCCGACCTTTGTGTAATAGTCCTTCGGCAGGACATAGCCCGTCAGGAAGGCCATCCACTTAAAGTAAGTCGGCTCGAAGCGGACGACGTCGCCGGTGATGCGATTGCCTTCCACTTTATAATTGTTGGCCGTCGACCAGATGAACTGGATCGGGTTGCCGGTCTCCTGCTTGGCGGCGCGCTCCAGCGACCAGACGATGTCGTCGGGTGTGAATTTGGAGCCGTCGTGCCAGGTCACGCCCTCGCGGACATCCATCCAGACCTTTGTCTTGTCGTCATTCCAGCCCCAGGCGGTGAGCAATCCCGGCTGGAATTTCAGATCCGGGCCCTGGCCGATGAACTGGTCGAAGACCGACCGATAGATCGCCTGGATCGTCGGATTGACCGCCGATGGGCCGGTGGTCGGGTCGAAAGAGGGCAAATTGACGTTGAAAGCAATCGTTAGCGTGCCGGCTTCAGCCGCTTCCACGCTCGTCCTGCCCGCGAGAATCCCAGTAATGAAAGCAGCTGCGCCGAGGCTCAATGCCTCGCGCCGAGTAAGCGTTGTCATGGTCACTCCGTTCCCCTGTTAAGCGGTAGAAAAGCACGAAGCCCGCCTACCACTGGCGATTTATTGTCGGAATGTTTTAATCTTAAAATAAGGCTTTTGAACCGGCAAGCGCTTTCTCTGGGCATTTCGCAGATTCCGAGCGAGCTTACGGATGGCGGTTTCGAGGATAGAGTCCTACAATCTATGCATACGCATATATGTACGTTCGTCATTTATGACTTAGGATGGCATTTTTCCCGAGCCTCAACCTGCATATGCTCCGGACATTCGTATGGATTGCAGAGTTTCCTATTTGTTCATTGACAGTCGGACGAGGTTCAAAATATGATTTTGCAAATGATTTAAGAACAAGCCCGATAGGGCAAAGGGGTAACTTCGATGGCCGAACGGTCGTTTGCGCGCGAAGTCGAGGATCTGAAGCTCGGGGAGGGTGACACCTTCCGCGGCGAAGGCATTCTCGCGATCACCAAAGCGTTGTTGCAGTCCGGTGTTTCCTATGTCGGCGGTTATCAGGGATCGCCGATTTCCCATCTCATGGACGTGCTCGCCGACGCCAAGGATGTGATGGAAGACCTGGGCGTCCACTTCGAGACCTCGGCCTCAGAAGCAGCCGCTGCTGCCATGCTGTCGGCCTCTGTCATGTATCCGGTACGAGGCGCCGTCACCTGGAAATCGACTGCGGGCACCAATGTTGCCTCCGATGCGCTCTCCAACCTGTCGTCCGGCGGCGTCACCGGCGGCGCGCTGATCATCATCGGCGAAGATTACGGCGAAGGCTCTTCGATCATGCAGGAGCGCAGCCATGCCTATGCGATGAAATCGCAGATGTGGCTGCTCAATCCGCGCCCGAACCTGCCCTCGATCGTGCAGGCGGTCGAGGAGGGCTTCGAACTGTCGGAAGCCTCCAACACGCCGGTCATGCTGCAGGTGGGTATTCGCAGCTGCCATGTTCACGGCCAGTTTGAAGCCAAGGACAACAAGCGGCCGAAATATACGCTCAAGCAGGCGTTGGAAAATCCGGTGCGCGACGTCAACCGCATCGTGCTGCCGCCGGCCTCCTTCCTGCATGAGAAGGAGAAGCTGGAAAAACGCTGGCCGGCCGCTGTCGAATTCATCAAGAGGCGCCAGCTCAACGAATATTTCGGTCCGTCCGAAGGCGAAGTCGGCATCATCCTCCTCGGCGGCATGTACAACGGCGTCATGCGAGCGCTGCAGCAGCTCGGCCTTGCCGATGTCTACGGCAACTCCGCGATGCCGCTTTATGTCCTCAATGTCGCTTATCCGCTGGTCGACGATCAGATGGCCGAGTTCTGCGCGAACAAGAAGGCCGTGCTGATGGTCGAAGAGGGGGCGCCGGAATATATCGAGCAATCGCTCAACACCATCCTGCGCCGCCGCGATATCCAGACCAAGGTTTCCGGCAAGGACGTCCTGCCGATGGGCGGTGAATATACACCGCCGGTGCTGACGAGGGGCATCAAAGCCTTCCTTGAGACGCATCAGCGTGTGTTGCTTGGCAACCAGCCGCCTTTGCCGGACCCGACGCCCGTTCTCAACGACCCGAAGGTCAAAGCGCTGGCCGAAGTCGTGCCGCCGCGCCCACCGGGTTTCTGCATCGGCTGTCCCGAAAGACCAATCTTTGCGGCGATGAAGCTGGTCGAGAACGAACTTGGTCAACATCACATCTCCGGCGATATCGGATGCCACCTGTTCTCGATCCTGCCGCCCTTCAACATCGGCAGCACGACGATGGGCTACGGCCTCGGCCCGGCCGCCGCTTCCGCCTTCAATGTCGCCGCCGACAAGCGCGCCATCTCCGTGATGGGCGATGGCGGCTTCTGGCACAACGGCCTGGCGACCTCGGTCGGCAATGCCGTCTTCAACAAGCAGGACGGCGTCATCCTGGTCGTCGACAACTATTATTCGGCGGCGACCGGCGGGCAGGATATCCCGTCTTCGCGCGCCTTGAACCCGCGCCGCAAGACCAACAATTCCATCGTCAACGCCGTCAAGGGCATTGGCGCCACCTGGGTTCGGCAGATCGACCGCACCTATGATGTCGGCAAGATGCGCGACACGCTACGCGAGGCACTGACCTCGAAGGAGCCAGGCCCGAAGATCATCGTCGCCTCGTCGGAATGCATGCTGAACAAGCAGCGGCGTGTGAAGCCGCAATTCGCCAAGGCGGTGAAGGACGGCCAACGCATGGTCAAGGAGCGCTTCGGCGTCGATGAGGATGTGTGCACCGGCGATCACGCCTGCATCCGTCTTTCCGGCTGTCCGTCGCTGTCGGTCAAGCACACCGACGATCCGCTGAAGGACGACCCAGTGGCGGCGGTCGACAACAATTGCGTTGGCTGCGGCAATTGCGGCGAGGTAGCGGAGGCGGCGGTTCTCTGTCCCTCCTTCTATCGCGCCGATATCATCCATAATCCCACTGGCTGGGATCGCTTCCTTGCCCGCATGCGCGCCGCCGTCATCGGCTGGCTGCAGGCCCGCCGCCAGGCCGGCCGCATCGTCTTTGCGGATTGAGGGATCGATATGAACGAGCATGTCAGCATGACCGATATCGGCACCCAACGTCTGTCGACCGACAAGCCGCTGTCACTGGCCATCCTCGCCATGGGCGGGCAGGGCGGCGGTGTTTTGGCCGACTGGATCGTCGGCCTTGCCGAAGCCGAGGGCTGGATGGCGCAGACCACCTCTGTTCCAGGCGTAGCGCAGCGCACGGGCGCGACGATCTACTATATCGAGATGCTGCCGGCCCGCGACGGACATGCGCCGATCTTCTCGCTGATGCCGACACCGGGCGATGTCGATGTCGTCATGGCTGCGGAGCTGATGGAAGCCGGCCGCTCCGTGCTGCGTGGCCTGGTAACGCCCGACAAGACCGTGCTGATTGCCTCGACCCATCGTTCCTTCGCCGTCGGTGAAAAGGAGAAGCCGGGCGATGGTATCGGCAATCCGGAAGTGGTGGTCGACGCTACGGAATTTGCTGCCAAGCGCACCATCGCTTTCGACATGGAGACGCTTGCCGTCAAGAACGGCAGCGTGATTTCCGCTTCGATGTTCGGTGCGCTCGCGGCCTCGGGGGCGCTGCCTTTCGCCAAACAGGCCTTTGAAGCGATGATCCGCGCCGGCGGCAAGGGCATAGAACCCAGCCTGAAGGCTTTCAATGCCGCATTCGATCGGGCCAAGGACAAGCCGCGCGATGCGGTTTCCGCGACACCGCCGAAACATTTCGATGCCTTGCCGGAAACAGCCGGCCATCCGGCGCTCGACCGTCTGGTGCATCGCATCCGTGCCGAATTTCCGAAGGAGGCGCGGCAGCTGCTGTTTGCCGGCGTCAAGAAACTCACGGACTATCAGGACCCAGCCTATGCCGATGAGTACCTGACCCGCGTTGCGGCACTCCATGCGATTGATCGCAAAGCCGGCGGTGCGGCCAAGGATTTCGCTTTTACTGTGCAGGCGGCGAAATATACCGCGGTTGCCATGGCCTATGACGATGTCATCCGGGTTGCCGATCTGAAAGTGAGGGCTTCGCGCTTCGATCGTGTGCGCAAGGAAGTCGGCGCCAAGGACGACCAGATCGTTTATATGACCGAATATATGCATCCGCGCATGGAAGAGGTCTGCGGCACCTTGCCGAAAGGCCTCGGCCTTTGGATCGAGAGCCGGCCGGCGCTTTTTAGCCGCCTAGACCGCATGGTCAACAAGGGCCGCCGTGTGCAGACCGGCACGCTCTTCTGGTTCCTCGGGCTCTACGTCGTCTCAGCGCTGCGCCGAACCCGCCGGGGCACGCTCCGCCATATGCGTGAAGTCAAGCATCGGGAGGCTTGGCTCGCAGCCGCGACCAACCTGCTCGGTACGAATTACGATCTCGCCGTCGAAGTCCTTGACAATCGCCGTCTGGTCAAAGGCTATTCCGACACGCATGCGCGCGGCCTGTCGAAATTCGATCGGGTGATGTCTGCACTGTCGATGCTTCGCGATCGGGATGATGGGGCAGCTTGGATGCGTCGGCTGAGACAGGCGGCGCTGCTGGACGAGAAGGGGATTGAGCTGGACGGGGCGCTGAAGACGGTGGCGACGCTGTGAAATTGCAGAAAGTGTATTACAGTGTAACAATCGTGTGCTAAGATAGCGGACAGTTGAGGATATCCGCTATGCGCACAAGCAAGCCCATTACAGTCACGCTTGGAAAGCAACAGCATCTTTTGGACGCACGTCTCGAGTCAGGTGCATATGAATCTGCCAGCGAAGTCGTTCGTGCTGCGTTACGTGCCCTTGATCGTGAGGAAGCGGCGGTTAACGCAGTAATGCGAGCCAAAATTCGCGAGGCGCTGGAAGATCCTGCTGCGGACATCCCGGCTGACGACGTCTTCGCGGAGCTACGTGCTTACCACCTAGAACAGATGAAAGCCGATAAGCGTGGTTCATAGGATTGTCTTCAGACCGGCGGCGAGAGCCGATCTCAAGGCGCTCTATGACTACATTGCAAAACAGACTGATCACAGACTGGCTGGCGAATATCTCGATCGGTTAGAAGCTTCCTGTCAGGCGCTAACAGTTTTCCCAGAACGTGGCACCGTTCGCAATGATCTCCTCCCGGGCATCAGAATTATAGGTTTCGAACGCCGGGTGTCGATTGCGTTCATGGCCGAAGCCGACACTGTACGTATTCTACGTGTGCTTTATGGTGGGCAAAGCTTTCCGGAAGATTGGTCGCCAGACTAACCAATCGCCAACTTCGTTCCTCAAATCTCATGCTTGCGGATATTGTGCAGCACCTTGTGCAGCGTCGAGATGAATGCCCGGTATTCCGTCTCCTCCACGCCATCGAACATCTGCAGAAACAGATCGTACATGGTCGGCCAGACCTTTTCGAAGGCGGCGCGGCCTTCTTCGGTGATGGAGACGTCGCGGATGCGCATGTCCTCGACGCGCGGCTGACGGCGGATGAAACCTTGCTGCTCCAGGGAGTCCAGGGTGCGGCTCATCGTCGATTGTTCGGTGACGGCAAAGACGGAGAGTTCGTTGATGGTGACCGAGGAAGAGACGCTGAGGACGGCGAGCGCTCGCATCTTCGCGGTCGTCATGTCATATTCGCGCAGCTCTTCCGACATGTTGACGTTCCAGCGGGCCATCAGCCGGTTCATCAGATAGGGGGCGAAGTGGTTGAGTCCGATTTCGCCCATGGTCGGACGCTTCTCGGTGTCCTCCTGGCTGCGTCGCCGTAAAACCGTGCCTGAAAACCGCTCCTCCATTGGACGATATCTCCCCGTGGAACCTTATTATTTTAACGATGATGCAAGCAGGAAACCCGAGCCTCCGCCAAGTCCCGGGCCGGGATGCGCCGACGCACCAATGTGGTGTAGGCCTGCGACATGGGTGCGGTGGTTAACAGACGACTTGAAGGGGCGCCAGAGGAAAAACTGGTCGATGCCGCAGTAGCCGCCATAGGGGTCGCCACCGACAAGATTCATGTTCATGGCTTCGAGATCGGCCGGTGAATAGCAGCGCCGGGCGAGCTTAATGCCGGAGAAATTCTCGATATGGCTTTCGAGCAGCGACTCGATGCGATCGGCGTAGCGCTCGCGCACCTCTTCCGTCCAACGGCCGTCGGCCGGTATTGCGATTTCGCCCGCCGCATCGCCTTTGATATGCCGCGGCGCTTCGGGAAGCTGCAGCCAAAGGATCGATTTGCCCTCCGGCGCACGGCTGGGGTCGAAAGAGGCGGGCTGGCCGACGCAGACGGTCGGTTCAGCCGGCAGCAGCCCCCGTTCGCATTCATTGGCGGCGCGCGAAACGCCGTCGAGACCGGGCGTCAAATGAAGAAGCGCGACCTTGCCAAGTTCCGCGTCGGCCTTCCAGCGTGGCGGTTCGGATAGGGCGTAATGGATTTGCATATTGCCCTTGCCATAACGATAGTGGGCAACGCTGGCCTTGACGTCAGGAGGAAGCGGCGCCGGCCAGTCCTTCATCAGCCGCTCGTAGAGCTGATTCGGCGTCACCGAGCAGATGACACCCGCATTGGCCTTCAGCGCTTCGCCACCGGCGAGCTTGACGCCGCCGGCGCGCGCGCCGGGACCGGGGGTGATGCTTTCGACATCGGCGCTGGTGCGGATCTCGCCGCCATTGTCCGTGATCAGCCGTTCGAAGGCCGTCAGCAGCGCGCCCGCGCCGCCTTTGACAATGGGCGCACCGGCGAGTTCCAGGGCAAAGCCGATGACCTTCACCATCTCAGCCGAATAGGCACTTTCCGGCCCGAGGCCGCAATGCAGCACCCAGGGCGCCCAGAGTGCGTGAATATCTTCGGAACGATAGGTGGTTTCTAGGTAACCGCGCGCCGGCGTCAGGGCATTGCCGAACCAGGCGGCGAGCTTGCGCAGGCCGCGATTCCAACCTTGTTTGGCGACGATCTTCAAGGTCGGGCCCGACCATAGCGCGCCGCCGAGCAACGAAAACAGGAAGGGGGCATCGGCGGCGAGCGCATCCATCTCGCGCAGAAACGTCTGGCCGTCGCCGAGCGACAGCTCATCGAAGGTGGCGATGTTGCGGCGCCGGTCTTTCGAGAAGATGACGTGCGAGCCGTCCGGCCTCAGCACACCGGTCGGCAGATCCGCATGAGCGAATTCGAGGCCTCGGGCTTCCAGATCCTTGCCGATGGCGCCATAGGCAGGCGAGGTCAGGAACAGCACCATCGTTGTTGCCATGATATCATGGATGAAGCCCGGTTCGGTGATCTCCTCGCTGCGCAGACAACCACCGATGCGGTCGTTGCGCTCAAGGACAAGCACCTTGCGGTCCTTCTTTCCCAGCATGGCGGCCGCGACCAGCGCGTTGATGCCGCTGCCGACGATAATGTAGTCATAGTCGCTCATGCCGCCGCCCTGGGCAAAGAGGAATGCAAGAAAGGGTCAAAGCGTCCTCGCGCTCTGACCCTTTAAGTTCATCAGGCAATCAAGGCCAGCGCGCGCACCGGGGAGCCGGTACCCTTGACGAACTTCAACGGCGCGGCGATCAGCACGGCGCCCTTGGCCGGAAGCTGATCGAGGTTCGAGAGGCTGGCGAGACCGTAGCGGTTGTTCTTGTGCATCAGGTTGTGAGCCGGGAAGGGCGGGGTCATGCCGCCAGCGGAACCAGCATCGGTACCGATTGTTTCCGAACCCCATCCGATGATGCCCTTGCTCAGCAGATATTCGATGGCTTCTGCCGTCGGGCCTGGCGAATGCGGGCCGTTTTCATCAGCGTTGAGGAAGGTTTCGGACGAGCCGTTGCGCTTGTACCAGTCGGTGCGCAGCAGCACCCAGGTGCCGGCTTCGATGGCGCCGTGCTCGGCTTCCCATTCCTTGATGCTGTCGACCGTCAGCAGATAGTCGGGATTGGCCGCAGCTTCTTTCGAGCGGTCGATGACATTGACAGGGGCGACGAAGTTCTGCGGTGGGATGGTGTCGGTCGTATTGTTCGGATTGTCCTTGCCGGTGATCCAATGGCAGGGCGCGTCGAAATGCGTGCCAGTGTGTTCGCCAAGTTCCAGCCAGTTCCAGGCCCAAAACGGACCGTCCTGGTTATATTCGGAAATCTGGTGCACTTTGACCGACGGCGTGTTCTTGCCGAACTGCGGCGGCAGGTAGAGCACAGGCGTTTCGGGGCCGAGCGGCGCTGTCAGGTCGACGACCTTGATGGAGCCCGAAACGAGGGCCGTCGCTAGGCTGGCAAGAGTATTGGTGGTCATGTTGGGTTCCCCTTAGTTTGACGTGGCCCTGTCCGAAAAACCCTGCTGGGATCTTCGATTCAGGACCAAGTTCGAAAGCCGTTACCGCCGAGCGCACAGCGCGATTCCTCACATCGTGAAGCTGTGCAGCGGCGACAGGATGAGGGTGAGCCTATGTCACAATATATGATAATGCAAGCATTCCGCCGGTGTCCCAAGCGCCAAAAATGGCACAGGCCATCTGCACATGCAACTCATGCAATTTCTAGAAAATAAAGGCTATTTTTGCGCTATTTTCCTGCGAAAACGACATCTGGTTGTGGTCGTTCGTAGCGATTTTCCGCCGCAGGTACTTGAAGCTTAAAGCTCAAAATGTATGCATGTGGCAATAATAATCACGATATAAGAGGGATCAATCAATGAGCTATGATGCGATCATTGTAGGTGCCGGTCACAATGGCCTGGCGGCGGCGGTGCATCTGGCGGCGAAGGGCTGGAAGGTCGCCGTCATCGAGGGCAACGCCGAGCCAGGTGGTGCGGTGAAAACCCGTGAGGTGACACTGCCAGGTTTCCGGCATGACCTCTGCGCCATGAACCTCTCGATGTTCGCCGGCTCCGCCTTTTTCGCGCAGTATGAGAATGAGCTGACCGCCGCAGGTCTCGGCTTCGTGCCGGCAGCCGATTGCTTTGCCAGCGTCTTCCGCAACGGCACCCATCTCGGCGTCAGCACCGATCTGGAAAAGACCACGGGTGCGATCGCCGATATTTCGCCGCAGGACGCCGCGGCGTGGCGCGCCATGTTGTCGGACTTCGGGTCGGACGCGCCGCATATTTTCGGCCTGCTCGGCGCGCCCATGCCGTCGGCCGCCGCGGCAAAAGTCGTCTGGAAGGCGTGGCGGGCAAAGGGAGCAGGCTGGCTCTGTGACACCGCAAGGATGCTGTTTGCTTCGCCGCGCGATTTTCTCGATGCACGGTTCCAAAACGCCAAGCTCAAGACGATGATGGCAGCCTGGGGCCTGCATCTCGATTTCGCGCCGGATGTCGCCGGCGGCGCGCTGTTTCCCTATCTAGAATCGATGGCCAACCAAGCCTTCGGCATGGTGATCGGCAAGGGAGGCGCAGATACGATCGTCAAGGCGATGGTCGGCGTGCTCGAAGCCAAAGGTGGCGAGCTGATGCTCGGCACGCGTGTCGACAAGATCATCACCTCCGGCGGCAAGGCGACCGGCGTATTGCTGGCCGACGGACGCCGTTATGAAGCCAAGCGCGCTGTTATCGCCAATATCCATCCGCAGATCCTGTTCGGAAAGCTTCTCAATCAGGATGCATCGCGTCAGGAGTTCGACCAGAAGCTTGCACGCTTCCGCGCCGGTCCCGGCACTATGATGATCCATCTGGCGCTTTCCGGCCTGCCGGATTGGACAGCAGGCAAGGAGCTCAAGACATTCGCCTATGTCCATATCGCGCCAGACATGGAGATGATGTCGCGCGTCTATGCAGAGGCAATGGGCGGGCTTCTGCCGGCCGAGCCGGCATTGGTGGTCGGTCAGCCGACCGCGATCGATCCGTCGCGTGCGCCGGACGGCCAGCATGTCCTCTGGGTGCAGGTGCGTGTGTTGCCTGCCGAGTTCAGTCGCGATGCGGCCGGTGAGATCAACGGGCGGGGCTGGGACGAGATCAAGGATGCCTATGCCGAGCGCGTGCTCGACATTATCGAGCGCTACGCGCCGGGCCTGCGCGGCAAGATTTTGGGCCGGTCAGTGTTTTCCCCCGTCGATCTTGAGCGTGAAAATCCCAATCTGATCGGCGGCGACAATCTTGCCGGCAGTCACCATCTCGACCAGAATTTCCTGTTTCGCCCGGTCGCCGGCTATTCGCGCTACAAGACACCCGTGGGTTCGCTCTATATGTGTGGCGCTTCTACCTGGCCGGGTGCGGGCACGGGCGCCGGCTCCGGCTTTTTGCTGGGGAAAATGCTGGCGAAGTGAACCTTTTCGGGCTTGATGCGTAAACCTTTGACATTTGAAATATTGCTCCGTAGACCGTTCACATATGAAATCGCAACGCGGTAATTGAGCTGACATCATGACTGAGTCCGAGAGTGGAATCGTCGATCTGGAAATCATCGTCCAGGGGACGCAAGAGGGCAAAAAGCAGGAGCTGCGTCTCTGGCTACGCATGCTGTCGACGACAAAGCTGATATCGCAGGAAATCCGCCGCCGCCTGCGCAACGAATTCGGTGCAACGCTTCCGCAATTCGACCTGATGGCGCAGCTCTATCGCGAACGCGACGGTCTGCGGCTCGGTGAACTCTCCAAGCGCACGATGGTTACCAACGGCAATGTAACGGGACTGGTGGAGCGGTTGGAAACGGATGGCCTGGTGCTGCGCGAGACGCCCGACGGCGACCGGCGCGTAACGGTCGCAAAGCTGACGAAAAAGGGCGAGGAACTCTTCGCGGCCATGGCTGCCGCCCATGAAGGCTGGTTGCGAGACATGATGGGCGACGTCGATCCCTCCATCATAGCCGAACTCTGGAGGGATATCGGCGGGGTGAAGTCGTCTGTGAACAACCACCTTTCGGGCGCTGCCTTCGATTGATCGCAGCGTCTCGAGCGGTTCAGCTTTTCACGGGCTCGCTCTATCTCTTTGTTCTTTCACACCTCCTGGAATACCGCCGCGCAGTTTTCCTGGAATTGCTTCAGTGCGCCTTCTCGCTCTTGAATTTCTTTTCGAGCACGCTCACCAGGCGCACCATCGGCCAGAGCAGGATGATGTAGATCAGCGCGGCCATGATCAGCGGCGAAGGGTTAGCATAGAAGCCCTGCGCATTCTGCCCCTCTTTCAAAAGCTCCGGTAGTGCCACGGTCGAGGCAAGCGAGGTATCCTTGAACATCGAGACGCAGTTGCTGGTGGTCGGCGGGATGACGATGCGGATCGCTTGCGGCAACACGACCTTGTATAGCGTTATCAGGAAGGGAATGCCAAGTGCGGCAGCCGCCTCGAACTGGCCGCGCGGCACGCTCTCGATGCCTGACCGGAAGACTTCCGCCGAATAGGCGGCAAGCACGATGGAGAAGCCCAGGATCGCGGACCACCAGGCGGAAAAGCTGATGCCGACAAAGGGCAGGGCGTAATAGATCAGGATCAGAACCACCAGCATCGGCATGGCGCGCATGATGTCGATATAGGCGACCATCAGCAGCTGGAACGGCTTGGGCGCATAGAGGCGGATCAGGCTGACGATGAGGCCGCCCAGAACGCCGATGACGATGCTCACAACGCCCAGCGCCAGGGTCATCCAGAGACCATGCAGAAGTTGAGGGAAGGCCGAAATCATGACGTCGGAGTTGAAGAAGGTATCGACGAGCGACATTGGCACTCCCATTAGGCGAAACAAGATGAAGGTCTATTATCACAATTGCGCCGGCCGAGACGGCCGGCGTTAAAATATGCTCCAGGAAATGATCTTTTGATCACGCCTTGGGGATAGGCATTTCGGTCACGGTGGAGGAGCCGGCGGGAGCCTTGCTGCCGAACCACTTTTCGTGGATCTTTTCCAGCGTGCCGTCTTTCTTCATTGCAGTGATGGCATCGTTGATCTTGGCGACGAGCGGCGAGTCCTTGGTCATCATCAGGCCGTATTGTTCGCCGGTCTTGATCCGGTCCTTGATGGCAAAGCCCTTTGTCTTGATGAAGAGATACTGCATGCCGGGGATATCGCTGACGACGGCGTCGATACGGCCGGCGCCGAGATCGAGGAACATGTCCTGCTGCGAGTTGTAGCCCTTGACGTCGGCGAAGCCTTTTGCGGCCTTGTTGTCATTGACCCATTTTTCGCCGGTCGATCCGGAGAGTACGCCGACGACCGCGCCCTTCAGATCGGCGAGCGACTTGATCGAGCTGCTTTCCTTGGCGGCAACGCCCATGTCGGAGTCATAGAAGGGCTGCGTGAAGGATTGCGACTTCAAACGTTCCGGCGTGATGGTAATGGACGAGATCGCCACGTCGATGCGCTTGGAGCTCGTTGCCGCGAACAGGGCCTGGAAGCCATAGTCGGCGATGTTGGTCGTCATGCCGGCGCGCTTGGCCGCTTCGTTGACGACATCGACCTCGAAGCCTTCGAAGCCGCCATTGGCGGTCTTGTATTCGAAGGGCGGGTTGTTCGGATAGGAACCGACATTCAGCACGTCGGCGGCATAGGCAAAATGACTTCCGCCGGCCATGCCGACGACGGTCGCAAGGACCAGTAGATTACGACGGGTAAAATTCATGTGGTTTGTCTCCCTCTGGTTATGACCGCGGGCGCCTCGTGCCTGCGGGTATTGCCGGTCCGCGCCTTATCGCGGGCCGTCATCTCATGGCGTCGACCATACGGTCGAGCGCGATACGCATCTGTTCGGTATCGCGGAATGTGCACATGCGCAGGAATGCGCGCGACGATTCCCCGAAATGATAGCCGGGCGCCAGGCCAACGCGCGCCGTTTCAAGAATGCGCTCGCAGACCGCGGTGGCATCGGCTTCGCCCTGAAGCGCGAAGAAAGCATACATACCGCCGCGCGGCTTTTCCGGAAGGATGATACCCGGTATCTGCGGCAGTTTTTCGTAAGCGAGATCAAGGCCGGCCTTGATTCTAGCACGGATTTCGGCAACCAGCGGCTCGCCTTCGCATATGGCGGCGGCGGCACCCGCCTGGATCATCGCGGACGTGCCGCTGTTGACATATTGCGTCATCGCACCGAGCTGATCGGCGATGTCTGACGGGTGCGTGAGCCAGCCGATGCGCCAACCGGTCATTGCCCAGGCCTTGGAGAAGCTGTTGACGGCGATCACCCGGTCGCCATCTTCGGCCACCTGGAGGATCGACGGTGCGATCTCGCCGTCGAAATAGAGACGCGCATAGACCTCGTCGGAAATGATCCAGATGCCGGTGCGGCGGCTGAAATCTAGCAACGCCTGCATTTCCTCGCGTGTCGCGGTCCACCCGGTCGGATTGGCCGGCGTTGACAGGAAAATGGCACGGGTACGGGCATCGCAGCGCGCGAAGAGCTTGTTGAGGTCGAGCCGCCAATCCGTGTCGAAATCCAGCGACACAGGGCGCGGTTCACCGCCAATTAGGTGGATGGCATTATGGATGTTCGGCCATTGCGGCGCGACGTAGACAACATTGGTGCCGACGTCGACCAGCAGCTCCAATGCCATGTAGAGCGCCTGCATGCCGCCGGGCGCGACGGTAGTGCGCTCAATCGGGATCGGGCGGCCATGCCATTGGGTCTGATAGTCGGACAAGGCCTCGTTGAGCGCCGGAAGGCCGCGCATGTTCGGGACATAGAAGGTCTGACCGTCGTCGAGCGCCTTCTTGGCGGCATCGCGGATGAAGGCCGGCGTTACCATGTCGCCTTCGCCGAACCATAGCGGGATAACGCCGCCGAGCTCACGAGCACGCTTGGCAAGCACGGCGATATTATCGGTGCGCAAGTCACGGATCTGGGCGCGGATGCCTTCGAAGGCGTTGCGGCTGTGTGTCTTCTCGGACAAGCTGTGCGGTGGCAGAAGAGACAAAGAACTTTCCCTGGAAGCCTGATGTCAAAAGGGCGTTCCGTCGCGAATGACGGCGTTCAGGTCGCCCTTCATTTTTGGATGGTTATCCAAAACGAGACGCATTTCAAGGAAAAAGTTTTAAGCTTAAAAAATCGGTGGAAATGCCGAAAACAGCCCGGTTGAGGCTGTTTTCGGCAGGGATTTCACGCGGATGGATATTGGCTGCACGTTCAGAGGATCCCTTTTTCTATTGCGCGGCGCAGCGGCCGTGGGGACTTGTCGTTGCTCGAGGCCAAGATGTGGCGTTCGAGAAAACGATCCACCGACAGTGCGCCGGCGCCTGTTGTCACCAGAACGAACATGCCGCCGGCGATGGCCAAGTCCTTTTCGAAATGCAGCATCTCGTTGTGGCTGGCGAAATCCGTGTGGAATATCAGTGCCGTAGACAGGCAGAACAGCCCAAGCGACAAGGCGCCGAGGCGGGTCAGCAAGCCGAGCGCCAGGGAAAGGCCGGCGCCAAGCTGCAAGGCGATCACCGCGACGAGCAGCGGTTCGGGAACGCCAAGCTTCGCCATAGCGTTGACCGCGGCATCGAAATTGAACGCCAGCGCCATGCTCTCATGCAGGAATATCCAGGCCATCAGCAGCCGACCGGCCAGAAGCGTCATGTCCATTGGATGCACGACATTTGCATTTTCCGAATAGTCCATGTGTCACCTCCCATTGGGGCGGTGCGCCTGCAAGGCGTCGTTTGCGTCACAGGCGCACGCGTGGGTCTCAGGTTAATTCGCAGCCTTGGTTGTGGCAGCTTTGTCGTCGATTGCCTTTTGCAGATCCTCCAGCTCCTCGCAGCCGCTTGGGCAAAGTTGCTTCAGCGTCGCCAGCTGTTCCTTGGCCTTGTCCATGTTGCCGGTCTCGACATAGAGCTCGCCGAGATATTCGCGGGCGCCCTTGTGATCGGGCTGCAGCTCCAGCGCCTTGGTATAGTACGTCAGCGAGGTCTTGAAATCGCCCGTCTTTCTAAGCGTGAAGCCCAGCAGATTGTAGACGTCCGCCTGCTGGTGATCCTCGGCCAGATCGCGAAGTTCGGCCAATGCACCCTGGTAATCCTTTGCGTCGATCTTGGCGCGAACGGAGGTCAAGTCCGGCGCATCCGTGGTTTCCATGTTGTCGACGGCAAAGGCCGGTAGAGCCGCGGCTGCGGGAATGATGACGACCGCACATAGGCTGGCGGCGCCAAAGATTGCGTATCTGATCATGATATGTCTCCTTTAGCCGTCAGGCTTGTGTCGTTGGGGTAAAACCGTAGGCGTTGCCGTCCTTCACGAAGGTGCCGGAGCCCGGGAAGGGGAAATGCGAACCGCAAATCTTGATATTGTCGGCGATGATGCGGTCGATCAGCTTGCGCCGCGTGACGATAGCTGCCGGTCCATCCTGGTCGTAGCTGCCTTGCCAATCCGGATGGGGAGCGAGCAATGCCGGCACGTACATGATGTCGGCCGAGACCAGAAGCTGCTCCTTGCCGGAGGCGACGAGGAAGGTGGAATGGCCGGGCGTATGACCGGGTGCGGAGACGAGGTGAACGCCAGGGGCGACTTCCGCGCCGTCGCCGACCAGCTTCCAGTTTTGCCATTTCGGGAAGACATCCGCGATACGGCGTCCGGCGTCCTTGCGGCCTGCTGCCAGCGTGTCGACGCGGCCGGGCGCCGTCCACCAATTATATTCGTCGGCGTTGGTGATGATCTCGGCATGGGCGAAAACCGGAGCATTCGTGCCTTTTTCCATCAGGCCCCAGACATGGTCGGGATGGAAATGCGAGATGATTACCGTGTCGATATTCTTGTAATCGATGCCGGCGGCGGCCATGTTGGCCGGCAGATGGGTGGCATTGGCCTGCCATTGGCCGACGCCGGAGCCTGCGTCCATCATGACCAGCCGGTCGCCGATCTTCAGGACGACGACGGTGAGGGGGATCGGCATGAATTCTGTGGTTTGGCCTGCCGCGGCCAAGGCTTGCTTGGTATCCTCGATGGAAGCGTTCTTTATGAAGGCAGGATCATGCGGCTTGCGCCATATGCCGTCATAAATGGCGGTGACTTCGACATCGCCGACCTTGTAGCGATAGAAGCCGACGGTCGGCTCCAACGGTGTTTCGGCTAGTGCAAGTGATGGGATGAATTCCAGTCTCGCCGACAGGCCGAAAGCGGCAGCGGCGGCGGCCGAGCTGAGAACGGTGCGGCGCGTCATGTTCAACATCGTCTTGTCTCCTCTTTGAGTGGCATCGCCACGCGAAGCGGAGGACAGGGGTCAATCAATGCCTCCGCTGTCGAAGGAGATCGCCGGCGTTGGCGGATTATTCCCTGTTCATGGCATCTTTCTCATAAGATTTTGATATGTTTGAGCTAATTCTACTGGCGCCGCCGCTTCGACGGGTGCACAGTGGAGCACGCGACGGGAATATTGCAGCCCGTCGCGGTCGCTGACGAAAAATATTTGCAGGCCGCGAGAATAAAACGCCGTTTGAATCGATCTGGAGAGTGAAGAGCAACGTCCGCGGTCAGGGTCTGGCCCGGCCGGAACCGGCGCTGGAGCAATGCAGGGATCATGACGACGGATATCCATTTCGCCTTCTCCACGTTTGATGGTCGGCCGCCGCCGGGTCTCGTTTCAGCGTTCAGTCGGCCGATCGCGATACGAGGAGTGGTCGCCTTTGTTCGGCAATTCGTCGCGGTGTTCGCTAAGACCTGCTCCGCCGTCGCCATAGATGCGGCGGGTCCGATGCTGCAAGCGCTGCATCAGGAGAGTCTCGGAAGCGTTTCACCGGCGTCACGTGACCTGATGCTGCGGTTCCAAAATACCGTCGTTCCACATCTGGATGCCGCCTATAATTTCGCGCGGTTTTTGAGCCGGGATGCTGATGCGGCGCAGGATATCGTGCAGGAAGCCTTTCTGCGTGCCTACCGCAACTTCGATGGCTATCGCGGCGGCGAGCCCCGCGCCTGGATGTTTGCCATTGTCCGGAACTGTTACTACGTCTGGCTGAGCGAAGGCCGGCGCAAGGCGCGGTACGAGACGGCGATGATGGCGAGCGAAGCGAAGGACGACGATCAGCCATACGCGGACGCTCATGACGTTGCCTCTGAAGAGGATTCACCCGAGGCGGCCTTGATCCGCAAGACGGAGTCGCTGCGGGTCCGCCAAGTCGTCAACTCTCTTCCGGACCTGTCACGGGAGGTTCTCGTGCTTCGAGAGCTGGAAAATCTGTCTTATCGCCAGATCGCAGACATAACCGACGTGCCGATCGGAACCGTCATGTCGCGGCTCGCGAGGGCGAGACGTGAATTCGGCGAGGCATGGCAGCTGGGCGAGAAAGGCGGGGTCGCATGATGAGCGGGAAAACCCTGGAAGGCTGCCCTGAATGGGAAACGATCCTGCACAGCTATGTGGATGACGAACTCGATGCGGTCCACACGATACAGTTCGAACAGCATCTTGCGACATGCCAGGATTGCACCGCCACCCTGGAGGGGCTCAAAGACATGAAGCGGGTCGTCGGCCGCGATGATGTGAAGTGGAAGGCTCCGGATGAGGTTCGCGCGCACATCATGACCGCCATTTCTCTTGAAGAGGCCCGGCGACAGGCTCCGGCTTCGCAGAGGCGGCGCCGCGAGAGCGTGTGGTGGCGTGGCCTGCAATTGTTCGGGCAATGGAGCTTCATACCGTCGCTGGCCGTCCTTGCGGCAAGTCTGATGCTGGTGCTTGGCAATCCGCAGACAAGCGCGCCCATCCAGAACGAGTTGCTCGCCAGTCATGTGCGTTCCATGCTCGCCAACCATCTGGTCGATGTGGAGACATCCGATCAGCACACGGTCAAGCCCTGGTTCAATGGCAAGATCGATTTCTCGCCGCCGGTGGTCGACCTTACGGCGGCCGGTTTTCCGCTGATCGGCGGGCGGGTGGATTATATCGATGGCCGGGTCGTGGCGGCGCTCGTCTATCGCCGCCATGGTCACGTCATCAATCTCTTTGTCTGGCCGGGCGAGAAGGTCGCGCAGAGCGAGACGATGCACGACGGATATAATCTCTTCGAATGGTCCGGCGGCGGGCTGGTCTTCTGGGCGGTTTCTGATGTCGCCTCGCCTGATCTTGCTGCATTCCGCGATAATTTTTCGAAAGCAGCGGGTCTTTAGCCCGGCGATTCTATGGTTTCGCTGCGCCTTGCTGTCGCGCCTGGGCAACCCCGCCAGCAAGGCTGGCGCCGAGAAACATGGTGTCGCTGGCCAACAGGAAGAAGCTGATGCCCGCTGCTGACCAGGCTGCGATATCGTCCGACGACGGTCGGAAAATGCCGACCGTGCGCCCGGCGGCAAGTGCGGTTTTCGCGATGGTCTCGATGGCGTCGGTGAGTTTGTCCTTGCCGGCCGGGCCCATCGCATCGATCGAGACGGAGAGGTCGCCGGGACCGATGAAGATGACGTCGATGCCATCGACCGCGGCAATCTCTGCGATATTGGCGAGCCCCTCGGCCGTCTCGACCTGGACGGCGAGGACGAGTTCGGCATTGGCCTTGGCGAGGTAATCCGGAATGCGATAGCCGTAGGCCGCCGCCCGGCCCGGGCCGACACCGCGTTCGCCGATCGGCGGATATCGCGTCCCAAGAACCGCGGCCTTCGCTTGCGCCGCCGTCGACACGCGCGGCACCAGAACGCCCGCCGCGCCTGCGTCCAACACCGAGGCGATGGCTTCAGGCGCATGGCCGGGCACACGGACCATTGCGGGAACACGATGGACATCGGCGGCGCGGATCAGGTCCTCGATACGCTCGCGGCCGATCTGCGAATGTTCCCAATCGATGCAAAGGAAATCGACGCCGGCCGCTGCCGTGACCTCGATGGCAACCGGATGCGGAATCGCGGCGAAGGTGCCGATGAGCAGTTTTTTCTCGATGCAGTTTTTGCGGAAATTGCCCATGAATTTCTTCGCTCTCCAACGATCTCTGCGAAGACGGATAGACTGAAAATACAGATCTGCGAAGCAGCAATCCACTTTAGGCTTGAAGTATTTTACAGGCCTCCCTGTCAGCTGAGGCCGACAGGGAGCGTTGCGGTGGCGGAGTTGTTCGGGCGCCCGCCACCGCTCATACGCGGCTTACTTATGCCGCGCCATGACTTCGGTAAGCACTTTTTCGAAGCGGGCGATTTCTTCGACCTTGTTGTAGTGTACCAGGGATACACGGATCGCGCCGGTTTCCATGGATAGGCCGAGACGTTTCATCAAGCGCGGGGCGAACATGTGACCGTCGCGCAGCCCGATACGGGCTTCGCCCATTTCGGCGGCGAATTGCTGCGGCGTGATACCCGGCATGTTGAAGCAGATGGTCGGCACGCGCTGTTCGAGCCTGGCTTCGTCGGAAATACCGTAGATCACTGCGCCGTGACGCTTCAGAACTGCGATCATCTCACGGGACAGCATCAGCTCGTATTCGCGGATCGCGCCCATAGCGGCGGCAAGCGCTTCGCGGCGGGTATGCGTGCCAGCGGGCAGGAAGCGGAGGCCGAGGGCCTCGAGATATTTGACGGCGGCGTTCATGCCGGCGACGTTTTCATAGGTGAAGGTGCCAACTTCGATCTTGTAGGGCGGCACGTCCGGAATGAAGTCTTCCTTGAAGGTCGGCAGCTTGACCAGCGCGTCATAGCGGCCCCAGAGGAAGCCCATGTGCGGCGAGAAATTCTTGTAGCCCGAGCAGACGAGATAGTCGCAATTCCAGGCTTGTACGTCCATCAGGCCATGCGGGCCGTAGTGGACGCAATCGAGGAAGACCTCGGCGCCGGCCGCATGCGCCAGCTTGCCCACTGTGGCGACGTCGACGATCGTGCCGATGGAGTGGGCAGTCACGGTGCAGGCAACGAGGCGGGTCTTGTCGTTCAGCAGCGGCTTCAAGTCTTCGGTGTGCAGCGTGCCGTCTTCGCGCATGCGCCACCAGACGATCTTGGCGCCATCGGCCTCCAGCGCCAGCCAGGTGGCGATGTTGGCGTCGTGGTCCATGTCGGTAATGACGATCTCGTTGCGCTCGCCGAGCAGTTTGGCGATGCCGAGACTTACCAGGCGGATGAAGGACGTGGCGTTCTGCCCGAAGGAGATTTCTTCGGGTCGGTAAGCGTTGACCAACATAGCGACGCTCTCGCGCGCTTCGTCCAGATTGCGGTCGACGCCCTGGCTGTGCTGGTATTTCGCCATGCGCTGGACGTTGTAATCGATGAGATGGTTGGCAACCGCGTCGACCACCGTCTGCGGTACCTGCGCGCCGCCGGCATTGTCGAGAAATACGAAATCGCCGGCCTTGCGAATAGCCGGAAACATGGCGCGGACTTCATCGACCGGGAAGCTGTTCTGGCCGGAAAATTTCAATGGGGAAGGGGAGGCGCTCATGATGATCTCGCTGCAAATTTAGGGTTCAGAACTACTATCATGATCATTTGATCACAAAATATTTGAGGGTTCAACTAAATTCATCACCCCTGCCGGGATGTCTTATCGCCGCTGTGCGGAGGCAGGTCCCTTGGCGCGCGGTTCGTCTTCCGTTGCCGGGCAATAGTCGCGCAGGATCTCATGGGTGCGTCGGATATCGGCGACGACGCCATCGCGAGCGCGGGCGAAATCGCCGGCCTTCAGCGCTTCGATGATCGGGACATGCGGGCCGGCGGGATCGATTTCGCCACTGCGCATCAGCGGTTCGACAGAGGCTGACAACATGCGCATATAAGGGCCGAAACGCAGCCACAGGGTTTCGATCAGTTGCAACAGCACATCCGAGCCGGAGGCTCGGTAGATGGTGAAATGGAACTGCTGGTTCCTCTCCATAAGCTCATAGACATTGCTGCTGCGGCCGATGTCGTGCTGTTCTGTCGCAATGCGCTCCAGTGTCTCGATGTCGGTGGCGGTCAGCCTGGGAATGCCGAGTTCGGCTGCCAGGCCTTCCACGGCGATGCGGGCGCGGCAGAGATCGTCGAGGCGGGCAAGTGTGACGATCGGGACACGGGCTGAGCCGTTCGGCGCGACCTCCAGTGCATTTTCCGCCGCCAGCCTCCGCAAGGCTTCGCGCACCGGCATGTTGCTGGTGCCGAATGTTTCGGCGAGCGAGGCGATGGTCAGCGTCTGGCCAGGGTCGAAATTGCCGGCCATCAGCGCATTGCGCAGCTGTTGATATACGCCCTCTTGGATGGTCGTTCTCGAAGACACCGGTTCCAGGGCTATGCGCACGCTCGTTTCCTTCTTGCTCAGGCGACTCCAGTCATAACGGTCATGGTAGAACGAACGATGGCCGAATGGGAAGTGTTTCGACGCAGAGACCGGAGCGTCAGATCTCTTCCGTCTCCCAAGCTGCCTGATCGGCGCCCGGCTCCGTCTCGCCCTTGGCGATTTTGGCCTGCCGCAGACCGAGGCCGACACCGAGGAGGGCGAGCGCGCCGCCGACGGCGTGATAGGCGTGCAGTTCTTCGCGAAGGATTGCCCAGGCGAGGATCGCGACGATGACCGGCAGGAGATTGATGAGGAGGGCGGTGCGCGCGGCACCCAGTTTCTGGATGCCGATCATCCAGCAGAGCGGCGCGACCAGCGATGTCGGAATGGCTGCGTATAGGATCAGCGGCAGATTGGACGAAGTGATCGGCGAGATGTCGCCCATCAGGAAGACCGGGATCAACAGAATGGTTGAAAAGCCGATCTGCCAGAATAATTGCTGCCACATGGAAAGGGGCATCGCCCAGCGCTTCAACATCACGCCATAGAGCGAATTGGAGAGCACAGCGATGATCATCAGGCCGTCGCCGATATGAAAGCCGCCATTCAGCAGGGTTGCGGGGTGGCCCTGGGACGTCAGATAAATCAGGCCGATCAGCGAGATGGCCCCGCCCGCGAGGCTGGCCGCCGTCAGCTTTTCGCCGGCCAATGCGCTCGCGAGCAGCGTCGACAGCAGCGGCATCAGGGCCAACATCACGCCCATGTTGACGGCCGAGGTGGTCTTGGCAGCCTCATAGGCGAGGCTTTGATAGATGACCATGCCGAGCGCGCCGAGGGTGGCGAGCTTCAGCCAATATTGCTTGACGAGAGCGCGGTTCTGCCATGCGGCCCGACCGACGAAGGGCAGCAGGACGACGAAAGCCAGCAGCCAGCGATAAAAGGAGATCGAGCCGGGCGAGATGACGCCGGACGCAGCTTTGGTGACGATGGTGTTGCCGGACCAGATGAGGACGGTGCAAAGCGGTGCAAGTGCTGCACTTGTCATAATTGAGGTGGCGGGAGAGGGCGGGTTGCTGCTCATGGCAGTCCTCCTGTCGGATGGTCGGCCTGATCGGATCGGTCGGGATTGTGTTGTCCCGCTTTTACCGGCTGTCTGATTACTGGTATATAGCGAGTTTCGGACATCGGTACTGGATTACGGACATGAGTGCGCGCGAACCACGCATCGAAGGAGACCCGCCGCAGCCGGTCTCCTTCCGGACGGAGAATTATAAGGGTGGCACGGTTTTTCCCGCCAAGCGCCAGGCCTGGGGCGAGTTGAACTATGCGCTCGCGGGCGTGGTCGATTTCGATATTCAGGGCGTGCGTTATCTGTCGCCGCCGCATTATGCGATCTGGATTCCGCCTGATGTGCTACACGAGGCCTGGAACCAGCACGACGTCCGCTATGTCACCGTCTATGTGGAGCGGTCGCTCTGTGCCGACCTGCCGCCGGCGCCTGCAACGCTTGGCCTCAGCCCGCTTCTGAAGGCGATCCTTGCCGATTTCGCGGCTCGCGACATCACTCTCCCGAAGAGCGAGGAGGATTTGCGGCTGGCGCAGGTGCTGGTCGATCAGATACGTTTGGCACCGCGCAGCGAGAGCTATTTGCCGCTATCGGACGATGCGCTGCTCGGGCCGGTTCTGAGGGCGCTGCAGGCCGATCCTGGCGACCGCCATTCCCTCGCGGAATGGGCGCGCCGGATGAAAACGACCGAACGGACGCTTTCGCGTCGCTGTCACGACGATCTCGGCATTTCATTCAACGAGTGGCGCCAGCGGCTGAAACTGGTCGCGGCGCTGGCGATGATCGAGGCCGGTCAACCGGTCCGGCGGATCGCGGCGCAACTGGGCTACAGCAACGCCTCCGCCTTCATCGCCATGTTCCGCCGGCTGACGGGCACGAGCCCGACGCAGATGCGCTGACGCCTTCACCGATCGACCACGAGCACGTCGAGTTTGCGCAGTTGCTCGGGATCAGCCATCGCGTCGATGCCGATAATCTGGCCATCATCGCCAACGGTGAGACGGAGCGCGATGCGCAATTGTCCGCCAAGGACGACGATGGCACCGACGGCGCCATTGATGACGGCCGACCGGGCTCCCTGGGCGCGGCCGCGGAAGGTTTCGGCCACCGCTGACCGGCCGCGGATTTCCGCCAGCGACCCCATCTGTGCGGCCACTGCATCGGCACGGAAGACGACGTCGGGATCGAGAACGGCAAGAAGCGCGTGCATGTCACCTTCGCGCGAGGCGGTCAGGAAGGCGTCGACCACGTGGCGCTGGCGGCTGAGATCGGCTTCCGCGGCAACCGGCGCTCCCTGGACCCGGCGGCGGGCGCGGCTGGCGAGCTGGCGTGTCGCGATCGTCGTGCGTTCGACGATCGGGGCGATGTCGTCGAAGGGTATGTCGAACATGTCATGCAGCACAAAAGCCAGGCGCTCGGCGGGGGTTAGCTTTTCCAGCACGACCAGCAGCGCCAGGCCGACAGAATCGGCGAGCAGCGCGTCCTGCTCCGGGTCGGTCCCGGTGCCGGCTTCATGGCTGACGACCGGTTCGGGGACGTGAATGGTCAACGGCTCTTCGCGCCGGGATTTGCGGGAGCGCAGCCAATCGAGACAGATGCGGGCGGTAACCGTTGTCAGCCAGCCGCTGAGATTCTCGACGTCTGAGATATCCGCGCGGCCGAGCCGCAGCCAAGCCTCCTGCACCGCGTCCTCGGCCTCCGTGCGCGAGCCGAGCATACGATAGGCGACCGCGCGCAGATGCGGTCGATTTGCCTCGAATTTCTCTGCCTGCCATTTTTTTTCGTCCATCGGTCACATTCCTTGCGTGCGTTCCGTCATGCCTATGACGAACGTAACCAAGCTGGTGTGACAAAGAATCGGCGTGGGGCCGTGTCGTCAAGATCGAACCCGAATTGGGCTCACCTGAAAACATCTCAAGGAGAGAATGATGCAAGCCCGCATGAAGAACCCCGCCGTCAACCTGCCGGAAACCCTGCAAGCCCTCTTGGCAGTCAGCGCCTCGATCAAAGACCGCGGCGTTTCCGAGAACACCATGGATCTCGTGCATATGCGCGTCAGCCAGATCAATGGCTGCAGCGTCTGCACCGATATGGGTTTCCGCAAGCTGCAGAAGGCGGGAGAAACGATCGAGCGGATCGTCGGCGTCTCCGCCTGGCGCGAAATGCCCTACTTCACGGACGCCGAACGCGCAGCCCTTGCACTCGGCGAAGCGATGACCCGGCTTGCCGATCGGCCGGACGCCGTGAGCGATGAGGTCTGGAATGAGGCGGCCAAATATTATGACGAAAAAGCACTGTCTGCTTTGATCGTCTCAATTGCCGTCGACAATGTCTGGAATCGTTTGAACGCGACGGTCCGGCAGCAGGCAGGAGCCTCCTGGAACTGATGGTACCGCCCGCACACCTTCTCCCGCGCGGGAGAAGGTGTCTTGGGGCTCAAATCTCCCCGAGGCGAGACCTAGCAAGCAATTTCGCCAGCCAGTCGACGAACACGCGCACCTTGTTGCTCAGGTGCCGGTTCGGGGGATAGACGATATGCAGCGGCAGAGGGCTGCGCGTCCAGCCGGGAAGGATGGGGATAAGATCGCCCTTTGCAAGCGCGTCGCGAACCATGAAATTCGGAGCCTGGGCAATGCCGAGGCCCATCAATGCGGCGTTGACATAGCTCCGGCTGTCGTTGACCGAGAGGATGTAGCGCGGGCTGATTTCCAGCGATTCGTTGCCGCGATTGAATTCGAATGGAATCGTCCGTCCGGTCTGAGCGCGAAAATAGCTGACTGCGCGGTGGCCGCTCTCCAGCTCTTCCGGCCGTTCCGGAATGCCGTAATTTTCGACGTAGAGAGGCGCGGCACAGGTGACGAGGTGCACCTCTCCGACGCGCCGGGCAATAAGTGACTGATCGCTCGGCATGCCCGCCCGCAGGGCGCAGTCGACATTCTCCGCCAGGTAATCCACCAGCCGGTCGCCGACGCCAAGATCGATATGGATGTCCGGATAGCGCTTATGAAAATCGCAAAGCGCCGGCATGACGATGTTATCGGCAAAAGCGCCGGCCATTTCGACACGCAGACGGCCGCTCGGCAGGCTCTGCGAATTGCTGATGCTGCCGTCCAGTTCCTCGATTTCGGAAAGGATCTGAATGGCACGTTCGTAGTAGAGTGCTCCGTCTGTCGTTACCATGACGCGTCGGGTCGTGCGGTTCAGAAGCTTGGTGTGCAGATGCGCCTCGAGCGACTGGATGAGCGTCGTCACCGTCGCTTTCGGCATGGAGAGAGTTGTGGCGGCGCGGGTGAAGTTGCCTGTCTCCACCACACGTGCGAATGCCCGCATTGCTGATAGCTGGTCCATTCCAAGGTACCCTTCGACCGGTGCGAAAAGAGGTCGATTGTTTGTTCTGGTGAATAGTCTGATCGAATATAGGCTACTTATTCTCAGAACGGAATAACAATATGTTGGGGATGTGAATGTTGCAACGCGGCATGGGGCGCTTGAGGCCGCGGGATTTGGAACATGGTCCGAAACGTGTAGAAACGGCTTTCGGAAGAGATCATGTTCGATCGAATAGACAAGGATGTGGGTTCATGAGCGCGCCGTGGAAAGATGTGATGCTGGAAAACGTGCCCACGGGGCCGGTGGCAGCGCGGATCTACAACGGCGAAGGTATGAAGAAGGCAGCACCCATCGTGCTTTATCTGCATGGTGGCGCCTTTCTCGATACCGAGCATGCCATTGACCGACCGGTTGCCGCAAGCCTTGCGGATGCCGGTGCGATCGTGGTTGCTGCGGATTATAGCAGCGGCAACCACAATGCCTTTCCGCAGGTGCTGGAATGTGCCTACGGGATTCTCGCCTATCTCGGCAACAAGCGGAACATGCTTGCGCTGGGCGGGGCGAAAAAATCGCTGCTGTTTGTCGCCGGTGAGGAAGCGGGCGGTAATGTTGCAGCGGGCGTGGCTTTGAAGGCGCGCGATCAGATGCCGGGTTCGCTGGACGGACAGGTGCTGATATCGCCGCTGCTTGATCCCTTCATGGGTTCGAAGTCTTTCCTCCAGGCGGAGGAAAGCGGCATGCGCGAGCGCTGGACAGAGGGTTGGAACCGTTACCTGGGTTTTCTGGGCGGTGTCTGCCACCCCTATGCGGCGCCTCGATACTGTTCGCGGCTTTCGGGCCTTGCGCCGGCATTGGTGCTCACGGCCGAGGACGACCCGCTCCGCGACGAGGGCATGGAATACGGCAGTCGCCTGAAAGGGGCCGGCGTCCGTGTTCGCCAGCAAGTCCTTCCCGCCGGGACGGGCTGGCCCACCATCTATGGCGGGCAGTCGAAAGACAAGCCGTCATGGCAACAGGATGTCTGCTGTTGTTTCAAGCAGTTTGTCGAAGATGTGCAGGCTTGATCGACCAAGTCTGATGATGTCGAGACGATAGGAATTTTCGGTCCCGTGTCCCAAGCCGGGATCAAAAGGAGAGACTAACATGAAGTCCAACGGTAAGCGCTGGGCCCTGTGGGGCGCCGGCATGGGTGTTGCTGTGGCCGTTGCAGGCGCAGCCTTTTATCTGGATTTGCCGCGCGGCGCGCAAGCGACCGAGGCGGCCGCCCCGGCTGCGAAGCCGGCCATTCCCGTCACCGTCGCCGCCGTCGAGGCGCGCGATATCACGACTTGGCAGGAGTTTTCCGGCCGGCTCGAAGCCATCGATCGTGTGGAGGTGCGCCCGCGCGTGTCCGGCGCCATCCAGTCGGTGCATTTCCGCGAAGGCG
Source organism: Rhizobium mayense (assembly GCF_030272705.1). Classification (GTDB taxonomy): domain Bacteria; phylum Pseudomonadota; class Alphaproteobacteria; order Rhizobiales; family Rhizobiaceae; genus Rhizobium; species Rhizobium mayense. The sequence continues at coordinate 105,966 of NZ_JARFYM010000013.1, read as the reverse complement.
CGTTGGTCAAGCAGGGCGACCTGCTGGTGACGATCGACCCGGCACCCTATGAGGCGGCCGTCGCCCAGGCGCAGGCGGAAGTTGCCGCGGCTGATGCGAAGCTGAATCTCGCCAAGGTCGAAGTCGACCGCGGTCAGAGGCTCTCCGATAACAAGACGATTTCGCAGAGCGACATGGATACGCGCGCCAGCAATTATACCGAGGCTGCTGCCAATCTGAAGGCAGCGCAAGCCGCCCTGCGGACGGCACAGCTGAACCTCGACTATACGCAGGTTCGCGCTCCGATCGCTGGCCGCGTGGGCAAGATCGAAGTCACGGTCGGCAACCTCGTTGCCGCAGGCTCCGCTTCTCCCGCGCTGACGACGCTGGTATCGGTCGATCCGATCTACGCCAGCTTCAATGCAAGCGAACAGACGGTCACCGAGGCGCTCGCGCAGCTCCCGGTGACTGACGGCGCGGCTCCGCCGGTCGAGCGGATCCCCGTCCAGATTGGCACGACCAGCGACGATGGCACCCCGATCAAGGGCAAGCTGCAGCTCATCGACAACGAGGTGGATGCCGCCAGCGGCACGATAGCGGTGCGCGCGGTCTTCGACAATCAAGGTGGCCGTCTGATCCCGGGTCAGTTCGTGCGTGTTCGCATGGGTCAGCCGAAAGCTGAAAACAGGATCGTCATCAGCGACCGCGCAGTCGGCACCGATCAGGACAAGAAGTTCGTCTTCGTCGTTGATGGTGAAAACAAGGTCAATTACCGGCAGGTCCAACTCGGGTCGCTGGTCGACGGGCAGCGAGTGATCGAGAACGGCCTGGAAGTCGGTGAAAAGATCGTCGTCAACGGGTTGCAGCGCATCCGCCCCGGTGCGGTCGTCGCACCGCAGTTGGCCGAGAAGGTCGCGACCTCTCAATAAGACTTCGCCTTCTGCCCGTGGGGAGAAGGCCGATATCCGAAATCGCATGATCCGCCGGCGGCCCTCAAATCGCCGGACAGGAGTTTTGCATCCGTTTTCTCCCCAGAGGGGGCTTTGATATGAACATCTCCAGATTCTTTGTTGACCGCCCGGTCTTTGCCGGTGTTCTTTCGGTCCTCATCGTGGTCGCCGGCCTGATCGGCCTCAGAGCGCTGCCGATCTCCGAATATCCAGAGGTCGTGCCGCCGTCGATCGTCGTGCGCGCCACCTATCCCGGCGCCAACCCGACCGTCATCGCCGAAACGGTGGCGACGCCGCTCGAAGAGCAGATCAACGGCGTCGAGGGCATGCTCTACATGTCCAGCCAGGCAACGTCCGACGGCGTTCTCAACGTGACGGTCACCTTCAAGCTCGGCACGGATCCGGACAAAGCGCAGCAGCTCGTGCAAAACCGTGTTTCGCAGGCCGAGCCGCGCCTGCCCGCGGAAGTCCGCTCCCTCGGCATCACGACCGTCAAGAGCTCGCCCGACTTCATCATGGTCGTCAACCTCGTCTCGGACGGGGCCGACCACGACATCACCTATCTGCGAAACTATGCGACCCTGAACGTCAAGGACCGGCTCGCCCGCATCGAAGGCGTCGGGCAGGTGCAGGTCTTCGGCGCCGGTGACTATTCCATGCGCGTGTGGATCGATCCGCAGAAGGCGGCCGAGCATAATCTTGCCGCCAGCGACATCAGCAATGCGATCAGCTCTCAGAACGTCCAGGCTGCGGCCGGCATCATCGGTGCCTCACCCAGCCGGCCGGGCGTGGATCTGCAGCTCAACGTGAATGCCCAGGGCCGCCTGCGCACACCCGAGGAGTTCGGCAACATCATCGTCAAGACGGGCGCCAACGGCGAGATCACCCGCCTTCGCGACGTTGCCCGCGTCGAGCTCGGTGCGGAAGACTATACGCTGCGTTCGCTGCTCGACGGCAAGCCGGCGGTCGCCGTCGCGGTTCTTCAGGCGCCCGGTTCGAACGCGATCGAGATCGCGAACAACGTGCGCTCGACCATGAACGAGCTGCAACAGGCCATGCCGGCGGGCGTCAAGTACGAGATCGTCTATGACACGACGAAATTCGTCCGCGCCTCGATCGAGAAGGTGATCGACACTCTGCTCGAAGCCATCGCGCTCGTCGTCCTCGTCGTCATCCTGTTCCTGCAGACATGGCGCGCCTCGATCATCCCGCTGATCGCCGTTCCAGTGTCGATCATCGGCACCTTTGCGGTGATGTATGTCTTCGGCTTCTCGATCAACGCGCTCAGTCTGTTCGGCCTGGTGCTGGCGATCGGTATCGTCGTGGACGACGCGATCGTGGTGGTCGAGAACGTCGAACGCAATATCGAGAACGGCCTCAGTCCGCGAGACGCCACCTACAAGGCCATGAAGGAAGTCTCCGGTCCGATCATCGCGATCGCGCTGGTCCTTGTCGCGGTCTTCGTGCCGCTCGCCTTCATCTCCGGCCTGTCCGGCCAGTTCTACCGCCAGTTCGCGCTGACGATCGCCATCTCGACCGTCATCTCTGCCTTCAACTCGCTCACCCTGTCTCCGGCACTGGCATCCCTGCTCTTGAAGGGCCATCATGCACCGAAGGATTGGTTGACGCGGTTCATGGACGCCATCTTCGGCTGGTTCTTCCGCGGCTTCAACCGGGCGTTCGGGGCCGGTTCGAAGTACTACGGCAAGGGCGTCGGCGGCCTGGTGTCGCGCAAGAGCATCGTCATGGTGCTCTATCTCGCGCTGGTGGGGGCGACCTACAGCCTGTTCACCACAGTTCCCGGCGGTTTCGTGCCGTCGCAGGACAAGCAGTATCTGATCGGCTTTGCACAGCTGCCGGATGCCGCGAGCCTCGACCGCACGGAAGACGTGATCAAGCGCATGACGGACATAGCGCTGAAGCAGCCGGGCGTCGCCAATGCGATCGCCTTCCCTGGCCTGTCGATCAACGGCTTCACCAATTCCTCGAATGCCGGCATCGTGTTCGTCACGCTGAAGGATTTCGATGAGCGCAAGACGCCCGACCTTTCGGGCGGGGCGATCGCCATGGCGCTGAACCAGAAGTTCGGCGCCATCCAGGATGCCTTCATCGCCATGTTCCCGCCGCCGCCGGTCAACGGCCTCGGCACGACAGGCGGCTTCAAGCTGCAGATCGAGGATCGCGCCGGCCTCGGTAACCAGGCGCTCGACCAGGCGGCCAAGGCAGTGATCGCAAAGGCCTACCAGACGCCGGAACTCACCGGCATCTTCTCGAGCTTCCAGATCAACGTGCCGCAGCTCTTTGCCGATCTCGACCGCGCCAAGGCCGAGCAGCTCGGGGTCTCCGTCACCGACGTCTTCCAGACGCTGCAGATCTATCTCGGTTCGTTCTACGTGAACGACTTCAACGCCTTCGGCCGCACCTACAGCGTCCGGGTGCAGGCCGATGCCAAGTTCCGCGCTCAGCCGGAAGATATCGGCCAGTTGAAGGTTCGTTCGGCATCGGGCCAGATGATCCCACTTTCGGCCCTGCTGAAGGTGGACGCCACCACCGGTCCGGAACGCACGAACCGCTATAACGGCTTCCTTGCGGCTGATATCAATGGCGGCCCGGCACCTGGCTACTCGTCTGGCCAGGCACAGGCGGCGATCGAGAAGATTCTCCATGAGACGTTGCCGCCCGGCATAGACTTCGAGTGGACGGACCTGACCTACCAGCAGATTCTGGCCGGCAATTCCAGCGTCGTTGTTTTCCCGCTGGCGCTGCTGCTCGTCTTCCTCGTGCTGGCCGCCCAATATGAGAGCCTGACCTTGCCGCTCGCCATCATCATGATCGTGCCGATGGGCGTATTGGCGGCGTTGACCGGGGTCTGGCTCACGGGTGGAGACAACAACATCTTCACCCAGATCGGCCTCGTGGTGCTCGTCGGCCTGTCGGCGAAGAACGCGATCCTGATCGTGGAGTTCGCCCGCGAGCTGGAATTCGAGGGCCGCACGCCGGTTCAGGCCGCCATCGAGGCCAGCCGCCTGCGTCTGCGCCCGATCCTGATGACCTCCATGGCCTTCATTATGGGTGTCGTGCCGTTGGTCACCTCGACCGGTGCCGGCGCCGAGATGCGCGCCGCCATGGGTGTCGCGGTGTTCTCGGGCATGATCGGCGTGACTTTCTTCGGCATCTTCATGACGCCGGTGTTCTACGTGCTGATCCGCAGGCTGACAGGCAACCGTCCGCTGAAACAGCATCACCATAACGATAACAACCATTCGGCAGAAATTCTCCCTATCGCCGCCGAATAGGAATGCCCTGTCGGGTGTTAGCCCCAGTGCCCGATACTTTATGGGTGGGACCGCAAGGTCTCGCCCATCTTTTTTGATCTCCCGTTGGTTTTGATATTTTCCAATTCGGCCAATCTGTTTTTCGGAGATTTTGCCTCTCGCCCGCCAATTTCATTTGCATGCTGGCGCCATGGGTTTATCAAACAGCTAGGCGAAATGATTGACGTACATCGGGACGGAGGAGCCGCCCGCTGATGGTCATTTGCGAGGGAGGATTCCATGCACGTAGCCATCATCGGAGCAGCCGGCATGATCGGCCGGAAATTGACGGCAAGGCTGGTGGCCGATAACGGTCTCGGCGGCCAGGAGATTACCAGGCTAACTTTGATCGATGTCATCGAACCGTCTCTGCCCAAGGGCTTCAGCGGCAAGGTGAAAGCCCGCGCCCGCGATCTGTCCGCACCGGAGACGGCGGAGAAGATCGTGGCCAGACGGCCGGATGTGATCTTCCATCTTGCAGCGATCGTCTCAGGCGAGGCGGAACTCGATTTCGACAAGGGGTATCGCATCAATCTCGACGGCACCCGGCAGCTGTTCGAGGCGATTCGTGCCGCCCATGCCAAGGATGGCTACAAGCCGCGCGTCGTCTTTACCTCTTCCTGCGCCGTCTTCGGCTCGCCCTTTCCGACGCCGATCCCCGACGATTTCCATCTGACGCCCCTCACGAGTTACGGCACGCAGAAGGCGATCAGCGAGCTGTTGTTGGCTGACTATACGCGCCGCGGCATTTTCGACGGCATTAGTATTCGCCTACCGACCATCTGCATTCGTCCCGGCAAACCGAATCGCGCCGCCTCGGGTTTCTTCTCCGGCATATTGCGGGAGCCGCTGATCGGCATGGAAGCCGTGCTGCCGGTGCCGGAGGACGTGCGGCATTGGCATGCCTCGCCCCGTTCGGCCGTCGGCTTTCTTATCCACGGCGCAACGATCGATCTTGCGCCGCTTGGTGCCGATCGCAATCTTTCCATGCCGGGTGTGAGCGCCACGGTCGGCGAGCAGATCGAGGCACTTCGCCGGATCGCAGGCGACAAGGCGGTAAAACTGATCCGCCGCGAACCGGACGAGCTGGTGATGCGCATCGTCTCCGGCTGGGCGCAAGGCTTTACGGCGACGCGGGCAAGGGAACTCGGTTTTGTGGCTGAGAGTTCCTTCGACGAGATCATTCGCGTTCATATCGATGACGAATTGGAGGGACGCCTTCCATGACCGATCGGAAGATTGCTTTTCTCGGAACCGGGCTGATGGGCGCCCCGATGGCGCGGCGGCTGCTTGACGCCGGCTTTGCCGTCACTGTTTGGAACCGCGATCGGAGTAAAGCCGACGCATTGGCGGCCGACGGAGCGACCGTCGCCGTGACCGCGGTCGAAGCGGCCAGCGGTGCCTCGGTATTGTTCACGATGCTGACCAATGCCGGCGCGGTAAGCGAGATCCTGTTCGGAAGCGGTGTTGCCGATGCGTTGAAGCCCGGCGCCGTCGTGGTCGACAACAGCTCCATCCCGCCGCCGATCGCCCGTGAACATGCGACGAAGCTCGCTGAGCGTGGTATCCGGCACATCGATGCGCCGGTCTCCGGGGGTGTGGTCGGCGCAGCCGCCGGGACGCTGGCGATCATGGCGGGTGGCGATGCCGAAGTCATCGATAGCGTCCGCGATGTGCTCGCCCCGCTCGGCCGCGTGACCCGTGTCGGACCGAGCGGCGCAGGCCAGCTTGCCAAGCTCGGCAACCAGCAAATCGTCGCGGTTACCATCGGCGCGATTGCGGAAGCCATGCTTCTGGTCGAAGCAGGCGGCGGTTCGCGGGAGGCGTTTCGCGCCGCTATTCGCGGTGGCTTCGCCGAAAGCCGGATTCTGGAGTTGCATGGCCAGCGAATGATCGAGCGCAATTTCGAACCCGGCGGCACGGCGCGCAATCAACTGAAAGATCTCGATGCTGTTCTTGACGCTGCTCAAAGCTTGTCGCTTCATTTGCCGTTGACCGAAGCCGTCAGGGCGGAGTTCGCCGAATTCGTAGAGAAGGGCGGCGGCGAAAGCGATCACAGCGGCTTGCTGCTGCATCTGGAAGAAAAGAATGCTCGAGGAAAGGCTTGAGGAAGACATGACCGACAATGGCATATCCAAACGTCGTCTGCGTTCGCAGGATTGGTTCGACAATCCCGATCATATCGACATGACCGCACTCTACCTCGAGCGCTTCATGAATTATGGCATCACGCCGGAAGAGCTGCGTTCGGGTAAACCGATCATCGGCATCGCCCAGAGCGGCAGCGACCTGACGCCCTGCAACCGCCATCACCTCGATCTCGCCAAACGCATCCGCGACGGCATTCGTGACGCGGGAGGCATTCCGATCGAATTCCCGACCCATCCGATTTTCGAGAATTGCAAGCGCCCGACCGCAGCACTCGACCGCAATCTTGCCTATCTCGGCCTTGTCGAGGTGCTGTACGGCTATCCGCTCGATGGTGTGGTACTGACGACCGGCTGCGACAAGACCACGCCGTCGGCGCTGATGGCGGCCTCCACCGTCAACATTCCCGCGATCGTATTTTCCGGCGGTCCCATGCTCGATGGCTGGCATGATGGCGACCTGGCTGGTTCCGGCATGGCGATCTGGCGCTCGCGCCGCAGGCTCGCCGCCGGTGAGATCGACGAAGAGGAGTTTCTGGAAACGGCGCTTTCTTCAGCACCCTCGGTCGGTCACTGCAATACGATGGGCACGGCGTCGACGATGAACGCCATGGCCGAAGCGCTCGGCATGTCGCTGACCGGCTGCGCCGCCATTCCGGGCGCCTATCGCGAGCGTGGGCAGATGGCTTATCGCACCGGCCGCCGCGCCGTCGAACTGGTGATCGAGGACATCAAGCCCTCCGATGTCCTCACTCGTCAGGCCTTCTTGAACGCCATCAGGGTCAATTCGGCGATCGGCGGCTCCACCAATGCGCAGCCGCATCTGGCGGCCATGGCGAAGCATGCGGGCGTCGATCTCTACCCCGATGACTGGCAGGTGCACGGGTTCGACATTCCGCTGCTGGCCAATGTGCAGCCGGCGGGCGCCTATCTCGGCGAGCGTTTCCATCGCGCCGGCGGCGTGCCGGCCGTCATGTGGGAGCTGCTGCAGGTCGGCAAGCTTGATGGCGACTGTCCGACGGTCACCGGCAAGACGATGGCGGAGAACCTGAAGGGCAAGGAAGCGACCGACCGCGAGGTCATCCGCTCCTTCGCCGAGCCGTTGAAGGAGCGCGCGGGTTTCCTGGTGCTGAAAGGCAATCTCTTCGATTTCGCCATCATGAAAATGAGCGTCGTTTCGGAGGATTTCCGCCGCCGTTATCTGCAGGAGCCGGGCCACGAGGGCGTATTCGAAGGCAGAGCGGTGGTTTTCGACGGCTCGGAGGACTATCACAAGCGCATCAACGACGAGACGCTCGGCATCGATGAGAACACCATTCTTGTCATTCGAGGGGCCGGGCCGATCGGCTGGCCGGGGTCTGCCGAAGTCGTCAACATGCAGCCGCCGGATGCGCTGCTGAAGCGCGGCATCCGCAGCCTGCCGACGATCGGTGACGGCCGCCAGTCGGGCACGGCCGACAGTCCGTCGATCCTCAATGCCTCGCCCGAAAGTGCGGCGGGCGGCGGCCTCGCCTGGCTCAGAACCGGCGATATCATCCGCATTGATTTCAATCATGGCCGTTGCGACATGCTGGTGGAAGAGGCGGAAATCGAGCGGCGCAAGGGTGACGGCATTCCGGCGGTTCCGCCGGATGCGACACCCTGGCAGAGGATCTACCGCCGTTCGGTCACGCAACTTTCCGACGGCGCGGTGCTCGATGGTGCCGCCGATTTCCGCGACATTGCAGCCAATCCGCCGCGTCACAATCATTAACCAAAAAACGAATGCAGCGAGAGTTGCGGGCAAAAGCCTGCAACTCTTGAGGGGTTATTAAATATAGCTAAAGGGAGTAGTGCAAAGATATCGCCGCGATCATGCAAACTTTCCATGTGTCCGGAGGGGGTTCGAACTCGGTGGAAGAGGCGGTGTCAGGGCGATCCGAGCAGGAATTCCAAGACCTCTTGAGGAGGCTGGAATTGGCGCTTGAGGCGTCGCGTATCGGCGTGTGGGAGCACGATCTCAGCCAGGAGGAAGTGCTTTGGGATCTGCAGATGCACGAACTCTACCAGACCGGCCGTACCAATCGTAAGGTGCCGTCGTCGATCTGGTTGGACGCCCTTCATCCCGGCGACGTCAAGCGGGCGATTGCCGAGTTCGATGGGGCAGTTGCGAGAAAGGGTTTTTATAATTCACAATTTCGCATCATCCTGCCAAGCGGGGAGGTACGCTATCTGCGCTCACGTGCCCATTTCTACGAGGGCCTCAATGGCCAGCCCTCTTTCATCGGCGCGGAATGGGATGTCACGGCCGATGTCCTGCTCAATCGCGAGCTGACGGATCAAAAGGCGGTCGCCGAAGCCCGCGCAATCGCGCTGGAGCAGAGTCGCGCACGTATCGAACATGCGGCCGACCATGATTACCTGACCGGCCTGCCCAATCGCCGCTATTTCGATCGGCGGCTGGCGGAGCTGCGCGCCGATCCAGCAGTAACGACGCTGGCTGTCCTCCATATCGATCTCGACTGTTTCAAGCAGATCAACGACAAATGGGGTCATGCGGCTGGCGACGTGACGCTGCAGAATGCGGCGGGGCGGATTTCCGGGGCGATCTCGGCTAATGATATGGTTGCTCGCATCGGCGGAGACGAGTTCGTTGTGGTGCTGGTCGATATCGATACCGCCGATGAGCTGAGAAGCATTGCCGAGGATATTCTGTGGCGGCTGCGGCGCGACATACGCTTCGGCCACGACATGCTGCGGGTGGGCGCCTCGATCGGCGCGGCCTGGAGCGCGATCGAAGGGGCCGGCAATCTGTTGGCGGATTCCGATGTCGCCCTCTATCAGGCCAAGAAACTTGGCCGCAACCGCGTCGAATTCTTCACACCGAAACTGCAATCCGACTTGCAGACCGAGCGCCAACTGGCAGAGGAATTGCGATTGGCGCTGATACGGAATGAGATCGTACCTTTCTACCAAATCCAGGTGGATGCGCGCAGCCGGCGAATTGTGGGGTTAGAGGCTTTGGCGCGATGGTGGCATCCGGACAAGGGACTGCTGGCGCCGGGGGTCTTCCTCAAGGTGGCTGAAGAATATGGGCTGACGGCGGAGATCGATGCGGCCATCTTGAATCGGGTATTGTTCGACCGCACCACTTGGGCTCTGCAAGGACTGACGCCACCGCGTATCGCCGTCAACATCTCCGCAAGCCGTCTGGCCGATCCAAGACTGATTGACCGGCTGGAAGCTCTGAACATACCGCGCCACACCATCGCCTTCGAATTGATCGAGACAATCTTCCTCGATGATCCCGACGACAAGGTGCTCGCCAATATCGACGAGATCAAAAGGATGGGTATCGAGATCGAGATCGACGATTTCGGCTCTGGTCATGCCTCACTGATCGGCCTGGTAAAGCTGAAGCCGAAGCGACTGAAGATCGACCGGCAATTGGTGACCGCAATTGCCGCCTCGGACGAACAGCGGCGCCTGGTCGTCTCGATCGTGGAAATAGCAAGAGCCCTCAATGTTGAGGTCATCGCCGAAGGCGTGGAGACCGAGGACCATGCGCGGCTGCTGGCGCGCGCCGGCTGCGACGGACTTCAGGGCTATGCGATCGGTTATCCTTCGTCTGCAAGCGAGATCTCCGTACTGCTGGCATCGGTTCAGAGGCCAGATTTGCACCGCGCCTCCGGCAATACCCAAGGCGATGCCACACCTATTGAATATGCAGGACGGCAATCAGCCCATAGCTGATGACACCGAGCGTCAGCAGCGACAGCGTTGCTGCCGTGATCACCCGACCGCCGGCATGGGCAACGGAGCGGATGTTCACCGACAGGCCGAGCGCCGCCATCGCAATCACCGTCAGGATGTTGGAGATCAGCGCCATTGGCGCGACCAATGTATCCGGGATCAGGCCGAAGGAACGCAACGCCATCAGCCCCAGAAAGCCGCAGATAAACCAAGGAACCAGTGAGCGGCGGCGGTTCGTGTGGCTGTCCGTCGCAGTCGTTTCGGTCTTGGTGACGACGCCGAGCAGGAAAATGACGGGCCCAAGCATCAGCACGCGGACGAGCTTGACCAGAGTGCCGGTTTGCACGGCAAGGACGCCGACCGGTGCGGTTGCGGCAAGAACCTGCGGCACGGCATAAACGGTCAGGCCGGCCAGCACGCCATATTGCGGGACGCTCATGCCGGCGTGGAAATAGAGAAGCGGCAGCAGAAAGACGGCGGCGATGCCGAGCACGGCCGTGAAGGCAAGGGCGGCGGCAATCTCCTCCGAACCGGCCTCGATGACCGGAGCGACGGCGACGATCGCCGAATTGCCGCAGATGGAGTTGCCGCAGGCAATGAGCGTGGCGAGCTTCGGCGGCAGGCCTAGCAGCCGCCCGACGACATAGGTCGCTGCGATCGACAGCACGACGACAATAGCAATGCCGGCAATCAACCAGACACCGGCGCCGCTGATGGCCGACAAGCTGATCGAGGCGCCGAGCAGGACGATGGCGATTTCAAGCAGGATCTTGGCGCTGAAATCGATGCCGGGGCGGAAGGCGGGCTTCAGCGGATTTATGGTGCAGACGACAATACCGATGGCGATGGCGAGCACCAGGCTCTCGATCCACCTGCCGCCAAGAATACCGATCTCGATGCGCTCGCCGGCATAGGCGAGAAGGGCCACGGCACTCGTGAGGGCAAGGCCGGGAAGGATAATATTGGCTCGGTGAAAAAGGGGCATGCGAACCGCCATTCGATTATGGAGAATTTGATATGGCGGGAAAGTCTCACCTCCTGATGTCGACATCCATCGAATATTATCCTATGTTTCATTCGATAAATTAGAATGATTTCCCATGACCTTTGAGCAACTCGCCATATTCGTCGCTGTCGCCGAGCGAGAACATCTGACCCATGCGGCAGAAGCCATCCATTTGACACCGTCGGCGGTCAGCGCGGCGATCAAGAACCTCGAGGCCTATTACGGCGTCGAGCTGTTTCATCGCGTCGGCCGGCGGATCGAGCTGACGGAAATCGGCCGCACCTTTTTTGGCGAGGCCAAGGCGACACTCGCCCGCGTACGTTCGGCAGAGCTCATGCTTTCCGAGCTCGGCGGGTTGCAGCGCGGCCGGCTCAGTCTGCGCGCCAGCCAGACCATAGCGAGCTATTGGCTGCCGACCGTGCTGATGCGGTTTCATCGCGACTACCCCGGCATCGACCTCGATTTGACGATCGGCAATACGCGTACGGTAACCGAGGCGGTGATCGAAGGCACTGCCGAACTGGGTTTCGTCGAAGGGGAGGTGGATGCGCCGGTTCTGTCGATGAAAGTCGTGGCGCAGGATGCGCTTGTCGTCGTCGTGCCGCCGGATCATCCTTGGGCGGATGGGCGGCAGCTGAGCGTCACCGATCTTGCCACCGGTACCTCGTGGGTCATGCGCGAGGAAGGTTCGGGCACGCGGTCCGAATTCGAAAATGCCATCATCAAGCTCGGTACCTCACCGCATGATCTCGACGTGGCATTGGTGTTGCCGTCGAACGAAGCCGTGCTGTCGGCGGTCTGCTATGGACAGAGTGCGGCGGCCATCTCCAGCGCGGCGGCCATGGCTTATCTGCAGCAAGGATTGCTGGTTCGGGCAGCCTTCGACCTACCCACCCGCAGCTTCCGTCTGCTCCGCCACAAGGAGCGCCATGCCAGCAAGGCGGCGTTGACGCTGGAAGCCATGTGCAGGGATTAGAGCGGTTCAGCGTTTCGTCGAATCGCTTTCCCGCTCTATCTCTTTGTTTTTACGCAATTCCGGACGGAAAACCGCTTCGCACTTTTCCTGGTACTGCTTTGGTCAGCGCTGCTCCATCCGGCGCTGGCTGGCAACGACGAGATCGATCTCGTTGCGGTCGAGCATGGCACGGATATCTGCAGGCGGCACGTCGTCGGTGACCATCATGTCGTAGATGGCGGGATCATCGATAACGATCGGAGCGCTGCGGCCGAATTTGGCGCTGTCGGCGACGATGATGCGGTTTTCGGCGCGCCGTGCGGCTTCGCGGGAATATTCCGCCTCCTCCAGATCGTGCAGCATGAAGCCGGAGACGGCGTTGACAGCGCCGACGGACAATACTGCGTGGCGAACATTGAAGCGGCGCAGGAAGTTGGTCGCTTCCATGCCGAAGGCGCCGCCGTCGTGGCCGCGCAGTTCGCCGCCGGCGAAGAAGACGCGGTTGCCGTTGCGGGTCGCCAGCGCGTGCGCCACCGAGACGGCATTGGTGACGATGAATAGGTTCTGATGTTTCTGCAGCGCTACAGCAATGAAGGCTGTCGTGGAGCCGATATCGAGAAAGAGCGTGTCACCATTCTGGATCATCGCCGCAACGCGGGCGGCAATCATGCGTTTGGCCTCCGCGTTTTCGTTCATCCGGAAATGCAAAGGCTGCTCGATGATCGAGTCCTTGATATGGACGCCGCCATGCACCTTGGTGACGAGACCATTGGCCTCCAGGCTGCGGATATTGCGGCGGATGGTCTCTTCCGAGACGGCCAGTCGTTCCGCGAGAAACTGAATACGGCTTGCACCGCCTGCGAGCCGAAGCTCCTCCAGGATCTCGCGTTCCCGATGGTTCGAATGAAGCGGTGCCTGGACGATGTCCGACATATTATCGATCCTGTCTACGGCATGATCTCAAAATCTGCGAAACGACTTCGTATAAGACCACATCTGGTCAAACATCTAGAGCGGGATAACGACTCGAAAACAAGTCATCTCGCTCCAATCACCTCGAGATTGAATTTTTAGGTCAAATCCCGCCTACGGTGAAGCTTTCTGTTGAGAATATCCATAGCCCAATATGGATTAAACCCTCTTTGCCCGCAAAATCCAACAAAAAACCAAATGCACGTTTCATTTTGTGGCTAGTTCTTGACAGTTCTCCTTTTGTGGGGAACCTTTTGCATCCGAGAGACGCGCCACCGTCGCACCGGAGGAGGGATGATCGTAACGCCCGAAGACAAGATACATGCTCTTGGCATTTGGCGCGGATCGATCGAGATTGTTCCGCTCGTGGGCGGCATCACCAATCGCAACTACCTGGTCACCGACGGTCGCCAGCAGTTTGTCGTCAGGTTGGGAGCAGACATTCCGGTTCATCATATCAGCCGTGCCAACGAGCTGGCCGCGAGCAAAGCCGCATACGCAGCCGGGCTGTCGCCCGCTGTCATTCACTATGAGCCAGGTGTCCTTGTATTGGATTACATCGACGCCAAACCACTTGCGGCGGAGGATATTCGCGACCCTTTGATGCTGGCGCGTATTGTACCGCTAGTCCGTTCCTGCCACCAGAATGTTGCGAAATATTTTCGTGGTGCCGGCGTGATTTTCTGGGTTTTCCACGTAGTGCGCGACTATGCCGCCGTTCTCGAAGAGGGCGGTAGTCGGCATAGAGCATTGCTGCCTTCGTTCCTCGATATTGCCGAGCGACTGGAGCGGGCTGCCAAGCCTTTCGACATTGTTTTCGGCCATAATGATCTGCTGGCTGGCAATTTCCTCGATGATGGAAAAAGGCTTTGGCTGATCGATTGGGACTATGCCGGCTTCAATACGCCGCTCTTCGATCTCGGTGGTCTTGCATCCAACAACGAACTCTCCGACGACCAGGAAACGGCGATGCTGGAGGCCTATTTCGAGGCGCCGGCAAGCGACGATCTGCGCCGGCGCTATCAGGCAATGAAATGCGCCTCGCTGTTGCGCGAGACGATGTGGAGCATGGTTTCGGAAATCCATTCCCATATCAATTTCGATTATTCAGCCTATACGAGCGAAAATTTGGCGCGATTTGAACGCGCATATCAATCATTCCGGAATTTATGAGGTGATGCGATGAAAGAACTGCCCCAAACAGCGAAGGCGGTCGTCATCGGCGGCGGTATTGTCGGCTGTTCGACAGCCTATCACCTTGCCAAGCTCGGGCTGACTGACACGGTCCTGCTGGAGCGAAAAAAGCTGACCTCAGGCACGACGTTCCATGCCGCCGGTCTCGTCGGGCAATTGCGGACCAGTGCCAATATCACCCAGATGCTCGGCTATTCCGTCGAACTCTATAAGAGACTGGAGGCCGAGACGGGACTTGCCACCGGCTGGAAGATGAATGGCGGCCTGCGCCTTGCTTGCAACGAAGAGCGCTGGACGGAAGTAAAGCGACAGGCGACGACGGCGCAGTCCTTCGGACTGCAGATGCATCTGCTGACGCCAAAGGAGGCCTTCGATCTCTGGCCGCTGATGGACATCGACGATCTCGTCGGTGCGGCCTATCTGCCGACCGACGGGCAAGCCAACCCTTCCGATATCACCCAGGCGCTGGCAAAGGGCGCGCGCATGGCCGGCGTTTCGATTTTCGAGGACACCGAGGTCCTCGATCTGGAGATCGACAAAGGCAGGATCCGCGCCGTCATCACCGACAAGGGCCGCATCGAATGCGAGTGCGTCGTGGTCTGCGCCGGGCAGTGGACGCGAAGCTTTGCGGCTCGTTTCGGCGTCAACGTGCCGCTCGTGTCCGTCGAGCATCAGTACCTCATCACCGAATCCTTCGGCGTGCCCTCGAACCTGCCGACGCTGCGCGATCCCGACAGGCTGACCTACTACAAGGAAGAGGTCGGCGGGCTGGTCATGGGCGGTTATGAGCCGAATCCGATCCCCTGGGCAATCGACGGCATTCCCAAGGAGTTTCACTACACGTTGCTCGACAGCAATTTCAACCACTTCGAGCAGATCATGGAGCAGGCCCTGATGCGTGTGCCGGCGCTGCAGACGGCAGGCATCAAGCAGCTTCTGAACGGTCCCGAGAGCTTTACGCCCGACGGCAATTTCATCCTAGGCGAAGCGCCGGAACTCAGGAACTTCTTCGTCGGCGCCGGCTTCAACGCCTTCGGCATTGCTTCCGCGGGTGGTGCGGGCATGGCGCTCGCCGAATGGGCGGTGAAGGGCGAGCCGCCCTACGATCTCTGGCCGGTCGACATCAGGCGCTTCGGCCGTCCGCATTTCGATACGGACTGGGTGCGCACGCGCACGCTCGAAGCCTATGGCAAGCACTACACCATGGCCTGGCCGTTCGAGGAGCAGTCGAGCGGCCGTCCCTGCCGCAAGTCGCCGCTCTACGACCGGCTGAAGGCGCAGGGCGCCTGTTTCGGCGAAAAGCTCGGCTGGGAGCGGCCGAACTGGTTCGCCGACCTCTTTGCCGGCGAGGAGCCGAAGGACGTCTACACCTATGGCCGGCAGAACTGGTTCGATGCCGTCGGGCGCGAGCACAAAGCGGTGCGCGAAGCGGCCGTGATCTTCGATCAGACCTCTTTTGCAAAATTCGTCTTGAAGGGACGAGATGCCGAAGCGGCACTCTCCTGGATCGCCGCCAACGATGTCGCCAAGCCGGTCGGCGCCTTGACCTATACGCAGATGCTGAACGACAAGGGCGGTATCGAATGCGATGTCACCGTGGCGCGTATCGCCGAGAACGAATTCTACATCACGACGGGCACCGGCTTTGCCACGCATGATTTCGACTGGATCGCCAGGAATATTCCGGCCGAGATGCATGCCGAACTGGTGGATATCACCTCCGCCTATTCCGTGCTGTCACTAATGGGACCGAATTCGCGCAAGGTGCTGGAAGCCGTCACCCCGGACGATGTATCGAATGCGGCGTTTCCTTTCCTGCGCGTGAAGACCATCGGCATCGCCGGATGTCCGGTTCGCGCGCTGCGCGTGACCTATGTCGGCGAGCTCGGTTACGAACTCCATGTTCCGGTAGAATATGCAGCCACCGTCTACGACGCCCTGATGGCCGCCGGCCGCGAGCACGGGCTGGTCAATGCCGGCTACCGTGCGATCGAAAGCTGCCGGCTGGAAAAAGGCTATCGTGCCTGGGGCTCCGACATCGGCCCCGACCATACGCCGGTCGAGGCGGGGCTCAGCTGGGCGGTGAAGATGAGGAAGAATATCGCTTTCCGCGGCCGCGACGCCATCGAGCGGCAACTGGCTTCGGGGGTGAAGAAGTTGCTCGCCTGCTTCGTGCCTGATGACCCCGAAACCGTGCTCCTCGGCCGCGAGACGATCTATCGCAACGGCCGGCGCGTCGGCTGGCTGTCGAGCGGCGGCTACGGCTACACGATCGGCAAGCCGATCGGTTACGGCTATGTCCGCGACCCCGATGGCGTGACCGAGGATTTCGTGCTCGGCGGCCGCTACGAACTCGACGTTGCCCAGCGCCGCGTGCCTTGCCGGGTGTCGCTGAAGCCGCTTTATGATCCGCAGATGGCGCGGGTTAAGGCTTGATATTGGAAGGTGCGGAGCGGCGTTCGGGTAAGATCGAGCAGAGCCAAGTGGCAGGTGCCACCAGTCCGCTCCGGAACAACCACCATGGCCGGATTGCGCCAAAATCGGACCTGGGCTCTATTGTGAGAAGTGGCCGATTTGGGGCCGTCAGCGGACTGTCCGCCTCTGGAGTGCAAAAAGCCAAAGTGGACGTGCAAGCGTCATGTGAAGGCGGAGGGACTTGGCCCAAAGGCGGCGGCGAAACCGCGCTGGAAGACTGCCGCTGTTGCGCACTGCACTTCAACCCCAGACTGCTGTAGAATGGCACCTGCGCAGTTGGTCAAACAACGCACGCCGGCCACTGGGGGGCGTGTTTTTATGGGCGCTAGCGAGCAAAAAATGTGTGGCGCCAAGGCCCGGTTGCTACGACGGGCCGCTACTATTGGACCGTCGACCTTCGGCCGCGAAACTCGGTATTTTCAAGAAACGGGCTCGGAATTCACAGAGGAGGAAGCCATGTCCGATAAGGAACCGAAAAAGGGGTACTCTAGGTCTGCTACCAACAGATTCGAACTTAGCCGTCGCCAGTTATTGGGCTCTGCGTCGCTCTTTGCGGCATCGGCGCTCGCGCCGGCCGCCGTTCCCGCGACAGCCGAGGCGGAGGTCGTGCTGCCCAAACCAGAACCGCCCTTTGCCGGAAAGATCGAAAGGACCTTGCAGGGCTCCGTTCCAGACTTTCCAAAGGGTGTCGAGGCTCCTGCTGGCGCGCCCAACGTTCTCCTGATCCTGACCGACGACGTCGGTTTCGGGGCGAGCAGCACATTTGGCGGACCGATCCAGACACCGAACTTCCAGCGCCTTGCCGACGCTGGACTGCGCTACAACAAATACCACACGACCGCGCTCTGCTCGCCCACGCGGGCGGCTCTGATCACCGGACGTAACCACCATTCGGTCGCAAGCGGTGACATCACCGAATTCGCAACGGGGTATCCCGGGTACAACTCCCTGGTTCCGAGGAGCGCCGGTTCAGTCGGGGCCGTGCTCAAGGAAAACGGATACAACACCGCGTGGTTCGGAAAGATGCACAACGTGCCGGATTGGATGTCGAGCCAGGCAGGGCCTTTCGATTTGTGGCCGAACGGTCTTGGCTTCGAGCACTTCTATGGCTTCCTCGGTGGCGACAGCGATCAATGGCATCCTGCTTTGTATGAAAACACCAAGCCGATCGAACCTTACGTGGGCAATCCGGACTACATCCTTGACCGTGATCTTGCCGACCAGGCGATCTCGTGGATGCGGATGCAGCACGCACTGGCACCCAGTAAGCCCTGGCTTTTATACTATGCGACCGGAACAGCACATGCACCTCATCACGCCCCGAAGGATTGGATCGCCAAATACAAAGGCCAGTTCGATCAGGGCTGGGACAAGCTGCGCGAGGAAACGCTGGCCAAGCAGATCAAGCTCGGCGTCGTCCCGGCCGATACAAAGCTGACCAAGCGCCCGGAACAGATCCCCGCATGGGACACACTATCGGATGATCAAAAGCGGCTGTATGCCCGCATGATGGAAGTCTACGCGGGGGCATTGTCCCACGCAGACTATAACATTGGCCGCTTGCTCGATACGCTGGAAGCGTCAGGCCAGACGGACAACACCCTCGTCATCTTCATGATGGGCGATAATGGCGCAAGTGCCGAGGGAAGCTTGCAGGGCACGACCAACGAAGTTGCGGTCAATGCCAACGGCGTAACAGAGAGCATCGAGTTCTTGCTGTCTATGATCGATGAACTCGGTGGCCCGAAGACCTACAACCACTATCCCGTCGGCTGGGCGCATGCCATGGACACGCCGATGCAGTGGACCAAGCAGGTGGCATCGCACTTCGGCGGCACCCGCAACGGACTGGTCATCTCGTGGCCTGCCCGTATCAAGGACAAGGGCGGACTGCGCTCTCAGTTCTGCCATGCGATCGATATCACGCCGACCATATACGAGGCGGCGGGTATTACGCCTCCTGACGTCCTCTACGGCGTCCAACAGAAGCCGATCGAAGGGACCAGCCTCGTTTACACCTTCGACAACGCGACTGCGCCGACGCGGCACGGCACGCAATACTTCGAGATGATGGGCAACCGCGCGATCTACAAGGACGGCTGGATGGCAAGCACGACGCCGCTTCGGCTGCCGTGGGTCAACACCGGCTTTGAGCCCAATCCCGACGACTTCAAGTGGGAGCTCTATCACGTCGACGAGGATTTCAGCCAAGCCAACAACCTGGTCGACGAGAACTCGGACAAGCTGAAGGAGCTTCAGGACGCCTTCGATGTCGAGGCGAAGAAGTATAACGTCTACCCGCTCGACAGCAGCATGGCGTCTCGCGCCGATCCGGCGATCCGGCCGAGCCTCACACGCGGCCGCGACGAGTTCACGTACTTCCCCGGCATGATCCGTATTCCGGAAGGATCGTCGCCGGATTTCAAGAACAAGTCGTGGACAGCCGCCGCTGAAGTAACGATACCTGATGGCGGTGCCAACGGCGTTCTTGGAACGATCGGGGGCGTTACGGTGGTTGGGCGCTGCTACTGCTGGACGGCAGGCCGACGTTTGCCTACGCGATGTCCAACCAGCCGCAGCACAAGTATCGCGTTGCCTCCGACCAGGCGCTTGCACCCGGTAATCACATCGTCCGCGTGAAGTTCGCCTATGATGGCGGCGGCATCGGCAAGGGGGCGACGGCGACGCTACTGGTCGATGAAAAGCAAGTCGCTGAGGGCAAGATCCCTCAGACGATCGGAGTTCGCTTCTCTCTCGATGAAACCTTCGACATCGGTCAAGACACGGGGACGCCGGTGCTGGAGGAGTATGACGGCAAGATGCCGTTCGCCTTCAACGGCACCCTAAAGCGGTTTACCGTCGTTCTCGAACCCCAGAAGCTGAGTGAAGAAGAACAAAAGCGTCTTCGGGAGCAACTGTCGAAGGCATTGATGGCGGTTGAATGAGTGTAGCGGGAGGGAGCTTGCCGGCGGACTGGCTTGCTCCCCACCGTATTAGTGCGCCGTTCGTCCGCATAGCGAAACCACGACCCACGTTGTCGCTTCACAATGTCCGCTTTGCAACAATCGGGGGCCGGTGGCTCAATGACCGCTATGGAGGCGCGAAGCGGCCTGTCAGTAGGCGAACCTTCTATGTTCGCTAAGGGCCCAAAGCCGCCAAGTGTCCCCCGGCTACTCGCGGCACAAGCGGTCATTGCAAGGAGGGCCTTCCATGCGGTAAAAAGTTCGAAAAGCATGGAGGCTAACCATTGCCATACGTCAAGGTTGAGATTGCGAAAGGCATCGCTAGCGTTGATCAGAAGCGCGCTGTCATTCGAAGGATGACCGAGGTTCTTGTCGAGGAGTTGGGGCGCAATCCCGAATATGTCTTCGTTGTGATCGATGAGGTGGATACCGACAACTGGGGAAGAAAAGGCCTCTCGCTTACCGATCTGTGGCAACAGGATAAGGCGGATAAACCCTAGAAAGCGTCGACCCATAAATATCGAGGCAAACGCACGAAATTGGTTCGACGTGCTATGGCTGGTTAAGGCCGAAAGCTGCCATTGGTGCTTTTGCCACAAAGATTAGACACAAGCCGCTCCTCCTTCTTCCAAAAACTGTGATCTCCCGGCCACCGCCCCAGCCATTTTCTTGACACGCCGTCCCTTTCATCCTCAATCGGGATGCTGACAAAAGATGGAGGCGAAGGACGATGGCGGAAGCGGGCATCAAGCTGGAGGATAGCTGGAAAGAGGCGCTGTCAGAAGAATTCGTCAGCCCCTATATGCAGCAGCTCAAATCATTTCTTGTCGAAGAGAAGCAGCGCGGCAAGGTGATCTTTCCGCGCGGCAGCGAATATTTTCGAGCCTTGGACCTGACGCCTCTCGATGAAGTGCAGGTGGTGATCCTCGGGCAGGATCCCTATCATGGTATTGGCCAGGCCCATGGGCTTTGCTTCAGCGTTCGTCCGGGCGTGCGCATTCCGCCGTCGCTGGTCAATATCTACAAGGAACTGGAAACCGATCTCGGCATTCCGCCAGCACGTCACGGCTTTCTGGAAAGCTGGGCAAGGCAGGGTGTGCTTCTGCTCAACAGCGTGCTCACGGTCGAGGAATCCCAGGCCGCTTCGCATCAAGGCAAGGGCTGGGAGCGCTTCACCGATGCCGTCATCCGCAGGGTCAATGACGAATGCGACGGTGTCGTTTTCATGCTGTGGGGCTCCTATGCCCAGAAGAAAGCCGCGTTCGTGGATACCGAGCGGCATCTCGTCTTGAAAGCCGCGCACCCGTCACCGCTATCGGCCCATAACGGCTTCCTCGGCTGCCGCCATTTCTCCAAAGCCAATGCCTATCTGGTCGAGCACGGCAAGGATCCGATCGACTGGGCCCTGCCGACCGACCCTGGACAATAGCCGATGTATTGAACGACCGCCTTTTATCGTTCAACGATTAGAGACAATCCGTTTGGCTATTGGGGGCTATCGAAATGCGGCCTCTGAGACCATCTTCTGCTCATCAGAAACGCCTGCCGTTGCGGGCGAGACAAGGGGTTAAAGATGCTCACTCAGATCAAGGGCCTTCACCACGTTACGTCGATGGCGGAAGACGCCCGCACCAACAATAAGTTCTTCACGAATACGCTTGGCCTGCGCCGCGTAAAGAAGACGGTCAATTTCGATGCGCCGGATGTCTATCACCTCTACTACGGTGACGAGATCGGCACTCCGGGCACGGTTATGACCTATTTCCCGTTCCCGAAGATGGCACGCGGCCGTCCCGGCACCGGCGAAGTCGGCAACACCGTTTTCTCCGTTCCGGAAGGCTCAATCGGTTATTGGACCGAACGGCTCGGCAAGCAGGGCGTCGAAGCTCTAAAGACTGATGAATCCTTCGGCCAGAAGCGTCTGCATTTCGCCGGTCCTGATGGTGACGGCTTTGCGCTCGTCGAGGTCAAGGACGATCATCGCGAGCCTTGGACGCATGGCGGCGTCGATTCCGAACATGCCATCAGGGGCTTCCATTCCGTCGCCATGCGGCTACGGGACGAGGGCGCAACTGGCGAACTGCTGAAATATATGGGTTACGAAGTGGTCGATACGCATGAAGGCGTTAAGCGGCTCGCAATTCCCGGCGGCAATGGCGCGGATTTCGTCGATCTCGAAACCATGCCGAACATCGGCCGTGCGCTTCCGGGCGCTGGTTCTGTCCACCACGTTGCCTTTGCTGTCGAGAACCGCGCAAAGCAACTCGAGGTCCGCAAGGCGCTGATGGATACGGGATATCAGGTCACGCCGGTCATCGACCGCGATTACTTCTGGGCGATCTATTTCCGCACGCCTGGCGGCGTGCTGTTCGAAGTCGCCACTAATGAGCCCGGTTTCAACCGTGACGAAGATACGGCCCATCTCGGCGAGGCGCTGAAGCTGCCGGAACAACACGCTCATCTGCGTGCCCTGCTCGAGCAGCATCTCGAACCGCTGGACGCCTAATTACGGGGGTTATCATGACGAATACGACTTATGTGCACCGGGTAAGGCCCGGTGCACCCGGCAAGCCTATTCTCTTCACCTTCCACGGAACCGGCGGTGACGAGAACCAGTTCTTCGATTTCGCCAGCCGTCTGCTGCCGGAAGCTACCATCGTCGCGCCGCGTGGCGACGTTTCGGAATATGGCGCGGCGCGCTTCTTCCGGCGCACGGGAGAGGGGGTCTACGACATGGCCGATCTTGCCCGTGCCACGGAGAAGATGGCCACCTTTGTCAAAGGCCTAACCGTCGACCACGGCGCCTCTCAGGTGCTTGGCCTCGGCTTTTCCAATGGCGCGAATATTCTCGCCAATGTACTGATCGAGCAAGGCGACCTCTTCGACGCCGCCGTGCTGATGCATCCGCTGATCCCGTTCCAGCCGCGCGACAACGCCAAGCTCGACGGTAGGCGAGTATTGATCACCGCCGGCGAACGTGACCCGATCTCGCCGGCGCCGGTGACCAAGGCGTTGGCGGACTATTTCACGCGGCAGAAGGCCGAGCTGACGCTCGACTGGCACTCGGGCGGCCACGATATCCGCCCGAACGAGATCGAGGCGATCCGCAGCTTCTTCGCGCCCTACGTCTAATTGCGTGCAAGGCCTTGGGCGCATGGTAGTCATCGACCGCCGTGCGCCCAGCTATTTTCCGATCATCATCGACATTGTCTTTGCTTGGGCATCAGCCGCCTGTCTGCGGGCCTGATCAATATAGTCCGATCCGCAGAAATGCTTGAGATTCGCGGCGTCGGTGCCGTCTCGTTCCAAGTGTCCGGATTTTGCGATCACGATTTGCCAAGCGCAGCCGAGGATCTTGTCTGGCTGGATTGCGTTGTCGCAGCCTGTACTCAAGCAGAACGCCACATTGCGTTGTCCTTGATATTTCCCCGCAATGGCGTCGGCGTATTCGGTTTTCCAACTATCCCGCGTCGTCCGGCAAGCACCTGGATCGCTGCTTTGGCTGCATTCCGCCAAGGGATTGATATAGGTTTCCGCAGCGGGCCATGGTAAGGCATCCACCAAACTCACACAGCCGCATGCAAATAGGCCTGCCAGCAAGAGCTGCATTGATTCTCCCTCTGCCGAAACTGACCGCACCGTACGGACACTGAAAATATCCGCAAGATGGATGGATTGTTTTGGGTTGAATTCGCGGGAAGTCGGGTAGCGACAAATCAGGCACACACAACTATAAGCGTGGCACTCCTGCAACCGCCGCGCTTCTTCTTGCATCCGCGACACCCCCCGCCGCAAGCTCTGCTTGTCGCTCATCCCGGCGCTCGCTAATAGTCGAAGCCTAAAAGGGTTGGGGGGATTCGTCGTGACGCTGGCGGAGCAGCAGCAATATCGGCTAGGCGTGATCTATGTGGCGTGTTCAGCCCTGGCTTGGTCGAGCTCCGGCCTGTTCGTGCGCTCAATCCACGCGGATTTGATGACCATCCTCTTTTGTCGTGGCATCGTCTCCGGCCTCGGCGTTTTCGCGCTGTTCTTCCATCTCGAGCGCGGCAGGGCCTGGCGTATTCTTCGCGCCATGCGTTGGCCGTCGCTGGCTGCGACGGCGTTTTCTACCGCGTCCATGATCAGCGGCATTGGTTCGATCTATTATACCTCCGTCGCCGATGCCATGGTGATCTACGCGACCGTGCCTTTCGTTACTGCGGGTGTCGCCTATGTCTTCATCAGGGAGCGTCCAAGCGTCGCGACGTTGGTCGCCAGCGCCGTGGCACTCCTCGGAGTGCTCGTCATGCTCTCCGGCGAGGCGGGTGGTAGCGGTGGTTGGCTGGGCAAGGTCTTGGCCGGGGTGATGACGGTCACGGTCGCCGGTCTTGCCGTCGTCATGCGCCAGCATCGGGATGTGCCAATGCTGCCGGCGATGGCCTTGTCTGCCTGGCTCTGCTCCTTCATCACCTTCTGGTTCGCTTCGCCGATGATGGTGTCGGGACATGATCTCGGCCTGATCGTCGCCTTCGGCATCATCCAGAACGCCATGGGTCTTAGCCTTTATACCTTCGGCGCGCGGCTGATACCGGCCGCCGATGCCAGCCTTCTGACTTCGCTCGAGGTGCCGCTGACACCGTTGTGGGTCTGGATATTCCTCGCCGAGCGACCGTCGCAGGCGACCTTGATTGGCGGCCCGATCGTGCTTGCCGCCCTCTTCGGCCATATCCTGCTGGAAGTGCGGCGAAACAGGGTGGTAGAGCCGGCGCAAGCGCTCTAAACGGCTTGCCCGGCCGACGGTGAAATGCTGAAATCGGCGTGACCATAGGGAACCGATGCCGATGAAAAAGACCTTCAACCCGCCCTCCGTCCGCCGCCCCTTCGGCAACTATAATCACGGCCTGCTGGTGCCGCCGGGCGCGAGCCTGCTGGTCACGTCAGGCCAACTCGGCATCGCCCTCGACGACAGCATTCCATCTGACATCACGAGCCAGGCGGAACTCTGCTTCGAGGCGATCAAGGCGATCCTCAAGGAGGTGGATATGAGTTTCGCCGATGTCATCCGCATCTCCGGATTCGTCACCAAACGCGAGGATTTTCCGGCCTACATGGCTGTCCGTGACCGATATACGCTTGAGCCGAAGCCGGTCTCCACGCTGATCATCGTCGGTGGGTTTACGCGGCCGGAGTTTCTGGTGGAGGTTGAGGTGACCGCGGCGAAGGTGATGTGAGCAAATATCCTCGCGGCAAAGCGTGGCTCTGTCGATTCGCCGATCAGAACCGCTCCATTTCCCGTTTCACCCTTTCCAAAAACCGCTTTCTCGTTTCATCCGTCGAGCGGTTCATGTCGTAGTGGGCGAGGAAAACGACGGGAGCGAAGGGTTTGATCATAGCGCGGAGCATGCGCTTGATGATCTTCTTCGGCGGGTTGCCGACAATGAACGCGCGGAAGGGATCGGCGCCGTAGGTCATCACGGCGCCGAGCTTGCGGATATGCCGCAGCTTCGATGTCACCTTGCCGTTCACCAGTTCGAAGGTGACGCCAGGCAGCCAGACGCGGTCGAAGTAGCCTTTCAGGATCGCCGGAAAGCCGAAATTCCAGACCGGCGTGACGATGACCAGCGCTTCGGCGCGCTGGAGCCGTTCGACGTAGGATTTCACCGCCGCGGTATTCTGGGGATGGTCGTGATAGATCATCCGATCGTGACGCGACATCACTGGGTCGAAGCCCTCGGCGTAGAGATTGCAGTCGTCGACCTCATGGCCGGCCGCCTTCAGGCTCTCGATCGTCTGCCGGTGCAGAGCCGCGCCGAAACTCTCTTCGACGGGATGCGAATGCAGGACGAGAACCCTCATGAGGCCTCCATCAGAGCCGCAAGACCGGGAAAGAGATAGTTCTGGCCGGCGGCGAAATCGAAGTTGGGATTGTCCCAGGCGATCATCTTGCCGGGGTTCAACAGGCCCTTTGGGTCAGTCTCCTTCTTGAAGGCAAGCTGGACGACATCCGTCTGCTTCATGCCGCCTTCCTCCAGCGTATAGCGATGCGGATTGAAGATCGGGCAGCCGTGATCCTGATGGATGCGGATGATCTCTTCCAGCCGCGCCTCCGAGGTGTATCGCACCAGCGGCAAGCCGGAGCATTGGATCTGGCCGTCGAATTTGATGAATTCGAGATGGCCGGGCACCTCGTCGCCGAAGATCTCGACCATCTTCTGCACCTTGGCGACGTGATCCGGGCCTGGATACTGCACTTGCAGATAGGTGATGGTCGGGTCGACCTTGATGGCGCGTAAGGTCGTATGGTTCCAGGCGAGTTCATAAGCATGTGGAATGCCCTTCATGCTCTCGACCTTGTCGGAGCGGAAGGTGATCTCGCCCTTCTGCTGGCTGGTGAAGGCCAGGAACGGGCCCATGGAATGTGGCGCGATCATCAGCGCCACGATCGATTGGCCTTGACGAATGTAGGGCTTGTGGCGGGCGAAATATTCGTAAGGGATGGGTGCCGCAATCGGCGCGATCTCCTTGACAAGGATGCCGTTGCATTTGGCGAGCGCGTCCGAGAAACGCACGGAGTCCATGAAATCGTCATAGCCGACCAGCACGTCCACCCAGTCATAGGCCGGGGCGAGCGGCATTTCGATCTCGGTAATGATGCCGTTGGTGCCGTAGGCGTGGCTGACCTTCGTCAAGTCCCAGCCGGTGAGGTCGAGCACGCGCGGCTCGGCTTCCATGGTGACAACGCGCAGACGCAGGATATTGCCGATATCGCGCAACCCGCCCCAGGTGATTGAGCCCACGCCGCCGGAGCCGCCGGCGATGAAGCCGCCGATGGTCGCCGTCTGCGCGGTGGAAGGGTGGAAGCGCAGCTCCTGGCCGGAATGCGCCTTGGTCTGGCGGTCGAGTTCGGCGATGACGATGCCCGGCTCGCAGACGACGCGACCGGGATGGATTTCCTTGACCTTGTTCATGCCAGCGAGGTTCAGCACAATGCCGCCGGAGAGCGGCATGGCCTGGCCGTAATTGCCGGTGCCGGCGCCGCGCGGGGTGACTGGCACATCATGGGCATAGGCCACCTTCAGCGTGCGGATCACCTCCTCCTCGGTCTTTGGCGTCACGACGAGATCGGCGGTGACGTTGTCGAGCTGCGCCTTCAGGATCGGCGAATACCAGTAGAAATCCCGGCTCTTCTGGCGCACCAGCGCCGGATTGTCTTCGACGGCGATACCTTCGAGTTCTTTCTTGATGAGCTGATAATCCGGCATGTCACGCTCCAATAACGGTATCGAGTTCGCGATAATCCGGCAGGCTGCGGTCGATTACCTTGCCTTTGCGAAGGACGACGCGGTCGGACTGCGGACGGGAGAGGAATTCGCTCCAGCGCCTTGCGCTGAAGAGGACGAGATCGGCAGGGCCGCCGACGGCGATGCAACCAATATCGGGACGGCCGACAATGGCTGAAGGGGAGGTGGTGATCACCCGGGCGGCGGTATCCAACGGATGATCGAGATGCAGGATGCGCACGGCTTCGCGGAAGACCTCGACGGGATCGAGATCGCCATAGGCGTAGAAGGGATCGCGGGTATTGTCGGATGCAACCGCGGTCGGCACGCCGGCAGCGGACAATTCATGCAGAAGGGTAACGCCGCGCCAGCGCGGCGTATGGCCGGCATGACGGTCCTGCAGATACATGTTGCACATCGGCAGCGAAACGACCGAAATGCCGGCCCTGGCGACCAGATCGATGGTGGCGACGGCAACATCCTCGTCCTGCTGGGCAAGAGAGCAGCAATGACCGGCGGTGACCTTGCCGGTGAAGCCGTTGCGCAGCACCGCCTCGGCGATCGCCTTCAGCGTCAGAACCTGTTTGTCCTCGGTCTCATCGACATGCAGGTCGATATCAAGGCCGTTGTCCGCGGCGGCGCGGATCAGCTTGTCGAGCTGGCGGTCGATATCGGGGTTCATCTGCGTGACGCCGCCGATCATGCCGCCGGCATCGCGGATCACCATGAGGAGGTCGGCGAAGAAGGCGTCGTCCGCCATGGCGTCTAGCGGGAAGAGGGCGACGGCCTGCAGCGTGATCTTGTCTTTCCAGGCTTCGCGCACCGCCGTAAAAACCTCGAAGGAAATGCGGTGCTGAGGCGCCAACGAGTCGAGATGGGTGCGGATCAGGCTGGTGCCGTGGGCGTAAGCCGAGCGCAGCGAAAATTCCATGCGCTTCCTGACATCGTCAGCCGACCAATTGGCCTCACGATCGGCGCGCACAGCCTCGAGCGCGCCCATGAAGCTGCCGTCCGGATTGGCGCGGCGTTCCCAGATATGACCCTTGTCGATATGGGTATGCATGTCGGCGAAGGTCGGCCAGACCATGCCGTCCCTCATGTCGGCCTTGGCGAATTCCGCCGGCGCGCTCCCCGCCGGCAGGATGTCCTTGATGAGGCCATCGGCAACGACGATGTCGGCTCTCATAAGGCCTTCGCTTGACGGGCCGGTGAAGCCGGCGACGGTCACGGCGGGGACGGTGGCATTGCTCAGCACGAAGCGCGCAGCGTTCGGCGGGGACATGAAGGAGTAGGACATCAGTTCTCCCGCTTGAGGCTGCTTTCATGCCAGCGATGCAGGCTCAGCCATGAGATGAAGGAGGTGAGGGCGAAGATGGCGACGCCGAGCGCCGAGAGCAGCAGCAGGGCGGCGAATAGGCGCGGCATGTTTTGGCGGTATTGCGCTTCGAGCAGGCGGAAGGCGAGGCCAGAATTGGGACCGCCGGAGCCGGCGGCAAATTCCGCGACCACGGAAGCAATCAGCGACAGGCCACCGCCGATCCTGAGGCCTGTCATGAAATAGGGCTGGGCCGCCGGCAGCTTCAGATGCAACAGCGTCTGCCAGCGCGAGGCGCCGTAGAGATCGAAGAGATTCAGGAGGTTGTGGTCGACGCTCTTCAACCCTTGTACCATGTTGGAGAGGATCGGGAAAAAGGCGACGAGGAAGCCGCAGATCAGCAGCGCGGATTCACGGGTCGGCGCGTAGATCAGGATCAACGGCGCGATCGCCACGATCGGCGTCACCTGCAGGATGACCGCGAGCGGATAAAAGGCGAGTTCGATCCAGCGCGATTGCACGAGGAAGATCGCAAAGCCGACGCCGCCGATCAGCGCCAGCGCCAGCGAGATGAAAGTGATCTCGGTCGTCACCCAGAGCGCCGGCGAGAGGATGCCCCAGTCGGACACCAGCGATTTCGCGACGGCGAGCGGGCTCGGCAGGATATATTGCGGAATGCCGGCGCCGACGACGAGAAGCTGCCAGAGGAGGATCAAAACGGCGACGGTCAGCAGCGGCACGAGAATGCCGAGCGAGCGTCCGGCAGTCCCAGTCCGGATGGCGGGTTCGGATGGCGCATCTGCCGTCTCTGTGGCGAGGTTGACGTGTAGGCTGCTGCTGTCGCTCATCAATGGGCCTCCGGCCAACCAATGGCCTCGATTAGGGAACGGGAGACCTTTTCACAAACCTGCCGGTATTCCTCGGAGGACCGATAGAGGAGGTCGCGTTCGCCGCTGGTGTCCAGTGGAAAATCGGCGTGCACACGGCCGGGGCGCGCTTTCATCACGACAATGCGGTTTGAGAGATAGGCGGACTCATAGACGGAATGGGTGACGAAGATCACCGTAATGCCGGTGTTCTTCCACAGCCGCAGCACGTCGTCGTTGAGCTTCTGGCGGGTGATCTCGTCGAGCGCCGCAAAGGGCTCGTCCATCAGCAGCAGCTTCGGCTTGGTAACCAGCGCGCGGGCGATCGAGACGCGCATCTTCATGCCGCCGGACAATTCGCGTGGATAAGCATCCGCGAAATCCTGCAGGCCGACGGTTGCCAATGTTCCCATGATCTGGTCGTAGGCGGCCACTTTGGAAACGCCGCGCAGCTTCAGTGGCAGATGGACATTGCCGAAGACGGTTTTCCAGGGCAGCAGCGTCGGCTCCTGGAAGACGAAACCGATATCGCCCTCCGGCAGGCCCTTGGAATTGATGCGTGAACTTGGCCAGTCGATCGTGCCGCTAGAGGCACCGCCGAGGCCGGCGATAATACGCAGCGCCGTCGACTTGCCGCAGCCGGAGGGGCCGAGCAGGCTGATGAACTCGCCGCTTTCGACATTGATCGACATGCCGGAGAGCGCCAGCGTGCCGTTGGAGAAGACTTTGGAGACCTGCTCCATGACGACCAGCGGCCGCTTGCGCGCTTCTGTCATGGGGGCAGCGGTTGCATTGGTTGTGGTCATACTCTGGCTCTCTGTCGATGTCAGCGGGCGGCTTCGGAGCGAGAATTGCCCCCTCACCCTAGCCTCTCCCCGCATGCGGGGAGAGGGGACTATCGTGTTTGGTCCTGCCGATCTCAATCACCATTGCCTGTGGCGGCAGTTGCAGCTCTTGTCGTTCGGCAATCGCGCCTTTTGCTCCGTCGTTCCCTCTCCCCGCGAGCGGGGAGAGGGCTAGGGTGAGGGGCTGCTCTGCCTGACCGTCACTTCTTCAGCGACATGCCGACGCCCTTGCAGGCGAACTGCGGGTCAAAGGCCTTCTTGTAATCCGTATCCGCGTCGAAGAGCTTGATCTGCACCATTTGGTCGAAGAACTTCTTGTAATGCGCGTCGGTGATGCAGCCGATACCCTTGTCCGCTGCGTCACCGGACTCCAGGATGCCGTATTCCTTCATCTTGGCGATGGAATAGGCGATCTGGCCGTCGGTCATGTCAGGATTGTCCTTCTTGATCAGTTCGTTGGCCGCCTTGTTGTCGCCGTAGAGATAGTTGTACCAGCCTTCGATCGAGGCGTTGACGAAACGCTGCACGAGGTCCGGGTTCTTCTGAACAAGTGACGCCTGCGTAGTGATCATCGTCGAATAGGGTGAATAGCCGCTGTCGGCGAGCAGGAAGACCTTCGGTTCCCAGCCGGTCTGCTTCTGAATTTCATAAGGTTCGGAGGTTAGGTAGCCCTGCTGCGCCGACTGCTTGTCGGCAAGGAAGGGCGCCGGGCTGAAATTATAGGGCTTGTATTGTTCGTCCTTGAAGCCCGGGAAATTGGCCTTCATCCATTCGAAAAAAGTGACGTAGCCGTCCTTGCCGAGGAAGATCGTCGGCAGCTTGGCGAGGTCCTCGAATTTGTCGACGCCAGCGTCCGGATGTGCGATCAGCACCTGCGGGTCCTTCTGGAAGATGGCTGCGACGTCGACGATCGGAATGCCTTGTTTGACCGCATCGATTTCCTGCTGCGGGCTGCCCATGTAGAAATCGATCTTGCCGGAAATCAACAGCGCCTGGTTGGCAGCGTTCGGGCCGCCCTGGACGATTTCGACATCCAGGCCGTATTTCTTGTAGGTCCCGTCGGCGATCGCCTGGTAGAAGCCGCCATGTTCGGCTTCGGCCAACCAGTTGGTTCCATAGGTCACCTTGTCGAGGGCGTTTGCCGGCTGTGTGGTGGCGACAGCCGCCAGGAGGCCCATGACGGCGAGAAATGCTTTGGTCTTCAATGCATTGGACATGGCCGGTTGTTCCCCTTATCTGCCACGGGACGCCGCGATTGACGCCCATTTTCCGCATTTGAGCGGTTGCGTTGCGCTTTGAAAAGCATCAAAATTCGTGCGCATTGATGCCTTTTAGGCATCTCAGCCTGCACTTGTGCCTAAATTGTGCGGCCTGGGCAAAATTTATGCAATGGGGATATGCATGCTGCACTCGAGACGGCTTCTTTACATCAACGAGATTGCCCGCTGCGGCTCGATCCGCAAGGCGGCCGCGAGGCTCAATGTGGCGTCATCGGCGGTCAACCGGCAGATCCTGGCGCTGGAAGAAGAGATGGGAGCGCCGCTGTTCGAACGGTTGCCACGCGGCCTCAGGCTGACGGCGGCAGGCGAACTCTGCATCGAGCATATTCGCGAGGTTCTGAAGAATTACGAGCGGCTGGAAGGGCGCATCCGCAGTCTGAAGATGCAGCAGGCCGGCAAGGTCAGGATCGTCACCACCGTCGGGCTTGCCTCCGGACCGCTGCCGGAGATCATCGCGCGTTTTCTTTCCGAACATCCGCGCGTCTTCATCCAGCTGCGCAACGATTCCGGCTCCACGACCATGGCGCCGGTCCTGTCGGGCGAAGTCGACATCGGCCTGGGCTTCAATATCCCGGCAACACCGGGCATCCGGTCGCTCGGCAATTTCGATATTCCGATCGGCGTCGTGCTGCCGCCGGGGCATCCACTGATCGGTCCCGGTCCGATCAATCTCGCCGATGTCGTGGAAGAGCGACTGCTGTTGGCCCAGCCGGGTACCAGCTTGCGCGACGTCATCAATCTGACGCTGGCGCGGCTGCCGGTGCAGGTGGAGCCCGTACTGGAAAGCAACGCCTCGGAGATGTTGAAGCAGCTAGTTAAATGCGGGGCAGGGCTAACACTGTTGAACCCGCTGGACGTCATCACCGAATGCCGGCGCGGCGAACTTGTGTTTCGGTCGATCGCCGAGCCGCATTCGCGGCATCAGCCGATGAAGCTCTTTGCCCGCACGCGTGCCCCGCTCGACGCGGCGACCAGCCTGTTCGTGGAATATCTGCTTGCCGAACTGGCCGGTCTGGTGGAAGAGCTGCAGGCGAAGGGGCACATTACGGCGGCATCGGAACGCCGCCGGTCGGACGCTTATTTCGAATAGAGGTTCGAAAGGGGATAGTCCCTGAGATCACGCAGCATTTCGATGAAGCCCTGAACCTGATGGCGGCAGATGAGCGCGCCTTTTTCCGCCGTGCCGTTGGCGGCATTGCCGACGACGCCGTTGCGATTGAGATCATGAGCGATCCAGGCGAGCGAATGCGGCGGCAGCGGCTGCAGGTAATTCGACTGCTCCTTCATCCATTCCGCCTTGGATATGAAATTCTCTGCCTTGTCCATCCGCACCAGCTCGGGGCGGAAATGCAGCATCAGCGAGGTTTCGACGTCGCCGCCATGGATGCCGTAGCGCTGCTCATGGTCGCTGATCATGCCGTCCGGTGTGCCGAAACGCGTCCATTGCGTGGCGACGACGGCCATCTGGTGGCGTACGCGCAATTCACGCGCGACGATGCCCATGATGTCGAGATTGCCGCCATGGGAATTGACAATGACCATCTTGCGGATGCCGGCTTCGGCAACCTTCGCGCCGATCGCCGTCCAGACCGGGATCAGCAGCTCGGCGCTGAGGGAGAGCGTGCCGGGACCGTAGATATGTTCGTTGGCCTTGCCGATTTCCTGGGTCGGCAGCACCAAAAAGTCGAGATCGTCTGGGCGCTGGGCCTTCAGTTCGGCCAGCATGCCGTTGGCAATAGCCACGTCGGTCGCGATCGGCAGATGCGGGCCGTGCTGCTCGGTCGAGGCGATCGGCAGTATGGCGATCGTCGTGTCGGGCGAAAGACCGGCGAAATCATAGGTGGTCAGTTCGTTCCAATAAAAGGGCCTTGCCATCGCCATTTCCTCTCATCTCTCGTTCACAACGGATACGGCAAGGATGATAGCGGGGGAAAGCATCAATTTGCGGGCGTGCTGCTGCCTTTTTGTGTGCGCATCCGGCGGTACGGGCATCGCGGCTGTTGCCGGCCGCGGTGCTTCGTTTCGCGAGGATGGGTGAAAATGCCCGTCAACGCTTCATTCGAGCGCACTGCCGCTGAAGGCCGAGACGTCGCTGCCCTCGAAATCTGTTGAGCGGCTGACTTGCTCCCATTCCGCCGCTTCCTTTGTGCGTGCCGCTTCCGCCAAGCCAAAGACGAACAGGGCGTCGCTGCCGAGGAGGAGGTGGTTGGGGAGTGCGTCCCTTTGGGCCAGATCGAGGATCACCTTCGCGATTTTTTGCGGGTCGCCGAATTCCTTGCCCGCGAGGTGCTTTAGCATGCCATAGACAGCACCGACGCTCGATTGATAGTCGGGTAACAGCTCCACATTGGTGCCGGCAGCGGTCTGCGCCCAGTTGGTGCGCATGCCGCCGGGTTCGAGCGCAACGACTTTAACGCCGAAGGACGCGACCTCCTTGGCGAGGACCTCGGTGAAGCCGCCGACTGCCCATTTGGCGGCTTGATAGGCGCTGAGGCCCGGTGTGCTGACGCGGCCACCGACGGAAGAGATGTTGATGATATGGCCTGAGCGCTGCGTGCGCATGACGGGCAGGGTGGCTCGCGTCAGGTTGACGACGCCATAGAAGTTCGTGTCGATCTGCGCTTTGAACTCTTCGTCCGATGCCTGTTCGAACGGCGACATATTTCCGAAGCCGGCATTGTTGACGAGCACATCGATGCCGCCGAAGGAATCGACGGCTATTTGGACCGCCGCTTTCGCCGCGGCGGCGTCGGTGACGTCAAGGGCGGCGATCGTGATCCGATCGCCATATTGTTTCGCCAGCTCATCGAGCCGGCCCGGATTGCGTGCCGTTGCAACCAGGCGATCACCACTTTCGAGAACAGCCTCGGCGAGCGTGCGCCCCAATCCACCGGCGCTTCCTGTTATCAACCATGTCTTTGACATCTCTGTCTCCTTTTGAGTGAGTACATGCTCATTATTTGCCGAAATAAAAAGGCTCATTTATTGGAGATTGCGCCCCAGTAGGTCTCGAAGCCGGAGCGTCGGTAGCTCTCGATATTGCCGGGATCCCGATGGATGAATTCGAGAACCATATCGGTCAGCACGTCGGTGATGGCGCCAAGCATGTCCTTCGGCTGCTGCCGGAAGATACCTGATTGAAAACCTTCCTCCAGCATCGATTGGATATCGCGGAAAGCAGCCATACCGGCCTTGCGGGTCGCCTCGGTCACCTTGTCCGAAACGCCGAGTTGCCGCAGGGCTCTCCGTTTTGCCGGGTTTTTCGCTCCCCAATCGATGGATTGGTTCCACAGGTGCTGGCAACGCTCTTTCACGCTCGCCTCTGTCGGATAGCCGGTGGCGATTGTAGCCTTCATGTCCGCTTTGAGCGCAAGGTAGAGCTCATTGAGCAGATCGTCCTTCGTCGGGAAATAGACGAACAATGTCCCCTCGGCGATGCCGGCATCCTTGGCGATTTTCGCGGTGGAGGCGGAAACGCCAAGTGACGCCACGGCCTCGGCCGCTGCTGCCAATATGGCGTTACGCTTTTCTTCGCTAAGGGGACGTGCCATGGTTTCGTTTAATGAGTGAGTACATCCTCAGTTATAAGAATTGCGCTCGGTGATGTCAATGATGGATTGCTTTTCCGACTTCAAGGAATGTGCGATATGGGTCAGCACGGGACCGGTTTTCTATTAGTTTATAGATTTTATAGAAAACTAATTGCTCTTCAGAGGCAGGTTCCGCGAAATGCCGTTGCTTGAGGCGAGCGTCTTGACCCACTACCTTTGCCCAGATCCGGCGCGAGTTGTGGGGATGATGGGAATGAATATGAAAACATCCGTGGCGATCGAAAAAGCGGTGCCCGTCGCCGATCCCGATGAGGTGAGATCCGAGTTCCGCAACGCTATGGCGCGGATGGCTGCGGCCGTCAGCATCGTGACCACCAATGGACCAGCGGGGATGGCAGGGTTTGCAGCGACTGCGGTTTGCAGCGTGACCGACAGTCCGCCGACGCTGCTCGTCTGTCTGAACCGGACTGCTTCGGTTCATCCCGCAGTCACGGAAAACGGCGTGCTCTGCGTCAACGTGCTCTCCGAAGGTCATCAGGACCTGTCGCGCCTTTTCGGCGGCAAGACTCCGGTAGCGGAGCGTTTTGCCGCCGCCGCATGGTCGGAACTGTCGACCGGCTCGCCGGCATTGGAGGATGCGCTCGTCTCGTTCGATTGCCGCATCGTGCATCGCGCCGATGGCGGCACGCACGATATCCTGATGTGCGAAGTCGATACCATCCGCCTGCGCGACGGTGGGCAGGGGCTCATCTATTTCGACCGGGCCTATCATCCGGCCGGATAGGCCGGCTTTCTCAATAGTTTTCCTGATACCATTCGACGAAGCGGCGCACGCCTTCGTCGACTTCGATCTGCGGCTTGAAGCCGGTCAGCGCCACCAGTAGGTCCGGCACGGCATAGGTATTGTGCACGTCGCCGGGCTGCATCGGCAGCATGTGCCGGATCGCCTTTTTGCCGAGCATCACTTCGATGGTTTCGACAAAGCTCATCAGTCCGACCGGCTGACCGCCACCGATATTAACGACGCGGAACGGCGCGTGTTTCGACAATGTGTCGGTGACCGTTTCCGAAATGACGCGGTTGTCTTCCGAGGGGACGACGCCGATCAGCCGGACGATGCCCTCGATGAGATCGTCGATATAGGTGAAATCGCGGCTCATCTTGCCTTCGCCGTAGATTTCGATCGGCCGGTCGTTCCTGATGGCATCGACGAATTTGAACAATGCCATGTCGGGACGGCCCCAGGGGCCGTAGACCGTGAAGAAGCGGAAGGCGGTGGTCGGAATACGGAAGAGATGGGCATAGCTGTGCGCCATCAGCTCCATGCTCTTCTTGGTCGCCGCATAGATCGTCATCTGCTCGTCGGCCTTGTCGCTTTCCGCAAACGGGATCTTCTCGTTGGCGCCATAGACCGAGGAGGTGGAGGCAAGCAGCAGGTGTTTCGGCTGCAGGCTTTTCGCCAGCTCCAACACGTTGAACGAGCCGGTGACGTTGGAATCGACGTAGGATCGCGGATTTTCCAGACTGTAGCGTACGCCGGCCTGGGCGGCGAGATGGACGATGACGTCCGGCTCGGCCAGTTCAGCAGCATGATCCAGCGCCGCCTTGTCTTCCAGCATGCCGGTGACGGCCTTGAAACCGTTAGAGCGGGCAAGGATGGCAGTGCGCTTTTCCTTGAGCTTGACGTCGTAATAGGGCGTCATGCCGTCGAAGCCGACGACGAAATGGCCCTCGTCAAGCAGGCGCTTGGCAAGGTGAAATCCGATGAAGCCGGCGGTGCCGGTGATGAGATAACGCATTGATCGGCCTTTGCTTACAGTTCGGCCCCACCCATGGGTCTGCCGATGCTGGTATAGGCAAACCCATGCTTTGTGACCTCGTCATGGCGATAGATGTTTCTGAGATCGACCAGGACGGGAGCATTCATGACGGATTTCAGCCGGCCGAAATCGAGGGCGCGGAACTGGTTCCATTCCGTAATGATGACGAGCGCATCGGCGCCGCGCGCCGCGCCATAGGCGTCGTCGGCGTAAGCGATGTTGTCGATCAGCTGGCGGGCATTGTCCATGCCTTCCGGATCGTAGCCGGTCACCGAGGCACCGGCATCCTGCAGCGCCTGGATGATCGAGATTGCCGGGCTGTCACGCATGTCGTCGGTATTCGGCTTGAAGGTCAGGCCGAGCACGGCAATGGTCTTGCCCCGGACATCGCCCCCCATGGCGGCGATCACCTTGCGGCCCATGGCGCGCTTGCGGTTGTCGTTGATCGAGATCGTCGTCTCGATCAGGCGCACGGGGCTGTCGTGGTCCTGCGCGGTCTTGGCGAGCGCCAGCGTGTCCTTCGGGAAGCAGGAGCCGCCATAGCCGGGGCCGGCATGCAGGAATTTCGAGCCGATGCGGCCGTCGAGGCCGATGCCGCGCGACACTTCCTGCACATTGGCGCCGACTTTTTCGCAGAGGTCGGCCATCTCGTTGATGAAGGTGATCTTCATCGCGAGAAAGGCATTGGCGGCGTATTTGATCAGCTCCGAGGTGCGGCGGGCGGTAAAGAGCAGCGGCGCCTGGTTAAGATAGAGCGGCCGGTAGACCTCCGTCATGACGCCGCGGGCCCGGTCGTCATTGAGGCCGATGACGATGCGGTCGGGGCGCTTGAAGTCCTCGATGGCAGCACCTTCGCGCAGGAATTCCGGATTGGAGACGACGGCAACGTCGGCGTCCGGATTGGTTTCGCGGATGATGCGTTCGACTTCGTCGCCGGTGCCGACCGGCACGGTCGATTTGGTGACGATGACGGTGAAGCCCTTGACGTGCTGAGCGATCTCGCGGGCGGCGGCATAGACATAGGAGAGATCGGCGTGGCCATCGCCGCGGCGCGACGGCGTGCCGACGGCGATGAAGACGACGTCGCTTGCGGCTACGCTGGTTTCGACATCGGTCGAAAAGGACAGCCGGCCGGCGCGGACATTGTCGGCGACCAGCTGCTCGAGGCCGGGCTCGAAGATCGGGATTTCACCGTTGCGCAACGCCTCGATCTTGCCCGCGTCCTTGTCGACGCAAATCACGTCATGGCCGAAATCGGCAAAGCAGACGCCGGACACAAGACCCACATAACCCGAACCGATCATCGTGATGTGCATGAAACTTCAATCCTTTTGCTAACGCCGGGCTCAGCGTCGAAACGCGATCCCGTCTTTGGCGGTTGCTTGCGCTTATACACAGGATCGCCGGTGACGCCTATACGGCATGGTGCTTATCCAAGCGGTTGAGACAGAAGTGTCATGAAAACACTACCGCGAGCACCAGTGTTGTTTCGACCGATGGAGTGGGTTGCCTGCGCAGTGCGGCGTGCTAGACATTTCGGCTAAACCTTCACTCATCCAAAGGCAATCCCCATGACGTTCGATCTCATCGTCCGCAATGCCAGTCTTCCCGATGGCCGCAGGGGGCATGATATCGCCATTGCCGGCGGCAGGATCGTGGCAGTTCAGGCGGGTGTACAGGGCGAGGCGCGGCGCGTGATCGATGCCGATGGACAACTGGTTTCACCGCCGTTCGTCGATTGCCATTTTCATATGGACGCGACGCTTTCGCTCGGCCTGCCGCGGCTGAATATGTCTGGTACGCTGCTGGAGGGGATCGCCCTTTGGGGGGAGTTGAAGCCCTTGCTCACGCATGAAGCGGTGGCGGAGCGGGCTCTGAGCTATTGCGATCTTGCCGTGTCGCAGGGACTGTTGGCGGTGCGAACCCATGTCGATATTTGCGACGACCGTCTGCTCGCCGTCGAAGCATTGCTGGAGGTGAAGAAGCGGGTCGCGCCCTATCTCGATCTGCAGCTGGTCGCCTTCCCGCAGGACGGCTATTATCGTTCGCCGACGGCGGCAAAGAACCTGGAACGCGCCCTCGATCTCGGCGTCGATATCGTCGGCGGCATTCCGCATTTTGAGCGGACAATGGACGACGGCGCGCTTGCGGTGCGAGCACTCTGCGAGATCGCCGAAAAGCGCAGCCTGATGGTCGATATGCACTGCGACGAAACCGACGATCCGCTGTCGCGCCACATCGAGACGCTCGCCGCCGAAACGGTGAGGCTCGGGCTTCAGGGCAGGGTGGCCGGCTCGCACCTGACCTCGATGCATTCGATGGACAATTACTACGTCTCAAAACTCCTGCCACTGATTGCGGAAGCCGGGGTGCATGCGATTCCCAACCCGCTGATCAACATCGTGCTGCAGGGACGACATGACACCTATCCAAAGCGGCGTGGGCTGACCCGGGTCAAGGAGATGCGCGAATTCGGCATCAACGTCGCCTTCGGCCAGGATTGCTGCATGGACCCGTGGTATTCGCTGGGCGGCGCCGACATGCTGGATGTCGCGCACATGGGATTGCATGTCGGGCAGTTGACGTCGCGCGAGGCGATGCGGTTCTGTTTCGACGCGATCACCGTCAATCCGGCCAAGGTGATGGGTCTCGACGGTTATGGATTGGAGGTTGGCTGCAACGGCGATCTCGTGGTGCTGCAGGCTCGCGATCCGATCGAAGCCGTCCGCCTGCGCCCCGCGAGGCTCTTTGTGGTCAGACGCGGTAAAGTGATCAGCGAGACGCCGCCACGGATCGCAAAACTGTCGCTCGAAGGCAGGCCGCAATCGGTCGATCCCGCCGCTTACGCGCCCAACGTCAGCAACAATCCAGCCCGTTAGGCATATGACAGCATATAGCTTGTGATTGCTATGGCGTTGCACCATGATGAATCGGGCACATCGTCCTGTGGGGGAAGGTGTGGAACGGGCGATTCAGGGCTGGGGCATGAAGTCAACTTTCGCCGTGCGTACAATGCGGGCCGGGGAATTGGAACTCGCTCTTGAATGGGCGCGGCAAGAGGGATGGAATCCCGGTGTCGATGATGCCTTAGCGTTTTGGGAGGCGGATCCTTCCGGCTTCTTTATCGGCGCGATCGGTGAGGTCCCTGTCGGCTGCATTTCCGTCGTGCGCTATGGCGAAAGCTTTGCCTTTCTCGGCCTCTATATCGTCCATCCCGAATTTCGCGGCCAGGGTTATGGCAAAGCGCTATGGAACAAGGCCATTGCGTTCGCGGGCAATCGCACCATCGGTCTCGACGGCGTCGTGGCGCAGCAGGAATTCTATCGCCGCGGCGGCTTTGAAACGGCCTATCGCACTGTGCGTTATGGCGGCATCCCGGAAATGCCTGATATGGGCGGAGCCGCGATAGATGTCGGTCCGATCACGCAGGACAAGCTCGAAGGCTTGCTGCGGTATGACGCCGGTATTTTTCCGGGGCTGCGTTATTCCTTCCTCACCGCCTGGTGCAACGCGCCGGAAAAACGAAAATCCTTCCTTGTCGGCAGCGGCCGCAAGATTCGCGGCTACGGCACGATCCGGCGCTGTTTCGAGGGTTATAAGGTTGGTCCATTGTTTGCCAACAGTGCCGATGTGGCATCGGCCCTGCTGGCCAGGCTGCTGGCGGAGGCCAGGGGGCAGCCTGTATATCTGGACGTGCCCGCGGACAACGCTG
Organism: Rhizobium mayense; assembly: GCF_030272705.1. Lineage (GTDB taxonomy): Bacteria > Pseudomonadota > Alphaproteobacteria > Rhizobiales > Rhizobiaceae > Rhizobium > Rhizobium mayense. The sequence goes on along the minus strand of NZ_JARFYM010000013.1, from coordinate 65,631 downwards.
CCGCGATCGGGCTTGCCGAGACTTTCGGGCTCGCGCCAGTATTCGAAACAGCACGAATGTATCGTGGTGAAGCACCCGAAATACCGCTCGGCCGCGTCTTTGCCGTCACCACGCTCGAACTCGGCTAGATCGGCTGTTGATCTGACCGGACACGCGATCGTTCCATCGTCTCGGCTGCCATGAATTTCCATGTTGTTGCTTCTAGGTCCGACATTTCCTAGAATCGCCGCATTTCCTTAGGAAGCGACAATGAGCAAGCTGCGATAGCAACATTGCCTCTTTCGCCGCGCCGAGCGGAAAAATCCTGTTGGAGGCGCTGATTCGTCACTTAAAAAGCCGAATCTGCTGAGACAACAGGGTCGCTTTCCCAAAAACAAAGCTTTATAGATGCGCGGGTTTGAGCAAGGCGCGCCTTTGTGCGCAGGAAGCGGGTATGGAGAAATGACGAACGTAGTTGTGATCGGTTCGCAATGGGGTGACGAAGGCAAGGGCAAGATTGTCGACTGGCTTTCGGAACGCGCCGATGTGATTGTGCGCTTTCAGGGCGGCCACAATGCCGGTCATACGCTGGTTGTCGACGGTGTCAGCTACAAGCTCGCGCTGCTGCCGTCGGGGCTCGTTCGCGGCAAACTGAGCGTCATCGGCAATGGCGTTGTCGTCGATCCCCATCATTTTGTTACCGAGGTCGATAAGCTGCGCGCCCAGGGCATCGCAGTGACCCCCGACGTGCTGCGCGTTGCCGAGAACGCACCGCTGATCTTGTCGCTGCATCGCGACCTCGACGCTCTGCGCGAAGATGCCGCCTCCAACAGCGGCACGAAGATCGGCACGACGCGCCGCGGCATCGGCCCGGCCTATGAAGACAAGGTTGGCCGCCGCGCGATCCGCGTCATCGATCTTGCCGAGCCGGAAACGCTGCCGGCCAAGATCGACCGGCTGCTGACCCATCACAATGCGCTGCGCCGCGGCATGGGCCTCGATGAAATTTCCTTCGATGCGTTGCATAACGAGCTGACCTCCGTCGCAGAACACATTCTTCCTTATATCGACCAGGTCTGGCGGCTGCTCGACGAGCAGCGCAAGGCGGGTGCTCGCATCCTCTTTGAAGGTGCGCAGGGGGCGCTGCTTGACAACGACCATGGCACCTATCCCTTCGTGACGTCGTCGAATACCGTCGCAGGCCAGGCGGCGGCCGGTTCGGGCCTCGGACCGACGGCGCTCGGCTATGTGCTCGGCATCACCAAGGCCTATACGACGCGCGTCGGCGAAGGCCCGTTCCCCTGCGAACTGCATGATGAGATCGGCAAGCACCTGTCGACGGTCGGCCGCGAAGTCGGCGTCAACACCGGTCGTCCGCGCCGTTGCGGCTGGTTCGATGCCGTGCTGGTTCGCCAGACGGTGAAGACCTCTGGCATTACCGGCATTGCGCTGACCAAGCTCGACGTCCTCGACGGTCTCGACGAATTGAAGATCTGCGTCGGCTACAAGCTGGATGGCAAGCAGATCGATTACCTGCCGGCGAGCCAGGCCGCGCAGGCCCGCGTCGAGCCGATCTACATCACGCTCGAAGGCTGGAAGGAATCGACTGTCGGCGCCCGCAAATGGGCCGATCTGCCGGCGCAGGCGATCAAATATGTCCGGCAGGTTGAGGAGCTGATCGGCGCGCCAGTCGCGCTGCTTTCGACCAGCCCGGAGCGCGAAGACACCATACTTGTGACCGATCCGTTTGAGGGCTAATGTCGCGGATCAATGACGAATCCCGGTCCGGCTACATGCCGGGCATCATGAGAAAGTACTGATGGCGGATTTTGTAGCAGTCATTCGCCGGGCTGTGGATGGCCTGGCCGATAATACTCCCGAGATGCGGGTCAAGGTTTACGAGCGAGCTCGTGGTGCCGTCCAGCGGCAGCTCGAGAGCATGAAGCCGCGCCCGCCGGAGGAGATGCTGCGCCGTCAGCTCGACAAGCTGGAAGCCGCGATCGTCGAGGTGGAGGCCGAGCATGCGGAGGCGTTGCCAGTCGCTGAAGAGCCCGTCGCGGAAGCGCCTGTGGTGCAGGAGGAGCCGCAACATGAGCCTCATGAAGAGTATCATGCCGCGGTGGAAGAGCCCCATATCGAGGACGCGGCGCCGGCCTATACGGAGGCCCATGAGCACGAAGAGCCGGCCGCTTACCAGCCGGTGCACGAAGAGCCTGCCCATGAAGAGCCAGCCCACCAGGAGCCTGCTTACGAGGAGCCCGTCTATGAGGAACCCGCGCATGCTCATCATCAATCCGCAGACGACCATGAGCCGGTAGAGGAGTGGGTCGAGCCGCCGCAGGAGCGGGTGCCCGCGGCTGTTCATTACACTGAGGCCTATGCGGAGCCAGCCCGGGAGCAGCCGCATGAGGAGGCCTCGGAGCACCATGTAGAGGGCCTGCCGGTCGTTGCGACCGAGCCCGCGCATACCGCTCCGCAGACGCACGCTGCTCATCAGGCACCAGCCGATGAGGTCATGGGCCAGGTCGAAGAGATTTGGGCCGAGGTCGATGCGCCTGCAAAGCGCGTCGTGTCCGCGCCGGTGGCTGAACCCGTCATGCCCGCCGCCGCCTTTGCACCGGCGGTCTTTGGCCATCCCGTGGAGCCCGCCGCCACGGCGAAGGCACCGGTAGCCGACAAGGCCTTTGCCTGGGATGCCGATGTTTTCGAGGAGCTGGAGCCGGTAGCTGCACCAGCCAAACCGAAGCACCCCGCCCGGCAGATGCCGGACAATGCCTTTGACGATGTCGATCTCTTTGCCGATGTGCATTCTTCGCCCAAAGCCACGCCGAAGAACGATGCTGGCGCCGACGGCTGGCGGGAGCTCAAGGAGCTTGCTGGTTTTGACAAGTTCGCCGAGGGCGGACGCGGTGGCGGCTCTTCCGTTCCGCCGGATCTCGATCGGTCCATGGCATCGAAGCTGCAGGGCAAAAGCTTCCGCATGGAGCCGAAGCGCCGCCGGTTCAATGTGACCGGCATTATCCTGACACTTCTCGGTCTCGCGATCGTTGCTGGCGGTGGCTATGCCGCTTGGGCGAACCGCCAAGCGCTCAACAAGATGGTCGCCGACCTTATCAGTTCTGCACCGAAGACTGCGACCAGCACGGCTCCCGCCACCGAGACGGCCAAGAACAATAGTGCCGCCGCTCCAGCCGCGAATGCGCCTGCCGCTTCGACGCCTGCCGCGACTGCTCCGGCGCAAAGCGCCGCCGCGCAGCCGCCTGCAGCGGCCAATACCAGTGTCGCCTCGCTCGACAGTGATGCCAACACGGTCAGCACCAAGTTCACGCAGCGCCTGTTGGCGAACGGCGCGGAAGAGGATGAAGGTCCGGCAGCGGGTGGGCAGCCGGGCGTGGCGGAAGGCAAGTCCGTGGCTGAACAGAATGTAGCCGCCGCCGTTGCTCCGCCCGCAGCGGCAGCTGCGCCTGCGAACAATGCGCCTGCCGCGCAGCCACCCGCCGCGACCGCGCCGGCCACTACACCGCCTTCGGGCGATCAGCAGGCATCCGCTGCCCCTGCCCAGCAACCGCCTGCAGCCCAGCAGCAGCCACCGGCCGCGCAACAGCAGACGGCAGCGGCTACGGATGGTCAAAAGGTGTTCCTGTACGAGGAGCGTCTCGGCCAGACGTCACCGACGGCTTTCGAAGGTACAGTCACCTGGTCGCTGGAGGAAGGCAAGGGTGAGGATGGTCGGCCGGAACCCTCCGTTCAGGGCCTCATCAGCGTGCCTGAGCGTGGTTTGACGGCGACGATCACCGTGTCGCGCAATACTGACGCATCATTGCCGGCAAGCCATTTGGTCGAACTGGCTTTCCAGGTTCCGCCGAATTTCGAAGGCGGCGCAATCGACAGCGTTCAACGCATCGCACTCAAGGCAACCGAGCAGGATCGTGGCGACCCGCTTATCGCCGTTCCGGCCAAAGTCACGGACGATGTCTATATGGTCGCGCTCAACGATTTTCCGGATGCGCGCAAGACCAATCTCGATCTCTTGAAAAGCCGCAACTGGATGGACATTCCAGTGGTCTACCGCAATGGCCGTCGCGCATTGCTGACCATGGAGAAGGGGCCGACCGGTACCGACGACTTTAACAAGGCAATCGCCGAATGGCAGGCACTGGGCGGTGTTGCTTCCAGCGGCCAATAAGCGGTTTCAATTCATCGGAATCAAAAAAGGCGGGCCTTGCGGTCCGCCTTTTCGTTTGAATTCATTCAGCGATTCCTGGAGCCAGGCGCGTTATGCGGTGGCTTCCACCACGCGTAGTGCCTTGGCGCGTTCCAGCGCATCCTTCTGCACGGCTTCCTGCACCTTTTCGAAGGCACGGACTTCGATCTGGCGCACGCGTTCGCGGCTGATGTCGAATTCGGCCGAGAGGTCTTCCAATGTTACCGGCTCTTCGGCAAGACGGCGAGCCTCAAAGATGCGGCGTTCACGGTCGTTCAAGACGCTCATGGCGCGGGCCAGCATGCGGCGGCGCGTGTCAAGTTCGTCCTGTTCGATCAGCACGTCTTCCTGGCTGTCGTGATCGTCCACCAGCCAATCCTGCCATTGGCCAGAATCGCCTTCCGCGGCTTTGATCGGCGCGTTCAGAGAAGCGTCGCCCGAGAGGCGGCGGTTCATCGAAACGACCTCTTCCTCGGAGACGTTCAGCTTGGTGGCGATCTCGGAGACATGCTCCGGCTTCAGATCGCCGTCATCGATGGCCTGGATGCGACCCTTCAGACGACGCAGGTTGAAGAATAGACGCTTCTGATTGGCGGTCGTGCCCATCTTCACCAACGACCACGAACGCAGAATATATTCCTGGATCGAGGCCTTGATCCACCACATGGCATAGGTTGCCAGGCGGAAGCCACGTTCCGGATCAAACTTCTTGACGGCCTGCATAAGGCCGACATTGCCTTCAGACACGACCTCGCCGATCGGCAGGCCGTAACCGCGATAGCCCATGGCGATCTTAGCCACGAGGCGTAAATGACTGGTGACGAGCTTATGCGCAGCCTGACGGTCGGCATGTTCCGCATAGCGCTTGGCGAGCATGTACTCTTCCTGCGGCTCCAGCATCGGAAACTTGCGAATCTCGTCGAGATAACGATTAAGGCCGGCTTCACCGGCGGTAATGGACGGTAAGGTATTCCGGGTCATGAATGCACCCTCCTATTCGAGATCTGGCCCCTTCTGGAGGCGTATTGCGCGCCCTTTGCGAAGCAGACCAAGGCGTGCAGGTCACGAAGACCCCGCACTAAACCAATATGTAGATAAGTACGGCGAAACAGTGATTCAAGAACGTAGTCACGCAAGAGTTACATCGGCGCGACAGCCATGCCCGCCGTAATGCTCGCCCTTTAGACTATTCTCCCGAACACTCCGGTCCTGCGAGATTCGGCCACCTCAGTCCCAAAACGCATCGCGTTTTGGACAATTACGTGGCACGCGCCGGAGATCGGTTTCATGTGATTATAGGCGGCCAAGAGGCCGGCGTCCAGCCGCGCATTTGCGGAGTTCGGTGGCGATCTTTTCTTTCGATCGATCAGGGCGACGCGCGCTAAGGAAAAAGACTTGACTATAAGAGCATATGCTCCTAATTAGTTAGCGATAAGAGCATATGCTCTCATTTGGAAACGGAGAAGTGACTATGAGCGAAGCTGAGATACTTGTAAGCGGTGCGACGGGAAGGACCGGAGGCGCCGCCATCGACGAACTCCTGAAGATGGGTAAAAGCGTGCGTGCCTATGTGCGCTCGGACGACGAGAGGGCGGCGGCGCTGAGGCAGCGCGGGGTCGACACCGCTGTCGGCGATTTCACCAACATCGATCATATTCGGGCGGCCATGGAAGGCATCCGGTCGGCGTATTTTCTTCACCCGATCGCACCAGGCATCCTCGGCGCTGCAACCTATTTCGCACAGGCTGCAAAGGAATCGGGTGTTACCGCGATCGTCAACATGTCGCAGATTTCGGCGCGCCGGGAGTCAGCAAGCCATGCAGCGCAGGACCATTGGATCTCCGAGCGGGTCTTCGATTGGTCCGGGGTTCCGACGACGCATCTGCGCCCGACTTTCTTTGCCGACTGGCTCGTATATCCGCATTTCGCGAGGGAGATCTGGGCCAAGAAGAAGATCGAGTTCCCCTTCGAGAACGGGCGGCATGCGCCCATCGCCTCCGATGATCAGGGCCGGGTGATCGCCCATGTCCTGGCGAATCCGAAGGGCCATGAAGGCAAGATCTATCCGCTCCATGGTCCGGTCGAGATGAACTACACAGAAATCGCTGCCGTCGTGAGCGACGTGCTTGGCGCGAAGATCGAATATGCGCCGACCTCGATAGAGGCGTTCAAGGATAGAATGGAAAATCTCTACAAGTTCCCTCCGTTCCTTGTGCAGCACCTCGTTGAAGTCGCCCAGAACTATCGTGACGGCATCTTCTCCGGCACCAACGATTTGGTCGAGGCGATTACCGGAACGCCGGCGCTCTCGGTCCAGCAGTTCGTCTCCAACAATCGCGCCGCCTTCGCATGAATTTCGCGCAGACAAATCGGAGATTTTGGAATGTCACATACTCAAGATGAACGTCATCCCTTTCTCGACGACCTGACCGCCGACGCGGAACTGACCAGCTCCGTGTTGCGAGGTTCCGTCATCGGACGCGATCAGATCAGGCTCGCGGTGAACGCCGTCGGAACCTTCTATGCCTCGCAGACGCCGACATTCCTTCAGACCGTCGGCTCCCGGCTCTTCCTAGAATATGAGGCCGTTTTGACGAACGGCGAGAAGCTTTCCGCCGTCGTGGTCGTCGATCACGCCTCGGACGGCTCGGTACCGAAGGTCAGCGTGCGGATGAGCCCGCTTGGCTCTGTTCTGTCGCTCGCAGCCCATTTGCGCGGAGCGCTCTCCGGGCAACTGCCGGAAGAGCTTTTTCTCTGAACCCAACCGACCGCCGGGCCAGCGACAGAGATCGCTGTCCCGACCTGCGGCCACAGAAAGGAAAATTGCTATGGACGTCGCCAACAATACCGTCTTCATCACCGGTGCCAATCGCGGTCTGGGCCTGGCCTTCGCACGCGAGGCACTTCGCCGCGGAGCGTCGAAGGTCTACGCAGGCATGCGCAACACGAGCGGCTTCGACCAGCCGGGCATCGTCCCGGTCAGGATCGATGTTACAGATAAGGCGTCGATCGCCGCGGCCGCAGAATTGGCAGCGGATACGACACTGTTAATTAACAACGCGGGGATCGCCGCTCTGATCGACGGACCTTTGGCAGACGATGTCGAAGCGCAATCGCAGCGTCTCTTTGATACCAACTATTATGGCGTGGTGCGTGTCTCGCAGGCATTCGAGCAGATCCTGTCGGCCAAGCCACATGCCGGCATCATCAACGTGCTGTCCGACATCGTCTGGCTTCCGCGGCCCTATCTGACACCCTATGCCGCGTCCAAGGCAGCAGCATGGAGCTATACGAACCAGCTTCGCTTTCATCTTCGCGATCGCGGTATCGAGGTCCTTGGCTTGCATGTCGGATTCGTGGATACGGATCTGACCAACGGCATCGACGTACCGAAGGCCAGCCCCGAGGACGTGGTGCGCCAGACCTATGACGCGCTCGCCGCTGGCAAAAGCGAGATCATGGCCGATCAGGGCACGGTGTTGCTGAAGAGCACGCTTGCGGACGAAGTGCCCGGCTACATCACTCCGCCGGAAGGGGTATTCTAATTCCGGCGATGGCGGAAGTAGCTGTGGAGCGCGGAGGTTCTTCGGCTTCGCGCCCACGGCGCTTCGATAAGGAAGCTTCGATAAAGAATGGGTATCGAAAGGAAAAATAGAATGTTGTCGGCCAATCAACCGCTTGGAATCGATCAGTGCAACTGCTCCGCCATGAGAAAGGCGAGCCGACAGATCACGCGGTTCTATGATGATCATCTTGAGCCAGTCGGGCTGCGCATCACGCAATTTCTGACTTTGGCGGCTCTCGAAGAGGCTGACGGCGCCACGGTCAACGTTCTCGCCGAACGGCTCGATATCGAGCGGACGGCAATGGGAAAGATGGTCGGCTTCCTGGAACGAGATGGGTTCGTTACCATCAAGCCGTCCCCTGTAGACGGTAGGGTCCGTATCGTTGAACTCACCAAGGAGGGTCGTCTCCTGCACAAGAGAGCGGAGCCTCTTTGGGAGAGGGCCCAGCAGGAATTCGAGCAGTTGAACGGGGCGGCAAACGTCGCAACTCTGCGCCGGGGACTGAGAGAAATTGCTGTCGGCGATTCCGCGAAGGTCTCAGTCGAAGACTAAAGCTTCGGACTGATTGCTGGGTAGGGGCCAATCACCAATCTGCTGTGGCCCCCGTCACGCGGTTCGAGGTCGCATCTCAAGCCCGCAAGGCTTCTGCCAGTTCTTCCATATCGTTCGGCAGCGGCGCTTCGAAATGCATCACCTCGCCGGTGCGGGGATGTTCGAATTGCAGGAGATAGGCGTGGAGCGCCTGGCGGGGGAAGCGGTTGACCACTTGCTTGGCAGCATCCGGCAGGAGGTTGGCTTTTGTCTTGAAGCCGCCGCCGTAGACGGCGTCGCCGAGCAGGGGATGGCCGATATGCGCCATGTGGACGCGAATCTGGTGGGTGCGGCCGGTCTCGAGATGGCAGTCGACCAATGAGGCGAGGGCAGTGGCGTCCGGGGCCTCGTGAAAACGTTCAATCACTTCGTAATGCGTGATGGCCTCGTCAGCGTCCTGATTGTCCGGACGCTTCACGGCTCGTCGGGTCCGGTCGCTGGTGGAGCGGCCGAGCGGCGCGTCGATGGTACCGATCAGTTGGCGGGGGCGCCCCCAGACGATCGCCTGATAGGCGCGTTCCAGCGACGTAGTGCGGCCGTGGTCGGCGAACTGCAGGGACAGATGGCGATGGGCAATATCGTTCTTGGCGACGACCATGACGCCGCTGGTGTCCTTGTCGAGCCGGTGGACGATGCCCGGCCGGCGTACGCCGCCGATGCCGGAGAGGCTGTCGCCACAATGATGGATCAGCGCGTTGACCAGCGTCCCCGTCCAGTTGCCGGCGGCGGGGTGAACCACGAGGCCGGCGGGCTTGGAGATGACGATGACGTCGTCGTCCTCGTAGAGCACGTCGAGCGGGATGTCTTCGCCCTGCGGCGTCGGGTCTTCGGGTTCCGGCAGCGTGATCTCATAGGTTTCACCCGGGCGCACCTTGCGCTTGGCGTCGGTCACCGGGGCGCCGTTGAGCAGGACGGCGTTGTCCTTGATCAAGGCCTGGATGCGGCTGCGGGAAAATTCTTCGCCGACCTGTGCGGTTAGCCACGCGTCGAGCCGGCCTTCGGCAGTTTCGTCGGCGGTTAGGACTTTTCTAATGCCCGCGGCTTCTTTAAAGGGGTCGCTCAAACGCATTTCTCCGGCGCGCAGGGCGCCCACTAGGGAATAAGGACGCATCGATGACAAATCTCGAGCCAGACGATCAAGAGGAAAAGCCCCTCGATCCGGCCCTGGAAAGTGTCCGACGCAAAATGGTCCGCCTGCAGATCGTCTCGGCTGCCATCATGGTGGTGAGCCTTATGGCGGTGTTCGGCGCCGTTGTCTACAAGACGATGCGCCCCGTGCCCAAGGCAGCGGGCTCTACCGCCTCGAATGTTCCCTCCGATGCGCCCGTTGCGGTGACGGCCGCGCTGCCGAAGGGTTTCACCGTGCAGTCCACGGCGCTCTCCGGAAGCCAGGTGCTGTTCTATGGCACACTCGCCAGCGGCCAGCGTCAGGCTGTTATCTTTGATTACGGCATCGGCCGCATCGTCGCGACCATATCGCTTTCCAACTGACGGCTTTGCGATGACGGTCGACCGGCTGATCGAGATCACGCATCCCGACGATCCGCGCATCGCCGAATTTCGCAATATCCGCGAGCGCGATCTGACCGGCCGCGAGAACCGTTTCATTGCGGAGGGTACGGTGGTGCTGCGGCTTCTGGCGGAAGCACATGCGGCAGGTGGAGATTTCGTCGCCGAAAAGGTGCTGTTGTTGCGCAACCGCGCCGCGGGGCTGGAGGAGATTATCGCGGCCTTCCCGCCCGACGTGCCTGTTTATGTTGCCGAAGCCTCTGTGCTGGACGGCATCGTCGGCTTCCATCTGCACCGCGGCGTGCTGGCGTTCGGCCGGCGCAGGGCGGAAACCGATATCGACGCCTTCCTCGACCGGTTGCCGGAGCGGGCGCTTATCCTTGCCGGCTGCGGCATTTCCAATCACGACAATATCGGTTCGATGTTCCGCAACGCTGCCGCCTTCGGGGCCGACGCGGTACTGCTGGACGAAACCTGCTGTGATCCGCTGTATCGCAAGGCGCTGCGCGTGTCGGTGGGCTCGGTGCTGACTGTCCCATATTGCCGTCAACTGAGCGATGTCGATCTGCTCACGGCGCTGGCGGGGCGCGGTTTTTCGGTCTGGAGCCTGTCTCCTCGCGGTGAGGTTGATATTCGCGCCGTTCCCCCGGCTGACCGCATGGCGCTGGTGGTCGGTACCGAAGGGGAGGGGCTGCCGGAGAAGATCCTGTCGACCTTTGGCAGCCTGCGGATACCGCAGGCGCCGGGCCTCGACAGCTTGAACGTGGCAACGGCGAGCGGCATCGCGCTCTTTGCGCTGGCGTCCCTGGTCAAACGCCTCTGAATTTTCAGTATCGAGCCCTTATTGCTGTTTGGGCAGTAGCGCGGCAGCGCGTTCGGCAAGGCTGATGCGTCCGCCTTGCTCGGCAGCGCTCGCTTCTTTGGGCAGGAAGTCGAAGATTGGCGATTTCTCGCCTTCTCTCAATGCTGTTAGCGCCACCATGTTGGCAGCGATGGTGGCGATCTCCTCGCGCATGGCCTGGTCATGCGAGGGAGAGCGGGATTTGAGCAGGCGGTCGGAAAGAGCTGCGGCACGGTTGCGCGCCTCTTCCGTCATCTGAGCGATATCGTCTTCCACTTTGCGCTCCGTTACGGCTGCGTCGGCCCCATTGTCGGCAATCTCTACGACCTTCGGTCCGGCCGGTGGCTCCGAGCCCTTGGTCTGCTTGCCGGACGGGACAAGACCGGCGGCCCGCAGCACACGGCGGGCTTCCTGCGCCTCGGCGCTGCTCGTTTCCAGCTTCTCCTTCAGGCGCGCCACATCCTGAACGTGGCGTTCGATCGCAGTTTCCTTGTCGGCATTGTCGGCGATCTCGCGGTCCAGCCGCTCCTCAAGCCGCTGAGCCTTGTCGCTTTCCTGGCCTAGCCGCAATTCTGCATCTTTTGCACGCAGGCTTGCAAGGTTCAGGTCGTGGCGCAGCGTGTCGCGCTCGTCCCGCAACGTGTTGATACGGAGCTTCAGGCTTTCGATTTCAGTCTCCCGGGTCGCGAGATCGATCTTCATATTGTCTGCGTCGGAGGCCATCTTCGTCATGCGCTTGCGCAAAGTGTCGATGTCGGCATCCTTTTCGGCGCTGACCTGTTCAGCCGCATGGATGCCGGATTTCAGCTGGCTGATATAGCTTTCCTCGCGGCGCAGGCGCGAGCGCAGCTCACCGGCTTCGACCTCCATGTCGTCGATCCGCGTCCGCAATTCACTGTTTTCAGAGGCGTAGCGACCGGCTTCCTGCTGAAGCCTGCCGTTGTGAATCTGCAAGGCGACGCTCTTGTCGCGTTCCTGCGTCAGCGCTTGTTCGGTTTTGGCGTTTTCAGCGGCAAAGAGGGCACGCGCCATGTCCTTCTGCGCCCGCACCTCCTGCGGGCTCAGCGGCATGGTCGCTTTCAGCCGTTTTTCTGTGAACCAGACGATGCGGCGGTGAACCGCGGGCGCGATGAGGAAGACCAGAAAGGCGGCGGTCAGAAAGCCCAATCCAAACAACAGAGCGAATTCAATCACGGCGCAGCCAGCATCTAGGAGTTGTTTTCGGTCTCGACAAAGTGGTTAAGCAAATGATTAAGCATGGGGCCGGCACGCGGGCAAGCATTTAAATCGAATATGGTTTATCGGCGGGCCGGAGCGTTGTCACAAGAAAAGGCCCGCGATCTGCGCGGGCCAGGCAACGATCTAAGCGGGGATATCGTCCCGGAGATCAGAACGGATTCCACGTCGGGCTCGGCGTAACCTTGAGGTAGCCGAGGTTGACGCCGAGGCGGGCGCCGAGGCCGGTGCGGATCGGCACCAGCACGATGTCGTTGTTCTTCAGCACGGTCATGCCCACGCCGGCGACGACGAAGGCCTGGCCGCTGACGCCGCCAAAGCGGGTGTAGACGCTGTTGACGCTCGGCAGATCGTAGACCAGCATCATGACGCGGGTGCCCTGACCGCCGTAATCGAGGCCGAGCGAGGGACCCTGCCAATAAAGCGGGTGCTCGCCGGCATTCTTGGTGTTGAGCTGGCCTTCGCCATAGGTCAGTCCGGCGATGAAGGCACCAGAACCCTCCTGGCCGAGAATATAACCATTCGGCAGGCCATATTGCTGAAAGGCCCGTTCGACCACCTTGGCGAGGCCGCCGCTGGTCGAGCCGAAGAAGGAGTGGCCCGCGTCGACGATTTCCTGCATCGAATATTCGTTGCTGGCCGCAGCCGCTGCCTGACGAACCGGCAACGCGAAGCTTACCAATGCAACGAGGGCTAAGATCAGCCCGAGGCCGACCGTTCTCGTGCCGAGGCTTGGCATTCTCTTCGGGAGTTGATAGCGCATGACAGTTATCCGTTCATCATGGTCGGGACAATGGGGAGCGGATGCGCCGCGCATTCGCAAGAACGCGCCGAATACACCTCGCTCCTCAGTCCAGACCGTTCCGTCCATGTTCCGCACGGCGAATCGCGCACGAAAGGGTCTGGTGGTGATGAATGCATTTTGCGTCGATCATCTTAACAATCGGTTTACCAAATATGGTGTCTTTATGGCGTGCGGTACGCCGCCTGCGGCAATCCTCGGGCAATCTTGCCGTGGCAACGTAGAATCATACTGCGTTCCGCCTTTGTCAGCATTCAGGAGACAATGAATGTCGAAGAATCCGAACCTCGCCTTGACCGGACCTGATCTGGCCGCGCTGCTATGCAGCCGCGTTTGCCATGATGTGATCTCTCCGGTCGGTGCAATCAACAACGGCCTCGAACTGCTCGACGAGGGTGGCGCCGATGCCGATGCGATGGAGCTGATCCGCACCAGCGCCCTCAATGCCTCCGTCCGTCTCAAATTCGCACGTCTTGCCTTCGGCGCATCGGGCTCGGTCGGTGCCTCGATCGATACGGGCGAGGCCGAACGCGCCGCCAAGGATTTCGCTGCCGCCGAAAAGAAGACCGAAGTCAGCTGGATCGGCCCGCGCGCCATCATCGCTAAAAACCGCGTGAAATTGCTACTCAACCTCTTCCTCGTCGCCTATGGCTCGATTCCACGCGGCGGCAATATCGAAGTGACGCTGGAAAATCCCGATCTCGATGCGAAGTTCACGATTACGGCCAAGGGCCGCCTGATGCGCGTGCCGCCAAAATTCGCGGAGATCTGCTCGGGTACGCTGGAAGAGGCAGTCGATGCTCACTCTATCCAGCCCTATTACACGGTGCTTCTGGCCGATGAGAGCGGCATGGAACTTTCCTACAACGCCACGCCGGAAGAGCTGACTTTTATCGCCGCCATGCGCGGCGAATAGGCATTGGTTGCACGAGTTATGACGATGATCCCGCAGCCGGATGTCCTGCTGCGGGATTATCATTACGTGTATCGCTCATCTCTCGCAGTCTTTCGGTTGTCTGCGCAATTAAGAATACATTGGTAACGAATCCTTAGCCTCGTACGCCTATCGTCCCAATTTGAGGTGGTGCCCGATCGATGGCAACCGGGCGCGAAGGAGCTGACAATGCAGCGGTTCATGATTACGGATACGTCGGATGTCGTACGCAAGGTCGGTAAACGAATTCTGTCCGAGCTCGATTTTCTTGTCTGCGAAGCCGGCGATGCCCGCGAGGCGCTGACGCGCTGCCAGGCCGAACTCCCCGATTACCTGATCGTCGACGCCGGCATGGAAGGCGCCCTCGATCTGATCGCCAGCATCCGCGCCATGCCGAACGGCAAGGACGTGAAAATCTATTATTGTGTCGTCGAAGCGGACCTGCGCAAGCTGATGGCTGGCAAACGGGCCGGCGCGACTGATTTCCTGCTGAAGCCCTTCGACCGCAAGATCCTGACCGCCGTCTTCGGCAATCGCGCTGTTGCCGCCTGATCATATTCGCGGACTGCTGAGCGCATGACGGCCGCCTCTCTGGCGGCCTTATTTTTTTTATGTTTGAAATGGAAACACAAAAATCCCGCCTCGAAGGGCGGGATTTTGTCGGGTCGGCGATAAGGGATGGGCGGTTCAGGCGCTCTCGGCGAAATCGTTGCTGTCGGGTTCGCGCAGCACGTAACCACGGCCCCAGACGGTTTCGATATAGTTGGCGCCGCCGGCAGCATTGGCGAGCTTCTTGCGCAGTTTGCAGATGAAGACGTCGATGATCTTCAATTCCGGCTCGTCCATGCCGCCATACAGGTGGTTGAGGAACATTTCCTTGGTGAGTGTGGTGCCCTTGCGGAGCGAAAGCAGCTCCAGCATCTGGTATTCCTTGCCGGTCAGATGCACGCGCTGGCCACCGACTTCGACGGTCTTGGCGTCGAGATTGACGATCAGTTCGCCGGTCAGGATCACCGACTGAGCGTGCCCCTTGGAGCGGCGGACGATAGCGTGAATTCGCGCGACCAGCTCATCCTTGTGGAACGGCTTGGTCATATAGTCGTCGGCGCCGAAGCCGAGACCGCGAACCTTGTCTTCAATACCGGCCATGCCGGAGAGGATGAGGATCGGCGTCTTGACCTTCGAGAGGCGCAGCGTGCGAAGCACTTCGTAGCCGGACATGTCGGGAAGGTTAAGATCGAGCAGAATGATATCGTAGTCGTAGAGCTTTCCGAGATCGACGCCTTCTTCACCGAGATCGGTGGTATAAACGTTGAAACTTTCGGATTTGAGCATCAGTTCGATGCTCTGCGCTGTCGCGCTATCGTCTTCAATAAGTAAAACCCGCATAATTATCCCCTTTACCGCCGCCGAAAGGTCGTCAGCCCCCTTACGCGATACCGATCAAATCACTGCCTGATTTGGAAGCTGCCACGGAATGGTTAACAAATTCTGATTCACTCTGGCAAGACGTATCGAATTTATTAAATAATTTTTCCATTGCACTGTTTTCCAAAGACAATCGGCAAATATCATTCCTAAAGTGTTGCATTAAGAAGACACGCCAAGTGATTCATTCGACTCACCAATGCCGACATTTCGAATTCCGACTGTGACATTTACTGACCCTTAAATGATCGTCCCTATCATTAACGATGCCCGTAAACGAAAGGTTACCAGCGGTAGGTTTTTATTAAGATCGCTGGAAATTTTTTTAACCAAGCCGTTTCAAAGCGGTGCGGCGGGTCAACAAATAGAGAGCCGGGGTCTCGCATCACGGGAGTAATGCGTATGAAGTCACGTGAGAGCCTAACGCGCCTGAAGGAGTTTCAGGTGAACGAAAAACGTCGTCAGCTGCAGCAACTGCAGATGATGATGGCGGAATTCGACCGCATGACGAAGGATCTGGAAAACCAGATCGTGCTGGAAGAGAAAAAGTCCGGCATTTCCGATCCCAACCACTTCGCCTATCCGACCTTTGCCAAGGCCGCACGTCAGCGTGCGGACAACCTGCAGGTGTCGATCCGGGAGTTGCAGGTGCAGGAGGAGGCGCTGGAAACATCGCTGGAAGAAATGCAGGCCGAATACGCCAAAGCCGCAGCGCTCGAAGAGCGCGATGGTTCGGGCCCGGTGAGGGCACGCGCCTGAATTAACCATTCCGTCGCGCTTACTTGAGGCCGCGTAGTCCCGTTCCGAAACCGGAACGATTTTCGGGATTGTGCGAGAAGCGGCGGAACCGGCTCGAGAGCCGTGCATGACTGGCCATGGTGGGTGGCCGGCCATGCACGGCTTTTGGCGTTTTCAAATGGAGATACCAACCATCTCTGGCGGGGTGCCTACATGTTCACCACGTCGCGCCATTCCTCGTGACGCAGGGCCTGCGCCTTGAAAAACGGGCAGAGCGGGATGATCTTCCAACCGCCACGGCGAGCTTCCTCGACGGCGTGAAGGGCAAGAGCTTGGCCCACTCCCTTGCCGCGGAGCGCTTCCGGAACGCCGGTATGATCGATGATGATGAGCGTGGGGGAGGCGCGGGAAAAGGTCATTTCCGCCTCGTGGCCTTCGACGGTTGCGACATAGCGGCCGCCCGACGCATTGTCTTCGTTGCGGATATCCATGATTTTCCTTTTGACTTCCAATGTTTTCGGTTCGACGACGATTAACGATTTGTCTTGGGTCGATGCTAACAAACCTGTTGCCGGTGGCAAGCGGCGGACGCGTGCAGCCTTTCACCGTTCGAAAATCGATTTGGATTCCCGATCTTATGCGCTATGCGGCTGTGATAGCGGCGAAGCAACCAGTAGGGAGGTTTCAGGCACCAATGCGCAATTTGCAAGCCGTGCTTCTGGTTACTGTCCCGTTCCTGCTGGCTTTCGGCCTGGTATTGCCGCTGGTCCGCCTCGAAAAGTTTTATTTCTTTAGCGATACACCGTCTTTGCTCGGGATCATCAGTTCTCTCTGGCAGACCGAGAACTATCTTCTTGCCGCGATCGTCGCGCTGGTCTCGGTGGCGCTGCCGATCCTGAAGACCGTGAGCCTCGCGGTTGAAGCGATGGGGACGCGGAGAAAGAGCGAAGGCGGGTTCTTTTTCGACCATGTCGTGCCGCATTTGGCGCGGTGGTCGATGGCGGATGTTCTGCTGGTGGCAATCGTCATCGCCGCCGCCAAGACCAGCGGGCTCGCCACTGCCTTTACGCAGCCGGGCCTTTGGTTCTATGCGGGCTCCACCATGGTTTCGGGCCTTCTTCATATCCTGTTGAGGAAGGAAAAAGGCCCGAACTGAAGATCATCGAATGTCGCGTCTGGGTGCAGTCGTCAGTGACGATACTGCTGTATGCGGGTCGTCCGGAGGCCGGCGAGGCCATGGGTATTGATGGACGACTGCCAGGAGAGGAATTCTTCTACGGTGAGCGTATAACGCTCGCAAGCTTCTTCCAAGCTCAGCAGACCACCGCGCACGGCCGCGACAACCTCGGCCTTACGACGGATAACCCAGCGGCGCGTATTTGGCGGCGGCAGGTCGGCAATCGTAAGCGGGCTGCCATCGGGGCCGATGACATACTTTACTCGGGGACGTATCATTTCGGTCATTGGACTCTCTACACATACTCAAGACCACGAGAGTCACTCTAACTTGCCACATTTAAAAATTGCCTAAGCGCTTAGTAACACTTTGCTAAGAATTTTAAGGAACGCCGATAGAGGGTGATTTGCCTGTTTCACGGCATCGCCACAAGCCATACAATCCGCTGTTATTGCAGCGGAAAAAGCCGTTTTCATGTGATTTTTTGTCAGTGATAACTTACGCTTTTGAGCCGAAGGTCAGACGCCGACCAAGCTTTTCTTGCCGCCCCAGCAGATGAAATTGGGGTTGGCGAAATCGCAGTCATCGCTCTGATCGGTCTTGCCGTAGGAGAGCGGACGGCCATCGAGAGTGAGCGTCGAGCCACCTGCCGCGCGCAGTATCGCGTCGCCGGCGGCCGTGTCCCACTCCATCGTACGGGTGAAGCGCGGATAGACGTCGGCCTTGCCTTCGGCAAGGAGACAGAATTTCAGCGAAGAGCCGATCGAGGTGCAAGCGGAGACGGCATTGTCCGCCAGGAAACTATCCGTCTTTGGACTGCCGTGGCAGCGGCTTGCAAGCGCCAGCAAATTCTCAGGTCGCGCGCGCACCGCAATGACGGAACGGTCGGCAATGGTGAATTGATCAGTGATGACGAGCTTCCGCGCCTTGCCGGGCTCGCCGGTAAAGGCGATGCTGAGAGCGGGCGCGTAAACGATCCCGGCGACAGGAACGCCGTTCTGAATATAGGCGATGTTGACGGTGAACTCGTCGCGATGCTCTATGAATTCACGTGTGCCGTCGAGCGGATCAACGAGAAAGAAGGGGCGGCCGCCAATATCGGGAACCTTGCCGGCGGCCACCGATTCCTCGGCAATTGCGGGAATGTCCGGAAAGTCGCGCGCCAGATGTTCGAGAATAATGCGCTCGGCGCGCTCGTCGGCGATGGTGACGGGGCTCATGTCCTGCTTCAAGGCGACAGTATAGCCCGCACGGTAGACCTCCAATATGGCCTTACCTGCCTCAAGGGCCGCTTTTTCAAATGTCGCGAGCATTGGCCTCTTCGTCTTTCCCCAACTCGTCAGCGTATCGAGCTTGACGATATATTAGTTAAGAAGCCTCCACTATGAAGTTTAGACCTCGCTCCGATCACGTTTTTAGCGCCTAGCGCTTGCATCGTGACTTCGCAACACAGCTTTGCCTCCATGCGCCGATCTCGACAGTATCCGCGCGTGCCGCGTGTCCTTTGGGATACAGTCCTCCGCCATTGCAGCGCATTCGGGAAAGAACATGTTCTGTTTGCGAAGGTTTTCCGTCCTTTCCAGACTTGTCGTTTTTGTTGCATATGCGAATGTGTGGCCGCGTATAGACCGGGATTCATACATGCGTTATTCGGCATATCAGGTTCTGAAGCAGGCGCTTTCAGGAAACCGTCATTGGCAGTCTGTCTGGCGAACGCCGGAGCCGAAACCGCATTATGATGTGATCATCGTCGGCGGCGGCGGGCATGGACTGGCGACGGCTTATTATCTCGCCAAGGAGTTCGGCATCACCAATGTTGCCGTGTTGGAAAAGAGCTATCTCGGCTCCGGCAACGTCGGCCGTAACACCACGATCATCCGCTCCAATTATCTCCTGCCCGGCAACGAGCCATTCTACGAATTTTCGATGAAGCTTTGGGAAGGGCTGGAGCAGGACTTCAACTACAACGCCATGGTCTCCCAACGCGGCATCATCAATCTCTTTCATTCCGACGGACAGCGCGACGAGTATGCCCGGCGCGGCAACGCCATGCGCATGCACGGCGTCGATGCGGAACTCTTGAGCCGCGAGCAGGTTCGCAAGATGATGCCCTATCTCAATTTCGATCATGCGCGTTTTCCGATCTTCGGTGGGCTGCTTCAGGCGCGTGGCGGCACGGCGCGGCACGATGCTGTCGCCTGGGGTTATGCGCGCGGCGCCGACAGCCGCGGCGTGGATCTCATCCAGCAATGCGAGGTGATCGGCATCCGTCGGGAAGGTGGTGCCGTGACCGGTGTCGAGACCACGCGCGGCTTCATCGGCTGCGATAAGCTGGCGTTGGCGGCCGCAGGCCACACCTCGATCCTCGGCCGCATGGCGGATCTGGAACTGCCGATCGAAACCCACGTTCTGCAGGCGTTCGTCTCCGAAGGGCTGAAGCCGGTGATCGATCACGTCATCACCTACGGCGCCGGCCACTTTTATATATCGCAATCGGACAAGGGCGGCTTGGTCTTCGGCGCCGATATCGATTATTACAGCTCCTACGCCCAGCGCGGCAATCTCGCCACTGTCGAGCATACGATGGAGGAGGGGGTCTCGCTGATTCCCGGCCTGTCGCGAGTCCGCGTGCTGCGTAGCTGGGGCGGCGTGATGGATATGAGCATGGATGGCTCGCCGATCATCGACCGGACGCCGATCGACAATCTCTATCTGAACTGCGGCTGGAACTATGGCGGCTTCAAAGCGACGCCAGCCTCCGGCTTCTGCTTCGCGCACTTGATCGCCAAGGGCGAGAGCCACGATGTCAGCCGCTTCATGCGTCTGGACCGTTTCGCACGCGGTTTTGCGATCGACGAAGGCGGCAAGGGTCCGCAGCCGAATCTGCATTGAGGGCACGAAACCAATGGCAAGCTTGATCACCTGCCCGCATTGCGGCGCGCGCCCGAAAGAAGAATTCACCATTCGAGGCTCCGCATCCGTTGTCCGTCCGGCGCCATCCGCCCCGGATGAAGACTGGCATCGCTATGTCTATGTCCGCGACAACGAGCGCGGGCGCATTCTAGAATATTGGCATCATGCGGCCGGTTGCCGCCGCTGGCTGGTGGTCGACCGCAGCAATGTCACGCACGAGGTCTTCTCCGTCACCGATGCGGCTGGCAAGACGCGGGAGGCTGCGCAATGACAGCCTATCGTCTTTCCTCCGGTGGGCTCGTCAATCGCAGCCGACCGCTGTCGTTCAAGTTCGACGGCAAGGATATGAAGGGGATGGAGGGCGACACACTCGCCGCTGCCCTTCTCGCCAACGACCAATTGCTGGTCGGCCGCAGTTTCAAATATCACCGTCCGCGTGGCATCCTGACGGCGGGCTCCGCCGAACCGAACGCGCTCGTGACGATCGGCAAGGACGGACGCACGGAGCCGAACACCCGAGCCACTGTCGCCGAACTCTATCAGGGCATGAGCGCGGTCAGCCAAAACCGCTGGCCGTCGCTGAAGTATGACTTTGCCTCGATCAACGGCCTGTTTTCGCCCTTCTTCGGTGCAGGCTTCTACTACAAGACCTTCATGTGGCCGGCAGCTTTCTGGGAGAAGGTCTATGAACCGCTGATCCGCCGTGCCGCCGGTCTCGGCAAAGCGGCTATGCAGACCGATCCCGATCGTTATGAGAAGGCCTGGGCACATTGCGATCTGTTGGTGATTGGGTCAGGCCCGGCGGGGCTGATGGCGGCGCTGACCGCGGCGCGCGCCGGACTGCGTGTCATCCTCGCCGACGAAGGATTTCGCCTAGGCGGATCGCTGCTGTCGGAGAGGTTGTCAATCGGCGGCGTTTCGGCAGAGGCCTTTGTGCATGCAGCCCTCGATGAGCTTCAGGGCTTCGGGAATGTCACTTTGATGCCGCGCACCACGGTGTTCGGCTGGTATGACGACAATGTCTTCGGCGCGGTCGAAAAGGTACAGAAGCATGTGGCGATGCCGTCGCCCGATTTGCCGGTCGAGCGTCTGTGGCGCATCGCCGCCAAGCGCGCGATCCTGGCCACCGGCGCGGAAGAGCGGCCCCTGGTTTTCGGCGGCAATGACAAGCCCGGCGTGATGATGGCCGGCGCCATGCGCAGCTATCTCAACCGCTATGGCGTGGTGGCGGGGCAGAAAGTGGCGGTGTTTACCAATGGCGGATCCGGTTATCGCACGGCGCTGGATCTGGCGGCGGAAGGCGTCGAAGTATCGGCCATCGTCGATACCCGCGGCGCTTCCTCCGATGCGGCGCCGAAGGGCGTTCGTATCATTCATGGCGGTACGATACAGGCCACGAAGGGCCGGCATCGTATTCGCGGCGTGATTGCCGATCGCGGCGGCCTGGACGAGCTTATCGGCTGCGATGCGCTTGCCATGTCCGGCGGCTGGTCGCCGGTTATCCACCTCGCCTGTCAGCGCGGCGCAAAGCCCGTTTGGTCGGAAGAGAAACAGGCCTTCATGGCGTCGACGGTAGGCGGCGAACTGGAGATCGCCGGAGCGGCCGGCGGAATCGACAGCGTTTCGGGCTGTTTTGCCGATGGCGCCAGAAAAGCGCGACTGGTCGTCGAAAGCCTCGGGCACACGGCACATGACGCCGAGATGCCGGAGGTCGAAGGCGATTACGCTTCGTCCTTCGCGGCCATTTGGCATGTGCCGGGCGCCAAGGATAAAGCCTTCGTCGACTTCCAGAACGATGTCCACTCCAAGGATCTGGGGCTGGCTCTGCGCGAAGGCTTTGGTCATGCGGAGCACGCCAAGCGTTATACGACAAGCGGCATGGCGACGGATCAGGGCAAGCTCGGCAATGTCAACGCCGCCGGTATCATCGCCGGTATGCGCGGCGTCAGTCCCGCTGCCGTCGGCACGACGACGTTCCGGCCTTTCTACACGCCGGTCTCGTTCGGCGCCCTCGCAGGTACGGCGCGCGACAAGCATGCGCAGCCGGTGCGGGAATCGCCGCTGCATGGCTGGGCGAAGAAAAATGGCGCGACTTTTGTCGAAGCCAGCCTTTGGTATCGCTCGGCCTGGTTTGCGCGCCCTGGCGAGAAGACCTGGCGCGACAGCGTCGACCGCGAGGTGGTGAATGTCCGCAACAATGTCGGGCTTTGCGATGTCTCGACGCTTGGCAAGATAGAAGTGTTCGGCAAGGATGCCGCAGAATTTCTCAACCGGCTCTATTCCAATGCCTTCCTGAAACTGCCGATCGGCAAGGCGCGCTACGGGCTGATGTTGCGCGAGGACGGAATGGTGTTCGATGACGGCACGACTAGCCGCCTTTCGCCGAACCATTTCTTCCTGACCACCACGACCGCCATGGCAGGCGAAGTCATGACCCATATGGAATTCTGCGCCCAAACCCTTTGGCCGCAGCTCGACGTGCGGTTCGTTTCCTCGTCCGATCAATGGGCGCAGATGGCGGTTGCCGGGCCGAAGGCGCGGCTGGTTCTGGAGCAGATTGTCGAAGATGATATCTCCGACGAATTCTTCCCGTTCCTCTCTGCCTCGGAGGTGATGCTGAAGGGCGGGCTGAAGGCCAGACTGTTCCGCATCTCCTTTTCCGGCGAACTGGCCTATGAGCTCGCGGTGCCCGCCGGCCACGGCGAGGCGGTCGCGGACGCGATCATGGCGGCGGGCAAGGCGCATGGTATCTGTGCTTACGGCGTCGAGGCGCTGAATGTGCTCCGCATCGAGAAGGGTCATGTCACCCATAGCGAACTGGACGGCCGCACCACGCCAGACGATGTCGGCCTCGGCCGGATGATGGCGACGCAGAAGCCCGATTTCATCGGCAAGCGGCTCTCGACCCGCTTCGGCCTCACGGCGGCCGATCGCGTCCAGCTTGTCGGGCTGAAGCCGGTCGATGCCACCAAGGAGATCCGCGCGGGCGCTCATCTATTGAAGGAAGGCGCCAAGCCTTCGACACTCAATGACCAGGGCCATGTTTCTTCCGCCTGCTTCTCCCCGGTTCTCGGCCATTTCATCGCATTGGCTTTCCTCAAATCGGGCCGCGAACGGATTGGCGAACATCTGGTGGTCTGGGATGGGCTGCGTGGCGAAGAGGTGGTTGCGGAGGTCTGCAATCCGGTCTTCGTCGATCCTGACAACAAGAAACTTTTGGGGTGAGGATCGA
This sequence comes from Rhizobium mayense, assembly GCF_030272705.1. Taxonomy (GTDB): domain Bacteria; phylum Pseudomonadota; class Alphaproteobacteria; order Rhizobiales; family Rhizobiaceae; genus Rhizobium; species Rhizobium mayense. The sequence goes on along the minus strand of NZ_JARFYM010000013.1, from coordinate 42,481 downwards.
TGAGCGTCTCATATCAAAACCGGCATGTGCTGGAAGATCATATTTCCGGCTTCGAGGGTGAGCCAAATCCGAATCATCTTGCCGTGGTCCGTCGCCCCGTCATTTTCTCCGTGCTTGCTCATGCCGGACAGGAAGAATGGACACTGGCGGCGCTGAAGGCGATGTCGGACATTTCGGTGCGTCATGCCGGGCCGGACGAGTGGCTGGCGGTATCGGAAGTGCTGGGGGCCGAAAGCCTGGCGCGCGATCTTGCTATTCTGGACGCCGATCGCGTTTCCTTCGTCGAACAGAGCGATGGCCGGGTGATCTTGCGCATCTCGGGCCCGAGCGTTCGTCGCATCCTGGCGAAATGCGTCGCTGTGGACCTGCATCCGCAAGTCTTCGCCGAGGGACAGTCGGCCAATATGCTGTGCTGCCACGTCAGTGCCAATCTGGCCCGTACCGGTCCCGACCATTTCGAGATCATCGTCCCGCGGTCCTATGCCGGCAGCGTGTTCGAAGAGCTGATGGAGATGGGTCGGGAATTCGCGCTGACGACCGGGTTTGCCGACTAGACGCATAAGCCGGAAAGGGTCCAGGGTGGTTTTGCGAAGGGCTTGTGCGCTGGGAACGGAATGGCGCGATCCGAACAATTGCGATGGCGCAAACAGGCAGATCGGCTTCGCAGATCGGGCTATTTGGCCTTCCGGATAGTCTCTAGGCTGCCCCGCAAATACGGCCGGTTGCACGGGAAAACTCTCGCAGACTTCGCGCCGAACACAGGGGATTTTTAGATGAAAAGCCATGCCAAAGTCGTCGTCATCGGCGGCGGGGTCGTCGGATGTTCGGTGCTTTATCACCTGACGAAATTCGGCTGGACGGATGTCGTGCTGCTCGAACGTTCCGAGCTGACCTCCGGGTCGACCTGGCACGCGGCCGGCGGCATGCACACGATCAACGGCGATCCCAATGTCGCCAAGCTGCAGAAATACACGGTCGAACTCTATAAGGAGATCCAGGACTATTCCGGCCAGGATATCGGGCTGCATATGACATCCGGCCTGATGTTGGCGGCGACGCCGCAGCGTTTCGACTGGCTGAAATCGATCCTCGCCAAGGGCCGCTACAACGGCCTGGAGGCGACGTTGCTGACGCCGAAGGAAGCGCATGAGATGATGCCGCTCCTCGATCCCGACCAATTCGTCGGCGCGCTCTACGATCCCGTCGAAGGTCATCTCGATCCCTATGGCACCACCCATGCCTATGCCCGCTCGGCGAAGAAGAACGGCGCTGAGATCTATCTGCACACCAAGGTGGAAGAGCTGGTGAGCCGCGAGGACGGTTCCTGGCGCGTCATTACCAACCAGGGCGAGATCGTCGCCGAGCATGTCGTCAACGCCGCCGGTCTCTGGGCGCGCGAGGTCGGACGCATGGTCGGGCTGGAGCTGCCGGTGCTCGCCATGGAGCATATGTATCTGATCACCGAGGACATGCCGGAGGTTGCCGACTTCAACAAGGCGACCGGCAAGGAGCTGATGCACTGCGTCGATTTCGACGGAGAGATCTACCTGCGCCAGGAGCGGCAGGGCATGTTGATGGGCACCTACGAAAAGGCCTGCCGTCCCTGGTCGCCGGTGACGACGCCCTGGGATTTCGGCCATGAACTGCTGGCCGAGGACATCGAGCGCATCACGCCGGAGCTCGAAGTCGGCTTCCGGCATTTCCCGGCCTTCAACAAGGCCGGCATCAAGAAGATCATCAACGGCCCTTTCACCTTCTCGCCGGACGGCAATCCGCTGGTCGGGCCTGTGCGGGGGTTGACGAACTACTGGTCGGCCTGCGCCGTCATGGCCGGCTTCAGCCAGGGCGGCGGTGTGGGATTGGCGCTCGCCAACTGGATGATCCACGGCGATCCCGGCTTCGACGTCTTCGCCATGGACGTCTCGCGCTATGGCGACTACGCGACGCTTGCCTATACCAACGCCAAGGTTCGCGAGAACTACGCGCGTCGCTTCTCCATCCGCTATCCCAACGAGGAATTGCCGGCGGCACGGCCGCTGCTGACGACGCCGATCTACGACAAGCTCAAGGCCGCAGGTGGCATATTCGGCGCGTCCTACGGTCTGGAGCAGGCGCTGTGGTTCGCGCCTGCGGGCGAAGTGGATGAGTTCTCGTGGCGGCGCTCCAACGATTTCGATGTGGTCGGCGCAGAAGCCAAGGCGGTGCGTGACAGCGTCGGGCTGATGGAAACCTCCGGCTTTGCCAAATATTCGGTCAAGGGGCCGGGCGCGGAAGCTTTTCTCGACCGGCTGCTTGCCTGCCGTATTCCGCCCGTCGGTCGCATGACGCTGGCGCCGATGCTGAAGCATGACGGAAAGCTGATCGGCGATTTCACGCTCGCCAAATTGGGCGAGGGGGATTTTCTCGTCATTGGCTCCGGCATAGCCGAGGCCTATCATATGCGCTGGTTCGAGAGCCTGCTGCCGAAGGACGGTTCGGTCGATCTGAAGGCGCTCGGCCTGTCACTGCTTGGCCTTTCCGTTGCCGGACCGAATGCGCGCAAACTGGTCGAAAAGCTGACGCATCAGGATGTTTCCGCAGCCGCTTTCCCCTTCATGTCCATTCGTCGGATGGATCTCGGTATGGCGCCCGCCATCGTAGGTCGTGTCTCCTACACCGGTGATCTTGGTTATGAGATCTGGATGAAGCCGGAACACCAGCGCTACCTCTTCGATCTTCTGATGGAGGCGGGCGCCGAATTCGGTATCAGGCTCTTTGGTCTCAGGGCATTGAACGCGCTCCGCCTCGACAAATCCTACGGCAGCTGGGCGCGCGAGTATCGTCCGCTTTACGGGCCGCTGGAGGCCGGGCTCGGCCGGTTCGTCGCGACATCCAAGGCGGCCGATTTTATAGGGAAATCAGCGGCAGCCAAGGAGAAGGCGGAGGGTGGAGCCCTGAGGCTACGCAGCTTCATCGTCGCGGCCAGGGATGCCGATGTCATTGGCGACGAGCCGATCTATCACAACGGTGCTGTCTGCGGCTGGGTGACCTCGGGCGGCTATGCGCACGCCTCCGGGGTCTCGGTCGCCGTTGGTTACGTGCCGAAAGAGATTGCCGACGAAGCGCAGGGATGGTCGATCGAACTGCTCGGCGAAATATTGCCGGCAACGCTGCAGCCGCAGCCGTTGTTCGATGTCGAAGGTGCGCGCATGCGCTCCTGATGATCAAGCTTAGACGGCGAAGAACGGGCTCCACGGGAGCCCGTTTCTGACAAGATGTCTTCAGCCTGGAATATCCGTTCGGGCCATCTTGGCTATTTTTGAGCCAGGAGGTGCCGCTTTTCTGTCTTTTCTGGCCCGATTTGCGCCATTGCACGCCTATTTGAAAAGAATTTGTCAATTCCTCGCCTTTTTAGCTTCACATTTGCTTCGAAAACAGTATGGAATCGGCCTCACGGGTCCTCTCGAAGGAAACCCTAATCAATAAGAGATGCAGTCGACAGACTCTGCATCCAGGGGAAATGACATATGGATTATTTTATCCAGCAGCTCCTTAATGGGCTGACTCTCGGGTCTATTTACGGCCTGATCGCCATTGGCTACACCATGGTTTACGGCATCATCGGCATGATCAATTTTGCCCATGGCGACGTTTTCATGCTCGGCGGCTTCGCCGCTCTCATCACTTACCTGGTTCTCGTATCGCTTTTCGCCGGCCTGCCGGTGGCGATCATGCTGCTGGTCATGCTCATCGTCGCCATGCTGATGACGAGCTTGTGGAATTGGGTGATCGAACGTGTCGCCTATCGGCCGCTGCGCGGTTCGTTTCGCCTGGCGCCGCTGATCACCGCAATCGGCATGTCGATCGTTCTGTCGAACTTCATCCAAGTCGCACAGGGTCCGCGCAACAAGCCGATCCCGACATTGGTGGGTGACGTCTATAATATCGGCGGCGTATCGCTTTCCCTCAAACAGATCATCATCTTCATCGCCACCGTCGTTCTGCTTGCCGCTTTCTGGTACGTGGTCAATAAGACAGCACTTGGTCGCGCCCAGCGCGCCACGGAGCAGGATCGCAAGATGGCGGCGCTGCTCGGCATCAATGTCGACCGCACCATTTCCGTCACCTTCATCATGGGCGCAGCGCTCGCTGCTGTCGCCGGCACGATGTACCTGATGTATTATGGCGTCGCCAACTTCACCGATGGCTTCGTTCCCGGCGTCAAGGCGTTCACTGCGGCCGTTCTCGGCGGCATCGGCTCGCTGCCGGGTGCTGTTCTCGGTGGCCTGATGATCGGCTTCATCGAGTCGTTCTGGTCGGGCAATTTCGCTATCGCGTACAAGGATGTCGCGACCTACGGCATCCTGGCCTACGTGTTGATCTTCAAGCCGACTGGTATTCTCGGACGGCCGGAAGTCGAGAAGGTGTAACGCCATGGCAAGCTCAAACTTCGTTCCAGGCAAGACCGCGCCCGGCCTTGTCCAGAAAGGGATTACCGACGCCTTTTGGACGGCGGTCATCGCATTCGGCATGTTCGTGCTCTATATCGGCCTGAAGACCGATCAGAACATCGACAACAAGCTGATCATCGTTCAGCGCTGGGGCTTGCTGGCGTCCATCGTTGCCATCGCCGCGGCCGGACGGTTCGTCATGACCGTCTTCCTTCAGCCGGCGGTTGCGGCCAGGAAAGCCGCCAAAGCAAAGGCCCCGCCGGTCGAAGCCGAGCAAGGCTTCGTATCGAGGAACTTCAACAAGATCGCTTTGGCGTTCCTGCTCGTCTATCCGCTGCTGGCGCTGGCGCTTTTTGGTCCGCAGGGATCGCTGACCTATGTCGACAATTTCGGCATCCAGATCCTGATCTACGTGATGCTTGCCTGGGGCCTGAACATTGTCGTCGGTCTCGCCGGTCTGCTCGACCTGGGCTATGTCGCCTTCTACGCCGTCGGAGCCTATTCCTACGCGCTGTTGTCGACGCATTTCGGCCTGTCCTTCTGGATCCTGCTGCCGTTGTCGGGCATCTTTGCCGGATTGTGGGGTATGATCCTCGGCTTCCCTGTGTTGCGCCTGCGCGGCGACTATCTGGCGATCGTGACGCTCGCTTTCGGTGAAATCATCCGCATCGTGATCACCAACTGGACGGATGTGACCAAGGGCAGCTTCGGCATTTCCAACATCACCAAGGCGTCGTTGTTCGGTCTCTATACTTTCGATCTCAAGGATCCGCACAACATCATCCGGACCTTTGGCCTGCCGACCTCATCGGCCTGGTACAAGATCTTCCTGTTCTACGTCATCCTGGCGCTCTGCATGCTGACCGCCTATGTGACGATGCGGCTGCGCCGCATGCCTATCGGCCGAGCTTGGGAAGCGCTGCGTGAAGACGAAATCGCCTGCCGGTCGCTCGGCATCAACACAGTGACGACGAAGCTGACCGCTTTTGCCACCGGCGCGATGTTCGGCGGCTTTGCCGGCTCGTTCTTCGCCGCACGGCAAGGCTTCGTCTCTCCGGAATCCTTCGTGTTTCTCGAATCGGCGGTCATTCTGGCCATCGTCGTCCTCGGCGGCATGGGGTCGTTGAAGGGCATCGCATTCGCTGCGATCGCAATGGTCGGCGGCACGGAGCTGCTGCGCGACATGGGATTCCTCAAGTTGATCTTCGGTCCGGATTTTACGCCGGAACTCTACCGCATGCTGATCTTCGGCCTGGCCATGGTCGTGGTGATGATCCTGAAACCGCGCGGTTTCGTTGGAACCCGGGAGCCGACCGCCTTCCTCAAGGAGCGAAAAGCGGTGTCCGGCAGTTTTACCAAGGAGGGCCACGGCTGATGAACGCTGTCACCGCAACCCCTGACGACATCCTGCTCAAGGTCGATCATCTCTCGATGAGATTCGGCGGCCTGATGGCGATCAACGATTTCTCCTTCGAGGCCAAGCGCGGCGATATCACCGCGCTGATCGGTCCGAACGGCGCTGGCAAGACCACGGTCTTCAATTGCATCACCGGCTTCTACAAGCCGACGATGGGGATGATCACGCTCAACCAGAAAAGCGGCAAGCAATTCCTCCTGGAACGGCTGCCGGATTTCCGGATTACGCGCGAAGCCAAGGTGGCGCGCACCTTCCAGAACATCCGTCTATTCTCGGGCCTGACCGTGCTTGAAAACCTGTTGGTGGCCCAGCACAACAAGCTGATGCGCGCGTCCGGCTATACCGTGCTCGGTCTGCTCGGCATCGGCAAATATCGCGCTGAGGCCAAGAACGCCATCGAGCTGGCGCGCTTCTGGCTGGAAAAGGCCAATCTCATCGATCGCGCCGACGATCCGGCCGGCGATCTCCCCTATGGCGCGCAGCGCCGTCTGGAAATCGCCCGCGCCATGTGCACCGGCCCGGAACTCCTATGCCTGGACGAGCCGGCCGCGGGTCTCAATCCTCGCGAGTCGCTGGTGCTCAACGAATTCCTGCGCGGCATTCGCAAGGATGCCGAGACGTCGATCCTTCTGATCGAACACGACATGTCCGTGGTCATGGAAATTTCCGACCACGTCGTCGTGCTCGAATACGGACAGAAGATTGCCGATGGCACGCCCGATGAGGTCAAGAACGATCCAAGAGTGATCGCGGCTTATCTCGGCGTCGAAGATGTAGAAGTGGAAGAGGTGATTGCTGAAGTCGAGCACCTCCAAGAGGGCGAACGCTGATGACGGGGCAACCGCTTCTGAAAGTTGAGGGTGTCGAAACCTATTACGGCAATATCCGCGCACTCGCCGGCGTCAATGTCGAAGTCAACAGCGGTGAAATCGTCAGCCTGATCGGCGCCAACGGCGCCGGCAAGTCGACGTTGATGATGACCATCTGCGGCAGTCCGCAGGCCCGCAACGGATCGGTGATCTTCGACGGCCGCGACATTACCCACATGCCGACGCATGAGATTGCCCGGCTGCGTATTGCGCAGTCGCCCGAGGGGCGGCGCATCTTCCCGCGCATGACGGTCTATGAAAACCTGCAGATGGGTGCAAGCCTCGACAAACTCAAACATTTCAATGAGGACGTCGAAAAGATCTTCACCCTGTTTCCGCGCTTGAAGGAGCGTCAATCACAGCGCGGCGGTACGCTGTCGGGTGGCGAGCAGCAGATGCTGTCGATCGGCCGTGCGCTGATGGCGCGCCCGAAGCTGCTCCTGCTCGACGAGCCTTCGCTCGGCCTTGCGCCGCTGATCGTTAGGGGCATTTTCGAGGCCATCAAGGTTTTGAACAAGACCCAGGGGCTCACCGTCTTCCTGGTCGAGCAAAACGCCTTTGCTGCGCTCAAGCTCTCCGACCGCGCCTATGTGATGGTCAACGGCCGGGTGACGATGAGCGGCTCCGGCCAGGAACTGCTCGCCAATCCGGAAGTGCGTTCCGCCTATCTCGAAGGCGGCCACCATTGAGCCCCGTTCTGCGGAGAATTTGATATGCAGGGACTTTTCTTCGAAAGCGATAGCGGCGGACGCCTGGTCATTCGTGTGGTTATCGTTCTCCTGGGCTTCTGGACCGCATGGCGTGCCGGCCGCGCCGTGGCGAGTAACTGGAACTCCTATCCGCTGGCGGTCATCTACACACTTCTGGTCGGTCTGGGGCTGCAATTCCTGCACCACGCGCTGTTCAACGGCCCGGTGTTCGACCTCTACAACTATATCCTCGACGTGGTTCTACTCCTCATCTTCTCCACGGCCGGATACCGCTATCGCCGCACGGACCAGATGGTGAATAACTACTATTGGCTCTACGAAAAGACCTCACCCTTTTCATGGAAGAAGAAGAATTGACAGTGCGTTGAAACTAGGCACAGTCTGCATTCAAAGTCGGAGACGGTCCCATCTGAAAAGTGCTTGAACTACTTCTTGGGATCATCTCTTCCAGACTTCGGAATACAAGCTTACCGGCGCGATCATTGGTGGGTATTGCGCAGGGCAAATCAAACGGAACCCGCTAAAAAAACTGGGAGTAACAATATGAAGAAGTATCTTCTGTCGGCCGTGGCTCTGTCGGCAATGATCGCATTCAGCGGCGTTGCGAAGGCTGACATCATCATTGGCGTTGCAGGCCCGCTGACGGGTGCAAATGCTGCGTTTGGCGCGCAGCTCCAGAAGGGCGCTGAACAAGCTGTTGCCGACATCAACGCGGCTGGCGGCATCAACGGCGAAAAGATCAAGCTCGAACTCGGCGACGACGTTTCCGACGCCAAGCAGGGCGTTTCGGTTGCCAACAAGTTCGTTGCTGACGGCGTGAAGTTCGTTGTCGGCCACTTCAACTCGGGCGTTTCCATCCCGGCCTCGGAAGTCTACGCCGAAAACGGCATTCTCCAGATCACCCCGGCTTCCACCAACCCGGTGTTCACCGAGCGTGGCCTGTGGAACACCTTCCGTACCTGCGGTCGTGACGACCAGCAGGGTGCAGTCGCCGGCAAATACATCGCCGACAACTTCAAGGGTGCCAAGGTTGGCATCGTTCATGACAAGACCCCCTATGGCCAGGGCCTTGCCGACGAAACCAAGAAGAACCTCAACGCCGATGGCGTGAAGGAAGTTCTCTATGAAGGCATCACCCCCGGCGACAAGGACTACTCGGCGCTTATCGCCAAGATGAAGAACGCTGGTGTCGACTTTGTTTACTACGGAGGTCTGCACACCGAAGCCGGCCTGATCATGCGTCAGATGGCCGACCAGGGCGTCAAGGCTCACTTCATGTCCGGTGACGGTATCGTCTCGAACGAACTGGCTTCGATCGCGGGCGATGCCGTTGACGGCACGCTGATGACCTTCTCGCCGGATCCGCGCAAGAACCCGGCTTCCAAGGATCTGGTCGCCAAGTTCCGTGCTGCCGGCTACGAGCCGGAAGGCTACACCCTCTATTCGTATGCCGCCATGCAGGTCATCGCCGACGCCGCTAAGGCTGCCGGTTCCAACGACCCGATGGCTGTTGCCGACGCGATGAAGGCAAAGGGTCCGTTCAAGACCGCCATCGGTCAACTCGGCTTCAACGAAAAGGGCGACATCACTCGTCCGGACTACGTGATGTACAAGTGGTCCAAGGGTTCGGACGGCAAGTACAACTACGCCGAAATCGAAAAGTAATGTGCCACGCCGGTTTTCCGGCATTCGATCTGCGAAGCCCGGTCAATGACCGGGCTTCTTTCTGTTCAGGCCGTTGTGAACGGCATTTCCTTCGCGGCGTTCGTGCTTTAAGTCTGAGCCCATCTTGGCAGGAGGACGATGCAGCATGAGCAGACCCCGTATTCTCGTCACCCGGCGCTGGCCGGCCGCAGTGGAGGCCGTGCTTTCCGAGCGCTTCGACTCGACGTTCAATTCGGATGATACCGCGCTCGATGCCGCGCAGTTGCGCGAAGCCTTGCTGGCCTATGATGCGGTGTTGCCGACCGTTTCCGACAAGCTGCCGGCCGCGCTTCTCGAGGGCGATGCCATCAGGACAAAAATCCTTGGCAATTTTGGCGTGGGCTTCAATCATATCGACGTCGCTTGCGCCAAGGCCAAGGGCATAGTCGTCACGAATACGCCGGGCGTGCTGACCGACTGCACCGCTGACATCGCCATGTTGCTGCTTTTGTCCGTGGCGCGCCGCGGCGGGGAAGGGGAGCGCGAGCTGCGTGCTGGTGCATGGAGCGGTTGGCGGCCGACGCATATGATCGGCACGAAGGTTACCGGCAAAACCGTCGGCATCGTCGGTTTCGGCCGCATTGGCAGAGCATTCGCGCAGCGCTGTCATTTCGGCTTCGGCATGGATGTCGTCTTCTACAATCGCTCTGCTATCGATCCGATGGAGGCGACCCGCTACGGCGCGGTGCAGCTGCCGACGATCGAGGATGTGCTCGCGGTCTCCGATTTCGTCTCGCTGCATTGCCCTGGCGGCGCGGAGAACCGTCATCTGATGAATGCTGCCCGCTTCGCCGCTATAAAGCCCGGCGCCTTCCTGATCAACACCGCCCGCGGCGATGTCGTCGATGAGGCGGCACTAATTTCTGCGCTGGAGCAAGGCACGATCCGCGGCGCTGGCCTCGATGTCTACGAAGCGGAGCCAAATGTGCCGGAGAAGCTGAAGACCATGGAAAATGTCGTGCTGCTGCCGCATCTCGGCAGTGCGACCGAAGAGACGCGCACGGCGATGGGGATGAAGGTGGCCGACAATATCACTGCATTTTTCGATGGGCGCGAGCCGCCGGATCGGGTGGTCTAGTTTCCTTCTCCCCCGCAATCCGGGAGAAAGTGCCGCACTTTTCATCATCTGACGAAAAATGCATCGACGCCCACTACAGCTGGCCGGCGTTCCCGGCGGCTGCATAAGGCACAGGAATTGCTTGCCTTTATTCCTTGACGGGCTTCAATGACCTGCGCGACATAATGTGACGAGCGGAGCGGCGGGATGGCGATGGTGGCGGCGGCGAGCACGAGACCTCAGAGGGCGCGCGGGCGCGGCCATCTGGCGGCCAAAACTCTTGATGGGCGCACCCGCCTTGCCGAGCTTTTCCAGGAAGGTGCAGCGAAGATCCGCCTGCCCGACACGTTCGATAGTTCAATGGAAGCCGTCATCATCAACACCGCCGGCGGGCTGACCGGCGGCGACCGGATGGATTGGAGCATCGTCGCAGGGCCGGATACGCGCATCGACGCGACCACTCAGGCCTGTGAGAAGATCTACAAGGCATCCGCCGGTACCGCCGAAGTAACTACTTCCATCAAGGTCGATAGCGGCGCGCGGGTCGATTGGTTGCCGCAGGAAACCATTCTGTTTGACCGCGCTTCGCTGTCGCGCAGGCTTGATGTCGATCTCGATGAGACCGCCGAATTTCTGGCCGTCGAGACAGTCCTCTTGGGCCGCAAGGCCATGGGCGAAGCGATGGCGCTAGGATTGTTCCGCGACCGCTGGCGCATCCGTCGCGCTGAGCGGTTGATCCATGCCGAAGAGCTAAGGTTCGATGGCGATGTCGGAGCGTTGACGGGCGAGCATGCCGTTCTGAGCGGACAGGTCGCTTTCGCGACTCTGCTCTATGCCGGGCCGCTGGCGGAGACCTATCTCGACAGAGTGCGGCCCCTTATTGGGGAGCACATGGGCGGCGTCAGCCAATGGCGCGGCAAGCTGGTGTTACGGCTAGCGGCACCTGACGGCTTCGCGCTCAGAAAAATCCTCATCCCAGTCATTTCCGCCTTGCGCAACGGGATGCCTGTGCCGAAAGTCTGGAATCTGTAGTTCGAGCAAATAGCAATTACATAGGTAGGCGATGAACCTCACTCCGAGAGAAAAAGACAAGCTGTTGATTTCCATGGCGGCAATGGTTGCGCGGCGGCGACTGGAGCGCGGCGTCAAGCTCAACCATCCGGAAGCCATCGCGCTGATCACCGATTTCGTCGTCGAAGGCGCCCGCGACGGCCGCCCGGTCGCCGAACTGATGGAAGCCGGCGCCCATGTCATCACCCGCGACCAGGTGATGGAGGGGATCGCCGAGATGATCCACGACGTGCAGGTCGAGGCGACGTTTCCGGATGGAACGAAGCTCGTGACCGTGCATGAGCCGATCCGCTGAACGACAGGCAGGGGAAAAGACCATGATCCCAGGTGAAATTCTGGCCGCGAGCGGCGACATCGAACTGAACGCGGGCGCGCCGACGGTAACGCTGGACGTCTCCAATACCGGCGACCGGCCAGTGCAGGTCGGCAGCCACTATCATTTTGCCGAGACGAATGGCGGTCTCGCCTTTGACCGCGACAAGGCGAAGGGCATGCGTCTCGATATCCCCGCGGGAACCGCAGTGCGTTTCGAGCCGGGCCAGACCCGGTCGGTGACACTGATCCCGCTCTCCGGCAAGCGCGAAGTCTACGGCTTCCGCCAGCAGATCATGGGCAAACTCTGACGCTTACAGGGAGAGACGGCATGTCTTTGAAGGTGCTTGCGTACAGCGCGTTTGTCGCGACCGTTTTGATGTGCGGCTCGGCCTATGCGCAAAATGATGCGGACCAGCCGAAGGTGGATTGCAATAAGGCAGAGACGCAGATGGATATGAATATCTGCGCGCAGCGCGACTACGACAAGGCCGATAAGGCTTTGAACGAGCAATATAAGAAGACACGCGCGGCCATGGTCGCCACCGATGCCGATCTCGAAGCCGACCAGAAGGGCGCCGAAAAGGCGTTGATCAAGGCACAACGCGCCTGGGTCGATTATCGCGATGGCCAATGCGACGCGGAAGGGTTCGAAGCGCGGGGCGGGTCGATGGAGCCGATGCTTGTATCCGGATGTAAGGCGACATTGACCAAGCAACGGACCAAAGAGCTGAAGACGCTGGCCGACGGGCCGGAGGGTGCACAGTGAGTGCAAAACGCAGGATCATGATCGTCGGCAATGGCGAGATCGCGGAAGGGGCGGCGAAGGAGATCGACGCCGCTGACCTGGTCGTGCGTTTCAACGATTGCCGCTCCATCCAGACAGGCGGCAGCCGCACCGATATCGTTGCGGTCTGCAATACCGGCCGGCCGGCGCGCGCGATGCTCGGTTCTGCCGAATGGCGCAACAGCCCGCCGATCGCGGCCGCATCGGAAATCTGGAGCGTGCGCGACCCCGGCAAGTTCGCCGCACTACGCGCTCCGCTGTCGCAATCGCATCCGGAACTTAACGATTTCTGCGACGATTACACCGATCAATTCACCGCCTTCTGCAAGGCCACCGGCAAGCGCCATGTGGTCATCGATCAGTCTGTTCACGAGAGTGTCGACGAGGCTCTCAGGCCGCATGAACCCGGCCTTTATGTCGTGCCGAGCAGCGGCATGATCGTGATCGCCGATTTGCTTTTGCGTTACCCCAACGACGACATCGCCATCACCGGCTTCAGCCATACCGGCTGGGACGGCCACCCGTTTGCGGCGGAGAAGCGCTTGGTCGATCTTTATGTTTCTCTTGGTCGCCTGCGGCGCATCGCCGGCAAGACTTCCATCGTTCCCTCCCAAGGAGCCTGATTTATGCCCTACAAGATCTCGCGCGCCGCGTATGCCAACATGTTCGGGCCGACCATTGGTGACAAGGTGCGGCTTGCCGACACCGAGCTTTTCATCGAGGTGGAGAAGGATTTCACCACCTATGGCGAGGAGGTGAAGTTCGGCGGTGGCAAGGTCATACGTGACGGCATGGGCCAGAGCCAGGTGACGCGGGCCGATGGGGCCGTCGATACAGTCATTACCAACGCGCTGATCGTCGATACATGGGGGATCGTCAAAGCCGATATCGGACTCAAGGAGGGCCGTATCGTCGCTATCGGCAAGGCTGGCAATCCGGATACACAGCCGGGTGTCAACATCATCGTTGGGCCGGGCACGGAGGCGATCGCGGGTGAGGGCAAGATCGTCACCGCCGGCGGCATGGATAGCCATATCCACTTCATCTGCCCGCAGCAGATCGAAGAGGCGCTGATGAGTGGCCTGACGACAATGCTTGGCGGCGGCACGGGCCCGGCGCATGGGACGCTCGCGACCACCTGCACACCCGGCCCATGGCACATCGCCCGCATGATCGAGGCTGCCGATGCCTTTCCCATGAACCTCGCCTTTGCCGGCAAGGGCAATGCCTCGCTGCCCGGCGCGCTCGAGGAGATGGTGCTTGCGGGCGCTACCTCATTGAAGCTGCACGAGGATTGGGGGACGACGCCCGGCGCAATCGACTGCTGCCTGACGGTCGCCGATGAATATGACGTGCAGGTTATGATCCACACGGATACGTTGAATGAAAGTGGTTTCGTCGAGGATACAATCAGCGCCATCAAGGGCCGCACCATCCATGCCTTTCATACCGAAGGGGCCGGCGGCGGCCATGCGCCTGATATCATTAAGATCTGCGGCCAGCCGAATGTCATACCGTCCTCGACCAACCCGACGCGTCCCTATACGGTTAACACGATCGCCGAGCATCTCGACATGCTGATGGTCTGCCATCACCTGTCGCCGTCGATCCCAGAAGACATCGCCTTCGCCGAAAGCCGCATCCGTAAGGAGACGATTGCGGCGGAGGACATTCTTCACGATATCGGCGCCTTCTCGATCATTTCGTCCGACAGCCAAGCCATGGGCCGCGTCGGCGAAGTCGCGATCCGCACCTGGCAGACCGCTGACAAGATGAAGCGCCAGCGCGGCCGTCTTGCCCAGGAAACCGGCGACAACGACAATTTCCGCGTCAAGCGCTACATCGCGAAATACACCATCAACCCGGCGATCGCCCATGGCCTCAGCCATGAAATCGGCTCGATCGAAGTCGGCAAGCGCGCTGACCTGGTGATCTGGAACCCGGCCTTTTTCGGCGTCAAGCCGGACATGATCCTGCTCGGCGGCTCGATCGCGGCCGCGCCCATGGGCGACCCGAACGCCTCGATCCCGACGCCCCAGCCGGTGCACTACCGCCCGATGTTTGCCTCTTTTGGCAAGAGCCTGACGAACTCTTCGGTCACCTTCGTGTCGCAGGCGTCGCTTGCTGCAGGCCTCGCCGGCAGGCTCGGTGTCGCCAAGAGCCTTGTGGCCGTCAAGAACACCCGCGGCGGCATCTCCAAGGCTTCGATGGTCCACAACAGCCTGACGCCGCATATCGAGGTCGATCCGGAGACCTACGAGGTGCGTGCCGACGGCGAACTTCTGACCTGCGAGCCGGCGACGGTATTGCCGATGGCGCAGCGCTATTTCCTGTTTTAACAGGCACTGCGACATTTCAACGCCTGTAGATCGCGAGAACCCCTGGATTTCAGGGGTTTTTCGTTGGTTAACCGAACTAATAGAGCATAATCAGAGGCTTGCGCCGGCAGTTGTTCCTGTCACAACCAGATGTCCGGCCATGGGTGATTTGGGTTCCAATTTCTAATAGTTCATAAGTTGGGAAAAGCCGCGCATTTTAATTATTGCATTAAAGACCTGGAAGAGCCTTCGCCCCTATCTCACCTCATCGAATTGATGGGCTGAGGAAGGTGATTCGCATGAAATGGTGGATTTCGCTGCAGGCCGAGCTCGGTAATTTTCAGCAGCGTCGCACGATATATATTTTCGCGTTAAAGATGAGTTTTATTGCGGTCATCCTGTCCGTCGCCATTATTCTCGTCATGCTGCCGGTCCTGCGGTGGCTTGGACTGTTGCCCTTACCCCTGCTGGAAGCGATCCGCCTCTGTATCTTGCTCGCCTGGTTCATCGGCGGCATCGTCTCCGGCGCATTGGCGCTGCTCGCCGGCTACGCCATTCATAAGCTCGCTGTTTCCCGCGCCGAATTCGAACGGCTGAGCCGCACGGACATGCTGTCCGGGTTGCTGAACCGTCGCGCCTTCACCGAAGCATTGGAGGAGGCGAAGGACGACGCCTCGCTGGTGATCTTCGACGTCGATCGGTTCAAGACCATCAACGACCGTTATGGGCACGCCTCGGGCGATTCCGTTATCGTTGCGGTGTCGGAAATCTTCTCCAGCAATTTTGAGGGCGGGGATGTGATCGCCCGTCTCGGCGGCGAGGAGTTCGGCGCCATCGTCCATGGCCGTGACATGGCCGACCGTGTCGCCCGCATTGAGGCTGTGAAAAAGATGATTGCCGATCACACCATTGCCGTCGACGGGGGTGCGGTGAAGATCACGATTTCCGCAGGGATTGCCGATATATGGGGCGAACGCAAGAAGGAGGCGGTCTATGCCGCTGCGGACAAGGCGCTTTATCTTGCCAAGGCGCTTGGCCGCAATCGTGTCGTTCATGAAAGCGAATGGCTGAACCATATCTGGCATCGCAGCCAAGTCGAAGAGGACCCAGTGACGGCGCCTTACCTTGCGGAGCAGTATCGATACGGCCATGGGATATAGAGCGGTTCAGCTTTTCACGGAAACTTAGAACCGCTCTATCTTTTTTGTATTTTCGCAATTCCGAACGGAAAACCGCTACGCACTTTTCCTGGAATTGCTCTGGCTCGGCGAAACCGGCGCTGGTTCTTGCGCGAAAAGCCGCTATTTTGCATGCTTCGACAAAGCTTTGAATTGGACAGGTCATGCAACGTGTCACTTCCTATCTACCCGCCGGCACGCCATCCTCCGATCCGATCGATCGCGTCGTGTTGCCGCATGATCTCCGGCATCTGCGCCGCAAGCTGCTGCATCTCGAAAATGGCGAAATGGTCATGCTGGATCTCAAGGAGCCGGTTCTGTTTGCCAGCGGCGATCTGCTGGTGCGCGAAGACGGCGAGCTGATCGAGATAGTTGCCGCTGCGGAAAAGCTGTTCGAGATCAAGCCGCGCGATCGCCGGCATCTCATCGAGCTCGCCTGGCACCTCGGCAACCGGCATCTTCCGGCACAGATCGAGGAAGATCGCATCCTGATCCTGCGCGATCACGTCATCCGATCGATGCTCGAAGGTCTCGGCGCGACAGTCACGGAGGTCAGCGAAGCTTTCCAGCCTGCACGCGGCGCTTACCATGCGCATGGCGGTCATTCGCACGGTAACGATCACGGGCATAGCCACGATCATGGGCATGAGCATCACGATCATTCGCACGACTGAGCGTCGATGACCGGAGGTTCCGCAACGGGAGATGGTGATATTCAGGCGCTCTTGCGGCTGATGACCTGGCTGTCGCCGGCTTTCCCCGTCGGTTCCTTCGCCTATTCGGGCGGCCTCGAAAGTGCTGTCCATGATGGCCTGGTCCAGGATGCCACAGGCCTTCGGGATTGGATCAGGGCGTTGATCCGCCATGGTTCGGCCTGGAACGATGCCGTCTTGCTTGCGGAAGCACATGGCGCGGGCGAGGATGCCGCGCGACTGGCTGAGGTGGCCGAGCTTGCCGAAGCGCTGGCTGGCTCGAAGGAGCGGCACCAGGAAACCATGCTGCTCGGCGAAGCCTTTCTCTCAGCGGCCGATGCCTGGCCGCATCCGGTCTTTTCCATTCTGCCTGCGAAGACGGCCTATCCGGTGGCTGTCGGCGCAGTGGCCGGCGCGCATGGCATATCCCGGGAAAAGGCGCTCGCGGCATTCCTGCATGCGCTGGCGTCACAGATGCTGTCGGCGGGCATTCGGCTCGGGGTGACCGGGCAGAAGCAGGGCGTCGCAATCCTGGCGGCGCTCGAGGATGTCATCGCCGAGGCAGCAACGCGAGCCGCGCAGTCGAGCCTCGACGATCTCGGTGCGGCGACCGTGCAAGCCGATATAGCGAGCTTGCGTCATGAGAAACAGGGTATCCGGCTGTTTCGCTCTTGAGGGAAGGGCTCACAAATGTTGCGCTCAGAAGCGGATTCTGCGTCATTCGCCGCTGTGCGAGATGCGCGTGCTCGGCTATTCTATGACTTTACCGGAGTTTCGGGCATGAAATCGAGAAATGGACCTCTGCGAGTCGGCATTGGCGGGCCTGTCGGCTCGGGCAAGACGGCGCTGACGGAGAAGCTGTGCAAGGCAATGCGCGATGATTATTCCGTCGCGGTGGTGACCAACGATATCTACACGACCGAGGATGCCGAGGCGCTGGTGCGCATGCAGGCACTGACGTCGGACCGCATCGTCGGCGTCGAAACCGGCGGCTGCCCGCATACGGCCATTCGCGAGGATGCGACGATCAACCTGCAGGCCATTGCCGGCCTCAACGAGCGACTTCCCGATCTCGATGTCGTCTTCATCGAATCCGGCGGCGACAATCTGGCGGCGACCTTTTCGCCGGATCTCGCCGATATCACCATCTATGTGATTTCGGTTTGCCAGGGCGAGGAAATCCCCCGCAAAGGCGGTCCCGGCATCACCAAGTCCGATCTTCTTGTCATCAACAAGAAGGACCTCGCACCCTTCGTCGACGTCGATCTTGACGTCATGGACCGGGATGCGGCCCGCATGCGCCACGCCCGTCCCTTCGTGTTCTCGGACATGAAACGCGGCGATGGTGTTGGAACGATCGTCGACTTCCTAAAGGAACAGGGCGGCCTGTAAGCCGCCCTGCTACTATCATTCCGTCTACCGGGCTGCCGCGTTCTATTCGGCGGCGAAGGGCGGCAGCTTCAAGATATTCGTCTTGGTCTTTGCGCCGCGCTGTGGGGCGCCCTTGTTTTCCACCGCCTCGAGGCGTTCTTCCAGCGCAGTCAGCGACTTGCGGTTTTCGTCGACGGCGGCTGCCAGTTTTTCCTTGCTCAGAACCTCGTCGTCCACATCCTTCTTGCCGACGAGACGGCCGAAGAGCCAGGCAAGCAGGCGCGACAGGTCGTCCATGATCAGGAAGAAGGACGGCACGACCACCAGGCTGAGGACGGTCGAGACGATGATGCCGCCGATCACCGCGATCGCCATCGGCGCGCGGAAGGAGCCGCCTTCGCCGACGCCGAGCGCGGATGGCAACATGCCGGCCGACATGGCGATCGAGGTCATGATGATCGGCCGCGCACGCTTGCGGCCGGCCTCGATCACGGCTTCCAAACGCGGCATGCCGTGATGCATCATCTCGATGGCGAAATCCACGAGCAGAATGGCGTTCTTGGTGACGATACCCATCAACATCAGGATACCAATCATGACGGGCATGGACAGGGCGTTGCCCGTGATCATCAGCGCCAGGGCCACGCCACCGATCGCCAGAGGCAGCGAGAGCAGAATGGTGAAGGGCTGGATCACATCCTTGAACAGCAGCACCAGCACGGTCAGCACCAGCAGCAGGCCCAGCAGCATGGCGTTGCCGAAGCTCTGCTGCATTTCCTTCTGGATCTTGGTGTCGCCGCTTTCAGCCAGATGGACGCTGGCCGGGATCTTGGCATTGTTGACGATGCTGAGGAAATGGCTCGAAGCCGTGTCCAGCGCCACGCCCTGCGGCAGATCGGCGCCGATCGCGACGACGCGGAAACGGTTGTTGCGCTTGATCGAAGACAGGCCTTCCGAATAGTCGATATCGGCCACACTCGACATCGGCACTGTCGCGCCGGTGGCCGTCTTGATGCGCAATGCCCGGATCGCTGCAAGATCGCGGCGCATTCCGATTGAAGCCTGCACCCGGATGGGGATCTGGCGGTCATCAAGCGAAATCTTGGCAAGCGATGCATCGATATCGCCGATGGTCGCGACGCGCACCGTGTCCGAAATCATCTGCGGCGTAATGCCGAGGCGGGCCGCCTCATCCTTGCGAGGATAGATCTGCAGCTCAGGCCGGGGTAGGGCGCCGTCGGCGCTGACGTTGGCAAGTGCCGGGTCGGTGCGCAGCTTCGCTTCGAGGATGCCGACTGCTTCGTTCAGTTCCTTCTCGTTGCGGGAGAGGAAGTTATAGGTCAGGTCTCGGTCACCGCGGTCGTTGAGCTTGGTGATGCGAACGTCGGGGATCGAACGCAGCTTAGCGAAGACTTCCTTTTCGACCTCCCATTGCGGCTTCACGCGGCCATGGACGGTAACCTTCGGCAGGTAGGGGCCGATAACGGGCAGCGAACCCATCACATCGTTGACCAGCTTCTTGACGAGCGATTGGTCGAGCTTGCCAAGCGTCAGGGTTACCGTGGCGCGGCGCAGTTCCAGATCGCCCTTGGGCGAGGCGCCGCCGAGGACGAACACATTCTCGACACCATCGATATCCTTGACGCGCCTGTAGATCTCGTTGGTCGCCTGTTCGGTGTCATCGAGCCGGGCATTCGGCGGCAGTTCGGCCGACAGCACGATACGCGAGGAATCATCCGGCGGGATGAAGCTGCCGGGCACGAACATGATCAGCGCGAAGACGGAGGCGACGGAGAATGCAAAAGCCGCAAGCAATGTCGGATAGCGCGTATACCATCTCTTCGTCGTTATCCGCACCAGCCAGCTATAGCCGCGCATGAACCGGCCGTCATTGTCGTGATGGTCGTCGATGGCGTCTTCGGCACGCATGAAATAGGCGGCCATCATCGGCGTGATCAGGCGTGCGACCAGCAGCGAGAAGAACACCGAGAAGGCGACAGTGAGGCCGAACTGGATGAAATATTGGCCCGGAATTCCCGGCATGAAGGAGACCGGTACGAAGACGGCGATGATGGTGAAGGTCGTCGCGATGACGGCGAGGCCGATTTCATCCGCGGCATCGATCGCCGCGCGATAGGGCGTCTTACCCATCTTGATATGGCGGGCAATGTTCTCGATCTCGACGATGGCGTCGTCGACGAGAATACCGGTCGCCAGCGTTAGCGCCAGGAAGCTGACCAGGTTCAGCGAGAAGCCGAACTGGTTCATGACCCAGAAGGTCGGGATTGCTGAAAGCGGCAGGGCAACGGCCGAAATCAGCGTCGCTCGCCAATTCTTGAGGAACAGGAAGACGACGATGACCGCCAGCAACGCGCCTTCCAGCAGCGTGTGCATCGCCGCTTCGTAGTTGCCGTAGGTGTAGTAGACCGAATCGTCGATCATCTCGATCGTGACGTTCGGGTTTTCCGCGCGCACCTTATCCAGGGTCGCGGCCACGGTGTTGGCGACGGTGACTTCGCTGGCGCCCTTGGCGCGGAACACACCGAAGGTCACGACGGGTGTGCTGTTGAAGCGCGAGAAGGACTTCGGCTCCTGATAGGTGTCCTTGATGACACCGAGATCGGAGAGTTTGACGAAGCGGCCGTTGGTCAGCGCAATTGTCGTGTCGGCGAGTTGGGCGACATCGCGGGCGTCGCCAAGGACGCGGATCGCCTGTTCGCTGCCGGCCACCTGGCCGCGTCCGGAACCGAGGTCGATGTTGGTGCCGCGCAGCTGCTGGCTGACCGACAGCGCCGTAATGCCATAGGCGTTCAGCTTGTTCGGGTCGAGTTCGATGCGCACTTCGCGGTCGGCGCCGCCATAGCGGTCGACGCGGCCGATACCGGCCTGACCCTGCAGCGCGCGCTTGACGGTGTCGTCAACGAACCAGGACAGCTCCTCGAGCGACATGTTCGGGGAGGAAACGGCAAAGCTCTGGATCGCCTGGCCTTCGACATCCACCTTGGAGACGATCGGCTCGTCGATTGTCGACGGTAGATTGCCACGGATGCGGTCGATCGCATCCTTGGTATCCTGGACGGCCTGTTCCGTCGGCACTTCCAGGCGGAAGATAACGACGGTCTGCGACTGGCCGTCCGTCACGGTCGATTGAATCTCGTCGATGCCGTTGATGCTGGCGACAGCGTCTTCGACTTCCTTCGTCACCTGCATTTCGAGTTCGGCAGGCGAGGCGCCGCTCTGCGTCACGGTGACATTGACGACCGGCACGTCGATATTCGGAAAACGGGTGATCGGCAGATTGAAGAAGGCGTGGGCGCCCACCACCATCAGCAGGAAAAATGCCAGAAGCGACGCGATCGGATTTCGGATGGACCAGGCGGAAAAGTTCATCTTGCCGTTCTCGCTCAGTTGGACGCTTGCGGAGCTTCTTTGACAGGTGTGATGTGATCGCCGTCGCGAACATAGGCCCCGGCTTTGGCAACGACTTCGTCACCAGCCTTCAGGCCGTTGACGATTTCGACATATGCGCCGTCCTGAATGCCGGTTTGGACGTTGACGAATTTGACGACCCCATTTTCTACCTTGCGGGCGGAAGAGCCGTTTTCATCGGTGTTGACCGCGGTCAGCGGCAGGGTGACGCCCTGTGTCTCGCGGACGATGATTTCAGCGCTGCCATACATGCCGGCGCGAGCCTTTTGGTCGTCATCGATGGAGATGTGGACCGCGCCGAGGCGGGTGACCGCATCGACGATTGGCGCAACCAGGCGCACGGAGCCGGTCAGCTTTTCGCGGCCGCCGGAAAGCGAAATCAGCGCCTTCTGGCCAAGGGTAATCTTGGTAATGTCGCTCTCGGAGACATCGACCACCAGCTCCAGATCGCTGTCGCGGATGATGGTGAAGAGCGGATCTCCACTGCCGTTGGCGATGGCGCCGATGCGGGCATTGCGCGAGGCTACGGTGCCTGCGACAGGTGTCCTGACGCCGGTGCGAGCGAGCTTCAGGTCGGTATCGGCGATCTGGCTGTCGATGACCTTGAGATCGGCTTCGGCAACTGCGATTGCCTGTTCGGCCGAGGCCACGCGCGCCTTGTTGGCTGCAGCCGCCGCATTCGCCTGCTCGACCGATGAGGTCGAGACAGTCCCCTTGGCGCCCATGGCAACGGCACGGACGCGCTGCAATTCCGCCTCTTCCGCATTGGCGTGGGCCTCGGTGAGCTGTGCGCGCAACTGGGCAAGCGTTGCTTCGCCCTTGGCCCTTGTTGCCTCCATCTGGCTCTTCTGCAGAACCAGTGCATCATCGTTCAGCGTGGCAAGCGTGCTGTTTGCCTCGACCTTGTCGCCGACATCGGCATTCAGCGTGCGGATCGACAGACCGTCTACCTGCGGCTGAATATAAACCTCTTCCACGGCTTTCACCGTGCCGGTGGCAACGACCTTGTCGGTCAGCTTGCGCGGCACGGCCTGCGTGACGACGATTGCGGGCAGGTTCTGCTTCGGTGCGGTGACGGTGGTGGGCTCTTCGGCAAAGGCTGCCGGTGCCGTCAGGAGAACAAGCAACATCGCGGTCGTGCTTAGAAATCTATGCGGCGTAAAGGCCATGCGTCCAATTCCAGTTCGGTATTTCGTGTAAACGGGATCTCGCTGTTTTCCGTCGCGAGTACGGGGGATCGATGCGTGCGGGCCGGCTCTTTCCGGCGGATCAATATCCGTCTGTCATGCCTGCAAATCCCTCATCCTCAATTTGTCCCATTAGGTGGGAATGATTTCCAAATTCTGCAAGATCACGAGAAAATGATTTCTGTCGTTGCGCGATTTTAATGTGCATTGCACCACGAATCAATCACGCGCCCGTGATGACGACATTCAGATGCTTGATCGACGCATGGCTTTTCAGGCAAACGCGGTAACAAAGCCAGCCTTTTATCGCCGCTGTTACAAAATGAAAAAAACGCGCGAAGTGTGAACCTCGCGCGTTTCGGCCGTTTTTGGCGTCGGGCCTATTTCAGTGCGGCGTCGGTGATCTCGTGCGTATAAGCGCCTGTCGGCTTCTTGTTGATGATCTTCTGGTCGAGAAGGGCCTCCACCGTGCGATCATAAAGTTTCTCGTCAAGCTTGCCGGTGCCGATCAGCTTGGCGACTTCGCCCATCATGCGCTTCTGATGGTTTTCGTCCTGGCCGCCATTGTCCATGACGATTTCGGCGGCTTCATCCGGATGCTCGGCGGCGTATTTCCAACCCTTCATCGACGCGCGGACGAACTTGACCATGTTTTCCTTGAACTTCGGGTCCTTCAGCTTCGTCTCGTTGACATAGAGGCCGTCCTCCAGAAGGTCATTGCCGAGCTTGGTGTAGTTGAAGACAATCAGGTCTTCCGGCTTGAAGCCGGCATCGACCGCCTGCCAATATTCGTTGTAGGTCATCACCGAGATGCAGTCGGCCTGCTTCTGAACGAGCGGCTGAACGTCGAAGCTCTGCTTCAGGACGGTGACGCCATCCTTGCCGCCGTCGGTCTTCAGGCCGATCTTATGCATCCAGGCGAAGAAGGGATATTCGTTGCCGAAGAACCAGACGCCGAGCGTATGGCCCTTGAAGTCGGCTTCGGTCTTCACCGGGCCGTCCTTCGGGCAGATCAGCTCCAGGCCGGACTTGTCGTAGGGCTGGGCGATGTTGATCAGCGGCACGCCCTTTTCGCGGGCGACCAGGGCGCCGCCCATCCAGTCGACTATGACATCGGCGCCGCCGCCGGCGATTACCTGTTCGGGCGCGATATCCGGACCGCCCGGCTTGATGTCGACGTCGAGGCCTTCTTCCTTGTAGAAGCCCTTGTCCTTGGCGACGAAGTAGCCGCCGAACTGACCTTGCGCCACCCATTTCAATTGCAGCGTCACTTTGTCGGCAGCCATGGCTGCCTGTGCTGCGGCCAGCGCCATTGCGCTTGCCATCAATGCGACCACCAGTTTTTTCATATTTTTTATCCTTTTCCCTCTGAAGTTATGCCTTGATCCTTTGGCCGGATCTTAGGCTACGTCTGTCCACCACGGATAGACGGATGCCAGAACGTCGTCATCCTCTCCAGAATGGCGACGATACCGTAGAAGACGGACCCCGCAACCGCTGCGACTGCGATTTCCGCCCAGACCATGTCGACATTCATCCGACCGATTTCGGTCGAGATGCGAAAGCCCATGCCCGACATGGGTGTGCCAAAGAATTCCGCCACGATGGCACCGATCAGGGCCAAGGTCGAGTTGATCTTTAGCGCATTGAAAATGAAGGGAGCGGCGGCCGGCAGGCGAAGCTTGAGCAGCGTCTGCGAATAGCTCGACGCATAAGTGCGCATCAGATCGCGCTCCATGTTGCCGGCGGCGGCGAGGCCGGCGACCGTGTTCACCAGCATCGGGAAGAAGGTCATGATGACGACGACGGCGGCCTTCGATTGCCAGTCGAAGCCAAACCACATGACCATGATCGGGGCGACGCCGATGATCGGCAAAGCCGAGACCAGATTTCCGATCGGTAGCAGGCCGTGACGGAGAAAAGTGACGCGATCGGCAAGAATGGCGACGATGAAGCCGCTCGCGCAGCCGATGATGTAGCCGATCAGCACCGATCTGAAGATCGTCTGCTGCACATCGGTCCAGAGGATCGGGATGGAGCCGGCGATCCGCGCCCCGATGGCACCCGGCGGCGGCAGCAGGATAAATGGGATGCCGGCACCACGGGTGGCGGCTTCCCAGATGATCAATATCCAGGTGCCGAAGATCGCCGGGATCAGGAGCCGCAGGCCATAGTTGCCGGTGGGCGAGCGCGGCCGGATTGTGGACAGCACGGTGACGCAACGCCAGGCGAGCAGCCAGGCGGCGGCTATCAGCAGGAAGAAGGAGAGGCGCGCCTTGCCTTCGTTGCCGGTGATCCCTGAGAGCAGCAACCATGCGGCCCCATGTGCGCCAATGAAGAGGACAGTGGCCGACAACACCGGCTGCAAGTTGCCGAAGGAAATCACGGCGGCAGCAGCGACCAGCAACAGGATGAGGATCGTTGCGCCACTGGCAAATGGAGCAACCGCGTCGTCCGCAAGCAACGGCAGCATGGTGATTGAAGCAAGGCAGAGGAGGACGGCGAGCAGGCCCTGCCAGGAAAGATGAATGCTCTTCATGCTGGCCGGCCTCCCATCGAGCGATCGACGATGCGAGCCACGATGCTGACAATGGCGACAAGGGCTGCCGCCAGTATCGAGCCGGCGACGAGCGCCGCCCAGATGTCGATCGTCTGGCTGTAGTACGAGCCTGCGAGCAGTTTTGCGCCGATGCCGGCGACGGCGCCGGTCGGCAATTCGGCGACGATGGCGCCGACAAGGCTCGCGGCGATCGCAACCTTCATCGAGGTGAAAAGGAAGGGGATCGAAGCGGGCACGCGCAGCTTCCAGAAGGTCTGTGTCGCGCTGGCATTATAGGTGCGCATCAAGTCGAGATGCATCACTTCCGGCGAGCGCAGGCCCTTCACCATGCCGACGGCGACGGGAAAGAAGGAAAGATAGGTCGAGATCAACGCCTTGGGGATCAGGCCGGTAATATTGACCGCCGCGAGGACAACGATGACCATCGGCGCGATGGCCAGGATCGGCACGGTCTGCGAGGCGATGATCCAGGGCATCAGGCTACGGTCGAGCGCGATGACATGCACAATGCCGACGGCGATGAGGATACCGAGCACGGTGCCGAAGGCGAAGCCGACTGCGGTGGAGGACAGCGTGACCCAGGCATTGTAAACGAGGCTGCGATTGCTGGTCGGGGGTCTCAGAAAGGTGTTTTCGAAGACGTTCTGCGCCACCTGATGCGGCGCTGGCAGGATCGGCTTCGGCTGCGCAAGCGTCCTGCCGATGAATTCCATCGTGCCGGAGGTGACATTGGCGCGCCGATCCAGATCGCGCTGGAAGGGCGTGTTCAGAATGATGGCGAAGGCGTACCACAAGACGAGGATCGCCAGCACGATGGTCGTAACTGGCACGAATTTGTGCTTGAAGAATTGCTCCTTCTCCATGGTCATGCCCCTCTTTCCACTGGAAACAGCATCAGCGCCATCGCGACAATGCCGAGCCCGACGCCGGCGAGCTGCGGCAGGCTGAGCCGCTCGCCGAAGACGATGAAGGCGACGATGTTGACGACCACCAGCTGGGCGATGGCGGAGGCGGAAATCGCCAGCCCCAGCCCGCCCTCGCGCATGAGACGAACCATCATCAGATTGCCGACGCAATAGAGGCAGAGCGCCAGGATGAGGATCAATATGTTGTTGTTGGCGATGTAGGCCCGCGAGGCGGTGGCGCCACCGATGAAGATCGCCATGGCGCCGGTGAGCCAGAGGAGGAATTGGGGGTTCATCGTGTGATCCTATTCCTCATAGCTGTGTCCCGCCCTCAGTCCCTCGCGGACACGATGGGCGATCTCCAGGAACTCGGGGGTTTCGCGAATGCCCAGCGGGCGTTCGAGCGGAAGGCTGGATTCGATGACGTCCGTGACGCGGCCCGGGCGCGGCGACATGACGACGATCTTCGTGGAGAGATAAACCGCCTCCGGGATAGAATGCGTCACGAAACAGATGGTCTTGTTCGTTCGCTTCCAGAGTTTCAACAGCTCTTCATTGAGGTGATCGCGGACGATCTCGTCGAGTGCGCCGAAAGGCTCGTCCATCAACAGCAGGTCGGCGTCAAAGCCGAGGGCGCGGGCGATCGAGGCGCGCTGCTGCATGCCGCCGGAGAGCTGCCAGGGGTATTTGTGCGCAAAGCCGGTGAGGTTGACCAGATCCAGCGTCTGAGCGATGCGCTTGGTCTGATCGGCTTTGGCATAGCCCATGATTTCCAGGGGCAGAGCGATATTCTTTTCGATCGTGCGCCAGGGATAAAGAGCAGGCGCCTGAAACACGTAGCCATAGGCACGGTTGGTGCGGGCCTGTTCCGGCGTCATGCCGTTGACGGTGATGTCGCCGGAGGTCTTGTGCTCGAGATCGGCGATGACGCGCAGAAACGTGGTCTTGCCGCAGCCCGACGGGCCGATGAAGGAAACGAAATCGCCCTTCCGCACGTCGAGATCGACATTGCTCAGCGCATGCACCGGCCCGTCATTTGTCTCATAGGTGAGGCAGAGGTTCCGCGCGGAGACGACGGAGGGAGCGGATGACGTCATTAACACCTACCAGTCATGTTTTCGCCGCGCAGGCGAGGCGGATTGCGTGTTATTCTACTTGGCATCGCGCTGGTTTTAGTACCTGAGGATACCGCAGAACTATAGAATATTATGGAGGAATGGCATGAGCGTTTCATCGAAGCCCACCTGCCGCGTTGTGCAGCCCGGCAGCACCTATGCCGGGAAACAAGGCTTCAACTATTTCGAGGGAATTGCCGCCGAGACAGTCGGCTCGACCGGCATCTGCATGCATCTTCTGACGATCCCGCCCGGCGGACGTGCCAAGGCGCACATGCATGTGTCGCATGAGACGGCGATCTATGCGCTGGCCGGCGAGACGCATTGCTGGTTCGGCGATCAATTGGAAGAGCATGTTATCGTTCGCGCCGGCGAGATGTTTTACATTCCGGCCGGCGTGCCGCATTTGCCGGCCAATCTCAGTGACCAGCCGGCGACAGCCATCATTGCCCGCACCGATCCGAACGAACAGGAAAGTGTTGTTTTGCTGCCGGATCTGGAGCGGCATGTGCCGTTGTGAGCTAATGGACCGGAATGCCGTTGCCAAGCGTTACACCCCGCTCGCCGGGATACCGCTGCGCTGAACCTTGCGCGGCGCGGTGACATCTTTCCAGGTCGAGAGCGCGCGGTTGACGGCGGTGAACGGCTCACGCTTGACGAATTCGCCATGGCCTTGCTGCGTCTTGACCGTGCTTTCTTCGATGGCAACCACGCCGCGGGTCAGCGTATAGCGCGGCAGACCAGTCACCACCTTGCCCTCGAAGACATTGTAGTCGATCGACGACTGCTGCGTCTTGGCGGCGATGGTCTTCGAACGCTTCGGATCCCAGACGACGAGATCGGCGTCGGCGCCGACGAGGATCGCGCCCTTCTTCGGATAGACGTTGAGGATCTTCGCGATATTGGTCGAAGTCACCGCCACGAACTCGTTCATCGTCAGACGACCGGTGTTGACACCGTGGGTCCAGAGCATCGGCATGCGGTCTTCGAGGCCGCCGGTGCCGTTGGGAATCTTGGTGAAATCGCCGAGGCCGAAACGCTTCTGTTCGGTCGTGAAGGCGCAATGATCGGTCGCGACCACCTGCAGCGAACCGGAGGCAAGGCCGGCCCACAGGCTGTCCTGATGCTGCTTGTTGCGGAACGGCGGCGACATGACGCGGCGGGCGGCATGGTCCCAATCGGGATTGGAATATTCGCTTTCATCGAGCGTCAGGTGCTGGATCAATGGCTCGCCATAGACGCGCATGCCCTTCTGACGTGCCCGGCGAATGGCTTCATGCGCCTGTTCGCAGGAGGTGTGCACGATATAGACCGGGCTGCCGGCCATGTCGGCGATCATGATGGCGCGGTTCGTCGCTTCGCCTTCGACCTCTGCCGGGCGGGAATAGGCGTGCGCTTCCGGACCATTATTGCCTTCCGCGAGCAGTTTCGCTTGCATCTGTGCCACCACGTCGCCGTTCTCGGCGTGAACGAGGGGGAGGGCACCGAGCTCGGCACAGCGTTGGAAGGACGAGAACATCTCGTCGTCATCCACCATCAGCGCGCCCTTATAGGCCATGAAATGCTTGAAGGTGTTGATACCTTTCTCGCGGACGACGGCTTCCATCTCGTTGAAGACCTGCTCGCCCCACCAGGTAATCGCCATGTGGAAGGAGTAATCGCAGTTTGCCCGCGTCGACTTGTTGTCCCACATGGTCAGCGCTTCGAGCAGCGATTGGCCGGGCGAAGGCAGAGCGAAATCCACCACCATCGTCGTGCCGCCCGCGAGAGCCGCCCGCGTGCCACTCTCGAAATCGTCGGAGGAATAGGTGCCCATGAACGGCATTTCGAGATGCGTATGCGGGTCAATGCCGCCGGGCATGACATAGCAGCCGGATGCGTCGAGAACTTCATTGCCGGAAAGGTTCTGCCCGATCTCGACAACCTTGCCGCCGTCGATCTTGACATCGGCCTTATAGGTCAGATCCGCCGTGACGATGGTTCCACCCTTGATGACTGTGCTCATGGTGTCTGCTCCCGATATGTGAATTTCTGGTGCCGCGTGAAGAGGGGTGTCACGCCACGATCTCCGCAGTCTCCAGGACTGCATGGAACAGGACATCCGCGCCCGCGGTCGCCCATTCCTTGGAAATTTCTTCCGCCTCGTTGTGCGACAAGCCGCCGACGCAGGGGCACATGACCATGGTGGCCGGCGCCACCTTGGCGGCCCAGCAGGCGTCGTGACCGGCGCCGGAGATGATGTTCATGTGGCTGTAGCCGAGCTTCTCGGCAGCGTTGCGAACGGCTGTCACAAGCTTCGGGTCGAAGGTCACCGGCGCGAAATGACCGATAGCCTCGACGGAGCAGCCGACGCCGAGGGCGTCGCAGATGACAGGCGCTTCCGCCTCGATCTTGGCGCGCATGCGATCGAGCTTTTCCTTGTCGGGCGTGCGGATGTCGACCGTGAAGACCACCTTGCCGGGCAGCACGTTGCGTGAATTCGGCGAGAAGAAGACTTGGCCGACGCCGCCGACGGCGCCCGGCTGGTTTTCCATAGCCACGCCCTGCACCATTTCGATGATCCGCGACATGGCAAGCCCGGCATTGACGCGCATGTTCATCGGCGTCGAGCCGGTATGCGCTTCCTTGCCGGTCAGCGTGAATTCCAGCCACCACAGGCCCTGACAGTGCGTGACGACGCCGATGGTCTTGTCCTCGGCTTCGAGGATCGGGCCCTGCTCGATGTGATATTCGAAATAGGCGTGCATCTTGCGCGCGCCTACCTCTTCGTCGCCGAGCCAGCCGATGCGCTTCAGCTCCTCGCCAAAGGTCTTGCCCTCCGGGTCCTTGCGGCCATAGGCATAGTCCAGAGAATGCATGCCGGCGAAG
Source organism: Rhizobium mayense (assembly GCF_030272705.1). Classification (GTDB taxonomy): domain Bacteria; phylum Pseudomonadota; class Alphaproteobacteria; order Rhizobiales; family Rhizobiaceae; genus Rhizobium; species Rhizobium mayense. The sequence goes on along the minus strand of NZ_JARFYM010000013.1, from coordinate 12,501 downwards.
ACGCCGGAGGCGAGCATGGCGGGTGCGAAACGCGCGCCCTCTTCATTGGTCCAGTTGGTGACCACGATCGGATGTTTGGTCTTGATGCCGAGGTCGTTCATCGTGCGCACGACTTCGAGCGCACTAAGCACGCCGAGCACGCCATCATATTTGCCGCCCGTCGGTTGGGTGTCGAGATGCGAGCCGACATAGACCGGCAGCGCGTTCGGATCGGCGCCGGCGCGGGTGGCGAACATCGTGCCCATCTTGTCGACGCCGATTTTCAGTCCGGCGTTTTCGCACCACGTCTTGAAAAGGCTGCGGCCTTCGGCGTCGGCGTCGGTCAGCGTCTGGCGATTGTTGCCGCCGGCAATGCCGGGGCCGATCTTAGCCATGTCCATCAGTGCGTCCCAAAGGCGATCGCCATTGATACGCATGTTTTCTCCTGGCGCTGCCACCATGATGCAATCCTCACCTGTTTATCCCGGGTCATGCAAGGCGCATGCCCAATTGTTCCCGTTGGTCGTTGCCCAGAGCGCTTGTTTGTTTTTCTCGCCCCGGGAAATCGCCGGTTGCCTTTATAAGACATCTGACGGATAATTTGACCGATTGGTAAACATTACAACTTCCGTGGCGGCGCTCAAGACGAAAAGCACGAAAATTCCCGACAAAATTATAGGCAATTGCTCAAATCTAAAGCGTCGGCGGGATGAATGAGGGCTTGGCCGAAGAGCTTGGATTTCAAGGAGAAACAAAGCAGATATGGCCATCCCCAGAGCCGCCAAGACGCAACGCCGCACCCGCATTCAGGAAGAAAAAGAGGAAGTGATACTCGAAGCCGCGCTGGACGTATTTTCAGTGCATGGCTTTCGCGGCTCGACCATCGACCAGATCGCGGAAGTCGCCGGCATGTCGAAACCCAATCTGCTCTATTATTTCCGCACGAAGGAGGCCATGCACCGCGCGCTGATCGACCGGGTGCTGTTTACCTGGCTGGAGCCGCTGCGTGCATTCGACGCCAATGGCAACCCCGAAAGCGAGATCCGCTCCTACATCCGCCGCAAGCTCGAAATGGCCCGCGATTTCCCGCGGGAAAGCCGCCTGTTCGCCAATGAGATGCTGCAGGGCGCGCCGCATGTCGAGGACGAGCTTCGAGGGCCGCTGAAGAGCCTTGTCGACGAAAAGGCCGAGGTCATCCGCGCCTGGGCGAAGGCCGGCAAGATCGCCAAGTGCGATCCCTATCACCTGATCTTCTCCATTTGGTCGACGACGCAGCATTATGCGGACTTCGACGTACAGGTGCGCGCCGTGCTCGGGCAGGAACATTCAGGCGAGGGGCGTTTCGAGGATGCGGCGCGCTATCTGGAAAAGCTTTTCGTCGATGGGCTCGGCATTCGGCAGTCGTAGGCGGCCGCGCAGATCATTTGGCCTGGAAATTAGGAATGTATCAGGAAGTTCTGCTCTATATGGTTGTGCAAATAATAGTTTAGATCTTGATTTTTGTCGGTCAATGGCCTATGAAATTGATGTGGACCAAAGACGATATTGCCTTTTATTTCGTGCACGAAGCCACATATCAGCCGGTATATACGGTCGAGATTCATACGCCGGACGGCGTGATTTCGGTAATGGCGGAGCCCGAGATGGTCGGCGACGCCCTCTATCTTCGCGGATTCCATATCCAGGGTGAGGATATTTCGATGAACGACCTTGGGGCGCATCGGCTCAGGAATTTGGCGGATATCGCCATGGAGGATATGGATTGTCATGAACTCGTCGTTGAAGGAGCGGTTCGAACGACTGGGGCCGGTCGAGGGCGTAAACCGCGGCCAGTCCGGTTCGCCCGCCGCAATATCCCTTCGCCTTGACTCACCAGTGAAAGGCTTTCGGTCCATATCCGCGGTTCGTGCATTGGTGAAAGGCGGAATGTCCTTGCTTGCGGCAAAGAAAGCGGTCGAGCGGGCGATGGAGAAAGGGCAGGTGACTATTCTCGTGCCACATGTCGAAAGCCATGCCGATCTTGCACGCGAGTTGGAGGATACCGGCCTCGTCGTCAACGCGGTAGCCTTCCGTCCGATCGATGTCAGGGAAATTCGCCGGAAGCTGCAGCTTACTCAGGAGCAATTTGCACTTCGCTACGGGATCGACCTGGAAACGCTTCGCAACTGGGAGCAGGGCAAGCGCTCACCCGACAAGACCGCACAGAGCTATCTCCGCGCCATCGAACGGATGCCGGAAGAAATACAGGTTGCCCAGGAAGATAATATTCTCAAGTTTTGGTGACCACGCGCCCGCCCGGAACACTCCGGGCAGGGTGTTGTTCAATACTGTGCTGCTCTTACTCCGCCGCCTGCCGGGCCATCGGATTGTTTGGATGGGTCGTCCAGTTGGCATAGTTCGGGTCGACGGTTTTGCCGGTGCGCTTGTCGAGGGCGCCTGCCGGCAAGGCTTCCATGGTGATGCAGTTTTCGACCGGACAGACGCTGACGCAGAGGTTGCAGCCGACGCATTCCTCATCGATCACCTCGAAATGCCTGATGCCGTCCACCATGTTGGTGATCGCCTGGTGCGAGGTGTCTTCACAGGCGATGTAGCAGCGACCGCATTTGATGCAGGCGTCCTGATCGATCTTTGCCTTGGCGATGTAGTTGAGGTTGAGATACTGCCAGTCGGAAACGTTCGGCACTGCACGTCCGATGATGTCATCGAGATTGCGGTGGCCCTTTTCGTCCATCCAGTCGGAGAGGCCTGATATCATCTCCTGAACGATCTTGAAGCCGTAGGTCATTGCTGCGGTGCACACCTGCACGTTGCCGGCGCCGAGGGCCAGGAATTCCGCCGCGTCACGCCAGGTGGTGATACCGCCGATGCCGGAGATCGGCAGGCCGTTGGTTTCGTGATCGCGCGCGATCTCGGCCACCATGTTGAGCGCGATCGGCTTGACCGCCGGGCCGCAATAGCCGCCGTGGCTGCCCTTGCCGCCGATCGTCGGGTTCGGTGCGAAATTGTCGAGATCGACAGAGACGATCGAGTTGATGGTGTTGATCAGCGATACGGCGTCGGTGCCGCCAGCCTTGGCGGCGCGAGCGGGTTTGCGGATGTCGGTGATGTTCGGCGTCAGCTTGGTGATGACGGGCATGCGGGTATATTGCTTGCACCAGCGCACCACCATCTCGATATATTCCGGCACCTGGCCGACCGCGGAACCCATGCCGCGTTCGGACATGCCGTGTGGACAGCCGAAATTGAGCTCGATGCCGTCAGCGTTGGTTTCCTCCACCAGCGGCAGGATCGCCTTCCATGCGTCTTCGACGCAGGGAACCATGATCGAAGCGATGAGGGCGCGATCCGGCCAGTTCATCTTCACCTGCTTCATTTCGCGCAGATTGGTGAAGAGGTCGCGATCGGTGATCAGCTCGATATTGTTGAGGCCGAGCAGACGGCGGTCAGCCCCCCAGATTGCGCCATAACGCGGGCCATTGACGTTGACGACGGGCGGGCCTTCCTCGCCGAGTGTCTTCCAGACGACACCGCCCCAGCCCGCCTTGAAGGCGCGTTCGACGTTGTAGGCCTTGTCGGTCGGCGGCGCCGAAGCGAGCCAGAACGGGTTCGGAGATTTGATGCCGACGAAATTATTGCGGAGATCAGCCATATCAATTCCTCCTTCAAGCGACGGCAACAGTCGGCTGCGCGGCGGAGCCGAGCGCGCGGTTGATGGATTCGGCCGCGTCACGGCCCTGTGCAACGGCAGAGACCGTTAGGTCGTCGCCGCCGAGAACGCAGTCGCCACCGGCCCAGACGCCGCCGAGCGAGGTCCGGCCATCGCCGTCGATGGCGATGCGGCCGGATTCCATGCGCAATGCGCCGAGGCCGGAGGCTTCGAACGTCTGGCCGATCGCCTTGAAGACCTGGTCGGCGGCGATGACGCCGGTATCGCCGGTGCCGGTCAATTTGCCGTCGCGCAACTCGGTATATTCCACCTCGATGCCGGCAACCTTGCCGTTCTTGTCGAGAATGCGTTTAGGCGCCAGCCAGTGGCGAATGATGACGCCTTTGGAGGCCGCGAGATCCTGCTCGTAGTCCGAGGCGTTCATATGTTCCTTGCCGCGGCGATAGCAAATCGTTACTTCTTCGGCGCCGAGCAGCTTTGCCTGCACGGCGGCGTCGATTGCGGTCATGCCGCCGCCGAGAACAACGACGCGGCGACCGACAGCGATGTCGGACTTGTCCTTCGCCTGGCGCAGATCGGCGATGTAGGCAACGGCATCAGCGACACCGTCGAGATCCTCACCTTCGATATGCAGCGCGTTGACGCCGGCGAGGCCGAGGCCGAGGAAGACCGCATCATACTGCGACGAAAGATCGGCAAGGCTGAAATCGCGGCCGAGCGCCTGACCATGCTTCACGTCGATGCCGCCGATCGACAGCACGTAGTCGACCTCTTTCTGCGCGAAATCGTCGACCGTCTTGTAGGTGGCGATACCGTATTCGTTGAGGCCACCGGCTTTTTCACGGGCGTCGAAGATGGTGACATCGTGGCCTTTCACCGCAAGACGGTGGGCGCAGGCGAGGCCGGCAGGGCCGGCGCCGACGACGGCGATCTTCTTGCCGGTCGAGGCAGCGCGGGCATAGAACTGCTTGTTCGCGTCCATTGCGGCGTCGGTCGCGTAGCGCTGCAGGCGGCCGATTTCGACGGGGCGCTCTTCGGCGGTGTTGCGGACGCAGGCCTGCTCGCAGAGCTGTTCGGTGGGACAGACGCGGGCGCACATGCCGCCGAGGATGTTCTGGTCGAAGATCGTCTTGGCCGAGCCGATGGGATTGCCGGTCGAGATCTGGCGGATGAACATCGGGATGTCGATTGAGGTCGGACAGGCCGTCATGCACGGCGCGTCGTAGCAGAAATAGCAGCGGTCGGAAGCGACCAGCGCCTCATGATCGTTAAGGCGCGGATGCAGATCGGAAAAGTTCGCGTCATATTCGGCCGGCGTCAGCCTGCCCTTATGAATTCCAGTTTCCAGTCGTCCCATTGAAGTTCCCTCATTATAGTAAACGGCTAGCGGAATGAACGGTAACTCAGGATAAAAAATTTATCAAACGGTAAAATTTTTGGATTTTTAGTTTTGCCGAAACAGAGACTGCTGTTGCGATTGCATAACGTCACGAGGGAAAGAGGGGCGCTCGCTAACGATATGTTTTTATGTTATGTTTTTTGAAATTGATCGATGAGCTTCTAGGAAATAAACTGGGAAATTCCTGGGTTTTGGATAGCTCATCAAAAGCCTGGTCGATCGCCGTCGGCGGCCTTTTTGACTTGTGCGATAGACGATAGAGAAAAAATCGAAATTTTTTTTAGAAAGATGGGAACCAAGGCCGAGCACCGTCGTTAAGAAGGTGTCTTGGTGATGATCGCATCAACCGATGCACGCCCCCAAAACTCATCACCGGGCATCTACTCACGGTCCCCTCCCGATGAGTGAAAAGCAGCCAGTGCGCCGCCCTCGCACTGGCTGTTTTCGTTTGCGGTCTTCATTCGGGAGTATCAGCGCCGCTTCAGAATCTCATATTCGGTTTCGGGAATCGTCAAGCGATAGCCGATGCTGTCATCGTCGATTGCGAACTGGGCGCGCCCGTTCATGGAGGTGGGGACGACCCGCTCCAACACGGTGCGGCTGAAGCTGTTGTCCTCGAATTCATGGTCGGAAGGGAAGTAGAAGTGTTCCGACCAGGCCACTTCGATCGCCTTCTTGCCGTTGAGTTCGGCCTCCTTGCAGTTCAGCGTGATACTGGTGGCACCGGCGGAGATGGCCCCGTGGGAGGCGGAATTGACGATCAGTTCGTGTAATGCGAGGCCGAGATGGACGGCGGCATTCGGAGTGAGATGCGCATTGATCCCGTAGATCGGCATCGGCGTCCCTGCATCGGGCCAATAGGGGGCGAACTGCTTTTCAGCGAGTTCGAACAGATAGGCGCCGCGCCAGCTCGAATCGGTGATCAAGTCCTGGGAGTTCGACAGCGACTGCAGGCGACCGCGGAATTTGATCAGGAAGTTATCGAGCGACACTGTGTGACGCGCCGTCTGCGTGGCAATGCCCTGGATGATTGCCAATAGATTCTTGGAGCGGTGCGACAGCTCGCGCAGCAGTGATTTCAATACTTTTTCGCGATGCCGGCTCTCCGTAATTTCGGAGATGACGGAAAGCAGACCCTGCGTCTTACGCCCGCCGACACGCTCGATCTTCAACTCGTAAATGCGCAACCCATCGCCCGTCACCAGCTCTACCTCCGCGGTGGCGGGCTTGCCGCTTTCCAGCACGCCGCGTTTGAGCTGCAACAGGTGTTCGCCGTTTTTCTCGCCGAAGAGATGGAGATCCGTGCCACCGATGGTCAGGGACGGTTTCAGGTGGTCGGGCAAGTTTTCCGCGTAGCGAATCGCAAGGTTTGCGTCCTGGAAGAGAATCGAAATACCAGCGCTGCCAAGCGCGCGCTCCATCATAGCGGCCTTGCCTTCAAAACTCAAAGGCGCACCCGATAATGGTTCAGTCGTATTCACCGGCTCGCCTTTCACTCGAATTTCGAGAAACCCGCCGACAGGGCATTCTCGACCGGAAGAACTCAGCCCGGTTTATACAGTCAATCGCTATAACAGTCGGTAAAGCGTCCCTAAGCCGCCGCAACGTGCAGCCGCGATCTTTGTTCCACAACAAGGTGTCAAATTGTATCAGGCGGCCACCTTTGTGGTTTCGTTAAAGAAAAGGGCCTGGCTGATCAGGGCTTTCACCATGTCGGGATTGAATGGCTTGGTCACAAGGAAGGTCGGCTCCGGCCGCTCGCCGGTCAGCAAGCGCTCCGGGAAGGCGGTGATGAAAATGACCGGAATGCTGGATGACTTGAGGATGTCGTTGACCGCGTCAATGCCGGAGCTGCCGTCGGCGAGCTGGATGTCGGCGAGCACCATGCTGGGGTTGGTGGCATTGTGAAGAGCAACCGCCTCCGCATGGGTGCGGGCGATGCCGGTGACCCGATGACCGAGGCTTTCCACCATCTGCTCGATGTCCATCGCGATCAGCGGTTCATCCTCGATGATCATGATATCGGTCGCGACCTGGCGCGAAATTTCCTGCGACGCCTTGTCGAGCAGGTTCATGGCCTCGGTTTCAGGGACGTCGAGAATATCGGCGATCTCGCCGAGGCGGAAATTTTCGACCGAGGCAAGAAGGAAGGCCTGGCGGGCGACCGGAGAAACCTTGGCGAGATTCACCGAGGCGCGCTGCTCCCAAGCATAGGGGGATGTCGGCTCGGGAATCTGAACTGCCGAGGAACCGAACAGCTTGGTGAAGAGTTTATAAAGGGCGACGCGGTCGTTGGAGGTGTCCGGGAAGATGGAAAGATCGGCAATGATCGCTTCCAAAACGGCTGCGACATAGGCGTCTCCCGATGTCTGTGTCCCTGTCAAGGCGCGGGAGTAGCGGCGCAGAAAGGGAAGATGCGGCGCAATGCGTGTGGAAAGTGTCATCAATGGCTCCCGCCCTTTACCAATTTCTAATTGAAACACAGCCTCCAAGACTGCAATGACATGCAAACGCCAACTCAGTAAAAAAGTTCCTGCGTACCGGAACTTTTTTTAAATAGGGGCATTACCCTGCCGACGAACAGTAGGTTTCAACCGCTCCGATTCGGGGCCGAAGCGGATGGGCGTGAGGCATACCGGCCTCCCAGACTAGAGTGTACAAGGATGCACTCCGATCCATGAACGCGAGAAAATGCGGAAGCGAGCTAAATGACTACCCAAAATCAAGAGGACGCGGACCGCAAACGGCCTGACGTGCGCGCGGTCGATATCCTCGATCCCAACAATCAGATCGGTAACCGGCTGCGGTCCTTCTACGCTGCGGTGCAGGATGAAGCTATCCCCGATCGTTTCCTTGACCTGCTTGAGAAGCTGGATCAGGCTGAGCGGTTAGCTTCCGCAAAACTCTCCGATTAAGGAGGAAGCGTCATGGAATCGCAACCGAGCTTCAAGCGAGAACTCCTGGCCGCTCTGCCGAGCCTGCGTGCCTTCGCCATATCGTTGACCGGCCGCCACGACCGCGCCGATGATCTTGTGCAGGACACGATCATGAAGGCTTGGGCTAAGCAGGATCATTTCGAGATGGGCACGAATATGAAGGCCTGGCTCTTCACCATCCTGCGCAACGAACTTTATAGCCAGATGCGCAAAAGTGGCCGCGAGGTGCAGGACAGCGACGGCCTGTTTACAGAATCGATGGCGACGCATCCCTCGCAATATGGCGCGCTCGACCTGCAGGATTTCCGCAAGGCGCTCGATCAGTTACCGGCCGATCAACGCGAAGCCATCATCCTCGTCGGCGCCTCCGGTTTTTCCTATGAGGAGGCTGCAGAGATCTGCGGCTGCGCCGTCGGTACCATCAAAAGCCGCGTCAACAGAGCCCGGCAGCGTCTGCAGGAATTGCTTCAGATTTCCGGCGAAGCGGACTTCGGTCCCGACGCCACCTCCGCGCCGCTGACGTCCAAGGCGTTTGCTTTCTAGACAAATGCAATCCGGGTCAGGCCGCCGCTCTCAATCATCCCGCTTCTTCGTTCCCAGCAAATTGCCCAATACCAGAGCAGTGGCGATTGCAGCGGTCAGCAACGGTTGAGACTTTGCGAGGCCGAGCGCAGCGACGGCCATGGATTCCAAGGCAACCCGGCGTTCATGGAGGCGGCGCTCCTCCTGCTTGTTGATGATCGCCATGATGACGAGAACGATCAGGCCGAGCAGCAGGGCGCCGGCAGCAATCAACAGCGCCGAAACGGCTGCTCCGTAGATGGTTGCCAGCCAAATGGCGGCGGCTACCAGCGCAAAGGCGTAGGCTGTCAAAATGAGGATCGCGGCGATGCCCACAAAAATACCGTTGCGCTTGGTGCGCGCAACGGTACGATTCAAAGTGCCTGACAGAAGCAGGCCGAGGAACGGAGCTAGCATTGAAGCTCCTCAACGGCGCGAAAGAAGCAGGGCAACTGCCAATCCGAAAGCTGCAGCAGCCCCGATGGTGGCAATGGGATGCTGGCGCACCGTCCTGCGCATTTCCCGCGTGCCCCTGACATAGCCGTGCTGCAGCTCACGCAGCAGTTCTTCGCCGCGAGCCGTGAGATCCTCGTAGCTAGTCTCGGCGCGCGCGCGCATCGTCTGGCTCTGCTTGGCGCTGTTTTCACCGACAACCTTGGCGAAAGCGGCAATTTCGTTGCGCAGATGTTCGATCTGCTCTTCGATGCTGGCTTCGATGTCGTGCAAGCTGCCGCCATTACGCTTGGCTCGCGCCGAATGGAGGATGGATGGTGCCATGGTCTTGCTCCCTTACGTCGTTGGCGTCTTTGTCCTGGCGCCTGAAAATTTGCGCCGGCGATAATCGAATGCTGCCAGCATATTGCGCTGTTAAGCGTGCAGAGCATTGATTTGCATCATTGGTCATCAACGCAGCGATGTAACGAAAAGTTCCGGGCCGTGCCCCGAAAGGGAAATCACTCCGCCAACGCACTGTGAGCGAGCACGAACGGGACGCCACCGAGCGGGACGCGGTTGACCCTGAGCGCGCAGCCGAAGACATTCTGCAGATGCCGATCGGTCAAAACGTTGGCCACAGGACCGGCTGCCTGCAACCGACCGTTCTTCAGCAAGACCATCTGATCGGCGAAGAGAGCGGTGAGATTGAGATCGTGCATCACGGCAATGACGCCGCCGCCGCGCCGGCAGAATTGCCGGGCGAGCGTCATGATGGTGAGCTGATGGCTGATGTCGAGGCTGGAGACGGGCTCGTCGAGAAGCAGCCAGCAAGGCTTGCCGTCGACGATGGGCTCGGGGATCTGGCATAGCACCCGGGCCAGTTGGACGCGTTGTTGCTCGCCGCCGGAAAGCTCCTGATAGAAGCGACCTTCGAAGCCAGCGAGATCGACGGACGACAGCGCCTCCGCGGCGATGCGATCGGCCTGTTCGGGATGACGGTTGCGCCCGGTCGTCAGCCCCATGCGGACGATTTCGCGGACGGTGAAGGGAAAGGAGATGGCGCTCGCCTGCGGCAGCACGCCGCGCATTTCGGCCAGTTGCCAGGCTTGAAGGCTGCCGATTGCCGTTGCGTTGAGAAGCACCGAGCCCCGATAGGCGAGTTCCCCCGAAATGGCCTTCATGATCGTCGTCTTGCCCGAGCCGTTCGGTCCGCAAATCGCTGTCAGCGCGCCGGCCGAGGCTGTGAAGGAGACATCGTGCACGACTGTCTTGCCCGCAAGCCGGACGGAAAGGTTCGAGACGTCAATCATCGATAACTCACAGGCTGAGGTGCGAGCGCTGCCGAAGCAACATCCACAGGAAGAACGGCCCGCCGACACCGGCGGTGATGATGCCGATCGGCAGTTCGGCCGGCGAGACGACGGTGCGCGCCACCGCGTCGGCGATGATCAGCAACGTGCCGCCGAACAGCGCTGAAGCGGGCAACAGGAAGCGATGGTCGGGACCGATCGCCATGCGCAGGATATGCGGCACAATGATGCCGACGAAGCCGATGCCGCCGCTAACCGCGACGGAGGCGCCGATCGCGGCGGCAACGCTGACGATGGCGACATTCTTCAATCGCTGCACAGTGATGCCCATGTGGAAGGCAGCGGCTTCGCCGAGCGTCAGCGCATTGAGGCCGCGCGCCATGAAGGGCAGCGGCAGCATGGAGAAGACGATGATCGGTCCGGCGGCGGCGATCTTGGTCCAGGTTGCCCCGGCGAGCGAGCCCATGCTCCAGAAGGTGAGGTCGCGCAGTTGCCGGTCATCGGCCATGTAGATCAGCACGCCGGTTGCGGCCAGTGCCAGGGAACCGAGCGCGATACCGGCGAGCAACATGGTCGCTATGGATGTTTGCCCATGTCGTGTCGCCACTCTGTAGAGGAGTATGGTCGTGACGAGGCCGCCGATGAAGGCGGCGATCGGCAAGGAGAAGATGCCGAAGACATGGGCGACAGGGGTAAGGATACCGCCGCTGAGGACGATCATCGCCACGGCGCCGAGACTGGAGCCGGCCGAAACGCCGATCAGGCCAGGATCGGCCAGCGGGTTGCGGAACAGGCCCTGCATGACCGCGCCGGAGACAGCAAGCCCGCCGCCGATCAGGAAGCCGAGGATGGCGCGCGGCAGGCGGATATCGAAGATGATGATGCGGTCGCGGCTGCTCAGAGCGTTGTCCGCGCCGCCGCTAATCATGCTGCCGATGACGTCGACGATCGAGGCATTCGACGCGCCGGTGGTGATCGAAAATGCGAAAGCGAGGAGAGCTGCGACCACGAGGCCGGCCAGGACGAAGAGCGCAAGCGTGGTGCGGTCGCCCTCACGATGGCGACGATCCGTGTGGTGCGACATGCGCTTCAGCCCCGGCATGACCTCGTTAAGCGCCACCTCAGCCCCCGTAGATTGCCGTGTTGAGCTCGCGCACGGCACTGGCGGTGCGCGGCCCAAAGCCGAGCAGATGCAGGCCGTCCATGCGGATGACCGCCTTGCGGCTGGCCGCGGGTGTCAGCGAAATGGCCGGTTGCTTCAGGAGGTCGTCATTCGTCATCGACAATGGACCCTCACGGTCCATGATCAGGATCGCGTCGGGCTTGGCCTCGATGATCGCTTCATCGCTCAGCGGCTTGTAGCCCGAGAAGCTGTCGACGGCATTGATGGCGCCGGCAAGCTTGATGATGCTGTCGGCGGCGGTGTCACTGCCGGAAGCGAGGATCTTGCCGTTCTGGTTGCTCAGGACGAACAGCACACGTTTGCGTTCGCCCTCCGGGCGTTTCCCGGCGTCTGCGATTGCAGCGTCAAGATCGGCGGCGACCTTATCTTCGAGCGCCTTCGCCTTGTCCGGAACGCCGAGCAGCGAGCCCACGACATCGATCTTCTTCAGGATGCCGTCACGATCATAGCTTTGCGGCACGGCCTCGAAAGGCACGCGGGCATTGCGCAGCACTGCCAGAGCCTCCGGCGGGCCGGAGCCGTCGACTGCGATGATCGCGGTCGGATTGACGGCCAGGATGCCCTCCGGCGAAAGTGCGCGCATATAGCCGACATCGGGCAGCTTGGCAGCGGTTTCCGGATACATGCTGGTGGAATCGCGGGCAATCAGCCGGTTTTCCTCGCCCAGCGCATAGATGATCTCGGTGACGTCGCCGCCGATCGAGACGAGACGCGAGGTATCGATTTTCGGGGCTTCCGCGGCATGGGCGTGCTTGACGGAATTATAGCCGCCGTTGATCGGGCTCGCGGGAATGAATGGCAAGGCCATCACCAGCACCGTCAGCGCGATTTCCCACGGCTTGATGCGCTTGAAGTTTTTCAACATCGTCATGGCCCGATCCTTACGCGGCGACGCTGGCGTCGGCCTTCGGCAGATTCTCGATAATGGTGCGCCAGCTACGGCGCTCGTCGAAGCCTTCCTTCCGCTTGCCGAAGAACTGGATGATCATCTCGCCTTTGGCATCGTAGGCCTCGAGCGAGGTCACATG
>NZ_JARFYM010000120.1 GCF_030272705.1 Rhizobium mayense | reverse complement strand
CCCCGACGCGACCAATTGCAGAACCTCGCGCTCGCGCGTTGTCAGGGATTCGTATCGCGCACGGAGGGATTCGAGTTCGCGCTCCAGCTCCTTCAACCTAATATCCTCGACCAACGCGCATGCAATCGCGTCCATCATGTCCTGGTCGCGGAAGGGCTTCGATAGGAAGTCAACGGCACCGGCCTTCATCGCCCGCACAGACATCGGTATGTCTCCATGGCCGGTTATGAACAGGATGGGCAAGCGCTCTCCCCGCTTTAAGAGTTCGGCTTGAAGGTCGAGCCCGCTCATAAGGGGCAGGCGCACGTCCGTGACCAGGCAGCGGACACCCTCAGGCAGGGGCTTTGACAAAAGCTCGAGTGCACTCGCGTAAAGCGCGGACCGATATCCCGCGGATCTGACAAGGCCATCGAGGGATTTAAGGACCAGCTCATCGTCGTCAACGATGAGTACGATCGGCGCGGTGCTAGAGCTCGGCTG
>NZ_JARFYM010000119.1 GCF_030272705.1 Rhizobium mayense | reverse complement strand
CAGCCGAGCTCTAGCACCGCGCCGATCGTACTCATCGTTGACGACGATGAGCTGGTCCTTAAATCCCTCGATGGCCTTGTCAGATCCGCGGGATATCGGACCGCGCTTTACGCGAGTGCGGTCGAGCTCTTGTCAAAGCCCCTGCCTGAGGGCGTTCGCTGCCTGGTGACGGACGTGCGCCTGCCCCTTATGAGCGGGCTCGACCTTCAAGCCGAACTCTTAAAGCGCGGGGAGCGCGTGCCCATCCTGTTCATAACCGGTCATGGAGACATACCGATGTCGGTGCGGGCGATGAAGGCCGGTGCCGTTGACTTCCTATCGAAGCCCTTCCGCGACCAGGACATGATGGACGCGATTGCATGCGCGTTGGTCGAGGATATCAGGTTGAAGGAGCTGGAGCGCGAACTCGAATCCCTCCGTGCGCGATACGAATCCCTGACAACGCGCGAGCGCGAGGTTCTGCAATTGGTCGCGTCGGGG
>NZ_JARFYM010000118.1 GCF_030272705.1 Rhizobium mayense | reverse complement strand
GGCAACCTGATCGGTGGAGAGGGCTGCGATCTGCGTGGACTTCAGGGCGGCGACCTGGCCGGTCTTCAGCGCACCGATCTGGTCGGTGGAGAGGGCGGCAACGTCGTCGGTGGAGAGCACGCCGATCTGGGTCGAGGTCAGGGCACCAACCTGGTCGGTGGTCAGGACCTTGGCCTGGTCGGTGGACAGAGCGCCGATCTGGCCGGTGGAGAGCTTGGCGATCTGACCGGTGGAGAGAGCGGCAACCTGATCGGTGGAGAGGGCAGCGACCTTATCGGAGGTGAGGCCAGCGAGAGCGGCGGTCGAAAGAGCGGCGATCTCGTCGGTGGAGAAGGTTGCGATGTCAGCGGTGGACAGAGCACCCACTTCGGAAGCGGTCAGGGCCTTGATCTGCGTGCTGTTGAGCGCGGCAACCTGATCGGTGGAGAGGGCTGCGATCTGCGTGGACTTCAGGGCGGCGACCTGGCCGGTCTTCAGCGCA
>NZ_JARFYM010000117.1 GCF_030272705.1 Rhizobium mayense | reverse complement strand
TTAGAAGCTGCGCTGGAAGCGGAGGATACCAGCCCACTGATCCTGGTTCACAGAATCGAAGTTGGTGTAGGTAACTTCCGGCTCGACGAGGAGGTTCTTGACCGGGTTGAACTTGAGGTTCGTCGTGGCTTCGAAGATCTTCGAGTCGGTGTAGGCGAGCTGTACGTTCCACTTCAGCTTGTCGCTGATCTTGTAGCCAACGCCACCCCAAACAGCCCAGTCACCCCAGCCGCAGAGATCGCCACGGTCAGCCGGGCAAGCCGACGGGTCCAGGTTCGAGCCGGCATACTGGTTCAGCTTGGAGCCGTCCGTGTTCCAGCCGCCCATCAAGAAGGCCGTGAACGCACCGAACGTGGCGTCGATACGAGCCTTGACAGCGCCTTCTTCGACGATGGAGTCATAACCACCGACGACGCGGAACTGCCATGCACCAGCCTTGTAGCCGGCACCAGCAACGACGTTAGGAGCGTAGTGGTTCTGCT
>NZ_JARFYM010000116.1 GCF_030272705.1 Rhizobium mayense | reverse complement strand
ATAATAGTAATGGGTTCCGCCCTTTTCATCGAGGTAATCCGTCTTCTTGATCAGCCGCAGCCCGACTGTCTCCACGAAAAACTTCTCGGTCCGCTCCGCATTGCTGGAGATGGACGTGATGTGATGGAAGCCACGCAGGGCATAGTCGTCGGTGATCGTCGGCATCGGCGTCGGCCAGGTTTCGGCGGCCACCAACAACTCGCTGCGACCTCCGACAAGGTTTTCTTCCGGCTGGTGCTTGAATTCCGAACCAAGAACAGCCTCGTCGTGTCCAAAACCGGGCTCCGATGTCGCGATCTCGATGATCGCTCCGTCCGGATCGCGCAGGTAGATCGCGTGGAAATAGTTGCGGTTATAGGGGCCGGTTACGTGAATTCCGAGATCGGTAAGCCGGCGCTTCCATTTCAGCAATCCATTTCGGTTGGGCACGTGCAGTGCCAGATGATGGTTCGTGCCGGCACCCCAGCGGCCCTTCGGGTCACCTGCGCGAGGGTTTGAAACCGCATCGGCCACCAACGCCGGATCGGTAAATCCATCCTTT
>NZ_JARFYM010000115.1 GCF_030272705.1 Rhizobium mayense | reverse complement strand
AAAGGATGGATTTACCGATCCGGCGTTGGTGGCCGATGCGGTTTCAAACCCTCGCGCAGGTGACCCGAAGGGCCGCTGGGGTGCCGGCACGAACCATCACCTGGCACTGCACGTGCCCAACCGAAATGGATTGCTGAAATGGAAGCGCCGGCTTACCGATCTCGGAATTCACGTGACCGGCCCCTATAACCGCAACTATTTCCACGCGATCTACTTGCGCGATCCGGACGGAGCGATCATCGAAATCGCGACATCGGAGCCTGGTTTCGGTCACGATGAGGCTGTTCTTGGTTCGGAGTTCAAGCACCAGCCGGAAGAAAACCTTGTCGGAGGTCGCAGCGAGCTGTTGGTGGCCGCCGAAACCTGGCCGGCACCGATGCCGACGATCACCGACGACTATGCCCTGCGTGGCTTCCATCACATCACGTCCATCTCCAGCAACGCGGAGCGGACCGAGAAGTTTTTCGTGGAGACAGTCGGGCTGCGGCTGATCAAGAAGACGGATTACCTCGATGAAAAGGGCGGAACCCATTACTATTAT
>NZ_JARFYM010000114.1 GCF_030272705.1 Rhizobium mayense | reverse complement strand
CCCTTTTGATGTCGAATGTGATTCAAGATGCTGGCTGAGAGGAGGTCAGCATCGATGGTCGCACCTCTTTCGAATGATCTGCGTGAACGTGTCGTGGGCGCTGTTGCGGCGGGCGAGAGCTGCCGCTCGGTGGCGGCGCGGTTTGGTGTCTCGGTCTCGTCTGTTGTGAAGTGGTCGCAGCGGTATCGCCGCAGCGGTTCGGTCGCGCCCGGTCAGATGGGAGGGCATCGCAAACGCCTTTTGGAACCGCATCGCGCTTTCATAGCCGAGCGGATTGCTCAGAGCCCGCAAATCAGCCTGCACGGTCTCAAGGCCGAACTGGCGGTGAGAGGCGTCATCGTCTCGCATGATGCCGTTTGGCGTTTCCTGCGCCGCGAGGGGCTGCGCTTCAAAAAAAACGATGTTTGCCCTTGAACAGGCACGCGCTGACATCGTCCGTCGGCGCAAGCGCTGGCAGTCATGGCAGACGCGCCTTGATCCTCAAAGGCTCGTGTTCATCGACGAAACCTGGATTAAGACCAATATGGCGCCGCTCTACGGCTGGGGTGTTAAGGGCAAGCGCCTGCGTGGCTTTGC
>NZ_JARFYM010000113.1 GCF_030272705.1 Rhizobium mayense | reverse complement strand
GCCCATAGCTGGTGGGCTACCCCCCCCCATCACATCATTGATAAATAACAAATTTTTTTGTGATCTCTCTCTATGATCTTTGGGCCGTCCCCGAAGCCCACGGGAGCGGCGCAGCGAACGCCTTGCGTGAGCGGCAGCGGAGCCGCGCCGGTGGACCCTCGGGGGCGGATCAGAGGCTCAAAAAAGGGCGATTAATTCCGCTTTCGTATCGTTGTGCGACGCTTCAGCGACCGGGTGTGTCGATCAACCCTGACATGCTCACCGGCCTGAAGGCCGATGGTTCCGGTATGGGCATGCATTAAGCTGCCCTCCTGGTGCTTCCTGCTTCATTGGGCCGCCTGCACAGCAACGCTGCTGCCCTCCCCCTCTGCTATCTCTATTGCAAGGATTAATACTATGACGCTTGCGTCTATTTCTCCCGCCGATACTCGCGCAGCGATCACTGCGGGCGCAATCCTAGTCGACATCCGCAGTGCAGATGAATATGCGCGTGAGCATATTCCCGGCGCAATAAACGTGCCGCTCGATCGGATCGGTGATCTGCCACATAACGGTCGTCAAATCATATTCCACTGC
>NZ_JARFYM010000112.1 GCF_030272705.1 Rhizobium mayense | reverse complement strand
CTTCGTATAAGCAATCGAGGTGCGTCATAACTCCGGTCCGTTCCGGTCGATCGTCGTACCAGCTGGCCAATCGGAGATTGGCCGTCCAACAGGCAGAATAATGACAAGTGGGTCCTCGACGCGCGTGGGTGGCAGGTCTGTACGCGCGTGTGGCAGCGTGGATCGTACGCTAATCTCCGACACAACAGTCACCGGGCCGTTTCGACCGAACCTCTCAATGTGTTTTTGCAATGCGGGCCGCACCGTGCCGAAAGCAAACGGAACAGCCAGTTCGCGCAACACCGGAAGCATGGCTTGGATCGAATGCCCGATCCCCAAACCCTCGAGATCCGGACGCACACCATATAGTCCGAGCTCAGCCACCAACTGATCGGTTGTGCCAACCTTTATGAACCGGCGCAGCAATCCCATGTGAGCGGCGACGCCACTAGCGTCATAGGCGATTGCACGAAGCTCAGGTCTTGCTCCGGCCCAGCTTTGACTGCCCTCGAACGGCTTTGCATTAAAGGCCCCGGTTGGCCCATAGGTCTTTCGAAAGAACTCGGCGAGTTCGACATGTTCGGCGAGTTCCAACTCG
>NZ_JARFYM010000111.1 GCF_030272705.1 Rhizobium mayense | reverse complement strand
AGCGCCTGGCGCATCACCTTGGTGTTGCCGGTGCAGTCGAAGGTGTAGTCGGCCCCGCCGATCTGGTCGGCGCCGCGCTTCGTCATGTTGACGAGATAGGGAACGATGTCGTCGCCGACCTCCTTCGGATTGACGAAATGCGTCATGCCGAAGCGTTCGCCCCAGGCCTTCTTGTCATTGTTGAGATCGACGCCGATGATCTTGTCGGCACCGGCAAGCTTCAAGCCCTGGATGACATTGAGGCCGATGCCGCCGAGACCGAAGACGATCGCCGTTGCGCCCATCTCCACCTTGGCGGTGTTGATGACTGCCCCGATGCCGGTCGTGACGCCGCAGCCGATATAGCAGATCTTGTCGAAGGGGGCGTCCGGATTGACCTTGGCGACGGCGATCTCCGGCAGCACCGTATAATTGGCGAAGGTCGAGCAGCCCATATAGTGATGGATCTTGTCCTTGCCGATCGAAAAACGCGAAGTGCCGTCCGGCATCAGCCCCTGGCCTTGGGTGGAACGGATCGCCGTGCACAGATTGGTCTTGCGGCTGAGGCAGGAGGGGCATTCGCGGCATTCGGGCGTATAAAGCGGAATGACGTGGTCGCCTTTCTTCACCGAGGTCACACCCGGGCCGACATC
>NZ_JARFYM010000012.1 GCF_030272705.1 Rhizobium mayense | reverse complement strand
AATTTCATTATAATAAACACTTACAAGGAAGGCGCCAAGGCGCCTTCCTTTTGTCTGTTCTGGCGACAAAGTTCAGCCGAGATTGAGTTCCTGGAAGAAGTCGTTGCCCTTGTCGTCGATGACGATGAAGGCAGGGAAGTCTTCGACTTCGATTTTCCAGACCGCTTCCATGCCGAATTCCTGATATTCCAACACTTCGACCTTTTTGATGCAGTCCTGAGCGAGGCGCGCGGCCGGGCCGCCGATCGAGCCAAGATAGAAGCCGCCATGTGCCTTGCAGGCCTCGCGCACCGCACGCGAGCGATTGCCCTTGGCGAGCATCACCATCGAGCCTCCGAAGGACTGGAACTGGTCAACGTAGCTGTCCATGCGTCCAGCCGTCGTCGGGCCGAACGAGCCGGAGGCGTAGCCGGCCGGCGTCTTGGCCGGGCCGGCATAGTAGACGGGATGGTTTTTCAGATAATCCGGCATGCCCTGACCTTTTTCCAGGCGGTCGCGGATTTTTGCATGCGCCAGGTCGCGGGCGACGATGATGGTGCCGGTCAGCGACAGCCGGGTCTTGACCGGATGCCGGGACAGTTCCGCCAGGATGTCGGCCATCGGCCGGTTGAGGTCGACACGGATCACCGATTCGGAAAGCTTGGCCTCGTCGATTTCGGGCATGTATTTCGACGGATTGGTTTCAAGCTGCTCGATGAAGATGCCGTCGCGGGTGATTTTGCCCTTGGCCTGCCGATCGGCGGAACAGGAGACTCCAAGGCCGATCGGCAGCGAAGCGCCATGGCGAGGCAGGCGGATGACGCGGACATCATGGCAGAAATATTTGCCGCCGAACTGCGCGCCGACACCGAGGCTCTGCGTAAGCTTGTGGATTTCCTTTTCCATCTCGATATCGCGGAAGGCATGCCCGTTTTCGGAGCCCTCCGTGGGAAGACAGTCGAGATAACGCGTCGAGGCGAGCTTGACGGTCTTGAGGTTCATCTCCGCTGAGGTGCCGCCGACGACGATCGCCAGATGGTAGGGAGGACAGGCCGCCGTGCCCAGTGTCAGGATCTTCTCCTTGAGGAAATCCAGCATGCGGTCATGGGTGAGTAGCGACGGCGTACCCTGATAGAGGAAGGTCTTGTTGGCCGAGCCGCCGCCCTTGGCGACGAAGAGGAATTCGTAGGCGTCGGTGCCTTCCTCATAGATGTCGATTTGGGCTGGGAGATTGTTCTTGGTGTTCTTTTCCTCGAACATCTTGATGGGCGCGAGCTGCGAGTAGCGCAGGTTTTTCTTTTCGTAGGCGTCGAGCACACCCTTTGCCAGAGCCGCGCTATCGCCGCCTTCGGTCCAGACGCGGCGGCCTTTCTTGCCCATGATGATCGCCGTGCCGGTATCCTGGCACATGGGCAGCACTCCGCCTGCGGCGATATTGGCATTTTTCAGCAGGTCGTAGGCGACGAAGCGGTCGTTATCGGTCGCCTCCGGGTCCTCGAGGATGGAAGCAAGCTGCTGCAGATGACCGGGGCGAAGCAGGTGGTTGATATCGGCAAAGGCCGTCTCCGCAAGCAGTCGGATGCCCTCGGGATCGACGGTCAGGATGTCCTGGCCCTTGAACGTATCAACGGAAACATAGTCGCCGGAGATTTTGCGGTAGGGGGTGGCGTCGTCGCCGAGGGGAAAGAGATCGTCAGCCATGCGGGACCTTTCAATGCCTTGATGTGGCGGGAGAGACGTTTGCGAACGGTCTAAATCCGGCAAGGTCCAAATGCAATTGGCTGGATGTCACAACTGAATTTCAAGAGATGTGATTGTCAATGTCCTGTAGACAATTGGTGCTCAAAACCGCTCTTGAGAGAACGACCAGCAAGGAGCACATTTCAACCATACAGGCAGGGCAGGTGCCCAAACAGCCCTGGGACAGGTTGAGATCATGGATATCTCCCACAATCATCATCACCACATCTCTCCGCTAGCGGTTGCCGCAGCGGTCGTCGGAGTGAGCATGCTGGCACTCAGTCACAATGGCTATTTGCAGCATGCTTTTCACAAGGAAATCATGGCGTCGATCAACCCGGCTGACGTCCTGACCGCCGCCGACATGATCCCGGAACATCCGAGCGACCGCGCACCGCTGCACTACAAGCCGATCACCGCGTCGGTACACTAATCATTACAGACAAAGCACTTCCGGCAGATACCGGAAGTGCTTTCTTACTGGGCCGAATTCACTTCGGCCCGATCATCGTCTCCGGTCGAACGATGGCGTCATAATCTTCCGCCGAAACCAGACCGCTCGCCAAAGCCTCTTCCTTCAAGGTCGTACCGTTCTTGTGCGCCGTCTTGGCGATCTTCGCGGCATTGTCGTAGCCGATTTTCGGGGCCAGCGCCGTCACGAGCATCAGTGAGCGCTCCAGACCAGCCTTGATATTGTCCTCGCGTGCCTCGATGCCGACGACGCAATTGTCGGTGAAAGAGACGGCTGCGTCGCCGAGCAATTGTACCGACTGCAGGAAGTTATAGGCCATCATCGGATTGTAGACGTTCAGTTCGAAATGACCCTGGCTGTCGGCGAAAGTCAGTGCGGCGTTGTTGCCGAAGATGTGGATGCAAACCTGCGTCATGGCTTCGCATTGGGTCGGATTGACCTTCCCCGGCATGATCGACGAACCCGGTTCGTTTTCCGGCAGGGCCAGCTCACCAAGGCCGGACCGGGGACCGGAGCCGAGCAGGCGGATATCATTGGCAATCTTGAAGAGAGCGGCGGCCGCGGCATTGATGGCGCCATGGCTGAAGACCATGGAGTCATGGGCGGCCAGCGCCTCGAACTTGTTCGGCGCGGTGACGAAGGGCAGGCCGGTGATCCCGGCGATTTCGTGGGCCACCTTTTCCGCAAAGCCGATCGGCGCGTTTAGGCCGGTTCCGACGGCTGTGCCGCCCTGGGCGAGTTCGCAAAGGCCCGGCAGCGTCAGTTCGATGCGCTTGATAGCCGAGGCGACCTGCGCGGCGTAGCCGGAAAACTCCTGGCCGAGGGTCAACGGCGTGGCATCCTGGGTATGGGTGCGGCCGATCTTGATGATATGGGCGAAGTCGGCAACTTTCTTTTCCAGCGCCGCGTGCAGATGTTTGAGGCTCGGCAGCAGGTGATGAACGATCTGCTCGGCGCAGGCGATGTGCATTGCCGTCGGGTAGGTGTCGTTCGACGACTGGCTCATATTGACGTGGTCGTTCGGATGCACCGGCTTCTTGGAGCCCATGACGCCGCCTAGCATTTCGATCGCCCGGTTCGAGATCACCTCATTGGCATTCATGTTCGACTGCGTGCCGGAGCCCGTCTGCCAGACGACCAGCGGGAAATGCTCATTGAGCTTGCCGTCAATGACTTCCTGGGCCGCCTCGACGATCACTTTTCCGAGAGCAGGGTCCAACTGACCAAGTTCCATGTTGGCACGCGCCGCCGCCTGCTTGACGATACCGAGGGCGCGTACGATCGATAGCGGCTGCTTTTCCCAGCCGATCTTGAAGTTGCCCAGCGAGCGCTGCGCTTGTGCGCCCCAATAGCGGTCGCTTGCTACTTCGATCGGGCCAAAAGTGTCGGTTTCAGTGCGGGTGGCGGTCATTCTGTCTGATCCTGCTTTTCCGTTGAAAAGGATAGCCGTCATATAGGTCCGAACGACGCTCAAGAAAACAGCGAACGAGGGATTTTATGAGTATTCTCATCATGTTTTCCGGACGGTAAGGAGGGCCGTGTTCTTTTTAACACGCTCGATAGATATTCTTCAGAGCGTCTTTATTGCCACTCAAAAACCGCGCGAAACTTCAATAAAAAATTAACTAATAATTTCATAATTTTGTTCGAACTAAACCGCGAAGGATGCTTCCGCTTTGTCACACAAAGTTGAGGCATTGAACGAAAGGCGGGGTCTGGCCGTTTTAATTCTAATGGTTAAACGGTGTTTTGAACATCGTGGCCGAGTTGAACTGAAAACAGCGCCGTCTGCCTCGAGGCTACCGCATGACACGGGGACTGATTAGAGAATGAAACTTGTCACTAAAGCCGCAGCATCCGTCCTGGCGCTTTCCTGCGGCATCTCCGCCGCGGGCGCGACCTCCGCAAATGCCATGACCCTCATGGACTTCATTCGCGGTGGCCAGGGGCGCCAGGAGAGCACGCAAGTCTACGCTCCGCTCAACGCGAGTCGCGGTCAGCCGGGCGTTAGCTCCGCTGCGCCGGTGCAGACAAAAGAACCGCTCCCCACGGTTAGCGCGCCCAAATATTACACCTACAAGCCCGAGCCGATGCGTCTCGTGGCGTCCAACCGCTTCGCCGACCCGGTGGTGACCGGGGCTGTTGCGGATGCGTCGACGACGCCGGTTGCCGTCGATACCAGCGCTTCGCAGCGCCGCTTTCTGACCGACGCTCGTGTGATGGCGACGAATGACATCGCCAAGGCGCTCGAGGCCTATTATGCGGACCAGAGCAAGCCGCTCGTCTGGGTTGCCGACAATGTCATCGATGACAAGGCGAAGGCAGCCATGGCTGTTCTGGCCGATGCCGGCTCCGTCGGCCTCGACCCGGCCGACTATGCGGTTCAGGCCCCGAGCTTCGATCCCGCAAGTGTCGATCCGACCATGCGCGACCGCGCCTTGATGCAATTCGAGCTTGCACTTTCCAGCAAGGTACTGATGTTCGTTCAGGATACGGTCCGCGGCCGTCTCGACCCGAACAAGATCTCCGGGTATCACGATTTCAAGCGCAAGGACGTCAACCTGACGCCGGTTCTCGGCCTGCTGCAGGCGAGCCCGGATGTTGCCGCCTATCTCAATAGCCGCAGCCCTTCGAACCAGGAGTTCATGGAACTGAAGGCCGAGCTTGCGAAGCTTCGCGGCGAAAGCAGCGATAGCGCCCATATCTCCATCGCGTTGGATGGCACCCTGAAGCCCGGCGGCAGCTCGCCGGAGATGGCCAATATTGTCAAGGCCATTGAGCAACGCGGTTCGGATGCGCTGAAGGTCAAGAACGCCGTGACGCTTGCTGGCTACACCGGCACGCCGGACTATACGCCGGACCTCGTCTCGCTGGTCGAAGACTTCCAGAAAGAAAAAGGCCTGACGTCTGACGGCGTCATCGGCCAATCTTCGGTTCGCGCCATGGTCGGCGAGAATAACGACGCGAAGATCCAGAAGCTGGTCATCGCCATGGAGCAGTTGCGCTGGCTGCCGGACGAACTTGGCCCGCGCTACGTCTTGATTAACCAGCCGGCCTTCATGGTCTACTATCACAACAACAACCAGGAACAGCTGTCGATGCGTGTCGTCGTCGGCGGCAAGCAGCATCAGACGTTCTTCTTCGAGAACCAGATCCAGACCGTTGAATTCAATCCGTTCTGGGGTGTTCCGCAGTCGATCATCATCAACGAAATGCTGCCCAAGCTGCGTGCCGATCCGAACTATCTCGACCGCATGGGTTATCAGGTTGAGGTCGGCGGCCATGCTGTGGCGTCGTCCAGTGTCGACTGGTATGGCTCGACCAAGAATGTCTCCGTCCGCCAGCCGCCGAGCAGCGACAATGCGCTGGGTGAGCTGAAGATCCTCTTCCCGAACTCGCATGCGATCTACATGCACGACACGCCGCAAAAGAGCTTCTTCAAGAAGGATATGCGCGCGCTGAGCCACGGTTGCGTCCGCCTTGCCGACCCGCGCGCCATGGCAGCTGCCGTGCTGAACACCACAGTCGACGATGTCGCAAAGCAGATCGCCACCGGCCAGAACAAGGCCGTGCCCGTGCCGCAGAAATTTCCGATCTACATCGCCTATTTCACCGCCTGGCCGAACAAGGATGGCGTCGTGCAGTATTTCAACGATGTCTACGATCGCGATGCGGCAACGCAGAAGGCGCTCGACGCGACGACCAAGGCGCGGTCGGCACAAATCTGATTTGGGATGAGACTAAGAATACCAGGAGGCGGTCCATTGGGCCCCTTCTTTGTCATTTCAGCGCAGCCTAAGCGCGATGGAGGCCGAAAGTCTCGTTTGGCATCGATCATAGATGGCCGCCCACGCGCCGGCTCTATTCCTTCGTCTCGATCCGCCATTCGTGAGTGCCAAAGGTGACGTCAAAGCGGGAGAGGAATGAGCGGCCAAGCAATCCGTCGATGGCGCTGCCAAGTGCCATATCATCGTTAAGGATGACGGTGGCGACGTCGTTGGCTTCGACCCGTCCAACTTTCACCGTGGCCGCAGACGCTCGCGTGCCCTGAGAGACACCGTTGGCCGTCTGCAGCAAAATGTCGTTGGCAGAATCGACTGGCAGCTTGGCGCGGGAAGCGAATGCCTTAGTGACACTGACGAATCCGGCGCCTGTATCGACCACGAAATTGCCGCTGACACCATTGATCGATACTTTAGCAACAATGACGTCCTTGCCTTGCGTCGGGAAACGATCGCTGCCCGCGGCATAGGTGGATGTACATTTCCCTTGTGCGGCGTAGTTCTTGATGATCCCGCGCACGACGGAGGTATCGTTTCGATCCGGATTGATTGATATCCAACTCTGCAGCGGTGTGAGCGCCGCGCAATAGTCGCCAAGCGCACGGTAGCTGTCGGAAATGCCCTGATAGGTGAGGCTATTCAAGTTCGCCACGTTGTCCGTGAGGCCGATAACTGAATAGTAGTCGCCGATAGCATCGCGATATTTCTTTGCTCCTTGCCGGATCTGCGCTCGTAGGAAATGGTAATCCGGCACTCCCGGCGTCATCGCAATCAAGTCATCGGCGACCTTCTGCGCTTGGTCGAACTCGCTCAGGTTAAGAAGAATGCTGGCTGCACTCTGAAGGGCAACATTGGAGGGGGTGCACTTATTGGAAAATGCCACAAGTGCCGTCGCAGCCTCATGGCGATAGCCTTGCGCTTGCAGCTCCATGCCAAATTTGTAGAGCGCATTCCAATCACATGGCTCGCGACGCAGCATGTCAAGATAAGTGGACATCGGGTTACGGCCGGCAACCACATTCGGCAGTGGTTCGATATCGTATTGCTTATAGATCGCGAGTAACGCCGGATCGGGCTTGGCTGCAACCATCTTTTCGACGTAACCGATGATGCGATCGCCATAGATGTAAAACGCAATGCCAGCGCAGAGCGCGATGCAAATCGTAACTGTGCGGAAGATGGGTGCGAAAAGCCCTTTACGAGAAGGCAGTCTACCGGCATTGCGGTCTTCGGGGTCTGCTATGAGCAAGCGTGCACTCCGCTGTCGAGATGCGTTGTACGCTTCATCTTCGACGCAGACAAAACCGGACTATATGCTACGAGCCGGCCAATCGTTTCGTTTGAGTTGAGGCGTGCTCAAGTTGTGGCGCAGGAGCGCGAATCGCGCAAGTGCCGCTACAACCTTTCCAGCAAATTACCCTGGTACAGTCCGGTTCTACGCAGCCAGCAAGTCGCGGACGAGCGCTGGTGTGAGCTCGTCATAGTGGGTGATGACCCGGTTCGGGCCGAGGGTATCGACGCTGACGTCCGAATAGCCGAAGGGGACGGCGATGGAAGGGACGCCGGCATTGCGGGCAACCAGAATGTCGTTGATGCTGTCGCCGATCATCACGGTGCGGCGGAGGTCACCGCCGGCGCGTTCCACGGTGCCGATCAGGTGCTCCGCATTTGGCTTGCGAACGGTGAAGGTATCGCCGCCGGTGATCGCCTCGAAATAGTGGGTGAGCCCGAGCCGCTCCAGAAGGATGCGTGCGAGCGACTCCATCTTGTTAGTGCAGACAGCGAACTTGTAGCCTTGTGCCCTCAGGGCGTCCAATGCCGCAAGCAGACCCGGATAGGGCTGCGTCAGGCCGGGCATCGTCTCGATGTAGTGTGCGATGAATCGCTGCAGCAATGTCGGCAGTTCCTCCGACTTCAGAATATAGCCTCGAAGCTTGCAGGCGCGTTCGATCATGACCTGGGCGCCGTTGCCGACAAGATAGGTGAGGTCGCTGTAATTAACCGGCGCCAGTTCCAATGCGGCAATCGTATGGTTGAGGCTTTCGACGAGATCCGCATGAGTATCGAGCAGCGTGCCGTCGAGATCGAATACGACAAGGGGAGATTTCACGAGGAATCGACCTTTGGGTAAGAAGGATAAGCAGGTCTTTCGAGTTAGAAGATCGGGCCGGCAATTGCAACCGAAGGCTCCGCAAGCTTGTTCGAATATGGCCGCTGATTTCTATGCGGAGCCGTTATTTTGGCTTTCGTTTGCCAGGAGAGCCGTGTAAACAGCACACCAACGCAATAATGGGAGCAGGTGGCGCATGGACGCCCGCCAAATGAAGATCGAAGCTGCAAGGGCGGCTCTGACCGATGTCGAGAGCGGCATGCGGCTCGGCATCGGCACGGGCAGCACGGCGGAAGAGTTCGTTCGGTTGCTCGCAGAAAAAGTTGCGGCGGGGCTTGCGATCGAGGGCGTTCCGACCTCCGAACGTACGGCCAGGCTCTGTGTCGAGCTCGGCGTGCCGCTGAAGTCGCTCGATGAGCTTCCCGAGCTTGATCTCACCATCGACGGTGCCGACGAGGTGGACGGTGCCCTACGTCTGATCAAAGGCGGAGGGGGTGCGTTGTTGCGCGAAAAGATCGTAGCGGCTTCGTCGGCTCGGATGATCGTCATTGCCGACGAGAGCAAGGTCGTCGAGATGCTTGGCGCTTTTCCGCTGCCGATCGAGGTCAATCCGTTTGGCCTCGTTTCGACGCGAATCCTGATCGAAAAGGCGGCATCCCGTCTTGGTCTTGCCGGCGCACTCAACCTGCGCCAGTCGGGTGATGGCAACTTCATGACCGACGGTGGACATTTCATTATCGACGCATCTTTTGGCCGCATTCCTGATGCAGAGGCGCTGTCGATTGAGCTGCATTCGATTCCCGGTGTTGTCGAACACGGGCTCTTCATCAATATGGCGACACTTGCGATCATTGCCGGCCCTGCCGGCGCGCGCACGTTGCAGGCGAACAATACATAGGAGCACTGAACTCATGATCAAAATAACGGGTCTTGGCCGTTTTGCCGCTGCGACCATCGTTCTTTCAGGCATCGCGCTCGGTTCCGCCAGCGCTCAGGAAGTCACGGAAGATCAGATCAAGGCTGCGCGGGCTGCTATCAACGCGCTCGGCATCACGAACCAGTTCGACAACATCCTGCCGAATCTCGCCGAACAGTTAAAGAGCACGATGATCCAGGCGAACCCGAACTTCGGTGATGCCATCAATTCGTCCGTCGACGCAACCGCACTTGCCCTGGCGCCGCGCCGCGCCGACCTCGAGCGGGAAGCCGCTGTGACCTACGCGAAGGCTTTCACCGCCGACGAGTTGAAGGCGATCGCCGATTTCTACAACTCGCCCGCCGGCAAGAAGCTTCTCAAGGATGGCCCGATTGCAACGCGTGAGCTCTACAAGGCCGCTGATATCTGGGGGCAGGGCATCTCGCGCGATCTCGCCAACCAAAGCAGCGACGCTCTGCAGAAGGTCGTAAAGGCCCCGATCGCTCCCGTGCCGGCCGACACCACCGACAACGCTCAGCCGGCAACGGCGGCTCCGGCACAGAAGCCGGCAGCGAAGAAGTAAGCTCGATCCCGTCCATGATTTGATCCGAAAATCGGTTCACGTTTTCGGGATCATGGACCAGGCACTCGAATTCCAAAGCCCGGATATCGTTCCGGGCTTTTCTTTTTACGCTTCGAAATCCTATATCAGTGCCGACCCTTTTTCGGCGCGTCGCGCGCAGCTTCATTTCCATAGGAGTATCCGATGCCTTCCTTTGATTTCGATCTTTTCGTCATTGGCGGCGGTTCGGGGGGCGTGCGCGGCGCGCGCGTCGCCGCATCGCTCGGCAAGAAGGTCGGCATCGCCGAAGAATATCGTTATGGCGGCACCTGCGTCATCCGCGGCTGTGTTCCGAAGAAGCTCTTCGTCTACGCCTCGCAATACAGCGAGCATTTTGAGGATGCAGCCGGCTTCGGCTGGACGGTCGGCGAAAGCACATTCGACTGGAAGAAGCTGATCGAGGCGAAGGACAAGGAAATCGCCCGTCTGGAAGGGCTCTATCGCAAGGGACTCGACAACGCCAAGGCGGATATTTTCGATACCCGCGCCGAGCTGGTCGATGCTCATACGATCCGCCTGCTGAAGACCGGCAGAACCGTTACCGCCGAAACGATTGTCGTCGCCACCGGCGGCACGCCGAACCTGCATGCGGCGCTGCCCGGCCACGAGCTCTGCATCTCGTCCAACGAAGCTTTTCACCTGGAAGAACTGCCGAAATCGATCCTGATTGCCGGCGGCGGCTACATCGCCGTGGAATTCGCCAATATCTTCCACGGGCTCGGTGTCGAGACGACATTGATCTATCGCGGCGCCGAGATCCTGTCGCGCTTCGACCAGGATCTGCGCAAGGGCCTGCATGAGGCAATGGAGGCCAAGGGTATTCGCATCCTCTGCCATGACATCATCGAAAGCGTAACGAAGATGGACGACGGCCTGAGCGTTCGGACAAAGAATGATAAGGTGCTGAACGTGGACACAGTGATGCTGGCACTTGGCCGCACGCCGAATACCAAGAATATCGGCCTGGAAGCTGCAGGCGTGGCGGTCAACGAACTCGGCGCTATCGTCGTCGACGAATATTCGCGCACCTCGGTGCCGAACATCTATGCGCTTGGCGATGTCACCGATCGGGTACAGTTGACGCCGGTGGCGATCCATGAGGCCATGTGCTTCATCGAAACTGTCTACAAGAACAATCCGACCCGCCCGGATCACGAATTGATCCCGACTGCCGTCTTCTCGCAGCCGGAGATCGGCACGGTGGGCTTGACCGAAGAGGACGCCGCCAAGCGCTATCCGGAACTCGAAGTCTATCGTGCCCAGTTCCGGCCGATGAAGGCGACGCTATCAGGCCGTAACGAGAGGACGATGATGAAGCTGATCGTCAATGCTGCCGATCGCAAGGTTATCGGCGCGCACATTCTCGGCCATGATGCCGGCGAGATGGCGCAATTGCTTGGCATTCCCGTGAAGGCCGGCTGCACCAAGGAAGATTTCGATCGCACCATGGCGGTTCATCCCACGGCCTCCGAGGAGCTGGTGACGATGTATACGCCAAGCTATCGCATCCGTAACGGCGAGCGGGTATAGGAATAGGCTAGTAATTCTGCCGCGCATAAAAGACCTTCCGAACAGATGGTCCGCCTTTGCAAGAGGCGGGCAAAGGTTTATAAGCGCGCGTTATTTGTGACGGCAGGCACTTGGCGAAGACCGGGTGCGGAAACAGGTGAGTGAGATGGCAGAGAATTGGACACCGAGCAGTTGGCGGCAAAAACCGATCCAGCAGGTGCCGGAATATCCGGATCAGGCAGCGCTGGCAGCCACGGAAGCACAGCTTGCAAGCTATCCGCCGCTCGTTTTTGCCGGTGAAGCTCGCCGTCTGAAGGCGCATCTTGCCAATGTCGCCGAAGGCAACGGCTTCCTGCTGCAGGGCGGCGACTGCGCCGAAAGCTTCGCGGAGCATGGCGCCGACACGATACGCGATTTCTTCCGCGCTTTCCTGCAGATGGCTGTCGTTCTGACGTTCGGTGCGCAGCTTCCTGTCGTAAAGGTCGGCCGTATCGCCGGTCAGTTCGCCAAACCGCGCTCTTCGGCCATCGAGACGCAGGACGGCGTGACGCTGCCGAGCTATCGCGGCGACATCATCAATGGCATCGAGTTCACTCAGGAAGCGCGTATCCCCAATCCGGAACGCCAGCTGATGGCCTACCGCCAGTCGGCCGCTACGCTCAATCTCCTGCGCGCCTTCGCCATGGGCGGCTATGCCAACCTCGAGAACGTGCACAAGTGGATGCTCGGTTTCGTCAAGGACAGCCCGCAGGGCGAGCGCTATCGCAAGCTCGCGGACCGCATCAGCGAGACTATGGATTTCATGAAGGCGATCGGCATTACCGCCGAGAGCAATCCGAGCCTGCGCGAAACCGATTTCTTCACCAGCCATGAAGCGCTGCTACTCGGCTATGAGGAAGCCTTCACGCGCGTCGACTCCACGTCGGGCGACTGGTACGCCACCTCTGGCCACATGATCTGGATCGGCGACCGCACGCGCCAGGCCGACCACGCCCATGTCGAGTATTTCCGCGGCATCAAAAATCCGCTTGGCCTGAAGTGTGGCCCTTCGCTGCAGGCTGACGATCTGCTGAACCTCATCGATATCCTGAACCCCACCAACGAAGCCGGTCGCCTGACGCTGATCTGCCGTTTCGGCCACGACAAGGTTGCCGACAATCTGCCGCGCCTCATTCGGGCGGTCGAGCGCGAAGGCCGCAAGGTTGTCTGGTCCTGCGATCCGATGCATGGCAACACGATCACGCTCAACAACTATAAGACCCGGCCGTTCGAGCGCATCCTGTCGGAAGTCGAAAGCTTCTTCCAGATTCACCGCGCCGAGGGCACGCATCCGGGCGGCATCCATATCGAGATGACGGGCAAGGATGTCACTGAATGCACGGGCGGCGCCCGCGCTGTCACGGCCGACGATCTGCAGGATCGCTACCACACCCATTGCGATCCGCGCCTCAACGCCGATCAGGCTCTGGAGCTTGCCTTTCTGCTCGCCGAACGCATGAAGGGCGGCCGTGACGAGAAGCGTCTGCGCGCGCACGGCTGATAGCGAGCATATCAAGACATCATTTGCGAACGGGCCGGCTCATGCTGGCCCGTTGTTCTTTTCCGCTTTCGCAATCAATCTCGCTGAAACCTGCTTCATTTCTTTGCATTTGACGCCAGCGGCATCGTCGTCGAACTTGCCATGAAAAGAGGGGAGACAGCATGAATAGCGAACATACCGGCGCTTGCCTCTGCGGCAGTGTGCGTTTCAAGACACATGGCCCTTTGCGGGAGGTTGTCGCCTGTCATTGCTCGCAGTGCCGCAAGCAGACCGGGCTTTACTACGCCGCGACCAATGTTTCGCTTGGCAATATCACGATCGAAGGCGAGGATGCGATCACCTGGTATCGTGCCAGTTCCTTTGCCCGTCGCGGTTTCTGTCGAACCTGTGGTTCAGCGCTTTTCTGGGTGGCTGATAGCGCAGAGGAAATCTCGATTATGGCGGGTCTCTTCGACCGGCCGAGCGACCTGAAGCTTGCCTACCATATCTACTGCGCCGACAAGGGCGATTTTTACGAAATCACCGATGAGCTGCCGCAGTACCAACAGGGCCGTCCAGGACTGCTGACAGCCGGGCCTTCGGATTAGATTTTTGTCGATAGGCGCCAAGCCTGCAAGCTCTTCCGTTAACACGGCCTAGAGAAGTGGGACGATCCGATCATCGCGCGATGTACAGGAACGCGCTGACAATAGAGACGCCGCCAACCGGGGCTAGAAATAGCAGCAGGAGTTCAAGTCCAAGCGCCCACATCAGCAACTTCTGCTGCCCTGGTGTCAAACGCGGAGGCTTCTTCTCCGGCTTCCGGGGGCTCTCTCTTCTTTCATAGAACCCGTTCAAATCGCGATACATTTTCGCCTCCATCGTTTATGGAGAAACTACGGTTGCTGCACTTGGTTCCTGCGATAGCGTTGGATGCGAGCACCGCACGTCATGCCGCTGGGATCAAGATGTTTCGCCTGGAAGAACAGTGCAGCTTCGAACAGATCGTCAAGAAGAGTAGGTTTTGCGCGGTCGCAATCCCCGTCGACTCCGAGGAGACAGCGAAACTGGCTCTTCAAACCATCGCTGCAGCTACAGGTGCCAATCACAATTGCTGGGCCTGGCGCATAGGACAAGCTTACCGCTTTTCGGATGATGGTGAGCCGAGCGGTACGGCCGGAAAGCCAATATTGGCGGCAATCGATGGGCAATCAGTCGATTGTGCGCTTTTGGTCGTTTCCAGGTGGTTCGGCGGAATGCTGCTCGGGACGGGAGGTCTCGTGCGAGCATACGGCGGCACCGCTGCAGCCTGCCTGAAGGCAGCGAAGCTCACCGCCTTTACGCTAATGATTGCCGGACAAGCGAAAATTCAGTTTGGTGATTTGGCGCTCGTGAGGGCACGCCTCGCCTCGCTCGATCAGGTTCGCATAGTCGAGCAACGCTACACTGACGAAGGTTGCGATGCGACAATCCAACTGCCCCAAGAGGATGTCCGAGCCGTCGCACAACTCATAAATGACCTTACCAATGGGCGCTCGGCGCTTCGTTTGGACGATTGACCTAGACGATCGGGCTCTCGCCGGTCTTGTCTTCGAGCCTCCTGCTCAGCCTTGCGAATTCCTCGCGCAGGGCCGAAAGCTCCGTCAGAACATGCAGGTCGATCTTCTGATGCAAGGAGAGCACTTCCAGTTCGGCCTTGAGATTGACTTCGTAGTCTTTTGCCGCCTCGAAACGGTCGCGCTCAGCCTGGCGGTTCTGCGACATCATAATGATCGGGGCCTGGATCGCAGCGAGCATGGAGAGGACGAGGTTGAGGAAGATAAAAGGATAGGGGTCGAAAGCGCGCGTGACGAGCACGATGGTGTTGACCACGCACCAGACCACGAGAAAAGCAAGGAACGCCAATATGAACGACCAGGAGCCGCCGACGCGGGCGATGCTGTCTGCGAGGCGTTCGCCCCTGGATGCCTCCGCCGAGAAGGCGGCGTTGATGTCGGTGGAAACGATTTTCCGCTCATGCGCCTTTTTCAGCACGCGCTTTTCGATATCGCCGAGCTCGTCGGCCGTCTTGTCGAAATGCTGATGAACGAAATTGGGCAAATTATACATGGGAACACTCCGAAGACTTGATCGCTTTCGGCGCAAGTATTCGATTGCCCGATGGAAATGCAATGCGAAAAGGGCGGCTGCCTAACTGTTCTGGTCGATGAGCCGGGCACGCGACGGGAAGAATCGGTCGAGACCGTATTCCCGTCCGAACATCGTGTCATGCTGCAGATAGCGATAGTCGCGCACTAGCGGATCGAGATTTTGCTCCTTCCGTGCCCAATCCGGAAAGGCCAGGCCGTCGCGCGCCGCCAACTGGTAACGATCGACGATGGTGTATTTCTTCTGCACGCGGCCGAGAAAGCCGGTGTAGAAGGGGTGCTCGTAACCGGCGGTCTTCAGGATGTGATAGGGCAGTTGCGACGGGCTGATTGTGCCGATATCCCTGCGCACGCCCTTCTTGTTCGACCAGATGACCAGCGGCGTTTCATGCTCCTGCCTCATCACGTCGAGCGGCGCTTTTCGTGTTGCCACCTGTTCGGGCATATATCCGGTATCCGGATAGACCGCGCCGAGTGGCGGCAGATGATCGCCCCAGAGAACGATGATCGTTTCGCGGTCGCGCTTCGAAGCCCAGTCCATCAGCATTTTCAAGCTCTGGTCGGCTTCCCGAACACCCTGGGTATAAGTCGCGAGCGTGTCGCGATCGGCGTCGCTGAGATCGCCTTGGATGTCGACGGTATTCTCCACGTAACGATGCGGTTCGTAGGGACCATGGCCTTGCAGGGTGACGGCGAAGAAGAAGAACGGCCGCTCCATGGCGTCGCCCTCGCGCATGATCTCCTTCATCAGCGAGTCGTCGGAGGCGAAAAGGCCACGCTTCTCCATTGGCGCCATGGTCTCCTCGGTGAGGAATTCCTCGAAACCGAAAGCCTTGTAGACTTCGTTGCGGTTCCAGAACCAGCCGCTGAACGGGTGGATGGCCCGCGCCGCATAGCCTTCGCCGCGGAAGAAGGTAGCGAGCGACGGCATCGGCCGGCGCACATATTGCTGGTAGGGAATGCTGCCGTACGGCAGGAAGGCATTGGAGAAGCCGGTCAGCGCTTCGAACTCGACATTGGCGGTCATGCCGCCGAATTCGGGGGAGAATACATGGCCCGATTGTGCTGTTCGGATATTCGGCATCGGATCGGGCCTGAGGCTCAGCTGGGAAAGTCTGGTCGGGTCCCAGAAAGACTCGCTCATCAGCATGATGACGTCGGGCTTTTCGCGTGGGCTGGAAAGATAGCCATAGTTGCGGGCGGGTATGGCGTCGATCGCATTTTGGCCGTAACCCGCTGGCGCTTTGACATCGGCCATCGGCACATTCAGCAAGAAGGCCATGATGAAGCCGTTGTAGCCGTAGTTTTCCTTCTGGTCCCAGACGATGGGGATGATACCCAGTTTTTCCCGGATCAGCGAATTTTCCGTTGGATCCATCTGCGAGCCAAAGACGGCCATCAGCGGCAGGCAGATGGACAGCCGTGCGATCCTCGCATTGTGCGAAAGCGGTGCCGCATGCCGCCAGACATAGCGCCAGAGAAAGGTGAGGGCGGTGATCGAGGCAACAATGCCGACGGCGACCGCAACCGCGGTCCATGGCCGCTCGCGCAGCATAACCGGCATAAGCTCCATAATCTGACGGGCGAAAAGGAAATCCGAGGGGTAAAGCGGATCGGAGAGATAATGTTGTTTCTGATTGGAAATGAGGGCCGGGATCAGGGCCAGGGGGGCGACAATCAATGTCGATTGATGCGCGCGGCCGAAGATTGCGTCGAGCACCAGCATCAACAGCATGATGACGCCGACCGTCGTGAATGCGGGACGGATCGGTGAAATGAAGTAGCCTGCAATATCCGTCAGTTCGCCGCGCGCACTCCACTCGACGGCGACAACGGTCAGGAGCGCAAGCAGGAAAGTCAGGCTAAGGCTGAGAAGCTGACGTAAAGCCGTCGATTGTTGTCTCGCCGTTGCAAGCTTTTGCAGAATGGCGGACCTGCCTGCCGACGCAGAACCTGGTATTAAGGCAACCACCGGCCTCTCCGAATGTTATAGATCGTTCACATAAGTGTCGCTCCCTTGTCATGAATGCGGGATGAATCGCAAGACTTGCTTAGTATTTTGCTTGAGAAAATGCCGCCTATGCGAGTACCGCGCTCTTTGGCGCGCGAAGACAGCCGAAGGCTGTTGCGGAACAGGATTGCGCTCGCTAAATATATGGCATGACAGAACAAAGCCCCATCACTCACACCATCCGCATCGCCGTCGCTCAGCTTAATCCGACGGTCGGCGATGTTGCCGGGAACCTTGCCAAGGCGCGGGAAGCGCGGGCTGAGGCGGCGCGCGAAGGCGCGCAGCTTGTGTTCCTGACGGAGCTGTTCATCTCCGGCTACCCGCCGGAGGATCTGGTGCTGAAACCGGCCTTTATCCGGGCCTGCTGGAAGGCCGTGGAAAAGCTGGCCGCCGATACCGCCGATGGCGGACCGGGCGTGATCGTCGGCTTTCCGCGCCAGGACGAGACAGGCCGCTACAATTCGGTCGCTGTGCTTGATGGCGGCAAGGTCATCTTCGTCAGGGACAAGGTCGATCTGCCAAACTACGGCGAGTTCGACGAGAAGCGGGTCTTCGACGAAGGTACCATCGCGGGCCCGGTTAACTTTCGGGGTGTCCGGATCGGCATTCCGATCTGCGAGGAGATCTGGAACGATCTCGGCATCTGCGAAACGCTGGCAGAAGCCGGGGCGGAAATTCTTCTGGTTCCGAATGGCTCGCCTTACTACCGCGGCAAGGTCGACGTCCGTCATCAGGTCGCGCTCCGCCAAGTGATCGAGTCCGGCCTGCCGCTCATCTATGCAGCCCAGGTCGGCGGGCAGGACGAGCTCGTTTTTGACGGCGCAAGCTTCGGCTTCAACGCCGACAAAACTCTGGCATTCCAGATGAGCCAGTTCGAAACCGCTTTGGCGGTGACCACCTGGAAGAAGAACAGCAGCGGTTGGCACTGCGCCGAAGGGCCGATGGCGCATATCCCGGAAGCTGAAGAGGCCGACTACCGTGCCTGCCTGCTGGGCTTTCGCGACTATGTGAATAAGAACGGTTTCAAATCGGTCGTGCTCGGACTTTCCGGCGGCATCGACTCGGCGATCTGCGCTGCGATCGCCGTCGATGCGCTCGGCGAAGAACGGGTGCGCACCGTCATGCTGCCGTATCGTTATACTTCCGAGGATTCGCTGAAAGATGCCGCCGATTGTGCCAAGGCGCTCGGCTGCCGCTACGACATCGTGCCGATCGAGGAGCCGGTGACCGGCTTCACCTCTGCACTTTCGGATCTGTTCGAAGGCACGGATAGCGGCATTACCGAGGAAAACCTCCAGAGCC
The DNA here is from genome assembly GCF_030272705.1 of Rhizobium mayense. Lineage (GTDB taxonomy): Bacteria > Pseudomonadota > Alphaproteobacteria > Rhizobiales > Rhizobiaceae > Rhizobium > Rhizobium mayense. The sequence goes on along the minus strand of NZ_JARFYM010000012.1, from coordinate 138,317 downwards.
GTGCCCGCGGAACCATCCTGATGGCGATCTCCAACAAGTTCGGCTCGATGGTCGTGACGACCGGCAACAAGTCGGAAATGTCGGTCGGCTATGCGACGCTCTATGGCGACATGAACGGCGGCTTCAATCCGATCAAGGACCTCTACAAGATGCAGGTCTATGCGCTGTCGCGCTGGCGCAATCTGCATGTGCCGCCGGGTGCGCTTGGTCCATCGGGCGAAGTGATCCCTTCCAACATCATCGACAAGGCGCCGTCAGCCGAGCTGCGGCCGAACCAGACGGACCAGGATTCGCTGCCGCCCTATCCGGTGCTCGACGATATCCTGGAATGCCTGGTAGAAAAGGAAATGGCCGTCGAGGAGATTGTCGCACGCGGGCACGATGTCGCGACCGTCCATCGCGTCGAGCATCTGCTTTATCTCGCCGAATACAAGCGCCGCCAGTCGGCACCGGGCGTGAAGATCACCAAGAAGAATTTCGGTCGTGATCGGCGCTATCCGATCACCAATCGGTTCCGCGATCGTTGATCGCGGCGCCGTACGGCGAGTGGAGATGCAATGCGCAGTTCGGTCGAGATCTACAATATCCGCACCGGTGAAAATCGCGTGGTCTGGCAGACCGAGCGGCTGGTCGAGGCGCCGAATTTTTCGCCGGATGGGCGGTATCTGTTGCTAAACGGCGACGGATTGCTTTATCGGCTACCGCTCGACGGCAAGGCGGAGGCCGTTCAGGTTGACACCGGATTTGCACGGCTCTGCAACAACGACCATGGCATATCGCCCGACGGCTCGCTGATTGCCATTTCCGACAAGACGGAACACGGCAAGTCCTGCATTTATGTTTTGCCCGCTGAAGGTGGAACGCCACGGCAAGTGACGCGCAATCTGCCATCCTATTGGCATGGGTGGTCACCCGATGGCCGGCGGTTTTCCTATTGCGGTATTCGCGATAACATCTTCGATATCTACACGATTTCGATCGATGGCGGCGAAGAGACGCGGCTGACGCATGGCGAGGGCCGCAATGACGGGCCTGACTATTCCGCCGACGGACAATGGATCTATTTCAACTCCAGCCGCACCGGCCTGATGCAGATCTGGCGCATCCATCCCGACGGCACCGGGCTACAGCAGATCACCAACGACAATTACGGCAACTGGTTTGCCCATCCGTCGCCGAAGAACGACAAGGTCGTACTGATCTCCTACGACCCCGATGTCTTCGACCATCCGCGCGATCTCCATGTCCGGCTGCGGCTGATGGATATGGATGGCGGCAATCTTGCGACGCTGTTCGAACTTTTCGGCGGGCAGGGCACGATCAATGTGCCGAACTGGGCGCCCAATGGCGATGAGTTCGCCTATGTCCGTTACGAGCCGGTTTGATCTCTCTGGACAGGTCAGGGCGCTCACTATAAATTTTGGATCGTTCGCAGGGCGCATCCGATCCGCGGGAAGGGCAAGGCCCACCTGATGCATAGCAAGTAAGACTGCCACACCTCTTTTCAGTCTGTGGGCGCGGATACCGGACGTGAATGAAAGGAGGTCTATCGTGACCACGCGCTCCCTGGCGGGCAATGCCACCGTCGATTCCCTAAAAAAACAGGCCAAGGCTTTTTTGAAAGCCGTTCATTCCGGCGATTTATCGGCGCGCAGCCGTGTCGCGTTGTACTTCGCCGATGCCGCCGAAATTGGGCTTCAAGACATCCAGCTTGTCCTTGCCCGCGAATATGGCTTTTCAAGCTGGACGAAACTCAAGACACATCTGGAAAGCGCCAACCGCAGGCAAACTGCCCCGGATCAGCTTGCCAACCAATTCCTATCGCTGGCAACGGTCTCCTACTTTGGCCATATTCCGGCCGATCCCGCACGCTTCGATGAGGCGTTGCAATTGCTGGAGGCTAATCCTGAGATCGCCGGGGACAGCATTTACATTGCCGCGGCGCTTGGCGATGCCGCCGGCGTGGCGCGCTGGCTCGATCGGCAGCCGCAGCTTCTCGATCGGAAAGGCGGGCCTTATGATTGGGCGCCCTTGCTCTATGCCGCCTATGCTCGCCTGCCTGACTGCTCCAGTTTGCCGGCGGCGCGGGCTTTGATCGAGCGTGGGGCCGATCCCAACGCCTTCTTCCTCGACGGCGGTCAATATCGCTTCACGGCGTTGACCGGCGTTTTCGGAGAGGGCGAAGCCGGAAAGGTCCGGCAGCCACCGCATCCCGACTGCGAAGTTTTCGCACGTCTATTGCTCGAGGCCGGCGCCGAAGTGAACGACAGCCAGGCGCTTTATAATCGCATGTTCGAGCCGGACAATTCCTGCCTAGAATTGCTGCTTGAATATGGGCTTTCCGCCGCCGACAAGAACAATTGGCTCGTGCGCGAAGACGGTCGGCTAGTGGCGAATTCGCGGACGGTGTTCGATTATCAACTGGCTTGGGCCTGTGAGAAGCGCATGGCCGCGCGTGTCAGGCTGCTGGTCGAACACGGGGCCGACGTCAACGACCAGGTCAATGGCCGAACGCCTTTCGAATGGGCGCGGATCGGTGGCAGCAAGGAACTGGCGATGTACCTCGTACGGAAGGGGGCTGTTGCCGTCCGTCTGAAACAGGAGGATTGGCTTTACCTTCAGATCATGACCGGTGAAATATCGGTCGACCAGATGAGACTGACGGTGCCGGAACTTGACATCCCCGCAGCCATGCATCGAGCCCATCCCGCGATGCTGCACGAAGCTGCGGGGGACAATGTCTTCGACCCCGTCCGCCGCATGCTCGCCCTTGGCCTCGACGTCAACGCCATGACCAGCCGCACGCCACTGCATGAGGCCGCTCTGCATGGCCATATCGATATGGCGAAGCTGCTGATCGAACACGGTGCCGACACCACCATCCGAGATCCCTATCACTATTCGCCGCCGGTCGGTTGGGCGGAGTATAACGGCAAGGAGGAAATGGTCGAATTCCTGAAGACGCAGCCACTCGATATCTTTGCCGCTGCTGCCTTTGGCCAAGTTGAGCAATTGGTCGCACATCTGGATGCGCATCCTGATCAGATGAACATTCGCTTCGGCGATTTCCGTCCACACGGACAGGCGAGCGCAGATCGCGACTGGTTGACGCCGCTCGGCTTTGCGATCCTCAATGCTCAGGTGGATTCAGTTCGCCTTCTGCTGGAGCGCGGCGCCGATCGTGCGGTGAGAGATGCGTCCGCCCGTTCGTATAGGGATTTGGCGCAGGAGACGGGTGACGAGGCGATTATCTCACTGCTCAAAGCGTCTATTGCGCAGGCTGTGGACCAGGCGCCTTCGGATGCTTGAGATCGAGGCTGCCCTGGTCGGGAGCGAGGAATTGCGGTCCGACCTGACGCACCTTGTTTGTTGCGGGATCGTAGGGCCGATCCGGTGGCAGTTGCTTTGGCTGAACCTGACTGATCGATGGCGCGGAGGTCACCGGTGCCTGACGGGGCGGTAACGTTGTATCGGGTAGAGGCCTCGGCGTCTCGATTGTTGTGATAGAGCTTTCCGGTTGCATCAGCGACCGTTGTTCAGCCGCATAGGGGTCCGGCTTCAATCTGGTATTGATGACGGTGTCGGGCTCAGCGGAAGCCGGGATGCTGCAGCCATTCCGCTGCATGGCAGTCAGCAATTGCCGGCGCTGCGCACCCTCGGCGTCGACGCGGGTCAAGCTCAGCTCGCGCTCATCCATCAGCGAACCAAGGTCCTGCTGCATCCGATCAAGCGACCTCTGCATCTCATCGCAGGCGCCGTTATCCCCCGAGCCGGAGCCGAAGATCACCACGCTGCTATCGAGAGTGCAACCCTGATTGCGCATATCGCTCCTGAGTTGCCGGATCATAACATTTTGTCGGACGATGGCGCGTGAAAGCTGCCGCGTCTCGGCGCTGGCACCGATGACTTCGGTGACATTGGCATATCGGCCGCGCAATTCATCGCAAATGGTATTCGTCTGCGCAAAGGCGGGCGCCGTCGCCAACAGGGACAGCAAAAGACAGGAGGAAAAATTTCTGCCGCAGTTCACAATCTTGCTCTTCGAAAGCGGTTCGACCCAGGGAACGATACTGCACGGAGCTTAACAACGTTCCTATCAGAAATGTGCTTTTGAGGTGCAGCTTTTGCGAACTGACCGAAGATGGAGCGTGGGCCAGCCCATCTTTAAGGCTGCCTTGTGAGATCTCCGGCCGAGAAGTGCCGGCGCATCGGTAATTTCGAGATGACCGACCGGCTGGTCACCAACGGCTTCATGACGACCGCCCCGAGGGCGGCCGTCGAAAGCGGGTGTTCGCTCAATTCGGCTGAGAGGCCTCGACCACCGCAAGGGCCGCCATGTTGACGACGCCGCGCGACGTGACGGAGGGCGACAGGATGTGGGCGGGAAGCGCCGTACCGAGCAGGATCGGGCCGACATGCAGACCGTCGGTCATGGTCTTGACCACGCCGAGGGTGATGTTGGCCGCATCGAGGTTCGGGAAGACGAGCAGGTTCGCTTCGCCGGAAAGCGTGCTGTCCGGCATGACATGACGGCGCAGGCTTTCGGAGATGGCGCTGTCGCCATGCATTTCGCCGTCGACTTCCAGCTCCGGTGCCATCTCGCGGACAAGCGCCAGGGCATTGCGCATCTTGGTCGCGCTTTCCGATTCCCGCGAGCCGAAGTTCGAGTGCGAAACGAGGGCCACCCGTGGCGAGATGCCGAAGCGTTTGATCTCTTCGGCTGCCAGCACCGCCGACTCGGCGACTTCCTCGGCAGTCGGGTTAAAGGTGACATAGGTGTCGGTGTAGAAGGTCGCGCCGCGCTGCGAGATCAGCAGGCTTAGCGCCGAGAAGTCGCGGACATCCGGGCGCTTGCCGATGATCTGGCGAACGACGCGCAGGTGGCGCTCATAACGGCCTTCGAGACCGCAGATCAGCGCGTCTGCCTCACCGCGCTTCAGCGCCAACGCGCCGATGACGGTAGCGTTGGTACGCACGATCGTTCGCGCCGCCTCCGGAATGACACCGCTACGGCCGACCATTGAGAAATAGAGATCGACATATTCGCGGAAGCGCGGATCGTCTTCCGGATTGATGACGGCGAAATCCGTATTCGGCCGGATCTTCAGGCCGTAGCGCTTGAGACGTGTCTCGATGACGGAGGGACGGCCGATCAGGATCGGAGCGGCGGTACCCTCTTCAAGAAGAACCTGGGCGGCGCGCAGCACGCGCTCATCTTCGCCTTCGGAGAAGACGACGCGCTTGCGTTCCGCAATCTTCGCCGCCGCGAAGATCGGCTTCATGATGAAGCCGGAGCGGAACACGAAGCGGTTGAGCTCGTCCATATAAGCGTCGAAATCGGGGATCGGGCGGAGTGCCACGCCGCTTTCCGCTGCAGCTTTCGCAACGGCGGGGGCAATTCGCAGGATCAGGCGCGGGTCGAAGGGCGAGGGGATCAGGTAGTTAGGCCCGAAGACCGGCGTTTCGCCGGTATAGGCGCGAGCAGCGACATCGGAAGGCTCTTCGCGGGCGAGAGCAGCGATGGCGCGCACGGCGGCCATCTTCATTTCTTCATTGATCGTCTTGGCGCCGCAATCGAGCGCGCCGCGGAAGATGTAGGGGAAACAGAGGACGTTGTTGACCTGGTTCGGGAAATCCGAACGGCCGGTGCAGATCATGGCGTCGGGGCGGGCAGCGCGAGCGAGATCCGGCATGATTTCCGGCGTCGGGTTGGCAAGCGCCATGATCAGCGGCTTTTCCGCCATCTGCTCGAGAAGCTCGGGCTTCAGCACGCCGGCGGCGGACAGGCCGAGGAAGACGTCGGCGCCCGGAATGGATTCGGCAAGCTCGCGCTTGTCGCTGTCCTGGGCATAGACCGACTTCCATTCGTCCATCAGGACGTTGCGGTCCTTGTAGACCAGGCCTTCGATATCGTGGACCCAGATGTTCTCGCGTTTGGCGCCGAGGATGACCAGCAGGTTGAGGCAGGCGAGCGCCGCCGCACCGGCGCCCGAGGCGACGATCTTGACGTCCTCGATCTTCTTTCCGGCCAGTTCCAGCCCGTTCAGGATGGCGGCGGCGACGATGATGGCAGTGCCGTGCTGGTCGTCGTGGAAGACCGGGATTTCCATCTTTTCGCGGAGACGGCGCTCGACGTCGAAGCATTCGGGTGCCTTGATGTCTTCCAGATTGATGCCGCCGAAGGTCGGCTCCAGCGCCGATATCGTGCTGACCATTTCATCGACGGTGGGTGCGGCGACTTCGATATCGAAGACATCGATGCCCGCGAATTTCTTGAACAGGACGGCCTTGCCTTCCATCACCGGCTTCGAGGCAAGCGGGCCGATATTGCCGAGGCCGAGCACGGCTGAACCGTTGGATATGACCGCAACTAGATTGCCGCGAGAGGTGTAATCGAAGGCCGTTTCCGGATTGTCTCGAATGGCGAGGCAAGGTGCGGCAACGCCCGGAGAATAGGCGAGCGCCAGGTCACGCTGGTTGCCGAGCGGTTTCGTCGCCTGGATTTCGAGCTTGCCGGGACGGGGATAGCGATGAAAGAAGAGAGCCTGTTCGTCGAGATTGCCGCTCGCCATGTTCTTGGCTGTCTTCGATGTATCGTGCGTATCCATTACGCCCTCCGTTCCTGCTTGCGATCGCATTTGAGTCACCTGCATACATCAATCCCTCAGGGTGCACAGTATGCAATTGACGCAGAGGAAAGGTTTTTTGCGGCGGCTTTTTCACAATTGTTTTTCCTATCCGGAAACTGTGACTTTCGGATCCAATGGTAAGCGAAGGGCGCATGCGTCACACGGGGTTCACGGCGCGGGCCTATGAGAGCGACAAACAGAGGAACCCCCATGACCCTCATTGCTTCCCATCGCGGCGGCACGCATCTTTGGCCTGAAAACACCCGGCTTGCCTTTTCCGAAACCGCCAAACTTGATGTCGATCTGGTCGAATTCGACGTGCACCAGACGCAGGACAACAAGCTCGTTATCCATCACGACGCGCTGATCGACCGCATGACGGACGGCAAGGGCGCGATCGCCGATTTCAGCTATCACGAACTGATGCGGCATATCGTCATCGGCAGTGGCGGCGATACGATCCCGACGCTTGCCGAAACCATCGACATCTTCGGACCGTCTGCGGTCGATCTTCGGCTGGAGATCAAGACGAGGGTGGACGGCAAGCCTTACGAGGGCATGGAAAGCCGTATTGCGGACGAGTTGTTGGCAACCGACATGCTGAAGCGCTCGATGGTGACGAGTTTCGCGCTCTCGCGCCTGGAAGCTTTCGGCGTCGCACTCGATGAGCGCGGCCTGAATGTAGGCGAACTCCTCGGCTTCATTTTTCTCTGTTCGCCGCTGACGGTCGCGCAGATCGGCTGGAGAGGGGTCATTGCCGCGCTTGGCCAGTCTGGCATTCGCGAGATTGCCTTGCATGCCGACACCATCGATGCCGATGTGATGGAGCTGTTCCGGAAAGACGGTGTGAAGGTGCATGGCTGGGCGGCTCATACCAGCGAAGCGGCGAAGGCGATGTTCCGCTTCGGTGTCGCCAGTTTTACAACCGATCGGCCCGATCTCGCTATAGCTGCAAAGCGCGGCTGATCTCCCACGGTAAGCGCCTCCACACAGAATTTGTCATCATCCTGAAACACGAGTCTGATTTTGGAATAGCCAACGTAGGTAGGGCACGAACATAAAGTTCGTGAATGAAAACATGGATGTCAGGCGATTTCGAACGCTGTTCATTTCCGATGTGCACCTAGGCTCGAAAGCGGCCAAGGCGGACTATCTTCTCGATTTTCTGCGCTATCACGAAGCCGACACTATCTTCCTTGTCGGCGATATCGTTGACGGCTGGCGCCTGAAGCGCAATTGGTACTGGCCGCAGGATTGCAACGACGTTGTGCAGAAACTGCTGCGCAAGGCGCGCAAGGGAACGCGTATCGTTTATATCCCGGGCAATCACGACGAATTCCTGCGCGATTTCCCCGGCATGCACTTCGGCGGCATCGAAGTCGCCGAGCGCGCGGTCCACGAGACCGCTGACGGGAAGAAATATCTTGTTCTGCATGGCGACGAATTCGACGTCGTCGTCCGCAACGCGCGTCTGCTCGCCTATCTCGGCGATTGGGCATACGATATGGCGATCCTCATAAACATCGGCCTTGCCGCGGTTCGCCGCCGCCTGAACATGCCCTATTGGTCGTTCTCGGCCTGGGCGAAGCTTCAGGTCAAGCATGCCGTCAATTTCATCGGCGAGTTCCAGCGCGTCGTGGCTGAAGAGGCCAGGCGCAACGATGCCGACGGCGTCATCTGCGGCCATATCCATCATGCCGTGATCGAGAATCTCGACGGTATCCGCTACATCAATACCGGTGATTGGGTCGAAAGCTGTACGGCGATCGCCGAACACGAAGATGGTACATTCGAGCTGATCACTTGGCAGTCGATTGCCGAAGCACAGCCCGCCGGCGCAGCCGTCGAGGATCTGCCGAAGGCGCTTGGGGCACAGGCGGCGTAATTATTGCGCCGCTTCACAGTTCCGATAACGGCTCGTCACAATTCTTGATCGTTGCAACCTGACTACGGTCTAATATTTTCTCCGAAACGTTTCGGCAGGGCTATTTCTCGCCATAGTCGTAATCACGATAGGGTGATAGGGAAAAATCAGTTTCCCTTCAGGTCTGTGATGATTCCCGCGACAAAATCTCTGCAGGGCGAGGGTGCGCCTCCATATTTTCGTTTGCGCAGCGCCTTGTCCTATTGTGCTCCGTTGCTCGTCAACGGCGTTGCTCTACCGTTTTTCCCTGTTTGGCTGGCTGGATTGAATTTCGGCGATCGCGAGATCGGTCTTATTCTCGCCGTGCCAATGGTGGTGCGCGTTCTCGTCGTACCCATTGTCGGCATGCTTGCCGATCGCGTGGAGGAACGGGCGAATGTGCTGTTCTGGTCGGGCGCGCTGTCACTGCTGACGGCGATCGCGCTCTACTGGACGAGCGATTTCTGGCCGGTGTTGCTGGTCTACAGCATTCAGGGGGCGACATACGCACCTTACGTACCGATCGTGGAATCGATAGCAGTTTCCGGTGTGCGGCGCTGGGGCTTCGATTACGGCTCGATGCGTGTCTGGGGATCGATTGCCTTCATATTCTCAACGCTTATCGGCGGTCAGATGATCGGCAAATGGGGCGGCACCATGGTTCTGCCCACCATGGTCGGGGGCTTCGTCCTGACAACGATGATGGCGTTCTTCTGTCCGCGCATCGGGCCGACACGCCGGCGCAACCAGCCGATCAACCTGCAGGCGCCGACGGGCAGCGGGCTGCGCTCACCGCAGTTGTTGATCAGCATGATCGGTGTGTCGGTGCAGCAGTCGAGCCATGCCGTGATGTATACATTCGCGTCGATCTATTGGCGGGACCTCGGTTTTTCCGGCACGCAGATCGCCGTCCTCTGGAGCATAGGGGTCGCGGCGGAGGTCATGGTTTTCTTCATGTCGAGAATGCTGAACCGCCGCTTCAGTGCCTGGACGCTGATTTTCTTTGGCTCGAGCATGTGTGTCCTGCGCTGGATCCTGTTTCCGATCAATCTCGGTTTTATCGGCTACTTCGTCCTGCAATGTTTCCACTCCTGCACCTATGCCTGCGTCCATACCGGCATCCAGCGCCGCATTGTCGCTTCGGTCCAGGAAACCCAGGAGGCGTCGGCTCAGGGTGCCTATTTCTTCTATAACGGCATGTTTCTCGGGCTGATGACCCTGGCGTCAGGCTATCTGTATGCGTGGCTCGGTCTTTCCAGCTATTATATAATGGCGGGTGTCGCCGCATTTGGCCTTGCGATGGTGATCTACGCCCGCAATCTTCAGCCCAGCGGTTCCGCGTTCGGCAGAAGAGCCGGTGAGGCATCCTGAGGCCTGAAACGAATTCATTTGGATATCAAGATTCTATAGCATATTTTGACATCGGCGCGGCATAGAAATCGGCTATGCACTCAGTGTATTAACCATTAGCGTCGAGCCGGGATTTTCCGAGTCGGCGATTGTGCCGCAAGACCTGAAAGACGCATGAGTTTGAACGCAGCTGAACAGACAACCGATGCACCGAGGATCGATGACGGGCCCGATGGCAGCGGGCGTCGCTATCGGCTGGAAGGCAATTGGCGCAGCGCAAATGTGCATGGGGTGCTGCGGCACCTCGACCAGCTGACGAAACAGCGCGGCGAAGGTCAGCTGGTGATCGATCTTTCCGATCTCTCGGACGTCGATACTGCCGGCGCGCTGCTGATCCGTCGCCTGAAGGAGAGCCAGGAAGCGCACGGCGTCAGCGTCAGGATCGAAGGTTCCACCCCCCATATCGACGAGCTGCTTACCGCCTTTACCGAAGAACCGAACGGAGAGGCGGTGGAGCCCAGGCCAAAGAAATCCTTGGCCGAACGGATTTTCGCGCCGATCGGTGAGAGTGTCTACGATATCTGGGGCAACCTCGTCGCGGCCATGTATATTCTCGGTTCGGCGGTGCGCGGCGCGCAGCTCAAGTTCGGGCGTGGCAGCGGCGTTTCGCCGGCTTCGATCGTCAATCAGATCGACCATATGGCCGTGCGCGCCGTGCCGATCATCTTGCTGATGTCTTTTCTGATCGGCGCGATCATCGCACAGCAGGGCGCATTCCAGCTTCGCTATTTCGGCGCCGAAATCTTCGTCGTCGATCTCGTCGGTATCCTGCAACTGCGTGAAATCGGAGTGCTCCTGACCGCCATCATGATCGCCGGCCGTTCGGGCAGTGCCATTACCGCCGAAATCGGCTCGATGAAGATGCGCGAAGAAGTCGATGCTCTGAAGGTCATGGGCCTGAACCCGATCGGCGTTCTGATTTTCCCGCGGCTGGTGGCACTGACCGTTGCGTTGCCGCTGCTGACCATCCTTGCCAATTTCGCCTCGCTTGGCGGTGCTGCGGTGGTCGCCTGGGCCTATTCGGGCATCACCTTCGCCACCTTCGTTTCACGTTTGCACGAAGCGATCAGTCTCTCCACTGTCATCTCGGGCATGATCAAGGCGCCGTTCATGGCGCTGGTCATCGGCATAGTCGCTGCGGTCGAAGGGCTGAAGGTCGGCGGCAGCGCCGAATCGCTCGGCCAGCATGTGACCCAGTCCGTCGTGAAGTCAATTTTCGTCGTCATCCTGATGGACGGGCTGTTTGCCATGTTCTACGCAGCGATCGATTTCTGAGGGTTGGCAAGGATGAGCGCGCTTCACTCGGAAATCCCGTTGGATAAGGATGAGCAGGGCAGAGATATCGTACTCTCCGCAAAGGATGTCACCGTCGCTTTCGGACCGAAAGTGGTGCTCGACAAACTAAACCTCAATATCTATCGCGGTGAAATCCTGGGTTTCGTCGGCGCTTCCGGCGCGGGCAAGTCGGTGCTGCTGCGCACGGTGCTGCGGCTGCTGCCACGCCGTTCCGGCAAGATCGAGATCCTCGGAGAAGACTACGACAAGCTCTCCGAGCCGGAGCGCAACAAGCTCGATATGCGTCTGGGTGTGCTGTTCCAGCAGGGGGCTTTGTTTTCCTCGCTGACGGTGAAGGAGAACATCCAGGTACCGATGCGGGAATATCTCGATCTGCCGCAGGCCCTGATGGACGAGCTGGCGCATCTGAAGATCCGCATGGTCGGTCTGGCAGCCGACGCCGCCGACAAATATCCCTCTGAGCTTTCCGGCGGCATGATCAAACGCGCCGCCCTTGCCAGGGCTTTGGCGCTCGACCCCGATCTTGTTTTCCTGGACGAGCCGACCTCCGGCCTGGATCCGATCGGCGCAGCGGAATTCGACGAGCTGATTGCGAAGCTGCGCGACACGCTCGGCCTGACCGTTTATATGGTGACCCACGACCTCGACAGCCTTTTTTCCGTCTGCGATCGTATTGCCGTTCTCGGACATAAACGGGTATTGGTGGAGGGTACGGTTGAGGACATGCTCGCCTGCGACGACCCTTGGGTGCAGTCCTATTTCCGGGGCAAGCGTGCGCGATCGATCGTGCCGCGGGAGGACATCGGGAAACACAACGACGACAATGGCGCTGGCGCTGACAGCCGCAAGAAGTAACTGGAACAATGGAAACCAAAGCCAACTACACGATCGTCGGGTTCTTCACGCTGCTGGTCATCGCGGCCGCCTTCGGCTTCGTCTACTGGATGGCGGAGTACGGTCGCGGCGGTCCGATGGCCGAGCTGGTCGTTCGCATTCCTGGCTCGGCAAACGGCCTGAGCGTCGGTTCGCCCGTTCGTTTCAATGGTATTCAGGTCGGCTCCGTGCAGGGGCTTTCGATCGATGCCGACGATCCGAACTATTCGCTGGCCTTCACCCAGGTTCGCGCCGATGCGCCGGTCTATACTTCCACTAGGGCCATTCTGGAAATTCAGGGCCTGACCGGCGCGGCCTATATCGAGCTTTCCGGCGGCCGCAACGGTGACGAGAATATTCTCAAGCGTTCGATCGAAACCGGCAAGCGAGCGGTACTTCTTGCCGACCAGTCGAGCGTAACGAACCTGCTCAACACGGCCGACAAGATTCTGAACCGGGCCAACGACACCATCGGCGACATCCAAGGCTTCGTCTCGGATTCACGCGGACCGCTGACCGATACGGTGCGCAATGCCCAGAAGTTCTCCAAGGCGCTGGCTGACAATTCCGACAATATCGACAAGTTCCTCGCCAGCGTCGGGCAGCTCTCCGACACCATAAAGAGCGTATCGCCACGCGTCGAATCGACGCTGGATGCGATCGAGAAGCTGGTGCGTGCGGTCGATGCCACCAAGATCAACGATGTCGTCAACAATGCCGATAAGATCACCGCCAATGTGGCCGACGCGACGACCGATCTTAAGGCGACCATTGCAAGCTTCAAGCAGACTGCTGAGACCTACACCGCCTTCGGCCAGAAAGCGCAAAAGACCCTGGACCGCGTCGATGCGATCGTCGCGCAGATCGATCCTAACAAGGTGAAGGGTTCGATGGACGATATCGCCGCGGTGACCAAGGACGCCAGAGCGGCCGTCACATCCATCCGCGATGTCGCCAATACGGTAGCGGCCCGCCAGCAGGATATCGATCAGACGATCGCCAATGCCAAGGATATTTCCGCCAAGCTGAACTCTGCCTCCAGCAAGGTCGACGGCATTCTCGCCAAGGTCGACTCGCTGCTCGGCTCGGGTGACACGAAGTCGCTGTTTGCAGAAGCCAGGGACACGCTCCAGTCCTACAAAACGTTGGCGGATGATATCAATGCCCGGATCGGACCGATTGCCGACAATCTGCAGAGATTTTCGAGTAGTGGTCTGCGCGATCTACAGACTCTCATCAATGACATGAGAGGTACGGTTGGCAATCTCAATAATACAATCACTAATTTTGACCGCAATCCGCAGCGCCTGATCTTCGGCGGCGATACCGTCAAGCAATATGATGGCCGGGCGCGGCGTTGATGAAAAGCGATTTTTGGGCTGCAAGGGACAGGCAGAATATGGTCGGTTGCGTTTCTCGTGAGCGTTATCAGGTGTATCGAAAGGCAGCGATCATTCTGCCACTGCTTTCAGCCTTGCTTAGCGGCTGCGGTTCAGCCGCCGTCAACGACACATATGATCTTTCCGCCTCGGTCAAGGCGACCGGTCCGTCACTTAAAAGCCGACAGATCCTGATCCCGCCGCCGACAGCGCTGCAGGCGCTCGACAGCAACCAGATCGTCGTCCGCGTTTCGCCCTCCGAGATCCAATATCTCGGCAAGTCGCAGTGGAGCGACAGGCTGAGCCGGATGGTGCAGTCGAAGCTGGTCGAAGCCTTCGAAAATACCGGCAAGCTTGGCGGCGTCGGCGTGCCCGGGCAGGGGCTTGCGATCGACTATCAGATCGTCACCGATATCCGATCCTTTGAGATCGAATCGACGGCAGGTCGCAGGTCCGCCGTCGTTGAAATTTCGGTGAAAATCCTCAATGACAAATCAGGCACGGTCAAAGCGCAGAACGTCTTCCGCAAGGTTGTGCCGGTCAGCGGCGGCAGCAACCCCGATTTGGTGAGGGGGCTCGATACGGCCTTTGCCGGCGTGACGGCGGAAATCGTCGATTGGACGCTGCGGTCGCTATAGAGCGGTTCAGTTTTTCACAGGATCTCGGAACCGCTCTGTCTTTTTGTTTTTTCGCAATTCCGGACGGAAAACCGCTACGCACTTTTCCTGGAATTGCTTTGGCGATTCCCTATCGTTCCATCAGGGATTTCAACGTGCTGAGATCCTTCAGCACATGCGCCGCGTCAGCGGCGAATTGCTCGTCGGTCATGCCGGGCAGCTTCAGCAGTGTGAACATGACCTCGCAACCATTGCCATTCGGTGCGACCCGAAGCGCGTTATAGACCTTCAAGCCGGATTCGATCGTCACCGTGTGATCGATGACGCCGAATTCGTTGCGAGGCGTGAAGCTGACGCGGACGGTGCCCAGAATGCCCTTGGCAACCCAATCCTCGCCATCCTGCTCCAATCCGGATGCGAGGCCGGAGGCCCAGAGCGGCATGTTTTCCGGACGGCCGGCAAAGCCATAAACTTCCTTCCAATGGCGATCGATGGAGATGTGAACGATCTTTGCGGTCATGGTCGACATGGATGCCTCCTGCTGTATATTCGTGTTTGATGAACTGCCGGGTGGATCATGGCGAACCGAGCGGAAAAGCCGAGTATCTTGAAAGATGCTGCGGTATTCTTGCACGGTCCTGCAATGGAGACGATTCGGGGCTGTCGAAGGCTTGCCGTTTCACGCCCGGAGTGCAACAACATCGGTCTAACACATAACCCGAAAATCGGAGTCGATTTTCGGGTTATGTGTCATTTCAAAGTGTTACTGCGTTTTTGTCCGTCCCGGGGGCGCGCGGCGCAGTAAGCGGTTCATTGGAGGATTGTCGTGGAAAAGGCAGAAATCGGACTGATCGGTCTCGCTGTCATGGGATCGAATCTGGCGCTCAACATTGCCGAAAAGGGCAATAAAATTGCAGTATTCAACCGTACGCCGCAGGTGACGGATGAATTCTACGCGAATGCAGGTGCGCTGAAGGACAAGATCATTCCCTGCAAAACGATCGAGGAATTCGTCGAAGCGATCCGCCCGCCGCGGCCGATCGTCATCATGATCAAGGCCGGCGAGCCGGTCGACCAGCAGATGGCGGCGTTGCAGCCGTATCTTGACAAGGGCGACATCATGATCGACGCCGGCAATGCCAATTTCCGCGATACGATCTCGCGTTTCGACCGTCTGAAGGACACCGGCCTGACCTTTATCGGCATGGGTGTCTCGGGTGGTGAGGAAGGTGCGCGCCATGGCCCGTCGATCATGGTCGGCGGCACCGAAGAGTCCTACAAGCGCGTCGAGAAAGTGCTGACGTCGATTGCCGCCAGGTACAAGGACGATCCGTGCGTCGCCTGGCTTGGCAATGACGGCGCGGGTCATTTCGTCAAGACCATCCATAACGGCATCGAATATGCCGACATGCAGATGATCGCCGAGATCTACGGCATCCTGCGCGACGGCCTCGGCAAGAACGCGGCTGAGATCAGCAGCATCTTCGGCGAATGGAACAAGGGCCGGCTGAACTCCTACCTGATCGAGATCACTGAAAAGGTTCTGGCTGCCAAGGACCCGGCAACGGGCAGCGCCATGCCTGACGTCATCCTCGACAAGGCCGGCCAGAAGGGCACTGGCAAGTGGTCGGCGATCGAAGCGCAGAACATGGGCATTCCGGCAACCGCAATCGAAGCCGCCGTCGCTGCCCGCAGCCTGTCGGCGATCAAGGGCCAGCGCGAAGCTGCTGAAAAGATTTTTGGCACACCGGACTACAAATTCCCGATCGGCTTTGGTCCGGAGCTCTTGAAGGATCTGGAGCTGGCGCTGTTTGCCGCGAAGATTGGTGCCTATGCACAGGGCTTTGCCGTCATGGCCGAAGCCTCGAAGGAGTTCAACTGGTCGCTGCCGATGCCAGTCATCGCCAAGATCTGGCGCGCCGGCTGCATCATCCGCTCGCAGTTCCTTGATGAGATCACCAGCGCCTTCACAAAGACGCCGGATGCCGCCAACCTCATCGTGACCCCGGCATTCGCCGAGATGGTCAAAGAATCGATCCCGTCGCTGCGCCGCATCGTTTCGGCCGCCACGGCTTCCGGCCTGCCGGTTCCGGCTCTGGCTTCGGCGCTGACTTATTTCGACGCCTATCGCCAGGCTCGTGGTACTGCCAACCTGATCCAGGCTCAGCGCGATTTCTTTGGAGCTCACGGTTTCGACCGTGTGGACGGCAAGGATATTCACCACGGCCCTTGGGGCAGCGGCGCGAACGCCTAACCTTCCAACCGCTTCTTGGAAAACGAGGCCCGCCGGCTAATCCGGCGGGTTTTTCTTTATGGCGCGTTCTTCGGCCAGACGGGCATGCTGAGGCCCTGCAGCAGTTCAGGTTCCACGCCGTCGATGCGGGCAATTACCGCCTTGGCCAGTTCTCGGCCGGCATGGCGTACGTCCTCATAGATCGTAATGATTTCAGGGCGGATCCAGTTCAGGACGTGGGTCGATTGCTTCGCCACCAAGTCGATATCGTGGCCGAGCCGGAAGCCGGCCGCCTCGATGCCGGCATTGACTGCTATGGCGCCGCCACCGCTTGAACACACGATGCCATCCGGTGCATGCGGCGAGCGCATCAGCGCTTCGACCATATCCCTGATATCGGTGAGCGGCGCGTCGATATTGGTGCGCAGCGGGATTTCCTCGGCGCCATAATCATGCAGCCCGGTCTGGAAGCCGATACGTGTATGCGAATAGAAGGAGAGTTTGCTTGGCGGCTGCAACAGCGCGATGCGCCGGCGACCCTTGGCGACCAGCGCATGCACGGCTTCGCGCGCAAAAGCCTCGTTGTCGAAGTCGTGGAAGGGATGGACGATGCCCATATCCGTGCGCCCGTGCGTGGCAAAGGGCAGGCCACGGTCATGCATGAGTTGGACGCGCGGATCGTCTGGCTCGGTACGCGATATGATGACGCCATCCGCCGATCCAGTGTCGAGGATATAGCGCACCGGCACCATCGGGTCCTTGCTATGCGAATGCGGGGTCACGACGAGATGGTACTGCGTATCGGCGAGCACTTCGGAAATGCCGAAGACCATTTGGCTGGTAAAGCCCATAATTTCCTCATCGATGCTGAGCACGAGGGAAATGACGTTGGTCTTGCCGGTTCTCAGGCGCACACCGGCTCGGTTCGGCTGATAGCCCAATTGACGGGCAACCATGCGCACCCGCTCCTTGGTCTCGGCGCCAATATCCGGGGCATCCTTCAAGGCTCGTGAAACGGTGGTTATTCCGAGTCCCGTCATGAAGGCGATCGTCTTGAGCGTTGGCCGCTCTTGCGTGGGCTGCGTAACGCTGGCGGAAACTTTCTTGCTGTCCATTTCGTAAATGCTGCCTCCCGGCCGCCTCCCGCGACCAATCTGCTTATATTGCCTGCAGCGGCGCCGCAAGCATATGCGCAAATCTGATCACGCCCGTAGTCTCGGAAAACTGCAACGATACAGTAAAAAAGTCGAGCGTTTTTTCTGACGCTATTGGAGCGGTGATACCCAGGAGTTGAATTCACAGGGCTCGAAGAAACTATTTGCAAAAACTACACGCGGTTCGATGAGCGCGAGGGCATATTTCCTGAATAATGATTTTATATCAATAATATATCACTATATTGCTGCCGCGAAGGAGGGCCATGAACCGTTATCCGCATTGCATTATTCGGAGAAATAAATGTAATCGAAAGTTGTTTTATCGTGCACTGAGAAAAATTTCGCGAGCAGGCGGTTGCGCGCCGAAAATGATTCGACTACGTTTTTACGGCAACGTTTCAGTGAGGGAGGAAATCTCATGAATATTCGTTTGATGGCTGCTGCGCTGGCTGCTTCCGTCGTGCTGCCACTTGGTGCGGCCAAGGCAACTGACCTGGAGGTAACCCATTGGTGGACGTCCGGTAGTGAAGCAGCCGCAGTGGCCGAATTGGCAAAGGCGTTCGACGCAACCGGTAATCACTGGGTCGATGGTGCGATCGCCGGCTCGGGCGGTACTGCGCGTCCGATCATGGTCAGCCGCATTACCGGTGGTGATCCCATGGGCGCTACCCAGTTCAACCATGGCCGTCAGGCCGAGGAGCTCGTGCAGGCCGGTCTCATGCGTGACCTGACCGATGTCGCCACGCAAGAGCATTGGAAGGACATCATTCGCCCGTCCAGCCTGCTCGATTCCTGCACGATCGACGGCAAGATCTATTGCGCCCCGGTCAATATCCATTCCTGGCAGTGGCTTTGGCTCTCGAATGCCGCCTTCAAGAAGGCCGGCGTCGAGGTTCCGAAGAATTGGGATGAGTTCGTCGCCGCCGCTCCCGCGCTGGAGAAGGCCGGCATCGTTCCGCTCGCTGTCGGTGGTCAGCCGTGGCAGGCGGCGGGCGCCTTTGACGTCTTGATGGTCGCCATCGCCGGCAAGGACACCTTCCAGAAAGTTTTTGCCGAGAAGGATGCGAAAGTGGCCGCCGGACCGGAAATCGCGAAGGTCTTCAAGGCTGCCGACGATGCCCGCAGGATGTCCAAGGGCTCTAACGTTCAGGATTGGAACCAAGCGACCAACCTGGTCATCACCGGCAAGGCCGGCGGCCAGATCATGGGCGACTGGGCACAGGGCGAATTCGCCTTGGCAGGCCAGAAAGCCGGCACGGACTACACCTGCCTTCCGGGTCTCGGTGTCAACGAAGTCATCTCGACTGGCGGTGACGCTTTCTACTTCCCGCTGCTGAAAGATGAGGCGAAGTCGAAGGCTCAGGAAGCTCTTGCGAAGACGATTCTCGATCCGAAGACTCAGATTGCCTTCAATCTGAAGAAGGGCTCGCTGCCAGTGCGTGGCGACGTGGACCTCAGCTCCGCCAACGACTGCATGAAGAAGGGCCTGGAGATCCTGAAGAAGGGTAACGTGATCGAGGGGACAGACCAGCTTCTTTCTGCCGACAGCCAGAAGCAAAAGGAGGACCTGTTCTCCGAATTCTTCGCCAATCCTTCGATGACGCCGGAAGCGGCACAGAAGCGCTTCGTCGGCATCATCGCCGCGGCTGATTGATCTCAATCGTCTCGCTGTCGTGATATCGGACCCCATTGCGGGTCCGGTCTCATGGCCGGGATACATCTTGTGATCCGGCTAACTACAGCGCCCTTAGAGGCGGCGAACCTGCAGGAATGTGATGTTCGACCGCGGACAAGGACCGAGCGACAGGAACTGCGGCCGTTGATCCGGTTCCTGATCACCGAAGCAGCCGCGCTTCAGAAGGAGGTACAATGACGGGTCACGCGAAAGCCGGCCGGCCAAATCAATTTCTGCGCAATCTGAATTCGAAGATTGCATCCATTCCGATGATCCTTACGGCTGTCGTCATCTTTTTGGGCGGCACGATCTGGACGGTCGTTTATTCCTTCACCAATTCGAAGCTGCTGCCACGCCTCAGCTTCGTAGGACTTGATCAGTACTACCGCCTATGGGCGGCGCCTCGGTGGATCGTATCCATTGAAAATCTGGCCATTTACGGCATCTTTTCGATGATCTTCAGTCTCGTCATCGGCTTTGTGCTGGCTGCGCTGATGGACCAGAAGATCCGGTTCGAAAACACCTTCCGCACGATTTTCCTTTATCCTTTCGCCCTTTCTTTCATCGTCACCGGTCTCGTGTGGCAGTGGCTGCTCAATCCCGAATTCGGCATTCAGTCGGTGGTGCGTTCGCTCGGCTGGACGACCTTCACTTTCGATCCGCTCTATACGCCGAGCATCGTGATTTACGGCGTGCTGATCGCGGCTCTCTGGCAGGGAACGGGCTTGGTGATGTGCTTGATGCTCGCCGGTCTTCGCGGCATCGATGAAGATATCTGGAAAGCAGCGCGCGTTGATGGGATCCCCATGTGGAAGACCTATCTGTTCATCGTCATTCCGATGATGCGCCCGGTCTTCATTACCACGCTGGTCATCATCGCTAGCGGTATCGTCAAGGTCTATGACCTCGTCGTCGCGCAAACGAGCGGTGGACCCGGCATCGCTTCTGAGGTCCCGGCGAAATACGTCTATGACTACATGTTCCAGGCGCAGAACCTCGGTCAGGGGTTTGCCGCCTCCACCATGATGCTGGTGACGGTCGCTATCGTCGTCATCCCTTGGGCCTATCTGGAATTTGGCGGAGGGCGTAAACGTGCCTGACAATCTTACGCTCAAGAATGCGAACGGCGGTGCCCCCTCGATTGGCAAGAAGCTGTCGGAGCCGCAGGGTGCCAAGCCGCGCCGCGTTATTTCCGGCCGTAACATCATGCTCTACGGCACGCTCTTCGTTGCCGCGGCCTACTATCTGTTGCCGCTCTATGTGATGATCGTCACCTCCCTGAAGGGAATGCCCGAAATCCGGCTCGGCAACATCTTCTCGCCGCCGCTGGAGATCACATTCGAACCATGGGCGAAGGCCTGGGCATCGGCTTGCACCGGTCTCAATTGCGACGGTCTTTCCCGCGGGTTCTGGAATTCCGTCCGCATCACCGTGCCGTCCACGATCTTCTCGATCGCAGTCGCTTCGGTCAACGGCTATGCGCTTGCCAACTGGCGGTTCAAGGGTGCGGATTTCTTCTTCGCGATCCTCATCATCGGCGCGTTCATCCCCTATCAGGTGATGATCTATCCGATCGTTATCGTCCTGCGCGACATCGGCATTTACGGCACGCTCACCGGACTTATCCTGGTGCATTGCATCTTCGGTATGCCGATCCTGACCTTGCTGTTCCGCAATTATTTCGCATCGCTGCCCGTAGAGCTTTTCAAGGCTGCGCGCATCGACGGCGCGGGTTTCTGGCAGATCTTCCTGCGCATCATGCTGCCCATGTCGCTGCCGATCTTCGTCGTCGCGATGATCCTGCAGATTACGGGTATCTGGAACGACTTCCTGTTCGGCGTAGTCTTCACCAGGCCGGAGTATTACCCGATGACTGTGCAACTCAACAATATCGTCAATTCTGTCCAGGGCGTGAAGGAATACAACGTCAACATGGCGGCAACGATCCTCACGGGTCTTGTGCCATTGGTTGTCTATTTCGTCTCCGGCCGGCTTTTCGTTCGCGGCATCGCCGCCGGCGCAGTGAAGGGGTGATTCATGACCAGCAGCGTTTCCATCAAAGACCTGTCGCTCGATTTCGGCTCGGTCACCGTTCTGAAGAACCTGAACCTTGAAATCAACGACGGCGAATTCCTCGTGCTGCTCGGCTCTTCCGGCTGCGGCAAGTCGACATTGCTCAATTGCATCGCCGGCCTGCTCGACATCACCGAAGGGAAGATCTTCATCAAGGGCAAGAATGTTACTTGGGAAGAGCCCAAGGACCGCGGCATCGGCATGGTGTTCCAGTCCTATGCGCTCTATCCGCAAATGACGGTCGAAAAGAACTTGTCCTTCGGGCTACGCGTCGCCAAGCTGCCGCAGGCGGAGATCGACAAGCGCATTGCGCGGGCGGCCGAGATCCTGCAGATCCAGCCGTTGCTGAAGCGTAAGCCGGCCGAGCTTTCCGGGGGCCAGCGCCAGCGCGTGGCGATCGGCCGTGCGCTGGTGCGTGACGTCGACGTATTCCTGTTCGACGAGCCGCTGTCGAATCTCGATGCCAAGCTGCGGTCGGAACTGCGCGTCGAAATCAAGCGGCTGCACCAGTCGCTGAAGAACACAATGATCTACGTGACCCACGATCAGATCGAGGCACTGACGCTCGCCGACCGCATCGCCATCATGAAGAACGGCATCATCCAGCAGCTCGACGATCCGACGACGATCTACAATGCGCCGCGCAATCTCTTCGTTGCCGGCTTCATCGGCTCGCCGTCGATGAATTTCCTGCATGGCGAGCTGGTGAACCGCGAGGGCAAAGTAGCGTTCGCCGCCAACGATGTGATTTTCTCGCTCGATGGCTATAATGCCGGCGCGCGGCTGGAACCAGGCCGCAAGGTCATTCTCGGAGTCCGGCCCGAGCACATCAAGGTGAACGAGGATCTAGGTCCCGGGACGGAAGTGCACAATGCGACGGTGGATATCGAAGAGCCGATGGGCGCCGACAACCTGCTTTGGCTCAAGCATGCCGGTCACATCATGTCGGTGCGCATCAATGGGGCGCGGCGTTTCAGCGCGGGTACGCCCGTGAAGCTCGGATTCGATATGTCGCTCGCTTCGCTCTTTGACGCGCAAACAGAACTCAGAATATGATCATATGAATGGAGGTGACTCTGTCGCCTCCATTTTGCAGCGGTGCGGGAGGTCCGATGTCGTCTTCATTCAATGGCAATATTTCAGTCGATCTGGCTGGTCAGTGGCGGCTTACTTCGCCGGACAGCGATCATTCTCTTTCCATGCCCGTGCCGGGCGATGTCCACACCGCGCTTCATGCAGGAAACGTCATTGCGGATCCCTATTTCGGCCGAAACGAAGAGATCGTCCAGTGGGTCGCAAAGCAGGATTGGCAAATCGAGCGCAGCTTCAATCTCGATGATGCAAGCGGCGACTGGTATCTCGATATCGACTACCTCGACACGGTGGCGAGCGTCTATGTCAACGACACGCTCGTGCTCGAAGGCAACAATTGTTTTCAGCGCTATCGGCCGGATGTCACCAAGGCTTTGAAGGCCGGCGAGAATACCATCCGCATCGTACTGCATTCCAGCATCAGGGCGGGCGCCGAACTTCAGGCAAAGCAGCCATTCTATATTCCCTACAGCACCGCCAATTCGCCGATCCCGAACGGCAACATGCTGCGCAAGCCGCAGTGCCATTTCGGCTGGGACTGGAACATCGCCGTCGCGCCACTCGGGCTCTACGGCACGATTGCGCTGAAGAAACTCGAAACCGCCCGCATCGAGAATGTGGTCACTCGCCAGCTTCACAACGCCGACGGCTCCGTCGATCTCCAGGTGACTGTCGCACTACATGCGAAGGGCGTCGGTGTCGCTCAGGTCTATTTCCAACTCGACGACGAGCGCCTGCGGCTCGATGTCGGCGTCAACGCCGGCGAGACGTCAGTGACGCATGTTTTCCATGTCGACAAGCCGAAGCTCTGGTGGCCGGCCGGCAGTGGCGAGCAAGCGCTTTATGGGCTCTCCGTCGAGACTAATTCCGAGACAGTGACACGGCAGATCGGACTGCGCACCGTCGAACTGATAACCGACGAGGACGAAGCGGGCGGCCGTTTTGCAGTCAAGGTCAACGGACGCGAGATATTCGCCCGCGGTGCCAACTGGATCCCGGCGGATGCGCTGTTTTCACGTTCAAGCCCTGCCTTGACCGAGGATCTGCTGCAATCAGCCGCCGCGGCGAACATGAACATCATCCGCATCTGGGGCGGCGGCTTTTACGAACAGGACTGGTTCTACGACATCTGCGACCGCCTGGGCCTGATGATCTGGCAGGACTTCATGTTCGCCTGCAACCTCTATCCCTCAACCGGTGATTTTCTCGAGAATGTCGAGGCCGAAGTCGGCTATCAGGTTCGGCGGCTGGCGACGCATCCCGCGATCGTGCTCTGGTGCGGAGACAACGAACTGGTGGGGGCTCTCACCTGGTTCGAAGAATCCCGCAATGACCGCGATCGCTATCTCGTTTCGTACGATCGCCTCAACCGGACGATCGAGCAGGCGATGAAGAAGGCGGCACCTGATGCAATCTGGTGGCCGTCGAGCCCGGCGTCGGGCTATCTCAATTTCGGCGATGCCTGGCATGCCGATGGCTCCGGCGACATGCACTACTGGTCGGTTTGGCACGAGAACAAGTCCTTCGACAATTATCGTTCCGTGCGTCCGCGCTTCTGCTCGGAGTTCGGCTTCCAGTCCTATACGTCGCTTCCAGTCATCAAGACCTATGCCGATGCCAAGGACATGAATATCGCGTCGCCGGTCATGGAACTACATCAGAAGAACGCCGGCGGCAACGAGCGCATCGCCGGCACGATGTTCCGTTATTTCCGCTTCCCCAAGGATTTCCCGAATTTCGTCTATCTGAGCCAGGTGCAGCAGGGGCTCGCCATCAAGACTGCCGTCGAATATTGGCGGTCGCTCAAGCCGCATTGCATGGGCACCATCTATTGGCAACTCAACGATACCTGGCCGGTGGCATCCTGGTCGAGCCTCGATTACGGCGGGCGCTGGAAGGCGATGCACTATCTGGTGCGCCGCTTCTTCCAGCCGGTTTCGGTCGCGGCCATCCCCTCCGAGGACAACAAGACCATCCGCTTCTCGCTGGTCAACGACACCAATGCGGACGTCACCGTCGATGTTGCCGTATCGCTGCTGAAGCTCGACGGCGAGCGTGTGCCGCTGACGGCGGCCCATGCGGTCTGCACGCCGGATTCAGCCGTCACTGCGCTGTCGATCGACGCCTCTCAAGTGCCGGCCGATTGTCTGTTGGCGTGGCATTTCACCGCATCGAACGGAATGGGCGGCGAGGGGCACTATGTCCACGGCACATATAAGGCCTTGGAGCTTCAGCCCGCAGGCCTTACGGTGCAGCGGGAGGAGATCGAGGAGAACGGCACGGTGGAACTCACCGTCACCGCAAAGGGATTGGCGCTGTTCGTGATGATCGAGAGCGAGACGGAAGGGCGTTATTCCGACAACGCCTTCGACCTCGCCGCCGGCGAAAGCCGCCGTATCGTCTTTACACCGGCCAAACCGATTGCCGGGAGCGTCCCGGACTTCCGTTTCTACGACTTGCAGTCCAGCCAATCGGTGGACTGAGGGTATCCGGCCGCCTTTCGGTGGCGATTGACGGGCCGCAGGCCCATGACAGGAGGCCGCGAGGCCATTGGAGGAAATATCGATGACGAAACTGGGATTCCAGCTTTATAGCGCCCGCAATTTTCAGCCTTATTCGGATATCTTCGTGAAACTCGGCAAGGCCGGCTATTCGGAAGTCGAAGGTTTTGGCGGCATCTATGCCGATCTAGACGAAGCTGGCCTGAAGAACCTGCGCGCTGAACTGGACAAGAACGGCCTGACGATGGCGAGCGGCCATTTCAGCCCAGATTTCCTTGACGGTCAGGTCGAGAAGTCGCTGACGATCGGAAAAGTCCTCGGCATGGATTCGATCTATGCGCCGCATCTTGCCGCCGATCAGCGTCCGACGGATGCCGCCGGCTGGCTCGCTTTTGGCAAGCGCCTGCACGAGATGGCAAAACCGTACAAGGATGCCGGCTTCGAGTTCGGCTGGCATAACCACGACTTCGAATTCGTGAAGCAGGCCGATGGCTCACTGCCGATCGAGCAGATCTTCGAAGGGGCTCCGGATATTTCCTGGGAAGCTGATATCGCCTGGGTCATCCGCGGTGGCGCCGATCCCTTCGCCTGGATCGAGAAGCTCGGCCCGCGCATCTCGGCCGTCCACGTCAAGGACATCGCACCGGCAGGCGAGAACAAGAACGAAGACGGCTGGGCCGACCTCGGTCACGGCACCGTTCCGTGGCCGAAGTTGATGAAGACGCTCGCCGGCACCAAGGCCAAGCACTATGTGCTCGAGCATGACAATCCGAGCGACATCGATCGCCTGATCACTCGTTCCATCGCATCCTTCAAGACCTACTGAGGCAGTCCACATGGCTAAGGAACTTGGCGTCGGCATCATTGGATGCGGCAATATCTCAACCACCTACTTCAAGCTTTCTCCGCTCTTCAAGGGCCTGAAAGTGCTGGCCTGTGCCGATATCAACATGGACGCGGCGCGCCTGCGCGCCGAGGAGTATCAGGTCAAGGCCCAGACGATCGACGAATTGCTCGCCAATGACGAGCTCGATGTCATCGTCAACTTGACGATCCCGGATGCGCATTTCCCAGTGTCCAAGCGCATCCTGGAGGCTGGAAAGCACGTCTATTCCGAAAAGCCTCTGGTGTTGTCGCTGGAGCAGGGTGAAGAGCTGCGCCGCATCGCCAAGGAAAAGGGGCTTGCCGTCGGTTGCGCCCCCGATACCTTCCTCGGCGGCGCCCATCAGCTTGCCCGTAAATTCGTCGACGACGGCGGCATCGGCCGCATCACGTCGGGTGCCTGCTACGTCATGAGCCCGGGCATGGAAATGTGGCATCCGAATCCGGATTTCTTCTTCCTGCCGGGTGGCGGTCCAATCCTCGATCTCGGACCTTATTATATCGCGAACCTCATCAACCTGATCGGCCCGGTCAAGCGTGTCGGCGCCATGACTTCGATGGCGTCGGAAACCCGCACCATCACCAGCCAGCCGCGCAGCGGCGAGGTCATCCCGGTGAAAACACCGACGACGATCCAAGCGCTGCTGGAATTCGTCAGCGGCGCAACGGTGACGTTGACGGCAAGCTGGGATGTCTGGTCGCATCGCCACGCCAACATGGAGCTCTATGGCACCGAAGGTTCGATCTACGTGCCGGATCCGAACTTCTTTGGCGGCACGGTTGAGTCCAGCGGCCGCAACAAAGACATCAAGGCGCTCGACGAGTGGGCGCATCCTTTCGGCATCTCCAATCAAGACAGCCCGAATGGCCCGCGCGCCAATTACCGCACGGCTGGTCTCGCCGACATGGCGGCATCGCTGATTGATGGCCGTGATGCCCGCTGCTCGCTTGACCGCACGCTGCATGGCGTCGACGTCATGACTTCGATCCTGAAATCGGGCGTGGAGAACCGCTTTGTCGATCTGACCACGACCTGCACGCAGCCGGCTGCGCTCGGCATCGAAGAGGCTCAAGCGCTCTTGAAGTAAGCGTACAAAAAGCTAGTTTGCGCGCGGGCGACCAGAGCATCCCGCTTTCAGATGGAACCACCTGAAAGCGGATAAGATGCTTTGGATTGAAAAAGACTGTAGCGACCTTTGTGCGTTCAATCGAACGCACGGCGCTGCAGCCCGCGCGTTTTTTGTCTCAGAGGAACTGGAACTATGGCTTGGCAACCGGCATCCGATCGCTATGCGAACATGAAGTACAACAGAACCGGGCGTTCCGGTCTGAAGCTGCCGGCGGTTTCGCTGGGGCTTTGGCACAATTTCGGTGGTGACACGCCGCATGATCGCAAGGTCGACATGTGCCGTACCGCTTTCGATCTCGGCATTACCCACTTCGACCTCGCCAACAATTACGGTCCGCCTCCCGGTAGCGCCGAAACCGCCTTCGGCGAAATTCTGCGCAACGATTTCGCCGGCCTGCGCGACGAACTGATCATCTCTTCCAAGGCCGGCTATGATATGTGGCCGGGTCCCTATGGCGAATGGGGCAGCCGCAAATATCTGATCGCGTCCTGCGATCAGAGCCTGAAGCGCATGGGTCTCGACTATGTCGATATCTTCTATTCGCATCGCTTCGATCCGGACACGCCGCTGGAAGAGACCTGCGGTGCGCTCGACCATATCGTTCGTTCGGGCAGGGCGCTTTATGTCGGCATCTCTTCCTATAACTCGCAGCGCACGCGCGAGGCTGCCGCAATCCTCAAGGATCTCGGCACGCCCTGCCTCATTCACCAGCCCAGCTACTCCATGCTCAACCGCTGGGTCGAGGATGACGGCCTGGTCGATACGCTGGAGGACCTTGGCATTGGCTCGATCGTCTTCTCGCCACTCGCCCAGGGCATGCTGACGACCAAATATCTGAGCGGCATTCCCGAGGACAGCCGCGCCGCCCAGAACCACTTCCTGAAGCGGGATTTCATCCGACCGTCGATCATCGACAACATCCGCAAGCTGAACGAGATTGCGGAAAAACGGGGTCAGACGCTGGCGCAGATGGCCATCGCCTGGGTGCTCCGCGGCGGCCGCATCACCTCGGCGCTGATTGGGGCCAGCCGTTCGTCGCAGATCGTCGACTGCGTCAAAGCGCTCGACAATCTCGAATTCAGCGCCGAAGAGCTCAAGGAGATCGATGTCTACGCCCGCGAGGCCGATATCAATCTCTGGGCCAAGTCGGCCGAGCTCGAATAGTCATTCAAAAACGCCCGGAGCCTGGTTCCGGGCGTTTTGCTTTGCCCTCGTCGTGACCGGCAGGCATTGTCGGCACCGTATCTATTGCCGTCCGAACGGTGCATATTGGTATTCTCTGGAGGAGATGGTCCCATGATCCGCAACCCGATTTTGCCGGGCTTCAACCCCGATCCGTCTATCTGCCGCGTCGGCGAGGATTATTACATCGCCACCTCGACCTTCGAGTGGTATCCAGGCGTGCAAATCCATCACTCGCGCGATCTGGTGAACTGGACCCTGGTTCGCCGCCCGCTGGAGCGGGCCTCCCAACTCGATATGCGCGGCGAGCCGGACAGCTGCGGCATCTGGGCGCCGTGCCTCTCCTATGCCGATGGCCTGTTCTGGCTGGTCTACACCGACGTCAAGCGCTACGACGGCAATTTCAAGGATGCACATAATTACATCGTGACCTCGCCGACGATCGAAGGCGAATGGTCCGAGCGCTCCTACGTCAACTCTTCGGGCTTCGATCCCTCGCTCTTCCATGATGACGACGGCCGCAAATGGTTCGTCAACATGCAATGGAACCATCGAACCGAAAGCTACGGGGGCTCACCGAAGTCGCCAGCCTTCGACGGCATTTTGCTGCAGGAATGGGACCCGGCCACCAAGTCATTGAAGGGCCCGATCAAGAACATTTTCCCCGGTACCGAACTGGGCTTGGTCGAAGGCCCGCATCTCTTCAAGCGCAACGGCTACTATTATCTGACCACCGCGGAGGGCGGCACCGGATACGACCATGCCGTCACTATGGCGCGCTCGCGCAACATCGATGGACCTTACGAGTTGCACCCGAACAAACATCTCATCACCTCGAAGGACCATCCGGAAGCGGTGCTGCAGCGCGCCGGGCACGGCCAATATGTCGAAACGGCCGACGGACAGTTTTACCACACGCATCTCTCCGGCCGGCCGTTGCCACCGCATCGCCGCTGCACGCTCGGCCGCGAAACCAGCCTGCAGAAATGCGTCTGGAAGGAGGACGGTTGGCTCTATCTCGAAAACGGCACGGTGGTTCCCGATGTCGAAGTGCAAGGTCTGCAGCAAGCTCAGCCGATCGAGAAGCCACGTCGCAGCGGCTATAATTTCGACGGCGGCAAGCTGCCCATGGATTTTCAGTGGTTGCGAACGCCACAGCCGGAACGCATCTGCAGCCTGACGGAGCGGCCCGGCCATCTTCGTCTGTTTGCGCGGGAAAGCATCGGCTCCTGGTTCGAGCAGGCGCTCGTCGCCCGTCGGCAGGAGCATCACAGCTTCCGGGCCGAGACGGTTGTCGAGTTTCAGCCCGATACCTATCAGCAGGTTGCCGGATTGACGCATTATTACAATCGCTTCAAACTGCATGCGATCGCGGTTACTCTGCATGAGAAACTCGGACGCTGCGTGACCATCATGACTTGCGCCGGCGACTATCCGAATGGCCGGTTGAGTTTCCCGATCCAAGGTGGCGTCTCGGTTCCGGATGGGCGCATCCAGCTTGCCATGGAGGTTCGTGAAAACGACTTGCAGTTCTTCTGGCAGGCCGAAGGCATGGGAGCGTGGCAAGCGATCGGCCCGGTTCTCGACGCCGGTGTCATCTCCGACGAAGGCGGCCGTGGCGAACACGGCTCCTTTACAGGCGCCTTCGTCGGCATGTTCGCTTTCGATACGTCGGGTCGGGCAAAGACTGCCGATTTCGACTGGTTCAATTACGACCAGCTTTGATTTGCCACATTACTGATCAGTCATGCGCCCGCCTTTCAATTAAAGGCGGGCGGGACTTTTTCGGGCGGTTGGTCGCTGCCAACATCGCATACGCATTTCATTAGAAAATCCCTGCAACCGCCTAATTTCCATTACAAAACTGTAATATGATTTTCAGATTCGGTTTATCCTTTGCGCGATAAATTGCTGACACGAACAAAAAAATTGAGGAAACACTCGCATGAAGAAGCTCTTTTCCATACTTCTTGCCGCTTCCGTTCTGGCAACGCCGCTGACAATGGCCGCCGAAGCCAATGCCGCACCCGTTCCCCACAAGGAGGCTGTCGTCGAGAAGAAAAAGGTCGTCGTTCACAAGGGTCAATGGGTCAAGGGCCGTCATCTCTCGGCCGCCGATCGCCATCGCGCCAAGACCGTCGACTATCGCCATCATCATCTGAAGGCCCCGCCGCACGGCTATCACTGGGTTCGTATCGGCAATAATTTCCTGCTTGTCGGCATTACCAGCGGCCTGATCTCCAAAGTTGAGATCGCTCACTGAGTTTGATCTGATATCGGAAACGGGAATGAGCGGTCCGATGGGCCGCTTTTTATGAAATTCGGCAGCAGACGTGACCGTGTTCGTAGTATTCGTTGCGGCTATCACTGGTCATTTGACCGGTTCGGGCTCTGGAAATTTCCACGTTCCGTCGAGGACGGATTGCTGTGGACGATAGAGGCGAACCATGTAGTTCCAGCCCGGCACAATCGGCAGGCAGTTGGGCACTTTGCCATCGCAGCCACCAAACTGAATATCTACTGCGCCATCGACAGATTCTTTGGCAGTCTTGTTGTTCAGCGAGTAGGCGTTCGCATCGTTCTTCTGGAAATACCCCTTGGCGTTATACAGGCTGATCGACCAGAAGCCTTCGACCGGGACGTCCTTGACCTTCAAGCGATAGATTGTCTTGCCGTCGTTCTTGCTTGGGGTGACATTGAGATACATTGCGTCTTTGTCAGGATTGCCGCCCCACGCCGATGCCGCAGCAATGAGACGGCGGACGGGGTCGACCTCGCCCTTGCGTCCAAAGGCGCGGTTGGTATCGGGAAGTGTCGATGCAAGCACAAGCAGCGCGTTTCGAATTTTCGATTGGGATTCCATGTCCCACTTGCGTGCCTCAAACTTTCCTGGACCGCCAGGTTGTTCGACGTCAACCGCATCTTGCAAGCGGTGGGCTTCATCAAGGTCGCCTGGCTTGCTCGGATCAACCAGGATCCGGAGCGCGACCAAAACGTATCGCGTTCCGATTTCCTCTTTAGTCAGCACGTGCTTGCCGGGATCATAGATTACCTGCGGCGTGTATTGGTCCTCGTCGATGATCTGCGCGGACATGAACCGACCGTTTGACTCCGGCAGCGTCAGGGTGACGGGACCAGCGTCGAGGTCAAAGACCGCACCCGCATACAAAGTATCCCGGTTCATACGAATAACAGTTTGGTTATTGATAGGCGTCATTTCCCGATTGTATTCGAACTTTCCCATGCCGCCTTTTTTGACAGTCGCCGAAAAATAAAGATCGGATTCGGCACGAATGAAGTTCTCGACGCTCACCGGAACAGTTTGCCGCTGCTGTGCCAATGCAGCACCGCTGAGAAGTGCGATCAGGGCTGTGAGAATTCCCATCTTAATGCGTTTGTAGATCACACCGTGCTCCTGTGCTCGGTCTTTGCGGGAACGAGACACCTTCACCTCTCGGGGCGCAAGTACGTTACAGTAAAACGAGGGCATAAAACGTGGTGCTCGCCTTAAGCCCGGAAGTAGTCATTGGCGGCCGTTGCTGCACAAGCCTGCTTTCTATGCAGGAAATTTCCTCTGTTTCGGCTTGAATCAAAAATCCCCGGCACGATGACCGGGGATTGTTGTCTGCGCTCGCGCATTATCCTAAGCAATCAGCTCAAACGGCCTGCCGCATGGGCCAACATGGTGTAGACCTTGCCGGTGTCGGAGGTCAGGTAGGATTGCGTGACGCTACGGTCCCGGTCGGTGCGGGCGACGTCCGAAAGCAGCTTTTCGAAATCGGCGATATAGCGGTCGACGGCAGTACGGAATTCCGGCTCGCGGTCGTATTTGCGCTTGATATCGTCGAAGGTCTGTTGGCCCTTCAGCGTGTAGAGGCGGCGGGTGAAGACATCCCGTTCGCCGCGCTGATAACGCCGCCACAGATCAACTGACGCATCGTGATCGATGGCGCGGGCGATATCGACCGAAAGCGAATTCAGGGATTCAACCACGTGCCGCGGGTTGCGCGCTACAGGCGCTGCTTCCGCCTGCGGGCGTGGCGCGGTCTGGCGAGCCGGCGGCAGGTCGGCAAGGTCTTCGCGCGATGCGCCACGCAGGAGATCGCTGATCCAGCCGCCGCCGGCAGCCGTTTCCTGGCGGGAAGGAGCGGGCGTCTCGGCCGGACGCGGCTGCGGGGCGACCGGACGCTCGGCGAGGGTGCCACGAAGCCCCAAAGCCTCGATCGGCGGCTGCTGCGGCTGCGGCTGTGGAGCCGGCGGTTGCGGCGCAGGTTGTTGCGGTGCCTGCTGAACGGGCGGCTGCGGTGCAGCTTGCTGGGGCCGGGGAGCGGCCGCAGCCGGTGGGGGGGCTGCCGGACGAGGCCGCTGAGTCGGCTGCGCGTCGGCCAGCGCACGAGCTGCCGGTTCGGAGATTTCCAACTGCTGCGTCGAGCGGCCGACGATCTGGGAAATATCCTGTAGCGCCTTGATCTGCTCGGCCACTGCGCGACGCATGGCGGCCGCGCTTTCCTTGGCTTCTTCCGGAAGGTCGAAGGCGCCGCGCTTCAGCTCGCTGCGGGTCAGGTCGAGTTCCCGGCGGATGTCGCCCGCCGAGCGGCGGATCTCATCGGTCGCACCCGAGAAGCGGCCAACAGCGTCGTCGACTGCCACACGCAACGTCTCGCGCAACTGCTGGGCTGCACCGTCCGAGGTCTTGCCGGCTTCCGCCAGCATTTGCTCCATATCGTTGATCGACGCGGAGAGGCCACCCCGAAGGCGGTTCGTCAGTTCGCCCGTACGACGTTCCGCATTTGCGAAAGTGCTGGAGATCGTCTGGTTGGCTTCTTCGCCAGCCTTCTGAAGCGTTCCGCGCATGCTTTCCGCCGCCTGCTCGGCGCGGGCTTCCGCATCGGAAAGTACGCGGCCGATATCGGCGAAGGAGGATTGGACACCCTGGCGCAGATTGCCGGTGACCTGGTTGGAGCGCTGTTCGGCACGGTCGAAGGCGCTTTCCACCATGCTGCCGAGGGCACGCATGGTGTTCTCGATTTCCTCCGAGCGCTGTACCAGGCCAATGGACAGGTTCTGCAGCGCCGTTTCGCGTTCTTCCAGCGTCGAGACGAGGTTCGATTGTGCGGCACCCAGAAGCTGGGAGGCCTGCGACAGAACCTTGGAGTGCTCGTCGAAGCGACCGATGATGCCGCCGACCTGCGACAGCGTCTTGCCGGAAATATCCGAAAGCTTGTCGACTTTACCTTCGAGAAGCCGCGTCGAGGCGGAAACCATTTCGCCTGCCTTCGATGCGGAATCGGCAAACCGGGCCGATGTCGCATTGAGGCGGCCGTCGATGGTGGCGAATTCCTCTGCGGCGCTGTTCAGCATGCCCGCAATCGCGGAGTTGTTTTCCGCCAGCCGCTCGATGATGCCGTTGACGCTGGCGAGCAGGTTGTTCTCCAGCGCGCTGACTGCGTTGGCCGCATGTTCGGTGCGAGACGAGATTGCCGCCAGTGTGTCATTGGTGCGCGATGCGATGGCATTGATCAGTGCGGCGTTTTCAGCGCGCAGGCGATCAGTGCTTTCCTGAGCGGCGGCTGAGATCAGCGCTGCGGCTTCCTGACCGGTTGCCGCGTAACGGTCGACGATCGGGCGGGCCTTCTCGTCGATCAGGCGCGACAGCTCGCTGGAGCGGCCGGCGAGCATGGAGTTCAGCTCGCGTGTGCGCTCATCGAGCGAAGAGCGGATCGATGTGCCACGCGCTTCCAGGGCCTTGTCGACGTCTGCCAGTGTCGAGTTGATCTCGCGCGCCCGATCTTCCAGGCTGGTGCGGATCGCATTGCCGCGTTCGTCGAGCGCGCGTTCGACCTGCGTCATCGTCGAGGCGATCTGTTCGCTGCCGCCGGCAAGCGTATTGCGGATGGCGGCGCCACGGGCTTCCAGGGATTGCTCGGCTGAGGACAGGGCCTGCGAGATCGCGTTGACCTGATTGCCCACAAGGCCCTCAGCTTCGGCAACCTTGTTGACGATCGCGTTGCCGGCTTCCGAGAAAGTCTGGGCGACGGCAGCCGCCTGGCTCGCTAGGCGATTATGCGTTTCGGAGACGCGCGTGACGATCTCTTCGGAACGCTCGTTCATCGCCCGGGTGAAGGCATCGCTGCGGTTGCCAAGGTCGTCGGCAAACTGCTGGCCGGTGCGGGCGAGCAGATCGGCCGTGCGCGTCGCCTCGCTATCCATGCCTTGGGCTGCATCGGCGACGGCGGTGCGCAGCGTTGTGGCGAGATTGGTGGCCTTGCCTTCAATGGTGCGGTTGACGGCTTCGAGACCGACATTGAGGGCGCGGTCCATGGTCGACAGGCGCTCTTCGATATGGGCGCTGCCACTTTCGAGCGCCTGGCTCAGATTGGCGGTGCGGCTGTCGATCGCGTCGGCCATGGTTGCCAGACGATTGTCGAGCGCAGCGGCGATGCGGGCCGCAGCGTCGTCGCCGCTGCGGTCGATCTGAGAGATGCCGCTCGAAAGTGTGTCGGACAGTCGGTTGCCGGCGGCATCGACCTGCGCGGCAACGCCACCCACGCCATCATGAATACGGTTTTCGAGGGCGGACAGGCTGGCCTCGACGCGCGAGCCGGTTTCGGCGAAGCGGCTGGTCATGCCGTCGATCGACTGGTTAAGGTTGCTCGAGAATGTCTCGGCCGAGCGCGTGATGTCGCCGGCTGCCTGCTGAATGCGGCCGGCAATATCCCCGGCGCCGCCGTGCAGGCGTTCTTCGAGAGATCTTGCGCTGGCGTCGATAGTCTGGCGCAGCGAGGCTTCGCGATCTTCGAGCGACATTTCCAGCATGCTGGCGCTGGCGGCAATCGAGGTACCGATCGCAGTCGCCTGTTCGGTCAAGGTATTGTCGAGCTGGGCATGCGCATCGCGCAGCGTCAGGCTGATGGCATTGCTGCGATCTTCCAAAGTGCTACGCATGCGCTCATAGGCGGACGCAAGGTTTTCGTCCATCTGCGACAGGCCGACACCCAGCGTATTTTCGAGCTGACGCGTGGTGGTGTTGAGCGCGTTTTCGATGCGTTCGGCCGAGCCGCCAACGACGGTTTCGATCCGGTCGCTGCTGCTGCCGAGCAGCCCGGAGAGCGCGTCGGTGTGGGCGCTGAGCGAGCGGTCGAGGCGATCCTGGTTTTCGGTATAGGCAGCGCGAATGGCATCGGCCTTGTCGCCAAAAGCGCCGGCGACGCGGGATTCCGCACCGGCCACGCTGTCGAGCAGGGCATTGGCGCGGGATTCCAGAGCGCTTTCGAAGCGATTCTGATTTTCCGCAAGCGTGATGGCGAACGACATACTCTTGTCGTCGAGCGTGTCGGTCAGGGCTGCATGGCCGCTATTGACGGCATGGGCGATCGCCTCGGCGCTGTTTGCCAAGGTTTCCTCGATCCGGGCCTGGTTGTCCGACAGCGCAATGGCCAGCGCCAGCGTTTTGTCGTCGAGGCTGTTGACGATCTTGTCGTGCGTGCCGGCGACCGTATTGGAGAGTGCGTCCAAGCGGCTGGACAGCGAATCCTCGAGCCGTGATTGCGTGTCGGAGAGCGAGATGGCCAGGGCCATCGCCTTTTCGTCCAGCGCGTCGGCGAGGGCGCTATGGCTGCCCGTGAAGGCGTTGGTGATCGCTTCAGCGCGATTGGAAAGCGTTTCCTCAAGGCGCGACTGGCCGCTGCTAAAGGCGTCGGCGAGGGCCTTGGTCTTGCCGTCCAATGTATCGGAAACGCGGTCCGCATGGCCGGAGAGGGTATCCTCCAGGTGTGCCTGACCGGCCGAGAGCGCGACGGCGAGCGCCATCGTCTTGTCGTCGAGTGTTTCGGCCAATTTGCTGTGCGTATCGGCGATCGCATTGGTCAGGCCCTCGACACGGCCGGAGAGGGTATCCTCTATGCGTGCCTGGCTTGCCGAGAGCGCGACGGCGAGCGCCATCGTCTTGTCGTCGAGCGTTTCAGCCAGTTTGCTGTGGGTATCGGCCATCGCATTGGTCAGACCTTCGACGCGGCCGGAGAGGGTATCCTCCAGGTGTGCTTGGCTCGCCGAGAGCGCAACGGCGAGCGCCATCGTCTTGCCGTCGAGCGTGTCGGCGAGTTTGGTGTGCGTGTCGGCGATCGCATTGGTCAGGCCTTCGACACGGCCGGAGAGCGTCTCTTCGAGCCGGGATTGACTGCTGGTGAGTGCTGCTGCCAGCGCTTTCGTCTTGTCGTCCAGGGTGCTTGCCAGCGCGTTGTGCGTATCGGCGATGGCGCCCGTGAAGCCCTCGACGCGGCCGGACAAAGTGTCTTCCAGACGTGCCTGGCTATCCGAGAGAGCGATGGCCAGCGCCATCGTCTTGTCGTCAAGCGTGTCGGCGAGCTTGTTGTGCGTGTCGGCGAGCGCGCTGGTCAGGCTTTCGGCCCGGCCGCTCAAAGTATCTTCGATGCGCGCCTGGCCGTCCGACAGCGCGATGGCGAGCGCCATGACCTTGTCGTCCAAGGTATCGGCGAGCTTGCTGTGCGTTTCGGCAACGTTGCTGGCAATTGCATCGGCGCGGCTTGCCAGTGTGTTCTCGAGACGAAGCTGGTTTTCTGCAAGCGAAATCGCCAGCATCGAGGTGCGCTCGTCGAGGGCGGCGGTCAAGTGCTCATGGCTGCCGGTGACGGCATTGATGATACCTTCCGAGCGCTCGGCCAGCGTCTGCTCGAAGCGCGACTGGTTGTCCGAGAGCGCACCGAACAGCGCGCTACTCCGCTCTGCCATGACCGAGTCGATGCGCTCATGCGCCGAACCCAGCGCCTGGGTGATCTCGCCGGTACGGGCGGAAAGCGTATTGTTGATCTCGCTGGCACGGCCGAGGAAGGTGTTGGTCAGCTCGCTCGTGCCCTTGTTCAGGGCCGAAGAGATGTCCGAGGTTGCCGACTGCAAAGCCTTGATGAATTCGCCGGAATGTTCGGCAAGTGTGTTGGTGAGTTCGCTGGAACGGCCGGCAAAAGCGGAGGTGAGTTCTTCAGTGCCGCTCTGCAGGGCGGCGGAGACGTCGCGCGCTACACCTTGGACGGCCGACGTGAAGTTGCCCGCATGCGAGGCGAGGGTGGAGTGCAGTTCGCCAGTGCCGGAACTCAGGGCCGAGGTGATCCCGCTCGTTGCCCCCTGGAGAGCGGAAGCGATCTCGTCGGCCTTGGAGCCGATCGCGCTTTCCAGCACTTCCTGGCTGGTGGCGAGTGTCGTCGCCAGCGCGAACGACTGGTCGGTCAGCGAAGAGCCGATGCGCTCGATGCTGGAATTCAGAATGCCGTCGATAGCATCCGAACCGCCGCTCAGCGTTTCGTTGATCCGTGTCAGGCTTTCCGACAGCTTGCTGTCCAATGAACCGGCGCGCTTGTCGAAGGCTGAGGTGAATTCCGAGACCCGCTCGTCGAAGGCGGTCGAAATCTGCGCGACGGTCGACTGCATGCGTTCCTCGAAGAAACCGGAGCGCAGGTCGATATCCATAATGGTGTCGTCGGCGGTCGACTGCAGGCTCTGGCGGAAGCTCGCGCCTTTTTCATCGAGGGCGGTATTGAGCTTGGAGAGCACATCGTCGAGCGTGCCGGTGATCGAGCGTTCGCTGCCGGTGAGGCTTTCGCTGATTTCGCGGGTGCGAGCGACCAGCGTCTCATTCAATTGACGAGCGCGATCATTGAGTGCGGTGTTCAGCTTCTCGGTGTTGGCATCAAGCGTGGAGGCGCGGGTTTCGAACTGGCTCAACAGTTCCTTGCCGCGCTCCGCCAGCGTCGAAGACAGAGATTCGAGACGCGTGTCGAATTCCTGGCTCAGCGCGACGCCGGAAGCATTGACGTTCTGCAGCAGGCTGTCGGTCTTGGCGGCGAGCAGGGTGCCAAGCGCCTCCAAGGCAGAATCGGACTTCTCCATCAGCGTCGCAGCGCGCGTATCGATCATCGAGGCGAAGGCCTCACCCGAGGTCGACAGGCGCACGGCAATTTCTTCGGTCGCGAGCGACAGGTCTTCCTTGATCTGGTCATGCACGCCGACGATCGAGGAGCGGATGCGTTCGGCGTGGTTGACGATGGCGTCACGCTCGGAGCCGAGTTCATGTACGAGACCGCGCACCCGCAACTCGTTGTCGGCATAGCTGCGCTCCAGCGCATTGACTTCGGTATGAACAAGCGTCTCGAGTTCGGTGGCGCGGGCGATCGTGCGCTCGATGCCTTCATTCATGGCCGAAACTTCGCGGCGCACGGCCTGGCCGACCGTCATAATGCGCTCGGAGGCGACCGTTTCCGGCTCGGCAAGGCGCAGTGCCACTTCCGCCATGGAGCGGGCGGCGTTGCGCATATCCTGGGCGCGCGAAATCATTACGCCAAAAGCATAGAACAGCAGGACGGGAACGATGATACCGATCATGCAGGCGATGACGCCTGGAAGGGCGGCGAGATCGGCGACGGTGCGGATGTTCCAGAGCTGCGTTCCGTAGAGCAGGAAGGCGAGGCCGATGCCGCCGACGATCCAGAACAGCGAGAAGATCGTCGCATTGCGTACCGCGTGGCTTTGAGAGGCGCCATCAAGCGATTTCAGGATGCTGGCCGGGCTGACACGGTTGGCGTCGTTGGCTGGAGCGAAGACGGGGCTCTTCGGCACTTCGGTCGGCCGGGCCGCTGCGGCGGCGCTGCGCGCTGCGGCCGCCTTGCGTGTCGCTTCATCCTGGGTCTGTTTTGCAGGCGGAGTCGATGGTTCAGACACTCTTGTCTCCGGGGCGTCAGGCGTCGAACCGCTGCGAGGCTCCAAGTTCTCGTCACTGAAATCGATCTGCAAGGCTTCGTCCAAGGCCTGGAAGGCCTTGTCTTCGATCGACTCGATGTACTTTTTGTTCGCCATACGGTTACGCCTCGTTACAACTCAGTCGGGCCTGCCGTGTCTTTTCCGGAAATCCGCCAACGTCCGGAAAAGACGAACCCTGCCTCCCGTAGGGTTACCCACCCCTGACTGATGTCGGAGATGGATTTCCCGTTACATTTCAGAGTGGATAACCGCTTTTTCAAACGGATGGTATTAAAACATTACCACTATCCACCTCTTGGGCAAAGGCATAGGCCATGAACCCAATTTATCAGTACCGTAGTGACACATTCCCCCAGGCGTGACAATTAATTCCACGGTCGGCACCGTGTCGCATTAAGCCATTGTTAACACTTTTCGTCGCCGCAACTTGCTGAAAACCTAATAATTTAGCCATGTTTAACGCGCGTTAACCATGTCGTGAGATTTACGCCCCGAATGTGCCAAAATTTAACTCGATGGCCATCGGCAAGCCGCAAGCATGCGGCAGATCCCAGTGAAAGCTATAGATATAAGACGGGAGAGTTGGCACATGGCAGCATTAAATATCGCATTCGAGGCGCCCGACAATTCGCGCGGCTCCGCGCCATCGCGGGACCGGGCGATCGACCTGGTTCACCTCGCGAAGCAGACGATGGGCGACAAGGCCCTGGAAGTGGAAGTGCTTCAGATGTTTGCCCGGCAGGCGCGGTCTTGCTTGCAGGAAATCGGCACGGGCGATCCCAAGCGCGCCGTAGCCGCTTCGCACCGACTGAAGGGTGCAGCAGCTGCCGTCGGCGCATTCAAGGTGGCCGATGCTGCCAACGCGCTCGAAAGCGATGTCGGCGACCCCGCTCGCATGGCGGCAGTCACGACCTGCGTTATCGAAGCCGAGAATTTCATTCTGAAGCTGTCGCGTTGAGCTGACGCCGACCAAGATTATCGATATCTGCCGTTGCGCCACCAAATGGTTTCAGCCGTTTCGGTGGCGCAATTGTTGACTGCCCTCTGGAATTGTTGGAAGAAAAATTCCGGATGTAGCCCTTCACTCACGAATACCGGAATTCACTCACATGACCAAAGTCACCATCGTCGCTTTCGACGGTACCCGTTTTGACCTTGATGCCGACGATGGCTCCACCGTAATGGAAAATGCCGTGCGTAATTCCGTGCCTGGCATCGAGGCGGAATGCGGCGGCGCCTGTGCTTGCGCCACCTGTCACGTCTATGTCGATGAGGAATGGGCGGAGAAGGTCGGCGGCCCGGAGCCGATGGAGGAGGACATGCTGGATTTCGCTTTCGACGTCCGTCCGACTTCGCGCCTGTCCTGTCAGATCAAAGTGACCAAAGCGCTTGACGGCCTCGTCGTGCATGTTCCGGAGCGCCAGGCCTGAGGTCTGCCGCTCAATTTATAAGACATGCCATCGGAGACGGTCCCTGAATTGAGGGCCGGTACCGGGATGCCTGGACAAAAAAGAAGCCTCGCTCAGCTTGTCGCAGCGAGCGAGGCAAGGCGGGCGCATCACCAACAGGTAAGGGAGGAAACACCTGTGGCTTTAGGACGCGCCAGGAGAACATTGAATACACGCGTCAAACACTAGACTCCAGGCGCGGTGGAACGAACGAACCGCCGGCGCAGGAACTCTGATTGATCTTTGCGAAAACCCCCTCAGGTTTCCGAATCATAATCTGCAAGAACTGATCCACGCCCTGTGCGATAGGAAAAACCT
The DNA here is from genome assembly GCF_030272705.1 of Rhizobium mayense. Classification (GTDB taxonomy): domain Bacteria; phylum Pseudomonadota; class Alphaproteobacteria; order Rhizobiales; family Rhizobiaceae; genus Rhizobium; species Rhizobium mayense. The sequence goes on along the minus strand of NZ_JARFYM010000012.1, from coordinate 97,752 downwards.
ATTTCAGATTCTCGTAAAGTTCAAAAAGTAGAAGTAGTGGACGATTCACAGGTATAGTGACAGTTTTCACACAGGTTGCTGCGACGGGCACGTAATTTTGGCAAAAAAGAGGCCAAAATTGGCAATTATTCGCCAGTTTGCTGGCTGCGATAGGTCATCAGCCGCTGGATGCGACTCTGAAAATTGATCGCTTCGATTTTGTCGAATCGGGCCTGGTCCTCATCATGTAGCTGTGTTTGCTGCATGGTGACATCATTTGCCTTGTCCTGAAGCGTGTCGCAATCCTTGGCCGAGGGCAGGGCGAGAATCGCCTTTTCCATCTGCCGCGCGTGATCGCGCGCGATTTCCGCGTGCCGGTCTTCGTGGCGGCGGATGTCCTCGGAGAGCGTATCCCAAATCATCGACAGTTGCCGGCTCGCATGCCGCCGATCGCGCCAGCGTGGCAAAATGATTTCCGTGTAGACCGTAATCTTGACGTCGGTGATATAGCAGCGGCCGTTGCGCTCCGTATAGGTCGCATTGCCGCTGAAGTGAATCTTCGTTGCGCCTGGGTGGCGGCTGCTGGAACCCATCGTCACCGGTCCGCGGGCATTCAAAGACGCATCGAGCGCTTCGGCGCTGTCGCCCTTGATGTCGAAATAGGAGACGGATTTGCGGGCGATCACCTCCGCGTCGGCAACGCTGGAAATGCTGCACAGGAGCAGAAGGACAAGCGAGACACGGATGTGTTGAGAAGCAAACGGCATTCGTGCTGCTACCAGGTTGAACTTCGATGAAGCTTGCGGCATAGCCACTGCAAGCGCAATATCCGGGGCGGGGTTTTTTCATTTTCAATGGGATGGACGGTTCGTGATAGAGCTTCGCAGCCATAGCTGGCATGTCGCGCATGGGCGCAGCCTCGATGTCGGCGAACAGAGCGCCATCATGGCGATCGTCAACGTAACGCCGGATTCTTTTTCCGACGGCGGCAATTTCGAGGCTGTCGATACGGCTGTCGCGCGCGCGCTTGCCTGCGTCGAAGAGGGTGCGGCCATCATCGATATCGGTGGAGAGTCGACCAAGCCGAACGCCGAGCCAATCAGCGCCACGGAGGAGCAGGGGCGCGTGCTGCCTGTTATCGAGGCGCTACGCGGCAAGACGGATGCGCTGATTTCCATCGATACCTATCGCGCCGACACGGCAAGGCTGGCGATCAGCGCCGGCGCGCACATCGTCAACGATGTCTTCGGCCTGCAGCGCGAGCCGGAGATCGCGGCATTGGCCGCCCAGACGGGGGCGGGGCTCTGCATCATGCATACGGGGCGCGAACGGCCAAAACTCCCGGACGTCATCGATGACCAGGTGTTGTTTCTGAGCCGATCGCTCGATATCGCTGCTGCGGCTGGCGTGAATAGGCAAAACATCGTGCTCGATCCGGGCTTTGGCTTCGCCAAGGATACCGATGAGAATCTCGAGCTGATGGCACGCTTTACCGCACTGCTCCGCTTCGAACTGCCTTTGCTGGTCGGCACGTCGCGCAAGCGATTCGTCGGTGCCGTTACCGGGCGCGATATGGCTGACCGGGATGTGGGAACGGCGGCCAGCAGCGCTATATTGCGTTTGCAGGGCGCGGCAATTTTCCGGGTTCATAATGTCGCAATCAACAGGGATGCGCTGGCTGTCGCCGATGCTATCCTCAGGACACGGGCAAAAATAGGCGGCAGGACGCCATGAGCGATATGATCTACACCATCACCCTTCAAAACTGTGCGTTCTTCGCCCGCCATGGCGTGCACGACGAGGAGGAATTCCTCGGCCAGCGCTTCTTCGTCGACGCCGAGCTCGATGTCGATGCCGGCGATGCGCTGGAGCGAGATTCGATCGACGACACCGTCAATTATGGCATCGCCTTCAGCGTCATCGAAGAAATCGTCACCGGACGCCGCCGCTATCTGATCGAGGCGCTGGCTCTCGATGTCGCGAAAGAACTTTGCCGGCGTTTTCCGACCATACGCCGAGCGAAGATCTCTGTGCGCAAACCCAATGCGCCGGTGCCTGGGGTTCTTGACTATGTGCAGGTGAGCGTTGAGCATTTTGCCTGAGACTGGCCCTGCCTCCGGTTCGACCCGCGCTACCCTCGGCCTCGGCGGCAACCTCGATAACCCTGTTCGAGCCATGGCGCTTGCCTTGCGGACACTCGACGCGCGCGCGGATTGCCGCATTGCCGCGGTTTCTCGCCTTTACCGCACGCCGCCCTGGGGCAAGACGGATCAATCTTTCTTCTATAATTCCTGTGCAGCCGTCGATACCACGCTCTCGCCGGAGGCGCTGCTCGACGTGTGCCTCGGTATCGAGCGCGACATGAAGCGGGTGCGTGTCGAACGCTGGGGGCCGCGGACGCTCGATATCGATATCCTGACCTATGGCGATATCGAAAGGGCCGAGTCTCTATTGACGATCCCGCATCCGCGTATGACTGAACGTGGTTTCGTGCTGATGCCGCTTGCGGATTTCGATGCCGATCTCGTGATCAAGGGCCGCCGGGTGGCGGATTGGCTGAGCGAAGCGGATGTGCAGGGGATAGATGTCGCAGATGAAAATCGCGATTGGTGGAAGGCAGCTTAATGCCGATCTCACCTGGTATCGCAATCAGCCACGTTCAGATCGGTAACTAAAAAAACGCCCCCGGTCTCATCGCGAAGGCCGAAGGCGTATTTGCTGTCAGCTCATAAGCTCTACTGGATTGATCCCACAGCCATTTGATCGACATCGGCGCGCTGCAATGTCACGCCGATGACAGGCACCATCTGGTCGTTGACCTTGACCGAAATCGTTACATTCATCGTTTTATTGTCTGCTACGCGGGCGATCATGGCGCCGTTCAGCTTCTGGCGGTTCAGGCCGAGCACGACCGTGCCGTCGTTGACGGTGCCCGATGTGACATCCAGACCCTTGCCGGCTGCGCCATCGAGAAACTTTCCTGTGTAGCTGCCGCCCTTCTGGGTGATTTCGGCCGTCATCGGCTGCTGGAAGACACCAACCCGGCAGGTTCCGTCGAGCTTGACACCGGCGTCACTGCCGTCGACCGCATGGCCTGTCAGATTGCAGGTGAACTTCGTGCCCTTGTACTTGCCCGCGACGATCTCACCCGGTCCGCGCCACGATCCCGCAACAGACTGGAAGAAGGCCTTGTCACGGGATGCCGCATCGGCTGAATGCACCCAGGCACCTGCGGAGAGGGCCGCAGCGGCAAAGCCGCAAACAAGAAGAAACTGGCGCGAAAACATGGACATTCCCTAACGAAGAGGAACCGGAAACTGGTATCCACTTTTGCCTTAGAATGGTTAATGCTTGGTTTCTTATGGAGGCAAAAGCCTCATTCGCAGCGTTTACGGAGCTCAGCGGCCGGAGATGTTTGGCGCGAGATCGCCGGCAAAATCACCGATCCCTGGTCGCTTCAACGCCTTAAACGACAACGGCCTGCAGAGGTCCATCGCGGCTATGCCGATGCGCGCCGTCATCATGCCGTTCACGACGCCTTCACCCAGGCGAGCCGAAAGTTTCGAGGCCAAACCATGGCCGATCAACTGCTGCACGATGCTGTCGCCGACGGCGATAGAGCCGGTAACGGCGAGGTGCGCGAGCACGTCCCGCATCAATCGGATCATGCCGAGCGTGCCGGGCCTGCCACCGTAGAGCTCCGCCATGGCGCGGACCAGCTTGGCCGATTCATAGAGCACGTAGAGAATGTCCACCAGCGCGCGCGGGCTGACGGCTGTGACCACCGAGACCCTTTTGGAAGCGCCGAGAATCAGCCCTCGGGCGCGGCGATCCAGCGGGCCGAGTAGCTCGCGTTCGGCAAGGTCGATCAACTGCGGCGCGTCGATAATGTCCTCCTCTGCCGCTTTCAGCGTCGCGCGGCCCTTTGCTGTTTCCGGATTGGCCTCCAAAAGCGTGCACAGGCGCTGAACCAGGGCCCTTGCGCGCGCCGGGCGCGTCTCGGAGATAGCGGCCGCCGCCTCCGCCTTGATCGTCTGCACCGCGGCAAGCCGCATCATGCCTGCCGTCTCGCGAATGACGATGGCGAGGACGGCCAGAATGCCGATGCCGAGCACCGCAAGGGCGGTATAGCCCAACCAGTCGGCACGATCGAAGAGATCGTGAATCAATCGGTCGGTCCAGAGACCGAAGGCGAGCGACAAGAGAATGCCGAAGGCGCCGGCGGCAATCTTGCCGAAGGAAAAACCTCGGCGGCGTGGCGTGGCGACCGCGGCGTCACCGTCGGATGCAGCGAGGGCCGGATTGAGGAACGGATCTTCCTCGTCCGGCGTCAGAACGACTTCCGTGTCGAAGCTCTGTGGCTTGCGACGCGGCGCTTCCGCCGCCGTTTTGGCAGCTGCATCATCTCTCGATGCCTCCGGCTCCAGCGAAAAGGCAGCGGGACGGCGGGAAAGGCCCGTGGGATCATCTGCTGTCGGCTTCGTCATGCGAGGCGGTCTCCGAACAGGAACTGCATGGCACGGTCTAGGCGGATGTGCGGCACCGAGAGCTTGATGCCGCCGCCGGACTCATCCAACTCCGGCGGTCGGAAGCGGACGACACTCACCTCCGGCAAATGCATGTTTGCCGCGCTCGCTTCGAGCGCATCGAACAGCCATTGCGGATTTTCCGGCAAGTCGCCTGGGAAGATCGCAGTCTTGCGGTTGCCGTCGAAGCTCTCGCCGCCGATTGCCTCGCGATCCATCGGTGTGCCGACGATGACCGGGAGCGTATGGCCGTCGCGTTTCACCGTTGCCTCGCGTGTGGCGCGGACAGAGGCGATCGCCATGACCTCAATGCCGGCACCGGCGATGCCGATACGTTCTATGGCGCGTTCCACCAGCCGACGTGTCAAAGCCTCCAGCCGGTCGTGACTTTCGTGATGAAGATGATCGGCTTTGGTTGCAGCGACCAGCACGCGATCAATGCGACGGCCGAGCAATGAGGAGAAGAAGGAATTGGCGCCCGGGCGGAAGCAGGCAAGCACGTCCGTCAGCGCGCGCTCGAGGTCCTGTACCGCTTCCGGGCCTCGGTTGATGGCCTGTAGTGCATCTACAAGGACGATCTGTCGGTCGAGGCGGGCGAAATGTTCGCGGAAGAACGGTTTCACCACCACGGACTTGTAGGCCTCGTAGCGGCGTTCCATCATTGCCCACAGCGAGCCCTTCTGCCCCTTGCTTTCGACCGGAGGCACCAGGGGCGCGAATGTCAGGGCCGGCGAACCGTCGAGATCGCCCGGCAGCAGGAAGCGACCGGGCGGCAGAGTCGACAGCGAACGTTCGTCGGATTTGCAGGCTTTGAGATAATTGGCGAAGGCGGTCGCGAGTTCGCGTGCCCTCGTCTCATCGGCGGACGCGGCGGCATCGGTCCCTTGCGTCATTGCGAGCCACGAACGCGACAGCTCCGCGCGAATACCGGTCTTGGCGAGCGTCAGCGTCTCCTCGCTGAAGGCCCGGAAATCCTTGGCGAGCAATGGCAGATCGAGCAGCCATTCGCCGGGATAGTCGACAATGTCGATGGAAAGGCGGCCGGGCGAAAACAGCCGGCTCCAGCCGCTGGCGCTTTGGTAGTCCAGCGTGATGCGCAGCTCCGAGATAGCGCGTGTCGAATCCGGCCATATGCGCTCCTTCACCAGCGCGCGGATATGATCCTCATATTGGAAGCGCGGCACGGCATCATCGGGCTGTGGCTCAAGACGAACGCCGGAGACGCGGCCGGATTGCACCGGCTCGAACAGCGGCAGGCGACCGCCGTTCAGTAGATTATGAACCAGAGAGGAAATGAAAACCGTCTTGCCGGAACGCGAAAGGCCGGTGACGCCGAGCCGGATCGTCGGATTGACGAGGCCTGTCGTGCGGTCGATGAGATTATCGAAGGCGATCAGGGCGTCGTCGGTGAAGGAGGTCAGGCTTGGCGGCAAGGCGGGATCCCTGGATGACAGCGTGATGGTCAATATAGGGAGCGATGCGAGAGCCGAAAAGGTGGCCGGCATTTGCAGCTCAAGCGCGCTAAATCATCGCGTCGCCAGATCTTTTACTGTCGAACCTATTTCTTGACGAAATCCGTGAGGACCCAGCCCGACGGCGTCGAGTCGATGACGGCAAGCCCGGCGGTCGGAAAGCCATCTGGAATCGCGGAGATCAAGGCGTCATGGCCAATCAGCGCTTCCAGCGTGTGTTCGATGGTCGGGTTATGGCCGACCAGCATGACGGAGTTCTCGGTCACCTGTGATGAGATGATGTCAAGATAGACGTCCGTAGTGGCGTCGTATAGCGCATCGACATAACGAAACTCCGTAGAGGGGCTCATGGCGCGGCGGATGGCGTCGGCGGTTTGGCGGCAGCGCAACGCTGTCGAAGAGATGACGAGATCCGGCTTGTAGTCCTTGTCGACGGCTTTTTCGGCGACAATCTCGGCTGCGGCATAGCCTTTATCGCTGAGCGCGCGGTCGAAATCCTTCTGGCCGGACGCGGGTCGCTGAGCCTTGGCATGACGCAACAGGTAAATCCTGGAGGGCGGCGGCGTGATGCGGGTCATGGCGGAATTCCCGTGCTCGATTTGTCCTTTGACGTACCGCCTCATCCCATATGCCGTCAACAGCACAGCCATCGGCGACGCAGGGGTTCGGCGGTCGTTCACGCGAAGGTTATGGTTCTACCATATTTTTAGTATCGCGAATATATGATGAAAAAATAGACCTTTAGCCGAATTTTATGACAAATTTAAAAAACCGTTTACCACGTCTATTTGGCTTGAATCGATACTATCGGTTGGGATATACACCCCGCAATATGAGATGTTCTTCAGGAGAATCGCGTTGAGTGAGAAGATCGATCTTAGCAATTATGTGCCCTCGGAAGACGAGGAGTTCATGAATGGAAACCAGCGTGCCTATTTTCGTGCAAAGCTAGTCGCCTGGAAAAATGATATCCTAAGAGAAGCGCGCGAAACCCTCGATCATCTGGCCGAAGAAAGCGCAAACCACCCTGATCTCGCTGACCGGGCTTCTTCTGAAACCGACAGAGCCATCGAGCTTCGGGCTCGCGACCGTCAGCGAAAGCTCATTTCAAAAATTGACGCCGCTCTGCAGCGGATCGAAGACGGTACCTACGGTTACTGCGAGGAAACCGGCGAGCCGATCGGTCTCAAGCGCCTGGACGCCCGTCCGATTGCCACGCTGTCGATCGAAGCGCAGGAGCGTCACGAGCGTCGCGAAAAAGTCTATCGCGACGAATAAGCGTCTGATCGAGACGATTAGGGTGAAAAAATTTAAGGCACGGCGGAAATTCCGTCGTGCCTTTTTTATGCGGTTGCGAGGCGCGGCTAGCGCGCCACCCTATTTGTCGCGGTTGACGCTCATTTCACCGAAGATACGTGCAACTTCCTTCTGAAGTGCAGACTCCGATCCGGTCATCGGCGCGAGTTCCGGATCTCGGCGTTGCTGTGGCGCGACTGCGGGCTGCTGCTGTACTTGCCGTTGTGGCGGCGCATTCGGAATGATCCGCTCGGCAGTGAGATTGCTGGACATTTCCGCTTCTAATACCCGCTGGAAATCGCTGCCGGGTTCGCGTACCGGCGGCGGCGCAACCACCGGCGCCGCTGCAGCGACAACGGAGGGGCGAATGGGCTGTGCGGCCGGAGCGACACGCGCCGGCTCCTGTGGCAATACATGCTGACGCGCCGCGTCGAGAATCTCAGCTACTTCCGCTTCGCCCAGCATGGCAGCTGATTGCTGCGCGCGCTGCTGAGACGTGGTGGCGGGTTGCGGGCGCTCGACCGCTGGCGCGACCTGACGCGGAGGCGGCTCAAAGCCAGGCTCAGGTTCCGGCCGCATATAGGTTTCCTCTGGCATAGGCTGTTGTAAGGCTGACGCCGATTGATCATCGAGGCGAGGCGCTTCCTGCGCGGGCTCCAACCGGCGTTCGAAAGCTGCGGGCGTTCCGATCGGGCCTGGCATGCCCGCCTTGGCCGCATCGGAAATGCCGGACTCAATGACGATATCGGTCGGGCCGCCGATCATGATAAGATGTTCTGTGCCATCGCGTCGTACCAAGACGAGACGGCGGCGAGCGTCGACGGCAGCGGCATCAAGCACCTGCAGGCGGGGCTGGCGGTTTTTGCCACCGCGCACGAAGGGCGAGGGCGCTCGGTTGCGGAAGATCCAGAGGATGCAGATCAACAGAAGAAGGGCAATGCCGACCCCACCGGCTGCGAGGAAAAAGCGACTGCCATAAGCCCCGGCGATTTCGTCCCACATTTCGAGATACTCCGTAATTAACCCCGATGTCGTGACCTTGCCGTAACGAAACGACCGGCCCGCGTCTTCACCTTTGTCTTGATATGAGGCGATCATATGGACAGGTCCGCTCCGGAAACAAGATAGGATCGTTGTTTGTCCAGCGCTCTTCCTTGTGAATACAGGCCTTTCTAGCCCCGCAAAGCTTTTTGCCGATGCTGCAAATTGGTAAAGAAGATTCGAAAGGTCCGAATCCGGCGATCCGTCAAGTGCGTGACGTGACAAGGAAGAGGATGGAGACGAGGGGTTTATGACCAAGCAGCGTCAGTCCGACGAGTATAGCGTGCCGCTGGTGGATCGCGGGGTTCGTTCGGGCACCGTATTGCGTATCATTCTGCTTGCCCTGGTGCTGGTGGCCGCGGCCGCGGCTTTTGTCGTCTTCAAGGACCAACTCGACAATGAAACGGTGCTTGGCGGGCTCGGCATTCTTGCCATGGTCGGCATTTTCTTTCTTGTCTCCTCGATCATTGGCTTCGTCGAAGTCATGCCACAGACGCAATCCGACAGCCTGGCGCGCTCGTTCCTGAACAGCCATCCGGACGGCACGCTGATCACGGACGAAAAGGGCCGTATCATCTACGCCAATGCCGCTTACGGTCGGTTGACGGGCGCAGCCAAGGCGACCGAGGTGCAATCACTGGAAACGCTGCTGTCCCGCAATCGCGAATCCAACGAGGCGCTATACCGTCTCGCCAACGGGTTGCGCGACGGCAAGGAGGGTTCGGAGGAATTTCGGCTGCTAAAGCCGCTCGGCCCAGCGGAAGGCAACGGCAACGGCGCCCATTGGTACCGCCTGAAGGCGCGTGTACTGCCGCCGGAGCAGGGCAGTGGCAAGGCGCTGCATATCTGGCAGATCACCGACATCACCTCGGAGCGGGACGACCAGGAGCGGTTCTTCAAGGAATTGCAAAACGCCATCGATTATCTCGATCATGCGCCGGCGGGCTTCTTTTCGGCCGGCCGCAAGGGCGAGATATTCTATCTGAATGCGACGCTTGCCGAATGGCTGGGCTTCGATCTCACCAAATTCACGCCGGGCTCGATGACCATCGGCGATCTCGTCGCCGGCGAGGGCTTGGCGCTGATCCAGTCCGTGCAGGCCGAACCCGGCTTGAAAAAGACGGTGACGCTCGATCTCGACCTGCGCCGCGCCAATGGCCAGAGCCTGCCGGTGCAGATCGTCCACAGCGTCACGTCGATGCGCGACGGCGCGCCCGGCGAAAGCCGCACCATCGTGCTCACGCGACAGAATGGCGGCGACAACGATCAATCCGCCTCCGTCGCGGCGATGCGATTTAGCCGCTTCTTCAACAATACGCCGATGGCGATCGCCTCCGTCGACGGCGCCGGGCGCATCCTGCGCACCAACGCACCTTTCCTGAAGCTCTTCTCCGACTTGGTATCGCGTGACGACATCGAGCGTGGCGCCGCTCTCGAGTCCGTCGTCTACGAAGCTGATCGACCGCTGCTCGAACAGGCGCTCGCCGCTGCCAAGGACCGGCAGGGCGATATCCCGCCGATCGATTCCCGCAATCCGAAAGACGACACGCGGCATTTCCGCTTCTACGTCAATGCCGTCATCGATCAGACTGATGAGGCACCTGAGGAAGCCGCCATCGTCTATGCCGTCGAAGTGACCGAGCAGAAGGCGCTGGAAACGCAGATGGCGCAGACGCAGAAGCTGAATGCTGTCGGCACGCTCGCCGGCGGCATCGCGCATGATTTCAACAACGTGTTGACGGCGATCCTGCTGTCATCAGACCATTTGTTGCTGCAGGCGCGGCCGTCTGATGCCAGCTTCGCGGACCTGATGGAGATCAAGCGCAATGCCAACCGTGCCGCCGTGCTGGTGCGGCAGTTGCTGGCCTTCTCGCGCAAGCAGACGATGCGACCGACGATCCTCAATCTGACGGATGTGATCGGCGACCTGCGCATGCTGGTGGATCGGCTGCTTTCGGGCACGCATGTCAAGCTGGACGTCGACTATGGCCGCGATCTCTGGCCGGTCAAAACCGACCTCTCGCAGTTCGAGCAGGTGCTGATCAACCTCTGTGTCAATGCACGCGATGCCATGCCAGGCGGTGGCACCTTGACGCTGCGCACCCGCAACCTGTCGGCCAAAGATGTGGCCGCTTTCAACTACGCCTATTTGCCGCATGAGGAAATGGTGCTGGTCGAGGTCAGCGACACCGGTACGGGCATAGCGCCCGAGATCATGGACAAGATTTTCGAGCCCTTCTTCACGACGAAGGAAGTGGGCAAGGGCACCGGGCTCGGGCTTGCCATGGTCTACGGTATCATCAAGCAATCGGGCGGCTATATCCACCCGGAATCCGAAGTCGGCAAGGGAACGACCTTCCGCATCTTCCTGCCGCGCCATATTGTCGAGATCCCCACGATTATCGAAGGGCAGGTCTCGGAGAGCCGCGACATCTCGGCGATGGATCAGAGCGTGGCCGCCATCATCCCGCCGGAGGAGCCAGCCGATCTCACTGGCAAGTCGGCCGTCGTTCTCCTGGTCGAGGACGAGGAGGCCGTGCGCCGGGGGGGCAAGCGTATGCTCGAGACGCGCGGCTATACCGTCTACGAGGCGGGGTCCGGCGTCGAGGCGCTCGACATCATGGATGAGTTGGACGGGCAGGTGGATGTCGTCGTCTCCGACGTTGTCATGCCGGAGATGGACGGGCCGTCGCTGTTGCGCGAACTGCGCAAGAAATATCCCGACATGAAATTCATCTTCGTGTCCGGCTATGCTGAAGATGCCTTTGCACGCAACTTGCCGGCCGACGCCAAATTCGGTTTTCTGCCGAAACCCTTCTCGCTGAAGCAACTTGCCGTCGTCGTCAGGGAGACGCTGGATCGATAGATCAGGAACATCGCGTAAGGCGCTGTTCCGATACGATTTATTATCCTGAGATCTGGAGAGATGTATTGGATCTTGTGGCTGCGGAGGTCACAGAATTCGATATTTCCCGTTGCCATGCCTGTCTGATCCGTGTCATCAAGCCGGCATGATCGACCTTGCGAACCTCAGTCTGCGGATGTGGTGGCGCTCCTTCTAGGAGCGGCAGTCGTCATTTCTTGAAATCGACCCATGCCGCCGCGATCCGGCAGGCATGGTTTTTCGACTTTCTCCCGGTCTCGGCGGCTCCTTTCTTTGCGGAGCAAGCCAATGTCTTCACCTATCGATAACAGACCGGTCATTCTCACCGGCGACCGCACCACAGGTCCTCTCCATCTCGGTCATTATGTCGGGTCCCTCAAGAACCGCGTCGCCCTTCAGCAAAGCCACAGGCAATTTCTACTTCTCGCGGATATGCAGGCCCTGACCGACAATGCACGTGATCCGGACAGGATTCGCCGCAACGTGCTGGAGGTGGCCTTCGACTATCTGGCAGTCGGGATCGATCCCCTGGCAACGACGATCTGCGTGCAATCCGCCTTGCCGGCGCTGGCGGAGCTGACGGTGCTCTATCTGAACTTCGTGACTGTCGGACGGCTGGAGCGCAATCCGACGATCAAGACGGAAATTCAGCTTCGTGGTTTTGAGCGCGATATTCCGGCGGGATTTCTCTGTTATCCCGTCGCTCAGGCGGCTGACATCACCGCCTTCAAGGCGACGATCGTCCCAGTGGGCGAAGATCAGGCGCCGCTGATCGAACAAACCAACGAAATCGTGCGTCGTCTTAACCGGCAGGTCGGCCGCGACGTTCTTCCGGAGGCCGAGGCGATGATACCGACGGTTGGCCGTCTGCCGGGCGTCGACGGCAAGGCTAAAATGAGCAAGTCGCAGGGCAACGCTATTCCGCTCTCCGCTTCGCCAGACGATATTCGGCAAGCCGTGCGCGTGATGTACACCGATCCCGACCATCTGCGGGCCGCCGATCCGGGAAAGGTCGAAGGCAATGTCGTCTTCACCTATCTCGATGCATTTGCCGAGGACAAGGACTTCGTCGAAGATCTAAAGGCGCACTATCGAAGGGGCGGCCTTGGCGACATGGTCGTGAAACGACACCTCGAAGATAGTCTGCAAGCGCTGCTTGCCCCGATCCGCGAGCGCCGTGCGCGCTATGCCGCAGATCCCGGCTATGTTCTGGACGTGCTGCGGCAAGGCACGGCAACAGCCAAAGAGCGGACGGAAGCGACCTTTGCCGAACTGCGCGCCGCTTTAGGTCTGTTCACCTTCACCTAAAGCGGCCATGCAGCGCCGACGCCTGTAGCCGGACGTCTTTCTTATTCGGCGAGAGCAACCGCGATCTCGGCGGCAAGGCGCGCATTGTTTTCGACGAGCGAGATATTGGTCTTAAGGCTGCGGCCGTCGGTGATATCGAAGATGGTGCTGAGCAGATATGGGGTGACCGCCTTGCCGGCGATCTCGTCGCGCTCGGCGCTGTCCAGCGCGCGTTCGATATAGATTTCCATTTCCTCGCGCGGGATTTCGTCTGCTTCCGGTACCGGATTGGCGATCAGCATGCCACCGTCGATGCCGAGCTGTTCACGGGTCGTCTGGAAGTTGGCGATTGCGGCCGGGCTGTTCAGCGTCAGCGGGCTCGGCAGGCCGGACGAACGCGACCAGAAGGCGGGGAATTCGGCGCTGTCATAGGTTACGACCGGAACGCCGCGGGTTTCCAGCACTTCCAGTGTTTTCGGTATATCGAGGATCGCCTTGGCGCCGGCGCAGACGACGATGACGTCAGTGCGGGCCAGTTCTTCCAGGTCGGCCGAGATATCGAAGCTTTCCTCGGCGCCGCGATGCACGCCGCCGATGCCGCCAGTTGCGAAGACCTTGATGCCGGCCCGCGCCGCGGCAATCATGGTTGCGGCGACGGTAGTGGCGCCCGTGCGGCGCTCGGCAATCGCGAAAGCCAGATCGGCGCGCGACACCTTCATCGCGCCGCTGGTCTTGGCTAGCGCTTCCAGTTCTGCCGGCTCCAGGCCGATATGCAGCACGCCGTGAATGACGGCGATCGTTGCCGGTACTGCGCCTTCCTGCCGGATGATCGCCTCGACGCTGCGTGCCATCTCGATATTGCCTGGATAGGGCATGCCATGGGTTATGATGGTCGATTCCAGCGCTACCAACGGCGCACCGCGCAGCTTGGCCGCAGCAACCTCCTTCGAATAGGCGATCGGCAGCAGGGGCGAAATAGGCTTGGGCTTGGTCATGGTCGAGTCCAATTGGCTAAGATGGGAAATGCGAAATTCGTGCGCTTCATGACAGAATAGCGGCTTCGGGAACAAGAGCCAGCGTTGCCTTCAGAAGCTCGGGCGAAAGATCTTCCGCAGTGGCGAAAGGTGACCGCACGGTGATCGCGGCCGCCGCAGCTCCGTAGCGCACGGCCTCACCGAGATGGTGGCCGGCCAGCAGGGCGGCAAGAACACCGGCGGCGAGCGAATCTCCGGCGCCGGTGACATCGGCAATGTCATCGACTATGGGTGGTTGCAGGCTGATCGCGTCATTGCCGGAGAAGGCGATCAGCTCGCGCTTTCCGCGGGTGATCACACCGCCCTTGAGGCCGAGCGAGCGCAATCCGGCAACCCAGTGGCGTGGATCGTCGGGACGGCTTTCGGTCAAGGCCACGGCTTCCGCTTCGTTCAGAAACAGATGATCGATACCGGCAAGGCTGGCCTTCAGGCGCACCACCTTGGCCGGCGAAATCGCAATCGCAGCCAATGGCTTGCCGCAATCGGCGGCGCGCGTTGCTATGGCAGCCAGCGTTTCGGCCGGCAGGTTGGCATCGCAGAGGATCAGGTCGGTGGCCTCGAAGGCGTCGCGGATCGCTCGGATTGCCAGCCGGCGCGGCACGAACAGCTTATAGAGCTCCATATCCGCAAGCGCGATCACCAGGTTGCCGTCGTGTTCGAGGATTGCCGTATAGCTCGGCGTCTTGCGATCGAGAAAAACAAAGGGCTTGTCGTCGACGCCAGCATTGCGCGCCGCTTCCGCCACCATCTCGCCGGCGGCATCGCCGCCACGTGGCGAGATCAGCCGCACATCGAAGCCGAGTCGGGCCAGATTGCGCGCCGCATTGAAGCCGCCGCCGCCCGGCTCCTCGAACCAGGCGCCCGGGTTACTGGCCCCCGGCGCTGTCTCGCCGAAGATGCGGCCGCGCCGGTCGATATGGGCACCGCCCAGAACGAGAATCTTCTTCGCCATATTGATCTCCTCAGCGGTTCAAAAGGCGAATCGAGCCGGCTGATTTTTCGCGCAAAAGTCCGGGCGACGGCATGTAAGTGCTTGCTATGAAAGAAGAAAACAAATGTAGAACGGAATTCATTTTACCTTTTTCTTTCAATTGCTTGTTGTGCTCTTGCGACACGAGAACAAATAGAGTACACAATTCTCATCAGCGGCGACATTGCTTGAGCGGCTTCAATAACCTAAAGGTGGATCGAATGTCTCAGAATTCTTTGCGGCTTGTAGAGGACAAATCGGTGGATAAAAGCAAGGCACTTGAAGCGGCACTCTCTCAAATTGAGCGGTCGTTCGGCAAGGGCTCGATCATGAAGCTCGGCTCGAACGAGAATGTGGTCGAAATCGAAACAGTTTCCACCGGCTCCCTGAGCCTCGATATCGCTCTCGGCATTGGCGGTTTGCCGAAGGGGCGCATCATCGAGATCTACGGACCGGAAAGCTCTGGTAAAACAACGCTGGCGCTGCAGACGATCGCAGAATCCCAGAAGAAGGGCGGCATCTGCGCGTTCGTCGACGCCGAACATGCCCTCGATCCAGTCTATGCCCGCAAGCTCGGCGTCGACCTGCAGAACCTTCTGATTTCGCAGCCGGACACTGGCGAACAGGCGCTTGAAATCACCGACACGCTGGTCCGTTCCGGCGCCATCGACGTTCTCGTTGTCGACTCCGTTGCGGCTCTGACGCCGCGCGCCGAAATCGAAGGCGAAATGGGCGACAGCCTTCCCGGTCTGCAGGCTCGTTTGATGAGCCAGGCGCTGCGCAAGCTCACCGCTTCGATCTCGAAGTCCAATTGCATGGTCATCTTCATCAACCAGATCCGCATGAAGATCGGCGTCATGTTCGGCTCGCCGGAAACGACGACCGGCGGTAATGCGCTGAAATTCTATGCTTCGGTACGCCTCGATATCCGCCGTATCGGCTCCGTCAAGGAACGCGAAGAGGTGGTCGGCAACCAGACCCGCGTCAAGGTCGTCAAGAACAAGATGGCACCGCCCTTCAAGCAGGTGGAATTCGACATCATGTATGGCGAGGGCGTTTCCAAGACCGGTGAGCTGATCGATCTGGGCGTCAAGGCCGGTATCGTCGAGAAGTCGGGTGCCTGGTTCTCCTATAACAGCCAGCGTTTGGGCCAGGGGCGCGAAAACGCAAAGCTGTTCCTGCGCGACAACCCGGATCTCGCCCGCGAGATCGAACTGTCGCTGCGTCAGAATGCCGGTCTGATCGCCGATCGCTTCCTGCAGAATGGCGGGCCCGAGGCCGATGACGGCGATGCCGCGGACCTGTAATTTCCGCGACGGAACCCAGAACTGATCAAGACCAAAATTTGAAACCGGCCGTATTGTCCAAGGGATGTACGGCCGGTTTTGTTTGTGCGGCTGGACAGGGCCGGGAGCGGACGATAAAAGCCACTGGATTTACTAAATATTGCCAGAGCGTGATCCCATCGGTGCGAAGCGGTTTTTGCATAGGATCATGCGAAGCGAAGGAACATGAGCGGGACGACATCTCGCTCGATGCAAGGACTGAAGGGCCCAATATGAGCGGTGTAAATGAAATCCGGTCGACCTTTCTCGACTATTTTAAGAAGAACGGCCACGAGATCGTGCCGTCGAGCCCGCTTGTGCCGCGCAACGATCCGACGCTAATGTTCACCAATGCCGGTATGGTGCAGTTCAAGAACGTCTTCACCGGCCTGGAGCAGCGCTCTTACAAGACGGCATCGACGGCGCAAAAATGCGTGCGGGCCGGCGGCAAACACAATGACCTCGACAATGTCGGTTATACCGCCCGTCACCACACCTTCTTCGAAATGCTCGGCAATTTCTCGTTCGGCGACTATTTCAAGGAGCGCGCCATCGAGCTTGCCTGGAACCTGATCACCAAGGAATTCGGCCTCGATGCCAAGCGCCTGCTGGTAACGGTCTATCATACCGACGATGCCGCTTACGATCTCTGGAAGAAGATCGCCGGTCTTCCGGAGGACAGGATCATCCGCATCGCCACCAGCGATAATTTCTGGGCGATGGGCGATACTGGTCCCTGCGGCCCGTGCTCGGAAATCTTCTACGATCATGGCGAGCAAATCTGGGGCGGCCCTCCCGGCTCGCCGGAAGAGGATGGCGACCGCTTCATCGAGATCTGGAATCTCGTCTTCATGCAGTTCGAGCAGATCACCAAGGAAGAGCGGGTCGACCTGCCGCGTCCGTCGATTGATACCGGCATGGGTCTCGAACGCGTTGCCGCTGTGCTGCAGGGCAAGCATGACAATTACGATATCGACCTGTTCCGCGCGTTGATCGAAGCTTCCGAAGAGGCCACCGGCGTCAAGGCCGAGGGCGAGCGACGCGCCAGCCACCGCGTCATCGCCGACCACTTGCGTTCGTCCGCCTTCCTAATCGCCGACGGCGTGCTGCCGTCGAACGAAGGTCGCGGCTATGTGCTTCGCCGCATTATGCGCCGCGCCATGCGCCATGCCCAGTTGCTCGGTGCCAAGGAGCCGCTCGTCTGGAAGCTCTTGCCGACACTGGTCCAGCAGATGGGCCGCGCCTATCCGGAGCTCGTGCGCGCCGAAGCTTTGATCTCCGAGACACTGAAACTGGAAGAGACCCGCTTCCGCAAGACGCTGGAGCGCGGCCTGTCGCTGCTATCGGACGCCACCTCGACGCTTCACAAAGGCGACAGCCTCGACGGCGAAACCGCTTTCAAGCTCTACGACACCTATGGCTTCCCGCTCGACCTGACCCAGGACGCATTGCGCGCCCGTGGCATCGGCGTCGATATATCGAGCTTCACCGATGCGATGGAACGCCAGAAGGCCGAAGCCCGCTCACATTGGGCCGGCTCCGGCGACAAGGCGACCGAAACCATCTGGTTCGAGCTCAAGGAAAAGTTCGGCGCGACCGAATTCCTCGGCTACGATACGGAAGCGGCTGAAGGTGTGATCCAGGCGATCGTCAAGGATGGCGTCGCCGTCGACAGTGCCTCGGCCGGCGACAAGGTGCAGATCGTCGTCAACCAGACGCCGTTCTACGGCGAATCCGGTGGTCAGATGGGCGATACCGGCGTGATCGCGAGCGACCACGGCAAGCTTTCTGTCAGCGATACCCAGAAAAAGGGCGAGGGCCTGTTCGTGCACAGCGCCACCGTTTCGGACGGTACGATCAAGGCCGGCGATGCCGTTGCCCTGACCGTCGACCACAACAGGCGCTCGCGCCTTCGCGCCAACCATTCGGCGACCCACCTGCTGCATGAAGCGCTGCGCGAAGTTCTCGGCACGCATGTCGCACAGAAGGGCTCGCTGGTGGCGCCCGAGCGTCTGCGGTTCGACGTTTCGCATCCGAAGCCGATGTCGGCCGAAGAGCTGAAGGTCGTTGAGGACATGGCGAACGAGATCGTTCTGCAGAACTCGCCGGTCGCCACCCGTCTGATGAGTGTCGATGACGCGATTGCCGAGGGCGCAATGGCGCTGTTCGGCGAGAAGTATGGCGATGAAGTGCGTGTCGTGTCCATGGGGCAGGGCGTGCGCGGTGCCAAGACCGGCAAGCCCTATTCCGTCGAACTGTGCGGCGGCACACATGTCTCCGCGACCGGCCAGATCGGCCTTGTTCGCATCCTCGGCGAAAGCGCCGTCGGCGCGGGCGTCCGCCGCATCGAAGCAGTAACCGGTGAATCCGCGCACGACTATCTTGCCGAGCAGGATGAGCGCGTGAAGACGCTGGCCTCGACCTTGAAGGTGCAGCCGGGCGATGTCGTGTCGCGCGTCGAAGCGTTGATGGATGAGCGCCGCAAACTGGAGCGAGAATTGGCGGATGCCAAACGCAAGCTCGCCATGGGCGGTGGTCAGGGCGGTTCGGCAGACGCCGTGCGCGAAATCGGCGGTGTCAAATTCCTCGGCAAGGCCATTTCCGGTGTCGATCCGAAGGATCTCAAGGGTCTCGCTGACGACGGCAAAACTAGCCTCGGCTCCGGCGTCGTGGCGCTGATCGGCGTCTCCGACGATGGCAAGGCCAGCGCCGTTGTCGCCGTAACGGACGATTTGACCAACCGCCACAGCGCCGTCGATCTCGTCCGCATCGCGTCCGCCGCTCTTGGCGGCAAGGGTGGCGGCGGTCGTCCCGACATGGCGCAGGCTGGTGGCCCGGATGGTGCCAAGGCTGAAGACGCCATCGAGGCGGTTGCTGCGGCTCTCGCCGGCTAACGGCAAGATTTTATTCCAATATTGGAAGCGGCGGGAGCCATTGGCCCCCGCCGCTTTTCGTTTATGCGCCGAAGTCAGCAGGATTTGTCAAATCGAGATATGGTTCTTTGAGACCGATCGATTTGCACGAGGTTTGACATGAACGGCGAAACGGCATGGGCGCTTTACGAGACCCGGCTACGGCGGGTTTCGGCCTATATCCACGAGCATCTGGATGACGATCTCGACATGGAAAAGCTTGCCGATATCGCCTGCATGTCCAGCTATCACTGGCACAGAATCTACCGGGCGATCTATGGCGAGACGGCTGCGGCGACCGTCAAGCGGCTGCGGCTGCATCGTGCAGCCGGCGATCTCGTCAACACCCGCCTATCTGTCAGCGACATTGCAAAGCGGTCGGGCTATCCCAATCTCCAATCGTTCAACCGCATCTTCAAATCCGTCTACGGCACGCCGCCGGCGCGATTTCGGAATGAGGGAAGCCATACGATCTTCGAACCCAGTACCCAAGGAAGGATCACGGTCATGTTCGACGTCACGCTTCGCACCATCTCCCCGATCTCGCTTGTCGGCGTTGCCCATCGCGGTTCCTACATGCAGATCGGCCAGGCTTTCGAAACACTGTTCGGCACCATCTATGCCCGCGGCCTCGCCAGGCCGGACATGCGGATGATCGGTGTCTATCTGGATGATCCCGATCTCGTTGCGGCCAACAAGTTGCGCTCCTATGCCTGCGTCAATGCCGGCGACGAGGTCGCCGCTGAGGCGCCGCTGGAGCGGCGGATAATCGACGGGGGCGAATATGCTGTGCTGCGGCACAAAGGTCCCTATGCCGATATGTACAAGGCCTATCAGTGGCTCTATGCCGAATGGCTTCCCGCCTCCGGCCGGCAGCTTCGCGACGCCGTGATGTTCGAGGAATACCTCAACAATCCACGCGACGTGCCGCCGACCGAGCTACTGACGGAAATCCATATGCCGCTACAATAGCGGCATATGGATTTTACTTCACAGGTCCGTTCTATCAGACTGTCTTTGCCAGCATCTTATTGCTTTGGCATCGCCGCATTGTCCAACTCGTTGCCGCGGCGATAGGCGTCGCGGTCGCTGACGCGGGCCCAATAGTCGATGAAGGCCGGACGCTTTTCGATGGTGTTGAAATTCAATCCATAGCCGACATGAGAGCCGACATAGACGTCGGCGGCCGTGAAGCGGTCGCCGACGATATAGGGCGAAGCGCTGACCGCTTGTTCCAGCGTATCCATGACATTGGTGAAACTGCCGCAGCCGGTCATGCGCAGACGCTCGGGCGGAACTTCGAAACCGAGGACACGATTGACGACGGCCATTTCCATCGGTCCGGCAGCAAAGAACATCCAGCGGAAATAGCGGCCGCGTTCGGCGGCCGTCGGCGCAAGACCGACCTGCGGAAACGTTTCGGCCAAATAGGCGCAGATGGCGGCACATTCCGTGACGATAGTGTCGCCGTGCCTGATCGCCGGAACCTTGCCCATGGGATTGACGGAGAGATAGTCGGGCGCCTTCATCGTCGTGCCGAAGTCGAGATATTCGGTGCGATAGGGCTCACCGATTTCCTCCAGCATCCAGCGGGCAATGCGTCCGCGCGACATCGGGTTGGTGTAGAAAACGAGTTGCTCGGTCATGTGCTCCTCCTCATTTCTTGCGATATTTTTGCCACCAGCAAAGCATGACCGCAAGATTTTCACAGCAAAAGAAAACCCGGCGCTGAGGCCGGGTTTCCGTGAAGCTTGATGGAGCCTGGACTTAAGCAGCCATGGCCTTCTTGAGGTTCTCGTCGATCTTGTCGAGGAAAGCGGTGGTGGAGAGCCACGGCTGGTCGGGACCGATCAGCAGAGCCAGGTCCTTCGTCATGTAGCCGGCTTCAACCGTATCGACGCAGACCTTCTCGAGCGTGGAAGCGAACTTGGCGAGTTCGGCATTGTCGTCGAGCTTGGCGCGATGGGCGAGGCCGCGGGTCCAGGCGAAGATCGAGGCGATCGAGTTCGTCGAGGTTTCCTGACCCTTCTGGTGCTGGCGGTAGTGACGGGTGACCGTGCCGTGTGCAGCTTCGGCTTCGACCGTCTTGCCGTCCGGCGTCAACAGAACCGAGGTCATCAGGCCGAGCGAGCCGAAGCCCTGCGCTACCGTGTCGGACTGAACGTCGCCGTCGTAGTTCTTGCAGGCCCAGACGTAGCCGCCGGACCACTTCAGCGCGGAAGCGACCATGTCGTCGATCAGGCGGTGTTCGTAGGTGATGCCGGCTTCGACGAACTGCTCCTTGAATTCGTTCTGATAGACCTCTTCGAAGATATCCTTGAAGCGGCCGTCATAGGCCTTGAGGATGGTATTCTTGGTCGAGAGGTAGACCGGCCACTTGCGCATCAGGCCGTACATCATCGAAGCGCGGGCGAATTCGCGGATCGATTCGTCGAGGTTGTACATCGCCATGGCGACGCCGGCGCCCGGAGCGTTGAAGACTTCCTTTTCGATGACCTGGCCGTCTTCGCCGACGAACTTGATGGTCAGCTTGCCCTTGCCCGGGAACTTGAAGTCGGTAGCGCGATACTGGTCGCCGAAGGCGTGACGGCCGACGACGATCGGCTGCGTCCAGCCCGGAACGAGGCGCGGAACGTTCCTGCAGATGATCGGCTCGCGGAAGATGACGCCGCCGAGGATGTTGCGGATCGTGCCGTTCGGGCTCTTCCACATTTCCTTGAGGTTGAATTCCTTCACGCGGGCTTCATCCGGCGTAATCGTAGCGCACTTGATGCCGACGCCGTACTTCTTGATGGCGTTGGCGGCGTCGACGGTTACCTGGTCGTTGGTCGCGTCGCGGTTTTCGACCGAGAGGTCGTAATAATCGATATCGATATCGAGGTAGGGGAAGATCAGTTTTTCTTTGATGAGCTGCCAGATGATGCGAGTCATTTCGTCGCCATCGAGATCGGCAACGGGGTTAGCGACCTTGATCTTCTTCATGCTTCTGCCTCGTTTAAGCTGATGGGGACCGGGTGTCCCTGTGAGTGATGTGAAGTCCCGAGGGCTATAGCACTGCAAGTCCCGAACGCAAAGCCGATAGAGGCGGCGAAACGGCGTTTTTGCCGATCAAGTCCGCTTCATCGCGACACATGCTTTTCAAGGCCGGGCCATTGCCAAAGCGATGGATGCGACTAATGTCGCGCGCATGCTTCGCCGATCATCACGGATTTTTATCATGCAGAAAATTGCCGCTGCCGCGCTTCTCGCCGTTTTCCTTCCGCTCTCGCTCTCGCTCAGCGCGAACTCGGCTGCGGCAGCCGATCCGATGACGCCGGTCAAGACGGTGATGGATGCGACCGTTTCCAATTGGGCGGGCGGCGACAGCGACTGGCAGGATATTTTCGACGACAGCAAACTGAAGAACCTCTATAGCAAGGATTTTGTTGCGAAATACCAGGCTGCGGCGCAGTTCCCGGCCGCTGACGAGGACGGCATTTCGCCCTTCGACTACGACGTCATTGTCGGCGGCCAGGATGCGTGTCCGCTGCAGGAAGTGAACATTGCCCCGCAAGCGCCGAAGGGCGACACGACGGAGGTCGTTGCAACCTTCAAGAAATCGACCTGCATGGGCTCGGACGCCGATTATCAGGGAACGACCACGGTGCGCTTCGAAGTCATCCAAGAAGCCGGCAAGCCGGTCATCGACGACATCATCACCGTCGACGATGCCGGTCAGACCAATTCGCTGAAATCGGTTATGCAGGACATCGTCAAGCAGCAGCAACAACTGCCATCGGAGCACGCGCCGCAGCAGGATCAGCCGCAGCAGTGACCAAGTAATATTTGGAGCGCGTTTTGTGCACCGGCAACATCGCTGGCCGCCGCTGTCACTCGCCGGATCGACGGCCGGCAGGCGACTTCGCCCTTGCCGATTGAAGCCTGCGCCGCTATTCCCGCCTTTATTTGCGCGGTATGTTTGCCGCATGGGGATTTGAGTTCATGGCAGGCACCAACAGCGAGCGTCAACTTCTGGCAGAAGGGCCGGCCATCATTCTGGTCGAGCCGCAGATGGGTGAGAACATCGGCATGGTGGCGCGCGCGATGGCAAATTTTGGCCTGGCGGAGCTGCGCCTCGTCAATCCACGCGACGGCTGGCCGAATGAGAGGGCGCAGGCTACCGCCTCGAAGGCCGATCACATCATCGAAGCGACCAAAGTCTACGACACGTTGGAGCAGGCGATCGCCGATCTCAATTTCGTTTATGCGACCACCGCACGGGAACGCGACGGGTATAAGCCGGTGCGCTCACCGGTGGAGGCCGCCGAAACGCTACGGGCTAAATTCAAGGCTGGCGAGGGCACAGGTATTCTCTTCGGCCGCGAGCGGTGGGGACTGACCAACGAAGAAGTGGCGCTCGCCGACGAGATCGTAACCTTTCCCGTCAACCCCGCCTTCGCCTCGCTGAACATTGCGCAAGCAGTGTTGCTTATGTCCTACGAATGGATGAAATCCGGCATGGAAGATCTCGCCGCCGTACCTTTCCAGGCCGTGGAACAGCGGCCTTCTACTAAGGAACAGCTCTTCGGACTGTTCGATCAACTGGAAGAAGCATTGGATGCACGCAACTATTTCCATCCTGCCGGGAAAAAGCCGAAAATGGTCGACAATCTGCGCGCAGTCCTGTCGCGCCGGGCGTTTACAGAACAGGAAATCAGCGTCCTGCGAGGTGTGATCTCGTCCCTCGACCGCTTCTCGCGAAAATCTCCGCGCGGCAGCGGTTCGCATCCCAGATCCCCTGCCGTACCGAAGGAAACCACTCGCGATGACAGCAACGGCGAATGAGCTGAAACCCATTCTGGTGTTCGACTCGGGCATTGGCGGACTAACCGTGCTGCGCGAGGCGCGGGTTTTGATGCCAGAGCGCGGTTTCATTTATGTCGCCGACGATGCCGGCTTTCCCTATGGCGGTTGGGAGGAGCAGGCCTTGCGAGAGCGCATCATCAGCCTCTTCGCCAAGCTGCTCGCGGAACACGATCCCGAAGTCTGCATTGTCGCCTGCAATACGGCCTTCACGCTCGCAGGCGCTGATCTGCGTACCGCCTTTCCGCAGACGACCTTCGTCGGCACCGTGCCGGCGATCAAGCCGGCGGCGGAACGGACGCGCTCTGGTCTGGTTTCGGTGCTGGCGACGCCAGGCACGGTCAAGCGCGCCTATACACGTGATCTTATCCAATCCTTCGCGACGCAATGCCATGTCCGGCTTGTCGGCTCGGAAAATCTGGCGCGCATGGCAGAGGCTTATATTCGCGGCGATATCGTCTCGGACAACGCCGTACTCTCCGAAATCGATCAATGTTTCGTCGAAAAGGAAGGGCGCAAGACCGATATCGTTGTGCTGGCCTGCACGCATTATCCCTTCATGGCCAACATTTTCCGTCGGCTCGCGCCATGGCCGGTCGATTGGCTCGATCCCGCCGAAGCGATCGCGCGGCGCGCCCGTAGCCTGGTGCCGCAGGTGGCCGATGCCGTACATCCCGACAATTTCGATTTCGCCGTCTTCACGTCCGGGACGCCGGATTTTCCGACACGGCGGCTTATGCAAGGTTTTGGGCTCAAGGCTTGATGATGACTGACAAGGTTTCGTTGCGTAAACTCGATCTCGCGGACATGCCGGCGGCTGCAGCCGTCCACCGCGCTTCCTTCAATGAGCGGCTGCCGACGCTTGCCGGACTTCATACGCCGGAAAAGGATGTTGGTTTCTGGAGCGCGGTGGTCTTCAAGGACTGCCAGATCTGGGGAGCGGAGGAGGGTGGTCGCCTCGTCGGCGTCATCGCCTTTCTCGAGGATTGGATCGACCAGCTCTACGTTCTGCCCGAGGCGCAAGGGTGCGGTATCGGCAGCCGCCTGCTCGATATTGCCAAGTCTGCCTATCCGATGCTTTCGCTCTGGACATTCCAGAGAAACGCGCCGGCGCGCCGGTTTTACGAGAAGCACGGCTTCTTCGTGGTTGACGAGTCGGATGGAGCAGGCAATGAGGAAAAGGAGCCGGATGTGCTCTACAAATGGGAAGCGCGCTTGCACCGACTGTAACTCAAGATCTGAGCGGCGCGATATTGGGGGCGATATTTGATGTCTTTTGAGAATGATTGCTGTGTTGTCGTCGAGGCAAGCCATGCGTCTGCGTGAATGCCACAACTTCCATGATTTTCGCCTCCTCGCGAAAAAGCGTCTTCCCGGCCCGATCTTCAACTATATCGACGGCGCAGCCGACGACGAGGTGACGCTGCGGCGAAACACGTCGAGCTTCGAAAGCTGCGATCTCGTTCCGAATGTTCTTCGCGGCGTCAGCGAGATCGACATGTCTGTCACCGTCGTGGGACAAAAGCTCGCCACGCCCTTTTACTGCTCGCCGACGGCGCTGCAACGGCTGTTCCATCATCAGGGCGAGAATGCGGTGGCGGCCGCGGCATCCTCGCTCGGCACTATGTTCGGCGTCTCTTCGCTCGGCACCGTCAGTCTCGAGGAAATCCGCAGGAAATATCCGGGTCCGCAGGTCTACCAGTTCTATTTCCATAGGGATCGTGGGCTGAACCGGGCAATGATGGAGCGGGCGAAGGATGCTGGCGTCAACGTGATGATGCTGACGGTCGATAGCATCACCGGCGGCAATCGCGAGCGCGATCTTCGCACCGGATTCTCTATTCCGTTCAAGCTCAACCTGGCTGGCGTCACCCAATTCGCCCTCAAGCCCGCCTGGGCGTTAAACTATCTCACGCACGAGAAATTCCGCCTGCCGCAGCTTGATGAACATGTGGACATGAGCGGCGGTGCCATGTCGATCGGCAGGTATTTCACCGAGATGCTTGATCCGTCGATGAATTGGGACGATGTCGCCGAGATGGTGAAGCACTGGAACGGGCAATTCTGCTTGAAGGGCATCATGTCGGTCGAGGATGCGAAGCGTGCTGTCGACATCGGATGCACCGGCATCGTGCTTTCGAACCACGGCGGCCGACAATTGGATGGCTCGCGCTCCGCATTCGATCAACTGGCGGAGATCGTCGATGCTGTCGGTGACCGGATCGATGTGATGATGGATGGCGGCATCCAACGCGGCACGCACGTGCTGAAAGCCCTGTCGCTTGGGGCCAAGGCTGTCGGTGTCGGCCGCTTCTATCTCTATCCGCTGGCCGCTGCCGGCCAGGCAGGTGTGGAGAGCGCATTGCTGCATCTGCGCACTGAGATCGAGCGCGACATGAAGCTGATGGGATGCACCTCGGTCAGCCAGTTGTCGCGGGCCAACCTGCGTTTCAGGTAGAGTGGCCGTCGGCCGCATTCCCCTGTGGGTTTTCAAACTCCGTTCGCGAAAGCAGGCGAAAACTTTGATAGACGAGGGCGCCCCGTTTCTGAAAGATGGGCGTCTTCACATTTGAGTCTTGTCAAAAAGGGGTAGTGCATTGCAGGTCGGCATCGACATGGGAACGGCGTCCGGCGGGACCAGCGCCCAACTCAATATCGAGGAACTGCTGGCAACGCGTCTCCTTGTTCAGGGCAATTCCGGCTCCGGAAAATCGCATCTGTTGCGCCGCTTGCTGGAGCAGTCGGCCCAGTGGGTGCAGCAGGTCATCATCGATCCCGAGGGCGATTTCGTCACGCTGGCAGACAAGTTCGGCCATGTGGTGGTCGATGGCGAGCGCACCGAGGCGGAGCTTGCGGGCATCGCCAACCGCATCCGCCAGCATCGCGTTTCCTGCGTGCTGACGCTGGAGGGGCTCGATATCGAGCAGCAGATGCGCGCCGCCGCGGCTTTCCTCAACGGCATGTTCGATGCGGATCGCGAATATTGGTATCCGGTGCTCGTCGTCGTCGATGAGGCGCAGATGTTTGCTCCTTCCGTCGGCGGCGATGTCTCCGAAGATGCACGCAAAATGTCGCTCGGCGCCATGACCAACCTGATGTGCCGCGGCCGCAAGCGCGGGCTTGCCGGCGTCATCGCCACGCAGCGTCTGGCCAAGCTTGCCAAGAACGTTGCTGCCGAAGCCTCGAATTTCCTGATGGGCCGGACCTTCCTCGATATCGACATGGCCCGAGCCGCCGATCTGCTCGGCATGGATCGGCGACAGGCGGAAATGTTCCGCGATTTGAAGCGCGGCAATTTCGTCGCGCTTGGACCGGCGCTGTCGCGCCGACCGCTGCCGATCACCATCGGCTCAGTCGAAACCTCCGCACGCTCCTCCAGCCCGAAGCTGATGCCGCTGCCGGATGCGCCGCAAGATGTCGAAGATCTGATCTTTACCCCGGATCCGGAGGAATTCTCACGGCCGGTCGTTCGCCGTGCTGCGCCTGCGCCGCGCCCAACAACGGACATTCTGGCTGAGCTTTCGCGCTCCGCCCCCGCTGCCAGCGCGACGTCGGCCGAACCAAAGGCCAACCAACCGGAACTGTCGGCAGAGGACCGGGAGGCGCGGGTGAATGCAGTGCTCTCGGAAATCCTCGATGACCCGGCCTCGGCCTTCCGCACGGATTCGGTGCTTTATCAGGAATTCCTGGTGCGATTGCGCATGCGCCGCGTGCCGGGCGCGCCGATATCGCTGCCGGAATTCCGGCGCCGTGTGGCAATCGTACGTTCTGGCGCTGATGAGGCGACGATGGCGACGGACGCCTGGGCAACGGCCCTGTCTCTCTCTTCCGGTGTCACCGACGACCTGCAGGGTGTTTTCCTGATGCTCGCCAAGGCTGCCGTCTGTGGCGAGCCATGCCCTTCCGATGCCCGGATCGCGCGCGCCTACGGCACCCATTCCGCCCGCCGCGCCCGGCGCCTGCTCGGCTATTTCGAGGAGCAGGGCAGCGTCGTCGTCCACACGGATTTTTCCGGCAAACGCATCGTTGCGTTTCCGGATATGGGTTGCCAAACCGCGCCGGGCGATGCCAATGCGCCTGATGCCGATGGCGGGGACCAGGCGGCGGCGGAATAAGCCGCACTCGTTGACCCGTATCCGGGATACGCCTATATTCATTTCCCATAGGAGATGATCGAATGGCCGTGCGTGAGAGAATCCAGCGATATAGGGAAAGCGGAGGGGCATCCGACCTGGTGAGGGTGGAAGTTCTGGTTCCGGCTGCGCGTCGTACGGATATTCTGTCGCAAGCTGCCGAGATGCGCGCCGAACACCGGCAAAGAAAAGAACGTCTTCAACAGAATCTCGATGAAGCGCTTGCTCGGTACGGCGTTCGCTTGTTGGACAACATCGATTTAACCCGACTTCCGGACCTCGCGCAGAAAGCGAAAGTGGTGGCCACCGCCCTAATGGAGCGCGGTGATGCGCGTGCTTTTGTCATGGGACGGCGCATGCTCAACGAGATCGGCCAATAGACGATGGCGCTCACGAAGCTGCAGAGGGCGATCATGGCATCGATCGCAAAGAACCGCTCGGAAACCAGCTATGTCGCCGGCGGGCTCGTTCTGAATATGAACTGGCCTCGCCTTTCCGATGACATCGACATCTTTCAAGACACCGATGAGGAAATCGGTCCGACTGCCGACCGCGATATAGAAACACTAAGGAATGACGGCTTTCGCGTTTATATTGAGGTGAATGTCTACGGCTGCGTCGAAGCCGAAGTTTCCCAGGCGCATGAAAATACGCTTATCCAATGGATGAGCGAATCGCGAACCCGTTTTTTTCCGCTCATTCGAGATGAGGAGTGGGGAGCGAGGCTCCATCCAGCGGATCTCGCTGTGAACAAGGTGCTGGCGGCCTCAACCAGGACGAAGCCACGCGATTTCGTCGACTTGCTGATGATTGACGAAAGGCTGGCGCCACTCGGCGCACTCATCATGGCGGTATCAGGAAAACCGCCTCATTATTCCCCCATCAAGATTGTCGATGAAATTCGGCGAAGGGGCCTTTCCGTTTCAACCGATGAGTATAATTCCGTGAAGGGCCTCCCGATCGAATTCACGGCTGTTGTCATCCGGGAGAAACTCGTTGAAGCACTGGATCGAGCCGAGGATTATGTTCGATCGGCGCCCGCCGATATCGTCGGCCTGCTTGCCATCGATGCCAACGGTATCCCAGTTCAGATATCTGCCCTGAACGAAGCTGACGTGCAGTTTCGAAAAGCGACGTCCGAGCCTGAGGTGATGCCGTCACTGCCGGACGTGCCGGAAAGTTGGCGCAGAATAGATGGCGCTGAATGAAACCGCAGTTCTCGCCATCGCGCTGTTGACATTTTCATGACGACCCCTTACAGACCGCGCCAACGCCGGGCAGAAATGTCCGGTGTTTCATTTGACATGTCCCGTGGTTTCGTCCGTTCGCTAACGTGAGAAGCCTGTCAGAGCTCGAAAACGGAGTTCAGAGGAGGGCGTGTTTCCTTCGCGGTTTGGCAACAAGCCGCTATAACACTTTGAAAGGAAATGCGATGAGCAAGCGCGAATCGTCCAAGTACAAAATTGACCGCCGTATGGGCGAAAACATCTGGGGCCGTCCGAAGTCCCCGGTCAACCGCCGCGAATACGGCCCGGGCCAGCACGGCCAGCGCCGCAAGGGCAAGCTCTCCGACTTCGGCGTGCAGCTGCGCGCAAAGCAGAAGCTGAAGGGCTACTACGGCGATCTGCGTGAAAAGCAGTTCCGCGCCATCTTCGACGAGGCCAACCGCCGCAAGGGCGACACCTCGGAAAACCTGATCGGCCTGCTGGAATCGCGCCTCGACGCGATCGTCTACCGCGCCAAGTTCGTTCCGACCGTCTTCGCTGCCCGTCAGTTCGTCAACCATGGCCACGTCACGGTTAACGGCGTTCGCGTCAACATCGGTTCCTACCGCTGCAAGGCTGGCGACGTTATCGAAGTTCGCGAAAAGTCGAAGCAGCTCGTCACCGTTCTGGAATCGGTAGCTCTCGCTGAGCGCGACGTTCCGGAATACGTCGAAGCCGACCACAACAAGATGGTTGCGACCTTCGCTCGCGTTCCGGCCCTCGGCGACGTACCGTACCCGGTCGTCATGGAACCGCATCTGGTCGTCGAATTCTATTCGCGTTAATCTGCGGATATCTTTCTTACGAACGGAAAAGCCGCTCTTTTCGAGCGGCTTTTTTTGTCTTTGGAGCGTCCGATGACCGATTTGCAGGCAATTCTCGACAGCATCCATGCAGAGCTTTTGCCGCGCCTCGGCGAAGGCAAGGTGGCCGACTATATTCCGGAACTCGCCAAGGTCGATCCGAAGCAGTTCGGCATGGCGATCGCCACCGTGGACGGCAATGTCCGCAGCGTCGGCGATGCCGATATTCCTTTTTCCATCCAGAGCATTTCCAAGGTCTTCATGCTGACCTTGGCGCTTGGCAAGGTGGGCGAGGCCCTGTGGAAACGGGTCGGGCGCGAACCTTCGGGAACAGCCTTCAACTCCATCGTCCAGCTGGAGCGCGAAGAGGGAATTCCCCGCAATCCCTTCGTGAATGCCGGCGCCATCGCCGTCAGCGATGTCGTACTCTCCGGCCATGCTCCGCGAGAGGCGATCGGCGAGTTGTTGCGTTTTGTGCGCTATGTCGCCGATGACGAGTCAATCACCATTGACGACAAGGTGGCACGCTCTGAGACGCAGACCG
Organism: Rhizobium mayense; assembly: GCF_030272705.1. Lineage (GTDB taxonomy): Bacteria > Pseudomonadota > Alphaproteobacteria > Rhizobiales > Rhizobiaceae > Rhizobium > Rhizobium mayense. The sequence goes on along the minus strand of NZ_JARFYM010000012.1, from coordinate 67,439 downwards.
GTTTCCGCAACATTGCGCTCGCGAATTTCATGCGCGCCTACAACAATCTCAATCATCCCGTCGAACATGTACTCGGCGTCTATTTTCATCAATGCGCCCTGTCGATGAGTTGCGAGCAACTGGCCAGAGCGGGGCTCTATCTCGCCGCTCGCGGCACCAACCCGATCACCGGCCATTCCGTCGTTTCGCCGAAGCGGGCGCGACGTATCAATGCGCTGATGCTGACATGCGGTCACTATGACGGTTCCGGCGATTTCGCTTATCATGTCGGCTTGCCCGGCAAGAGCGGCGTCGGCGGCGGCATTCTGGCTGTCGCGCCGGGCATTGGCTCGATCGCAGTCTGGTCGCCCGGGCTGAACAAGGTCGGCAATTCGCAGCTCGGCGCGGTTGCTCTGGAAATGTTGGCCGCGCGTACCGGATGGTCGGTCTTCGGCGATTGATTTGGTGTCTTCCCGCCGCGCATTCTGCTATCAGCGTGGCGAAGCCTGAAGGATGACAAGATGAATATCGCAACGACAGTGGCGGACGAACTCGATTTCGAAGCCGAGGATGGCGGCGGCAGCGCCCATCCTTTGTTTGCCGATGCGCCGCGGTCGGTCTCCTTCAACAAACTGCGTAAACGCCTGTTGCGCCAGGTGCGCCAGGCGCTCGACGATTTCCAGATGCTGAAGGGCCAGGAGCGTTGGCTCGTCGGCCTATCCGGCGGCAAGGATTCCTATGGCTTGCTGTCGATCCTCCTCGATCTCAAATGGCGCGGTCTGCTGCCGGTCGAGCTGATTGCCTGCAATCTCGACCAAGGCCAGCCGAATTTTCCGAAGCATATTCTCCCGGACTATCTGGCGAAGATTGGTGTCGAACATCGGATCGAATATCGCGACACCTATTCGATCGTGAAGGAAAAGGTGCCGGAGGGCGCCACCTATTGCTCGCTTTGCTCGCGCCTGCGCCGCGGCAACCTCTATCGCATCGCTCGTGAAGAGGGCTGCGATGCGCTGGTGCTAGGCCATCATCGCGAAGACATCCTCGAGACCTTCTTCATGAATTTCTTCCATGGCGGTCGTCTGGCCTCGATGCCGGCGAAGCTCCTCAATGATGAGGGCGACCTGATGGTGCTACGTCCGCTCGCCTATGCCGCCGAAGACGATCTCGCCAAATTTGCGGCCGCCATGCAGTTCCCGATCATCCCGTGTGACCTCTGCGGCTCGCAGGACGGCCTGCAGCGCAATGCGATGAAGGAAATGCTCGCCGATATCGAGCGCCGTATGCCCGGCCGCAAGGATACGATGCTGCGAGCGCTGGCGCATGTGAACCCGTCGCACCTGCTCGACCCCAAGCTTTTCGATTTTGCCGCGTTGATGACGCAAAGCCCCTGAGCGGCGCTGGTCGGATTTCATCGGTTTTGCCATATCCGTTTCATCGAATCGGGCATAAGAGGAGGCTCTCCTCATTTAAAGGCCACCGATGACCTTCTCCGATACAGACTTCGAATATCTGATGGCGACCGTGATTAAGGCCGCGTCGCAAGAAATCCTGCCGCGCTTTCGTAATCTTGGTGTTGGTGACGTTTCCGAAAAGACCTCGGCCATCGATCTGGTGACGGAGGCCGATCTGCTGACGGAGAGGCACATTGCAGCGGCGCTGAAAGCACGCTTCGCCAGCGCGCTGGTGGTGGGAGAGGAGGCATACGAGGCCAATAAGTCGGTCGTGCCGGCGCTGGCGGACGCGGATCTGGCCTTTGTCATCGATCCCGTAGACGGCACCCTCAATTTTGCATCGGGACTGCCGGCCTTTGGGACGATCCTTGCCGTAGTTGCCAAGGGCGAGACTATCGCCGGTATTATCCATGATCCTGTGCTTGGAGACACCGTGACCGCCATGCGCGGTGCTGGCGCTTATCTGCGGCGACGGGAAGGGCAGGTGAGCCGCCTCGCGGTTGCCCCCGTGGCACCGCTGAGCGAGATGGTGGGCTCGATGGCCTGGAGCTATATGGACGAGCCGTATCGTTCGCGCATCAGCGCCAACATGTCGAAGTTACGCATGCCCTTTTCGCTGAACTGTTCGGCCTATGAATATTGGCTGGTCGCCTCAGGCAAGATCCACTTCATAGGCCACGCGAAGCTGATGCCCTGGGATCACCTTGCCGGCGTACTGGTGCATCAGGAGGCTGGCGGCTTTACAGCAAAATTTGACGGCACACCTTATCGTCCTGGTGAAACGACGGGCGGCATTATTTCGGCGCCAGATGAAGAAAGCTGGCGGATCATCCGCCGCGAGATTGTTGGTGCCTGACAGAAGAGGACTACATTATGACATCGCCCGTTGACGTTACGATCCTTGCCGACCTCTTGCGTCGCGCAGCGCAGACAGAGATTTTGCCGCGCTTCCGCCGGCTTGGCAGCAACGATGTTCGCGCCAAGACCGAGGCGACCGATCTTGTGACCGAAGCGGATGAACAGGCCGAACGGATGATCAAGGCCGAGGTGTCGACGCTTTGGCCGGAGGCGCTCTTCATCGGCGAGGAATCGGTGGCAGCCGATCCTGCATTGCTGCACAGACTGCAGGGAGCCGATCTAGCCATCATCGTCGATCCCGTCGACGGCACCTTCAATTTCGCCTCCGGTGTTCCCGCATTCGGGGTCATGGCCTCGGTGGTCGCCAAGGGCGAGACGGTGGCCGGCATCATTTTCGATCCGATGGGCGACGATTGGGTACTGGCGGAGAAGGGCAGCGGGGCATGGCTCCGGCGGCCGGATGGCGAGGCACAGCGCCTCTTCGTGGCAACGCCGGTTGCGCTGGAAGAAATGGTCGGCATGGCCTCCACCGGCTATCTGCCGAACGGGAAGCGCGCCGAAATCATGGGCAATCTTGCCAAGGTGCGCTTTCTGACCAACTATCGCTGTGCCGCCCATGAATACCGCACCTTCGCCGGCGGTCATGTCCATTACCTCATGTACAACAAGCTGATGCCTTGGGATCACTTGGCCGGCACACTGATTTCGGAGGAAGCGGGCGCCTACGCCAGGCGCTTCGACGGGTCGCCCTATCTGCCGCATCACATCGACGGCGGCCTGTTGATAACGCCGGACAAGGCATCATGGGAGCTGCTGCGGCGCGAGGTCTTCACGGTCTGAAACGACGGCGATTGCACAGGCAGCAGGCCTTGCAAAGCTACTTGGAAAGTCGTGAGTGAAACGGTATCGTCACTCACGCGCTTTCCGCCGCCCTTCGGCGGGGTTTTCCGGCTGGGATAAGATCGATGTCCGAAACGAGCCGCAAGCTGACCACCATCTTCTCTGCCGACGTTCAAGACTATACGCGCTTGATGCGGAAGGACGAGGAAGGCACGCTCGCAACACTGAAGCGATACCGTGACGCCATGGCGCGGCTGATCGAAGCGCACGGGGGTCGGGTGATCAATACCTGGGGCGACGGAGTATTCGCCGAGTTCCCCAGCGTTGTCGAGGCGTTGCGCGCGGCGATCGACGTTCAAAACGAGCTTGCCGGCTACAATGCCAACAGCGACCCTGACACACAGATGCTTTTTCGCATCGGCCTCAACCTTGGCGACGTCATTGCCGAGGACAACGATATCTATGGCGACGGTGTCAACATCGCCGCTCGGCTTCAGGCCTGTGCGGTCGCCGGCGGGATCGTGATTTCCAATACGGTCTACGACCAGGTCCGCAACAAGGTCGCTGTCGGCTTCGATTTTCTCGGCCAGCTCGAGGTCAAGAACATCGACGGCGGTGTTCCGAGTTATGCCGTGCGGATAGGTGCCGCGCAAACCGCCACACCACCGACAAATCCTCGCAGTGTCCGTGAACAACCCCGTACGGCCACCACCGTCGTGGGAGCTGCAGGACGAGGCGAGCGGAGTTACGGCGTGTTAGCGGTCATCGCTGTGGGCTTGGTGGTGCTCAATATTCTCACATGGCACGGCGAGTTTTGGGCGGGATGGCCCGTGCTTGGTATTGCAGTAGCGGCGGGGCTTCGCTGGGCGCGGACGAACACACAAATCGATCGCCGCCTCGCCATTTTCGCGGTGGTCGGCGCCGGCCTTATCGGGATCAACCTTCTGTCGTGGCACGGGACGCCCTGGGCGATATGGCCGCTGTTGGTTCTGGCGGTCCTGGCAGGTATCCGCTGGGTCACTCGCCAGCGCGGCGATGTCTAAAGCGCATCGTAATCTCTGGGATTCGTTCCTTGCGTTTTAGTCCCTTGATTTTGCGCATGTCGTTATCGCAAAACCGCCGCGCACTTTGCGCGACATGCTTTAATCGCCCCGCCGAGAGGCTAGCAATCAAACATGACCCATGCCGGGCTCAAGCTGCGGGCTGTCGCCTGGATGGGTGAAAAGTTTTCCCTTTTCCGCCCATAACGTCGCCGCGATCGTCAAGGCACCAAAAATGGTGAAGCCGGCAATCAGCGGCTGAGCGGTTCCATCGAACATCTGTCCGACGATGCCGCCGAGCACGACGCCGCCGGTGGTGGAGACGGAGCTGGTAATGGCGGCCGCGGTGCCTGCCAGATGCCCCATCGGCTCCAGGCTGATGGCCATGAAATTGGTGGTGATGACGGCAAACATCATCAGCATCACCGAGATCAGAACATAGGTGAAAAGGAAGCTCGGTTGACCGGCCGTGCCGGCGGCATAGCCGAAAGCGCCGAGAACGGTGAAAATGATCATCGCGACGTGCGAGATGCGCCGCATGCCGAAGCTGCGAACGAAATAGCCATTGGCGAACTGTGCAACCGCAGTGCCTGCAGCGGTGGCGGCAAAGGCGATCGGGAACCATTCACCGAGACCATAGACTTCACCGAACACCTGCTGAACCGAAACGACATAGGCACAGATGACGCCGGTAAAGAGTGTCAAACCGAGCATGTAGCCGCAGGTAACGCGGTTGGTCAGCACAGTCTTGAAGCCGGACATGACCGAACTGACGGAGAGTGGCAGGCGCTCATTATCAGGCAATGTCTCCTTCATGCGAAGGAACGCGATCAGAAAAAGAGCGGCGCTCGCGATACCCAGCGCAATGAAGATCCATTGCCAGTTCGAATGCGCGACGATCAATTGGCCGACGGACGGTGCGACCATCGGCATGATCATGAAAACGATAGTGACATAGGACATCACCCGTGCCATTTCACGGCCGCCAAAGCAATCGCGGACGATTGCCAAGGTGGTGATGCGAACAGCGGCAGCGCCGACGCCCTGGATGAAGCGCAATATGAGCAGCGTGGTGAGGCTGCCGCTCCAGGCAGCGGCGAAAAGCGTCACGGTGTAAAAGACGAGGCCGCCGAGCAGGATATTCCGCCGGCCATAGGCGTCCGACAGGCTGCCGAAAAAGAGTTGGCAGATACCGAAGCCAAGGAAATAGACACCGATGACCAATTGCGTGTCATTGGGATTGGCCACGGACAGCGACTGGCCGATATTCGGCAGGGCGGGCAGCATGCTGTCGATGCCCATCGAGATGCTGGCCGTCATCAAAGCGATGATGATAATGAATTCGGCGATGCCAAGGCCGATGCGAGCGGAACCGGATTGCTCCAGCGTATGTTCTTGAGGCGGGTTCATATGGATTTGCCTGTCAATGCAAAGCGAGGGATTGATCGGCCGGTGGCGGCGCATTGTGCGGACGGAAGAGGCGACCCTTTTCGGCGAGCAGCACGAACATCAAGCCGATCAGTGAGACGGTGAAGTAACCGATGACCATCGGTGTTGCCGTACCGTTGAAATATTGGCCGATGCCGGCACCGATCGATGCCCCGCCAACCGTGCTCATGAAACCGAGCACTGATGAGGCGGTCCCTGCAACATGGCCGAGCGGCTCCATGGCGAGCGAGTTGAAATTGGAGCCGATCAAACCGAACTGAAACATCGCCAGTGCGAAAAAGACCATGAATAACGGGAAGGGCATCGGCGCCGGGCCGTAAAGCTGCACTATCAGCCAGACGAAGGTGACGAGAGAAAAGCCGATCAGGGCCGCATGCGACAGCCGCCGCATTCCGAAACGGCCGACGAGCTGCGAATTGATGAAGGATGACAGGGCCATGAATACCGCCACACCGCCAAAAGCGACGGGCGTGTAGACGCCAAGTCCGTAAATGCCGCTGTAGATCTGTTGAGCCGAGTTGATGAACCCGAACAGCGCCCCGAACAGGAACGTGCTGGCAAGGGTGTAACAGAGCGCGACCCGGTTCGTCAGGACAATGCGGAAACCCGCCGATACGGATTTGACTGTCAGGGGCCGGACGTTCTCCGGCTTCAGGGTTTCGGGAAGCCGGAAGTACATCCAGAGGCCCACAAGCGTCGCCATGGTGCCGATGAAGACGAAGATCATGTGCCAGGTGCTGACCAGCATGATGATCTGGCCGCTGCCGGGCGCGATGACCGGCACGATCATGAAGACCATCATGATCAGCGACATGACCTCGGCCATCAGACGACCGCCGAAGATGTCGCGGACAATGGAGATGGTGATAACGCGGGTTGCCGCCGAGCCGAGGCCTTGGATAAACCGCAGGGCGAGCAGGCCTGCGAATGAGGGTATGAGCGCAATGCCGAAGGCGGAGATGATGAAAACGACAAGACCTATCAGCAAGGGAATGCGACGGCCGAAGCGATCCGACAACGGACCATAGAAAAGCTGCGCAGAGCCGAAGCCGATCAGATAGGCGGTCACCACATATTGCCGGTGATTCTCGTTTTCGACGCCGAGGCTGGAGCCGATCTGCTGAAGGGCGGGGAGCATGATGTCGATCGCCAGCGAGTTGATCGCCATCATGAAGGCCGCGAGTACGATGAACTCGCGTTTATCCATAGGCAATTGCCCGCTGGACATAGCCTGAGATGTAGTCGTCACGGTTTTATTCCCATAAACATGTCAAGGCGCTGCCCGACAGCAGCGCCTTTCAAATCGATTGGACTATGGAAACCGGACGGAAGAGCCCGGTGACCGGTCAGGCGGCGCCGCGAACGGCGATACCGTGTTCCTGGAAGTGCTGCTGCAATTCGCCCGCCTGGAACATTTCGCGCACGATGTCACAGCCGCCGACGAACTCGCCCTTTACATAAAGCTGGGGGATGGTGGGCCAATTGGAATAGTCCTTGATGCCCTGGCGAATTTCAGAATCGGCCAGAACATTGATGCCCTTATAATCGACGCCGATGTAGTCGAGGATCTGAACTACCTGGCCCGAGAAACCACACTGCGGAAACTGCGGGGTGCCCTTCATGAAGAGAACGACGTCGTTGTTCTTCACTTCGTTGTCGATGAATTCGTTAATGCCGCTCATATCTCGTCCTTTCACATGCGGGTTCAAGGTCCGCAGCTTCAAATCTCATCCTTAAATAGCAAGGTGAAGGTTCGATTTCCAGCCGCAATCATGCACCCGATATGTTTTTCATCGCATGAATGGGCTTTCGCGCAACAATGGTTCCGAATGATGGCGCAGCGTTGGAATTAGCAACTTTTCTTGAACAGTGCGTTTTGAAATTGCTTCTTCAACGCGGAAGCCGAATAACACACATAGGTGATAAGCAAGGGACGCTTAGTATCGTGCCGCAGAAGTCGTTTGACCAGTGGCAAGAGTTGTCAGGGCATGCCGCAGGGAGCGGCGTCGCGAGTACCAGTCCCTTTGCGAACATTGCTTTTTCAGGGAGTGGGCACCATGGGCCATCATCACTATTCCGACGGCCAGGTCGGCGAGGAGCGGGAATTCTACGGAGCTTCCGAGACGAGTGAAGGCGAGCGAGAATACTACGAACATGTCCGTACCCCCAGAGCATCGATGCTAAACAGCGCCATCACGGTCGGCGTCATCGTTTTGGTTCTCAGCATCGCCTTCGGCTATCGCACATCGACAACGCCGGTGGTAGCACAAGCTCAGGCCGCGCAGGCAGCACAAGCTCAGGCCGCGCAGGCAGCACAAGGTCAGGCGGCGCCTGTCCAGAGAATCATGACCGCTCCGCCGATCGATTCTTGTTCCGAACTTTCACCCTATGCCGGGCGCGATTGCTGACGTCAGAGATTCCTTAACCCTAACGCGGGAATCTCCCGCTTATTTCGCATTCTGTCGGCCATGAAAAAGCCGAAAGATCATGGTGTTGGCGGCATCCTATATCTAAATGTCGCTGCCAATACCCGCCGGGAACTAAGAACATAATGAACAGCATTAAAAAGAGGGTGGTCCTTCACTTCCCCGGCTTTGAACCGTTGGATGCCACGGCACATAGGGCCCGTTACGAGCGATCAGCAGAACAAAGTGCGGCTGTCTGGGACTTTTCGGTGGCGGTGGATACGCTTCGAAATTTCGGCAGGGCGCCATATTTCGACGTCAATACCAAGGGAACGGACTCGGAGACCCAGAGCCGAATCCACATACTCGACCATAACGATCTGGTTGCTCAGCTGAATGGGCGGCCTTTTTCTGTGCGGCTGGGGCAGGGCTATTTCGCCGCCGCCAGGGTCGCGTTCTCTGGCGGCCTGACGGGCTATTTCAGGCATGCCTGGCGGTTCGGCCTGTTCTTCATCTTTCCGTTCCTGCTGATGCTGGTTGGGCTATTGCTCAGCCTCTCCATCGCCGTCTCGCCCATCGTCTTCGGACTTCCGTCCTGGAGCCATATCGGCAGTATCGCTTTGGCCGTGGCTTTTTTCATCCATGTCTTCCTGCCACAGGCCGAGCGGCTGCATACGCTGCACCTCTTTTCCGACTGGGAAATGGCTGTCGCCATGGCGGGATTGAACGGGATCGGTGCCGAGCAGTGGATCGAAGCCTGCGCCATCAGTGCTCGCCAGGCGCTTGACGAGCCAGCCGACGAATATGTCATCTCGTCGCACAGCATGGGCTCGAGCGTCGCCGCCCACGTGATCGGGCTGCTGCTCGAGCGGGAGCCGGAATTGTTCCAAGGCAAGCGCGTGGTGTTCACCACGCTCGGCAGCGCCATCCTGCAATGCGCATTGTTGCGGCCTGCCGCCGTGCTGCGTTCGCGCGTCGGCCTGATAGCCCGCTGCCGAGAGATTTTCTGGCTTGATGTACACTGCCTGACCGACGCTATCCATTTCTATAAGACGAAGGTCGCCGCTGCCTGCGGACATGCGGACATAGCGCAGCCCACGATCATCTTCATTCGCTTCAAGAAAATGCTGACGTCGCAGCATTATGCCAAGATCAAGCGCGATTTCCTGCGCGTGCACAGGCAATATGTGCTCGGACCGGATATCCGAGCTCCATTCGATTTCACGCTTTTGACCGCCGGGCCGCTGTCGGCTTCGAGCTTTGCAACATTCACCTCGACCCACATGCTGGACCTGACTTTCGGGGCCGGCAATGACGAGGAAAACGCCCGTGTCTCGTCAGTCGGGCGCTGACGTCTGCAGCGCCAGGGCGTGGAGTACGCCGCCCATATTTCCCTTCAGCGCGTCATAGACCATCTGGTGTTGCTGCACACGGCTCTTGCCGCGGAAGGCTTCGGCCACGACTTCGGCCGCATAGTGGTCGCCATCCCCGGCCAGGTCGCGAATCGTCACCTTGGCGCCGGGAATGCCGGCCTTGATCATGTCTTCAATATCGCCGGGATTCATTGGCATCAGTGATTTACCTCACTTTTATTCGGCAGCGGCGAGTGCACTGCCATCCATGAAGGCAGGAAACCACGATTCATGCGCCTCGCGCAACTGTCGAACGGAAACGGACAGCAACCCGTCGATGGTAAGCGCATCGCCGCCGACCGTGCCGAGGGAACGGAAGGGCACACCGGCGCTTTCGGCATTGATGCAGATGAAATCGGCGACATCGGATGGCACCGCAACGACGTAACGCGCCTGGTCCTCGCCGAAGAGTACGGCATGGGGCAGACCCTTGGATTCAGCGAGATCGATGCGAAGACCCTTGCCCGATGCCATGGCCATTTCAGCCAGTGCGAGCACAAGACCGCCGGAGGAAATGTCATGGCAGGCAGTGACCTGGCCATTGCGGATGGCCGAACGGACAAAATCGCCGTTGCGACGTTCGGCGAAGAGGTCAACCTCCGGAGCCGGGCCGTCCGTCAGGCCAAGAATGTCGCGCAGATAGGCCGAGGAGCCGAGATGGCTGCCGTCGATACCGAACATGATGATCCGGTCGCCTTCCGAGGCCGACCCGATGCGCGCCATTGACTTCCAGTCCGGCAGAAGCCCGACACCGGCGATCGTCGGCGTCGGCAGGATCGCGATGCCGTTCGTCTCGTTATAAAGCGAGACATTGCCCGAGACGATCGGGAAATCGAGAGCCCGGCAGGCTTCGCCGATGCCTTTGATGGCGCCGACGAACTGGCCCATGATCTCGGGCTTTTCCGGATTGCCGAAATTCAGGTTGTCGGTCGCCGCAAGCGGCTCGGCGCCGGTTGCCGTGATGTTGCGCCAGCACTCTGCGACGGCCTGCTTGCCGCCTTCGAACGGATCGGCCTCGACATAGCGCGGCGTCACGTCGGAGGAGAAGGCGAGTGCTTTGGTTGGATGGCCTTCGACGCGGATGACACCGGCGTCGCCGCCCGGAAGCTGCAGGGAATTGCCCTGGATCAGCGTGTCGTATTGTTCGTAGACCCAGCGGCGGCTGGATTGATTGGGCGAGCCGACGAGCGTCAACAGCGCCTGGCCATAGTCCTCTGGGGCGGCGACGAGCTTGGCGGGCAGGTCGGCGCGCTTGTCGGATTCACGCCACGGCCGGTCATATTCCGGCGCCTGATCGCCGAGATCCTTGATCGGAAGGTTTGCCACTTCTTCGCCCTGGTGGATGACGCGGAAACGCAGATCGTCGGTGGTCTTGCCGACAATAGCGAAATCGAGACCCCATTTGACGAAGATTGCCTTGGCGACTGCTTCCTTTTCCGGCTGCAGCACCATGAGCATGCGCTCCTGGCTTTCCGACAGCATCATCTCATAGGCCGTCATCCGCTCTTCGCGTACAGGCACCTTGTCGAGATCGAGCTCGATGCCGAGGTCGCCCTTGGCGCCCATTTCGACGGCGGAGCAGGTGAGGCCGGCTGCACCCATGTCCTGGATCGCGATGACAGCACCGGTCTGCATCAGTTCAAGGCATGCCTCCAACAGGCACTTTTCAGTGAAGGGGTCGCCGACTTGAACGGTCGGCCGCTTTTCATCGATCGATTCATCGAATTCCGCCGAGGCCATGGTTGCGCCGCCGACACCATCGCGGCCGGTCTTGGCGCCAAGATAGACGACGGGCAGGCCGACGCCCTTGGCTTCCGACAGGAAGATGGCATTGGATTTGGCAAGGCCTGCCGCGAAGGCGTTGACCAGGATATTGCCGTTGTAGCGCGCATCGAATTCGACTTCACCACCGACGGTCGGCACACCGAAGGAATTGCCGTAGCCGCCGACGCCGGCGACGACGCCGGACACAAGATGGCGAGTCTTCGGATGATCCGGTTCGCCGAAACGCAGGGCGTTCATTGCCGCGATTGGCCGCGCGCCCATCGTGAAGACATCGCGCAGGATGCCGCCGACGCCGGTCGCCGCTCCCTGATAGGGCTCGATATAGGAGGGGTGGTTGTGGCTCTCCATCTTGAAGACGACGCAATCGCCATCGTCGATGTCGACTACGCCGGCGTTCTCACCGGGGCCCTGGATGACGCGTGGCCCTTTGGTCGGCAGGGTGCGAAGCCACTTCTTGGAGGACTTGTACGAGCAGTGCTCGTTCCACATGGCCGAGAAAATGCCGAGCTCGGTGAAGGTGGGCTCGCGGCCGATCAGATCCAGAATGCGCTGATACTCCTCCGGCTTCAGGCCGTGGGCGGTAATCAGTTCGGGGGTGATCTGGATCGAATTGGAAATGGTCATGGGCGCTCGATGGTCCTTGCCTGTAAAGGGTTTGAAGGCCGGTCAGGGGATCGAGGTCTCTTTAGCGCATGTGAACTTGCGGTGCGACAGGAAAATGACCGGCATTCACAATAGGTGAACGATCGTCGCTTCCAATTTCAATGGCCGCTCGGCGATCAGAACTTGTAGCCGACCAGCAGCCCGGCGCGCGTCATGCCGGCATTCGGTCCATCGCAAAGATTGGCGTGCGAGGAATGTGCCACTTGCGTCATCAGGCTCCAATGCTTGTCGAAATTGTAGCCGACCCCGGCATATTCGTGGAAGAGCACACGACAGCCGAGCATTGGGCCGGGTTCGGCCCAATCGTCGAGATTACCTGTGTGCACGACACCGCCGAAGCCGACTTCCGTGAAGATGCCGTTGCTGTGTGTCAGCGTCCAGGAGAGGCCGGTAAAGACTTGGGTCGCTGCTGAATCAGAGGTGCCGATCGAAGTGCCCAAATGACTGCGCGGGCGCAAAAGCTGATCTTTCCAACCGTCTGTCGGGTTGTAGCCAAAGGGATTGAAGAACACCTCGAATTCCGTGAACGCGCCGGCTTCGCGGTCATGCCCTGTCTGGATGGAGCCACTGGCGCCGAAGCGAAGTTCGTCGAATATTTTGATATTCGGGGCTGTTTGAGCATCCGCGGAAGCGGATTCCTCGGCGACAAAAAACTGCTCCAATCGTTACAATAGCTGTGATCACAAATTTCCAAAAGCGGCCGCCAGAGACAGCGTCAACAGCCATGCACCAACCCCAAAAGGCAAGCGATTCGCGATTCATTAACCAAGTGGCAGCATCGCGGGGGTCGAGGTAAAGCCGGTGAAATTATGTGACCGTGCATTTCCCCAAATCTGCTGCGGAACCGCAACAGTGCTGTCATAAACGGCCGTGAGACAGCCCTCATATGTGGCTGTCGTAACCCGCTGAGCCGTTGTCCAGAAGGTGGCGTAATATCATGAATCCACTCGCGACATCGTCGCGTCGCGGCGGTGAGGAAAACGCGACGCGGACGCGATGATAGGCCTTGTCCGTGCGGGCGGCTTTGAACTCGTCCTCATCGTCGACGAGCACGCCCTCTGCCAAGGCAGCATTCTTGAACGTGCCGGAAAGCCAGGGCTCGGGTAGTTTGAGCCAAAGAAAGGGGACGTGCGGATGCGAGGTGAATTCAAAGCCCGACAGCGCTTCCCGCGCCAACTGTTCGCGAGCGCGGATTTCCTCGACTGCCTGACGACGCAGCGCCAGCGCGTGACCGCCAAGCACCAGCCGAGCACAGGTTTCAGCCAGGATGAAGGGGAGGCCGCCGGTCGTCATCTTGTGGGTGACCTTGATGCGTTGGGCGAAATGCTGCGGGCAGGCGACCCAGCCGCCGCGCACGCCGGCGGTCACCGATTTTGACAGGCCGCTGACCAGGAAGGTGCGTTCAGGCGCAATAGCTGCCATCAGCGGATTCTGATCTTCGGTCATGCCGCCATAGAGATCGTCTTCGATCAGCCAGACGCTGTGGCGGCGCGCTATCGCGGCGATGGCGCGACGGCGCGCCTCCGGCATGGTCACCAGCGTCGGATTGTGCGTCGTCGGCATCAGGAAAGCCAGACGCGGATGCTGCTGCTGGCAGAGGCGTTCGAAATCGTCGGGAATAATGCCGTGCTCGTCGGAATCCACCAGCACCGAGCGGCGGCCGAGGAGACGGGTGGCGCGGCTGACCTGCGTATAGGTCAGGTTCTCGAAAACGATCTTGTCGCCGGGAGAGGTGACGGCGGAGATAACGGCGATGGCGGCGGCATGGGCGCCGAGCGTCGGCACGATGGTTTCGATTGCCGGCTGCCAACCGTTACGGGCAAGCCAGACCTGGCCGGCACGAAACCAGTTTGCCGGAAAATTGCGCGAATAAGAGGAAATCTCTGTCTGGTGGTCGCGGCTGATATCCGCGAAGAGCCGACCGATAACCTCGCCCTGGCCGATGTCGGGTGCTGCTGTCGTGTCGAAGCGGATCTTGTCGCCGGGAGCCTCAAGACCGCGAGTCCCGGCGAGCGCCTGCGTGATCGGGTCAACCTGCTCTATCTGTTTGCCGTTGGCGCGCTCGAGCACATAGGTGCCGCGGCCGACCTCACCGGCGACGAGGCCGCGCTCATGCACGAGCGCATAGGCGCGGCTGACCGTGCCAATCGTCACTCCGATATCGTAGGCGAGATTGCGCTGCGGCGGCAGTTTCGTGCCCGGCGGCAGCACGCCGTGGGTGATCGCGTTCTCGATGCTGTCGGCGACACGGATGTAAACCGGTCCGGTCCCGTTCGATATGTCAGGCAGCCAATTTGTCATAATGACAATTTCTTAGATTGCTTCGCCGATAGAGTCAATATTATGAGCAATTTGTGTCGTTTGGCTCGATACCTCCCATTTGTCACGATCAAGCGAGCAAATAAATGGATACAATAGAGACAATTCACATCGAAGAGTGCACCCTGGCTGACGCGGGAAGGCCGCGCACCTACGCGCAGATTTCGCAATTGGCACGTCGTCTTCTCGATGCTTTTGCACTCTGGATGCAGAAGCGAGAAAGTCGTTGGACCTTGCGTTATCTGACGGACAACGAGTTGCGCGACATTGGCCTGACCCGAGGGGAGGCCGTGGACGAGGTGAACAAATCGTTTTTCTGGGATTGATGAGGTGGCGAGAGGAGACTGTGTAGAGATCAAAGCGGATGGCGCCTAGGCGCTATTCAACGTGGAAAGTACGAAGTCCGCACGCTCCTCGACATGCACCTTCGGCAAGATGTGAACCTGATAACCGAGCGACGGATAAACCATGCGCAGCCGGTCATATTCCGCGACGGCTGCCGAAAGATCATGCCTTCGCTCGCGGTCCGCGACATATATTTCCGGCCACGGCGGCGTCAGGAACACATGCTTGTTATAACGATGGAACTGACGCAGCGCGGCCAAAGTGGCTTCGCCGGTCAGGTGCTGCAGCGCCGCGGCGGCATCGATCAGGCCCCGGTCGAAGAATACCAGGCCGGGAGCGAAGGCGGCCGAGGAACGATCGGCAATGGACATCTCCATCGCTCGGCGCGCGAAGGCGGGGGCGTCGGCCCACGGCAAAGCCGAACCGCCGCTACCCAATTCCTCGACGACGATCCGACGCCCGGGTTCCTCCACGACCTGGTGGCCACGGCGCCTAAGCTCTTCAAGCAGCGTCGACTTGCCTCCGCCGGAACATCCGGAAATGACAATAAATCGATCCAAGGCAGACATCTCCAAAATTGCGGGCCACCCCTGATTCATGCTCGCGCTTGGATGACGATGCAGGCTTCGCAGATGCAGGCTGCGCATTAGAAACCCTACACGCGACCGTGGCGCAGATGCCGTTGGGACGCTGGTCAATCGCGGGAGCTAAGCTTCCGCTCATTTCATCGACGCAAAAGTCAGGCCCTTATTCAGCCATCTCATTGGCTCATCTCGATGATGATTTCATCGCGCCCCAAACTCAACGTTACGCCGGCATCCTTGCCCTTGAGATGCATGATGACGCCGGCCTTGTTCTGTAGCCACAGTTCACTATTGCCGCTTGTCTCAACACCTACAGGCCCGGTGCCTTGCGCGTAAGGGCCGGGGAAATCTGAAAGGTTGTTGAGCTTATAGACGTCACCGGCGACCTCCAGTCTGGATACACTGCCGGGTCCTATAACGGTGCCTAAAAGCTTGAATGGATAGGTTTGGCCGCGGAATGTGAGAACACCTTGCCCAGCACCGACCCCGCCTACGAACGTTTCGGTGAGGCTGACTGTGCCCGAAGGTGCAAGGCGGGCTATGCTCTGAGCGGTCGGAACGGTCATTGGAACTGGAGAGGACGTACTACAACCTGTCGCTGCAAGCATGGCCGCCGCGACAGCGGCGGCGGAAGCCGCCAGGAAAAAGGTCCTTCGGGTAGTCATATCGCAATCCTCCAAATCACTTGCCGTTTTTTTCCTTGCGGTATGTCTGGCGGATCGGTTGATGGCGCGGAATGTAATTAACTGTTAGCTACGTGGAGTTGCACCAGTTTGCTTCAGTTCGCGATGACGAGGCGTTTGTGAGAGCCGGCACGCTGGTCTCTGGCCACGGGCGTTCGCAATCGGCATGTGAAGGACAGCCAACTTCGGTGAACATCGCGCCGCGATCGCATAGTGCTTTGGGTCGGTGGCGCCTCAGCAACCCTTCGTGCCTGCCGCCCAGCGGTTGACATCGCCGGTGATGCGGCCGCCGGAGGCGCCTGACATCATGGGGCCGAAGGCCTGCAACTGCGCCGGGTTGCCTTCGGCTTGGACCACGAGAGATGGCCGGCCCGTCGGATGTTTCTTGTCGACCACGAGAATGCGCGGACGGCCGGTGTAGGAATTCAGCTCGGGGGCGAGCTGGTAACCCGCAAAGGCCGGATCGGCCGATTTGAACCAGCAGGCATTCGCGCTGAGCATGACGCGTTCCATCGTCGACAAAGCGCTATGCTGATCTGTCGTTACCGTCGGAGCGTGTGTCCCACAGGACGTAACGAGCAGGCCAAGCGCTGTGAGAGTGGCGGCAGAATACAATCCGGTAACGAGGTGAGGGCGCATCAATCTCTCTTCCAATAAATCGGTTAGGGCAGCTCTTGGCTTGTGATGGTGTGAAGCGAAACCCTTCCGGCGCCTTGTTCGCGACAAAACGCCGTCCGGTATGGCAATCCTGCTATCGGTGTGAATACACCGCCTCAGGCGGCAATAACGTCGAGGGCGGAGGCAAAGAGGCCGCGACCGTCGGAGCCGCCGTGGGCCGCTTCGATCAGGTTCTCCGGATGCGGCATCATGCCAAGCACATTGCCCTTGGCATTGATTACGGCGGCGATATCGTTGATGGAGCCGTTCGGATTGGTGCCTTCAGCGTAGCGGAACACCACCTGGCCGTTGCCTTCGATTGCCGCCAGCGTCTCCGCGTCGGCAAAATAGTTGCCGTCATGGTGAGCGATCGGGCAGCGGATCACCTGGCCCTTAGCATAGGCGCGGGTAAAATCGGTTTCGGCGTTGACGACCTCGAGCTTGATCTCGCGGCAGACGAATTTCAGCGAGGCGTTGCGCATCAGCGCACCGGGCAACATGCCGGCTTCCAACAGAATTTGGAAACCGTTGCAGACGCCGAGAACCTTGACGCCCTTGTCGGCCTTCTCCTTGATGGCCTGCATGACCGGCATGCGAGCCGCGATCGCGCCGCAGCGCAGATAATCGCCATAAGAAAAGCCACCGGGAATGACGATCAGGTCGACATCCGGGATCTCGGTTTCGGTCTGCCAGACCGTGATGGGCGCGTTGCCGGAAATCTTGGTCAGCGCCGCGATCATGTCACGGTCGCGATTGAGGCCGGGGAGTTGAACGACTGCTGATTTCATGATGCTGGTCCCGCAATAGGCGAAGAGTAGTCGGCGGAATGTTCTTGGTGAGCCATACTCCATTGCCTAAAGCAAAGGAAGGACGGCTCGCGAAAGAAGACAATCAGTCGATCGAAATGCTGAAGTTCTCGATCACCGTGTTGGCGAGGAGCTTTTCGCACATGGCTTTCAACTCCGCTTCGGCCTTGGCCCTGTCGGCGCCGTCAAGTTCGAGGTCGAAAACCTTGCCCTGGCGGACCTGATGGACGCCGTCAAAGCCGAGAGCGCCGAGAGCGCCTTCGATTGCCTTGCCCTGCGGATCGAGAACGCCGTTTTTCAGCGTGACGGTAACACGAGCCTTGATCACGATTTTCCTTCCTGCGCTTACTTGACGAGAACCGGGCCCGTGCCGCGCACGGGTTCGTTTTCATTGATGATGCCGAGCCGGCGGGCGACCTCGGAATAGGCTTCCAGCAGGCCGCCCATGTCGCGGCGGAAGCGGTCCTTGTCCATCTTTTCGTGGGTTTCGATATCCCAGAGACGGCAGGAGTCCGGCGAGATTTCGTCGGCGAGGATGATGCGCATCATGTCGCCTTCGAACAGGCGGCCGCATTCGATCTTGAAATCGACGAGCTGGATACCGACGCCGAGGAAGAGGCCGGTCATGAAATCGTTGACGCGAATGGCGAGTGCCATGATGTCGTCAAGCTCGGCCGGATTGGCCCAACCGAAAGCTGTAATGTGCTCTTCCGAGACCATCGGGTCTTCGAGCGCGTCGGACTTGTAGTAGAATTCGATGATCGAGCGCGGCAGCACGACACCTTCCTCGATGCCGAGGCGCTTGGAGAGCGAGCCGGCGGCGACGTTGCGCACGACGATCTCGAGCGGAATCATCTCCACTTCCTTGATCAGCTGCTCGCGCATGTTGAGGCGGCGGATGAAGTGCGTGGGAATACCGATCTTGTTCAGATGGCTGAAAATATACTCGCAAATACGATTGTTCAGAACGCCCTTGCCATCGATGACTTCGTGTTTCTTCTTGTTGAAGGCGGTGGCGTCATCCTTGAAAAACTGGATCAGCGTGCCCGGCTCAGGCCCTTCGTAAAGGATCTTGGCCTTGCCTTCGTAAATACGGCGGCGACGGTTCATCGGTAATGTTCTCTGTGGTTGGCGCTCTCGGGATAGCGCAAGTGGATCATATGTGGGCGTCCCCATAACGGATAAGAAGCGAATTCACAATCCGCCTGCGCCTCCTTCCTAGGAATTCAAGCTTTGGTTCTATACCAATGCGAGAATCGCGATCCTGTCCTCTCATGTTCTACAGGCTTTTATTTGACGGTGGAATGAAGCCGCCTCGTACTTCACAGGCTAGTGAGCCGGCTTAGGCCATTGTATCACGCCTGGCCGCAATCATGGCTTGAGGTTGCCGAGAAACTTGGCAAAGACCATCGTGCCTTCCGGCCAGGGGCCATGGCCGGAATCGGCATTGATATGGCCGGCCTCGCCGGCGTCGATCAGCAGCGAACCCCAGCTTCCGGCCACGTCGTCGGCGTGCTCGTAGCTGCCGAAGGGATCGTTGCGGCTGGCGATGGTGATCGACGGAAATGGTAGGGGATCACGCGGGTAGGGACCGAACGTCATCAGATGCTTCGGCCTGATCTTCGGATTGGCGACATCGGGCGGGGCGACAAAGAAGGCGCCGGCGACCTTGTTGCGGAAATGCGGGATCGCGTGGATCACCGAGGGTACGCCAAGCGAATGCGCCACCAGCACCGCCGGCCGGCTCGAGGCATTCACTTCTTCGGCAATGCGGGCAACCCAATCCTCGCGCACAGGCTTCGACCATTCGGCCTGCTCCACCCGTCGCGCCGTGGACAGTTTCTGTTCCCAGCGTGTCTGCCAGTGTTCCGGACCGGAGTTGGTGTATCCGGGGATGATGAGGATATCTGCGTCGGAAGCTTTCATAGCCGCCGATGTGGAAAGAGAGGACGCGGCTGTCAAGGGAAAAGGCGACAATCGCGGCAAAATTTGCTAGCATCCCGACCTGCCGGTAGCGATTGATGATGTCGGCGCCTCTTCTGCCCGACGTTTTCGTGCCGCCAGCTGGATAGATATTGGCTGAGGAGGAGGAATACTATGGCGGCATTTCATGTCATGGCCGGTGCAAACAACAGCTTTACGCGTCCGGCCATCCGCAAGATCGGCATAATCGATCTCGTCGACGCCCTGAAACTGGGGCTGGACGATTTCAGCGAAAAACCATCGCATTACGTATTCCTATGTCTCATGTATCCGATCGCGGGCATAGCGCTGGTGGTCTGGAGCTCCGGCGAAAATCTGCTGCCGTTGCTCTTTCCGCTGATGTCCGGTTTCGCGCTGCTTGGACCATTGGCGGCGATCGGCCTCTATGAGATCAGCCGACGGCGGGAGATGGGGCTGGATACCTCCTGGCGACATGCTTTCGACGTGCGCTTTTCTCCGGCTTTGCCGTCCATCATTGCGGTCGGCGTCATGCTGTTCGGCTTCTTCATCGTCTGGCTGGTCGTGGCGCAGACGATCTATACCGCCTATTTCGGCGACAGCGTGCCGGCGACACTGGCATCCTTCGTGTCGAACGTACTGTCCACGCCTGAGGGCAAGGGGATGATCTTCTGGGGTAATCTCATCGGCTTCGTCTTTGCACTCATCGTGCTGGCGACAACGGTGATTACATTCCCGCTGCTGCTCGACCGCGATATCGGCGCCGTCGCCGCAATCGATGCCAGCATCCGCGCGACGCTGATCAATCCGGTGCCGGTGGCGATCTGGGGTCTCATCGTGGCCGCGCTTCTTGTCATCGGTACGATCCCGATCTTTGCGGGACTGGCCGTAATCATGCCTATTCTCGGGCATGCCACATGGCATCTTTATCGCAAACTCGTTGCACCGGCCGCCGAGAGCCAATTTCGGCCCTAATACGGTTCCAGTCGATCGAGTGGAACCGCCAATCACTTTGCAACGTTGATCTGCATCACCTCGCGCGCATCGTCCCAACGAATTCGGGAGATGCGTGCGAACTAGGCTTAGATCCTTGCATGTCCGTTCCGGACATGCGGCTCAGCCGGAGATGCGGATCATGGCGGAGATGCGGCATATTTTCTCCCGTTTTGCAGCCGTCGTTTCGGAGTGGACGGGAAAACCGGTTGTTTTCATATTGGCTCTGCTGTCGGTAGTTATCTGGAGTATCACCGGGCCGATCTTCGATTATTCCGAAAACTGGCAACTGGTCATCAACACCGGCACGACCATCGTCACCTTTCTGATGGTCTTCCTCCTGCAGAACGCCCAGACGCGCGACACCCGCGCCATTCAAGCCAAGCTCAACGAACTCATCCTCACCAGCGCCGCGGAAAACCGTTTCGTCGGCATTGAAAACCTCGACGAAGAAGATTTGAAACATCTCGATCGATTGGTGGAGAAGGCCGCTAAACGCGGTGGAAACAGGCCAGTCAGCAACAAGGAAGAGGACGAGACCGTCGGCAAGCCGCGCGTAAAACAGAAAGGGCGGCGCGTCGCCAGCACCACCCCTTCAGACATAGACCAATAAATTGGTCAGGCCTTAGCCAAACACACGCTTGAAGATCGTGTCGACGTGCTTGGTATGATAGCCCAAATCGAACTTTTCGCGGATATCCTCTTCGGATAGCGCTGCGCGGACTTCCTGGTCTGCGAGCAGTTCCTCGAGGAAATCCTTGCCTTGTTCCCAGACCTTCATGGCGTTGCGCTGGACGAGACGATAGGCATCTTCGCGGGAAACGCCGGCCTGGGTCAGCGCCAGCAGCACGCGCTGCGAATGAACAAGCCCGCGGAACTTGTTCAGATTCTTCATCATGTTGTCCGGATAGACCAAGAGCTTGTCGACGACGCTGGTGAGCCGCGCGAGCGCGAAATCAAGCGTCACCGTAGCATCTGGGCCGATCATGCGCTCGACGGAAGAGTGGGAAATATCGCGCTCATGCCAGAGCGCCACATTCTCCATCGCCGGCGTGGCGTAGGAGCGGACCATGCGCGCAAGGCCGGTCAGGTTTTCGGTCAGCACCGGATTGCGCTTGTGCGGCATGGCCGACGAGCCCTTCTGGCCGGGGGAGAAATATTCCTCGGCCTCCAGCACCTCGGTGCGCTGCAGATGGCGGATTTCCACAGAAAGACGTTCGATCGAAGAGGCGACGACGCCGAGCGTGGCGAAGAACATGGCGTGACGGTCACGCGGAATGACCTGCGTCGACACCGGCTCCGGCTTCAGGCCTAACGCGGCCGCGACGTGTTCCTCAACACGCGGGTCGATATTGGCGAAGGTGCCGACAGCGCCGGAGATGGCGCAGGTGGCGACTTCTTCGCGCGCAGCGATCAGGCGCTGTTTGCAGCGCTCGAATTCGGCATAGGCGAGCGCCAGCTTGACGCCGAAGGTGGTCGGTTCGGCATGGATGCCGTGCGAGCGGCCGATCGTGACGGTGTCCTTGTGCTCGAAAGCGCGGCGCTTGAGCGCGTCCAACAGCTTGTCGACATCGGCCAGCAGGATATCGGTGGCACGCACCAGCTGGATGTTGAAGCAGGTGTCGAGCACGTCGGAGGAAGTCATGCCCTGGTGCACGAAGCGGGCATCGGGACCGACGATTTCGGCAAGATGCGTCAGAAAGGCAATGACGTCGTGCTTGGTGACGGCTTCAATCTCATCGATGCGGGCAACGTCAAAAGTTGCCTTGCCGCCCTTTTCCCAGATGGTCTCCGCTGCAGATTTCGGGATGACGCCAAGTTCAGCCAGAGCATCGCAAGCATGGGCCTCGATCTCGAACCAGATACGGAACTTGGTTTCGGGCGACCAGATGGCGACCATTTCCGGTCGGGAGTAGCGCGGGATCATGGGCTCAAGCTTTCTTCGGTAAGGGGAAACAAATCCTCGGCGCCCCATAACAAAGACGGGAGGCAATCTCAATGTTTCTTGGCTCAATCTTTCGTTCGATTCAACGCATATGTCTGGCGAGATAAAAGCTAACCGCCACCAGGACGACGAAGCCGAACGGCAGAAACAGGCCAAGGCCGAGGATCGCAAACTGATAGACCGCGCTGGCGCTGGTAAAGACAAACTGAAATGCCCAAACGAGCGTGCCGAAGGGGGCATGCCAGCGAGCATAGAACCAGCGATAGTCCATGGCGAAGAGAAAGGCGGTCATGGCGACGGTGCCCAGCGACAGCGTCAGGAAGAAAGCTGCAAAACGCCCTTCGAGTGGCCGGCGATGCGCGAGCAGACGCGCCAGCGGCAGCATGAGCGGCCAAGCAAACGCCCCGCTGAGGAAATAAACCATCGTAAGAGCGGGCACGTGGCTCGTCAGAAGACCGTTGCGCAGATAGAGCGCCGATAGCGCGGAGCCTGCCATTGCAGCGCCCCAACAGAACGCTCCGAACAAGAGCAGTCGAGAAGACGGGATGGCCGCTCTCAGCCGCCCGGTCGTCGCAACAGCGCTCGCCGGATTAATTTGATCCAACGCGGCCTCGTTCTGCCGCGGCGCGTAGGCCGGAAACCGTTTGCCGGTAAGCTTCGACCGATTCACCCTTGAAGATCGCCGAGCCGGCGACGAGGACATTGGCGCCGGCGGCGGTGACGATCGGCGCCGTGTCGACGGTGACGCCGCCATCGACTTCGAGCTCGATCGGGCGGTCCCCGATCAGCAACCGCGCATCGCGGATCTTGTCGGCCATGGCGGGAATGAACTTTTGGCCGCCGAAGCCGGGATTGACCGACATGATGAGGATCAGATCGACATCATCCAGCACGTTTTCCAGAACAGAAAGCGGCGTTGCCGGATTGAGGGTTACGCCGACTTTCTTGCCGAGATGGCGGATGGCTTGCAGCGAACGGTGCAGATGCGGGCCGGATTCGGCGTGGACGGTGATCCGATCGCAGCCGGCCTTGGCGAAGGCTTCAAGATAGGGATCGGCGGGCGAGATCATCAGGTGGCAGTCGAAGGTCACATTTGTATAAGAACGCAGCGACTTGATGACATCGGGGCCGAAGGAAATATTCGGCACGAAATGTCCGTCCATGACGTCGAGATGGATCCAGTCCGCCCCGGCTTCGGTCACATCTTTGACTTCCTGCCCAAGCTTGGCGAAATCGGCCGCGAGGATGGAGGGAGCAATGCGAATCGGCAAGGTCATGAGATGGCTGAACTCCGTCTGATTTTTCGCGCTTGGCTTATCACCGGTTCGGCAGGCAAACAACCTAATCCGCTAGACTTGCACGAACCCTATCAGTTCGACGGAGATGTCAGCGGCACGAAAGCATTGCCACGCCATTCCAGCAACCGGAAGGGGTTCTCCGTCAATTCATGGTTCTGACCGAAGGTAATGGGGCCGATGGGCGTCTGAAAAGCCGTGCCGATCAATTTATCGGCGATCGGCTTGTTCGCCGCTTTGGCGCCTTCCGCCGCCTGGCTGGCAATTAGCGCGGCGGCCGCGGCAGGCAGAATATAACCGTCAGGCTCGGTACCGTGCGTGCGCATCGCCTCGGCCGTCGCCTGAGCAGCGGGCAAGCCGGCATAATCGGGGAGGGCGACGGCCAGCACGCCGTCCGTCAGGGGCACCGGCTGGTTGGCAGCGCGCATCGCGTCACCGCCCATCAGCGTTAACGGGATGTTCTCGCTCCGAGCATCACGGGTGATGACCGCAACGTCGCTTCGGTCGCCGCCGACGAATACATGGGTGGCGCCGGCCTTCTTCAAGCGCCGGACAAGGGCGATCTGCTGCTCCTGGCCGGGGCGAAAGGTGTCTGTGAAGACCGGTTTCAACCCTTTCTCCTCCAGAGCATTACGCACTGCTTCCACCAGTTCGCGACCGTGGATCGTACCGTCCTCGATGAGAGCCATTGGCTCGGCCGCCCAACGCTTCAGAATGGCGTCGACCACCATGTCTGCTTCGGCGCTGTCGACTGGAGCGAGACGGAAAAACGGCCAACCGTTCTTCAATGCGTCCTCCATCGCGATATGGGAACGCACGGAAACGGTGATGACGGGAATGCCGGCATCCTTCAGCCGTGGCAGCGCGCCGGCCAAGGTCTCGCTGCAGAGAAAGCCGATGGCGACCTGCGCCTTGGCACTGATCAGCGCCTCGGCCGCCGCACGGCCGCCATCCTCCGTGCAGGGTTCGTCCACGACGGTGGCGGAGTCCCTCTGTGCCTGCACCTGGAAATTGGCGCCCGCGGTAATTTGCGCGCCGAGAGCTGCAAAATTTCCATCCTGGGGCGCGACGATGCCGATATTGACGCCTGCGGCATGGCTGCTGCCGGCTGCAAGAAGCAGCGAAATCAGGAGCGATGTGCGACGCAGAACGTTCATAGACTAGGTATCCCGGACAATTCCTTTGCCCTTTTATCCGCCTGGAAGTTACCGTCAAAGAAAAAGCAGCGAAATCGCTCCGATTTCAATAATCCTATTGTAGAAAAGCTAACGTCTGGCCGCCATATTGAACGAAAACGAGAAATGACAGAAACGAGGAAAGCAATCGTGCTAGACAAGCAGCGTATGGATCCGGCGCACTATCGCGACGCCATGAGCCGCTATGCGGGGCATGTCCAGCTGGTGACCACGGCGCTCGGGAAGGAGCGACGCGGCGTGACCATCACGGCCGCTTGCTCGGTCTCCGACGATCCCGCCACGATCCTCATCTGCCTCAACAACAGCAATGCGAAGAACGAGATCTTTTTCAACAGCGGCATCTTCGCCCTCAACGCGCTTTGCGCCCATCATCAGAAGCTCGCCGACGCCTTTTCCGGCAAAACGAATTTGACCAATGAGGAGCGCTTCGCCATGGGCAAGTTCGATACGCTGGTGACCGGTGCGCCGGTGCTTACCGATGCACTGGCCGCCTTCGATTGCCGTGTCATCGAAGTCAAACGGGCTTCGACCCATAACATCATCTTCGGCGAAGTCGTGGCGGTGCATTTCAGTGAAACAAAGCCGGCACTGCTCTATATGAACCGGGACTATCACACGCTATAACCTCCCTAGCGCGAACCCCTTAGATCGGATTCGATCCAAGCGAGGGATTATGCGCCGGTTTGAAGTGTTACTGCGTCCTTAGCGCGTCCGATGGGAGGCGCGGCCCAGTAATGGGAGAGAATATGCCTGATCATCATCACGCACCTTCGCTGCCGGGCTCGATCGACGAAACGATTGCCTTGCTCGGTACCCACGACTATCTCGCCGGGCGTGCGCTCGGTACGGTCTTGTTTCTGGCGCTGAAAATGAAACGGCCGCTCTTTCTCGAGGGCGAGGCCGGCGTCGGCAAGACCGAGATCGCCAAGGTGCTGTCGAAGGCGCTCGACCGTCCGCTGATCCGCTTGCAATGCTATGAAGGTCTCGACGTTTCCTCCGCGGTCTATGAATGGAATTATCCGGCGCAGATGCTGGAAATCCGCCTTGCTGAGGCGTCAGGGCTCACCGACCGCGACCGCATCGAGGCCGATATCTTTTCCGAGCGCTATCTCATCCGGCGGCCCGTGCTGCAGGCTTTGTCGAGCGCGGGGGGCCGTGCGCCGGTATTCCTGATCGACGAACTGGACCGTACCGACGAGGCGTTCGAAGCTTTTCTGCTCGAAGTCCTCTCCGATTTCCAGGTGACCGTCCCCGAACTCGGCACTATCCGCGCGGCCGAACCACCCATCGTCATCATCACCACCAACCGCACCCGCGAGGTGCACGATGCCCTCAAGCGCCGCTGTCTTTACCATTGGGTCGATTACCCCGAAGCGGCGCAGGAGCTCGACATCATCCGCCGCAAAGTGCCTGGCTGCAACGAGACGCTGTCGCGCCAGATCGTTGCCTATGTGCAGAAGCTGCGCACGCTCGACCTCTTCAAGAATCCCGGCGTCGCGGAGACCATCGACTGGGCGACAGCGCTGACCGAACTCGACCGGCTGGCGCTCGATCCCGAGACGATTTCCGATACGCTCGGCACCCTGCTGAAATACCAGGACGATATCGCCCGCATCCAGGGTGGCGAGGGCAAGCGGGTGCTCGATGAGGTGAAATCCGAACTGCTGGCGACGGGATGAGGCCATGGAACCGGCAATGCAAGGCGGCATCAAGGAGATGCGGTCACCGCCCGGTGATGGCCGTTTAGCCGACAATATCGTGTTCTTCGCCCGTGCGCTTCGCAAGGCCGGCCTGAAGATCGGGCCGGCTGCCATCGCCGACGCTATAGAAGCCGTGGAGGCGATCGAGATCGGCTCGCGCGAAGAGTTTCATGCGGCCTTGGCTTCCATCTTCGTCAAACGGCATGAGGACCTCGCAGTCTTCGACGAAGCTTTCCGGCTGTTCTGGCGCTCACGCGATCTCGTGCAGAAGATGATCGCGATGATGTCGCCGGTCGCGCCCGATAATCGTGAGAAGGAAAAGCCGAAACCGGGCGAAACCCGCGCCAGCGACGCCCTGCTTAGCGACCGCGACGACCGCCGGCCGCAGCGCGAGGCGCCGGATGTCGAGATCGACGCCCGGTTTACGGCATCGGGTAACGAACTCCTGCGCCGCATGGATTTCGCCCAGATGTCGGCTGCGGAGATCGCTGCTGCGAAGAAAGAGCTGGCGAGGCTGGAGTTGCCGCTCGACCGCGTCCGTACCCGCCGATTCATGGCGTCGCACGTGCCCGCCAAGATCGATCCGCGGGCGACGATGCGGGCAGCACTTCGCACGGGAGGCACACTGATCCTGCCGCGCCATCGCGAGGCCAAGGAGATGCAGCCGCCGCTGGTCGTGCTGGCGGACATTTCCGGCTCGATGAGCCAATATACCCGGATCTTTCTGCATTTCCTGCATGTGCTGACCGAGAAGCGCCGGCGCGTGCACACTTTCCTCTTCGGCACGCGGCTGACCAATGTCACCCGGCAGATGCGCCACAAGGATCCGGACGAGGCGCTCGACGAATGCGCCGCTGCTGTCCATGACTGGTCGGGTGGAACGCGCATCGGCGAAACGCTGAAGGAATTCAACCGGCTTTGGGCGCGCCGCGTCCTCGGGCAAGGCGCGATCGTGCTCCTCATCACCGATGGTTTGGAACGCGAGGGGGTTGAACTCCTCAACACCGAGATGGATAGGCTGCATCGCTCCTGCCGGCGATTGATCTGGCTCAATCCGCTCTTGCGTTTCGAGGGCTTCGAGCCGCGCGCCCGCGGCGTTCGCGCCATGCTGCCACATGTTGACGAATTCCGTCCGGTTCACAATCTATTATCTCTAGCCGATCTCGTATCGGCCCTTAGCGCCGGTCGCGTCGGCGCCTATGATCCACGCCGTTTTCTCGCCAAGCTGTGAGGCACCCATGACAAATATACCTGAAAGCCTGGATCCGCTTGTAATTGCGGAGGAATGGTCGTCCGCCGGCCGCACGGTGGCGCTGGCGACCGTCGTCGACACCTGGGGTTCTGCGCCGCGCCCCACGGGCAGCCATCTCGTAATCGACAGCGAGGGCAATTTTCACGGCTCGGTCTCCGGCGGCTGTGTGGAAGGTGCCGTGATCACCGAGGCGCTGGATGTGATCGAAAGCGGCAAGGCCCGCATGCTGGAGTTCGGAGTGGCGGATGAAACCGCGTGGCGCGTCGGCCTGTCCTGCGGCGGCCGTATTCGTGTTTATGTCGAGAGGCTCAACTGATGGACCGTCAGATTCTGACGAAACTGAATGCGCTGCGGCGCGCGCGGCAAGCGGTGATCCTGACCACCGACCTCTCCGGCGGACCGAGCCGGCTGATCGTCGAGGGTGACGCGGTCGACGGTCCGCTTGCCGAGGCTGTCGCTTCCGTCTTCCGATCGGGAAAATCCTCGACAGTGGAGATTGGTGGGGAAAGCTTCTTCCTCAATGTTCATCTTCCGCCGCCGCACATCGTCGTCATCGGCGCAGTGCATATCAGCCAGGTTTTGGCACAGATTGCGGGCCTTGCCGGCTTCGACATCCGCATCATCGATCCGCGCACCGCTTTTGCGACGCCCGAACGCTTCGATGGCGTCGATCTGACTGCCGACTGGCCGGTGGATGTCCTGAAGGACCGGCCGCTCGATGCCTATACGGCGCTGGTCGCAGTCACCCACGATCCGAAGATCGATGATTTCCCGATTGCCGAGGCGCTGAAGGTCGGGTGTTTCTATGTCGGGGCGCTTGGCAGTCGCAAGACGCATGCGAGCCGGCTGGAGCGATTGAAGCATGAGGGGCTGACGGATGCCGATCTTGCGCGGGTTCACGCCCCTATCGGCCTTCCCATTGGGGCGTCGAGCCCGGCGGAAATCGCCGTCGCCATTCTCGCCGAGATCATCGGGGCGTTGCGCGGTCGTGATGTTTCATCACCGAAGGGTGACAAGCGATGATCTTCGGTGATTTCACCACGGCGGAAGCGGAAGGTGCGGTGCTCGCGCATTCGATCCGATTGTCCGATGGCAGCCTTCCCAAGGGGCATGTGCTTGACCGCGGCGATCTCGATCGCCTCGCGGCCGCCAATATCGGCCGCGTTACCGCCGCGAGAATTGAACCTGACGACCTGATGGAAAACGAAGCCGCGCAGCGGCTGGCCCAGGCGATCGCGCCGGATCATCTGACTTTCTCCGAAGCGGCCACCGGGCGCGTCAATGTTCACAGCGCGGTCGATGGCCTGTTCGTTGCAAATCGCGCCGCCGTCGATCGGCTGAACCGCGTCGACCCGGCAATCACGCTTGCCTGTCTTGCCGATCATGTGCCGGTGCGCCGCGGCGATATGGTGGCGACCTTCAAGATCATTCCGCTGGCGGTTTCGGGCGACAAGGTTGCCGCTGGCGTCGACATCCTGAAGCAAGCGATCGTCCTCGAGGTCAAGCCATTCAAGCCGCATGCGGCGTCGCTCGTCGCCACCGAATTGCCGTCACTGAAGACCTCCGTGATGGACAAGACGGCACGCATCTTTTCGCAACGGCTGCAGCTTGCCGGCAGCACCCTGGAGCGGGAAGAGCGGGTGGCGCATCGCGCGCCTGCGGTCGCGGAAGCGATCGGCAAAGCACTGCAGGCGACCGATCAATTGCCAAAGCTCGTCGTCGTCTTTGGTGCGTCCGCTGTCATCGACGTCGGCGACGTTATCCCCGAAGCCATCCGGCTTGCGGGCGGCGATGTCATCCAGGTTGGCATGCCGGTCGATCCGGGCAATCTGCTGGTGCTCGGCAAGGTCGGTGATGTCTATGTCGTCGGCGCGCCCGGCTGTGCTCGCAGTCCGAAGGAAAATGGTTTCGACTGGGTGCTGGATCGAATCCTCGCCGGCGAGAAGCCGACGCCGCAGGACATCAGCGGCATGGGCGTCGGGGGGCTCCTCATGGAAATACAGTCGCGGCCAAGACCTCGTGATATCGCCGGCAAGCCGGAGGCGCAGATATCTGTTGCTGTCGTGCTTCTCGCGGCCGGTCAAGCACGCCGCATGGGCGAGGGTGGTCCGCACAAGCTTTTGGCCGAGTTCGACGGCGTACCCCTGGTCCGCCGCTCCGCAGCCACGGCTTTGGCAAGCGGAGTCGCCGCCGTCGTTGCGGTCACCGGCCATCGCCGCCGA
The DNA here is from genome assembly GCF_030272705.1 of Rhizobium mayense. Taxonomy (GTDB): domain Bacteria; phylum Pseudomonadota; class Alphaproteobacteria; order Rhizobiales; family Rhizobiaceae; genus Rhizobium; species Rhizobium mayense. Next base: position 37,616 of record NZ_JARFYM010000012.1, on the reverse strand, counting down.
GAGATCGAGCAGGCACTTGCCGGTCTGCCGGTCGAGTGGGCGCACAATCCGGACTATGCATCCGGTATGGCAAGCTCGCTGGTCGCCGGCGTCAGCGCGCCGGTCTCGCAACGCGCTGACGGCGTATTGGTCATGCTGGCCGACATGCCGGGTGTTACAAGCGACGACCTGAAGACGCTGATTGCCGCCTTCCGCAGGGCGAACGGCCAGGCGATCGTGCGCGCCGTGTCGCGCGGTAAACGCGGCAATCCCGTCATCCTGCCGCGCAGCGTGTTCGACGCCGTGATGCGGCTCGAAGGCGATGTCGGCGCCAGGCATATCATCGAAACAGCCGGACTTTCCGTCGTCGACGTCGATATCGGCGATGTCGCGCATCTCGATGTCGACACGCCCGAAGCCGTGCTGGCCGCCGGCGGCATTTTGAAGGGGTAGGGCATGGACAATATCGAGATCGAGGAGATGTTCCAGGCTCTCGGGCCCGTAACGATCAAGCGCATGTTCGGCGGTAAGGGCGTCTATCACATGGGCCGTATCGTCGCCGTCGAAGTAAGCGACGAGATGCTGCTGAAGGCAGACGACGTCAGCGCTCCGGAATTCGAGGCGGCGGGCGCCAGGCGTTGGGCCTACGAAGGCAAGAAGGGCAAGCCCGTCAACATGCCCTATTGGTCGATTCCCGACGATGCTTTCGATGATCCGGATATCATGGCGCGCTGGGTAAGGCTGGCTTACGAGGCGGCAATACGGGCAGAGAAATAGGGTTCAGCGAAACTCGTCTTCGCTCAGATGTGCGATCGCCGCTTGCGCGAAAGCTGAAAGCGGTTGCGGCAGCTCGTTGCGGCTGAACCAGCCGAAATCGGAGAGCTTGTCAGGCTCGACGAGGCGCGCCTCGCCGGAAAAATCCTGGGTGACGTAGATCAAAGAAATCCAATGCTGGCGGTCGGCTTCGACCATAACTTCCGTCGTGCAGAGGAGGTCCACATGGCCGATGGAAAGGCCGCTTTCTTCTTCCGCCTCGCGGATAGCTGCGTCCTCGGCCGGCTCCATATGGTCGACCTTGCCGCCGACGATACTCCAGAAGCCAGCCTCCGGCGCCTTGAGGCGCCTGTAAAGCAACAACTTCCCGTCCCGCAAAATTGCAAGACCGGTTCCTAATCCTGGGAAGTCGATGCCGGGTTTCCCCATGCCGCCTGGCCCTATCAGCCCTTGGCGTTGGCGACGATCAGCATGAAGGCGGGGATGTCGTCGCCGAAGCCGACCGGGGTCGGGCCGTCGTCCTGATCGCGATAGCGATTGCGGCGCTCGCGATTGTCGTCATTGGCAGCAGGGAAGGGCCGGTGGTTGCTACGAGAACCGTTGTTGGACTTGTTGTTGTTCTCAGACTTGCGCTCGTTTCTCACGCTTTCGGCCTTTGCTGGTGCTGCTTCGATCACGTCGACATCATTATCCTCGACGTCGATATCAGATTTATGACTCGAGGCGTTGCGGCCTCCGCGGCTGCGATCCCGGTCGCGGCCTCTGCTTTTGGAGTCGCGACGACGAGAAGAACGGTCGTCGTCCCGGCTTTCTTCAGCCGGCGGCAGCGACGACAGGTCGCCATTCAGCCATTCGACATTTTCGCCGATCAGCTTTTCGATTGCATCGGCATGTTTGGTATCGCGCTTCGTCACGATGGTGAAAGCGGCGCCCGAGCGACCGGCGCGGCCGGTGCGGCCGATACGGTGGACATAATCTTCCGAATGGATCGGAACATCGAAATTGAAAACGTGGCCGACATCGGGAAGATCAAGGCCGCGCGCCGCGACGTCAGAAGCGACGAGGAGCTGGATATTGCCGTCCCGGAAATTCTGCAGCATCGTCGTACGCGAACGCTGATCCATATCGCCATGCAGCGCGCCGACCGAGAAACCGTGGCGTTCCAGCGAGCGGAAAAGGTCTGCGACATCCTTCTTGCGATTGCAGAAGATGATGGCGTTCTTCAGATCGGTCTGCGAGCGGATAAGGTCGCGCAAGGTGGCACGCTTCTCGTAGTCCTTGCCGTGCGAGGCGACGAAACGCTGCGTGACGGTCTTTGCCGTCGAGGCCGGTTTGGCGACTTCGACTCGCTCCGGATTTTGCAGGAAGCGATCCGCCAGCTTCTGGATTTCGCCCGGCATCGTGGCCGAGAAGAACAGCGTCTGGCGCGTGAAGGGAATGAGCTTGGCTATGCGCTCGATATCCGGAATGAAGCCCATGTCGAGCATACGGTCGGCTTCGTCGATGACGAAGATTTCGACGGCGCTCATCAAAAGCTTGCCGCGCTCGAAATGGTCGAGCAGCCGGCCGGGCGTGCAGATCAGCACATCGGCGCCGCGCTCCAGCTTGCGGTCTTGGTCTTCGAAGGAGACACCGCCGATCAGCAGAGCGATGTTCAGGCGATGGTTCTTGCCGTATTTCTCGAAATTCTCGGCAACCTGTGCTGCGAGTTCGCGCGTCGGCTCGAGGATCAGAGTGCGGGGCATGCGCGCACGGGCGCGGCCCTTTTCCAGCAGCGTCAGCATCGGCAGAACGAATGAGGCGGTCTTGCCGGTACCCGTCTGGGCGATGCCGCAGATATCGCGACGCTGCAGCGCAAAAGGAATTGCGCCGGCCTGGATGGGAGTCGGTGTGGTGTAGCCCGCGTCTGTAACCGCGGATAGGACTTTTTGGCTCAGGCCAAGGTCAGCAAATGTTGTCAAAGGGAAAACTATTTCCGTTCCGGTTCGGTCGAACACTCGTGAGTCGACACGCTCAAGCATGCCGCGATGCAGCGCGACATAAAACCAAATACCCGCTAAGTCAAGGAAAGCGGGCGCTTCAGAAAGCTTCAAAGCAATAGATAACGCAATTTTTAGATTAGCGCCAGATTTGTTGCTCGTTTGTCACAATTCTCGCGGCGAAATTGTACCAAGGCCGCTAATGTAACTTGCGAGCTTCGTGCCCGCATTGATGAAATACATCGGGTCGATCGGATGGCCGTTCTCACGGACTTCATAATGAAGATGCGTCCCGGTCGAGCGTCCCGTGCTGCCGGCCAGGCCGATGGAATCGCCGGTCTTCACCGTATCGCCGGGTTTGACCAGAATTTCCGCCATGTGGCCGTAACGCGTAGAGATGCCATCGCCATGGTCTATCTCGACCATGTTGCCATAACCGCCGGCCCAGCCGGCGGACACGACCCTGCCGGGCGCCGTGGCTTTGACCTTCTCCCCGGTATTGAAATGGAAATCGGTGCCGGTATGCAGCGCCAGCTTGCCGAAGAAGGGATCCTTGCGGTTGCCGAAGGGGCTGGTGATCAGCTTGCCCGGCGCAGGATTGCGAAAGGGTAGGCTTTCGGCTGCACCGCGTACGGTCTCCAGGCGCGTCAAAGCCGTGTCGAGGTCGGACATGGACTGATCGAATTGATCGACATTCTCCGGCGCGACGTAAGGACCTCCAACGCCCCCATCGTCGTTCACGGGATCATCGTCCTTGCTTTCAGCGCTGGCCATCACGGTCGGAACCTTGACGCCGACATTCTGCATGATCGACTGGATGTCATCGGCCGTCTCCGATGCGCCAGTGGTCAGATGCCGCACGCGGGTCAATTGATCCTGTTCGATATGTTTCAGCGACAATGTGACCTTCGAGAACACCCGGTCTGCCCGATCGGCAACGGTTTCAGGCGCCGGAACGTAGGCGAGGGTGGAATTGTCGGGAGTAGCATCGGCAGGCTTGCCGCTCGATAGAAGCTTCTCGATCGATTTCAGCCCTCCCGTCAGCTCCGCATGATCGCCCTTGTCTGCGTGATCGCCTTTGGCTACCGCCGCGCTTGCGCCAGGGGGCGCATCCTTGTTCATCAGGCCGGAATTTTCGGCGCGGTCCAGCAGCGCATCGAGCTTACCGTGGCGCGAGGACAAAGCCTGCTGCTGCTCCATCAGCTTGTCGACTTTTTCTTCGACCACCTGCTGGTCGAGAAGCTGACGCGACGTCACACGGTCGACCTGCGCGCGCAACGCCGCGATGCGGTCCTCGTAATCATATTGCATGCGCGCCTGCCGGGCCATGGTGGCGCCAATCAGATCATCGCGCAGCACAAGATAGGAGGTGGCAAGGAGATAGCCGATCGAAAAGACACCGACGAGGCAGACGGCAAGCGCCGTCGTCCACGGGCGCACAGTCATGTGGCGCACCGTATCGCCGCTCGCCACAATGATGGTGTGCTGCCGTTTCTGCTCGCCGAAAACCCGGTTCTGAGGCTTGGTTGTCACCGAGAATCTCCCAATCGATACCTCTTGGCATCCATTTAGGAACTACACGGAATTATGGTTAACGATTACTTTCTACTTCAACCCTAGAAAACAAAAAAACTCTTATAGTTTAGTATGTTAGGAATTGCTTGTGGACGTAAGCGAGCGGTAAAAGGAGGGGGTTAGACCGGCTTCGGCGCGAGCGATATCGTTGAACGGCGCTTTCAGCGAACCGCGGAAATTGGCGCGCACCAGCTCCTGAAACGCACGTGCCGGATCGCGCCGCTCGCGCGCACAGAGAAAGCGGAACCATTTGGCGCCGACGGCGACATGCCCCTTTTCATCATTGTAGATGACGTCGAGGACAGCAGCGCTCTCCATATCGCCGGTCTCGCGCATTTTCGCTTGCAGCGCCGGCGTCACGTCGAGACCGCGGGCTTCGAGAATAAGCGGCACGACGGCGAGCCGGGCGGTGAGATCATTGCGGGTTGCGTGCGCGGCTTGCCAAAGGCCATCATGGGCAGGGAGATCGCCGTAATCGGCGCCAAGGTCGCGCAGACGCGTCCGCACCATGCGGAAATGCTTGGCTTCCTCGAAGGCGACCTGCATCCAGCCATCAAAAAAGGAATTGGGCACCGGCTCGGTCGCGAAGCGCGCGACGATATCGAGTGCCAGATCAACCGCGTTGAGCTCGATATGGGCGATCGCGTGCAGCAGAGCGATACGTCCCTTGACCGTATGCAGCGAGCGCTTCTCCATATGCTTCGGAGGAACCAGTTCCGGCTTTTCCGGCCGGCCGGGTCGAACGGGCGGTGCCGGGTCGAGGGGCGAGCGCAGTGACAGGGTGCGCGCAAACCAGCGAGTCGCCGATTCCTGGGCAAGCGCTGTCTTGCGGTCGAGATCGGCCGAGCAGATGGCGGCGATTGCGCCGCCCCGCAGCGAGGTGATGGCCTCGATTTCCATCGGCATGCTCACAGGCATCAGAGCTCCTTGACCGCGGCCAAGACGTCTTGCGCATGGCCTCCCACCTTGACCTTGTCCCAGATCCTTACGATCTTGCCGTCCGCTCCGATCAGAAAGGTCGAGCGCACGACGCCCATGAAGGTCCTGCCATACATGCTCTTTTGCCGCCAGACGCCATAGGCTTCGGCCGCGATCTTCTCCTCATCGGAGGCGAGGGGAACGGAAAGGGCGTGCTTTTTGACGAATTTGTCATGGCTCCGGACCGAATCCGGCGAGATGCCGAGGATGGCAGCGCCCGCCTTTTCGAAATCCGCCGCGTGCGCGGTGAAGGAAACCGATTCGGCAGTGCATGCAGTCGTATCATCCTTCGGGTAGAAGAACAGCACGAATGGCTTGCCGGCAAAATCTGGAAGGCGCACACGACCGCCACCGTCACGCGGAAGATCGAAATATGGGGCTTGGTCGCCGATGCCCAACTCAACCGTACGGATTTCGGTCACGGGAAAACCTTTCTTTTGCCGGGATTTTGGATGACACTAAGTTGCAGGCATATATACTGCACCGGTATGCCGTCCACATCGGACGCAGCGTCACCAACAAAATTGCAAAAAAACGAAAGGGACGCACGGGAGTGATCCGAGGCGAAAAGGTTACATTCCGCAAAAAGGATCTCGTCTCGCTCGACCACCTGCCTTCGGCTCAGGTCGACGACCCTTTGATCGTCCATGTCCCCGAGCCTGCCCGCCGCAGTCGCTCGCATGTTTGGCATGTCTGCCGCATCACCCTCGTCTTTATCGCCTTTCTCGCCGTGATCCTCGGCGCAGTTATCGCCACGATCGAGGGCGGCGTTTTCGATCAACCCCTGTCACAGAAGGCGCAGCTTGCGCTCGATCGGGCGATCGGCCCGCGCTACAAGGCGGAAGTCGGTTCGACCGTGGTGCGTTTCACGCCCAGCCTGCGGCTTGAGCTCGAAGCCCGTGACGTCAATGTGGTGGACCAGGAAAGTGGCAAGCATTTGTCGACTATGTCGGCGGTCAGCATGGTGCTCGATCCTCTGGCTCTCGTCGAAGGACGTGTCGAAGTAGCCTCTGTGGCAGCGGAAGGCATTGCACTCGATACATCGCTGTTGCCCCAGGGCGATCCCGTCGACATGACGGCTCTTCGCGTCGATGCGCTGCCGCAGGCGTTGGATTCAGCTTTCGACAATCTCGATTTCCTGCAGCGTTTCGTCGAGCGCGGCGGCACGAATTCGGTGCGCATTTCCGGCTTTACTGTCAAGCTGGCGCGCCGCGAGGGCGATCCGATCTCGCTCGTGGTCGATAGCCTCACCTTCGAACGCAGCGGGCCGACGTCTTTGCGCCTTTATGGACAGGTGGCGGTCAACGGCTCCGTCGCGACACTCGACGTGCGCGCCGATCAGCAGGAGGCCGGCCGCAGCTCATCGCTGACTGCCAAGCTCACCAATCTCGACCTGAAGCCGCTGACGATGGCCTATGATCAGAACGGTACACCGCGCCAGGGCATCATGAGTTTCGCCGGCATGACAATCACTGCCGCTCGCGGCGGTACAGGCATCGATCCGAAGCTCAATGCCTCTATAGACGTCCAGCCTGGCACCTTTTACATGGACCGCGACCAGGAGGATCTGACGCAGGCCAACATCAACCTAGCCTATAACTTCGATCATCAGACGCTCGAAATCGCTCCTTCGAAAGTGCAATTCGTCGGCACTATGGTGCCGTTTTCCGGCGGGCTGATCGATCTGGACCGCATCGACGCCAATGCCGGCAAAGGTTTCGGCATCGACTTCCTGATCCGCGGCGGCACGGCGGCATCTGCCATTTCCGGTGAGCAGCCGGTCAGCTTCGACGGGCAGGCGACGGGACGTTTTCTGGCGGCGACCAAGGAACTGCAATTCCAAAATCTCGGCATCTCGACGCCGCTAGGGGCGCTGTTCGGCTCCCTGCACATGAAACTTGGCGACAGTTCCCCGGAGATCAGCTTCGGCGGCCGTGCGGACAAGCTCGATACGACCGCGATCAAGCAGCTCTGGCCGTTCTGGATGGCTTCGAAGCCTCGGGCCTGGGTGGAAGGCAATCTTTTCGGCGGTACGGTGAGCAACGGGGTCATCTCAGTTTTCATCCCCGCCGGACGACTGGCGCTGGCGGCGCAGACGGGCAAGCTGCAACTTGGAAAGAACGAGCTGCATATCGCCTTCGATATCGACGACGCCCGTCTCGACGTGCCGGGCGAAATTCCGCCGATCCGGGATACGAAGGCGCATTTCGATCTGACCGGCCCGACAATGAGCGTCGATATCGCCAAGGGCACCTCCTATTTCCCAACTGGCCGTTCGATAACGCTGAGCGATAGCAATTTCTCAATTCCCTCGACATACGACAAGCCGCTGATGGCCGAGCTAAAGCTCGACATATCAGGCAGCGGCGATTCCATCGGCGAGTTATTGACTTACAAGCCGTTGCAGGTGCTGCAGAGAACAGAGTTCAAGCCGGAGAATTTCAACGGCAAGATCGTCGCCAAGGTCGATGCCACGATCGGCCTGCTCAGCGACCAGAAACCGCCACCGCCGGTCTGGAAGGCGAACTTGCAGCTCGACGACGTCGATCTGCTAAAGCCGATGAACAATCGCAAGATCTCCAATCTCACCGGTGAGATCGACGCGGACCCTCAGGCCGTGCATCTGAATGCCCAGGCACAGATCGATGGAATACCTGCGCAGATCGATATGGTCGAACCGACGGACGACAAATCGTCGGTCAAACGCAGCCGTGTGATCACCGCCACGCTGACCGACACCCAGCGCAACGCCGTCCTTCCGGGCCTAAACGATATTGTCGACGGCCCGGTCAAAATTGAGCTCACGCGCATCGACGACGATCGCCAGGGCGTCAAGGTCGATCTCGGCAAGGCGGCTTTGACGGTGCCGTGGGTGGGCTGGTCAAAGGGCAGCGGCATTCCCGCCAGCGCCCAGTTCGAGGCTTCCGGGCCGGAAAGTCAGACGACGCTGAAAGATTTCGTCCTCAAAGGCGACGGTTTCGGGGTCAGCGGCGATCTCGTCATCAGCAAGGGCGGCCTGTCGTCGGCAAGCTTCGATAGCGTCAAGCTCTCTGCGCTCGACGATTTCGCCCTGTCGATCAAGCGCGGCAAAAGCGGCGGCTACGACATCTCCGTTGCCGGTAATTCTGCCGATCTGCGCCCGGTGCTGGCGCGGTTGAAGACGTCGTCAAGTGGCAAAGGCGACGACAAGGGCGATTCGTCCGGTGCCATAATCCACGCCAATCTCGACAGGGTCGTCGGCTTCAACGATGAGTCGATCAGCAATCTCAAGGGCGTCTATTCGATCATGGGTGGCCGCACCGTAGCGGCGGATTTTTCCGGCCTCACCCGCAGCGGCGAGGCTGTCGTCAGCCAGATGAGCAAGGGCGGAGACGGCGGCACCATTCGCATCACGAGCGGTGATGCCGGCGCCGTGGCGCGTTTTGCCGACCTCTACAAGCACCTGAGAGGCGGCCTGCTGAACCTGTCACTGCGCTCCACGGGGCCGGATGCCTGGGACGGATCGCTCGATATCCGCAACTTTGCCATCATCGACGAAAAGAAGCTCTCGACCATCGTCTCTACGCCGAGCGGGAGGAACGGCCAGAGCCTGAATTCCGCCGTCAAACAAAACATCGACACGCGCTCGCAGAGTTTCGAGCGCGGCTTCGCACGACTGGTGCTGCGCGATGGGGCGCTCGCGGTGGAAAATGGTGTGGTCCGCGGCGTGCAGGTGGGCGCCACCTTCCAGGGCACCGTCAAGGACGCAAACGGCAATATGGACCTGACCGGCACCTTCATGCCCGCCTACGGCCTCAACCGCCTGTTCGCGGAAGTGCCAATCGTCGGTTTCATCCTCGGCAATGGCAGCGACCGCGGCCTGATCGGCATCACGTTCAGGCTTACCGGCAATTTCGATAAGCCGAACCTGCAGATCAACCCGCTGTCAATCATCGCGCCGGGCGTGTTCCGCCAGATCTTCGAATTTTGAGTTAGCGCCCGAAGTATTGGCCGCGGTCTGCCACTCGATCACGGCCGCGCCGCTCTCGGACCGCTTTCACGAATGCGCCGCCTTCTCATATTCCCCGGAGAAAGCGGATCATTTTTCGCCCGCCAACCGCTCGCGTATGCGTTCCGGCCCACCGATCATGCGTCGGGCAAATGGGCGATCAGGGTCTACGACTCGCCAAAACGGCGCGGTTCCGTCTTGACTGATCTGCACCAAGTGTCGCTGAACGGTCACTGGGCAGCAGGCATCCGCCCCGTATTCTCTGGCGAGCGCTCGTCTTATATCCCCAACATCAGACAATTCGCCTGGAGGGGCCGCCCTTAGCGCCGCGACAACCATTTTCTCGGATGGAATCAGCATCCGTTGCATAAGGCTTCTGCCTTTGCGCCTCGTTTTGATCACCGGCAGTTCGTCCATGGCTCACCTCCTGAGTTGATCTTAACAGAAGACGAATGAGAGGGGCGCAATCCGACATGACCGCGTATCAAATTGCCTGCGGTATCGCCAGTCCGTCAATATAGCTTGGCAAACGGCTGCCCGGAGCATGACTGCTGAGATCGCTGAAAACGCGAGAAGCCGGCGGAGTGCGCCGGCTTCTCGTTTGTTAGTTCCGCAGGTCCGCTCAAGCGGCGGGGCGGATCAGGATGTGCTTCTTCTTGCCGAGCGACAGCTTGATGACGCCGTCAGAGGTCACTTCGCCGCTGCCGATCACCTTGCGTTCGTCGCTGATCGCCTGATCATTGATGCGCACGGCGCCGCCCTGGACATGGCGGCGGGCTTCACCGTTCGAGCCTGCCAGGCCGGCTCGCACGATAAGCGACAGCAGGCCGATGCCTGCATCGAGCTCGGAAGCGGGGACATCGACGGACGGCAGGTTCTCGGAAAGACCACCTTCCTCGAATGTCTTGCGCGCCGTTTCGGCAGCAAGTTCGGCAGCCTCGCGGCCGTGCAGGATGGCCGTGACTTCCGTCGCCAGGATCTTCTTGACCTCGTTGATCTCTGTGCCGGCGAGCGCGGAAAGGCGAGCAATCTCATCCATCGGTAGCGTGGTGTAGAGCTTCAGGAAGCGGGAGACGTCCGCGTCTTCGGTGTTGCGCCAGTACTGCCAGAAATCATAGGCCGAGAGCAGGTCGGCGTTCAGCCAGACCGCACCGGAGGCCGATTTGCCCATCTTGGCGCCGGAAGCAGTGGTCAGCAGCGGCGAGGTGAGGGCGAAGAGCTGCGGCGTCCCCATGCGGTGACCGAGATCGATGCCGTTGACGATGTTGCCCCACTGATCCGAACCGCCCATCTGCAGGCGGCAGTCGTAGCGCTTGGCCAGTTCGACGAAATCATAGGCCTGCAGGATCATATAGTTGAATTCAAGGAAGGACAGCGACTGCTCGCGGTCCAGGCGCGTCTTGACGCTATCGAAGGACAACATGCGGTTGACCGAGAAGTGCCGGCCGACGTCACGCAGGAATTCGAGGTAGTTGAGCGAGCGCAGCCACTCGGCGTTGTTGATCATCAACGCATCTTTCGGGCCTTCGCCGTATGTGAGGTAGTTGGAGAAGACGCGCTTGATCGAGGCGATGTTGCTTTCAATGGTGTCGATCGTCATCAACTGGCGCGATTCCTCCTTGAAGGAGGGATCGCCGACCATGCCGGTACCGCCGCCCATCAGCGACACGGCGCGATGGCCGGTCGCCTGCAGCCAATGCAGCATCATGATCTGGATCAGCGAGCCGGCGTGCAGGCTCGGCGCCGTCGGGTCGAAACCGATATAGGCCGTCACGGTTTCCTTGGCGAAGAGAGCGTCGAGGCCGGCTTCATCGGAAATCTGATGAATGAAGCCGCGCTCTTGCAGAGTGCGCAGGAAATCGGATTTGAACTCAGCCATGATCTTGGTCTCTCGGAGCGCCGTATATCGGTAATGGATGCGGCGACGTCGCTGTTGTTGAATGTCGCCGGGCGCGTTTAGCACCGTTTTTCCGACGCGTCATCATTTTGGTGGGACGGATGGCAAGTTTCGGCAGAAGCCGGAGCTGCGAACAGGCGCTTGTGATTGTGAATAGACGGTAACTTTGCCTCGAAGCCGCCGGGGACCTGCCGCGCATTCGCCTAAATCGAATCCTAATATTCTATTCTGGGGTCGTGTATGCCAAGTATTGCGTGGAAGAAACAGGTATGTCACCTCTGCTGTCGATGATGGGATCGTCATTCAGAAAGACGATCCGGGCATTCTTTGCCATGATGTTGGTTTTGGCCTCTATCGCTGTCGCAGGCGCGGCCCAAGCCCAAGGTTCCCCAGAAAAAAGAATAGCGTTTGTGGTGGGCAATGCTGCCTATCAGGCAGGCGCCTTGTCGACCTCGGCCAATGATGCCGGCCTGATTGCGCAAACGCTGCAGGCAGCCGGCTTCGATGTGATCGGCGCACGCGACCTCGACCAGAACGGGTTGCGCGACGCAATAAGGGACTTTCTGGCGAAAGCGAATGCGTCAGGTCCCGACACCGTCGTTTTCGTCTATCTGGCGGGCTACGGGGTGCAATATCAGGGCGATAATTATTTCGTGCCTGTGGATGCGCAAATCGCCAATGCCACGGATGTTCCGCTCCAGGCATTGCGGATGGGCGATTTCACCAAATCGCTGGCCGCCCTCAACAATCGCGGCAGCATCGTCGTGCTCGATGCGGCGCGCGCCAATCCATTCGTACAGTCCAATCAACCGCTGGCCGGTGGTCTGGTGCTGGTCGATCCGGACGCCAATCAGCTGATCGCCTTCAACGCGGCACCCGGTACGGTCGCGCCGCAGGAGCCAGGTCCTTATGGTTCCTATGCACATGCGCTGGCGGAGATGATCCGTGTCGGCGGCCTGTCGCTTGGCGATGTGTTCGATCGGACACGCCTGCGGGTCAGCGATTTGACCAAGGGCGCGCAGATCTCCTGGGATGCCTCGAAATTCACCAACGACTTCACCTTCTTCGATCGCGGCCCCAATGCGCCAGCTGCACAGGTGTCCAGCTACGACAGTGCTGCAATCCGGACGAAGGCGATCCGCGATTTCAACGAGCGGGATGCCTATTTTGCCGCGCTCGATCGCGACACGATGCAGGGCTATGAGGATTTCTTGGCTGCCTACCCGCACGACGCCATGGCAAAGCGAGTGCGCGCCATCATTGCCGCCCGTCGCGAAGCGATCACCTGGCGCGAAACCTGGGCCGCGGACACGCCGGAGGCCTATTGGTCCTATCTGAGACGTTATCCACGAGGCCCCCATGTCTGGGATGCCCGCCGCCGTCTGGAACATTTCGAGGCAGCTCTTGAGCCGCCGCCGTCCTTTACGGTGATCGAATACGACGTGCCGCCGCCGCCGCCGGAAATCGTCTATGTCGAGCGGCGTGACCTTTATTTCGATGATTCCGACTTCGGCTATGCTCCGCCGCCGCCCGTCGTCTTCCTGGCGCCACCGCCACCGGATTTCGTCGTGCTTGCGCCGCCGCAGTATTCGGACGATATCTATGTTTTGCCAGCGCCGGTCTTCGTTCCGGTGCAAGAATGGGTTGACCCCCCACGCAATGTGGCGCCACCCCAAAACGACATTATCTTCAACAACATCCACAATACGGTCACCAACAATACCATCGTCAACGAGAGCGGAGCTGCGCCGGCTGCACCTGCAGCACCGGGACTGACGACGGGACAGAAGCTCGGCGCTGCAGCCGTCATCGCCGGCGCGGGCGCGGCAGCTCTGCACGTTGCCTTGCCGCCCTCGGTGCAGAAGAAGGCTGCGGTTCAGCAGAAGCAGAATCCAGCGCCGGCAGTCGGAACAGCGCCCGCAACCGGTCCGGCGGTTGCGCCTTCGGTTCAGCCGCAGGGCGGAAACGCCGCGCGCGCGCTTCCCGGTACCAGCGGCCAGCCGCTGCCGCCCGCCGGCAAGCTGCTGAGCAATCAGGGAGCGCCTCAGGCGAAGCAGGCTCAACCGCCTCAGGCTGCGCCCAATGCCATACAAAATCCGGCTGTAGCTCCTCAACCTGCCCAGCGAGGCGCAAATGCCAAAGCGCGTGCGCTTCCCAGTTCGAAAGGGCAGCCACTGCCGCCCGTCGGCAACGCGCCCGCGGTGAAAGGTCAAAACCAGATTGCAAAGACCCCAGCACCTCCTCAGGCGGCTCCAAGCGTTCAGCCGAATACCGCGGTTGCAGCGCCGAAACCCAATGTTCGTGCCCAGACCGTGAAGCCGCCAACGCCTCCCGCTGTTGCCAAAGTTCCGCCGAAACCCGCGGTGGCCAATAAGCCGCCGGTCAGCAACCAGCCTCCTGTCGCTGCCGCGCCGCCACGACATGCCAATCCGCTAGCCGCTCAACCAAAGCCGGCGCCGCGTGTGGCTGTACAACCGAAGGCGCCGCCCCCTCCGAAGCCGCAGGCACAGCCCAGGCCACAACCGCAGCCCCAGGCTCAACCCAGGCCGCAACCCCAGCCTCAGCCAAGGGTCATACCGCAGCAGGTGAAACCGCCGCCCGCGCCGCAGAAACCCCCAGCTGCGCCTCAGAAACCTCAGGTAAAGAAACCGTGCGGTGCACCCGGCCTGCCCGCATGCCAGTGACCGATAATATCTGGTGATAGTCCGAAGGCCCGCTCAGGCGGCCTTCGCAATTGCGATTGTTGCTCCATCGCGCTTGTTGAAATCATGCCGTGCGTTTAGCACTTATCCACCGGTTCGCAGTCGGAACGGTCCTACACGTAGCGCAGGCTTCAGATCTTTCGCGAAACGAGGCAGGCAAATGAGTGAGACCATCATACTCGAAACCCCGCGCCTCGTTTTGATAATGTGGGACAAGCGTGATGCCCACATGATTCGGCAGCTGCATTCGACGATCGAAACGACGCGCTATCTTTCGGGCGCCGCCCCGTGGAGCCTGGAGAAGGCCGAGGAACGGCTCAAGACCTGGCTCGGCGAACAGGCGCGTGATGGCGTGACCAAATACAAGATGCTTAGGCGCGACGACGGCCGTTTCATCGGCCGCGCCGGATTTTCACGGTTTCAGGAGGAGAGCGAACGCGGCGAATTCGAGCTTGGCTATTCCATCCGCCGAGAAGCCTGGGGGAACGGCTACGCGACCGAGATTGCCGGTGCGCTGGCGGACTGGTTTTTCAAACGCAGCTTCGCCCGCCAGTTCATCGCCTTCACACATCCGGAAAACGCCGCATCGCAACGCGTTCTATGCAAGATCGGAATGCAGCCGCGAGCACCCATTTTGGTCGATGGGATCGTATGTCCGAGTTTTCAGATGTCGCGGTAACTCATTCCTTCGCCCCAATGGAGAAGGTCGAGCAAAGCTGGGGTTGAGGGGCGTTACTGGGAGATGAAAGATCTTCTGGTTGTGCTCTCAAGCCGCTCGCCGCGATGTGGCGAGCCCTCGTCCGCCATCCTGAGCTTGTCGAAGGGCGGGCCCCTTCTCCCCCAGCGGAGCAGGGGATAAATCACCTGATCCGCTTGGCGGCCGGCTCCGGCACGAGTTCACCGTTGAGGCGACGATCGAGGTAGTCCTCGCATTCGCCGAGCAAGGTTTCCACTTGGCCGTTGAAGAAGTGGTTGGCGCCGGGGACGATTCTGTGGGTGATGAGGATGCCCTTTTGTGTCTTCAGCTTTTCGACGAGGCCGTTGACGTCCTTTTCCGGGGCGACCTTGTCGGAATCACCGTTGATGATCAGACCGGACGACGGGCAGGGTGCCAGGAACGAGAAATCGTAAATGTTCGGCTGCGGCGCGATCGACATGAAGCCTTCGATTTCCGGGCGGCGCATGAGAAGCTGCATGCCGATCCAGGCACCGAAGGAATAGCCGGCAACCCAGCAGCTCTTGGAATCCGGATGCAGGCTCTGCACCCAGTCGAGCGCCGAGGCAGCATCCGACAGCTCACCGGCGCCATGGTCGAATTCGCCCTGGCTGCGGCCAATGCCGCGAAAATTGAAGCGAAGCGTCGTAAAGCCGCGCTTCTGGAACATATAGAAGAGTTGGTAGACGACCTGATTGTTCATCGTGCCGCCAAACTGCGGATGCGGGTGCAGGATGATCGCGATCGGGGCGCTCTTTTCCTTGGAGGGCTGATAGCGGCCTTCAAGGCGGCCTGCGGGGCCGTTGAAAATAACTTCGGGCATCGATACTCCGGCTCTTCTTTTTCTGCGTTCAAACCATGCGGGAAGCAGTAAGTTGACTTGACTATTGCGCTCATCTTTTCTAGAACGCAGTTTAGAACAATTCGAAACTTGGCGCGAACTTCCACACGTCGTTTGTTCGATGGTTTGTGGAACGTGTCATAAGGCATGCCCGGCTGAAATTTCAAGGAAAATGAGCCGGGCGTAACAAGGCTTCGTCAGGCAGGAAGAAGATTATGGCGGCAACGCGCCTTTATCTCGACTGGAATGGCACCGCACCGCTTCATCAGGCGGCGCGCGACGCTATGTTGCATGCCTTGGACCTTTATGGAAACCCCAATTCTGTCCATGGCGAAGGCCGTGCCGCCCGAGCGGCGATCGAGGCCGCGCGCCGGCAAGTCGCAAGTCTGACCGGCGCTGAGCCCGCCCACGTCGTCTTCACCAGCGGCGCGACGGAAGCTGCCAACATGGTGCTGACGCCGGAATTCCGCATGGGCCGCACGCCGCTCACCATCGGCCATCTCTATACATCGGCCATCGAGCATCCTGCCGTGCTGGAAGGCGGCCGGTTTCCGAAGGAAAAGATCAGCGAAATTCCGGTTACTTCGGACGGCATTGTCGATCTTGTTGTGTTAGAAACGATGCTTTCGGCACATGACAAGGCAAGCGGGCTGCCAATGGTAGCGATCATGCTCGCCAATAACGAAACCGGTATTCTCCAGCCCGTATATGAAGCAGCCAAGATCGCGCAGGCATTCGGCGGCGTGTTTGTCGTGGATGCCGTGCAGGCGGCCGGCCGGGTTCCGCTCGACATCAAAGCGATCGGCGCGGATTTCCTCATCATCTCATCGCACAAGATCGGTGGACCGAAAGGGGCGGGCGCGCTCGTGTCGCGCGGCGAAATGCTGATGCCGAAGCCGCTGATTCATGGCGGCGGCCAGGAAAAGGGACATCGCTCCGGGACGGAAAATGCGCTTGCTGTTATCGGCTTCGGCGCCGCCGCTGCTGCCGCTGTCGCTGAGTTCGACAGCCGCAACGCGGCCGTTGAAAAGCTGCGTGACCGGCTGGAGGAGGGGATGCGGCTTGCCGCGCCCGATGTCATCATTCATGGCAAGGACGGCCCACGCGTGCCGAATACCAGTTTCTTCACCTTGCCGGGGCTAAAGTCCGAAACCGGACAGATCGCCTTCGATCTGGAGGGGCTAGCGATTTCGGCTGGCTCCGCCTGCTCTTCCGGCAAGGTGGGTGAAAGCCATGTGCTGGCGGCAATGGGCCGCGATCCCAAGCTCGGGGCGCTGCGTATTTCGCTCGGTTTTACGACGACCGAAGAGGATGTCGATCGGGCGATTGACGCTTTCGCCAGAATTGCGGGACGGCGCAAAACAGCCGGAGCTGCGGCCTAATGGCCACAATTTTGCGGAAACGCAAATTTCCGCTTGCCAAGCGGGCTGAAAAGTCCCTTTTGGCCGACTACATAGAGGGTAGACATTTCAGTCTGCCGCAACGTTGACAAGCTGCCGGACCTTGGATCCGGCGAGATTGGAGAACGACATGCCTGCAGTCCAGGAAACCGTCGATCAGGTTCGTCTGATCGACGTGGACCAGTATAAATACGGTTTTGAAACCACCATCGAAATGGACAAGGCTCCCAAGGGCCTGTCCGAGGATATCATCCGCTTGATTTCCGCGAAGAAGCGGGAGCCTGAATGGATGCTGGAATGGCGTCTCGGGGCTTACCGCCGCTGGCTGACGCTGGAGGAGCCCACCTGGGCCCGCGTCGAATATCCGAAGATCGACTTCAACGACATCCATTACTACGCCGCGCCGAAGAGCACCTCCGGCCCGACGTCGATCGATGAGGTCGACCCGGAACTGCTGAAGGTCTATGAGAAGCTCGGCATCCCCCTGCGTGAGCAGGAGATCCTCGCCGGCGTCAAGCAATCGAAGATCGCTGTCGACGCAGTGTTCGATTCGGTCTCGGTGGTCACGACTTTCAAGGAAGAGCTGAAGAAGGCCGGCGTGATCTTCATGTCGATCTCGGAAGCCATCCGCGAGCATCCCGAGCTCGTGCGCAAATATCTCGGCTCCGTCGTTCCGACGACCGATAACTTCTATGCGACGCTGAATTCGGCTGTCTTCACCGATGGCTCCTTCGTCTTCGTGCCGAAGGGCGTGCGGTGCCCGATGGAGCTCTCAACCTACTTCCGCATCAACGAGAAGAATACCGGCCAGTTCGAGCGCACGCTGATCATCGCCGAAGAGGGAGCCTATGTCTCCTATCTCGAAGGCTGCACGGCGCCGCAGCGCGACGAAAACCAGCTGCATGCAGCAGTGGTCGAGCTGATCGCGCTGGACGATGCCGAAATCAAGTATTCGACCGTCCAGAACTGGTACCCGGGCGACAAGCACGGCAAGGGCGGCATCTACAACTTCGTCACCAAGCGCGGCGATTGCCGCGGCGATCGTTCGAAGATCTCCTGGACCCAGGTCGAGACCGGCTCGGCGATCACCTGGAAGTATCCGTCCTGCATCCTGCGCGGCGACGACAGCCGTGGCGAGTTCTACTCGATTGCGGTTTCGAACGGCCATCAGCAGGTCGATAGCGGTACCAAGATGATCCATCTCGGCAAGAACACGTCGAGCCGCATCATCTCCAAGGGCATTGCCGCCGGCGTGTCGCAGAACACCTATCGCGGCCAGGTCTCGGCTCACCGCCGCGCTTCGAACGCCCGCAATTTCACGCAGTGCGATTCACTGCTGATCGGCGACAAGTGCGGTGCGCATACGGTGCCCTATATCGAGGCGAAGAACTCGACCGCGCAGTTCGAGCACGAAGCCACCACGTCGAAGATCTCCGAGGATCAGTTGTTCTATTGCCTGCAGCGCGGCATTCCGGAAGAAGCGGCGATCGCATTGATCGTCAATGGCTTCGTCAAGGAAGTCCTGCAGGAACTGCCGATGGAATTCGCCGTCGAAGCCCAGAAGCTGATCGGCATCTCGCTGGAAGGCAGCGTCGGCTAACGCCTTCGACAACAGACATGTTTCAGGCGCGCAAGCGGCGCGCCGCACCTTCATTCCTTCGATAGGATTCTACTATGCTTGAAATCAAGAACCTGCACGCCCGTATCGCCGAAGACGGCACCGAGATCATCCGCGGCCTGGACCTGACGGTGAAGGCAGGCGAAGTGGCTGCCATCATGGGTCCGAACGGCTCCGGCAAGTCGACGCTCTCCTACATCCTGTCGGGCCGCGAGGACTACGAAGTCACCGAGGGTGACATCCTCTACAATGGCGAAAGCATTCTGGATCTCGACGCTGCCGAGCGCGCGTCCAAAGGTATCTTCCTTGCCTTCCAGTATCCGGTCGAGATCCCCGGCGTTGCCACCATGCAATTCCTGAAGGTGGCGATGAACGAGCAGCGTAAGGCGCGCGGCGAAGCCGAATTGACGACGCCCGACTTCATGCGCAGGGTCAAGGACGCGGCCGGCAAGCTGCACATCAACACCGAAATGCTGAAGCGCCCGCTGAACGTCGGCTTCTCCGGCGGCGAGAAGAAGCGGGCCGAAATCCTGCAGATGGCGCTCCTGGAGCCGCAGCTCTGCGTGCTGGACGAAACCGACTCCGGTCTCGATATCGATGCGCTGAAGATCGTCGCAGACGGCGTCAATTCGCTGCGCTCTCCAGACCGCGCCGTGATCGTCATCACCCACTACCAGCGCCTGCTCGACTATATCATCCCGGACACCGTTCACGTGCTCTACAAGGGACAGGTGATCAAGTCGGGCGACAAGACACTGGCGCATGAGCTCGAAGCCAACGGCTATGCCGACATCATCGGGGCTGCAGCCTGATCGGGGCGGAAAGGAGACGTCGATGAACATTCAGACGACGAGCCGCCTGACCGCCGCGGAGACGGCGCTGATCGAGGCGTATAACGACCAGTTGGGCGATTTGCCGGGCGATGGCGACGTGCTCGCCGTCCGCGACCGCCTGCTGGACGATCTCAAGACCGCCGGCCTGCCGACGCGTCGCTTCGAGGCTTGGCACTATACCGATTTCAAGAACCTGCTGCGATCGGTTCCGACCGACCTCGGCTCAGGCAACGTCGAACCTCTGTCGCCCACCGTCCCCGGTTCGGCTGTGCTGCCGGTTCTGCAGGGCAGCGTGAGTGGCAAGACTTCGGTCGATGGCCTGGTTGTCAGCCGCTATGCCGACAGCTTGGCCGATGGTACGGCCGCCGCCGGCCTGACGGCGCTCGGCAGCGATGACGCCATCGGCCGCATCAACGGCAGCTTCGTCCGCGACGGCTACGTCATCGAATTTCCCGAAGGCACCGAACTTGATGCACCGTTGGAGATCCAGTTCGTCCATGCCGGCGGCCAGATCCACAGCCGCCTGCCGGTTTCGTTCGGCGCCGATGTCAAGGCGACCGTGATCGAGCGTCACCAGGCCGTGCCCGGTGCGGCGGCGCTGGTCTCCTCGGTCAGCGACCTCAAGATCGGCAAGGGTGCCGAAGTGACCTGGATCATCCTGCAGGAGCAGGGGACCGAGGACACACATCTCGGCCAGATCCGCGTCGATCTTGGCGCGGATGCCAAACTGAAGCTTTTCGTCATCAACGCCGGCGGCAAGCTGGTGCGCCAGGAGCTGTATGTGAAAGTCACGGGCGAGGGCTCCGACCTCGTTGTGCGTGGCGTCAACCTGCTTGGCGGCGATACGCATACCGATGTGACGCTTACGCTTGGCCACAACGTGCCGCACACGGCCTCGACGGAGATCGTACGCAACGTGGTATTCGACCGCGCCCGCGGCGTCTTCCAGGGCATGATCCGCGTGGCCCCGGATGCGCAGAAGACCGATGCCCGCATGGCCTGCAACACGCTGCTCATGTCCGACGACGCCGAGTTCTCCGTCAAGCCGGAGCTCGAAATCTTCGCCGACGACGTGCAGTGCGGCCATGGTGCCACCGTTGCCGACATCGACGAGAACCACCTCTACTACATGATGGCGCGCGGCATTCCGAAGAACAAAGCTCGTGCCATGCTGGTCAACGCCTTCGTGGCGGAGATCATCGAGGAGCTGGAAGACGAAGCCCTGGTCGAGGCGCTGGAAGGCGTTATCTCGGCCTGGCTCGAAAAGCACGCCTGATTGGAGCAACGCTCGTGGACAAGATCGTACCAGCCACCGCTTATGACGTAGAAGCGATTCGTAGGGATTTTCCGATCCTGTCGACGACCGTCCACGGCAAACCGCTGGTCTATCTCGACAGCGGTGCATCCGCACAGAAGCCGCAAGTCGTGATCGACGCGGTGTCGCACGCCTATTCCAGCGAATATGCCAATGTGCACCGCGGTCTGCATTTTCTCTCCAATGCCGCTACCGAAGCCTATGAGGCTGCGCGCGAAAAAGTGCGCCGCTTTCTGAATGCGCCGTCGGTCGACGATATCGTCTTTACCAAAAACTCGACCGAGGCGATCAATACCGTCGCCTATGGTTGGGGCATGCCCAAGCTCGGCGAGGACGACGAGATCGTGCTTTCGATCATGGAGCATCATTCCAACGTCGTGCCCTGGCATTTCATCCGCGAGCGGCAGGGCGCCAAGCTGGTCTGGGTGCCGGTCGATGATGAAGGCGCATTCCATATCGAGGATTTCGAAAAGAGCCTGACGGAACGCACGAAGCTCGTCGCCATCACCCATATGTCGAACGCGCTCGGTACCGTCGTTCCCGTCAAGGAAGTCTGCCGGATCGCCCATGAGCGCGGCATTCCAGTGCTGATCGATGGATCGCAGGGCGCCGTGCACCTGCCCGTCGACGTGCAGGATATCGATTGCGACTGGTATGTCATGACCGGCCACAAGCTCTACGGCCCTTCGGGGATCGGTGTGCTCTACGGCAAGAAGGACAGGCTTCGCGAGATGCGGCCCTTCCAGGGCGGCGGCGAGATGATCTTCGACGTCAGCGAGGACAACGTCACCTACAACGATCCGCCGCATCGTTTCGAGGCCGGCACCCCGCCTATCGTCCAGGCGATCGGGCTTGGCGCCGCGCTCGATTATATGGAAAGCATCGGTCGCGAGGCGATCGCCCGCCACGAGGCCGATCTCGCGGCCTACGCAGCGGAAAGGCTGCGGGAGATCAACTCGCTGCGCATTTTCGGCACGGCACCCGGCAAAGGCGGTATCTTTTCCTTCGAACTTGCGGGTATTCATTCGCACGACGTTTCGATGGTGATCGATCGTCAGGGCGTTGCGGTGCGCGCGGGCACCCATTGCGCCCAGCCGCTCTTGAAACGCTTCGGCGTCACCTCCACATGCCGTGCATCATTTGGCATGTACACTACCCGTGCCGAGGTGGATGCCCTGGTCGATGCGCTGGAATATGCGCGCAAATTCTTTGCCTAAGGAGGCAAGTGATGTCACTCGATGAAAGCGAACAGAAGATCGGCGTGCGCGAGGGCATCGTGCATTCCAGCATTCCCGAGGAAGAGCTGGCACGCCTCAGCGACGATGTCATCGGCGCGCTGAAGACGGTCTATGATCCTGAAATCCCAGCCGATATCTTCGAACTCGGCCTGGTCTACAAGATCGATATCGAAGACGACCGCATGGTGAAGATCGTGATGACGCTGACTGCGCCGGGCTGCCCGGTCGCCGGCGAGATGCCCGGCTGGGTCGAAAATGCGGTCGGCGCCGTCGAAGGCGTTTCAGGCGTCGAAGTCGCCATGACCTTCGACCCGCCGTGGACTCCGGATCGCATGTCGGAAGAGGCGCAGGTAGCGGTCGGCTGGTATTGAAGCTTTAAGCTGCCCGCTTTACATTATGACTCGAAGCACCGGATCTTGACCCCGGTTGTGGAAGGAGAATGAGCCCATGGGCTTTGCAGTGATGAGCATGACGGATGACGCCGCAGCACGCGTCAAGGCGATCGTCGAAAATTCCGGCCCCGATGCCAAAGGCGTTCGCGTCGGCATCAAGAAGGGCGGCTGCGCCGGGATGGAATATACCATCGACCTCGTGACCGAACCGAGCGCCAAGGACGACCTGATCGAGCGCGACGGCGCCAAAGTATGGGTCGAGCCGTCGGCGGTGCTTTACCTGCTTGGCACCGAGATGGGCTTCGAGACCACAACGCTGCGCTCCGGCTTCACCTTCACCAATCCGAACCAGACGTCGGCCTGCGGCTGCGGCGAATCTGTAGAACTGAAGCCTGCCGACCTTGCGGCTTTGGCGGCACAACGTCAGGCCGCCCCGGCCGTCTGACAGATGCCGAGCGCCGCTTGATATCAGGCGGCGTCGGATTCGCGCTCGACTGGCATCAGCTTCAAGCCGAGCGCCCTGACAACCTTCAAGATGGTCGCAAATTCCGGATTTCCGTCGCCACTCAGCGCCCGATAAAGAGCAGAGCGGTTCATGCCGACATCCTTGGCAAGCTTGCTCATGTTGCGCGTTCGGGCGACCTCGCCGAGCGCCTTGGCGATGGAGGACGGATCGTCGGTTTCGAAGGCGGCCGCGATATAGCCGTCGACGGCCTCCACGCTGACGGGCGTTTGCTGGGCCATTTTATATGCCTTTCTGTATAATCCAATCGCGGATCAGGCCGGCTTCACTCTCGTGCAAGCCGTGGCCCGTCGGCAGCAGATAGCTGCGGACATCCGCCTGACAGTTCTCAAATTGTGTTTTTACCAGCACCGAATCGTCGGGTCGCCGGCGTTCATCATTTTCGACTGCGGTAATCAAGACCGGCAGGCCGGGCATCGGCGCGAAAGCTTTGCCCGGCGCGGGCGACAAAGGGCGTAACAGGATGGCGCCCGACGCCAAGCCAGGCTGGGTATGCAGGATAGAGGCGGCCATGATCGCACCATTGGAAAATCCCAGCAATATGGGAGGCTGCCTCAATACGCCCTGTTCAACGACAGCACCTATGAACCGACAGATCCGAGCCGTCTGCTCACGGAGATCATCATGGTCGAGGCTCCGGTCGGGATTGCGACGGAAAAAGGCAAAGCCACCTTCCCAATCCACGCCGCCACGCAAAGACATGTAGGGCCGCTGTGGTGCAATTTCGTCTGCGAGCGGAATGAGTTCCGCTTCGCTTCTCCCGCTGCCATGCAACAGAACGAGCGGCGGAGAGGAAAGAGATTCCCGTCCCGCAACAAAGTAAAATCCTGACAAATCCGGCATGATGTATGACTTCCGGCGCCGTATTTCGCCGCGCTGTAAAAAGTGCCGCACGCCCCATAGGACGCGCGGCGCAGTCATAGTGATTTTTCGCGATAGATTTATGTCGAGCAAGAGCGAAGCGGCTGAGCCGCTTCGCTTTTTTGGAAAAACACTTATTCCGCGGCTTCGGCGTAGGCCTCAACTGGCGGGCAGGTGCAGATGAGATTCCGGTCACCGTAGACGTTATCGACACGATTGACCGGCGACCAATATTTGTCCACGCGGAAAGCGCCCGGCGGGAAGCAAGCCTGTTCGCGGGAGTAGGGACGGTTCCACTCGCCAACCAGGTCTTCGACCGTGTGCGGGGCGTTTTTCAGTGGGTTGTCGTTTTTATCCATCCGCCCTTCTTCGATGGCGCGGGCTTCCTCGCGGATCGCCAGCATCGCCTCGCAGAAGCGGTCAAGCTCCGCCTTGGTTTCCGATTCGGTCGGTTCGATCATTAGCGTGCCGGCAACCGGCCAGCTCATCGTCGGAGCGTGGAACCCGCAATCGATCAGGCGCTTCGCGACGTCGTCGACGGTGACGCCGGCGCTGTCGACCAGCGGACGGGTGTCGATGATGCACTCATGCGCCACGCGGCCCGTATGCGATTTGTAGAGCACGTCGTAAGCGCCCGTCAGCCGCGCTGCGATATAGTTGGCGTTGAGGATCGCGACCTTCGTCGCCTGCGTCAGCCCTTCGCCGCCCATCATCAGGCAATAGCTCCAGGAGATCGGCAGGATCGAAGCCGAGCCAAAAGCTGCAGCGGACACTGCGCCGCTGCGGCCGTCGGTTTCCGGGTGGCCGGGCAGATACGCTGCCAGATGCGCCTTGACCCCGATGGGACCCATGCCGGGACCGCCGCCGCCATGCGGAATGCAGAAGGTCTTGTGCAGGTTCAGGTGGCTGACGTCGGAGCCGATATCGCCTGGGCGGGAAAGGCCGACCATGGCGTTCATATTGGCGCCATCGAGATAAACCTGACCGCCGTGCATATGCACGATAGCGCAAATCTCCTTCACAGTTTCTTCGAAGACGCCGTGCGTCGACGGATAGGTGATCATGCAGCAGGAGAGGGTATCGGCATATTGCTCGGCCTTGGCGCGGAAATCGGCCATGTCGATATCGCCGTCATCGCTGACCTTGACGACCACAACCTTCATGCCGGCCATCTGCGCGGAGGCCGGATTAGTGCCGTGCGCCGAGGTCGGGATCAGGCAGACGTCGCGGTGACCCTGACCGTTGGCGATGTGGTAGTTGCGGATGGTCAAGAGGCCTGCATATTCGCCCTGCGCGCCTGAGTTCGGCTGCATCGAGAAGGCATCGTAGCCCGTGACCGCGCAGAGCTTCTCCGTCAGGTCGTTGATCATCTCGCGATAGCCGAGCGCCTGATCAGCCGGAACGAACGGATGGATGTCGGAGAATTCCGGCCAGGTGATCGGCAGCATTTCCGCCGTTGCGTTCAGCTTCATCGTGCAGGAGCCGAGCGGGATCATGGCGCGGTCAAGCGCGAGATCGCGGTCGGAGAGCCGGCGGATGTAGCGGGTCATTTCGCTTTCGGCGCGGTTCATGTGGAAGATCGGATGCGTCAGGTATTCGCTGGTGCGCAACAGGCCCTTCGGCAGGCGATAGCCGGGCTCGAAGTCGGCGAGAGGGAAATTGCCGCCAAAGGCGCGCCAGACGGCTTCCAGCGTTGCCGGACGTGTGCGCTCGTCGAGGCTCATGCCGATCTTGGTTTCTCCGACCTTGCGCAGGTTGACACCTTCAGCGACGGCCGCGCGCAGGATCAGGCTCTGCATGTGACCGACCTCGACGGTGATCGTGTCGAAGAAGGTCTCCGGTTCGATCTTGTAGCCGAGCTTTTCCAGGCCCTTGGCCATCAATACGGCCTTCTGGTGCACCTGTTGGGCAATAGCCTTGATGCCCTGCGGGCCGTGGAAGACGGCGTACATGGAGGCCATGACGGCGAGCAGCACCTGCGCAGTGCAGATGTTCGACGTCGCCTTTTCGCGACGGATGTGCTGTTCGCGGGTCTGCAGCGACAGGCGATAGGCGCGGTTGCCGCGCGCGTCGACCGAAACGCCGACAAGACGGCCGGGCATGGATCGCTTATAGGCATCCTTGACGGCCATGTAGGCCGCATGCGGACCGCCGTAACCCACCGGCACGCCAAAGCGCTGCGACGAGCCGACGGCAATGTCGGCACCCATTTCGCCGGGTGACTTCAGCAGCGTCAGAGCGAGCGGATCGGCAGCGACAACGGCGATCGCGCCGGTCTGATGCAGTCTCGAGATCAGCCCGGTGAAGTCATTGATGTGACCGTGCGTGCCCGGATATTGGAAGATGGCGCCGAAGACATCGACCGGATCGAGATCGCTGAAAGGATTGCCAACGATGACAGTCCAGCCCAGCGGTTCGGCGCGGGTCTTGATCAAAGCAATGGTCTGCGGATGGCAATCCGCGTCGACGAAGAAGGCCTTGGCCTTGGATTTCGCCACGCGTTCGGCCATCGCCATGCCTTCGGCGGCAGCCGTCGCTTCATCGAGAAGCGAGGCGTTGGCAACATCGAGACCCGTCAGGTCACAGATCATCGTCTGGTAGTTCAGCAATGCCTCGAGGCGACCCTGGCTGATTTCCGGCTGATAGGGCGTATATGCCGTGTACCAGGCCGGATTTTCCAGAATATTGCGCTGGATGACCGGCGGCGTGATCGTGCCGTAGTAGCCCTGGCCAATCAGCGAAACGAGAACCTTGTTCTTGTTGGCGGTCTCGCGCAGCTTGTCGAGCGCCTCGCGCTCCGTCATCGGCGCGCCCCAGATGAGCGGCGCCTTCTGGCGGATGGAGGGCGGCAGAGTCGCATCGATCAGTCCGTCGAGGCTGCCATAGCCGATTACCTTCAGCATATCGGCCATTTCAGACGGAGACGGACCGATATGGCGGCGATTGGCGAAATCGTAGGGCTGGTAGTCCGTAAACGTGAATTCAGTAGGCGTATCCATTACGCGATGAGCTCCTTATAGCCGGATTCATCCAGCAAACCATTGGCATCGGCGACATTCTTGAGCTTCAACTTGAAGAACCAGCCAGCTCCCATCGGGTCGGAATTGACGAGTGCCGGATCGGCGGTAATGGCTTCGTTGATCTCAGTGATCTCGCCATCGAGCGGACAATAGACCTCTGACGCCGCCTTGACGGATTCGACGGTCGCGGCATCGTCGCCCTTGGAGAAGCTAGCGCCGACTTCGGGCAGTTCGACGAAAACGAGATCGCCAAGCTGTTCAGCGGCATGCGCCGTGATCCCAACGGTCGCAACATCGCCTTCAATGTTCAGCCACTCATGTTCTTCGGTGAATTTCAGCATTGACGATCCTCTCTGGAATATGACGTTTAGCGTTTGTAGGTCGGGGTGATGAAAGGCAGGGGAGAAACGGCGACCGGCAGGTATTTGCCACGCACCTCGGCGTAGACTGGCGTGCCAGGTGCTGCGAAGCTGACGGGCACGTAACCCATGGCAACGGGACCTTCGATACTCGGACCAAAGCCACCGGAGGTGACTTCACCGATCTCGGTCTTGCCTTCAGCATCCGCATAAAGCTTGGCATGGCCACGCACCGGTGCCTTGCCTTCCGGCTTCAGACCGACACGGCGCCGCGTGGCGCCGTTGTCGAGCTCTGCAAGGATGCGGCTCGCACCAGGAAAACCGCCAGCGCGGGCGCCGCCAGTCTTGCGGGCCTTCTGCATTGCCCATTCGAGTGCTGCTTCCGCCGGCGTCGTCGTCTGGTCGATGTCGTTGCCGTAGAGGCAAAGCCCCGCTTCGAGACGCAGGGAATCGCGGGCGCCGAGACCGATCGGCTGGACATCGGGGTGTTCCAGCAGCCGCTTGGCAATATCTTCGGCCTTGTCGGCCGGTACGGAAATCTCGAAGCCGTCTTCGCCACTATAGCCCGAGCGGGAGACAAGACAGGAAACGTCATGCAGGCGACAATGGCGGACATCCATGAACTTCATGTGGGCGAGATCCGCCCAGAGCTCGGCGAGAACGGAGACGGCACGCGGTCCCTGCAGCGCGATCAGGGCGCGATCAAGTAATGTGACTTCGCAGGTATCGCCGATATGGTCTTGAAGATGCTTAAGATCTGCATCCTTGCAGGCAGCATTGACGACCACGAAGAGATAGTCGTCCATGTGGGTGATCATCAGATCATCAAGAATGCCGCCATTGTCATCGGTGAAAAAACCGTAGCGCTGACGGCCCTCGGCGAGCCCGACAATATCGATCGGCACCAGGCTTTCCAACGCCCGCGCTGCATCTTCGTAAGAGCCGGAGCGGGCGCGGATCGTCACCTGCCCCATATGCGAGACGTCAAACACACCGGCCGATGCACGGGTCCAGAGATGCTCCTTGAGCACGCCGGCAGGATATTGCACCGGCATGTCATAGCCGGCAAACGGTACCATGCGGGCACCGAGCGACAGATGCAGGGTGTGAAGGGGTGTCTTCTTGAGGGCAGCGGTCTCGTCCAAATGACGCCTCCGGGGTTTGCGCTCAGCCAAAAGCGCGGGCTCAAAATTCGGGCGCGACTGCGCCTTGCGATGAGCCCCCTCTGTCTGTTTGCCTGAGATTGTTATCCCTTCGGCGAACGCTTGCGCGTTTCTCTCCAGAGTTCCGTCTGCCCCTTGCTGGTCCTTTGGCCTGAGAGTTTCCGGGGCGGTTGCTCCTTCGGCACCGGCTCGCGCCGGATTCTCCCAACAGGGTTGCGTGCCATTATCTGGTAGTCGCCGAGGATGGCAAGGGGCAAATGTCGCCCTGAAACAAATTTTTGTCGTGTCGCATATCGAGCCCATACCCATGCGCGCGACCAATGGATGCAGGGGACTTTGCAATCGCGCTTCGGCAGGCTATCCCATGCGTGAATAGAGGAGCCGGGCAGGAGCCAATGATGAACCGCAAATATATCGTAACATTGCTGATTTCGGCGACCGCACTATCCTTCTCCGCTGCCGCCGTCATGGCCCAGCAGGGCAACGACATGAATAGCATGTCCGGAATGCATATGGATGCTGGCAAGGCGCCCACGAGCGCGGCGACAGCAAAGCTCGGCGACCTCGACATCAGCGGCGGTTATGTCCGCGCCATGTTGCCCGGACAGCCGGTCGGCGGCGGCTATATCACCATCCACAATGGCGGCAGCAGCGACGACAGGCTAACCTCCGTCACATCCTCTGCCGCCGGTAAGGTCGAGCTGCATGAGATGAAGATGGAAGGTCAGATCATGAAGATGCGCGAAGTCAAGGAAGGTATCGCCATTCCTGCAGGCGCCACCGTGACACTTTCGCCGAACAGCCTGCACATGATGTTCAAGCAGGTGAAGACGCCGTTCAAGCAGGGCAGCACAGTGCCGGTAATGCTGATGTTCGATAAGGCGGGGATGGTCGATATCGCTTTGCCGGTCATGGCGCCGAACGCAAGCTGAGGTTTGCGCCGGCGCCAAGATGCATCGCTGTCACAAAATTCCCGCCCATCGACAATTCCGGTTTCCACTTTTCGCCGAAATGCTCTAAAGCCACCTCAAAAGGCCGGGATGACCCGGCTCTGGGGCCTGATCGCCCCAGTTCCCTGATTTGGTATGATCTTGTCCGAAACCGTTTCACACTTTTCGGGATCATGTCGCGGCGCTTGAAAGAAGAAGAATGGCCGGGATTGAGCATATAAAGGTCGAGCCTGATGAGGCCGGCATGCGCCTCGACCGTTGGTTCAAGGTGCATTTCCCCGGACTTGGCTTTGGACAATTGCAAAAGCTGATGCGCTCCGGCCAGGTGCGTGTCGACGGCGGCCGTGTGAAGACGGATGCGCGCGTTCAGCCGGGGCAGATGGTGCGCGTGCCGCCGCTCGATGTCGACGCCAAAGGCCCGAAGAATGGTCCTATCGCCGGCAAGGAGCTGAAGCATTCGGGCGATGCCGAGCTTCTGGCGCGTATGCTGCTGCACGAGGACGACAAGGTCTATGTGCTGAACAAGCCGGCCGGCCTTGCCGTGCAGGGCGGCTCCGGCGTCAGCCGCCATATCGACAAGATGCTGGAGGCTTGGACGAGCCAGAAGGGCGAGAAGCCGCGCCTGGTGCATCGCCTCGATCGCGACACGTCCGGCGTCCTTGTGGTCGCTCGCACCCGCGGTGCTGCGCAGAAGCTGACGGCCGCCTTTCGCGAGCGCGATACCAAAAAGACCTATTGGTCGCTGGTGAAGGGCGTCCCGCGCAAGCAGGAAGACAAGATTTCCACCTGGCTGGTGAAGGAAACGACACCGGACGGCGACCGCATGCGCATCGCCAAACATGGCGAGGAGGGCGCAGATCACGCGGTCTCCTATTACCGCATCGTGGAAACTGCCGCCCAGCGCCTCGCCTGGCTGGAGATGGAACCCTATACCGGCCGCACCCACCAGCTCCGCGTCCATGCGCTGCATATCGGCCATCCGATCATCGGCGATCCCAAATATTTCGAGGACGATCCGAATTGGGACTTCCCAGGCGGCGTTCAGAAGCGGCTGCATCTGCACGCCCGCCACATCGATATCCCGCATCCAAATGGCGGGCGCCTGCGCGTCACCGCGCCGCTGCCGCCACATATGGTGCAGACGTGGAACCTCCTCGGCTTTGACGAGGCAACGGCAGGGGAGCCGGACGACGAATGAAACTGGTGCTTTTTGATTGCGACGGGACGCTGGTCGATAGCGTCCGGCTGATTCACGAGGTCATGGCCCGCACCTTCGTCGATTTCGGCTACAAGCGCCCGGATGTCGCTTCCACCAAATCGATCATCGGCCTCACACTGGACATCGCGATCGCCCGTATGCAGGGCAAGCCACATGTCGATGACGAGGCGATCGCGATGACGGCGCACTACAAGTCGATCTTCCCCGGCGTGCGCGACGAAGGGGATATGCAGACACCGCTTTTCGACGGCATCAGGCCGTTGATCGAAACGCTCGCCGCCCGCGACGAACTGCTGATCGGCGCCGTCACCGGCAAGTCCCGCCGCGGCTTGACGCATATTCTTGAAGCGAATGGTTTTACGCCCTATTTCGTCGTCTCGCGCACCGCGGACGATTGCCCCTCGAAGCCGCATCCCGCCATGGTGACGGAATGCTGCAGCGAGACCGGCATGGATCCGCATGATACAATCGTCATCGGCGATGCCGTGTACGACATGCAGATGGCGAAAGCGGCCGGGGCGACCGCGATCGGCGTTGCCTGGGGCTACGCTTCAGTGGAAGAACTGCTGGCCGCCGGCGCCGACACGATCGCCCATCACCCGAACGACCTGTTGAGCCACATTCTCTGAGGTGACGCCATGCGCGACCTGTTTAACGATCTTTCCGGAGGCCTAA
Source organism: Rhizobium mayense (assembly GCF_030272705.1). Taxonomy (GTDB): domain Bacteria; phylum Pseudomonadota; class Alphaproteobacteria; order Rhizobiales; family Rhizobiaceae; genus Rhizobium; species Rhizobium mayense. The sequence goes on along the minus strand of NZ_JARFYM010000012.1, from coordinate 6,622 downwards.
GCCACCCCGACCCTGTCCGCCGGGCGCAAATCCAGATGAAGAAGCCGCTGCCGAAGCGCTTCTACAAGGATGTGAGCGTCCGCGAGAGCGAAGACGGCCATCTGATCGAGCTCGACGGCAAGGTGGTGAAGACGCCTGCGCGCCAATCGCTCGCTGTGCCGACAGAGGCGCTGGCGAAGTTGGTGGCAGCCGAGTGGGCCCGGCAGGTCGACGTGATCGACCCTGCGACCATGCCGGTGACCCGGCTCGTCAACACCGCGCTCGACGGTGTGGCGACCGATAGCCAGGCGGTATTCGAGGACATCCTGCGCTTTTCCTCCAGCGACCTGCTCTGCTATCGCGCTGATACGCCGGAGCGGTTGGTGGAGCGGCAGTCGGAGCAATGGAACCCGGTGATCGACTGGGCCGCAAACGAACTCGGCGCTCGCTTCATCCTCGCCGAGGGCGTCATGCATCAGGAACAGCCGCGCGAAGCGATCGCCGCCTTTGCCGTGACGCTGCGCAAATACGACACGCCGCTGGAACTGGCCAGCCTGCACACGATCACGACGCTGACGGGTTCGGCAATCCTGGCGCTCGCTTTCGCCGAGGGCCAGCTGCCGCTCGATGAGGTCTGGTCGCTGGCTCATCTCGACGAGGATTGGACGATCGAACATTGGGGCCGCGACGAGGAGGCCGAACACCGCCGCGCCCAGCGCTTCGAAGAGTTCCAGGCCGCCACGGACGTTTTTTCCGCATTTCACAGTTAATTGTTGTTGATTTGCAGTCCGTTATATCGAAGTCTGTATCTCAAGGATCGGGAAATTCGGGACGCGAATCATGTTGTTGTTGAGGTCGGGTGCGGTATCAGCGCTCGCAGGGTGTCTGGCGCTGGCTGCATGCTCGAGCTGGTCGCTGACGCCGCCGCCTTCACCTCCGGCCTATGATGTGCGCAGCGCCACTGTCGTCGCCGATCAGTCGGTTCCGCCGGTTTCGCCGACGCTGCTTTCCGCCATCAACGAGCGCGTCAACGCCGCCATCGCCGTGACGACCCGCGATACACCGCTGCCGAAAGTGGCGCTCACCATCCGCCTGACGGATGTTCGCAAGGGGCGGAGCTTCAATAAGGATCGCAACGCGGCGAAGATCAATGTTGATGCCGCTTCGATCGACACTGGCGCAGTGGTTGCCATCGCCTCCTTCGACACGTCGAATTTCACTCCGGATCCGACCGCGGCTGATGATTTGATGGCTGAGGATATTGCGGCCCGCATCCGCTCCATCTTCGCGCTGAAGGCACCGCCGCTGGTGAATTGAGCCGACGGCTACCAAGTGCTGCCGTGCCATGCTAAGCCGGATAAGCGGAGAAGAGGGCCATCATGAAAGAGATCCTGCAGGAATTGGAGCGTCGCCGAGAGATCGCAAGGCTCGGAGGCGGTCAGGCGCGTATCGATGCGCAGCATGCACGCGGCAAGCTGACGGCGCGCGAGCGCATCGAAATATTCCTCGACGAAGGCTCCTTCGAAGAGTTCGACATGTTCGTCGAGCATCGCTCGATTGATTTCGGCATGGACAAAAGCAAGATCGCCGGCGACGGCGTGGTCACCGGCTGGGGTACCGTGAACGGTCGCACGGTCTTTCTTTTTGCCAAGGATTTCACGGTTTTCGGCGGCTCGCTTTCGGAAGCGCATGCAGAGAAGATCATGAAGGTTCAGGACATGGCGCTGAAAAACCGGGCGCCGATCATCGGAATCTATGATGCTGGCGGTGCGCGCATCCAGGAGGGCGTGGCGGCGCTCGGCGGCTATGCCGAGGTGTTTCAGCGCAACGTGCTCTCCTCCGGCGTCATACCGCAGATCTCGATCATTATGGGTCCTTGCGCCGGCGGCGACGTCTATTCGCCGGCTATGACCGATTTCATCTTCATGGTGCGCGACACGTCCTACATGTTCGTCACCGGCCCGGACGTGGTGAAGACCGTCACCAACGAGACGGTGACGTCGGAGCAGCTTGGCGGCGCCACAGTGCATACGACAAAATCCTCGATCGCCGACGCCGCCTACGACAACGACATCGACACGTTGCTGCAAGTGCGCCGGCTCATCGATTTTCTGCCGCAGTCGAATACAGCGGCACTTCCAGAGATCGAGTGCTATCAATCCGTCACCGATCCTGATACGTCGCTCGACACGCTGATCCCGGCCAATGCCAACAAGCCCTATGACATCAAGGAGCTGATCCTGAAGGTCGCGGACGAGGGCGATTTTTTCGAGATCCAGGCAAGCTTCGCCAAGAACATCGTTTGCGGTTTCGGCCGCATCGAGGGCGCGACGGTCGGATTCGTCGCCAATCAACCGATGGTGCTGGCGGGCGTGCTGGATAGCGACGCCTCGCGCAAGGCGGCCCGTTTCGTGCGCTTCTGCGATTGCTTTAACATCCCGATCGTTACTTTCGTCGACGTACCGGGATTTCTGCCGGGAACCGCACAGGAATATGGCGGGCTGATCAAGCACGGCGCCAAGCTGCTCTTCGCCTATGCGGAAGCCACCGTGCCGAAACTCACCGTCATCACCCGCAAGGCTTTCGGCGGCGCCTATGACGTCATGGCGTCAAAGCATCTGCGCGGCGACCTGAACTATGCCTGGCCGACGGCGCAGATCGCCGTCATGGGCGCAAAGGGCGCGGTCGAGATCATCTTCCGCAAGGACATCGCCCATCCCGAGAAGATCGTCGCGCATACGAAGATGTATGAGGACCGTTTCCTGTCGCCGTTCGTCGCCGCTGAGCGCGGCTATATAGACGAAGTGATCATGCCGCATTCAACCAGGCGTCGGCTGGCGCACGGGCTGAGGATGCTGCGCAACAAGGATCTGACCAATCCCTGGAAAAAACACGACAACATTCCGCTTTAAGGATGTGACAACAAGTCACGGTTTTTACACGAAGGTTTGATTGGGTGTCAGAAGCCGTGTCTTCACCTTCACACCCCCACAAACTAATGGTGACTCCAGGAAACGAAACTGGAGTAGACGATGACACTTTCTGATCGCCTGAATCAATATCAGCCTTATGCCTTGACTCTGCTGCGTCTCATGACCGGCTTGCAGTTTATGGAGCATGGCACACAGAAGCTTCTCGGCTTCCCGGCCGGCGCTCACGGCGGTCCTCTGCCGACACTGCTTTTGGTTCAAGGCATTCTGGAAGCCTTTGGCGGGCTGGCAATTTTCGTCGGCTTCTTCACCCGTCCCGTTGCGTTCATTCTGTGCGGCAACATGGCGGTCGCGTATTTCATGTCGCATATGCCGAAGGACTTCTTCCCCGCCAACAATGGCGGCGACGCTGCCATTCTGTTCTGCTTCGTCTTCCTGTACCTGGTCTTCTCGGGCCCGGGTCTGCTGGCTGTCGATAACAGCAGGAAATAATATGCAATCTGGCCGGGCTTGGATTGATATCCGGGCCCGGCGAATAAAATCTGCGGTTGGCGTGTTGACTCTGGTGTCAACGGAAAGCGACCATGTTCCTCAGAGGTACTGGCCGCCTTCTCAGTTCAAACGGAGATTTTCATGTCGGCTTTCGAGCGCCTGTCGCAGTATCAGCCCGCCGCCCTTGCGGTCCTGCGAATCGTAACGGCGCTGTTATTCTTCGAGCACGCTACGCAGAAGCTCTTCAATTTTCCCGAAGCACCCTTTGAAATCTCGACACTGTTTTTTGTTGCCGGCGTCATCGAGTTTGTCGGCAGTATCTTGATTTTTCTCGGGCTCTTCACCCGGCCGGTCGCCTTCATTCTCAGCGGTGAAATGGCCTTCGCTTACTTCATGGTGCATATGCCGATCGATTTTTTTCCGGCCAACAACCAGGGTGACGGCGCAGTGCTCTTCTGCTTCATTTTCTTGTACATGGTGTTTGCGGGGCCCGGCCTCTGGGCGCTGGACAATCGCCAGCGCCAATGACGTAACGCAGACTCAGGCGACGAGCTTGAGCCCGGCAATACCTGCGACGATCAGGCCGATGCAGAATAGGCGAATAAGGGTTGCGGGATCGCCGAGCAGCCAGATGCTTAGTAGAACGGTGCCGACCGTGCCGATGCCCGTCCAGACCGCGTAAGCCGTGCCCATCGGCAAGGTCTTTACCGCCAGGCCGAGCAGCAGGACGCTGGCGACCATGGAGACGAGAGTGAGGCCTGTGGGGATCGGTCGAGTAAAGCCATCGGTATATTTCAGGCCGACGGCCCAACCGATTTCGAATAAACCCGCGAGGAAAAGTAGGAACCAAGCCATATTACGCTCCTTTTTAAGAGCGAGGCCGTCCCCGCGGTGTCTTACGTCCGGCAATCCAATGCCGGCCGCCGCAGTCGTCTGCGCAACAGGAGATATGCCTCTGCTAAACTCGCTTTTCAAGCTGGGGACTGCATAGCGGCTATGCCACCCGTTTCACGCCAGCCGTTCGGCATGCCACTTCAGATGATCGTCCATGAAGCTGGAGATGAAGTAATAGGAGTGGTCATAGCGCTCGTGCATGCGCAGCGTCAGGCCGATACCGGTGCCTTTGATCGCCTCTTCGAACAACCATGGACGCAGACCTGTTTCGAGGAAACCATCGGCTTTGCCCTGATCAATCAAAAACTCCGGAAAGCGGGCGCCATCCTCGACAAGCGCGCAGGCGTCATATTTTCGCCAGGCGGCCTTGTCGGCGCCGAGGTATTTCTCGAAGGCCGGCGCTGACCAGTCGGCCGTCGAGGGTTGCACGATCGGAGCGAAGGCGGAGCAACTCTTGAAGCGCTCCGGATTTTTCAGCGCAATCGTCATCGCGCCATGGCCGCCCATGGAATGGCCGAAAATGCCTTGCCGGCTCATATCCATGCGGAAATGCTGGCTGACAAACGCGGGCAACTCCTCGGTGATGTAGGTGTACATCTGGTAGTTTTCAGCCCACGGCTTCTCGGCGGCGTCGAGATAGAAGCCGGCGCCTTTGCCCATTTGCCAATTGGTCAGTTCGTCGGGAACATCGTTGCCGCGCGGGCTGGTGTCCGGGCAGACAATGATCAGACCGAGTTCCGCCGCCATACGGCGATATTCACCTTTTTCCATCACGTTGGCATGCGTGCAGGTGAGGCCTGAGAGATACCAGAGGACCGGGCAGGGCTGTTTGATCGCCTGTGGCGGCACGAAGACCGCGAAGGTCATCTCGCAGTGGCAGGCCTCGGACGCATGCGAAAAGACACCTTGCATGCCGCCGAAAGCGGTGTTCTGGGAAATGATGTTCAAGGCTGACCTCCAGGCGGATTATGAGCTTTGGCGCGCCGGCAGAGCCGGTCGAAGGTTTCGAGAAAGGCAGAACGGTCGCGTGGTGAAAAGGCGGCATTATAGCCCTTGCTTTCGCCGGTCTCGCGCAGATGCGCGCCGAGATCGCGCATCGCGGTGACCATGCCGATATTGGTATTGTCGAAAACACGGCCTGTCGGCCCGGTCACCAGCGCGCCGGCGGTGACGCAGCGCCCGGCCAGCGGCACATCGGCGGTGACGACGATATCACCAGGGCCGGCGTGCTCCGCGATCCAGTTGTCGGCAGCGTCAAAAGCGTTGGAGACGATGACGTTCCTTACCATTGGATCACGTGACGGCCGGAGGCCGGAATTGGCGACAAGCGTCACCTCGATGCCGTGGCGCTCGGCCACTTTCAATATTTCCGGTTTGACCGGGCAGGCATCGGCATCGACGTAAATCATGGGAACTGACGTTGTTTCATTGCAGAAGCGCTGCGCATCCAACTGAATGCGCAGTCGCGGTTTAGCGAAGTCCCCCATCAGGGGCCAGACCTATTCCCTCAATGTGCCCGCCTTTTTCGCGGCCCAGGTTGCGATAGCATCCATAAGTGGCGGGTTCAGGCAATCATAGGGTTCGAGGTGGAGTTCCTTCAGCCGGCTGCGAACGGAGGCCATGGCTGAGGGCGGCGTTCCGGATTCGATGATCGATGAGACGAAGGCGGCGAAGCCGGGCTCGGGCCAGCCGCTTTCCTGAAAACGCTCAGGATGAATGAAATCGAGACCCTTGAAGGCGTGGTCGCGTTCCACCGGCCCGTACATGTGCACGCCGCAGGCTTCGCAGGCGTGCCGCTGGATCAAGGCGTCGGGATCCACGACCGCGAGCTTGTCGCCGTTTTCCAGAACCTTGACGTTTTCATGCGCGGTGACGGCGACGATCGAAAAGGCTGCGCCATTCGGCTTCCAGCATTTGGTACAGCCACAGGCGTGGTTATGGGCAATTGCGCCGCTGATGGCGACTTTGACGGGGCGATCGGTGCAGGCGCAGACCAGCGTCCCACCGCTGAAATTCGCCTGTCCCGCCTTCACTCCGCCGTCGAGCGCCGGGTGTATCGATACTTGACTTGGCATGTTCAACTCCTCCTCCTTGGTTGCCCACGGCCCCAAATCAGGATCGATTTGCCAAAAGGCCGCGCGCTATTCAAAGTCGTGCAGCGTTCTCCGGTGCCGTCGCTGTCTGTGACCGCCTCAATACAGCACCACGCTGCGAATGCTTTCCCCCGAATGCATCAGCTCGAAGCCCTTGTTGATGTCTTCGAGCGGCATGGTGTGGGTGATCATCGGGTCGATCTGGATCTTGCCTTCCATGTACCAGTCGACGAT
>NZ_JARFYM010000110.1 GCF_030272705.1 Rhizobium mayense | reverse complement strand
CCGGTTCAGATAGCCGCGCGCAACACCGGCCCCGCCGATATAAAGCTCACCCACCGCCCCGAACGGCACCGGCGCACCATGCCCGTCCAGAAGATACACTCGAAGATCGCGGATGGGCTCTCCGATCAGACTACCCGAGTTGCAGGTGTCAGAATGAGTAAGAGGTCGATAGGTTACATGCACGATCGCTTCCGTGATGCCGTACATGTTAATCAATTGCGGGGCGCCGTCTGAATGCCGTTCATACCACGGCTTCAGAATGGACGGCTCCAGAGCCTCCCCACCAAAAATCACATATCGAAGGCGGCTTCGAACACTGCTCTGGCATTCTACATTCATGAAAGCTTTAAACGCCGAAGGGGTCTGATTGAGAACCGTGACGCTAGACTTGCAGACTAGCTCATGAAAGTCGGGAGCAGAACGGGCGGTATTACTCGGAACGACAATCAAACGTCCGCCATAGCGCAGTGCGCCCCACAATTCCCACACCGAAAAGTCGAACGAGATGGAATGAAACAGGCACCAGACGTCGTGTTCGGTGAAGCCATACCAGTCCTGTGTCGCCTCGAACAGACGAGCCACGCTCGCATGCTCGACCATGACGCCCTTTGGTGTCCCGGTGGAACCGGAGGTATAGATGACATAGGCGAGATGGCGGGGGGTGAGGCCGAGGGCATGCGGCTCGGG
>NZ_JARFYM010000109.1 GCF_030272705.1 Rhizobium mayense | reverse complement strand
GAAATCGTTCTGCACCTGTTGTCCTGCTCGGATGCCAGACGCTCCATGCTTCCGGTGGCCTTGGTGATGCTTTTTTCGACCCGCTTGAACAGTTCAAACGGATCTTCTTCCAGCATGTCACTCATGGGTATTTTCCGACGCTGGAACTGGTGTCATGGCGAGTGAAGGAAGGCGAGAGAATGTCTCAAAGGCTTTCTGGTCTGATGGCCTTTCAACACGCTTCAAAAGTGTTTCGATGGTTCGGACAGCGCGTTCATCTGTTTCGGCTAATTTTATTAAGGCACCTCCTAAGATATAATTTTGTCGATCGCGCAATTTTGCTTCCGATTTAGCTTCTGCTTTTTGAGCCTCTTTGATGCGTTTTTTTTGTTCGGCGATAATCTTTTTGGCGTTTTCAATTTCTTTAGAAATGTTGCTCATATTATCCTCGGAACTGGAATCAATCTTTTAAGAACAATACCACATATCCCTTGATGCCGTCAGGTATTAAGGGCGCAGTTACGACTTGCACAAGTGCAAGTCCTGCGTCATGGTGGCTTTGCCCCCCTGAACCCCCCATTTTACGCCAAAAGAAAGGCTTTCGATCCGTGGCAATCTATCGCGCCGAGACAAAGCCGATAAGCCGGAGCGCAGGGCGTTCTGTTGTGGCTGCGGCTGCGTATCGTTCTGGCGAGGATTTGACCAACGAGGTTGATGGACACGAACACAAATACAGCC
>NZ_JARFYM010000108.1 GCF_030272705.1 Rhizobium mayense | reverse complement strand
CTTGAAACAGGCCCTCTTACCCTTCGCCGAGACTAGCCCCGCGATGCGCGATGCTGTTGGGCGGCTTTACGTTCAGATCAAGAACCTTACGACACCAGACCCCGGAACCACGGAGCCTTTCGTTATGATCCGTCCCGCTCAAAATGCCGCTGTTGTCGACTGGCTAGAAGCCAACAGTAAGCGTCCAATGAAGGCTATGCGGGTTTGGGCTTTGCTGTTTGATCATCTCATGCCGCACACCGGACAAATCATGCTGACCCGCGAGGAAATATCTGAAGCCATCGGAATTCGAGCCGATGACGTTAGTCAAATCATGAATGAGCTGGTGAAATTTGGGGCCATCTTCTCCGAGCGCGAACGGGTTGAAGGTCTGCGCGGCCCCGGACTGGTTCGCTACTACATGAATCGACATGTCGCCGAGGTCGGGAGTCGCGCTACGCAAGAAGAACTAGCTCTCATTCCAAAACCCGGTACTAAGCTGGAAATAGTTCAAGGCGGAAAAAGATAATGGATAGTTATAACTATATTGCTTTAACCATTCTCAGGCCCGATAAAATCGTTGGGTATACGTGGGATGGAATTGCTCCAGAAACAATACGCGAAAATATAATAATAGAAGACCTATCTACATTTTCGATACAAAAGAAAATAGAAAAATTCTTAATTCAAGAAAATTATTTATATGAAAATTTCAATGGCCTAAGTATTAAAAATTCACCACTCGATAAAAAAGCTTTATATATAGA
>NZ_JARFYM010000107.1 GCF_030272705.1 Rhizobium mayense | reverse complement strand
ATAACGGGCCAGATCGCCGGTGCGGTACATGCGGGCGCCGGCTTCGTCACTGAACGGATCGGCCAGGAAGCGCTCCGCCGTCAGCTCCGGCCGGTTCAGGTAGCCGCGCGCAACGCCTGCCCCGCCGATATAAAGCTCGCCCACCGCCCCGAACGGCACCGGCGCACCATGCCCGTCCAGAAGATACACACGCGCGTTGGCAATTGGTCGGCCGATCGGGACAATGGTTGAGGTGGCGAACTCGGTCGGAATGTCATAGAAGACGCAGCCCACAACTGTCTCGGTCGGGCCATATTCGTTCACCATCCTGGCCGTCGGCTGGATTCTGCGCCACAATTCTACCGTGGAGGACGACAGCGCTTCACCGCCGATGACAAACGTGCCGACCTGACTGTCGGTTGTTTCTACCAGCAACTGTTGGCCGAGCACATCCAGATGACTCGGGGTAATCTTGATTATGCCGCACTCTGCATTGAGTTTTGCCCGCAGGCCCCTGATCTCGTCTCGCTCCGTTACAAGCTGTGTATGGCCACCACTCATCAGAGGAGCAAACAGGCTGGTAACGGTCGCATCGAAGGCGAGTGATGAAGAGACCAAGGAAGATGACTTGGGCACGTAGACATCGCAGGCCCAGGACAGATAATTGATCATCCCCCGATGCTCGACCATGACGCCCTTTGGTGTCCCGGTGGAACCGGAGGTATAGATGACATAGGCGAGATGGCGGGGGGTGAGGCCGAGGGCATGCGGCTCGGG
>NZ_JARFYM010000106.1 GCF_030272705.1 Rhizobium mayense | reverse complement strand
TCCGGCCGCTTTCGGCCTGACGTTCCCGTAGGGGCGGCGATCGCGGCGCGCGGCGTTCATGACCGTGCGCCCGCGGCAGATGATTGATTCATCGCGCCGGTCGGGTACGCCTAATGGCTTCCCAGCTTCGGACCAGCGGCGCTTCGCCGCGGTAGTGCTGCGGCGCCATCGCGAACTCAGCCGCCGAAGCCTAAGTGTATGCAGCTGAATCTGCTCGGCTGGTCGGCGTTCTCGATAATCGGCTCACGGGCCGCGATTGGGTGATCCCATGAAGACCCGGACCATCATCGTCGACACCTGCGGCCCCATCTTCGCCCGTGATAACGAAACACAAACCGTCTGAACTCCGACGATAGAAATCTAACGGCAAGAATATTCCGGCACGAGTCTCGTGACGTCCCGAGCCGGGCGAACGGTGTTTGCTGTTTCCCGCGTGATATCCCTTAGCACCGCTCGGATGAACAACGGTTACCTCGCATCCGCGAAACGCGGATCACTGGCAGTGATAGCGGCGATGCGATCGTATTGGCGGGATGCGAAGCGCCGACACCGCTTCGGGCATCGATCCTAAGGTGCCGGCAAGTTGGATCCCGATGAAATATGGTGCCGCATGGCTCAGCCACTTGACGCTTTTCGGATCAGTCGAGCCGACACCCAAGGACGTGCTCGATACAAGTGATCAGTTGCCCGCTATCGATCGGCTTCTCAATCAATGGAAAGTGCTCACCCAGGCGGCGTGCATCGTTCACCCGTTCAGGGAAGGCCGTCATGATGAT
>NZ_JARFYM010000105.1 GCF_030272705.1 Rhizobium mayense | reverse complement strand
GGTCTCGTCACAAGCGACACGATCGCCGAGATGATGACGCTGGCGATGCTCCAGAAGGACCGCGCGGGCGGTGCGCCGTTTGTGCCGCGGAAAGGCTCGAGCGGCGAGTGATGATCTCAGTGTCTTGGCCGTGCTGCCGCATCAGTCGATCTCGAAGGCACATTTGTCCGATGCCGAAAGCTTACGATCATCATAACGCGCGGCTATCGATTTCATGGCATGACGTCATTTCTCATTCGCCGCGTGCAATCCCATGCTGATGGACGTGAGCGGCAACCGTTCGCCGCCACCGCGACAGTCGAATAGTTCACGATCAGGAGGCTACAAATGTCAGTCCAGAAGCCGGTTCTAACGCCGCCCAACGGTGGCGAGAAGGTGACCACGAGCGGAGGCTCGAGCATAGAAATGAAAGTGGAGAGCAGCCAGTCCGGAGGCGACTATGGTGCTGTCCTGTACACGGTGCGAGCTGGGGAGGAGCCTCCGATGCACACCCACTCGCGCGAGGACGAGCTAATCTACGTGGTTGAGGGGCAGCTAATCGCGCGCGTCGGCGATGCCCGCGTCGAGGTGGGGCCAGGCGCCTACGCGGCTCTTCCCCGTGGAGTGCCGCATACGATCGAGGTGGTCGGCGACCAGGCGACACTACTTCTCAGCTTCGTGCCGGGTGGGCTGGAGCGCTTCTTGGTGCCCCGGAAAGGCGAGCAGCCCGATCCGGCCGCTTTCGGCCTGACGTTCCCGTAGGGGCGGCGATCGCGGCGCGCGGCGTTCATGACCGTGCGCCCGCGGCAGATGATTGATTCATCGCGCCG
>NZ_JARFYM010000104.1 GCF_030272705.1 Rhizobium mayense | reverse complement strand
CTAGGCTGTGGTGACGATTTAACGGTTTGGCTTTCCAAGTCGAGGCAAATCAGATTCAAGACTGCCTTTTGGAGGTTGGTCATGAATGCCGGTGGGCTCAGTGCTGAACAGTGGTCTCGTATCGAGCCGTTTGTGCCAGGAGGGCGCAAGGGGCGGCGGGGTCCGCGCTCGAACAACCGGCGGTTTGTCGATGCGCTGATCTGGATGGCCCGCTCGGGTGGACGCTGGCGTGATTTGCCCGAACACTACGGCGACTACCAGACCGTCAAGCGGCGCTATTATCGTTGGATCGAGATGGGCGTCCTTGATGGCTTGTTTGAAGCGTTGGCGCAGGAAGCAGACCTTGAGTGGGTCTCAGTCGATTCCACCTCCATCCGCGCCCAGCTCCAAGCCGCGGGGGCACGGCAAAAAAGGGGGGAGCGGACGCCCAGGGTCTTGGCCGCTCACGCGGCGGCTTAGGCACCAAGATCCACGCCGCCGTCGATGCCTTGGGGTTACCGGTGCGTTTCGTGTTTGCACCGGGACATCGTGGCGACGTGATCTATGGCAAGCAATTGCTTCATGGCCTCAATCCCGGCCATGTCATCGCCGACAGGGCCTATGACGCCGAGCATTTCCACGACACCATTCTGGACGCTGGCGCTATCCCCGTCATCCCGCCGCGACCCGAGCGACGACGCCCACACGCCTGCGACTGGCGACTCTATAAGGAACGCAACCTCATTGAGCGCTTCTTTGCCAAGCTCAAGCAATTCCGCCGCGTCGCAACGCGCTACGACAAGCTCCTCGCAAACTTCAGAGGCTTCGTCATCATCGCGGCCATTACCATGTGGCTCAAATAGTTAAATCGTCACCACAGCCTAG
>NZ_JARFYM010000103.1 GCF_030272705.1 Rhizobium mayense | reverse complement strand
GGCAAAGAGCTGATCGCTGAAGGCATGTCGGCCGTCGTCTATTGTGGTTCCATGGGCGACTGGCCGCTGCTGAGCGACGAGCAGCGCATGGAAGGCGTCGAACGCCTCGTCAAGGCCGGCGTGCCGGTCATCGTCGGCACCGGCGCCGTCAACACCGCCTCGGCGGTTGCCCATGCCGCGCATGCGCAAAAGGTTGGGGCACAGGGCTTGATGGTCATTCCGCGCGTCCTGTCGCGCGGATCGGTGATTGCGGCCCAGAAAGCGCATTTCAAGGCGATCCTGACGGCAGCTCCGGATCTGCCGGCCGTCATCTACAACAGCCCCTATTACGGCTTTGCCACCCGCGCCGATCTGTTCTTTGCGCTGCGTGCCGAACATTCCAACCTCGTCGGCTTCAAGGAATTCGGCGGTCCCGCCGACATGCGCTATGCCGCCGAAAACATCATCAGCCGCAACGACGACGTCTCGCTGATGATCGGCGTCGACACGGCCGTCTTCCACGGCTTCGTCAATTGCGGCGCGACCGGCGCCATCACCGGCATCGGCAACGTGCTTCCCAAGGAAGTCCTCCATCTCTGCAACCTCGCGCAGGCGGCCGCGGCCGGCGACGTCGACGCCCGCCTGCGCGCGCTTGAGCTGGAACAGGCGCTCGCCGTGCTGTCGTCCTTCGACGAAGGGCCGGACCTCGTCCTCTATTTCAAGCATATGATGGTGCTGAAGGGCGACCAGGAATATACGCTCCATTTCAACGAAACCGACGCGCTGACCGACAGCCAGCGCGGCTATGTCGAAGCGCAGTTCAAGCTGTTCAACACCTGGTACGCCGCGTGGAGCAAGCTTCCCGGTGCCGTTGAAAAGTACAAGGCATAAGC
>NZ_JARFYM010000102.1 GCF_030272705.1 Rhizobium mayense | reverse complement strand
ATTTGTTCGTCCGTGAAACGGTTGCGCTTCATTCCCTGGTCCTCTCAATGGGCCAGAGCTTACTTCAAAATGGATTATTTCAACGGGGCAAGGTCACTTGATCTCCGTTTCCTGCCGGTGCAGATGGGCGATTTTCTCAAGCAACGAGGTGGAATGCATGCTGAGTTGACGGATCCATGGCGGTCCTGAGACAAAGAACCGACACATCACACAATTGCGGTCTCCCCCAGGGACTGCGCTGTGTTTGGTTTTATCGCCGGATTGTCCCTTCGATCGGCGTATTGGAGGGCCTCCCTCGTCGCATCTCCTGCCGTCCTCGAGGCAAAATCCGATGTCTACGTTGCAATAGAGGGCTGGATCCGATTTTTCTTTAGCGTACCGTACCGTGTCATCATCAACCGTCGCCGACGAGTTACGGGCTTCATCGATGCTAAAGCTTCGAAACGCCTCCATAAACTCCCGGGCGACTCTGGCCTGGGTTTCCACCGCTGCCTTAGTCAGCATGTCGTGGATATGCCACGGCTCGTAAACGGTGTAATACAGCGTCATAATTATACTTGCGTGACCCGCTACCATTTTACTGATCAATTCAATGGGCACGCCACTTCGGTGAAGGTTGGAGATACCCCGAACTCTCAATCCATGCGAATTGTAGATTGCGGACTGAGGCGCTCCAGTTTTTGCTTGATACTGGACGATAGAGATCTGTTCATCTGGAAACAGAGCGTTATGCCGTCGTTCTGTTTCCGCCATCAGGTGCTGCCATCGGGCATCCAACTTCGTGTCCGTTGGAACTGTGCGCGGCGGCAATCACGGTGAGATTCAGCGTCAATCAGGATGAGACTCTGCGGCGGGGGTGTGACGTAGGGAGGGCGTAGCCCGACCGGAGTTACAT
>NZ_JARFYM010000101.1 GCF_030272705.1 Rhizobium mayense | reverse complement strand
CTAGAGCGTGTCGCAGCTTACGTGATTCAGGATTCCGTTGAAGCTTGCTTTGTGATTCACTTGTGCATGGAAGGAGATCGACCATGGGCAAGCCGCATCCGTTAGAGTTGCGTGTGCGAGTGGTTGCGTTTGTAGAGGAAGGCAATAGCCATCGCGAAGCCGCCCGTCATTTCCGGGTATCGCCGCGGTTCGTCAACAATATGATGATCCTGCACCGGTCGCAGGGCTCGGTGGCGCCGGCCAGGCAGGGCCATGCAGCAGGCGGCGGTAAATTGGCGGCGCATAGCCAATGGATTGTCGCGCGTGTTGCCGTCGATGGCGATGTGACGCTGGACGAATTGTGTTTCGAACTGGCCGGACGCGGTGTGATGGTCCATCGCGCCACGATCGGTCGGTTTCTCCAACGGCTTGGGCTGAGCAATAAAAAAAAGCCTCATGGCCAGCGAACAGCTGCGGCCGGAGATCGCGCAGGCTCGTGACCTGTGGATCAAGCGACGCCGGCGCTTCTTCAACAAAGCATTGGCCCGGCTGATTTTTATCGATGAAACATCGACCAATACCAAGCTGACCAAGCGCACCGGATGGTGTCCCAAAGGCCAGCGCTATCGGACCCATGCGCCATTCGGCAAATGGAGAACTCAAACCTTCATCGCCGGACTGCGATGTCACAGCTTGACTGCGCCGTTCATCGTCGATGCACCGATGAACGGACGGATCTTCGAAGCCTGGATCGAAACTCAACTCGCTCCGACATTGTCGAGGGGCGATGTCGTCATTCTCGACAATGTCGGCTTCCACAAGAGCGAGCGTGCCGCACAACTGGTCAAGGAGCGGGGAGCGTGGCTGCTGTTCTTGCCGGCCTATTCACCCGACCTCAACCCCATCGAGATGGCATTCTCCAAGCTCAAAACCTTACTACGAAAACGCGCCGCACGAAGCTTCGATGCAATAACAAAAGCCCTCGGTGAAATTGTCAGCCTCTTCTCGGTCGACGAATGCCTGAATTTCTTCAGAGCAGCCGGATATGAGGCTGAATAAGTGCGACACGCTTTAG